>CAVRRE010000007.1:0-391595 GCA_963723535.1 uncultured Acidobacteriota bacterium
CTCGAGCGGAATCTGGATCCAGTCCGGGCGATTCTGCATCTCGTAGCCGATTTCGTAGAGCGCCTTCTCGAGGAGATGGGTGTGCAGCAGCGTCGCCAGCCGCTCGCCGTCTCGCGGCAGCAGCGGCGCCTCGGAGACCGTCTCGAGGTAGGACCGCAGGAAGACCGCGCTCACCCAGCGCGTCCAGAAAACGGCCCAGGGAAGCAGCGACCCTCGGTCTTCCGTGCGGATGGGAGCGGTCTCCGCATGTCCGAGCATCACCGCGCTCGCGGCGTAGTCGAAAGAGCGGAGCATCCCGGCGACGTCGACGAGAGCGCATCGCTTGAGACGACGAAAGGAGAGCGACCGCGCGGGTTCGCCCTCGAAGTCGACGATCGCGAAGTCCTTGCCGGTCGAGAGCACCTGCCCGAGGTGATAGTCGCCGTGAATGCGGATGCGGAGGGCGTCGATCCTGCCCGCGAGCATCCCCTTCATCTGCGTGGCGATCTCGCCTTCCCGAGCAGAAGTGCCTCCGCCCGCTCCCGCGCCGGGGACGCGAGACGGTCGAGGCTCGTTCGGAGCAGCTGCAGCTTCTGTCCGGCGAGGCTCCGGATGGACTCGTAGAGCGAGCGTTGATACAGCGTGGAGAACGGCTCCGGAGCGAAGTCGGGATCGTCCGGGCGCGAGGCGAGGGCCAGGTGAAGCTCGGCGGTTCGAATCCGAGCAGCTGCGCCGACTGGACGTAGCTGCCGATGAGCTCCGGGACGTGAGGCGGCGTTGCCTGCGCGGCGAGTTGCAGGGGCCCCTCGGAAGGGAGCGGAGGCGACGGCATCTCCTGGCGTTTCCGAGCATCCGCTCGAAGTAGCGGCCCAGGGTATCGAGCGTGTAGCGCCACGCGTCCCCTTGGTTGGGGACGTAGGCCCGGAAAATCGCCAGGGTCATCGGCTCCCCGCGCTGCGCGCCGGAACTCGAGGGCGCCCGCGACCGCCGGAACGTGGGCGAATCCGACTTTCTCCGTGAGGAAGCGGCCCACCTCGAGGTCGGGGTTGGTCCCCTCTTCGGGATGGCGGAACAGCTTGGCCATGAAGCGATCGGCAAAGAGGAGCGAGCTGTTGCTCTGCTCGGCGCGCAGGACCGAGTGGCTCAGCGCCCCGCCCGCGGGATGGAGATCCGGAAGCGTCGGCGTGCGCGCCGCGACGAATTCGCCGAGGGTTCCCTTCCAGCGCCGTCGGCGCTCGATGCCCGCGAGCAAGGCGTCGGCGAACGCCGGATCGTAGACGGGCGTCGAAGAGGATACCGTCCGACTCGCCGCGAACGTCGGCCACGACCGCCTGCGGCGCGTCTTTTACGATCGCGGCCGCTTTCTGTCCGGTGGCGAACGAAAGGGGTAGCAGGTAGGTTTCGGGATCGCCGTCCACGTAGTCGACGCTGACGAGCGTCCAATGAGGCCGGCCTTCCCCGTCGAGAGGCACGACGATCGACGGAATTCGCGCCCCGGATCTTGCGCGCCTTGCCCCCGAACCACCTCTGGCGGCGGAGGTACTCGGGAAGCGTCTCATCGACCGCAGCGCGCGCTCCCGGGCGCAGAAGGCTCTCCCAGGAATGGGCGGCGAGCTCCACCGTCGCGGCCAGGTGCGGGCCAGGCGGCGCGGTCGATGGCCGGTGCTCCGTCTCGAGGGCGAACCAGTAGAAGCTGTGCGGCCCGAGCGTCAGGAAGTACGGCCGGTCGCCGATCGGGCGGAAAGTCGTCCCGGCCGAACAGCTCGACCGGCAGCGTCCCTGCGAACGCGCGACAGGTCGAGCTCCACGTACTGGACGAACCGCGACAGGTTGGCGACGACCAGGATCGGTCTCGTCCTCGTAGCTGCCGCACGAAGGCGAGGACCTTGCGGTTGTCCGGGTGCAGGAACTCGAGCGTGCCGCGGCCGAACGCCTTGATGCGTTTGCGCAGGGCGATCAGGCGCTTCATCCACCAGAGCAGCGAGATGCGGGTTGTGTCTGCTGCGCCTCGACGTTGACGGCCTCGTAGTGGTACTCCGGGTCGATGATGACCGGCAGGTAGAGGCTCTGCGGGTTGGCGCGCGAGAAGCCGGCGTTGCGGTCGCCGCTCCACTGCATCGGCGTGCGCACGCCGTTGCGGTCGCCGAGGTAGATGTTGTCGCCCATCCCGATCTCGTCGCCGTAGTAGAGGACGGGCGTGCCGGGCAGCGAGAGCAGCAGCGCCGTTCATCAGCTCGATCTTGCGGCGGTCGTTGCCGAGCAGCGGCGCCAGCCGGCGGCGGATGCCCGAGGTTGATCGCGCATCTGCGGGTCGTCGGCGTAGACGCGGTACATGTAGTCGCGCTCCTCGTCGGTGACCATCTCGAGCGTCAGCTCGTCGTGGTTGCGCAGAAACAGCGCCCACTGGCAGTCTCGGGGATGGCGGGCGTCTGCGCGAGGATGTCGACGATCGGGAAGCGGTCCTCCATGCGGACGCCATGAACAGCCGCGGCATCAGCGGGAAGTGGAAGGCCATGTGGCACTCGTCGCCGTCGCCGAAGTAGGCGACCGCGTCCTCGGGCCACTGGTTGGCTTCCGCCAGCAGCATCCGGTCGGTGAAATTGCGCGTCGATGTGGCGCGCGCAGCGTCCTTGAGAAACGCGTGCGTCTCCGGGCAGGTTCTCGCAGTTCGTCCCGTCCCGCTCGTAGAGGTAGGGAATGGCGTCCAGCCGCAGGCCGTCGACGCCCATGCTCCAGCCAGAAATCGAGCGACGCTGAAGATCTGGCGTGCTGCACCTCGCGGGTTGTCGAAGTTCAGGTCGGGCTGGTGGCGAGTAGAAGCGGTGCCAGAAGTACGCGTTGGCGACCGGGTCCCAGGTCCAGTTCGAGGCCTCGAAGTCCTTGAAGATGATCCGGGCGTCCTGGTACTTGTCGGGCGTGTCGCTCCAGACGTAGAAGTCCCGCGCCGGCGCTGCCGGGCCGGCGCGCGCCGGGCCCGCTGGAACCAGGGGTGCTGGTCGGAGGTGTGGTTGAGCACGAGCTCGGTGATGACGCGCAGCCCGCGCCGATGCGCCTCGCGAAGAAGTGCTCGGAAGTCCGCGCAGCGTGCCGTACGACGGGATGCACGCTGGTGTAGTCGGCGATGTCGTAGCCGTCGTCCCGCAGCGGCGACGGATAGAACGGCAGCAGCCAGATCGCCGTGACGCCGAGGTCCTGCAGGTAGTCGAGCTTCTGGGTGAGGCCCGCGAAAGTCGCCGATGCCGTCGCCGTTGCTGTCGAAGAACGCGCGGACGTGGAGCTCGTAGATGATCGCGTCCTTGATACCAGAGCGGCTGCCCGCCGATCGGCGACTCGTCCGGTTTCTTTCGTGGGCGCATGGCCGTCTCCTGGTCAGAGGAAGTAGTCGAAGTCCCGCTCGGTCCGCAGGTCGCGGCGAACGCGGAAGACGTGCGCCGGCAGGACCTGCGGGTCGAGCTCCACGTAGTTCCGCGCTCCGTGCCAGAGATAGCGGGCGCCGTCGAGCAGGTCGTGGACCTGGTACGGCTCGCCGGCCGGAGATCCCGAGCTCCGCCGAGCGGCAGCGTCGAGCCAGCCGGCCTGCGTGTGGTGCGGGTCGAGGTTCACGACCACGAGGACGACGTCGTCGCGGCTCGTCCGTCGCCTTGCTGTAGCAGATGATCTGCGTCGTTGTCGACTGGCGTGGAACCGCAGCCGCGGTCGTGCTGCAGGGCCGGGTTCTCGCGGCGGATCCGGTTCACCCGCGCGATGAACTCGCTGCAGGCTGTCCGGGCGCGTCGCGGTCCCAGTGCCGGACTCGTACTTCTCGGAATCGAGGTACTCCTCGCTGCCGGGCTCGCGCGGGCGTCTCTCGAGCGAGCTCGAAGGCCGGCCCGTAGATCCCGTAGCTCGCCCCAGCGTGGCCGCCAGCACGAGCCGCGCCATGAACGCCGGCGCGGCCGCCGAGCTGGAGAACTCGGTGAGGATGTCCGGCGTGTTCGGCCAGAGGTTGGGCCGGAAGAACTCGCAGCACGTCGGTCTGCGTCAGCTCCGTGAAGTACTCGGTCAGCTCCCGCTTCGTGTTCCGCCAGGTGAAGTAGGTGTACGACTGGGTGAAGCCGAGCTTCGCCAGCCGGTACATCACCTTCGGCCGCGTGAACGCCTCGGCCAGAAAGATCGACTCCGGGATGTCGCCGCCGCGCCTCGCGCGATCATCCACTCCCAGAACGGCGAACGGCTTGGTGTGCGGGTTGTCCACGCGAAAGATGCGCACGCCCTGGTCGATCCAGAAGACGAACGACGTCGCCGCAGCTCCTCCCACAGCGCCTGCCAGTCCTCGGTTTCGAAGTCGAGCGGATAGATGTCCTGGTACTTCTTCGGCGGGTTCTCGGCGTACTGGATCGTGCCGTCCGGCCGCTGGCGGAACCACTCCGGGTGCTCGCTTGACCTAGGGATGGTCGGGCGAGCACTGGAACGCGAGGTCCAGCGCGAGCTCGATGCCGTGCTCTCCGCGGCGCGCGCGACGAGCCGCCGAAGTCCTCGAGCGTGCCGAGCTCGGGATGGATCGCCTTGTGCCCGCCCTCCGGGCCGCCGATGGCCCAGGGGCTGCCGGGTCGTCGGCCTCGCCGCCGGCCGCGTTGTTCTTGCCCTTGCGGTACGCGCGGCCGATGGGATGGATCGGCGGCAGGTAGAGGACGTCGAAGCCCATCGCCGCGACGTACGGCAGCCGCGGCTTCGACAGTCCGCGAACGTGCCGTGGCGCCCGGGCTCGGGGCAGGCCGACCGCGGGAACATCTCGTACCAGGCGCCGAACCGCGCCCGCTCCCGCTCGACGACGACGGCGAGCTCGCGCGGGTGGAGCGCCGCCTCGCCGAGGTCCGGATACCGCCCGACCAGGTCCCCGAGCTCCTCGGACAGCGCGAGGTCCAGCGCGGCCGCGTCGCCCTTCGCGAGGGTCTCGGCATGCCGCGCGAGCAACCGCGCATCGGCTCCGCCGGCGCGTCCGGCCGCGGCCGCGACGATCCCGGCGCCGATTCGAAGGTCCACGCCGAGCTCCTGTCCGGCCTGTGAGCGCTTCTCGAGGTCCCGGACCCACGTGCCGAAGCGATCGACGTACGCGCGCACCGTGTAGAGATACCGGCCGAGGCGCTCGACCCGGAAGGAGCCCCGGAACCGGTCGTTCCCGAGGCGTTCCATCGGCACCACCGTCCACGATTCGCCGGTCGAGCCCCGGTGGAGAAGCTCGCAGGCCACGCGGTCGTGCCCGTCCGCGAACGCGTCGGCTTCGACGAGGACTCCTTCGCCCGACCGTACGTTTGATCGGGAATCGCCCGCCGTCGACCTCGGGCGTGACGTTTTCGATGACGACGCGCGACACTCGCTTCTCGGTCACGAAACGACCCCCTCGGGGTCGGTGAGAGAAGCGGAAACCTCCGGGAGATCGCACGAGCAGTCGAGGAGCCGCATCGAGGTCACCTCCTTCGACGGGATCATCCCCCCGATCCCGAGCGGCCGAAGCGACGCCGCGCGGTCTCGGCGAATCGGGCGGCGCGGAAGCAGCGTTCCGGGCCTCCCGGCGAGACTACCATCCCGGGAGCCCGGCTCGACCGCTCGCCGCCCGATTTGTATCGTCCTACGATACGAAGGCGGCGCCGCGGAAGACGACCGGCTGACCCATACCCCGGTCTCGGTCGCAGATCCGTGTGCCGTCCTTGGTCGCGACGGTGGCCATCGGATCGCTCCTTCAGTGCCCGCCCAGAAAGTCGATCAGAGCCCGATTCAGCTCCTCGGCGTGGGTCCAGTTGAGGCCGTGCGGCGCGTCCTTCAGGACGACGAGCTTGCTGCCTTTGACGGCGGCGTGGGTGCGGCGGCCGGAGACTTCGAGCGGGACGATCCGGTCGGTGTCGCCGTGCACGACGAGCGTGGGCAGGTCGAACTTCGCGAGGTCTTCACGGAAGTCGGTCAGCCACGCGGAAACGCATGCGAGCGTCCCGTCGGGGAGGCTCCGGACGCGATGTTCCAGGAGAGCCGGACGAGCTCGTCGCTGACGCGCTTCCCGCCCAGCGCGTCCACGTTGTAGAAGTTCTTGAGGAACCCGGCGAGAAACGCCGGCCGGTCGGCGGCAAGGGCCTTCTTGATGCCGTCGAAGACGGGCTCATCCACGCCTTCGGGATTGTCCGCGGTCTTGAGAAGAAAAGGCGGGATCGCCGCAACGAAACGCGGCCTTCTTCACGCGCTCGGTGCCGTGCTTCCCGACGTATCGGGCGACTTCGCCGCCGCCCATCGAGAAGCCCACGAGCGCGGCGTCCCGCAGGTCGAGGTGCGTCAGCAGAGCGTGCAGATCAGCCGCGAGCGTGTCGTACTCGTAGCCGAACGTCGGCTTGCTCGACTCACCGAATCCCCGCCGGTCGTACGTGATGACGCGGTAGCCGGCCTCGAGGAGAGCCGTGGTCTGCTTTTCCCAGGAGCGGCCCGAGAGAGGCCAGCCGTGGATCAGGACGACCGGCCGGCCGGAGCCATGGTCCTCGAAGTAGAGCTCGATGTGGCCCGAGTTCTCCTGGCCGACCGTGATGCGCGGCATCGAACACCCCCGCCCGGTTTTCTATCACGCGGAAATGAGGTCCCCTCAGGAGACGCGGTCCCGGGCGCCCTGCACGCCGCTCAACTCCGCGCAGTTGGCGCAGCAGTAGTAGCGGGCATGAGACTCGACGCCGTGTCCGACGATTTTGCACTTGCAATGCTCGCACTTCGGAGCCAGGGCGTGGATGGCGCACTCGAAGCTGTCGAAGACGTGGCGGCGACCCGAGAGAATGATCTCGAACGTCTTGTCGTAGTCGTTCTGACAGACCTCGCAGACGGGCATGATGGTCTCCTCCGGTCGCCGCGAGCCTCAGGCCGCCTCGCCCGTCCTCATCTCGTTGCGGCGCGCCTCGAGCAGGGCGAAGGCCGCCGGAATCGTGGTGAGCGCGCCGATCGCGACGAGCGCCGTGCCGACGGAACGCTGCTGCCGCCGCCCGAGCTTCCGGGCCAGGAGCAGTCCGACGCCCGCGCCGAGCGCGGCCCGCGTCGTGACGATGAATCCGAATTCGGGGAAGGACAGGTCGAGTCTCCTCATGGGCACCTCCGTGGTCTTGCGGCCGATCGGCGGCCGCGTATCCCTCGAGGAGAAGCAAATTGCCCGCCAGCCCTCCCGGCCGGGCGTCACCCCGGCCGGCGAGTCACTTCGCCGGGGCGGGGGCGCCCGTTTTCTCGATCGACTTGAGCTGGAGGCCCTTGACGCCGCCGCGCACGACCGGCGTCCCGGTCGCCTTCGCCGGAACGTCGGCCATGTCCTTCACGGTCTCCTTCACGGAGTGGGGCGTCTCGCCGAAGAGCACGTAGAGCGTGCCGTCGTCCGTCAGGAACCCCGCGGGCACACCGCGCGCAATGCACGCGTTGGCGCAGCCGGTGTGCGCCGCGTCGTGGATGCCGTGGGTGACGTAGCAGTGCATGTCGACGACGGTGCCCGACAGCGTCACATCGGGAGCCGGCTTCTCGCTCTTGCTGCCGGGCTTCTCGTCGGCGCGAAGGATGCGGCTTCCGAGGGCGATGGCGACGACGACGAGCAGGGCGATCAGCGCGGGGATGAGTTTCTTCTTCATGGTTTCTCCCTTTCAGGAGCGTGACGGTACGGCGGCGGCGCGCGGCGCGCATGTGCCGGAGGTCATGACGTCGCGCGAATCGCGTCCATGACTTCCGGCAGGGGTCCGGCGCTCGGCGCGCGCCTATACTCGGGCGCGATGCTCTATCGCGAGGACTACCGGCGTCTCCTGCGGGCCGGAGGCCTCGCGGTCTGGCTCGCCGTGGGCATCCCGGTCGTCGTCCTGCAGCTTCTCGGACCCTGGCGCACGCGCGACGAATTCGCGCTCGGCGCCTGGGTCGCGGCGCTCCTGCTCTTCGGCGCGGCGTTCTGGCGGGCGACCTCCCGGCGCCCCGCGGGACGAGAGCGCCGTCGCGGAAGTCCTGCTGCTCGTCGCGGGCGAGGCCGCGGCGGTGTTCGCCCTCGTCGCGCTGCCTCCGTGCTTCGGCCTCGAAGGCGCGCTCCTCGTGCTCGCGGCCTTCCAGCTCGGCCCGATCCTGCCGCGGCCGGCCGCGACCGCGTGGATCGCCGCGCAGAGCGTCGGGCTGCTCTGGTTGATGTGGCTCCACTGGGGCTGGCACTGGGGCGTCGTCCTGGCGTTCGCGTACCTGCCCTTCCAGTTCATCGCCGACGCCACGGCCCGGCTGCTCGCCCAGGAAACGGCTTTGCGCCAGGGTCTCGCCGCCTCGCACGCCGAGCTCGAAGCGACGCGCGAGCTTCTCGCGCAGAGCGCGCGTCTGGCCGAGCGGGCCCGCATCGCCCGGGACCTGCACGACCTGCTGGGCCACCACCTCACCGCGCTGTCGTTGAATCTCGAGATCGCGAGCCACAAGGCCGCGGGCGAAGCGCGCGAGCGCATTGCGACGGCCCAGACCGTGACGAAGCTCCTTCTCGGGGACGTGCGCGGCGTCGTGGGCGCGCTGCGCGGCGACGACCACCTCGACCTGCCGGCGGCGCTCCGCAAGCTCGCCGAAGGCATTCCGCGCCCGCGCGTTCACGTCGAGGCCTCGGCGGGGCTCGCCATCGACGACCCGGCGGTCGGCGAGGTCGTCCTGCGGTGCGCCCAGGAGATCGTGACGAACGCGGTGAGGCACGCGAGAGCCGAGAACCTCTGGCTCGACGTGGAGCGCTCCACCGAAGGCATCCGCATTCGCGCCCGCGACGACGGCTGCGGAGCGACGGCGGTCGCGCAGGGTCACGGGCTCGCCGGCCTGCGGGAGCGGTTCGAGCAGCGCGGCGGCGCGGTCTCCTTCGACACCGCTCCGGGCGAAGGTTTCCGGGTCGACGCCGTTCTGCCGCTGCCGGCTCCGAGCGCGTCATCGTGATCCGCGTCTTTCTCGTCGAGGACCAGACGCTCGTGCGCGAGGGCATTCGCAGCCTGCTCGCGCTGGACCCGGAGATCGCGATCGCCGGCGAGGCGGCCGACGGAGACGAGGCGGCCGCGTCGATCCCGCGCTCCGGCGCGGATGTCGTGCTCCTCGACATGCGGCTGCCGCGCCGCTCCGGCCTCGAGGTGCTCCGCGCGCTTTCCGCCGCGGGCGCCCTTCCGCCGACGATCATCCTGACGACGTTCGACGACGACGAGCTGCTCCTCCAGGGTCTTCAGGCCGGCGCGAAGGGCTATCTGCTCAAGGACGTGTCCCTCGCCGAGCTCGTCCGCGCGATCCGCGACGTGGCCGCCGGTGGCACCGCCGTGCACCCGATCGCCTCCGAACGGGTCGTGCGCGGGCTGGACGCCGGTCCCGACCCCGCGTTTCCACGCCTCGAGCCGGCGGATCCGCTGACGGAGCGCGAGCTCGAGGTCCTGCGGCTGATGACCGGCGGCTACAGCAATCGCGAGATCGGCCGGGCGCTGCGCGTCACCGAAGGGACCGTCAAGAACCACGTGTCCAGCATCCTCTCGAAGCTGGGCGTCCGGGACCGCACCCGCGCCGTCCTGCAGGCCGTGCGCGCCGGATACCTCAGTTAGGATCTCGCGGCAGGAGGGAACTCCATGCCGCAATCCCGCCGCCGTTTCCTCGCCCGCACAGCTGCGGGCGTCGTGGGCGCCGCCGCGACGGCGACGTCGCGCCGCGACAGGTTCGGTCAGTCCCGATCCCCAGGTCACCCCGGCGCCGGCGGGCATGCCGCCGGTCTACGGCACGGCGCCGCCGGTCGGACCCGAGATCACTCCCGCGACCATCGTCGAGGCGCAGAAGCTCGTGCGGATCGAGTTCACGAGCGCGGAGCAGTCGCAGATCGCTGCGAGCTGGGCCAAGATGATGGCCGGGACGATGGAGCGGCGCACGGGTCCGCGCAAGCTGGCCCTCGAGACCGAGCTCGCGCCGGCCACGCTCTGGAACCCGATGATCCCCGGCGTCGCGCCCGCGCCCACGCGCGACCGCTTCGTCGGCAGCGCCGCGAATCCCGGACCCGTCCCGAAGAAGGACGAGGACATCGCCTACGCCACCGTCGTCGCCCAGTCCGCCTGGATCAAGTCGCGCGCTCTGACCTCCGAGAGGCTGACGCGGATCTACATCGAGCGCTGCGAGCGTCTGGATCCGAAGCTCAGGAGCATCATCACGCTCACCAGGGACGTGGCGCTCGCCCAGGCGAAGGAGGCGGACGCCGAGATCGCGGCGGGTCGCTACCGCGGTCCGCTCCACGGGATCCCTTACGGGGTCAAGGACCTCCTCGACACGAAGGACATCCTCACGACGTACGGCGCCGAACCCTTCCGCAACCGCGTCCCGAAAGCGGACTCGGCCGTGGTCGACCGCCTCCACAAGGCCGGCGCGGTGCTTCTCGCGAAGCTCTCGCTCGGCGCCCTCGCCCTCAACGACGTCTGGTTCGGCGGCCAGACCATGAACCCCTGGCTCCTCGAGGAGGGCTCCGGAGGCTCGAGCGCCGGGCCGGGAGCGGCGACCGCGGCGGCCCTCGTGTCCTTCTCCATCGGCAGCGAGACCGGGGGCTCGATCATCGACCCGACGATGCGCTGCGGCGTCACGGGACTGCGCCCGACGTTCGGCCGGGTCCCGCGCACGGGCGCGATGACCCTGTGCTGGACGCTCGACAAGCTCGGCCCGATGACCCGGGGCGTCGAGGATGCGATGCTCGTGCTCCAGGCCGTCTCGGGCCCGGACCCCGGGGATCTCTACAGCGTGCCGTGTCATCTCGATTTCGACGCGACCGCGTCGGTCCGCGGGCTCAAGCTCGGCTACATCCCGAAGTGGATGCACGAGGAGCCCGCGACTCCCCTCGACCGCGCCGCGCTCGAGACGATGAAGAAGCTCGGTGTCACGGCCGTCGAGGTCGAGCTGCCGGACTGGCCCTACGACTCCCTCGGCACCGTGGTCTCGGGCGAGGCCGCCGCGGCCTTCGAGGAGCTGACGCTCTCGGGCGGAATGAACCAGCTCAAGATGCAGGTCCCGGACGCGTGGCCCAACATTTTCCGGCAGGCACGCTTCCTCTCCGCCGTCGACTTCGTCCAGGCCGACCGGCTGCGGCGGAAGGTCGCGCTCGAGATGGAGAAGGTCTTTCGGAAGGTCGACGTCCTCCTGGCGCCGGCGCTGCGCGGAGAGATCCTGACTATTACGAACTTCACGGGACACCCGGCGCTCGCGCTGCGGACGGGTTTCGTGGAGGTCACGGTGGCCCGCAACGACTGGGCGCCCGATCCCAAGAATCCGGTGCCCACGTTCAAGACGCCGCGCCGCGTCCCGCACGGTGTGTCGTTCATCGGCCGGCTTTTCGAGGAGGGGACCGTCGCCACCGCCGGGATCGCGCTCGAGCGGGCCTCGGGCGTGGCGGGGGAGAGGCCCCCCGGGTTCTGAGCCGGGCAACTCGGGATAGAGTTCGGCCTTTTACTCTAAGGAGAGAGAGATGAAAACACGGTCCTTCTTCACCGGGCTTCTGGGAATCGTCCTTCTGGCGGTCGCAGCCACGGCCCAGGCGCAGGTCGGCGGTCAGCGCCCCGAGTCGGGAAACAAGCCGATCGAGACCTTCACGGCGCGTGCCTTCAGCATGCAGACCGGCGGCACCGGGATCATCGAGATCGTCATCAACCGCTGGTCCACCGATGGCGAGAGGGAGGTCCTGAAGTCGGTCCTCGCCGCCGCGGGGTCGCAGGCGATGGTCAAGGAAATGCAGAACCTGCCCCAGGTCGGCTACATCAAGACGGCGGAGTCGGGGATGGGCGACGCTCTCATGTACGCCCGCTCCACCGAGTTGCCGGACGGGGGCCGTCAGGTCGTCGTCGCGACGAACCGGCCCATCTCGATGGCGGGTTCGGTCGCGCCGGGCACCGCGCAGAAGTACGACCTGTCGGTCGTCGAAATGCGGTGGAAGAAGGGCGACAAGAAGGGCGAGGGCAAGATGACGCTCGCCGCCGAGGCTTCGATCAAGGACGGAAAGGTGGGCATCACGAACTACATGGGTCAGCCGCCCATCCTCCGGGACGTCATCGCGAAGACCGAGTAGCCCTTCGGTTTCGGTTTTTCTCGGCCGGGCTCCTCGCCGGGGAGCCCGGCCGTTTCGCGTTCAGCGGAACCTCGGCCCGTCTTCTGCGTAGCTTGAAGGCGAGGTTTCACGCATGCCGATCGTCCATGCCTTCGGGCTGATCCTCGCCGCGGTCCTCGCCCTCGCGGGCGGTTCCGACGTCACCGCCTTCGTGCACGCCAACGTCGTGCCCATGGACTCCGACCGGGTGCTGCGCGATCAAACCGTAGTCGTATCCGGCGGCCGCATCGCCGCCATGGGACCGACGGCGACGAATCCGGTGCCCGAGGGCGCAAGGGTCGTGGACGCCCGCGGCGGGTACCTCTCCCCGGGCCTCGCCGACATGCACGTCCACATCTACACGCCGCAGGAGCTCACGCTCTACGTCGCCAACGGCGTGACGACCGTCTTCAACCTGAGCGGACGGCCGCAGTATCTCGAGTGGCGCCGGCGGATCGCGGACGGAGCGCTTCTCGGGCCGGCCATCTACACCACCGGCCCCATTCTCGACCGGCCCCGGAGCCCCGAGGCCGCGGTCGAGGAGGTCGACCGGATCGCCGCCGCCGGCTACGACGGGATCAAGATCTACAACCAGGTCGGCGCGAAGGAGTACCCCGCGCTCACCGCGGAGGCCAGGAAGAAGGGCCTCGTCCTGGTCGGCCACGTCGCCCGCGAGCCGGGTTTCGCCGCGACGCTCGCCGCCGGGCAGTCCATCGCCCACGCGGAGGAGTACGTCTACACGTTCTTCCGCGAGGATGATCCGAAATCCAACACGCTCGTCCCTCCCTTCGACGCGCTGAAGATCCCGAAAGCCGTCGCCATGACGAAGGAGGCCGGCATCTCGGTCATCCCGACGCTCGTCGCCTTCCGCAACATCGTGCGACAGGCGACCGACGTCCGGGAATACTTGAAGGACCCGAACCTGGCCTACATGGCGCCGTCGATGCGCGAGAAGCTCGAGCCCGCGCGCAACACGTACGCGAATCGCTTCGATCCGGTGGTGATCCCCGGGCTCGCGGTGAGCTACGAGTTCCAGCGCCAGCTCGTGAAGGCCCTCCACGCGGGCGGCGTGCCGATCCTCGCGGGCACGGACGCGGCCTGGCTCGGCGCGCCGGGCTTCTGCCTGATCGAGGAGATCGAGATCTTCCAGGACCTCGGCTTCACTCCGTACGCCGCGTTGAAGACGGCGACGGTCGACCCGGCCCGACTACTCGGCAAGGAGAAAGACTTCGGGACGATCGCGGCGGGAAAGCGGGCGGACCTGATCCTCACCCGCGAGAATCCTCTCGAGGACGTCCGCCGCCTGAGAAACCCGGCGGGCGTGATGGTGGCCGGCCGCTGGATCGCGGAGGAGGAGCGGAAGCGCCTCCTGCGGGGCGTTCCCGAGTCCTACCGGGAGACGATGAACGAGCTGCTTCGGGACGCGGAGTCGGATCCTCGGGCTCTCGACGCCTACCTGCGGGAGAACGACCCTCTCGGAGAGGTCGGGAGCGCCGTCCTCGCCTCCGTCGCCGCAAGTCGAAGCCCGGAGGCTCTGACGACGATGCTCGAAAAGATCAGGAAGAGCGATCCGCAGTCGCCCCTCGTCCGGGAGGAGGCCGTCAACGAGCTCGGCTACGCCCTCCTCGGGCGGAAGCAGACCGAGGCCGCCATCGCGGTCTTCCGTCTGAACACAGACCTCTATCCGAAATCCGGCAATTCGTGGGACAGCCTCGCCGAGACCTACCTCGCCACGGGACAACCGGAGCTCGGCCGCCAGCTCTACGGCAAAGCCCTGGAGGTCGAGCCCGAGTATCCCAACGCGAAGGCGGCGCGCGAGATCGTCGCGAGGATGCCCGCGCCCTAGGAACGGACCGAGCGCCGCTGCCGCCGGCGCCGGAAGAACTCCATGCCCAGGAGCAGCACGAAGGAGAAGAGCGCGAGCACGAGCGCGACCGCGTGCGCGGCCACCGGATGGCGCTCGTCGAGGGCGCGATAGATGAAGAGGGTCGCCGTTTCGGTGAGGCCCGCGATGCTGCCGCTGACCACGAGGACCGCCCCGAACTCGCCGATGGCCCGGGCGAACGTCAGTGAGAGCCCGTAGAGGAGACCCCAGCGCGCCGACGGAAGCGTGATCCTCCAGAAGGCGGTCCAGGGGCTCGCGCCCATCGTGTATGCGACGGATTCGGACTCCGTGCCGATCTGCTCGAGCACGGGCACGAGCTCCCGCGTGACGAACGGCAGCGAGACGAACACCGTCGCGAGGAGCATGCCCGGCACCGCGAACACGATCGGGACTCCGAGAGCCGCCGTCGCGGGAGTCAGCCAGCCGCCGCGCCCGAAGAGGAGGATCAGCATGAACCCGGCGATGACCGGGGAGGTGGCCAGCGGCAGGTCGACGAGACCGTTGAGGATCCGCTTCCCTCGAAAGTCGTCCCGCACGAGAACCAGGGCCGCGCACGTCCCGAGCACGGCGTTGATCGCCGTCGCGGCGAGCGCGATCAGAAGCGTGAGCTTGAGGGCGTGAAGAGCTTCGGGATCCGTGAGCGCCCTCCAGAAGGGTCCCGCGCCTCCCCGGAGCGCGCCCCAGACCAGGCCGAGCAGCGGCCCGATGAGAAGAACCCCCGCGTAGCCGACGACCAGCGCGACGAGCAGGAGCTCGATCCCGCGAGGCCGCGTGCGGCGCTCGCGAGGATCGGCGGCCTCGGGCCCGGCCACGTCAGCCACCGGCGGCCTTCGGGCGCCGGCTGTAGGCGTCCACCAGGAGCAGCATGACGAAGGAGATGGTCAGAAGGACGATCGAGACCGCGCTCGCCGACCGCGGGTTCTGCGACTCGATCTCGCCGAAGATGTAGACGGGGGCCGTGAGGGTTCGGCCGGGGATGTTGCCGGCCACGATGACGATCGAGCCGAACTCCCCGAGCCCCCGGGCGAAACAGAGAAGGGCGCCCGTCAGAACGGCCGGCAGGATCTCGGGCAGCGTGACGCGCCAGAACGTCCTCCAGCGCGAAGCGCCGAGCGTCCACGCGGCTTCCTCCTCCGACCTCTCCGCGCCCAACAGAACGGGCTGAACCGAACGCACGACGAACGGGTAGCAGACGAACAAGAGAGCGAGGAGGATGCCCGGTCGGGCGAAGATCACCTGGATTCCCCGCCCCTCCATCCAGCGGCCGAGAAAACCGGCCGGCCCGTAGAGAACGACGAGCATCAGTCCCGTGACGAGCGTCGGGATCGCGAAGGGCAGGTCGACCAGGCCGTTGAAGAGGCCTCGACCCGGGAACTCATAGCGCGCCAGAACGTACGCGGTCGCGACACCGAACACGACGTTGACCGCCGTCATGATCGCGGCCATCAGGAGCGTCAACTGCAGAACGTCGGCGGCCGCCGGCCCTGTGACGTGGCGCCAGAACTCGCGAAGGCCGGCCGAGAATCCCTGCTCGACGACGGCCGCGAGAGGCAGCGCGACGGCGAGCCCGAGGTAAGCGATCGCCGTCGCCCGCAGTCCAAAGCGACCCCAGGGACGCGGGGCCGCGGCGTCCTTACGCGCCGGCGTCGGCCTCGTCGCGGAGGGGGCGGTTCCGACCGCCGGCGTCACGGGGCGGCGCTCTTGCCGGCGAAGACCTTCGTCCAGACGCCCTGGGGTCCGTAGATCTCTTCGAGGACTTTCGGCCAGCCTCCGAGGTCGTCGATCGTCCAGAGATCTTCGACGCGGGGGAACTTCGTCTCGACTTCCTTCGCGACTTCCGGGTCCACCGGCCGGAAGCCGAACTTCGCGAATGCGCGCTGAGCGTCCGGAGTCGCGAGGAAGTCCAGGAACGCGGCCGCGGCGTCGCGCGTGCCGTGCTTCTCCACGTAGGTGTCCACGAGGGCCGCCGGGTTCTGGATCAGGATCGTCGACTTGGGCACGACGTACTCGAGTAGCCTCGCCTGCGGCCTGCGCGGTCAGGACCTCGTTCTCATAGGTGATGGCGACGTCGCCGACGCCTTTCTCGAAGGTGGTGATCGACTCGCGCGCTCCCTTATCCATGATCGAAACGTTCTTGAAAACGCTCGCGAGGAAGCCCGCGGCCGCCGCCGGATCGTTGGCCGCGACTCCGGTGTGGCCTCGCAGCGCGGCTCCGTAGATGGCGTTGATGTTCCACATGGCGCCGCCGGATGTCTTGGGGTCGGGCGTCAGGACGTTGAGACCGCTGCGCGTCAGATCCGCCCAGTCCTTGATGCCGGCGGGGTTGCCCTTGCGCACGGCGAGGACGACGATCGAGTTGGTCACCATTCCGCCGTGGGGTCTCGCCTTCCAGTCGTGGGTGATCAGCTTTTGGGCCGCGATCTTTTCGATGTCCGGCGCGAGAGCGAGAGCCGCGATGTCGGCCTCGAATCCGCCGATGATGGCCCGGGCTTGCGCGCCGCTGCCCTGATACGAGGTGCGGAACTCGACGGCCGCTCCGGACTTCTCCTTCCACGCCCGCTCGAAGCCGGGAAGAATGGCGTCGCGGTAGGCCTCGCGCGGCGTCGTGTAGGCGGCGAGCAGGAGCGTCGTCGCTTTCGCGGGACCCGCGGCCGCAGGCTCGCCGCGGCGGCAGCCGGCGAACGAGGGAATCAGGAGCGCACATGACCCCGAGCCACACCCCGAACTGTCTTCTGCCGGCCATCCCGTCTGCCTCCCGCGCCGCGAAGGGGTCTTCCGGGTCGTCGCTGCGGCGCGAGCCGATGCTACAACGGTGAAGCGAACATTTCCGGGTAGCGGCGCGATTCGATGCGCCAAGGGATCAGGCGCCTTCGTAGGCCTTTGCGACCAGGCGATACTCGGAAACGACGTCGACAGCTTTTCGAGGCGCACGCGGTCCGTGCACATCGCGCTGGGCTGCCGGAGGCCTCGGGCGGCCGTCGCCCCTCAGCTCGCGAGCGTCTCCAGCAGCGTCTTCAGGTCGTCGGCGTGCTCTTCCTCGACGGCGAGGATGCTCTCCATCAGCCGCCGGGTCGTCGGGTCGTCGTTGCCGAGGTAGCGGACGATCTCGCCGTAGGACTCGATCGCGATGCGCTCGGCGACGAGGTCCTCCTTGAGCATGTCGATGAGCGTCGTGCCCTCCACGTACTCCGAGTGGCTGCGCGAGGCGAGCCCGTCGGGCGAGAAGTTCGGCTCTCCCCCGAGCTGCACGATGCGTTTGGCGATCTGGTCGGCGTGCTGCTGCTCCTCGTTGGCGTGCTCGAGGAACTCCTGCGCCACGGCCTGGGCGTGGATCCCCGCGGCCATGAAGTAGTGGCGCTTGTAGCGCAGGACGCAGACGATCTCCGTCGCGAGGGCCTCGTTCAGGATCCGGACCACGGTCTCGCGGTCGGCGCGATAACCCTCGGTGACGGCGCCCTTCTCCATGTGTTGGCGCGCCCGCTCCCGCAGCGTCTGGATGTCGGAGAGGAACGGCCGGTTCGCCGGAACGGCTTTCGGGGTTGCGAGTCTGGGTCGTTGCTTCATCGTGCGTAGTCCTTTCTAACCCCTTCTCCTGCAAGAGCCGGGCCGGTCCTCACCCGTTATAGGCTCCGTCCGGAAGCGCACGGGGTCCGGTGACCCTCGCGGACTTCAAATCCGTCGGCGTCGCGGCCTCGAGCCGGGACGGGTGGGTTCGACTCCCACACGCTTCCGCCAACCCTGCGCGATGCGGCGTCAGGAATGGCACCTGGAATCACGCAGAGGTTCCGACAGATCGCTCGCGTTCTGTCCCAGACCGCCGCCCTGAGCCTGGTCCGCCCCATCTGCCGCTTCGATCCGGGCCGGCCATGAGTGGCAGCGTCGGCCGTGAATTCGTGACGGATGGTCTCGTGGGTTTCGAGTCGAGAAAAAAAAGGGGCGGAACTCCGCCCCTTCTCCCGCTGACGGAAGGAGCTACCGTCCGGTGACGGGCGTTCCGGTCGCGGTCGTGGTCCGGGTGTTGACCACCCGATCCGTGCGATCCACTCGCTTCATCCCCAGGAGTCCGGCGAGGCCGAGCAGGCCCAGCAGGCCCCACTTGCCGCTGTCGTCGTCCCTGTCGGTCGTCGCGTAGGGGGCGTTCGGATCGTCGCTGCGAGGCTGCGCCGTCTGGGCGCTCAGCGCGAGTGGCAACGCCAGGATCATTCCGATCATCGATCGAAGCAAAATCTTCCGCATGGGTCCTCCAGAAAAAAATTCGGCGTGCAACCGTGCGCGCCGGGTAACGGGCTTTAGCAAGCGTTGTGCCCGGTGGTTGCGGCGCTTCTGCATGAGCGGAGCGGCGCCCCTTGTGGGCGCGGCCCCTCCCGTCGCTGAAAAATGGCGCTAGAACGAGTCGGCGCGACCGTACCCACATAACCGGGAAGCCGTGACTCTGTTCGAAAAGGAATCTCTCTCGGGACAGTCAGCCGGGGACCGGCTGGCCGGCACCACGCTCCGCGCGTTCAAGCCACACCTGAAGATGGCCGAAGAGCTCCCGGGTCCTGCCGCCGCCGGCCCGTAAGCGACATGCGGCCTCCGGAACGTCAGCGGGCGCGGCTCTTCTTGACGATTCGCAGCTTTCGCTCCTTTTCCACAGCCGCCGCTTCGCCTGCGCTCTTCACGTCCTTTTCCTCCTCGGGCGGCGGCAACTGCGCTTCTAGGCCGAGCGATTCGAGCCAGAGCTCCCGGCACCATCCACGCGTGTGGTACAGGTGCTCGTCTTCCTCGTCTTCGACCTGAGCGTAGGCCTCCGAGAGAGCATCTTTCGCGGCGCCCGTCGCCTCCTCGGCGAGCGCACCCAGAAGCTGCCAGTTGGCGTGATCCTTCGTTTCCGCGTCGACGACGCATTCGGCGGCGACGATCTGAGCCGCCTCGGGCGCATCCTTCAACGCCTTCTGCATGGCGCAGACAAGGCCCTTTCCCTTGTCGCGCACGATCAATCGGCCGGGCGTCGTGCCCTCCGCGTCCAGTCCCAACCGTTCGAAGACACCGCGTACGATCTCGACGTGGCGTTCGGTCTGAGCGAGGTAGCGCGTCCACTCTTCCTTGAGCTCCTCGTTGCGCGCGCACAGCACGGCGAGTCGATAGACCTCGACTCCTCCGAGCTCGGTTTCGAGCGCCTGATAGAGGAGCTCTTCCGTCTGCTTCGCCACCGCGGGTTTCCGGGCTTTCATGAGATTTCCTCCCGAGCGGCGTGCTGCAAGGAGCGTACCGCGAGGCCCGCTTCTTGCAACGCGGTCGTGGTTCGCAAGGAAGGAGCCCCATGAACCCGAAAGGATCCGGCCGCGGCCGCAGCCGCGGCAAGAAGGTGAATCGAGCGAACGCACGTCCGACGAGAATACGCTCGGCGGAACCCGAGGCGGCGAGGCCCTCGCCTCGTCCCGCGAGTCGTCCGGCGAATCCAGATGTTCCGGCCGGGCTCTCGGCGGCTCGGTCTCGGCCACGAAACCCCAAGGCCGCTGACCTCGCGTTGCACAAAGAAGACGGCGCCGGCCAGATCCTGACCACGAATCAGGGCGCGCGGGTCAACGACAACCAGAACACGCTCAAGGCTGGCGAGCGCGGGCCCTCGCTGCTCGAGGATTTCCACTTCCGCGAGAAGATGACCCACTTCGACCACGAGCGGATTCCGGAGCGGATCGTCCACGCCCGCGGAAACGCCGCCCACGGCCATTTTCAAGTCTACGAAAGCCTCGCGCGTTACACGAAGGCGGCGTTTCTCCAGGACCCCGCGGTCCGGACTCCCGTGTTCGTGCGCTTCTCGACGGTGGCTGGATCCCGCGGCTCGACCGACATGCCCCGCGACGTCCGCGGTTTTGCGGTCAAGTTCTACACAGAGGAAGGCATCTTCGATCTCGTGGGCAACAACATGCCCGTTTTCTTCATCCAGGATGCGATCAAGTTTCCCGACCTGATCCATGCCGTAAAGCCCGAGCAGGACAACGAGATCCCGCAGGCGGCCTCGGCCCACGACACGTTCTGGGACTTCATCTCTCTCATGCCCGAATCGATGCACATGGTCATGTGGCTCATGTCGGACCGCGCGATCCCGCGGAGCTTCCGGATGATGGAGGGCTTCGGCGTCCACACGTTTCGGTTCATCGACGCCGGCGGCGTCTCGCGTTTCGTCAAGTTCCACTGGAAGCCGCTCCTCGGCGTGCACTCCGTGGCCTGGGACGAGGCGCAGAAGATCTCGGGCAAGGACCCCGACTTCCTGAGGCGCGACCTCTGGGACGCCATCGAGAAGGGGAGCTACCCCGAGTACGAACTCGGAATACAGGTCGTCGAAGAGTCCCGGGAGCACGACTTCGACTTCGACCTGCTGGATGCGACGAAGCTCATCCCCGAGGAGCTCGTCCCCGTCGAGCGCGTCGGTCGTCTGACGCTCAACCGGAATCCCGACAACTTCTTCGCCGAGACGGAGCAGGTGGCGTTCCACCCCGGGCACATCGTTCCGGGAATCGACTTCACCAACGATCCTCTTCTCCAGGGCCGGCTCTTCTCCTACACCGACACGCAGCTAAAGCGGCTGGGCGGACCGAACTTCCACGAGATCCCGATCAACCGCTCGATCGCTCCGGTCCACAACAACCAGCGAGACGGGCACATGCGTCAGACCATCAACCGCGGAAAGGCGAACTACGAGCCGAACTCGATCGGCGGCGGCTGCCCGATGCAGGCGCGTTCCGCCTCGGGAGGGTTCGTCACGTTCCCCGAGCCCACCGAGGGAATGAAGGTGCGGGCCCGGTCCGAGAAGTTCTTCGACCACTTCACGCAGGCGAGGCTCTTCTTCCGCAGCCAGTCGGGTCCCGAAAAGGACCACATCGTGGAGGCCTTGCGCTTCGAGCTCGGCAAAGTCGAGCGGCTGCCCATCCGTAAGCGGATGGTGGCCATGCTCGGAATGGTCGATGAAGGCCTGGCGGCGAGCGTCGCGGCGGGTCTCGGTTTCGGCCGCATTCCGGAGCTCGAGCACCCTTTGAATCAGAGCATTCCGGCCGACGGCGATCTGGCGCGTTTTCAGCCGCGCGCCGGCGAGCCGACTCCCAAGGTGTCGGCGGCGCTCTCGATGGCTAACACCCCCAAGGGAATCGCGGCAACGCGCCGCATCGCGATTCTGGCGTCGGACGGCGTCGATGGAGCCTCACTGACGCGAACCCGAGACCTCCTCCTCGCCGCGGGGGCCCATCCGCAGATCGTCGCCCCGCGCCTCGGCTCGCTCCAGGCCGAGGATGGCGATCCGATCTGGATCGACCACAGCCTGCTGACGACATCCTCGGTGCTCTTCGACGCAGTGTACGTCCCGGGTGGCGTCGAGAGCGTCGAAGCGCTTCTCGAGGAGCGCGACGCCCTCGATTTCGTGGCCGAGACCTACCGGCATTGCAAGCCGATCGCCGCCTCCTCCGAAGGCGCGAGCCTGCTGCGCGCGGTGCCGGGAATCTTCCCGTCCGAGGCCGCGGGCCGGGGCCGGCGAAAGACGAACGGGAATGGCAACGATCTGGCCGCCGACGGCGTCGTCGTCTCCGACGCGCCGGCCGAACCGTCCTTCGTCCAGGACTTCCTCGCAGCGATCGGCGAGCACCGTTTCTGGAATCGGACCCGGAAGAACCGCCTCGCGGCCGGATCGGGAGCCGATGAAACCCGAGGCCGGCCTCCTGTTCCTCCGCCGGCGGCGCCGGGGGAGCGGCGGGTCTGAGGGGAAGCCACGGGGAAGTGACGGCCCGCGGGGGACGCGGCTGAGCAGACCGGTTGCGACCGGACGCGCGTTCCGCGGCATTGCGGACGGCAGGGCAACCTGCAAGAGACGCTCCCGCCGCAAGCGACGTTCCAACGTAAAAAGAGGCGCCCCGATCTACTCTCGGGGCGCCTCCATCAAGCGATGCCGAAATCAGATGGTGCTGCGCGACTTCGAGCTCTTGTCGGAGCCGGACGTCGCTCCCGACGTAGAGCCGGATCCGGACGAGGAACCGAACGAAACGCTGTCCCTGGATGACGACGACCCCGAAGTCTCGGCACCGTTGCCCTGCTCGACGCGCAGGCGGTTGTGCACCTGCTTGACGCCGGCGCAATCTTCGGCGACGTCCTCGGCCATCCGCTTCATCCACCGGTCCGCGACCGAGCCTTCCAGCGTCACCTCGCCCTGCTTCACCTCGACGGTGATCTCGGTGGCGTCGATTTCGCCGTTCTCCTCGAGCTTGTCGCTGACCTGTTCCTTGATGCGCTCGTCCGAACGCTGGTAGCCCTTGGGGCCCTTACCGAAAAACCGGCCCATCATCGCGCCGAAGGACTCTCCGCGCTCGCCGCCGCGCTGACCGCCGTAGCCGAGACCGTAGCTGCCGGCGTAGCGCTGCTGGCCGACGTCCGCGCCCTCGCCCCGGTCCGAACCCCAGCGGCCGAGGGAGCGGGAGCTCGCTCCGCCGCGGAACCCGCGGGGCGAGCCCTGTTCCGAGGAAAAGCTACCCTGAGACTGACGCATGGGCGGTCCACCGCGATACCCCTCGCTTTCCGACCATTCCTGCTGACCGGACCGATCACGCCACGAGGGACCGAAATCGCGGCCGCCTTCGTAGCTCGAAGAGCCGTACCCTCCCGAACGCTCGCCGGGCCTCCATGCATCCTCTTCGAAAGACCGGTCGAAGGAACGACCCTCAAACCCGCGCTCCTCCCGATCATAGCGGCCGCCCCCGCTGTAAGACTCGCCGGAGGAACCCTCTTCGTAGCCGCCCTGACCATACGAGCCCTGGCCGTAGCCACCCTGATCGTAGAAGCCCTGGCCGGAGCTGCGCTGCCCGTACGACCCCTGGCTTCGGCCCTGCCCGTAGGAACTCTGGCTGCCGCCCTGATACGAGCCCTGACCGTAACGGCCCTGGCCGTACCGAGACCCTTGACTGCCTTGTCCCTGTCGCGAACCGCGTCCCTGAAACTCGCTCGATTGCGCGTACCGGCCTGCGCCGCCGCTCTCGAAACCTTCCTCATAGCGGCCGTAGCGCTCCTCGTCTTCCCTGCGGCGACCGAATCGACGATTCTCATCCATGGACCGAACCTCCTGTGTGATTGATCTCCAAAAACGAACCTCTGTTCACCGGCCGAACCGCGTTTCATTGATGCAAGAGACGTTCCTCTCGATGCAAGAAAGTTCCGGCCGGCCGGCGGGGAAGAGAACGGCGTCGAGGAGGAACCACCGCCCGCCCGAGTCGCGACACCCTGCGCCGGCCGCGACGAGTCGGACGGCTCCACCGGCCGCGACACGTGCACGAGGAATCCCGCGCGTGAATTCCCCCGGTGAGCCCGTCGCCATGAGAGACCGCGAGGCGTTTGTCATCGCCATTTTCGCCGGATGCTGGCGTCGGCCTTGCTCGGGGGTTTGACGCCGTGAAGCGCTGGGATTTCATCGTCGTGGGCGGGGGCGCGGCCGGGCTGGCGGCGGGGGCCGAGCTCGGCGAAGCTGGAGCGCGCGTTCTCATCCTCGAGGCTCGTGCCCGCGCGGGTGGGCGGATCTGGACGCGCCGGGCTCGAGGCTGGCCGGTTCCCGTGGAGCTCGGAGCCGAGTTCGTCCACGGCCGCCGTCCGGAGCTCTTCGAGCTGGCTCGCGAAGCCGGGCTCGCGGTCGTCCGGCTTCCGAACCTCCACCGGGAAGCCCGCGGTGGCGGCCGGTTCGTTGACATGGGCGAGGTCTGGAGGAGATTCGAGTCGCTCACGAAACGCATGCGGTCGCAGGGCCGCGACCGTTCCATCGCGCAGTTTCTGGCGTCGCACCCGAAGCTCGCCGCCTCGGATCGCCGACTCATCACTTCGATGGTCGAGAGCTACAACGCCGCCCCGATGGATCGGGCGAGCGAGCAGGCGCTCTCGACCGCCGGCGAAGGGCCCTCGACGCCGGACGACCGCGCGCAGTTTCGGGTGCTCTCGGGCTACGACGGCGTCGTGCGGAGCCTCGAAGACCTCGCGAAATCGGCCGGTTGCCGGATTGAGCTGTCGACGGTCGTGCGCGCGGTGCGGTGGCGTCGCGGAGAGGTGGACGTCCGCACGGGCTCCGCGCGCATTCGCGCCCGGGGCGCTGTGATCACGCTGCCGGCCGGCGTCCTGAAAGCCCCGCCCGGCTCCCGCGGCTCCGTCGCATTCGATCCGGAGCCCGTTTCGATTCGGCGCGCTCTCGAGGGCATCGAGATGGGCGATGTCGTGCGTCTGGTCCTGAGGTTTCGGGAGGCCTTCTGGAGGACGACGCTCGAGGAGGCGGACTTCGTCCATGCGAACGGCCCGTTCCGGACTCTCTGGACGGCCGCGCCGCTCGATTTGCCGATGCTCACGCTGTGGGGGGGCGGTCCTGCGGCCAGAGCGCTGCGCAGCGGGCGGCGGCCGGCCGTTCTCGACGCGGCTCTACGCCAGCTCGCTCGCATTTTCCGCGTCTCTCCCGCGCGGACGCGGCGGCTCCTCGTCGGTGCTCACAGCCACGACTGGACCGGGGATGCCTTTTCGCGCGGCGCCTACAGCTACCAGGTCGTCGGCGGTTCCTCCGCCCCCGGGCGCCTCGCGCGGCCGGTCCAGAGAACCCTGTTTTTTGCGGGAGAGGCCGCGTCCTCCGAGGCGAGCGGAACCGTTCCCGGAGCCATCGCGAGCGGGCGGCATGCGGCGCGGCTGGCCCTCGGCTGAGCTTGCAACGACGAGCTCACACCGGGGCATGACTCCGGCGCGGTTCAGCCGTTCCCGTTCGAGATCAGGCGCGCGAGGCGGCGCTCCAGGGCCGCCAGCGCGCGCGGCGAAGCCCGGATCAAGCTCTCGAGCGTCGGCGGATCGTCGAGCATCCGCCCGCGCTCGAATGCCGCGAGGACACCCGGGCTCACGTAAGAGGCGCGGCAGACGGTCGGCGTGTTCCCGAGCAGCGTCGCGGTCTCGCGCATCGCCTCGGACACGCGGCGCCGGAGGGCCGATCTGGACGGCGGATTGGGGAAGCCGGAGCGCGAGAGCGCGCAGGCGCCGAAAAGCGTGCCGGCCCAGGTGCGAAAGTCCTTGGCGGTGACTCGCGTTGCCGTGATCTCGCCCAGGTAGGTGTTGAGGTGCCGCCGCCGGACGTTGGTCCACTGACCGTCGCCGTTGCGGTACCGGAAGACCTCGGGCCCCGGATCGGAGAGGAGGGCCCGCACCACGCGGGCCGCCGCCGCATCCTCGATCTCCCGGACCTGCGCCTTGCCGCCCTTGCCCGGATAGGAGAGTGTGATGCGCTTCCCGCGCACGCGGACGTGCTTCGGACGAAGCGTCGCGAGGCCGTAGCTCCCGTTTTCTCGCGCGTAGACCTGACTGCCGGGCCGCAGGAACCCGCGCAGGAGCAGCCGCGCCATCGCGGCCAGGACGCGCTCGCGCACGAGACCCTCCCGGCGAAGGTCCTGCGCCAGGCGCGACCGCAGTGCGGGGAGCGCGCGCAGGAAGGCGAGAAGCCGGGCGCGTTTCCGCGCCTCGCGCACCCGCGCCTGCTTCTCGGAGTAGAGATACTGCCAGCGGCCCGCCCGGTCGCGCCCGATCGCCTGGACCGCGGAGGCGGGGGACGAGCTGACGTACACGTCCTCCCAGGCGGGAGGAACGACGAGGGCGTCGATCCGCGCTCGATCCGCCTGCGAGATGCGAGAGCCGTCCATCCTCCGGTACCGGAAGCCTCGCTTCGGGGAGCCGAGGCGCCGGATACCGGAGGACTGGAGACGCTCGACGACTGTCAGGACGTTTCGGCGTGCGCAGCGGCTTTGCCCTTGCGGCCCCGCGTCATTTCTTTGCGGGACTGCTTCGCGCGCGCCGCGCCGATCGCCGTCTTGACGTCTTTCTTCTCCTCGGGGGGAGGCAGGACCGCCGCCAGTCCCAGGTGATCGAGCCAGAGCTCCCGGCTCCAGCCCTGCGTGTGGTACAGGTGCTCGTCCTCCTCGTCCTCCACCTCACCGTGGGCGTCCGAGATCGCCTTCTTCTCCTCGCCCGTGAGCTTCTTCGCGATCTCGCCGAGAAGCTCCCAGTTCTGATGGTCCTTCGTCTCGGCGAGGACGACGCATTCGGCGGCCACGATCTGCGCGGCCTCGGGCTCGCCCTCTTCGCGCGCCATCGTCATGGCATGTACGAGGGACTCGCCGATGTGCCGCACGACTTTCCGGCCCGGCGTTTCCTTGTCGGCGTCGAGGCTCAGCGTCTCGAAGACTTCTCGAAGGATCTCTTCGTGGCGCATGGTCTGTTCGAGATACTTCTCCCACTCTTCCCTGAGCTCGTCGTTCTGCGCGCACCGCACCGCGTTCGTGTAGATCTGCACGCCGCCGATCTCGGTTTCGAGGGCTTCGTACAGGAGACTTTCCATTTGCTCGTTCATTTTCGGGACCTCCGCTGCTCGGCGAAGGCAAGCCACGTGCCAGTGCTCGGCGGCACTCCGCGGCACGTTTCTTGAAGCCGGTCCTGTGTCGGGGAAGGTTCCCCGACAAAGGAGGAATTCATGGCGGATCGCGACAATCGTTCGAACAAAGGACAGCAAGGCGGCCAGAGGCCGCAGAGCGGTCAGAGTGGAAATCCGAAACCGCCGCGCAACGAGCAGGGCGAGTTCGAGAGCGGCCGCGGCACCAGCGGCCGTCCGGGCGAGAGGTCCGAGAGCCAGGGCTCCCAGGGCCAGCGCTCGCGCAAGCCGGGATCACAGGGCTCGGAAGGCTCGATGAGTGAGGAGGAACAAGAGTAGGTCCTCGCCAGCATCCGGGGCCTTGTTTCCCCAGAAGGCCGGCGGACGCGCGTCCGCCGGCCTTTTCCTTCCTGATTTCGAGGCACGGTTTTTGAAGGCTTGCATCTCGGGGGAGTTGTGCCGCTCGATCAGTACCGCCGGAAGCGCCACTTCGGAGTGACGCCGGAGCCCCGCGGCAAGACTCCGCGGCGCCGTACGAAGAAGCTCGCTTTCGTCGTGCAGAAGCACCGCGCGACGGCGCTCCATTACGACTTCCGGCTCGAGTGGAAGGGCGTGATGATGTCCTGGGCCGTGCCGCGCGGCCCCTCCCTCAATCCCGCCGACAAGCGCATGGCGATGCCGACGGAAGACCACCCCATCGAGTACAACCGCTTCGAGGGAGTGATACCGGAAGGAGAGTACGGCGGCGGGACGGTGATGATCTGGGACCGCGGGAAGTGGACCCCCGTCGACCCCGACGTCGATGCGAGCCTCGCGAAGGGGGAGCTGAAGATGCGCCTCGAGGGCGAGAAGCTCCGCGGCGAGTGGGTGCTCGTCCGGATGGGGAAGCGCCGGGGAGAGGCCCGGAATCCGTGGCTCCTCATCAAGCATCGCGACAAGACCGTCAGCAAGCGGAACATCGCCGACGAAGAGCCCCGATCCGTGGTCTCCGGGCGCCTGCTCGTAGAGATCGCGCGCGACGAAGGCGGGAACATGGCGAAAGCGGCCGACGGCGACCCTCCGGCGCTTCTGCGGAAGATGCTGGCGAACCCGAAGCTCGTGAAGCCGGCGAAGACGTCGGGGAGAAAGTCGGTCTGGCATTCGAACCGGGGGACGGCGTGAGGCCGCGTCGGCGCCCATCGCGACGCGCGCCCGGCTAGCCGTTCGAGCGTGCGCCGGCGGCCTCGGCCCGCGATTGCCCCCTCCGCGCCCCATCCGTGCAATAGACTCGGATTGCCCGCACACGGCTCATCCGAAGCATTGTCCAGGATCCGGTGAAGCCGCTTGCGGCCGGCAAGAGGTGCCTTCTCGAGTGAAACGGCGAGGGAAATCGGTTCGACGGCGAAACGTCGACCGGCGGGGCGTCCCGGCGGTCGGCGCCGTTCTTCGCCGAGCCAGCCCCGCGCCGCATCCTCCGCCGGGTTCCCCGTCGTCGGCGTCGGCGCCTCGGCGGGCGGGCTCGAGGCCTTCACGAAGCTCCTGACGCACCTGCCCGCGAACACGGGCATGGCCTTCGTTCTCGTCCAGCATCTCGACCCGAAGCGGGAGAGCATGTTGACGGAAATCCTCACCCGCTCGACGATGATGCCCATCCGCGAGGTCCGCGGCGGGATGCGCGTCCAGGTCAACAACGTCTACGTCATCCCGGCCAACGCCGACATCGGGCTCGTCGACGGCGCCTTTCGCGTCACGAAGCGCCCGACCGAGCGCGGCCGGGAGATGCCGATCGACCACTTCATGCGGTCCCTCGCCGAGCAGTACAAGAGCCGCGCGATCGGCGTCGTGCTCTCGGGAACCATGTCGGACGGCGCGCTCGGACTCCGGGCGATCAAGGCCGAAGGGGGAGTCACGTTCGCCCAGGACGAGGCCTCGGCCAAATTCAAGGACATGCCGCGCTCGGCGATCGCGGCCGGTTCCGTGGACTTCGTCCATCCGCCCGAGAAGATCGCCCGCGAGCTGGTCCACATGGGCCGCCATCCTTATCTCCGGCCGATTCCCGCGCTGGCCCCCGAGCCTCGGATCGAGGGCTCGGATCACCAGCGGGTGCTGAACCTCCTGAGGACGACCACGGGGGTCGACTTCTCGAACTACCGCCAGACGACCGTCAAGCGCCGGATCGCCCGGCGCATGGCGCTTCGCAAGGTCGAGAGCCTCCGCAAGTACTACGAGCTCCTGCGGAAGGAGCTTGCGGAAGTGCACGCCCTCCACGAGGACATCCTCATCACCGTCACGCGCTTCTTTCGCGATCCGGAAGTCTTCCGGAGCCTGCAGCGGACGGTCTTTCCCTCACTCCTCAAGGACCGCGGCGAGACGTCTCCGATCCGGATCTGGGTCCCCGGATGTTCCACCGGCGAGGAGGTGTACTCGCTCGCGATCGCTCTCTTCGAGACGGCGCAGGAAACGGAGAACAGCCCGCCCGTCCAGATCTTCGCGACGGACGTCTCCGACACCGCGATCGACAAGGCGCGCACCGGCATCTACCTGGAAAACGCCATGGTCGACGTCAAGCCCGAGCGACGGCGCCGTTTCTTCGTCAAGACCGACGGGCGCTGGCAGATCTCCAAGAGCATTCGCGACGTCTGCGTCTTCGCGCGCCAGAACGTCACGTCCGATCCGCCCTTCTCGAACCTGGATCTCATCAGCTGCCGCAACCTGCTGATCTATCTGGAGCCCCTCCTGCAGAAGCGGGTCGTGCCGATCTTCCATTACGCCCTGCGTTCTCAGGGCGTTCTCGTGCTCGGAAACGCCGAGTCGATCTCGGGTTTCGGAGATCTCTTCGTGCCGGTGGACCGCAACCATCGCATCTTCGCGAAACGGCCGGGCTCGTCCCGCCAGATCCTCGACTTCAGTGAGCGGCGGTCGGCCGAGGAACGCGCCGCGCCGCCGGCGTCGGCGGAGGGGCTCGCGCCGATCGACCTCCAGAAGGAGGCGGACCGTCTGGTTCTCGGCCGTTACTCGCCGGCCGGAGCGCTGATCAACGACGCCTTCGAGGTCATTCAGTTTCGGGGAAAGACGAGCCCGTACCTCGAAGCCGCGCCCGGCACCGCGAGCTTCAACATCCTCAAGATGGCCCGCGAGGGCCTGCTCGTCGAGCTCCGCAGCTCGATCCTCAAGGCGCGACGGAGCGGGCGGCCCATCCGCAAGGAACGACTCCACGTCCGGCAGGACGGCCACTTCCGCGAGGTGAACCTCGAAGTCGTCCCGTTGAAGCCGGAGGGAAGCGGCGGCCGGCACTTCCTGGTGCTCTTCGAAGAGGCCGACGCGAGGCGCCGGGCCGCGGGGGCGCCGGCCCCGGAAAAGAAGGCCCGGCGCGGAGGCCCCGTCGATCACGAGAACATCGTGAAGCTCGAGCAGGAGCTGACGTCCACCAAGGACTACCTGCAGGCGATCATCGAGGAGCAGGAAGCGTCGAACGAGGAGCTCAAGAGCGCCAACGAGGAGATCCTTTCGTCGAACGAGGAGCTCCAATCGACCAACGAGGAGCTCGAGACCGCGAAGGAGGAGCTCCAGTCGACCAACGAGGAGCTGACGACCGTCAACGAGGAGCTCCAGAACCGGAACGCGGAGCTGTCGCACCTCAACGACGACCTTCAGAACACCCTGGAGGGGACGAGCGTCGCGATCGTCATGCTGGGGCCCGACGGACGGCTGCGCCGATACACGCCCCAGGCGGAGAAGCTGCTGAACCTGATTCCCACGGACGTCGGACGCCCGATCCGGGACATCAAGCCCAACCTGACGATGACGGATCTCGCCGACGTCGCCCGGGAGGTCATCCACACCGCCGTCAGCCGCGAGCGCGAGGTCCAGGACGGCGAAGGCCACTGGTATCTGCTGCGGGCGCGCCCGTATCGCACGATGGACAATCGGATCGAGGGCGCGGTCCTCGCGTTCTTCGACATCGACCTCCTCAAACGAAGTCTCGAGCAGGTCAACCGCGCGCGCGACTACGCCGAGGCCATCGTGGAAACCGTCCGCGAAGCCCTCGTCGTGCTCGACGAGTCGTTGCACGTCCGGACCGCCAACCAGTCCTTCTACCGGACGTTCCAGACGTCGCCGGGCCAGACGGAGGGGAAGGCGTTTACTGAAGCTCTGGGGGCTCGACGCATCCCAGCCCGAGTTGCGGGCGCTCCTCGAGCGGACGGCCCGCGAGAAGGTCCCGTTCCAGGATCACGAGCTCGCGGTCGACATCGACGGGGTCGGCGAAAAGATCCTCCGCGCCAACGCGGGGCGGGTGCAGCTGCCGGGCGAGGCGGAGCCCCTGATCCTCCTGGCCCTCGAAGACATCACCGAGCGCAAGCACGCCGAGGCGGCATTGCAGGGCTCCGAGTCGCGGTATCGCCGGATCTTCGAGACCGCGCGGGAGGGCATCTGGCTCATGGAGGCCGAGACCGGTCAGCTGCTCGACGTGAATCCGTTCCTCGAGTTGCTCCTGGGCTATTCGCGCCACGAGATGCTCGGCAAACGGCCCTGGGACCTCGGGCTCTACGACGATCCCGCAGCGGCCCGGAGCCGATTCGAGGCCAACCTCGCGGGCGGTTTCGGCTTCGAGCAGGAGGTCATGCTGCGCACGAAGTCCGGTCAATCCGTGTTCGTCGAGGCGATCACCAGCACCTACGACCTCGGCGGCCGGCGCGTGACCCAGGCGAACCTCCGGGACGTGACCGAGCGGGCCCGGCTCCAGGAACAGGTCCGGCAGATGCAGAAGCTGGACTCGATCGGGAGGCTGGCCGGCGGTGTGGCCCACGATTTCAACAACCTCCTCAACATCATCTCGGCGCACGTGGGCGTGCTCGGCCGCGAGAAGCTCGACGCCGCCAAGCGGGCGGAGAGCGCCAGCTCCATCCATAAGGCCGTCGAGCGCGGAAGCGCGGTCGTCCGCCAGCTGCTGACCTTCGCGCGCAAGACCGAGATCGCCTTCGAGCCCACCGACGTCAACGCGGTCGTCCGGGAAGTCGCCTCGATGCTGCGAGAGACGTTTCCGAAGCAGGTCAAAGTCTCGACGAAGCTCGCGGAGGAAGTGCCGCGCGTGCACGCCGATCCCAATCAGCTCCACCAGGCCATCCTGAACCTGGCCATGAACGCCCGCGACGCGATGCCCCAGGGAGGAGTCCTGACCCTCGGCACCGACGTGGTCTCGGCCGAGACCCTCCGCGCGAAGTTCCCCGAAGCCCCGAACGGAAGCTACGCGGAGCTTTGTGTCTCGGACACGGGAGTCGGAATGGATGTCGAAACGCGGCAGCGCATTTTCGAGCCCTTCTTCACGACCAAAGGAGCGAAGGGCCAGGGCCTGGGACTCGCGGTCGTCTACGGCATCGTCAATTCTCACCGGGGCTACGTGGACGTCGAGAGCGAGATCGGCAAGGGCACGACCTTCCGCATCTACATCGAGGTCCCCGACGCGAGCGCGGACGCTCCGGATATCGCGAGCCGCGCGCGGCGAAAGTCGTCCCGCCAGAGCACGGCTCCCGCGAAGGACGTTTCCGGAGAGCGCGCGACGATTCTCTTCGTCGAGGACGAGGAGACCCTCCTGAGCCCCATACGCGAGCTTCTCGAGGAGGAAGGCTTCGAGGTTCTCACGGCGCTCGACGGCGCCCAGGCCGTGAAGGTTCACGCGGAGAACGCGGATCGGATCGAGGTCGTGCTACTGGATCTCGGGCTCCCGCGGCTCGGGGGCTGGGAGGCCTTTCTCCGGATGCGGGAGCGCCAGCCGGGGCTCCGGTGCATCGTCGCGAGCGGCAACATCGAACCGGATCAGAGAGGCGCGATGGAAGCCGCCGGTGTCCGGGCCTCCGTCCGCAAGCCCTACGGCATGTCCGAGATCCTCCGGGTCGTCCGCAACGTCCTCGACGACTGACGCTCCCTCAGCGATCCTGCCCTGCAGGCACGCGCGTCGATGGATCGAGCTTCGGGGGACGGGGTCCGTGGCGGACCGCCGTCGCGACCGGAACGTAGTCCAGCTCCCGGCCGTCGCGGGCGGCGCGCAGGAGTAATCCGCCGCGGCTCATGTCTCCGCGCCCGACGAACTCGGACGGAAAGAGGAGCCGTTCGCCGAAGATCTCGAGCAGCACGCCGCAATACTTGTCGGTCGCGATCGATCCGAGCAGCACGACGGCGGCGTCGGGCGGCATCGACCGGAAAAGCCGCCGTGCGTCACGGACGAACGGCCGGCGATAGGCGCTCTCGCTGAGCGCGATCGGCACCCGCGCGTAGCGCTGCAGATCGTCCCGCCGTACGCGCGCTTCGGGCGGGAGAAGGCCGGAACACGAAGTGATCACGAAAGAGGCCCCGGGCGCGAAACGGTTCGCGTACGTGAGCTTGCCTCGAAAATAGAGCCCGGAAAGGAACGAAAACGCTTCTCCCAGCGGCGCGCCCTCGCTCGAGCGCAGGCGTCGCGCGAGATCGAATGCGGCCACGTCGCGGAGGAGGATCTCCGCCCGCCGGCCCGAAGAGCCGGCGGGCGAGAGAAGAAAGACGCGAGTGCCGGAGCCGACTACAACCTTCCCGTCAGAAGCAGGACCACGACGACGATGAGAATGATGCCCAGGATCCCGCTCGGTCCGTACCCCCAGTTGCGGCTGTAGCCCCAGCTCGGTATGGCGCCCACCAGAAGAAGGACGAGGACGATCAACAGGACCAGGCCCATGGTCACCTCCTGGCGGAGCCAAATGCACGGGTCTTGCCACCGGCGCCCGGGTTTCGTCGGGTGGCACCCATCCTGCAGTCGGAGAGCGGTGGAGGTCTGTCATGACGGGGTCCAGTCGTATCGTCGTTTCACTGTTCGCCGCGTTCTCGGCGGCGGCCGTGGTCGCAGAGACAGCGACGTATCGTATCGAGCTCTCGAATGGAAACCAGGTTCTGAGCGCGGACCGACCGGTGACGCGCGGAACCGTCCTCACGTTTCATCCCCATCCGCGAGGGCCGCTCACCGGCATTCCGATGGAAACGGTCGTGCGCGTCGTCCCCGGTCGGGCGGCAAACGAGCCCGCAACCGTGACGGTCCGGGCGCCTCGCCTCAGAGGAGGACCGGCAGGATCGGCCCAGACGTCGGCCAGCGGAGCGCACAGCGCGGCCTCGATCCCGGCGAAACTCTCGTACTCGGCCCGACGGGGGACGGCATCGCGCCGCCGCCGTCGGACGCGTCCGGCACGGCGGCCGCGAACGCTCCCAACGCCGGGATGTCCGCGGGCGCCGGAGGCTACGGGGGCGCGCTGAATCCGAACGTCCTCAATCCCAATGCCCCGATCGACCCGAACACCACGGTGATCGGAACCGATGGCCTGCCGCGGGTCGCTTCGTCCACGGACCTGTCGCGCGCGCAGGCCGCGCAGGCGCCGGTCGGACCCAACGGCTTCCCCGCGACGCAGGGGGCCGCGCCGACGGTCATCGGACCCGACGGCACGCCGACCCTGGCCCCGGGAGTCCCCGGCTCCGGGACGCCGGTCATCGGTCCTAACGGAGCTCCGGTCATCGGTAGCGGAGCTCCTCCGACCATGATCGGTCCCAACGGCACGCCCGTCCTCGCGCCATCCGCTTCGGGCGGACAGCCGGTGATCGGACCGAACGGGGCGCCGGTGCTGGCGCAGCCCGGTCAGCCGGGCGCCGCGCCGCCCGTCATCGGTCCCAACGGAACGCCCGTGCTCGCCCCGCAGGGACAGCCGGGTTCGGCGCCGCCGGCGACCTGTCCCAACGGGACGCCCTCGTCCGCGCCTCCGTCCGGAGGCGCTGCGGGCTCCGCGGGGCCGGGGCAGCCATGAAGACGATGATGTGCGGCTCTGGTGCTCGCGGCCGGCGTAATCGCCTGCGACTCGGCGACGCACGACACGGCTTCGAGCGAATTCCAGGACCGGTTCATCCAGACGACCACCGGAACCGTCGAGAGCTACACGCCCGGCGAGAGCATCGTGCTCAAGAGCTCCGACGGTGGGGACGTGTCGATGGCGCTCGATGCCGGTGCCCGGGTGGACGATTCGCTCGCGGCTGGCCAGACGGTCACCGTCGCCTGGCTGACCGACAGCCTGGGCCGGCGGCGCGTCACGTCGATCGCACCTTTCTCGCCGGGATCGGCGGAAGGCGCGGCGGGAGGATCGGCCTCGAGCGCGCCGCCTTCGAAGGCGTACGCGTCGGCGGACGAGGGTTCCGCGATGTCGGCCACCCCTGCGGGGCCGATGGCCGGAACTCCCCGCGCGAGTGTCACCGGCGCACCCGAGTATGCGACGCCCCTGACCCGCGCCGTCACGGCGGCACCCGGACCGCAGGTCAGTCCGGCCCCCGTTCGCACCCCCCCGGCGGCGCAGAGCTTCGTTAAGACGGCAGGCGACGTGTCGGCAAGGACGTAGAGTTTCGCGGCGTGGAACGGCGCGTCGCCATCACGGGCATCGGTTGCCTCTCGCCCAACGGCAACGGCCGGGAAGCCTACGCGCATTCGCTCGCGGCAGGCCGCAGCGGGATCGACCGCATCTCCCTCTTCGATCCCGAGGGGCTGGCCGCCACGATCGCGGGCGAGGTCAAGGACTTCGACCTCGCCGCCCACGTCGACGTCAAGTCCGTCCGCCACGTCTCAAGGGCGGTTCCGCTCGCGATCGCCGCGTCGGAAGAGGCCTTCTTAGATGCCGGTATCGACGTCGAGAGCCTTTCCCTGGACGAGCGGCGGGGCCTCGGCGTGCTGCTCGGAACCGGCGGCGGCCCCATCGAGTTCGCCGAGCGCATGTATCACCTGTACTACACGAACCAGGTCAAGAAGGCCTCCGTCTACGCGATCGCGTCGGGAACGATCGGAACGCTCTCCTCGGAGATCTCGATGCGGTTCGGCCTCCGCGGACCCTCGCAGGTCATCTCGACGGGCTGCGCGTCCTCGACCGATGCCCTCGGCCACGCCTTTCGCTCCATCAAGTTCGGGACCGCGGACGTCGTGCTCGCGGGCGGCGTGGACGCGACCGTCGTGCGCGGCATCATGGAGGGCTTCCTCATGATGCGTGTCGTCTCGACCGAACGGGAACACGATCCCGCGCGCGCCTCCCGCCCGTTCTCCGCCGACCGCGACGGCTTCGTGCTGGGCGAAGGCGCGTGGATGTTCGTCCTCGAGGAGCGGGAGCGCGCGAAGGCGAGAGGGGCCCGCGTCTACGCCGAGATCCGGGGCTACGGCGCGACCTGCGATGCGCACCACCGGGTCCGCATGAACGAATCAGGCGAAGAGTCGGCGCGCGCCATGAGCCTCGCGTTGCGCGAGGCGGGGATTCCTCCGGAGGAGGTCGGCTACGTCGCCTATCACGGCACGGGCACGGCCCTGAACGATCGCGTCGAGACCCGGGCGGCGCGCCAGGTCTTCGGACGCGCCGCGGATCGCGTTCCGGGCTCGTCGATCAAATCGATGATCGGTCACACGCAGGGGGCCTGCGGGGCCGCCGGCGTCGCGGCGACGGTGCTCGGCATGCGCGACGGGTTCCTGCCGCCGACGATCAATCTGGAGACCGCCGATCCGGAGTGCGACCTGGACTACGTCGCGAACGCCTCGCGTCGGGCCCGGGTTGAGCACGCGCTCTGCAACTGCATCGGCTTCGGCTCCAAGAACAGCGCCCTGGTCGTTCGAACCGGGGAAATCGAGACGTGAGCCCGCTCGTTCCGCCGCGGCGGCCCTCCCGCGAGCGCCTCGACGACCCCGGCCTCCCGGCGGAGGAGATGCGGCGGTCGCTCGAGGATCTCGACCACGTGAATCGCCGGTGGGGAGCCTCGCGGGCCCTCGAGACCCATCTCGCCGCGCGGGCGAAGGCCCTCGGCCGCCGCTCGATCTCGATTCTCGACCTCGGGGCCGGCTCGGGGGCCGTGGCCGCGAGGCTGGCCGGTCGCCTGCGGGGGGCGGGATTCCTCGTGCGCATCGTCGCCCTGGATCTCCAGTGGAGGCACCTCGCGGTCGGCCGCGTCACCGGAGCGGCAAGCGGCGCTTCGCCGGTGGCCGGCGATGCCCTCCAACTCCCGTTCCCCGATCAGGCGTTCGACTTCGCCGTCTCGACGCTTTTCCTGCACCACTTTTCGCCCGGTGAGAACCGGGACATCCTCGCGGAGGTCCGGCGGGTCGCTCGACTGGGCTTCGCGATGCTCGACGTTCGCCGGCACCGTCTCGCGGAGCTCTTCGTGGCGCTGGCGGGACGGGCGATCTTCCGCACGCGAGTGTCCCTGGAGGACGGCGTGGCCTCGGTCCGTCAGGGCTACACGCCCGAGGAGGCTCTCGCCGTCGCCCGGGAGGTCGAGCCCGACAGCCTGGCGTTTCGCATCTTCCCGTTTCGGATCCTCGTCGCCGGGGGGATGGCATGTCGGCCTTCGATGTCGTCGTAATCGGCGCGGGGCCCGCGGGCTCTGCCGCCGCCGGCCTCCTCGCGCTCCGCGGCCGCCGCGTCCTCGTTCTCGAGAAGGAACGCTTTCCGAGGCGGAAGGTCTGCGGCGAATTTCTCTCGGCGGGCGCGGCGGAGGAGCTCGGCGCTCTGGGGCTGCGCGCGGAGTTCGAGCGGCAGGCCGAGCGCATCGACGGCGGCGTCCTCTGCGTGCCGGGCGGCGAGCAGATCGATTTCCGGCTTCCCGCGGCGGCGCTCGGAATCTCGCGCACCAGGCTCGACGATCGGCTCGCGCGCTGGGCCGAGGACCGGGGCGCCGAGCTGCGCTTCGGCGCGCGCGCCCGGGGGCTGGCCTCCATCCCGGCCGGCTTTCTCGTGCGCTTTTCCGAAGGAACGAAGCAGACGGAGATCGAGGCGCGGAGCGTGGTGGGCGCCTGGGGCCGCTGGGACGCGATGGATCGCGAATGGAGGCCGAAGGGGCAGGCCGACGGCCGCGGCCGCCACTTTCTCGCCTGGAGCCGCGGCTACGAGCCGGATGACACGCTCGCCGGACGCGTCGCTCTCTACCTGTTCCCGGGCGGTTACTGCGGTCTCTCGCGCATCGAGGGCGGCGCGGTCCACCTCGCGGGCATCGTGGACGGCGCGACGCATCGGCGGCTGCCCCACGGCTGGGACGCCGTGCTCGCCCACGCCCGGGCTTCCAACGCGGCGCTCGATCGCGCCCTCGACCGGCTGAGGCCGGCGACGGACTTTCGCGGCGCCGGCCCGGTGCACCTCGCGGCGAAGCCGCCGGAAGAAGGAGGCGTGTTGATGGTCGGCGACGCGGCCGGCGTGCTGGATCCTTTCTCCGGCCAGGGCATCGCGTGCGCGCTGTCCTCGGGGATCCTGGCCGCGCGGACGCTCGAGGAGGGGCTCTCGGGAGCGGTGCCCCGGGCATCGGTCTCCCGGATCTATGCGGCGGCCTGGCGAGCCCGCTTTCGACGCCGGTTCGGCTGGAGCGCCGCCTTCCGGCGGCTGATGCATCGGCCGGATCTCGCCGCCACCGCGGCGAGGTGGGCCGGGGACCGACTGGTTCGAAGCGCCCTGCAGCGGCTGGCGCCGAGTGCCGCGCCGGGTCCGTCCTCCTGAGGAACCGCTACCGCTTCCGCTCTCCGGGCGCGGGATCGTCGTCGGGGATCTCGCGCGGCTCGCGGATCGGTCGGGGCGCGCCCGGCCGGCGCGGATCCACCGCCGGGACCAGACGTCCGGGCTCGTCGATCACCGGCTCCTGGCCGGTCGGCGGCTCGTCGATTGCAGGCGGAGTCTGGAGTCGTCGGCGCCGGTGTGGCGCCGGAGGACGCAGGGGAGCTCATGATTTTCATGATCCCGGTCACTTCAAGAACCATGCCGCGAACGGAAGCGGCGGCTCGATGAGCACCGCGGGCGCCGACACGCGCGGACGGAGCGCGCAGAGCGGCGCGCCGGCCGAGAAGAACGAGCCGGACCGCCTCGCGGTTCGAGGCGGCACCTTCGCGGTCGTCGGCGATCTCCAGCCGACATCCGGGCTCGAGGTCTGGCGCGAGTCCAATCCAGCGGGAACGCCGCCAGATTCTCCGCGAGGTCGCGGGAGAGAGGCCCGATTTCGTCGCCTTCCTCGGCGATCTCGTCTTCTGCGGATCCTCCCGGGCGGCCTGGGAGGAGTTCGAGCAGATCTCTGCGCCTCTGAGGTCGGCGGGAATCCCGGCGTTCCCCGTGCTCGGCAACCACGAGTACTGGTTGTCGCGGAGAACGGCACTCGCAAACTACTTCCAGCGCTTTCCGCACCTGCGCGGGCGACACTGGTACGCTGTCGTCTACGGCGGGCTGGGAATCGCCTTTCTCGATTCCAACCTGGGCCGCCTCCCGGCTGCGTCGTGGCGGGAGCAGCTCGCCTGGTACCGGAGGGTCCTCGAGCAATGGGACGCGGACGACTCGATTCGGGGCACGCTGGTCGTTCTGCATCATCCGCCCTTCACCAACAGCCGGGTCACCTCCGACACGGTTCACGTCCAGCGCGACTTCGTGCCGCCTTTTTCGCGGGCCGTCAAGACGCTCGCGATGATCTCGGGACACGTGCACAACTACGAACGCTACGTTCGCGACGGCAAGTGCTTTCTGGTGGCAGGAGGCGGCGGCGGTCCGCGCGCCGCGCTGAGGGAGGGGGCCCGACGGCGTCACACCGACGATCTGTTCGCCGGCGGCGCGGTTCGCGCGTTCCACTACCTCCGCTTCACGCCGGCGAAGGACGCCCTCGAGCTCGAAGTGCGCGGGCTCGAAAAGGACGGAACCGGCTTCGACACCATGGAGCGGTTCGAGCTGCGCTGGCCCGCGGCGGCGCCGCCGCCATGAGCATGCTCGGTCGCGGCGACCTGCTGCACCGCGCCGCGGCCGTCGTTCAGGGATTACTCCGTCCGGGTCTGCCCGCCGCCGCGGCGGGAAAGCCCTGCTTCGTCATCGGTCATCGTGGGGCGGCGCGCCTGGAGGCCGAGAACACCCTCGCCTCCTTCGACCGAGCCCTCGCGCTCGGCGCGGATACGGTCGAGACCGACGTCTCGGTGACCTCCGACGGCCGCTTCGCCCTCTGGCACGATGCCGACCCCGACGAAAAGGTCGCGCTCGCCCGGCAGCTCGGCGCCGAGAAGCTCGCGTTCCGACCGCGGGTCCCGGCGGCCGGGTCGCGCTGGCGCCGGCCGGTCCGCGAGCTCCGCGCCGCGGAGCTCGCGGAACACTACGGCTACGAGCCGGACGGAGCCGCGTCGCAGGGAGAGCACGTCGGCATCGCCTGGCTCGAGGACCTGGAGGACTGGGCGCGGAAGACCGGCACGGCGGACGTCTTCCTGGATCTGAAGCTCGCCGACGATCAGACGGAAGCGGCCGCCGCGCTGGTCGCGCGGCTTCGGCAGGCTCCGTCCGGGCGGACCACGTTCCGCCTCCTGAGCCCGCGCGCCGAGATCGTGCGGGCGCTCGCGACGGCCGTCGGCGGCGGCGAGTCATTGCGCCTGCGCCGGTCCCGCTCCGGGTGAGCGCGGATCTCGAGCTACCCGCGCCGGAGATCTCGGAGCTGACCCGCACGGGCGCCCGGGACGTGAGCCTCGGCGCCGGAGGCCGCGCGTGGCCCGGTTACCGCCACGACGTCGGGCGCATGCTCCGGGCCCGCGACTCGGGCTTCTTCCAGGCCGTCGTGGCCTGGACGATCAACGACCCGAAGCGCCTCGAGCTTCTCGTGGGCGCCGGCGTCGACGGCATGCTTACGGACGAGCCGGCTCTTCTCCGGAAGATCGTGCAGGCTGCGGGCCGCGGCTCGGTCCGAGCGTGAGCGCTTCTTCGCCGACGCCCTCGACTTTCCCGAACCTGGGCCGTTCGCCGCGGGCCAGCCCGCGCACGTACTCGAACAGGATCACCGGCGCCGGCTTGTCGACTTTCATGAAGTGCGCCGAGCGCGCTTCGACCCCGATGAGCAGGATCCGAGGGTCGTCGGGGCCGCCGTTCTTCACGCCTCCCTGGTCGGCGAACCAGACTTTCCACGACGGCTCGTAGAGCTCGCGGATTTTGGCCCGGTCCCGAGAGATTCTTGCTACTCCCGAGACCGACACCCATTCCCTGGTCCGAGCCTTGTAGTAGGCGAGGTTGACGTTGGGGTCGAGGAGGATCTCGTCGATCTTCGCCGAGCCCGTTCCTCGGCGACGAACCAGAAGTGCGCGCCTTCCGCCCGTCGCTGGGTCGCCATCGGGCGTGACACGAGCGAGCCGTCCCGCCGGCGCGTGGTGAGCATCGCCACCTCGATGTCCTCGATCAGCTGGTAGAGCCGGTCGAGTTTCTCTTCGTGCTCGTCGGCCGCCGTCGATCGGGCGTCCCACGTCGCGTTCTTCATCGTGTCTCCTCCCACCGCAAATGTCTCCTCGGACGGGAGAGTTCGTGCACGCTCCATGCCAGCGGATGCAAGTTTGTGCAGATTCTCGACGGATCGGGACGGGGGTCCGTGCGTGGCATGCGGTCTGCACGATGAGCGCGTTGCGCCGGGCCGACGTCCGGCGACAACGAAATTCTCAGGAGGACCCATTTCATGGAAACGCGTGTCAAGGACGTGTGAAGGACGTGGTGGAGGACGCTGCAGATTTCGTCGAGAACGTTCCGCCCAGGGAAGGGACAGGTCGCGCGCAAGCTCGAATCGGCGACGTCGCATCTTCCCTCGGACGTTTGGCTGTGGGCGTCGGTCGGATCGATGCTGGTCTCGCTCGGGCTCCAGCTCTCGGGCAAGCGCAAGACCAAGGACGTTTCGAACTTCATCGGGCAGTGGGCGCCGACGCTCCTGATCCTCGGCCTCTACAACAAGATCGTCAAAGTCGCCGGCCACGATCGAGGCACCGGCCGCACGTACTGACGATCGGCGAGGCGAGAGGCCGGCTGGCACTTCGCTTGCGACAGGGAACCACGTGAGCTCTACGGCTGTTCGTAAGCCGCGTCCGGAAGGTGCGCCCAACCGGCGGCGGCGAAGACTGCGGACCTCTGGCGAAGGTCGGAATCGCGCTGGCCGGCCTGCTCGCGCTCGCCGCGCTCGTGGGCTTCGTGCCCAACGAGCCGATCCGGCGCTCGATCGAGAGCCGGATGAACGCGAGCCTGAAGGGTTACAGCGCCCGCATCGGCCAGGCGAGGCTTCAGCCCCTGGGGCTGTCGTTGACCCTGAGCGACGTCGTTCTTCGGCAGGAGGCGCACCCGGAGCCCGCGATCCTCGCTCGTGCCCGCGGCTCCACGCCAGCGTGCACTGGCGGGAGCTGCTCTTCCTGCGGGTCGTCGCGGACTTCGCGATCGATCGGCCCGTGGCGTACGTGAACCTTCCGCAGCTGCGAAGCGAGCTCGCCGACGAGGTCCCCGTCGACGCGCAAGGGCTGGCAGGAGGCGGTCGAGGCGATCTATCCGCTCAAGATCAACCTTCTCCGGATCCGGGACGGGGCGTTGACCTACTCGACGACGATCCCGAACGCCCGCTCGAGCTCACGCAGCTCGAGGCCCGGGCCACCAACATCCGCAACATCCACTCCAAGGAACGCACGTATCCCTCTCCGATCGAGGCGAGCGCCGTCTGGCCGGGACGGGCCAGGCGGAGCTGCAAGGGCCACGCGGATTTCCTCGCGGCGCCGCATGCCGGCGTGAAGGGAGAGTTTCGCCTGGCCGCGGTCCCGCTCGACGCCTTCGGCAACCTCGCCGAGCACTGGAACGTTCTCGTCTCCGGCGGGACGTTCTCGGCGGCGGGAGAGGTCGAGTACGCGTCCCAAGGTCCGAAACCTCTCGATGCCCGAGATCACGATCGAGCGGCGTGCGCATCGGCTACTTGAAAAGGGCTCCCGGAAGCGGCCGACTCGGGCATCGTCCCGGCGGCCAACGAGGCGGCCGAGAGCCGCGCCGAGACCGCGAGGACGGAGATCCCCTGGAACCTGCGGCTGGACCAGTTCCGCCTCGTCGACTCGACCCTCGAGCTCGTCGATCGCACGCCGCACGCCGGACTACCGGCTGTTCGTGAGTCGGCGCCGAACGTCGCGGTCGAGGGGCTTTCGAACAGGCCGGGCTCCGGCACCGCGCAGGCGACCAGCGCGCGGCAAGTTCATGGGCAAAGGAGACGTCTCCGCGACCGCCACGTTCCGGCCGGGGAGTCGGGGAGCGGCGGATCTCGACGTTCAAGTCGAGGTCGGCCCGACGCCGATGACCGCGCTGAACGATCTCTTCCGCGCCTACGGCAAGTTCGACGTCTATCGCGGGGACGCTCCAGGTCAACTCCGAGATCGGCATCCACGACCGGTACATGCGGGGCTACGTCAAGCCCATCTTCAAGGACGTCGAGATCTACGACTCGCCGCCAGGACGCGAACAAGAGCTTCTTCAAGAAGGTCTACGAGAGCGCCGTCGACGTCGCCTCGACGATCCTCACGAACCGCAAGCGGGACCAGGTCGCCACGAACGCCCCGATCGAAGGGCCGATCGGCGAGGCCGGGTCGAATTTCTTCGCGGTGCTCGGCGGGCTGCTCGAGAACGCGTTCATCAAGGGGATTCTGCCGGGGTTCGATCGGCAGGTGGGGACCCGGAAAGGCGAGTAGCCGCGCCCGCCCGACTCAGCGCCCGGCGGGTCAGGATCCCGAACACGCGTTCGGCCAGCTTCTCGATGAGCTTGAGGCTGCGGTCGGAGGCCTCTTTGCGGAGTGTGGCGCCGCTGTACGCGCGCGCCCTCCGAGCGGCCCTGCGCAGCCGGCGGACCGGAACGCGCCGCGGCTCGCCTTTCCCCTCCGGAGCCGCGACGGCGCGGCCCGCCAGAGCGGTCTGGATGAGACGCGACGCCCCGCGGGAAGCGACCACGACCTGGAGGAGCTCTCGGTAGAGCGTCTCCCAGTCGCGAAACCCGAGCGTCGTGTCCGCGAGCTCGCGGGCCAAGGCCTGGACGTCACGGTCGAGCCGGGCGTTGCGTTCGGCTCGCCGCTTCCAGAGCATCTTCACCCGGTGCTCGATCTCCTGGCCGTCCGGGGACATGCACAGGAGGGCGGGCGTGGCGGTCGCGCTTTCGGCGAGCAGCGCGTGCGCCCGGGCCGTGACGGCTTCGCCGCCGTAGAGACGGACGCCGTTGGGATAGAAGGTCATCTCGATCTCGTCGGTGCAGAGGTACTCGAGATTCTCGGGCTGGTACGCGCTCAGCACGGCGCCCGCGAAGACGTGGAGAAGCCGCCCGAGCGCGCGGGTTCCCCACGGGGGCTCGCGCGGCTCGACCGGAACGCCGCCGCGCGTGAGGGCCTCGCGGAGCTTCGCCACGGTCTCGGTGTAGTCCTCCGGAGCGAATCGCCAGAGGGAGCGTGCTCCTCCTTTCGGCCGGAGGCGAACGCCGCGAACTTTGCGAACCGGCACCGCCACGCACACGAAGAGAAAGCCGAGCCCCAGGCCGAGGGTCGTCGGGAATCCGAGGAGCAGGCGCTTCCACCGGCTGCGCCGCTTCGGGCCGCGTCGCTTGCGGCGCGTCAGAGCGCCCAACCGACGCCCGAGCGGGATCAGGAGCGTGAGGGCGATCCAGACGCCCGCGCATGATCGATTCGGGCGTGCCCTTCGGGCACCGGCAGGACCGCGAGAAGCAGCGCCGCCGGCCGCGGGAAAACGGTGCCCGACGAGCAGGAGGGGCCAGACCGCGGCCGCGGCCACGACGAGAGTCAGGAGCGGCCGCTCTTTTTCGCGGACCTCGCCGAAGAGCGCGAGCGTCGCCCAGCCGAACATCGCCCGCAGAACGCTGCCGAGCGAGCGGCGGAGAAACGCGAAAATCGCCTCGAAGATCAGCACGGAGACCCGATGTGCAAGATCCCGGCCCGCGGCTTACGGATTCGCTACGGGCGGGCGGCGGGGGAGGGGCCGTAGAGGCGGCGAACGCAGGCGAGGAGTTTCTTGGAGTCCACGGGCTTGGGCAGGAAATCCGCGACGCCGGGAGCGTCCTGGATGAAAGAGAGTCCGGACAGGAGAACGACCGGACAGTGCGCGGCGGATTTTCGGTCTCTCCACTCCGCCAGGAATTGCCAGCCATCCATCACGGGCATTCGCAGGTCGAGCAGGATGAGCCCGGGAGGCGGCTCGCATCTCGGTCGCGAGAGCGAGGGCCTCGCGGCCGTCGGCCGCACCGAGCGCGCGGTACCCCTCTTCCTCGAGAAGGCTGCGCAGCCCGTCGCGCACGGCGAGATCGTCTTCGACGATGAGGATGGGCTCGGCCCCGGGTCCCGCGCCGGCCGGATGAGGGCGGCCTGCGCGGCCGGAGGCGGCGGCTCCGTCCGTCCCGGGGGGGGGCGTCGCGCAGCTCGGCGGCGGAGCCGTAGCGCTTCGACGGGTCCTTCTCCATCGCGCGCGCGACCACCGAAGCGACGTCGAGGGGAACGTCCGCGACCTCCGTCAGGGGGTCCGCGATCCTCCTTGACGATCATCTCGAGGAGCCGGAAGAGATTGTCGTTGCGAAACGGCCTCCGAAAGCTCAGGAGCTCGTACGCCAGAACGCCGAGACCGAAGATGTCGCTGCGCTCGTCGACCGGGTCCCCGGAGATCTGCTCGGGCGACATGTATCCCATCGACCCGACGCCGATCCCGCTCTTGGTCAGGTTCGTGGCGGATCCCAGGGCCTTCGCGATCCCGAAGTCCATCAGCTTGACCGATCCGTCGGGCAGCACGCGAACGTTGGCGGGCTTGAGGTCGCGATGGATCACGCCCGCCCGGTGCGCGTAATCGAGCGCTTCCGCCAGGCCGCGAAGGATGGCGAGCTTCGGACGCGAGGAGGACGGGCTCGCGACGAGCGATCAGCGCGGAGAGGTCCTCGCCGCCGAGAAGCTCCTGGACGATGAAAGGGCGTGTCGCCCTCGATGCCGCTCTCGTAGACCTCGGTGATGTTGGGGTGGCGGAGCCCCCCGGCGAGCTCGGCCTCGCGAAGGAACCGTCGGGTGCATCTCCGATCCCAGCGTGCAGGCCTTGATCGCCACGGCGCGATTCGTCTGCTCGTCCCATGCCTTGTACACGGCGCCGAAGCCTCCGGCGCCGATCCGCTCGATGAGGGCGTATCGTCCGAGGGAGCCGAGCGTCGGGCCGCCGGGTCCCGTGGCCGAACCTGCGACGGGCAGGCTCAGACGATTTCTCCGGTGTGAGCGAAGCGCCCTCGGCCTCGCCCGGACGGGCGAAGCGGCCCGCGTAAGCTTGCGATCGGAGATCCCTCCTCGTTTTCCGAATTTGCAATCCGCGTGCCGCGAGCGCGTTTCGCCGCGCGGCGGTGGCACAGCCGCTGCATTCGATCGGGGTCATGACGAATCCGGTCGAGCCGAAGAACGAGCCTGTCTGGTGGGACGGATTCGAGCCGCCGAAGCTGCCGGCGCTCCGCTCGAACGTGCGCGCCGACGTGTGTGTCGTCGGAGCCGGGATCGCGGGACTGACGACCGCATACCTTCTGGCCGCCGAGGGGCGGTCGGTCGTCGTGGTCGACGACGGACCGCCGGGCGGGGGCATGACGGGCGCCACGACCGCCCACCTCGTGACCGCGCTCGATCGCGCGCTACACGGAGATCGAGCGCGTCCGGGGCAAGGCGGAGGCGAAGCTCGCGGCCGAGAGTCACGCCGCGGCGATCGATCGGATCGAAGAGATCGCCCGTCGAGAGAAGATCGCCTGCGATTTCGAGCGCCTCGACGGTTACCTCTTCGCCGGCCGCGACGGCCCCTCCGACGAGCTCGAGAAGGAGCTGGCGGCCGCCGGGAGCGCGGGCGCCGACGTCGCGATGGCGCCGAACGCCGGGCTCCCGTTCGACACCGGGCCCTGCATCCGGTTCCGCCGCCAGGCCCAGTTCCACCCCCTGCGCTACGTCGCCGGCCTCGCCCGCGCCGTCCGGCGGCGCGGAGGGCGCCTCTTCGCCGGAGCCCACGTCGATCGCGTCGAGGCCGGAGCGCCGGCCCGCGTGACCGCCGGCGACCGAAAGATCACGGCGAAGGCCGTCGTCGTGGCGACGAACAGCCCGATCAACGTCCGGGTCGCGATCCACACGAAGCAGGCGCCCTACATGACGTACGTCATCGGCGCCGCGTGCCTTCGGCGGTCCGTGCCCCGCGCCCTCTACTGGGACACCGAGGACCCGTTTCACTACGTCCGGCTGCAGACGCTGACGAGCGGGAGGATTGCCTCATCGTCGGCGGCGAGGATCACAAGACGCGGGCAGGCCGACGACACCCGGGAGCGCCACGGCCGCCTCGAAGCCTGGGCCCGCGAGCGGTTTCCGATGATCGAGTCGATCGCCTACACGTGGGGCGGACAGGTCATGGAGACCCTCGACGGGCTGGCGTTCATCGGCCGCAATCCCGGAGACGACAACGTCTTCGTCGCGACGGGGGACTCCGGCGTCGGGCTGACGCACGGGACGATCGCCGGCATGTTGCTGACCGACCTGATCCTCGGACGCGACAACCCCTGGACCGAGCTTTACGATCCTTCCCGGAAGATCCCGCTCGGCGCGGGCGCGTTCACTCGAGAGAACGTCAACGTGGCCGCGCAGTACGCGGACTGGCTCACGCCGGGGGACGCGCCGTCCGCCCGCGAGATCCCGTTCGACTCCGGGGCGATCGTGCGGCGCGGGCTCGCCAAGCTCGCCGTCTATCGGGACGCCGACGGACGAGCCCACGCGTTCTCGGCCGTCTGCCCCCACCTCGGTTGCCTCGTCCAGTGGAACGATGCCGAGAAGACGTGGGACTGCCCGTGCCACGGTTCTCGCTTCGACAAGCGCGGCAAGGTCGTCAACGGCCCGGCGAACTCCGACCTGCCGCCCGCGCCCGAGTCCTGATTCGCGACGCGCTAGAACACGATCCCGGTGTTGATGGTGACGACCGTGAACCGCCGATTCGTCGTGTCGACGTCGCTGAAAGGATCGGCGTCGAGATCGATGTTGGTGTAGCGCCCCTCCACGAAGAGATGGATGTTGCTCTCGGGCGCCACCTTGAACGCGAAGCCCGTGCCGGCGTTCCACCCGAAACGGGTGGTCCGGTCCGTAAAGAAATCCTCCTCGCCGATATCCGCCCGGAACCTCAGGCTGTACGCCCCGCCGCCCCCGAAAACGTAGGGCTGGAACCACCCGCAGATGTGCGGCCCGAACACGAAGTTGAGCGTGCCGTCGATGATCTCCGTCCGGCCGTCGAGGAAGATGGGCTCGAGACTGTCTTCGAGCGTGAGCCGGTGGTACGAACCGTCGAGCCGGAGGCCGAAGGGCGAGGTCCCGAAGTTCCAGTTGAACATGAGCGTTCCGTTCCAGCCCGTGTCGTAGATGTCTTCCTGGTCCTCGACGGGGAGGTCGACGCCTCCGGAGAATCCGAAACGGAAACCCGGGGCCCCCTGCGCGCCGGCGATCGCCGGCAGCACGAGCAGGACGACTCCCATGATGAGTACGCCGAGGATCGATCTTTTTGAACCAGGTTGAGCCATGGCATTCCTCCCGGGGAAAGCTGGGTTGTTTCGAGAGCGGGATGTTCCTCGTGTTCCCGTTTCGCACGGCTCGGCCATCGAGCCGCAACCGCCACGGTCTGCAATCTCTATGCCCTGTTTTGAGTGCACCCGTGCGATCGCCCGAAAGGAGCACCGATGGGATTCCGCCGCTTGCCTGCGCATCGCGCGCTGAACCGGTGCTCCGCATGCGGGATGGCAAGGCCCTTGCTCAACCTGTCTCCGGGAGCGCGCGAGGTGTGCTCCGGGAGGCTGAATGAATTGGAAAGCGGCGGCCTCGCCGCTGGACCTGGCGCCGGACCCGGTTCTGGCGTCGGAGTCACTGTTCGTCGTGGGTCTGACACGCGAGGGCCAGATCCCGCTGGTCGTCGACGCCTATTCCGGCGGGCCGGTCATCGTGCGACTGCCGGGACTCTCGGGCTCGAAGCCTCTCGACCCGTTGTCCACGCTCCACCGGCGAATGCGCGAGGAAGCGGGCCTCGATGTGGAGGAGCTGGTCGTGATGTCCCGCTACGGAATCCCGACCGGAGAACGCGGTCGCGCCACGATTCTGCTCGCTCCCCACGCGCAGGTGTTCCCCTCGGAGAACCTCGCGATGCGCGTCGTGCCGCTCTCGGAGCTCTCGCGCTGGCTGTCCCGCTGCAGGAGCCAGGGGATCCGCGTGGATCCCCGGGTCTGCATCGGCGTTCTGCTGGCCGAGCGACATTTTCCGAGATGGGCCCAGACGCGGCTGCGCGCCGCTCTGGATGAGCTTCAGCGGCGGCGGCCCGTGCCCGACGGCGCGGAGGTCCCGCCATGAGCTCCACGCGGCCGGCTCCCGATCCCTTCGACGGTGCCGTCGATGCGGTGGTCGAGCACAGCCCGGCGATGATGTGGCGCTCCGGTCCCGACGCGAAGCACGACTATGTCAACGGGACCTGGCTGCGTTTCACGGGCCGGCGCCTCGAGGAGGAAGTCGGCGACGGGTGGGTCGAGGGAATCCACCCCGACGACCGGGTGAAACGGCTCGCCGTGGAGCAGCTCCACGCCGCGGACGGCACTCCCTTCGAGGCTCGGTATCGTCTGCGCCGGCACGACGGGGAGTACCGGCCGGTCCTGGACCGCGGAGCGCCTTACCGGGAAGACGGCGAGTTCCGGGGATTCATCGGCTTCTGCATCGACCTCGGCGAACGGGGCGAGGCCGACCAGGCGGCGCGCGACGGATTCTTCCGAGCCATCGCGCACGAGCTGCGCACGCCGCTCCAGGCCCTGCGCATGCTGGTCGAGATCGTACGGCGCTCGGCCGAGGCGGGAAAGAGCCCGGATCCCCTCATGCGCAACCGCATCGATGCGCAGTTCGACCGTCTCGGCGAGATGATCGATCAGGTCGCCGAGGCAGGGGGCCGGCAGGACCCGGGGATCCGACCCGAGCCGCTCGATCTGGCGCTGTTGCTTCGCCGGCTCACGGAAGGCAAGAACGAGCTGCTGCACGTGCCGTCCGCCCGCACCCGCCACGTCCTCCGGTATCGCGGCCCCGAGCACGCGACGACCGTGGGGGATCGGCGGCGCCTGAAGCTGGCCTTCGGGAGTCTCATCGACAACGCCGTCAAGTTCTCGCCGCGCGGAGGCGTCGTCGAGCTTCGCCTGAAGGTCGACCCCGCGGAGATCTGCGTCCAGGTGCGCGACCAGGGCATCGGCATTCCGGCCGCCGAGATTCCTCATGTCTCGCGACGATTCTTCCGGGGCAGCAACGCTCCCCGCGAGAATTTCCCGGGGCCCGGACTGGGCCTCGCCACGGCGCGCGACATCGTCGAGCGGCACGGCGGTTCCCTCGAGATCCAGAGCGAGGTGGACCACGGGACGTGCGTGACGGCTCGACTTCCGGCCGAGGCGGGCCGGCGTTGAAACGGATTCTCGTCGCCGACGACGATCCTGCGATTCTCGATGCGCTCTCGACGCTTCTGGCGCCCAGCTACGAGGTCGTCGCCGCGCGCAACGGCGAGGATCTTCTGAGCGAGCTCGCGCGGCAGCGCTTCGACCTCGTCCTGCTCGATCTGCGCATGCCCCTGGTGGTGGGGGAGAACGCTCTGTCGGCGATCCATGCGGGCGGGTGGTCGACTCCCATCATCGTCATGTCGGGCAACCGCGCCCGGATCGAAGAGGCGATGCGCCGGGGGGCGGACGAAAGCCTCGCCAAGCCGTTCGCTTTCCGCGAGCTCGAGGAGAAGATCGCCCGCCTGATCGACGCTCCGCCGAAGCCGCCTCCGGCCGCCTGAGCCTCGAGCGCGGCTCAGTTGCCCGACGGGCTCGCCACGTGCACGAGCTTCGGGCGGGGAACGGGCGGGCGCTTCTTCTCGAGGGCCATCGTCGGACGCCGATGCCGCTCGAACTCGTCGAGCTTCACGACGCGGCCGGTCCACGCCGATTCGAGCAGGGCCCGGATGATGCGCAGTCCGCCAGGCCTTCCCGCGCCCGAAGGCTCCGGCTCGCGTCCGCGACAGGATGCAGTCGGAGAAGTAGAGGAGCTCGGGAGCGAACTGGTCGCGTTTGGCGAACGGCGTCTCGCGCGTCCGGCCGTCGATCGTGAGGCGCTGCACGAGCGGCTCGGCATACTCGTAGGCGGGCTCCAGGCGCAGATCGCCGCGTCGTTCCGACGACCTGATACCAGTTGGCGTCGGCCGCGCCGAAGCTGCAGGTGAAGGTGGCCAGCCTCTCGACCGGGAAGCGGAGGATCGCAGCTCATCATCTCGGGCGTCCTCGCGAACCGCTTCCCGCCGATGGAGGCGCTCGTGGCGAGGACCTCCGACGGCTCCGCGCGGAACAGGTAGCGCGCCGCGTTGATGCAGTAGATCCCGATGTCGTAGATCGGCCCGCCGCCCCGGTCGGTCGGAGCGAGGCGGACGTTGCCCTCCTCGACCTGCATCGTGAAGACCGACTCGAAGATCCGCGGCTCGCCGAGCTTTCCGGAGCGGACGATCTCGACGGCCTTCAGGTTCGCCCGCTCGAAGTGCAGCCGGTAGGCCGTCATCAGGCGCACGCCGGCGTCGGCGGCGGCCTCGATCATCTCCTCGCATTCGGCCGGCGTCACCGCGAGCGGCTTCTCGCACAGGACGTGCTTGCCCGCCCGGGCGGCCGCCACGGCGTAGTCGCGATGCATGTGATTGGGAAGGGCGATGTACACCGCGTCGACGTCCGGAAGCGCCAGGCAGTCGGCGTAGTCGCTCGTAGCCGAAGACGTGCTCCACTCCGTAGCGGCGCGCCAGCGTCCGCTGCTTGAGCGGGTCGCCTGAAACGAGCGCCACGAGCCGCGAGTTCTTCTTCGCGTGAGCGAACGCGGGCAGCACCGCGGCCTGCGCGATGTAGCCGCAGCCCGACGACGGCGTAGCCGACCTTCCCGCGCGAGCCGTCGGGACGGTGGCCGTTCCCGTGCGACTCCGACTTCGACGTCTTTTTCGGCTCTTTCGGCCTGGCTCGAGTCATGACACCCACACTCCGCGGCGACACCGATCGCCCGCTGCGGGGAGATGCAATGGCCGTTCCAGAGCTGGCGCGAAACTCGCAGAGGGGAGCGCCGTGGCGATGCGGACCACCCGAAGCGCTTCGAGGCCGCGGTCGCGTCGCCCGACGCACCTCTCACTCGCCCGCTCGTTCCTCCGCGCCGTCTGCGTCCTCTCGGGGAGCGCGGGCGGAGTCTGCGCCGAGCTCGCGTTCCGGCGGCCGCCCCGGTTCCGATCCACGCGCCCGGAGCGCGACCTTCTGGGCCGAGGCGCGCAATCGTTCGTCCGCGGGCCTCTCGGGGAGATCGCGATCTGGCACTGGGGAAGCGGCCCTCCGGTGCTGCTCACGCACGGCTGGGGCTCGCAACGCCGGCCGCCTGACGCCCTTCGTGAGGCGCCTGCTCGACGCGGGATTCGGCGTCGCCGCCTTCGACGCTCCGGGACACGGAGCCTCGACGGGACGGTTCGCCTCGCTGCCCGACTTCGTCGACGCCCTCACGCTCGTCGCGGGCTCGGTATCGCCGGTCGCCTTCGTCGGCCATTCTCTGGGCGCCGCCGCGTGCGCTCTCGCGCTGCGCGCCGGCGTGCCCGGACGCGCGGCCGTTCTGGTCTCGCCGCCGGCCGATCCGGCGGCGTTCACGCGGCGTTACGCGCGCTGGATGAGGCTGCCCCCGGCGGCCGCGGCGGTCATGCGCCGCCGGCTCGAAAGCCGCTACAGGGCTCCCCTCGATGCCTACCGGCTCGTGGAGCGGGGTCCGGGAGTCCCGACGCTGATCCTGCACGATCGCGGAGACTGCCGGATCCCGATCGAGGATGCCCGGGCGCTCGCGCGGTCCTGGCCGCAGACGGAGCTCGTGGAGACCCGCGGCCTCGGCCACCATCGGATCCTCAAGGACCGAACCGTGCATCGCCGCGCGGCACGGTTTCTGGCCGAGACGGTCCTCCGCCCCGCCCTCGCCCCGCGGGTGACGGGCCTCCTCGCGCGGCATGCTTTTTGAAACAGGGAAGCCGAGGCCCACTCACGGGCCGCAGGAGGCGAGGCCCTCAGGGCCTCAGAGAGGCAGTGAAATGAAGAAGCAGATTCCCGGAATTACGGCCGTCGCGCTGGGACTGCTCCTGGCAGCGAGCGGCACCGCGCCGGCCCAGGACGCGCAGCACACCGAAACGACGACCAAGCAGACGGGTCCGGGGCCGGACGCCAAGACCAAGGCCGAATGGGTGATCGGCACGGTCAAGGAGTACGAGCCCGGAAAGAAGATCAAGGTGGAGGGCCCCGGCGGCAAGGACTTCTCCTTCGATCTGGAAGACACCGCGCGCGTCCAGGGGACGATCGTGGTCGGCCAGAAGGCCCGCGTCGGCTACAGCAAGGGGACCGACGGCGTCGAGCGCGTGACGGTTCTCTCCGCGGCGAGCCCCGACGCGCAGGCGGCGGTTTCGGCGCCCCGGTCGCACACCGAGGCGGTCATGAAGGAATCCGGCCCGGGACCGGACGCCAAGACGAAGAGCGAGGTCGTCGTCGGCACGGTCAAGGAGTACGAGCCCGGAAAGAAGATCAAGGTGACGGGCCCCGGTGACAAGGACTTCTCCTTCGATCTCGACGAGGGCGTGGGGCTCCAGGGCAACGTCGCCGTCGGCGAGCGCGTCAAAGTCACCTACACCAAGATGCCGAACGGCAACAAGGTGACGACGATTCAGCACGACCACGGACCCAAGTAAGCGTTTCCGGAGCGCGGGGCGGCGTCCCGGCCGCCCCGCTTCTCCATTCCGTGCGCGACGGGAGGTGGAGACGTGTGGATGCTTCGGGTATCGCTCACGTGCCTGGTGGTCGGGCTGATGGCCCTTCTTTTCGTCCCCTTCGCTCTCGCCAAGGCGCTGGCGGGAGTTCTCGGCCTTCTCTTCGTGGTGTTTCTCGTTCTGGGGCTCGCGACCGTCGACAACTTCGCGACGTAGCTTCGGCGCCGTCGTCAGCGGTCGCTGAAGGGTGTGGTGCGACGAGCGCCGGGGGGTCAGATGCAAGGAGCGCGACGTGGCAGACGCAGTCTCGGGATCGGCTAGGACGGTTTCGAGGCGATGAGCGTCTCCTTCAAGGACCAGGAGCAGCTGGGTGACGTTCACCGGCTTCGTCGAGCACCTGCCGCACCCCCGCGGCCCGGATGCGGCGCAGATCCTCGTCGGCCGTGACGCCCGTGAGCGCGAGAACCGGCGGCGTGTCGACGGATCGCTCGTTGCGCCGGGCGAGCCAGGTGGCCCCATCGCCGTCGGGGAGCGTGACGTCGAGGATGATCGCGTCGATCGAATCGCCGGCGAGGGCCGCTTCGGCCTCCTTCAGGTTGGCCGCGGATTCCGGGGCGTAGCTCTCCGACTCGAGCAGGGCAGAGAGGCCGTAGCGGGACGCCTCGTCGTCCTCCACGACGAGGATCCGCGCCGACACGTGCGGCCTCTTGACGCCGCCGGTCGGCCGGGCGGGCGAAGGCGCATGGGCTTCGGAGTCCGTCGGTCCGGCGTCGGGCAGCTCGGGAACGGTGAACGTCACCGTCGTCCCGACCCCCTCGCGGCTCTGGAGGATGAGGTCGCCTCCCATCACCTCGGCGAGCTGCTTCGAGATCGACAGGCCGAGGCCCGTTCCGCGGGGCGCTTCGCCCGAACGCGGCCGGATCTGCTGAAACGGCTCGAATGCTTTCGCGATCAGATCCGCCGGGATGCCCGCCCCGGTGTCGCGCACTTCGAAGGTGATCGAGCCCTGCCACGGCCGGGCCGCCACGACGACGCGCCCCGAGCTCGTGTACTTGACGGCGTTGGCGAGGAGGTTGACGAGAACGCGCGAGACCTTCGCCCGATCGAGAGACGCCGTGGGCGGCAGGTCCGGGGAGGCCTCCACGACGAGCTCGAGCCCCTTCTCGCGCGCCTGCGGCTCGAGCAGGTTCGCGCTCTCGCGGAGGATGTCGGCGACGTCGACCTCCGCGGGATGCAGGTCGCGCTGTCCCGCGTCGAGCTTGGCGAGATCGAGGATGTTGTTGATCATCTGCCGCAGCGTTTCCGCGGCCTCGCGGAGGAGCCGGACGTCGCGCTCGTGCCGCTCGGAGTCCTCGGCCGTGGCCGGGACTTTCTCGAGCCGGTGGGCGAGCAGGATGATCGTGTTGAGCGGCGTCCGAAGCTCGTGCGAGACGGTGGAGAGGAATCCGGACTTGAGCTGGTCGAGCTCCTCGAGCTTTCGGTACGCCTCCGACCTCTCGCGGCCGACGCGCCGCTGCTCCCGGATCGCCCGGCCGACCCGGATCAGCGAGCGCGCGCGGGCGCGCAGCTCGACGGACTCGATCGGCTTCCCGATGAAGTCGTCCGCGCCGGCGTGGAACCCGCGCTCCCGGTCGATCGTCCCGCCGGTGACGAGGAGGACCGGCAGATAGTCGGCGCTCTGGCTCGTGAGGGTGGCCGTCAGCGCGTAGCCCGAATCCCCTCCGAGCATGACGTCGATGATGGCGAGCTCGAAGGGCTCGTCTTCGACGAGGGCCGCCGCGGCCGAGGAGCTCGTGGCGATCACGACCTCGTGCCCGTCGGCGGAGAGGTCCTCCCGCAGGAACTCGGCCACGTCGGGCTGGTCGTCGACGACCAGGATGCGGCCGGGCTCGACGTTCGGGGCCTCGTAGCGCGTGGCTGGGCCAGGCCGCACCGGCGGCCGGTCGTTCAGAAACCCCGAGATGTCGGCCGCGAAGGTCTCCTCGTTGATGGGCTTGGCGATGAACCCGTTGCAGCCGGCGGCGATCGCCCGTTCGCGGTCGCCGTGCATGGCGTGGGCCGTGACCGCGAGGATGGGGATCGCGGCGGTGACCGGGTCCGAGCGTATCTGCCGCGCCGCCTCCCAGCCCGAGAGAAGAGGGAGGGAGAGGTCCATGAGCACGAGGTCCGGCCGGGTCCGCCGGGCCGTTTCGACGGCGGCGCGCCCGTCGGTCACGGACGAGATCTGGTGCCCGTCCGCCGCGAGCAGGAGCTCGACGAGCGCCCGGATGTCGGGCGAGTCCTCGGCGATCAGAATGCGGGCCATCGCGGTCGCGAACCTCCTGCGGCCGTCACGCCGCCGGGGCCGTCTCTCCCAGGCTGGCGAGAACGTCGCGCACCAGCCTCCCCATGTCGGCGCCCTTGCGGAGAATGCGCTGGGCCGAACCATTCAGGCGGGCGTAGTCGGCTGTCGTCAGGTCCTTGCCGGTGAGCACCACGACGGGCACGGAGCGCAGCGCCGCGTCGTCGCGAATCCGATAGAGGACCTCGAAGCCGTCGGGCTCGGGCATGAGCAGGTCGAGGACGACGGCGGCGGGCCGCTCCCGCGAGATCGCCTCGAGCGCCTCGGCGCCGTCCCGCGCCGTCCGCACGCGGAATCCGGCGGTGCCGAGCTCCTTCTCGAGCAGCGTCCGGATGTCGGGATCGTCGTCCGCCACGAGAACCTCGGCGCCGCCGCCGAAGAGGCCCGCGCGCCGGAGGGCGTCGACGATGGCCTGACCCGACACCGGCTTGACGAGGTGCTCGAAAGCGCCGAGAGCGAAACCGAAGGCCCGGTTGTCGACGACGGAGTGGACGAGGACCGGGATGTGGCGCGTCGCCTCGGCGCCCTTGAGGGCGCGCAGCGTCGACCAGCCGTCCAGGCGCGGCATGACCACGTCGAGGATGATCGCGTCGAGCTTCTGCTCGCGCGCGATCGCGAGGGCGCGCGCCCCGTCGGGGGCCTCGAGGACCTGCAGCCCGTAGGGCTCGAGCTCGAAGCGCAGGAGCTTGCGGGTGGCCTCGTCGTCGTCGACGACGAGCACGCGGCGGTCGGCGACCCGGGGGGTGGCGGCGATCGGCGGAGCCGGGGCCTCGGTCGAGAGCTCCCGGGGAAGGTTGACGGCGAAGCTGGCGCCTTCTCCCGCCGCGCTCTGGACCGAGACGGTTCCTCCCAGAAGGAGCACGAGCTTGCGGACGATCGCGAGGCCCAGCCCGGTCCCGCCGTGGCCCTGGTGGCTCTCGGACTCGCCCTGGCGGAACTCCTCGAAGATCGCGTCGTGCTCTTCCCTGGGGATGCCGACGCCCGAGTCGGTGACGATGAGCGCCCAGCGCTTCAGGCCGCGCGGCTCGGCGCGCACCTCGACGAATCCCTTCTCGGTGAACTTGAGCGCGTTGCTCACGAGGTTCGCGAGAATCTGTGTGAGCTTCGGGCCGTCGCTGACGATCGTGTCGAGCTCTCCGGAAACCACGGTCTTCAGGGCGAGGCCCTTGCGCCGGGCGGTTTCGGCGAAGTCGGTCTCGACCTGCTTCAGCAGCGACGCGACGGAGACGACCTCGCGGCGGATCTCGGCTTTGCCCGACTCGATCTTCGAGATGTCGAGGACGTCGTTGATGAGCCCGAGGAGCAGGCGGGCGTTGCGCTGCACTCGCTCGAGGCTCTCCTGCTGCGCGTCCGTCAGCGGGCCCTGCGTCCCGCGCAGGAGCGTGCCCGTGAAGCCGAGGATGACGGTCATGGGCGTGCGGAGCTCGTGCGACACGGCGGCGAGAAAACGGTCCTTCAGAGCGGACGCCCGCTGCAGCTCGCGGGCCGTCCGGGCGATGCGGCTGCGCTGCTCTTCCAGCAGCTCGTTCTGCTCCGCGAGCCGCCGCGACTGCTCGGCGAGGCGCTCGTTCGCCGACGCGTTGGCGAGGGCGACGGCGAGGCTCGGCGCGATCGCCGTCAAAGTGTTGCGGGCACGGTCGGTGAACGGCGTGACGGCGCCGAGACCGAGGACGCCGACGACCTCGCCGAAGTAGAGCAGGGGCACGTGGAGGCTCTCTCGCGGAAGGATGCGTCCGTCGAAGAGATCGACGGTGGGGGTCTGCGCGTCGACCGAGACGAGGAACGGCTTCTGCTCGCGCATCGCGCGGCGGGCCTCGTCCCGGCCGGCCGCGCCGGCCGCTTCGGCGCCGCCCACGGAGACCGCCGGATGCAGATCGCCCTTTCCGTCCGCGAGATAGAGGACCGCGCTCGAGGCGCCGGTCACCTCGATGACTCGTCCGAGGACTTTCGTTCCGAACCCCGCGAGGTCGTTGACCGTCGCCGCGGCGACGAGGACCGCGTTCACCGAAGACTCGATGTCGCGCGCCTCGAGCGCCCGGCCTCTCTCGAAGTACACCCGGGAAGCCGCGTTGAAGTTGTTTCCGAGAGCGCCGATCTCGTCGTTGGAGGCCTCGGAGAGCCGCGCCGGCGAACGGCCGGCGACGAGGTCTTCGAGCGCGCGGGCCGCGTCCGCGCAGGGGACGAGAATGCGCCGGTTCACGTCGCGACCAGCAGGACGAGCCCGACGAGGATGAGGCCCGCGAGGATGACGAGGGCGGCCGTCGCGGCGTTGCGGGTCCCTTTCAGCTGCAGCTCGCCGAAGTCCTGCCGGCGTGCGAACTCCCGCTCGAGCTGCCCGAGGACCTCGCGGAGGTTGCTGGCCGCCGGAAACGCCTCGTTGTCCCGGATCGCCAGGCGCCGCCCCGGCTCCAGCGCCGAGCGGGTGGACACCGCCCGCTCGCGAGGCGGTGTCGTAGACCTCCGAAGCGGCCTCGGCCCGGCGGAACGTACCGCCGATGACGACCGGGAGCGGCTGGCGCCGAATGGCGCCGATCGAGCCCTTGAGCTCCGTCCGGCTGCGATAGTGCGAAGCGAGATCGTAGCCCTGCCCTTCGCGCAGGTACCGGTCGAGGCTGTCCGTCCCCTCCTGGACCTGGGCCATCGCGTCGGTGACCCGCTGGCGGAGGTCCGTGTAGAGCGTCGTCTGCAGGGTCGCGTCGTAGAGCCCCAGCACGGCCTGGATCGTGTAATAGAGCCAGCCGCCGACGATCAGGGCCCCGACGACGGCGTAGACGCGGATCCGCGTGCGGAGCGAGCTTCGGACCGTCCGCGTCGCCCTCGTCCGCGTGGGAAGAGCCGGGGAGCCTGCTGGAGACACCAGATCTGTCATAGCATCGCGGCTGGAGTCCATCCGATTCTATGCACAAAGAGTGCCCGTGAGTGATCCTGTGAAGGCCGGGGCGCCCGATTCCGGCCTCGACCTGAGACGTTTCTTTCACGATCTGGCGACCCCGCTCTCGGGGGCTTCGCTCCACCTGGAGCGGGCCTCTCGACTGGTGGCGCGGGGCGAAAACCCCGAAGAAGCGCTCGCGACCGCACGCCGGGAGCTGCACCGCGCGTTCGATCTCTTCGAGCGCGGGCGCGCCGAGCTGTTGAAGCCATGAGCATGAGGGTCCTCATCGTCGAAGATGATGTCGCGATCCGCCGGGGCCTGGAGAGCGCGCTCCGCGACCTCGGGGCGTCGACGAAAGCCGTCGGAACGGCGGGCGAGGCGGGCCGCGTGATGGACGAGTTCGATCCCCAGGTGCTGGTCGTGGACCTGAACCTGCCGGACGGCGACGGCCTCGAGGTCTTTCGGGCCGCCCGCGAGTCGAACCCGGAGCGCGACGGGATCGTGGTCACGGGCCAGGCCTCACTCGACAGCGCCGTCGAGGCCCTGCGCGCCGGCGTCTCGGACTACCTGCTCAAGCCCCTGCGCCCGGCGCAGCTCGAGGTCGTGTTCCAGCGCCTCTCGGCGCGCCGCACGCTCGAGTCCGAGGTGGATTCGCTGCGCGCCGAGCTCCAGGAGACCGGGAAGCTCGGCGAGCTCATCGGCAAGTCTCCGTCGATGGTCAAGGTCTTCGAGGCCATCCGCCGCGTCGCCATCTCGAACGCGCCCGTTCTCGTCACGGGGCAGAGCGGTACCGGCAAGGAGGTCGTCGCGAGGACGATCCACCGGCTCTCCCGGAGGGCCGCGGCGCCGTTCGTCGCGTTCAACTGCGCGGCGATCTCCCCCACGCTCATCGAGAGCGAGCTCTTCGGACACGAGCGCGGCTCCTTCACCGGCGCGGACAAGCGGCGCGTCGGCTACTTCGAGGAGGCCAACGGCGGAACACTCCTGCTGGACGAGATCACCGAGATGGGGCCGGAGCTTCAGGTCAAGCTTCTCCGCGTGCTCGAGGCCAGGACTCTGCGGCGGGTCGGCGGAACCCAGGAAATTCGAGTCGACGTGCGCCTCGTCTCGGCGACGAATCGCGACCCGCTCGAGGCGATCCGGGAAAACAAGCTGCGGGAGGATCTCTATTACCGCCTGAACGTCTTCCCGATCGCCCTGCCGCCGCTCGCGGAGAGGCGGGAGGACATCGCGCTTCTCGCGGAGCACTTCCGCAAGCAGATCGAGGATCAGGAGAGGTCGGGAGTCCAGGCGTGGGATCCGGCGGCCCTGCGGTCGCTCGAGGCCTACCCCTGGCCGGGCAACGTGCGGGAGCTTCGCAACGTCGTCCACCGCGCCCACGTGATGACGGAGGGCGACACGATCCGGCCCGAGGTGCTCGAGGAGCTTCTGCCCGACGCGCCCCGGCCCGCGGCCGCTGCCAGCGCGACGCGACCCACGCCGAGCCGCGCCGGCTTCGAGCCGCGCGCGCTCCGTCGAAGCGCGCGCGCAAGCGTTCCTAGGTCAGCGAAAAGGGAAGCCGCCCCCCGGCTCGCCCGGCGCCTCTGGCACGAGATTCGCTCTATGGTCGCCCGGGGCCGAGAACGCCCCGGAAAGGGACCGCCATGCTGTGGACCATCTTCGTGATTCTTCTCGTTCTCTGGCTGCTCGGGCTCGTATCCGGCTACACGCTTTCCGGGTTCATCCACATCCTTCTCGTGATCGCGGTCGTCGTCCTGATCATCAACCTGATACAGGGGCGGCGGGTCGTCTGACGAGCGCTCGACTCTTCTCGAAAACGTAAGGGAGGCCCGCTCAGCGGGCCTCCCGGTTCGAAATGCCGCGGTGGCGCATCTCCTGCGCACCGGCACGGATCCTGCAAAAAGGTCTCGCGTGAAGTATTCGTGTGCCTCGGGGGATGCGATCGGCGACGCTCGACGAGGCCCCGGTTCGGACGCACCGAGGGGCCGGGCGCCATTGCGGATCGCTCAGGTCGCGCCACTCTACGAATCGGTGCCGCCGAAGATGTACGGCGGTACCGAGCGGGTCGTCTCCTATCTGACCGAAGAGCTCGTGGCGCAGGGACACGAAGTGACGCTCTTCGCGAGCGGCGATTCCGTGACGGCGGCCCGGCTCGTGCGGGGTTCGCCCCGCGCGCTGCGCCTCGACCGATCCTGCCGGGATCCGCTGGCCCACCACATCCTTCTCCTGGAGAAGGTGCTCCAGCGGGCGGCCGAATTCGACGTCCTCCATTTTCACGTCGACTACCTGCATTTCCCGCTCTCGCGCCGCGCGGGAGTTCCGCACGTGACGACCCTTCACGGGCGCCTGGATCTGCCCGATCTCGGCGCCGTGTATCGTGAGTTCCGGGATGTGCCGGTCGTGTCGATATCCAACGGCCAGCAGGCTCACCTCCCCGGCGCCGCGTGGGAGCGGACGATTTACCACGGCGTTCCCCCGGCGCTCTTCCGTGAGGGCCGCGGCGACGGCGGGTATCTGGCGTTTCTCGGACGCATCTCGCCGGAGAAGCGCGTCGACCGGGCGATCGAGATCGCGCGGCGGGCCGGGCGGAAGCTGCGGATCGCCGCCAAGGTGGATCCCGTGGACATCGAGTACTTCGAGCGTCAGATCCGGCCGCTCCTCGCCCTTCCGCACGTCGAGTACGTCGGCGAGATCTCGGAGACGGAGAAGAGCGAATTTCTCGGCGGAGCGTCGGCGCTGCTCTTTCCGATCGACTGGCCCGAGCCCTTCGGCCTCGTCCTCATCGAGGCCCTCGCCTGCGGGACGCCGATCGTGGCCTACGACGAGGGCTCGGTCCCCGAGATCGTCGAGAACGGCGTGACGGGGTTTCTCGTCCAGAGCGTGACCGAGGCCGTGACCGCGGTGAACCGGCTGGAGTCGATCGACCGCGCGGCGTGCCGCCGAAGCTTCGAGGACAGGTTCACCACCGGCCGGATGGCGGCGGAATACGTCGAGCTCTACGAACGCATCATCTCCCGCGCGCGCCCCCTGGCCGTCGCCGGAGGATCCGCCGCCTAGCATGATTGAGCACGACGCGCTGCGCGACGGAACCGAGGAGGCCGAAAGCCCGTTCTCGATTCGCGCGGCGTCGTCGCGCATCGATTCCGGGAGCCGGATCCTGAAGGCCGACGAGACGTTCGTCGTGCTCGACCGCTTCGGCGACATTGCGCCCGGCGGAACGGGCGAGCTGGGCCTGTACCACGGCGGCACGCGCTTTCTGTCGCGCTTCGCGCTGCGCCTCGACGGCGGCCGGCCGTTCCTGCTCTCCTCGGAGGTCCGCGAGGACGACGCGGTCTTCGTGGCCAACCTGACGAACCCGGACCTGTCTCGAAACGGCGAGTCGCTTTCCCGCGGCAGCCTGCACCTGGTCCGGGAGTGCCGGCTGGGCCCGTCCGCGCTGGAGGTCCGGCTCCTGTTGCGAAGCTACGCGGCGCACCCCTTTCGGCTCCGGCTGACGCTGGAGGTCGAGTCCGACTTCGCCGACATCTTCGAGGTGCGCGGGACCTCGCGTCCCGCGCGCGGGCGCATGATGCCGGCGCGCTGGAGGGACGGTTCGCTCCAGCTCGCCTACGGAGGCCTCGACGGGATCGCCCGGCGGGTCCGCGTGGACGCGACGCCCGAGGCGACGCGCCTGTCGGCGGGGAAGCTCGCCTTCGACGTCGCGCTTTCGCCGGGGGAGGAGCAAACGCTGTCGTGGCAGGCCGTCTGCCGAGTCGGAAAGTCGCCGCCTGCGGCCCGCGGATTCGCCCGGTCCGAGCCTCCGCGCGACGTCCCGCGCGTGCGCGCCTCGAGCGAGCGTTTCGACGCCTGGCTGCGCCGTTCCGCCGCCGACCTCCGGATGATGATGACGCGCACGGCCTGGGGGACCTACCCGTTCGCCGGCGTCCCCTGGTTCAGCGCGCCCTTCGGGCGGGACGGCATCCTCACGGCCCTGGAGCTTCTATGGCTCGATCCGGCGCCGGCCCGCGGCGTGCTGCGCTTCCTGGCGGCGCACCAGGCGCGCGTGACCGACCCGTTTCGCGACGCCGAGCCGGGCAAGGTGCTGCACGAAGCCCGGCGCGGCGAGATGGCCAATCTCGGGGAAGTGCCGTTCGGCCGTTACTACGGCAGCGTCGACGCCACGCCTCTCTTCGTCGTCCTCGCGGGCGCTCACTTCGAACGGACGGGCGATCTCGCCTTCGCTCGCGAGATCTGGCCGAACGTCGAGAGCGCCCTCGAATGGATGGATCGGTGGGGGGATCCCGACGGCGACGGTTTCGTCGAGTACTCCGGGCATTCCGTTCGCGGACTCGTGCATCAAGGCTGGAAAGACTCCCACGACGCCGTCTTCCATGCCGACGGCTCACCGGCCGAAGGCCCGGTGGCCCTGTGCGAGGTCCAGGGCTACGTGTTCGGCGCGAAACGCGCGGCCGCCAGGCTGGCCGAGGCGCTGGGGCACCCCCACCTCTGCCGGCGCCTCGAGGCCGAAGCGGAGAAGCTCCGGGAGGCGTTCGACGCCCGCTTCTGGGACGAGGAGCTGGGCACCTACGTGCTCGCGCTCGACGGCCACAAGGGACCGTGCCGGGTGCGCACCTCGAACGCGGGACACGCCCTCTACGCCGGGATCGTGCCGCCGGAACGGGTCGGCCCTCTGGTCCGCACGCTCCTGGATGGCGACTCCCTCTCCGGCTGGGGGATCCGCACGGTCGCCGCCGGAGAGGCGCGCTACAACCCGATGTCGTACCACAACGGGTCCGTGTGGCCCCACGACAACGCCGTCATTGCCGCCGGGTTCGGCCGCTACGGTCTCCGGCAGGAAGCCGCTCGGCTCCTGCATGCCTTCTTCGATCTTTCGCGCGCGGTCGAGCTCGCCCGAATGCCCGAGCTGATCTGCGGCTTCGAACGGCGCCCCGGCGAAGGTCCGACGCTGTATCCCCTCGCCTGCGCTCCGCAGGCCTGGGCCGCCGGGGCGGTCTACATGATGCTCCAGGCGAGCCTGGGCATCTCGGTGCACGCACAGGAGCGGCGGGTGGTCTTCGAACGGCCCGTGCTGCCGCCGATCCTCGAGTCGCTCGCCATCGAGGACCTGCGGGTCGGAACGTCCGTCGTGGATCTGCGGCTGACGCGCGCCGGTTCCGCGGTGGACATCGAGGTCACCCGCCGCCGCGGCCGCGTGGACATCGAGACGATTCGCTGACCCGGGCCGGCGCCGCGGCTCAGGCCGCGCCGGCGCGCCGACGCGACGCCGCTCGCTTCGGCTCTCTTCGGGGCTGGCCGAGGCTCTTCTTGAGGGCGTCCATCAGGTCCACGACGTTTCCGGCGGCGCGTTCCTTCTTCTCGGCGCGCTCGTCCAGCGAGAAGCGCTTCCGGGACGCCAGGAGCTTCTTGAGGGCCTTGCGGTACTCGTTCGGATGCTCGGCGGGTTCCCATCCGTCGCCCGACATCTGGTCGATGAGGAGTCGCGCCATCTTGACCTCGGCCGACTTCTTCGTGTGAGCGGGGATCCCGAGCCGTGACGGATCGCGAACCTCCTCGAACGGCCGCAGGCTCTCGAGGGCGATCGCCCGCGGTCCCGGCAGCAGGGCGCCGAGGGTCGGCCGCTTACGCAGGCGGAACCGGATGATGCCGATTCGCCGGGCGTCGAGCAGCGCGTCCCGGAGCACTCCGTACGCCTTCTCGCCCCCCTTGCGGGGAGACACGTAGTACGGGTGGTCGAAGGAGAGGGGGTTGACGGCGCCGATGTCCACGAACTGGAGCACCTCGATGTCGTCGCCCGAGCCGGCCTCCTTCTCCGCCCGCTCGATGTCTTCCTTCTCGACGACCGCGAACTCGTCGTCCTCGAGCTCGAAGCCCCGAACGATCTCGTCGTTCGGAACCTCGACGTCTTCCTTGCTGCAGAACTTCTTGTAGACGATCCGCGCGCGGTCCTTGCGGTGAAGGAGGCGAAAAGACACCCGCTCCGACGCCTCGATCGCGGAGTGGAGCGCGACCGGGATCGAGATCAGTCCGAAGGTGATGTGGCCGCTCCAGATCGGGCGCACGGGCGCGTCGCCTCAGACCGCAGCGCAATCGGGGTGGCCGCAGGGGCAACCCTTCGCCGATGCCGCGCCCTGGAGCGCGGCATCCGCGCAGCGCTCGCTGCAGTAATTCTTGCCGTCGCGCTCGACGGTCGCATCGTGGCAGTGACAGCCGCTATGAGCACAGTCCATGAATGCACCTCCTCACCGTGGGAGTTCGAGCAATTTGCCTGCCACGGAATCGCGCGCATTCGTGCCGGCACGCATCGTGCAGGAAATCAGAGCACGGGCAATCCGGCCCGGATTCAGGCGTTCCAGGGAGGAAAGTCATGTCCAGCGAATACGAGAAGAAGAACGAGCCCGGCCAGAAAGACGACAAGGCGATGGGCGGACGGCAGGGCCAGAACCCGCAGGGCGGGGAGACCGGCCGCGAGGGCGAGCAGGAGAGAGGGCGCGAAGGCCAGCCCGGCTCCCCGAAGAAACCGTCGACCGACGAGCCCGAGGCTGAGTAAGGCATCGGCAGCCCTGGCGGGTCTCCCGCCAGGGCTTTTTCTCTCTTTTCCTACGACGAACATTCGAGAGGCCGACCTGAACGAGCCGGGGCTGCTCCGACCCGGGCGCGAGCTCGCGTGGTTCTTCGACCGCGTGGCGTCCGCGAAGAACCGTGCTCTTCTGATCGACTACGACGGCACGCTCGCGCCCCTGACAGCGGACCGACGCCACGCCGAGCCCTACCCGGGGATGCGCTCGGCGCTCGTGGACCTGGCGGTCGCCCCGAAACCGACCGCGGTGTGGATCGTCAGCGGTCGGGGAGTCGGCGACCTGGCGCGCCTGGCCCGTCTCGATCACATCGCCGACCTTTGGGGCTCCCATGGGCTCGAGAGGCGCACGCGGCAGGGCTGCTGGGCCGGCCCGGCGCCGCAGCGCGAGGCGTCGAGCTTCCTCGACGAGGTCTGCGGCCACCTCTTCCGCGGAGGGCGGGGGTGCGCTCACGGAACGCAAGCTCTACGGGGTCGCGATCCACCGGCGCGGCTCGGATCCGGCGGCGTACGAGGCGGCGAGCGAGACGCTCCAGCAGCGGTTCGCGCCGGCGGCCGCGGCGCACGGCCTGGAGCTGCTGCCCTTCGACGGAGGCCTCGAGCTGCGGCCGAGGGAGTTCCACAAGGGGCTCGTCGTGGTCCGGGCCTTCGCGGAGCTGGGCGCCGACGCCGCGGTCGCCTACCTGGGCGACGACCGCACCGACGAAGACGCCTTTGAGGCGCTTCGCGGCCGCGGGCTGCCGGTTCTGGTTCGTCCGGAGCCCCGTCCGACCCTCGCAACGGCCTGGCTTCAGCCCCCCGGAGAGGTCCTGGCGTTCCTGAAAGACTGGAACGCCGCTTGCTCGTCTTCCCCCCCATGAGTCTCGTGGTCGTGTCCAATCGCCTTCCGTTCGCCGCGGTCCGCGGAGAGAACGGAGAGTGGCAGATCGAGCCAGGCAGCGGCGGCCTCGTGACGGCGCTGCGTCCCGTGCTCGGCAACCGCGGAGGCCGCTGGATCGGCTGGCCGGGAGCCGCGGTGGAAGAGCTGCCGGACGCCAGCGAGCTGTTCCAGGATTCGCAGAAGCGGTTCGGCTACGAGCTCATCTCCGTTCCGCTCTCGGCGGCCGAGCGCGACGGCTTCTACTCCGGGTTCTCGAACGAGATCGTGTGGCCGCTCTTCCACGACCTGGTCCCGCTCGCCAACTTCGACCCGAGCTACTGGGCCGCGTACGAGACCGTCAACGAACGATTCGCCGACACGATCATCCGCGTCGCGAGGCCCGACGACCTCGTCTGGGTCCACGACTATCACCTCATGCGGGTGGCGACGGCCCTCTCCGCGCGGGGGGCGTCGCTGCGCACCGCGTTCTTCCTCCACATTCCGTTCCCGCCGCTCGACGTGTTCCTCAAACTGCCCTGGCGGTTCCAGGTCCTGCATTCGCTGCTCGATTTCGACCTCGTCGGTTTTCAAACCGTCCGTGACCGCCGCAACTTCATCCAGTGCGTGCGCCTGCTCCTGCCCGAGGTGCGGGTGTCCGGCCGGGGGGCGGTCTGGACCCTCCGGTCCGGGGAGCGGGAGCTGCGGGTCGGATCGTTCCCGATCTCGGTGGACGCGGCCGAGTTCGAGCGCCGGGCCCGCACACCCGAGGTCGCCGCCCTCGCGGCGGAGATCCGCGCGCGCGAGCCGGGAGGCAAGCTCGTGCTCGGGATCGACCGACTGGACTACACCAAGGGCCTGCCCCAGAAGCTCGAGGCCTTTCGGACTCTTCTGCGCCGCTACCCCGAGATGCAGGGCCGCGTGACCCTCATCCAGATCGTGGTCCCGAGCCGCGAGGACATCCCCCGGTACCAGGAGCACAAGACCCTCGTCGACCGGCTCATCGGAGAGATCAACGGCGAATTCACGCGCGGCGGCTGGGCTCCGATCCGCTACGTCCACCGCAGCCTCGAGGGGGAGCGCCTGTCGGCGTACTACCGCGCCGCCGACATCGCGCTCGTCACGCCGCTGAAGGACGGGATGAACCTCGTGTCCAAGGAGTACTGCGCCTCGCACGTCGACGGCGACGGCGTGCTGATCCTTTCGGAGTTCGCCGGCGCCGCCGCCGAGCTCCAGGGGGGCGCCCTGCTCGTCAATCCGTACGACGTCGAGGGCGTCGCCGAGGCGCTGCGCACGGCGCTGACGATGCCCGAAGGCGCGCGCCGCGCCAGCTTCCGCAGGCTCCGTCGCACGGTGCGGGAGCGCGACATCTATCGGTGGCTCGACACGTTCCTCCGCGCGGCCGCCGACCACGAGCTCTCGGACTACCCGCTCGTCGCGGACTATCTGCCTGCGGCCGCGGCTTCCGGCGGCGGAGCGAGATGAGTTATCCGCCGATCGAGCACCACGCCGTCATCGGCGACCTGCACACCGTCGCGCTCGTGGCGCTGGACGGGACGATCGACTGGCTCTGTCTGCCGCACTTCGACTCGCCCAGCATCTTCGGCTCGATCCTCGACGACCGGCGCGGCGGGTCGTTTCGGATCGCGGCGACCTCGGACGCCGTGCGAAAGCGCCAGATGTACCTGCCCGACTCGAACGTCCTCATGACGCGGTTCCTCACTCCCGAGGGCGTGGGGGAGGTCGTGGACTTCATGCCGATCCAGCTCGAGTCCCGGCCCAAGCGGCCGGAGGAGCACCGGATCGTCCGGATCGTCCGGGGGATCCGCGGCGAGCTGCCGTTCCGGCTGGACTGCGACCCGGCGTTCGATTACGGGCGGGAGCGCGCCGCGCCCGTGGCGACGGAGTCGGGCTGCCGATTCGTGGCCGGGCGCTTCAGCCTCGAGCTCGCGACGCCGTTGCCCCTGAAGCTCGGGGAGCACTCGGCCACCGCGGAGTTCGTCCTGCGCGAGGGCGAGGAGATTCCGGTCGTCCTGGAGCAGTCTTCGGGCGCGCCGCCTCCGCTCGCCTCGCTCACTCAGCGCTGCAACCGGGACTTTCACGAGACGCTGCGCTACTGGCAGGACTGGATCTCGCGGAGCAACTACCAGGGCCGCTGGCGGGAGATGGTCAAGCGTTCCTGCCTGGCCCTCAAGCTCCTGACCTTCCGTCCGACCGGGGCCATCGTGGCGGCGCCGACGATGAGCCTGCCGGAGAAGCTCGGCGGCCCGCGCAACTGGGACTATCGCTACACGTGGATGCGCGACGCGGCCTTCACGGTATACGCGTTTCTGCGGGTGGGCTTCACCGACGAGGCGCGGCACTTCATCCAGTTCCTGGAGCAGCGCGTCCGCGAGCTCGGCGGCCAGGCGAGCCTCCAGGTGCTCTACGGCGTCGACGGCCGCACCGAGCTGCCGGAGACGATCCTCGAGCATCTCGAGGGCTATAAGGGCTCCGCGCCGGTCCGCGCCGGCAATGACGCCGCCCGCCAGTTCCAGCTCGACATCGTCGGCGACCTGATGGACGCGGTCTACCTCTACAACAAGTACTGCGAGCCGGCCTCGCACGGTCTGTGGATGGCCATGAAGAGGCTGGCGGACTGGGTCTGCGACAAGTGGAAGGAGCCCGACGAAGGCATCTGGGAGGTCCGCGGCGGCCGCCAGCAGTTCACGTTCTCGAAGCTGATGTGCTGGGTCGCGCTGGATCGGGCGGTTCGGCTGGCGATGCAGCGGAGCTTCCCGGCCGACCTGGCGCGCTGGATCTCGACCCGCGACGAGATCTACGCGACGATCATGGATCGCGGCTTCTCGCGAAAGAAAAACTCCTTCGTGCAGCGGCTCGACGGCGAGGTGCTGGACGCCTCGATGCTCCTCGCGCCGCTCGTCAAGTTCGTCGCGCCGTCGGACCCGCGCATGCTGGGCACGCTCGACGCGATCCAGCGGGAGCTCGAGAGCGACCACCTCGTGCGCCGCTACGACCCGCGGGTGTCCCCCGACGGGCTCGACGGCGACGAGGGCACGTTCTCCACGTGCACTTTCTGGCTGGCCGAGGCCCTGGCCCGCTCGGGCCGGCTCGACGAGGCCCGACTGACCTTCGAGAAGATGCTGGGTTATGCCAATCACGTCGGCCTCTACTCGGAAGAGATCGACCTGACGGGAGAGGCCCTCGGGAACTTCCCGCAGGCCCTGACGCATCTCGCACTGATCTCGGCGGCGGTCAACATCAGCCGGGCGCTCGACGGGAGGCCGCCCGACGGGCGCCGGCGTTCGCCCGAGGATTGAGGGTCGGCAGGCGGGTCCGGCCGGCGTCCCGGCACGGGGGTTGCAGCAGGGGGGGCGGGCCCGGCGACGGGTCCCTTCAGGAGGACAGCGCAATGAAGAGGACGCTCACCCTGGTTGGTTTTCTGATCGCGGGGACCGCCGCACTCGCCCTCGGGTGTCAGAAGAGAGAGACCACGACCACGACGACCGAGACGACGACGACGAGCGACGCCCCGACACCGGTCGCGACCGAGCCGATGGCCGAGCCGACGCCCGTCCCGTAACCTTCGAGCGGGCTCGACCCGAGTCCGATCGTCTCGTCCGAGCGTGACGCGCCCCGAACCGGGGCGCGTTCCGCTTGACCGGCGAAGCCCGCGCCCCGGAGCGGAGGTCTAGGACCGTCTCGGCGTGCGGAGCCTCGACCTCCTTCGATTGCGGCGATCCCTTCTGGCGCAGGAAGATCGACAGCACGATCAGCGCGCCGACCGCCAGAAACTCGCTCTGCCAGTTCTGGAAGGACTCGAACCAGAAACGGGGAGTGCCGACGTACTCGAGCCGGCCGACCGGAGGCTCTCCGTGGCGGGCGCGCTGGGCTCGTGCGCGGTTCTCTTCGTCCGCTCCGCCGACGGCGTGGAGAACGAAGGAAAGGACGAAGAGCAGCGTGAGGGCGATCGACAGTGAGTTTTCGTAGATTCGGCGGACCCAGCCGCCGCGACGAGCCGCCCAGGGCGCGGACTTTCTCGGCTTCTGCGACTTTGCGGGCTCCGGGGATTCCTCGAGAGGCTTCGACTCGGACGAGCCCTTCTGCCTGAGACCGATCGTCAAGAGGACGAATGCCGCCATCTGCAGGAATTCGCTCTCCCAGTTCTCGAAGACGGCCTCGATGAAGTGGCCGGACGAGAGGTAGCCGAGGTATCCGAGCGGGCGGCCGCCGTGCGAAACCGCGTCGTCGTTGCGGACCCGGAGCCCCGTGACGCTCTGCCCGGCGAGGAAGATCACGAAAAGGCCGAGGAGCGCGAGCGAGAGCGCGTTCTCGCGGAGAAAACGGCGCATCGCAGGACGGGCCGTGCGAAAGACGTGCCGTGGGCCAGGGCCGGGATCCCTCGGGCCTGCGGCCCTCGGGATGACCGCTAGCGGCCGATGGCCGCCTACGCGGTCACTTCGTCGCGCCCGCGAGCGCGACGTCGAGAGAGCGGACGGCGGCGAAACGCTCGGCGACGTCCTCCCAGTTCCAGACGTTCCAGACCGCCTCGAAGAAGTCGGTCTTCTTGTTCTGGTACTGGAGGTAGTAGGCGTGCTCCCAGGCGTCCAGGACGAGGATCGGGACGCCGCCCTGGGCGAGGTTCGACTGGTGGTCGTAGATCTGCGTGGTCAGGAGCTTGCCGGCCAGCGGCTCCCAGACCAGGCTGCCCCAGCCCGAGCCCATGATCGTGGAGGCGGCCTCGGTGAGCTGACGCTTCATCTTCGCGAAGCTTCCGAAGTCCCGGGTGATGGCCTCGCCGAGCTCGCCCTCGGGCTCGCCGCCGCCCTTCGGCGTCATGTTCTGCCAGAAGAGCGAGTGGAGGACGTGGCCGGAGAGGTTGAAGGCGAGGGCCTTCTCGAGGGCGCCGAGGCGCGTGAAGTCTTCCTTGTCGCGCGCTTCATCGAGCTTTTCGAGCGCCTGGTTGGCTCCCTTCACGTAAGCCGAGTGGTGCTTGTCGTGGTGGAGCTCCATGATCTTGCCCGAGATGTGCGGCTCGAGAGCGCCGTAGTCGTAACGGAGATCGGGGAGAGAGTACGTGGACATGGGTCCTCCTCGGCCAAGGCAGTCTAGCGAAAACCGTGCCGCGGGGCGGACGGCCGCCGCGCGACGGCACTCCTCTTGCAGCCGGAGCACCACGGGAGGTAACCCGAAAATGCTGAAGCTCGCTTTGACGTTTCTGGTGATCGGGCTGGTCGCGGCTCTGCTGGGGTTCACGGGCGTGGCCGGCGCGTCGTTCGCGATCGCAAAGGTCTTCGCCGCCATTTTCCTGATTCTCTTCGTGGTGTTCCTGCTCCTCGGACTCGCGGGCGCGAAGAAGCTGGCCGCCTGATCCGCGCCATCGTCAAATGAAAAGGGGGCCGCAGGGCCCCCTTTTTCGTTCCACGGAGGGATGGACGTCTGCGACGTCGGCGGCGACTGCACCTGGAGATTGTTGATGACGCGGACGACGCCGTCGACGAAGTCTGGTCGCCGTCGATCGCCAAAAAAAACGCCGCGAGCGCTCCGAAAGAGAGTCGGAGACTCGCGGCGGGAGAGAGGGCGTGAAGGGTGACGCCCGATCGCGAGACGTAGCAACTTGCTTGCCACGAGTGCGAAACGGGAAGGGAGTCCTGGCGTCAGGCGCGGGCGGTCCGCCGACGGACGGTCTTGTGCTTCGCCTCGGCGCGGTCGCGCGCTTCCTCGATCGAGTGCGACTCGAGGACGCTTCCCGACTTCCCCGCGAGCTGCGCCAGCTCCCGGTAGTGCCGGCGCAGCGTTTCGATCTCCTCCTCCGAGAGTTCCTCGACGTCGATGAGGTGATTGCTCGCTCCCTCGATCGCCGCCACGATCTCGTTCAGCTTGAGCTCGATGGCCTTCGACTCCTTGTTCTGGGCCCGCTGGATCAGGAAGACCATCAGAAACGTCACGATCGTCGTGCCCGTGTTGATCACGAGCTGCCAGGTGTCGGAAAAGCCGAAGATCGGTCCGGTCAGGGCCCAGGTCAGAATGACCACGACGGCGATTCCGAAGGCCCACGAGCCTCCGGCCCACTCGATGGCGGCGTGCGCGAGACGTTCGAAGAACGCGCCGACGCCCCCGCGCTTTCTTTTTGGGCGCGGAGAAGCCCCGCTTTTCACGATGCCACGCGCGCCGAGCCCGGGCGCACGGCCGGAGCGGGCGGCGTCTCGAGAACCCCGACGCGGTGCTCGTAGGCGAGCTTGCCTCCGAGCCATCCTGAAACACAGAGGAGCCCGAAGCCGACCAGAGCGAAGGCGAAAGCCGCGGGCCAGCGGGAGGGCTGGAGCGCGGCATGGTGGCGCCGCAAGAGGAAGCTCGCGGAGTACGCCAGCGCGAGACAGAGGTTCAGGACGGCGTGCCAGGTCGCCAGCCGGAACGCTCTCGAGCTCATCTTCACGCCGAGATAGTCGATTGCGCCGAAGACGGCGGCCGTCAGCGCGAAGATCAGGCCGATCCCGATGCACGTGAAAGAGAGGTCGTACCAGAACGGATCCTCGGGCCGCAGGGTGTGGAGCACGTCGCCGATCAGGGCGATGAAGAACGCGCCGATCGGAATGGGGACGAGCATCGGGTGAATCGGATGGTTCGCGATGACAGCCTTGCTCTTCATCCGGTCCGAATGCAGCGATGCAACGGGGGTGCCACGGCGCGGAACTTGCTTCCGTCAGCGGAGTCCGACGAAAGAGGAGGATCGATGGCGAAAAAGTACGGGGCGCTGGCCGAGAAGAAAGTCGAGCGGGCGATGCACGAGCGAAAGCGGGGCACGCTCCGTTCGGGCCGGTCCGGAAAGAAGGTCACGAGCCGCAAGCAGGCGATCGCGATCGGCCTCTCCGAAGCTCGCCGGGCCGGCGGAAAGGTGCCTCGGAGGCGGGCCGGAAGCAAGCGGAAGTAGGGGAGAGCCGCAGGCGATGGCATCCCGTTTGCTTCCCCAAAGGGACAAGGTTCTGTGGAAACTCGAACCGCTCCTTCCAACAGCACCCGCCCGAGTAGGACCCGCCCCTTAGGGGGCGGTAGTCCCCTGTCCGCCGTCGGCGCGCCCCTCGGCGCGGCGGCCGCTGGCGGCTGGCCGGACCGGTCCTCGGCGCGATCCTCGGAACCCTCGTCCTCACGATCCTCGTTCTCAACCTCACCTCGGGCGAGAGGAGCATCGACCACCGGGTTGCCCACCTCTATGGAGTCGGGGAGCCCCCGTTCGCCCGTTCGATGGGCAATCTCCTCGGCCCCCCGCTCCTTCCCGGCAACGCGGTGGTCGAGCTCCTCAACGGCGACGAGATCTTTCCGTCGATGCTGGAGGCCATCCGGGGGGCCAGGCGGTCGATCACGTTCGAGACCTACATCTACTGGTCCGGCAAGATCGGCGAGGAGTTCACCGAGGCCCTCAGCGAGCGGGCCCGCGCCGGCGTGAAGGTCCACGTCCTCCTCGACTGGGTGGGGAGCGGGCGGATCGACGGCGAGTATCTCGAGAGGATGGAGCGGGCGGGCGCGCAGGTGGAGCGGTACCACCCCCTCGCCTGGTACACGCTCGCCCGGCTGAACCACCGCACGCACCGCCGGCTGCTGGTCGTCGACGGCCGGGTCGGCTTCACGGGGGGAGTCGGCATCGGAGACGAGTGGCTGGGCAACGCCCAGGATCCCGAGCACTGGCGCGAGTCCCACTTCCGCCTCGAGGGGCCGGCGGTCGCCCAGATGCAGGCGGCGTTTCTCGACAACTGGCTGAAGACGCACAGCGAGGTGCTCCACGGCGACGACTACTTCCCGGAGCTTCCCGCCGCGGGCGGCGTCTCGGCCCAGGTCTTCAAGAGCTCCTCCCGCGAAGGCAGCGAGAGCGCGCGCATGATGTACCTGCTCTCGATCGCGGCGGCGCGCGAGAGCATCCTGATCTCCGCGTCCTACTTCGTGCCGGACGACCTGACGGTCGAGACTCTGGTGGAGGCCCGGCAGCGCGGCGTTCTCATCCGGATCATCCTGCCCGGGCCCGTCATGGACGTCGAGGTCTCGCGCAAGGCCTCGCGCGGTCGCTGGGGCGCGCTGCTCTCGGCCGGCGTCGAGATCTACGAGTATCAGCCGACGATGTATCACTGCAAGGTGATGATCGTGGACGGGCTCTGGGTCTCGGCCGGCTCCACGAACTTCGACAACCGTTCATTCCGGCTCAATGACGAAGCCAACCTCAACGTCCTGGATCGCGGCTTCGCGCTCGCTCTCACCGAGACGTTCGAGCGCGACCGGGCACAGTCGCGGAGGATCACGCACGAGGAATGGCTCCGCCGTCCGTGGAAAGAACGCGTGCTCGAGAGCGCTGCGGCCCTGTTCCGAACGCAGATCTGAAGCCCGGGGCCTCTGGCACGGCGGATGCACTGCCGAGGCCGGGGGCGAAGCGGTCCCGGGAGGTTTCGATGCGAGACGCTCGATCCATGGCCAACGTAGGAACCACGCGGCGCACCCTGTCGGCATCGACTTTGATCGGCAACGAAGTCCGCAACCGGCAGGGCGAGGAGCTCGGCAAGGTCGAGGACTTCATGCTCGACCTGGAAACCGGGCGCGTCGCTTACGCGGTCCTGTCCTTCGGGGGATTCCTGGGCCTCGGAAACAAGCTGTTCGCGGTTCCGTGGAGCGCGTTCACGCTCGACTCACCGAAGCATGCGTTCCTGCTGGATGTCGCGAAGGAGCGCTTGGAGGAGGCCCCGGGCTTCGACAAGGACCACTGGCCGGACGTCGTCGACGCCGAGGCGCGCACGCGAATCTTCGCCTTTTACGGTGTGACGCCGGACTGGGACTAACGCCTCAGAACTTGTACGCGAGCGAGTAGATGACGTTGATCGACGATATGGAGATGTCGGAATCGAGGATCTCGGCGAGCGGAACGTTGCTCGCATCGCCGAACTGGTAGTTGACTCCGATCGCGGCCGTGAATCCCTCCACCGTGCCGCTGATGCCGCCGGTGAAACCGTAGATATCGACGCGGCTGAAGAACTGGTCCTCGTCGCCGACCGGCGAGAACGAGGTGTTGAACCCGAAGTAGACCTGCCAGACTTTGTTGCGCGTCAGGGCGTAGCTTCCGCCGACGGCGACGTCCACGATGGCCCGGTTGTCGCTGATGATGGCCGGGAAGGCTACCGGGCGTGACGATCGGAGGCCCTCCGCCGCCGTCGTCGATGGTCAGGGTCATGGGCCGACCGCTCGAAAAGAGGTCGTAGGGCGAGCTTCCGGACGAGAAATTGACGTCGACCTCCGCCTCGAATCGATCGCCTACCCAGGCGGCGCCGGCGGAGGCCTGAAACGGAACTTTGGTGTCGAAGCGCGGATCGGGATCGAAGAAGGCGAGGCTCCTGGTCACGCCGCCCTCGGTTTCCAGGGCGTCGAAGGTGAACTCGCCGCTCCGGAACAGGGTGACCGCGGGCGTGCGGACGACCGCGCCGAGGAGAATCTCGGTCGGTCAGCTGATACTGGACGCCGCCCTCCAGCCGAAGTTGAGTGATCGAGCCGCTCGCCCGACGCGCGGCCAGTCCGGCATCGAGGCCGTCACTCTGGATCCGCTCGTCGAAGATCGAACCGACCGCGCGCAGGCTCGTGATCGTGCTGGCGATCGTGGCTCCGAAGCGCCAGCGGTTCGAACAGGTGTAACCGAGCCCGACTCCGGCTTCGGTGCGGCGATACGAAGAGTCGGCCGAGTAGTCGAGCAGGACGGGCGGGCAACCCGTCGATTCGAGCGTCGGTGACCTGGTCGAAGGAGTTGGTCCGCACGATCGAGAACCCGCCGGTCAACTGCTCGTTGCCGAACAGGTTCTTGAGGACGACTCCGACGAGAGCCGGGACCTGCTGGGAGGAACCGCCGGTGTCGTCGCTCGTGAGGTCTTCCGGAACGAGGCTGAGAAGCTGGTAGGTTCCCGCGCTGCTGCTGATCTGCGCCTTCTGCGCCAGCGCGAGTCCGGCCGGGTTGTACCAGTTGGACGAGGCGTCGTTCGCGCGCGCGACGTAGGCTCCGCCCTGGAGGCCACCCGTCTGGCCGATGGACGTCATGAAGTAGTTGGGGAGGGTGAGGGTGTCGCCCCGCGGCTCAAGAGGGAAATCCTGAGCCGCAAGACTCGCCGCGAGGCCGGCGGCGGCGGTGGCGATTCCGAGAACTCGTACCGCTCTCCGTTTCATTTGCGTGCCCCTCTGTTAATGGCGGGGAGCCTACCAGCATCGCGTCGAAGTCGGAACATCCTCTCCGGGCGGAGGAGAAAAACACCCGTACGGTTAAACTCCCGGTGCCCATGCCCAGCGACTCCTCGCGGCCGCTCGTCGAGGCGGCCGGGGTCTCCCGCTCCTACCGCCTGGGCGCCGCCCGGGTCCCGGCCGTGAAGGACGTCTCGCTCGCGATCCGGCCGGGCGAATTCGTGGCCCTCAAAGGGCCGAGCGGCTCGGGAAAGACGACTCTCCTGAACCTGCTGGGCCTGCTCGACCGCCCCGACGAGGGGCAGGTGCGGGTGGAGGGCCGCGACGGCGAGGGGCTCTCCGAGGACGAAAAGTCCGACCTGCGGCGCGACCGCTTCGGGTTCATCTTCCAGACCTTCAACCTCATTCCGGTCCTCACGGCCGAGGAGAACGTGGCCTACCCGCTCGTGCTGGCGGGCGCGGACGATTCGGAGAGGCGGCAGCGGGCGAGTGAGCTTCTGGCCGCCGTCGGGCTCGACGGCAAGTCGGGCGTCCGGCCGGATCTCCTGTCGGGAGGGGAGCGCCAGCGGGTCGCGATCGCCCGCGCCCTCGCCAATCGCCCCGCGGTGATCTTCGCCGACGAGCCCACGGCCAACCTCGACAGCCACACGGCGGAAGAGATCCTGAACCTGATGCGGCGGTTCAACGAGTCCTACGGCGTGGCGTTTCTCTTCGCGACCCACGATCCGCGGGTCGTCGAGCGGGCCCGGCGGATCGTCACGCTCCACGACGGGGCCGTGGAATCGGACGAGACGACGTGAGCGCACACTCTGATGGTCGCGACGTGAGCGCGCCCCTGGCGGTCGCGACATGAGCGCCTTCGCTCTCGCCTGGAGGAGCCTCTTCCGCCAGAAGCGCCGGAGCCTCCTGATGATCGCCGTCGTCACGTTCGGCTTCGCCTCGTTCGCGTTGGCCGGCGGCTTCATCGCCCAGTCGTTCGAGGCGCTCCGGGAAGGCACGATCCGCAGCGTCGGCCAGCTGCAGGTCATCGATCGCCGGGCGGTCGGCCGCGCCGAGGAGGCCACCCTCGAGTTCGGCATCCCCGACGCGGCGCGCGCCCGCGCGGCCGCCGCGGCCGTACCCGAGGTCGCCGCCGTCCTGCCGCGGATCGACTTCGTGGGCCTCGCGACCGTCGGTACGAGGTCGATCCCGTTTCTCGGCGTCGGCGTCGACCCGGGGCCCGAAGCCGCCGCCACCCTGGCGTCGGGCCTCGTCGTCGCGGGCAAGTACCTCTCGGGCGATGGCGGGGAAGGAATCGTCCTGGGAACGGGTCTCGCGGCGGCGCTCGAGGTGAAGGTGGGCGACCGGGTGACGCTCCTCGCGACGACGCCGGACGGCTCGCTCAACGCCGTCGATGGCGTCATCGAAGGCCTCGTCGACGTCCATATCAAGGAGTTGAACGATCGCTACCTCGCGGCCGGGCAGACGCTCGTCGAGCGGCTCCTCCAGAGCGAGGGGAAGGTCTCGAAACTGGTTCTGTTCCTCAAGCCGGACGCGGACGAGGTGAAGACGGCGGCGGCGCTCGAGAAGGCCATGGTCGCGGCGGGATTTCCGGTGACCGTGCTGCGCTGGCAGGATCTGGCCGTCTTCTACGGGCAGGTGAAGCTTCTCTACATCGGCATCTTCGGCTTCGTGGGCGCGGTGCTCGTCACGATCGTGATTCTCGCGGCCGCGATCGTCATGACCATGGCCGTCACGGAGCGCACCCGCGAGATCGGCACGCTGCGCGCCCTGGGAACGCGGCCGGCCGGCATCCGCCGGTTGTTTCTGGCCGAAGGCGGTCCTCATCGCCCTCGCGGGCTGCGTCGCCGGGACCCTCCTCGCGCTGCTCATCCGGGCCGTCCTCAACGCCTCGGGCATCATGCTTCCGCCTCCGCCCGGTGCCTCGAGCGGGACGTTGCTGCACGTCAACTTCTACGTCCTCGCCTACGTGGCGGGCCTCCTCGCGATGCTCGCGACGATGACCTTCGCCGCGTACTTCCCGGCGCGCCGGGCTTCCCGGATCGCGATCGTCGACGCGCTCACGCATGTCTAGGGTCCGCCGTCCGCTCTCCGCTCTCGGCGGGATGCTGATCGCGGCGGTCCTCGTCGGGCAGTCGCCGGAGGAGGTGCTGGGCTGGCTCAAGGCCGTCGACGCCGCCCGCAGCGCCTTCGGGGAGGCGAAGCTCCGCGCGCGGGCGAGCCAGATCGAAAACGGCAAGGTCCTGGGGACGGCCGACTTCGACATTTACGTGAAGGGGCGCGAGCGCGCCCTGATCGTCTTTCGGGGAGGCCAGAACGACGGGCGCAAGGCGCTGACCGTCGGCCAGAAGATGTGGTTGATCGTGCCGGGGGCCGAACACCCCGTTCCGATCACGCAGAACCAGCGGATCATGGGCGGGGCCTCCTTCGCCGACGTGGCGAGCCTTCGGTTCGCCGAGGACTTCGACCCGGTGTTGCGGCCGCGGGACCGAGAAGGTCGGAGACCACGTCTGCCGCGTCATCGACCTGACCGCGAAATCGAAGGGCGCGGCCTATCCCCGCGCGACGCTCTGGCTCGACGCCGAGGGCGAGCGGTTGCCCCGGAAGCTCGTCTTCTCTTTCACTTCGGGTCAGCAGGCCCGCGAGGTCACGTTCACGAAGTTCCGCAAGGTCCAGAATCGAACGGTCGTCGCCGAGATGGAGATCCGGGAGCTGTTCGGGCCGAAGGTGAAGACGATCACGCGGCTCGAGTACCTCGAGATCCAGCCCGCGAAGATCGACGACAGCATCTTCACGCCGGAGGGGGCGAAGGCGATGTGAGAAGGTTGAGAGTTGAGTGTTAAGCGTTCAGCGTTCGCTCAACCCACGCTCAACACTCAACGCTCAACGCTGAACGCTCTCACGGGGGCGCGTTCTCCTCGAACCACCGATCCAGGATCCTCAACAGCCGCAAAGGCACGAACTTCACGAGGCCGTCGGCGTGCAGGGAGCCCGGCAGGTCGATGTGAACGTACTCGACCGGTCGCGCCGCCGACTTCGCGAGGGCGCGGCCGTGCGAGGGATCGACCAGCCAGTCCCCCTCCGAGGTCACGATGAGCTTGGGCATCGAGAGCGCCGCGACGGCGTCGGATGCGCGAGGCTTTCCCTTCGCGAGGCTTCGGCCGGCGACGCGCGGAACCCGCAGGGCGTGGCGCAGCCGCACCTGCTTGAGCGCCCCGGCCTTCCAGGGCTTGGGACGCAGGCTTCCGAGGTCGGCCGGGGAGGAGATCATCGCGAGGGCGCGGCATGGCAGGTCGGGGCGGCGCGCCAGCGTCTGGGCCGCGATCGACCCGCCCATCGACAGCCCGAGCACCGCGAACCGCTCGTAGAGACGTCCCGCTCCGACCAGCTCCTCGATGACGGCCTCGAAATCGTGGTGCTCGGAGTCGCCGAAGGCGTAGCGGCCGTCGCTGTCCCCGTGGCCCCGAAAATCGAGCGCCGCGACGTCGTAGCCCCGACGGAGAAAATGGTGAGCGAGGAAGAGGTTTTCCCGGGCGAGACGCACCCGCCAGAACCCCGGAGCGAGCACGACGAGCTCGGCCGAGGGCTGCCGCCAGAGCGTGTAGGCGATCGACACGCCGTCGCCCGCGGGGGCCCGGCGATGCGAAACCTCCGGCGTCACGTTTTGCTTCGAGCGCTTGCGGCTCATCGATCGAGCCACAGGCAGTCGACGAGACTCCCCGCCGGGAGGCGCTCGGCCTCGGCGGGAATCCGGATCAGCGCGTTGGCGCGGGAGTGCGCCGCGAAGTCGTGGCTGCCGAGGCTGCGGACGGGCTCGACGCGCAGCTCGCCGTCCCGGGAATCGAGGATGCCGTCGCGGTACGTTTCGCGCCGGCCGCGCACCGCGACCTCGCTCGTGAGGCGCGCGCCGCGCACGGCGGCGCCGGGCTGCGCGGCGCCCTCGAGGCAGTCGAGAGCGAAGCGCACGAAGAGGTGGAAGCCCACGCTCGCCGATACGGGATTGCCGGGCAGCCCGAACCAGAGAGTCCCCCGGCGGCGGCCCACGGCGATCGGCTTGCCGGGACGGACGGCGACGCCGTGGAAGAGGATCTCGAAGCCTGCACGCGCCGCTTCCTCGGGCAGGAGGTCGAGGTCGCCCGCGGAGACGCCGCCGCTCGTGACGAGCACGTCTTCTTCGCGGCCCGCCTCGCGGAAGAGCCGCGCCACGGCGCCGTCTTCGTCGGCGACCGCGGCTCGGAGCGACGCGGAGCGGCCGACCGCGCGGCAGAGGGCCGCGAGCATCGGGCCGTTGGAGTCGCGGAGCTGGCCGGGGCCCGGCTGCGCCGAGACCGGGACGAGCTCGTTCCCCGTCACGACGACCGTGATCCGCGGCCGCCGATGCGCTTCCAGGGGATCGACGCCCGCGAAGGCGGCGAGCGCCACGCCCGCGGCGGAGACGCGCTGACCGCGCTCGAGGAGCACGGTCCCGGCGGCGATGCTCTCGCCCCGGCGCCGGATGTGCGCACCGAGCCGCGGGACCTCCTTCGCGCGGACGCGGCCGTCCTCGCGCCGGGCGTCCTCGGTGGGCACGATCGCCTCGGTTCCCTCGGGGATGGGCGCGCCGGTCATGACGCGCACGGCCTCGCCGGCCGCGAGAGGGGATGGAGGGCGGTCTCCCGCGGCGACCAGCCCGCGCCGCTCCGCCGGCGCCGCATCCGGCGAAGCGAGATCGGCGACGCGCACCGCGTAGCCATCCATGGCCGACGTGTCGAAGGGCGGCCAGTCGACGTCGGCGACGATCGGCCGGGCGAGAAATCGGCCCGAAGACTCGGCCAGAGGAACGGCCTCGGACGGGCCCGGCGGACACGCCCCCCGCAGGATCTCGAGAGCCTCCCCGACCGTGATCACGGCGCACGATTCTAAGGCCCGCCGCCTCTCGGATTATCATTCGCCGCCATGCCGATCTACGAATACGTCTGCGGGAAGTGCGGGAAGAAGACGGAAGTCATCCAGCGCGTCAACGAAGCGCATCTGAAAGTCTGTCCGCACTGCGGAGGCCGGCTGAAGAAAGCGTTCTCGGCGCCCGCGATCCAGTTCAAGGGGAGCGGCTGGTACGTCACCGACTACGCGCGGGCGAAGCAGGAGACTCGCAAATCCGATTCCGAGAGCGGCGGCGAGAAGGCCGAGGAGAAGGCCAGAGTCCGACAAGGCGGAGAAAGCGGAGAAGTCGGAGAAGTCGGAGAAAGCGGAGAAGTCGGAGAAGAGCGGCGACGCCGAAAAACACGCGAAGAGCGAAAAAACGGCGGACAAATCCGACAAGAAAAAGACGTAGAAAACACTGTCCTCTCCCGGGGAATCGGGGTGTCCGCGGCATGGAACTTGCGATTTCCTCCCTCGACCCGCCACACGTGGCGCGTCCCAAGGAAGGGAGGAAGAGATGCTGCTCGCGACCATCGTTCTCGTCGCCCAGGTCGGGTCAGCTGCACCCGCCCGCAGCGAGCCGGCGCGCCCCTGCGCCGATCCGTCTCTGCTTTGCAGGATCAGTCCTTACTTCTGCCCCGGCACGTATCCGGCTGGGTTGGAGCCGTGTTGGCCGTCCGATGTACGGCCCACGCGGAGCCTGCCGAGCCGGCCATCGGCCGGAAGCGCGGAGCGCGGAGCGACCGCGACGGAACGCGGCGCGGCGGAAAGCGGGGGAGCCTCCCGGATGACGCCGAGAAAGGCGACCGGCGAACGCTGAAGATGATACGGGGCGGACCCTCGGAGATCCGAGGGCGACCCGTCCCGAGGGTCCACTTTCGTCTCGTCACTGCGCGAGCTGAACGATCTCGCTCAGGACCAGGTCTCCGCTCGGAAATACCGTCGGCCGTCATCGGAGCCTGCGCCGTCAGATTCTGACCGGGCGAGCCGGCCGGCAGCGTCCCCATCGCGTGGATGGTGAGGTCCGAGCTGGTGTTGGAGTCGAGCGTGTTGAGCGTCCAGGTGATGGTCCCTCCGGAGAACGTGGCGCTCGTGCCGGCTTCCGCGTCGACGGCGGTCACCTGAATCGGCGCCGGCATCGTGACCGAGACGGAGCCGTTCTGCACGTTGGTTACGCCGATGGCCGTCGCGGTGAGGCTCGCGTCGAACGGAGCTCCGGAATTGACCGTTTCGGGCATGTCCAGGTTGAGCGAGGCGAGGGCCCCTCCGGTTCCGGGACATCGTTGTCGTCGTCGCAACCGACGGCGCCGAACATGGCCAGGGGAAGAGCAGCGAGGAGCGAGATTCGAGTCGACCGGGCTAACCGCATTGTGAGACCTCCTGAGTCCGTACCGGCACTACAGCCGGTGGGGCTCGGAGGAGCAATCCCGATGCCATCCTCGGCGGGCTGAGCACAGCCATCTTCAGGGCGCCTAGGCGTTCGAGAACGAAGCTGTCGTTCGCGACGAGCTCTCCGAAGCCGATGCCGTCGGCGACCATCGAGGCCTGCGCGGTCAGGAGCTGATCGTCGACTCCGGGGGGCAGTGCGGCCATTGCGTGGATCGTGAGGGTGGACCGCGTGTTGGAATCGAGCGTGTGGAGCGTCCAGGTCACGGTCGCCAGGCCCGCATTGGAAAACGTCGCGGACGTCCCCGGGCTGGCGGTGACGCCCGTGATCCGGAGCGGCGCCGGCAGCGTGATCGTCACGACTCCGTCGTGCACGTTCTCGACTCCGATGGCCGCCGCCGACGCGCCGGCGTCGAACGGCACGCCCGAGTTGACGGTATCGGGCATGTCCATCTCGAGCCGAGCGAGCGCTCCGCCCGTTCCGCTCACGTCGTCGTTGTTGCACGCGACGGACCCGGCGATGATCAGCGGAAGGATCGCGATCCGAATCCAGCGGAGTGGCTCGCATGGAAACCTCCGTGGTCGGGCCCGGAACGGGGAGGCTCGGTGAGAGCAACTCTCGCCACGGCACCCTAGAGTTTCAGCCCCTTCAGATACGCCTTGAACGGTCCGCCCAGGTCTTCGCGCTTGAGCGCGAATTCGACGGTGGCCTTCAGGAAGCCGAGCTTGTCGCCGGCGTCGTAGCGCCGCCCCTCGAAGAGATACCCGTCGATCGGGCGCCGGGAAAGCAGAGTCTTCAGCGCGCTCGTCAACTGGATCTCGCCGCCAACGTCGGAGCGGGTCTCCTCGAGGATGTCGAAGATCTCGGGAGGCAGCAGGTAGCGGCCGATGATCGCGAGATTGGAGGGCGCCTTCTCCGGCGGCGGCTTCTCGACCATGTCGGAGATCTCGACGATCCTGTCGCCGTCGTCCGCGCGCTTTCCGGCGACGATGCCGTACTGGCGCGTCTCGGCCCGGGGAACCTCCTGCAGGGCGATCACGGGATTGCCGCGTTTCTCGAAGAGGCGGATCATCTGGCCGATGCACGGCTCCTCCGCGTCGACGATGTCGTCGCCGAGCATGACGGCGAAGCTCTCCCGGCCGACGAGGTCGCGGGCCTGCAGCACGGCATGGCCCAGTCCGAGGGCCTGCTTCTGCCGCACGTACGAGATGGGCATCAGATCCGAGACCTCCCGGATCTCGCCGAGGAGCTCGGCCTTCCCGCGCTCCTGCAGCAGCCACTCGAGCTCCGGCGCCGTGTCGAAGTGATCCTCGATCGCGTTCTTGCCGCGGCCCGTGACGATCACGATCCGCTCGATCCCCGCATGCGCGGGCCTCCTCGACGACGTACTGGATGAGAGGCCGGTCGACGAGGGGCAGCATCTCCTTGGGTTGGGCCTTGGTGGCCGGCAGGAACCGGGTACCGAGCCCCGCGGCGGGGAAAACGGCCACGCGAATCGGTCCCCTGGACATGCCGACGAGTTTAGCCGAACGGCCCGCGCGACCCGGCGGGCCGGAGCCCGTACAATAGGAGCGTCGTGAACAAGAGACGGCACATCCGGGGCCTGTCCCTCGGCCTCGCGGCGGCGGCGCTCGTCTTCGTGTGCGCGGGAATGGACGCGGCCTCGTGGTGGCGTCTGCCTCTCTGGGGCGCCGAGGTCCGCGCGTTCGCCACGGATCCGTTCGAGGCCGGCGTCGTCTACTGCGGAACCTCGCGCGGCAATTTCTACGGCTCTCGCGACGCCGGCGCGACCTGGGAACCGCTCGCCTCCGGTCCGGCGTTCCCCGGCTCTTACGTCACGGCTCTCCTCGCCGATCCCGCCGTGTCCGGACGACTCTGGGCCGCGGTCGCGGGCGAGCTTTCGGGCGGGCGCGTCGTCGTCAGCGACGACCGCGGCGCCACGTGGAGGACCCTGCTGCAATCCTCGGGCGCCGTGACGACGCGGGCGCTGGCGCTGGCCCCGGGGGAACCGCGCATGCTCGCGGCCGGCGGCGACGACGGCGTGCGGATCTCGCCGGACGGCGGGAAGAGCTGGCGGCGCACGGGCCAGGGCGTGCCGGGACTCTGGCAGGTCGAGTCGCTCGCGTTCGATCCGTCCGATCGGGCCACGCTCTACGCCGGTACCTGGCGGCAGGCGTTTCGGACGCAGGACGGCGGCGCGTCCTGGAGCCGGATCGCCGAGGGCATGGTCCTCGATGCCACGGTCTACGCCTGGGATTTCGACGCCGCGGATTCCCGCGACATCTGGGTCTCGACGTGCGGCTGGGTTTACCGCACGACAGACGGCGGCGACCGATGGAAGCGATTCACGGCGGGGTTCACGAACCGGCGCTCGCACGCGGTCCGGCGCGATCCGACTGCGGCCGGGCGTCGTGTACGCGGCCACGGTCGGCGGCCTCCACCGCTCCGGCGATTACGGTGCGACGTGGACCCGGGTCTCGCGCGAGACGCTCGTCGTCACGGCGCTCGAGGTGGACCGCCGCTCCGGCCGCCTCTACGTCGGCACGGAAGGGGAAGGCGTCTTCTATTCGGACGACGGCGGCGCGACCCTCGCGTCGGGCTCGCGCGGCCTCCCGGAGAGCCGGATCGCCGAGCTCCTCGCGGATCCGAGCGAGCCGTCGCGCGTCTACTTCTTCCGCGCCTTCGCGGGGGAGGAGAGCGGCGTATGGGAGGCGCGGGGCCGCGAGGTCCGCAAGGTCTCGATCGACCCGCTGCCCGCCTCGGCGTCGCTCGCGGCCTTTCGCGCGCGCGACGGGAAGACGGTGCTCCTCCTCGCGAGCTCGGCCGGCGTGCGGGTCTCCCGTGACGGAGGGGTGCGCTGGGCCCCCGTCGAGAAGGGCCCGAGCGGCGCGCCGATCGCCCTCTTCGGGCCTCCGTTCGCGAACCCGGTCGTGGTCACGACGGACGGTGTCTTTCAGACGACGGACGGGAACGGACGGCGCTTCGAGGCCGTTCCCGGCGGCCTGCGCGCGATCGCGAGCGCGGAGCTGCTCGCCGACAAGAACGGCGAGCCGGTGCTCGAGGTGCGGTCGGGCGACATGCTCGCCTACTGGGACGGGCAGAGCTGGGCGACCAAGAAGAAAGCCCTGCTGGGAGGCGGGATCTTCATGCAGAACGCGAACGCCGCGAAACCCGTCGCCGGCTGGTCGCATCTCATGGACGTGGACGGCACCCTCTGGTGGCAGGAGGGACGCAGCCGCCGCGCCTTCACGAGTCCACGCCCCGCCCTCGTCCTCGCTTCCGCCGCGGCGGATGGCGGAGGGCGGGTCTACGTGGGGACCATGGGAGACGGGCTCTTTCTCTTCGAGCCCTGAGCGGCCGGGATTCAGGCCGCTTTTCGCGAGAGCTTCGCAAGACGAACCGATTGGGCCGTCCTCGCCACTCGAGAGGCACCCGCGCCGCGGCGAGCGCGGGATCCGTCCTCGGATTCGCCCTGGCCGTGGCCGTGGCCGCAAGCCTTCCCTCCCGAAGCGCCGTCGGACAGGTGCCCGGTTACGCCGCCGAGCACGGCTTCGATCCGTCGACGGACGTCCTTCGGCTCGTCCTCCTGGCCGTCCTTCCGGTGGTCGGCGGCGCCGCGGGAATGCGGCTGGCTGCGAGGAGTGGCCGGATCCCGACCAGCGCACCCGCGCCGCGGCCGCCTTCGGGCGGGCGCGGACGATGGCCGGCCCGTGCGGCACTCGTTCTCTCGGCGGTGACGGCGCATGCCATTTCGGTCTGGACCTTCCTCGTCGTTCCCCTTTCGGCAGGCGGGGTCCCGCCGGTCCTCTCGCTGGCCGGACTCCTCGCGGTTTCGTTCGGGCTGGCCGCGCTCCTCGGGAGCCGGGACCCGGCGCGCGGCGCCGTGTTCCTCGCGGGGGCTTGTCCGATTCTGCCCCTGACGCTGCTCGGCCCGAGGCCTCCGGCGTTCTGGCTCGCGGCGGGCGTGGCCGGGCTCGTGCTCCCGATCCTCGCGCGGTTGGCCGCCAGGTCGCTTCCCGCGATCGAACGCCCCCTGCGGACCCTTCTCCTGTGGGTCCTCCTCCCCGGTAGCGTCACAGGGCTCGTGGCCGCCGCGGTCATGCGCGCGCCGACGGTGGGGGATGTTTTCGAGGACGGCCACGCGCTTCTGCCGGCGTCCGAGTATCTGAAAGGCGAGCGGCCGTATCTCGACATCGTGCCCGGTCACGGCCTGTTCAGCGACGGCCTGCTCCAGGCCGCGCAGCTCGAGCTCTTCGGCGACGACTATCGGGGGCTCAAGCGCGGCACCAAGCTCGTCGGCGCTTTCTTTCAGCCGGCCTTCTACGCGCTGGGCTGGGCGGCGACCGGCAGCCCGGCCGTCGGATTCGGCGGGCTGCTTCTCACGCTGCTGATTCTCCCGAACTATCTGTTCGTCCGGGCCCTGCTTTCCCTCTGGACGCTCGTTCTGGCCGTCTACGCCTCGCGCAGCCGCAGGCCCTGGGCATGGTTCGCCTGCGGCGCCGCTCTGCCGATCGGGCTCTGCGTCGCGGTCGACTTCACGGCGTACGCGGCCGCGAGCGTGGCGGTCGCGCTGTGGGTGGCGCGGGGGGACCGGCGCGCTCACCTCCGCAGGCTCCTCAGCGGCGTCGCGGTGGCGGCGGGAGCGATCGTGCTCGCCCTCGCCTCCTTCGGCATCCTCGGCGGGTTCGTGGAGACCACGTTCGTCTTCGTGCCTTCGCTCCTGCCCGTCTACGCCCTCGGGTTCCCGCCGCTCGAGCTGCCGAAGACGGATCCGGGCCCGCCTGCGATCGCCTGGCTTCGCAGCCAGACGGCGCTCGCCTACGTCTTCCTGGCGATCTCCGCCATGGTGTCGGGCGCCCTGCTTCCCCGCGCTCCGCGCGTCGGCGCGCGCGCCCGCGCCCTCCTGCCGGTGCTCGCGTGGATCGGTGGCGGGATGCTCTCGGTCATCGAGCGCCATCACGTCACATACCCCCTGCTCGCCGCGCCGGTGTGTCTCATCCTGCTCCACCGCTGGGCCCGCGGCTGGAGGCGCCGGAGGAGCGTCGGCGCCGTGGCGACGGTGCTTCTCATGGCGATTGTGATCGTGGGCCGCGAGCCGATCTCCTTCGTTTCCGCCGCGGCCCGCGCGATCGCCCACCCGTGGACGCCGCCCGGAGCGCGGGCGGTCGACGGCGAAGGGCTTTCACGCGCCCGGGGCGCGGTTTTTCTGGAGCCGGACGCCGCGCTGATCGAAGCCACTGCCGAGATGATCCGGCGGACCGATCTGCGTGGCGGCGACACCTGGCTCGACTTTGCGAACGCCCCCGGCCTCTACTACCTGTTCGACCGCGATTGCCCGATTCGCTACTACGAGGTCCCCTTCTACGAGACCGAGAGCGCGCAACGCGAGGTCATCGAAGCGGTCGCCGCGAATCCCCGGGTTCGCGTGGTGCTCGTTTCGTCCGGGCTCCTGGCGCAGGAGATCGACCACATGTCCAATGACGAGCGCGCCCCCCGTGTGGCCGCCTTCCTTCGGGAACACTTCCGGCCCTACTGGAGCTCCGGAGCCGTCGAGTTCTGGATTCGGAAGGACGGGTAACCCGGTCAGCTCGGAAGGTCCTTGAGCACCACGACGGAGCCGGGCTCCAGGCGTTCCTTCGCGGCCATCCCGCCGGCGATCTCGAGGACCATGCGCACCGGTTGATCGGTGCCGTAGGTCGGGCAGGGATCCGCTTTGCACGGCGGAGTGTTCGCGGAGACGAAGAGGACCTTCCCGTTCTCGTCCAGCCAGACGATGTCGAGGGGGATCATGGTGTTCTTCATCCAGAAGTGGTGCGGCGCGAGCTCGGCGAAGAGGAAGAGCATGCCGGTCTTCTCGGGCAGGTTCTCGCGGTACATGAGCCCCTGCGCCTGGTCTTCGGGAACCGTCGCGAGCTCGAGCCGGTAGACGGCGCCCGAAGGCAGGACGGCGCGCGGCCCCGACGTCACGGCCTCCGTGGGCGCGGGCGCCGGCGAGCTCGAGGAGCCGGGCGCGGCGCCGCAGGCCGAGAGGACGAGCAGGCAGGCGGCGAGGGGCGAAGCGTGGCTTCTCGAGGTCACGCCTGGGATTCCGACGCTTCGCCTCCGCCCTCCTCGCCGTACATCTCCTCTTTGTGGACGAGGTTGTATTTCTTGGCGTAGTAGCGGAAGGACCGGAAGGACATGTGGAGCAGCTCGGCGGCCTTCGTCTGGACGCCGCCGCAGCGGTCGAGCGCCTCGCGCATGAGCCGCTTGCCGACCGTCTCGAGGTACGCCTCCAGGTTGATGCCCTCCTCGGGCAGGCTCTCGAAGTCGGGAACGCGGCTCCGCACGCCGAGGGCGACCGTCTCGGGCAGGCTCGACGCGTTGATCACCGGCCCGGCCTCGAGCGCCACGGTGCGCTCGAGCGTGTTCTCGAGCTCCCGCACGTTGCCGGGCCACGGGTAGGCCTCGAGCAGGCGCATCGCCTCGATCGAGATCTTCTTCTCGGGGATCTTCTGCTCCTTGCAGATCTTGGCGATGAAGTGGGTCGTCAGCGGGGCCACGTCCTCGGTCCGGGAACGAAGGGGCGGCAGCGTGATCGGGATGACGTTGACCCGATAGAAGAGGTCCTCCCGGAAACGGCCCTCGGCGACGAGATCGTTGAGGTCCTTGTTGGTCGCCGCGATGATACGGACGTCCACGGAGACCTCGTCGTTGCCGCCGACCCGGCGGATCAGTTTCTCCTGGATGGCGCGCAGGAGCTTGACCTGCATGGTCGGCGTGGTCTCCGAGATCTCGTCGAGGAAGAGCGTGCCGCCGTCGGCCTCGTGGAAGAGGCCGCGCTTCTCGCGGACCGCGCCGGTGAAGGCGCCTCGCTCGTGGCCGAAGAGCTCCGACTCGAGCAGCGTCTCGGGCAGCGCGCCGCAGTTGATGGAGACGAACTTCTTCTCCTTGCGGACGGAGGCGAAGTGGATCGCCCGGGCGATGACCTCCTTGCCCGTGCCGCTCTCGCCCGTCACGAGCACGGTCGAGGACACCTTGCCGATGCGCTCGATCGTCCGGAAGATCTCCTGCATCCGGCTGCCCCGGCCGATGATGTTCGCGAACTGGTACTTCCCGGCGAGCTCCTGCCGGAGATAGACGTTCTCGTCCTTGAGCTGTTTCTCTCCCAGGGCCCGGCGGACGATCATCACGAGCTCGTCGTTGTTGAACGGCTTCGGGATGTAGTCGATCGCTCCGCGCTTGAGGGCCTGGATCGCGTCCTCGGTCGAGGTGTGGGCCGTGATCATGATGACGGGCGTCGGGAGCCCCTCCGCCCGCACCTTCGACAGCAGGTCGAGGCCGTTGCCGTCGGGCATCTTGATGTCGCAGAGGATGACGTCGGGATTCAGCCGGATCGCCGCGGCCACGCCTTCGGTGTAGTTGGCCGCGGTCGTGGCCTCGAATCCCTGCCGGTGGAAGAGCAGCTGCAGCATGTCGCGGAGCGACTTCTCGTCGTCGACGATCAGAAGGCGCGGGCCGCTCACTGGATGGCCTCCGGCGCGAGGGCAGTACGGCCGGCGCCCGGCGAAGTCGGTGCGTTTCGCGGCAGAAGTATGGTCACGGTCGTCCCCTCTCCCGGTTTGGATTCGACATCGATCGCGCCGCCGTGGTCCTCGACGATGCGCCGGACGATCGCCATGCCGAGCCCGGTTCCGCCGTCGAAGGCCGTGGAAAAAGGCGTGAAGACGCGGGCGATCTCTTCCTCGCTCATTCCGCGGCCGGTGTCGCGGAACCGGATGCTATACCAGGCGCCGTCCTCGCGGCCTTCCACCGTCAGCGTTCCGCCGTCGGGCATGGCGCGGACCGCGTTCTTCGCGACGTTGTAGACGATCTGCCGGATCTGATCGCGGTCCGCCGCGAGCAGCGATCCGGGCGGGTCGACGTCGAAAGAGATCGTGTGGGCGTCCGAGACCTCGTCGGAGAGGCGGAAGAGCTCGAGCACCTCCTGGATGCTGACGGCGACGTCGAAGACCGCGACGCGCCTCTCCTGCGGCCGGACGAAACGCAGGAACTCCTCGAGGATCTTCGAGAGCCGGTTCGACTCGTCGACGATGATCTCCATGAGGCGCCGCTCGGCCGAGCCCACGGAGAGCTCGTTCGAGAGGACCTGGACGGAGCCGGAGATCGAGGCGAGCGGGTTGCGGATCTCGTGCGCGATGCCGGCGGCGAGCTCGCCCACGGCCGCGAGCTGCTCGTTGAACCTGGCCTGGCGCTCGAGCTTCTTCACCTCGGTCAGGTCCTGGAAAACGATCAGCGCGCCGTCCTCCCCGGAGGAGGGGTCCTTCAGGGCGCGCACGGAGTAGCCGATGACGCGCCGCGAGCCGCCGGGGTGGATCTCGACCTCCGTCCGGTAGCCCTCGCGGCCCCGCGTCCGGTGCCGGATCTCGGCCCATTCGTTCGGCAGATCCATGCCGATCTCCCGCAGGAGGCGCCCCGTCGCGCGGGCCGGAACGATGCCGAGGATCTCGCCGCCGGCCTGATTGAGGAAGGTGACCCGCTCCCGCGAGTCGGCCGTCACCAGTCCCGACGACATCGACGCGATCACGTTCGCGTACAGGCTCTGGATGCGCGAGAGCGCCTTCTGCCGGCTCTCGAGCTCCTCGCGCGTGCCGCGGAGCTTCTCCGACAGGTACGAGACCATGAACGCGACGCCGTAGAAGCCGATGATGGTGATCGCGAGGTTGTAGCCGATGCGCTCGGGCCCCCAGAGGCCGCCCAGGGGGGCCATGCGGGGACGGGGCAGGATCTCGTAGGCGGTCAGCTCGACCATCAGCCCGTGCGCGAGCGCCGCGACCGACGCGATCACGACGGCGCCCGTGCGGTAGAGGAGGAACGCCGCCGCCCCGATCACGACGAGGTAGAGGAACGTGAAGACGGAGGTCGGGCCTCCGGTCGAGTACACGAGCATGCACACGAGGCCGAGGTCGCCCAGGATCTGGACGTAGGCCTCGAGGCGGGGCGGGAGGAGGCGGCCGAGCGTCCAGTGGAAGAGCGAGAGGACGAAGGCCGCCGCGCACAGCCCGTAGAGGTAGGAGATGTCGACGTCCTCGGTGCGCGCGTCCGTGAGCAGGGAGGCCGGCGCCGAGCCGGCCTGGACGAGGATCGCGGACAGGAGAATGAGGAAGAAGACCGCGACGCGGATCGCGGTCAGCCAGAAGAGCGAGCGCCGGAGGGATTCGTCCATGGGGCGAAAGTCGAGGGTCGAGGGTTAAGGGTCGAGGGTCAGGACCGCGAGCGACTCGACCCGATCGGACCTCGCTCTCGCTGCCTTAACTCTCAACCCTCGACTCTCGACCCACGACTTTCTTATCCGATCTTGTTGATCAGCGTGAACATCGGAAGGTACATCGCGATGACGATACCGCCGATGACGACGCCGAGGATGAAGATCATGACGGGCTCGAGCAGCTTCACCAGCCCGGCCACGGCGATGTCGACTTCGTCTTCGTAGAATTCGGCGATCTTGTTGAGCATCGTGTCCAGGGCACCCGTCTGCTCGCCGACGCCGATCATCTGCACGACCATGTTGGGAAAGACCTCCGATTCCCGGAGGGGCTCGACGAGGGTCTTGCCGTTCTCGACGCTCTTGCGCGTCTCGATGATCGCGTCCTCGACGATGGCGTTGCCGGCGGTGCGCGCCGTGATGTCGAGGCTCTCGAGGATCGGCACGCCCGAGGACGTCAGGGTCGCGAGCGTCCGGCAGAAGCGGGCCACGGCGATCTTGCGCAGGATGATCCCGAGGATCGGCGCCTTCAGAAGCGCCCCGTCGACGACGCGGCGGCCGCGGTACGTCTTGTAGTACCGGCGGAAGAAGAAGATGGCCGCGGCGATGAGGACGACGATGAAGGGGAAGTAGCGGGCGAGCTGGTTCGAAGCCCAGATGACGACGCGCGTCGGGAAGGGGAGCTCGGCCCCGAGGCTCGTGAACAGCGCGGCGAAGGTCGGAATGACCTTCAGCAGGATGACCGCGACGACGATCGCCGCGATGCAGATGACGGCGACCGGATAGATGAGCGCGGCCCGGACCTGGGCGCGCAGCTTGACGGCCTTCTCGATGTAGGTCGAGAGCCGCTGGAGGATCGTGTCGAGAATACCGCCGGCCTCGCCGGCCGCGACCATGTTCACGTAGAGGTCGTCGAAGGCCTTCGGGTGCCGGCGCATCGCGTCGGCGAGCGTCGAGCCCGCCTCGACGTCCTGGCGGACCTGGAGGAGGATCTTGGCGAAGTTCTTGTGCTCCTGCTGGTTCGCGAGGATCTCGAGGCACTGCACGAGCGGCAGGCCCGCGTCGATCATGACCGAGAACTGGCGGGTGAAGACCGCCAGGATCTTGGAAGGGACCTTGCGGCCCATCTTCGTGAGGGAAATTTCCTTGCCGCGCTCCCGGATGCCGGTGACGACGATGTTCTGGCGCCGCAGCGTCGCCAGCGCGACTTCCTTGGTGTCGGCGGCGAGAACGCCCTCCTGGACGATCCCGGTGCGGTTTCTTCCCTTCCAGACGTAATTGGGCATCGGTTACCTCTTGCTGGCCGAGGCGGTCGTGGTCGGCACGTTGACGCCGACGCCGCGATTGATGAGTTCCTGCAGCTCGTCGGGCATCGACGAGCGGGAGAGGGCGGACTCGAGGCTGATCTGCTTCTTCAGATAGAGCGTGGCGAGGGACTGGTTGAACGTCTGCATGCCGAACTTGGACTGGCCCGACTGCATCGTCGAGTAGATCTGGTGGATCTTGTCCTCGCGGATCAGGTTGCGGACGGCGGCGTTCGGCACCAGGACCTCGAGGGCCATGACGCGCCCCTTGCCGCTCGAGCGCTCGATGAGGGTCTGACACATGATGCCTTCGAGCACGAACGAGAGCTGCGTGCGGATCTGGCTCTGCTGGCCCGCCGGGAAGACGTCGATGATGCGGTTGATCGACGTCGTCGCCGAGTTCGTGTGGAGCGTCGCGAGCGTGAGGTGGCCCGTCTCGGCGATCCGGAGCGCGGCCTCGATCGTCTCGAGGTCGCGCATTTCGCCGATGAGCACGACGTCGGGGTCCTCGCGGAGGACGGCGCGGAGGGCGTTCGAGAAAGAGTGCGTGTCGGCGTGCAGTTCGCGCTGGTTGACGAGGCACTTCTTGTGGCCGTGGAGGAACTCGATCGGGTCCTCGATCGTGACGATGTGGAGCTGCTTCTCGCGGTTGATCTTGTCGATCATCGCGGCCTGCGTCGTCGTCTTGCCCGAGCCGGTCGGCCCGCAGACGAGGATGAGGCCGCGCGGCTTGTCGCAGAGGAGCTCGACGACGGGGGAAGCCCCAGCTCCTTGAAGCCCAGGATCTCGTACGGGATCTGACGGTAGACGCCGCCCACGGCGCCGCGCTGCTGGAAGTTGTTGGCGCGGAAGCGGGCGAGGCTCTTCACCCCGAAGGAGAAGTCGAGCTCCAGGTTTTCCTCGAAGCGGTGCTTCTGGGCGTCGGTCAGAACGGAGTAGGCGAGCTGCTTGGTCTCGGGAACCGTCAGCGCCGGATAGGGGAGCGGGATGAGCTTGCCGTCGAGGCGCACCATGGGCGGCGATTGGGTCGTCAGATGGAGGTCGGAAGCCCCCATCTCGACCATTTGCTTCAAGAGCCCATGGAGCGTGGCGTCACTAGCCATACGGTGTCCCCCGATTGTTGTGTTGCAGGAGTTTACGCCCGAAACGACAGGAAATAAAGGGACTGGCCAACCGGCCGGGTCTCTCCGGTCTCGGGGAGACGCCGTTCTGCCGCCGGAACCGCCCTACAGGACGGTTTCCCGGAGCACTTCGTCGAGGGTCGTGGCGCCCTCGCGGATCTTCTGCAGGCCCGACATCCGCAGGCTGATCATGCCCTCTTCGATCGCCTTGCGCTTCAACTCGATCGAGGACGCTCCGGAAAGAATCATGTCCCGGATCTCGTCGGTGAACTGCGAGCACCTCGAAGAGGCCGACCCGCCCCTTGTAGCCGGTTTGGTTGCAACGGTCGCAGCCGCGCCCCCGCTTGATGCGCAGGGTCTTGACCTCGTCCGGAGCGAAGCCCACCTGGATGAGCGTCTGGGGCGGCGTCTCGACGTCCTCGGGGCAGGACGTGCAGATGCGGCGCACGAGCCTCTGGGCACAGATGCAGTTGACCGACGTGGCCACGAGGAAGGGCTCGATGCCCATGTTCATGAGGCGGTTGATCGTCGACGGCGCGTCGTTGGTGTGGAGCGTCGAGAGCACGAGGTGGCCCGTGAGCGCCGCCTTCACCGCGATCTCGGCCGTCTCGAAGTCCCGGACCTCGCCGACGAGGATGATGTCGGGGTCCTGCCGGAGGAAGGAACGGAGGGCCGACGCGAACGTCAGGCCGATCTGCTCCTTCATCTGGACCTGGTTGATGCCGGCGAGGTTGAACTCGATCGGGTCCTCGGCCGTCATGATGTTGACGGTCGGGTCGTTGAGCGCGGCGATCGCGGAGTAGAGGGTGTTCGTCTTGCCCGAGCCCGTCGGTCCGGTGACGAGAACGATCCCGTAGGGCCGGTCGATCGCATCCTTGAAGCGCCGCAGCGGATCCACGTCGAACCCGAGCTGCGTCATGTCGAGCTGGAGCTTCGACTTGTCGAGAAGCCGCATGACGACCTTCTCGCCGAAATGCGTCGGGACCGAGGAGACGCGGAGGTCCAGGTCGCGGGAGCGCTCTTCGACGCGGAGCCGGATCTTGATGCGGCCGTCCTGCGGCAGGCGCTTCTCGGAGATGTCGAGCTTCGCCATGATCTTGAGGCGGGAGATGAGGGGGTCCCGGGTGCGCATCGGCAGAGCCATGATGTTGTGGAGGATGCCGTCGATGCGGAAGCGGACGCGGAACTCCTTCTCGTAGGGCTCGACGTGGATGTCCGAGGCGCCGGCCTTCAACGCCTCGATGAGGATCAGGTTCGACACCTTGATGATCGGGGCGGACTCCGAGGACTTGGTCAGGTCCGAAAGGTCGATCTCCTGCCCTTCCTCGCCCTTCACGACGTCGACGTCGGCACCGGTGTCCAACCCGGTGATCTCGTCCATGTTGAGCTCGCCGAGGCCGACGCTCGCCATGTCGTCCATGGTCAGCGCGGAGGACGCCATCACGTCTTCGAGGCTCGCCTCCATGGAGTAGGCCGGCCGCCGGACTGTTTCGTGCGCTCCTTCAGGACGACCGAGCGCGGCGTCCCGTAGTGCTTGTCGATCGCCTTGCGCAGCGCGATCTCCGAGGCGACGACGGGCTCGACGTTGTATCCCGTCATGAACTTGATGTCGTCCATCGCGAAGACGTTGGTCGGATCGCCCATCGCGATCGTCAGAGTGGCTCCCGTTTTGTTCACCGGGAGCACACCGTATTTGCGGGCGACCTCGCCGGGGACGACCTTGATGACGGCCGGGTCGATCTCGAAGTGCGCGAGGTCGATCGACGGGACTCCGAACTGCTGGGAGAGCGTCTCGGTGATGTCGCCCTCGGAGACCGCGCCGACGCGCACGAGCGCCTCGCCGATCTTCCCGCCTTCCTCGCGCTGGAGCTTCAAGGCGGTATCGAGCTGATCCTGCGTGATCAGCTTCTGTTTGAGGAGGAGATCTCCGAGCTTGACGGCCATGGAATGGGAATGATGGTAGGGGTTTTAGGGGGCGGAAGTCGAGAGTGGGAGGGCGTCGAGGTGAGCGCGAGCGTTGGGGAGCACCGAGAGGCCCATCCCGGCGTGCTCCACTCTCAACTCTTATTCCTCAACAGTCGCCCTTCCCAGCACGGTGTCGTCCGACACTTCGTGCATGCGCGTCACCACGCCGCTGCGATCGCGATAGGGCCCGTTGCGCGACGGATCCGTCGGACCGAAGAGCGCGAGCGTCGGAACGCCGAGGGCATCGGCGAGATGGAGCGGCCCCGTGTCTCCGCCGACGAAGAGCGCCGATGCGCGGATGAGCCGCGCGAGCCCCGCGAAGTCGAGGCGCGGCACCGGCGGCCGCCGGGGCAGCAACGCGCGGAGCCGTTCCGCCCGCCTCTCGTCTCCGGGTCCCCACGAAACGACCGGGACGATGCCGCGCTCGCGGATGAGGCCGCGCGCGAGATGCGCGAAACGCTCTTCTCCCCAGACCTTCTCCGAACGGCCCGCGCCCGGGGTGGAGGAGCACGAACGGGCGCGGGAGCGAGGCGAGGAAGGCGTCGGCCTCCGGAGCCGGAAGGCCGGCGAGGTACGAGGCGTCGGGAGCGCACGAACGCACTTCGATCGGCGTCGGCTCGAGAAGCGCCAGGTTCCGATCCACGACGTGCGGCCGGTCCGCCGCGGGCGCGACCGGCACCGTGCAGAGGAGAGCGGACGCGGGCTCCCTTCGGGCGCGGCGCGCGAAGCCGATCACCGGCGAGCCGGCGGCCCTCGCGACGAGCGCCGACTTCCAGAGCCCCTGGACGTCGATCGAGAATCCGGGCGAGAACTCGCGGATCTCGCGCCTCAGCCGCCGGATGCTGCTGCGGGTCTCGAGAGCCCATGGGCTCCGCCTCCACGCCTGCGTGTCCGCGACGAGAATGCGGTCGACGTTCGGGTTGCCGTCGAGGATGCCGGAGAACCTGCGTTCCACGACCCAGCCGACCGTCGCGCCGGAGGCGCGGGCATTCTCGGCCAGCGGCAGCGCGTGAATCACGTCGCCCATCGACGAGAGGCGGACGATCAGGAGGCGCAAGTCCTCACGCGAGCAGCGCGCGATCCGCCGCGACCGCGGCGGAGAGCTCCGCGGGCGAGACGATGGCGGTCCCCATCTTCATCACGACGACGCTGCCCGCGAAGTTCGCGAGCAGGGCGGCTTCGAGGGGCGAGGCTCCCGCGGCGAGCGCGAGGGCGAAGGTGGCCAGGACCGTGTCGCCGGCGCCGGTCACGTCGGCGACCTGATCCGTGCCGTGGACGGGGATGAGGGTCGGTGTCGCGGAGTCCGAGAAGAGCGCCATGCCCCGCGAGCCCCGCGTCACGAGGAGGCTTTCGCAGCGCATCGTCGCGCGAAGGGCCGCGGCGGCCTCGGCGAGGGCCGCGTCCGACTCGCCGAGCGGGCGGCCCGCGCACTCCTCGAGCTCCTCCTCGTTGGGCGTCGCGGCGTCCACGTCGGAGAACTCGGGAAGCCGGTGACGCGAATCGACGCTGATGCGCGCGCCGCGCGGGAGGGCTTCCCGCAGCCCGGGGACGTTCGACGGCGCGACCGCGCCGTAGCCGTAGTCGGAGAGCACCGCGCCCTCGGCGCCGCGCGCCGCCGCGCGGAGCCGCTCGGCGAGCGCGGAAGTCACGTCGCTCCCGGAGGACAGCGAGTCCTCGACGTCGTAGCGGACGATCTGCTGCTTGATCGCGTTGGGCGCCCCGGCCAGGATGCGCGTCTTCGTCGGGGTGCGGTAGCCGGGCGCCTCGAGGAGGCCCTCCGTCGCGATGCCGCGCGCGGCGAGCGACTCGCGGAGGGCCCGGCCGTCCTCGTCCGCGCCGACGACGCCCACGGGCAGCGGAACCCCTCCGAGCGCGCGCACGTTGGCCGCCGTGTTGCCCGCGCCACCGGGCAGCCGCTCCTCCCCCCGATGACGCAGGATGAGGACAGGGGCCTCGCGGCTGATGCGCTTGGGGTGGCCGTAAACGAAACGGTCGAGGACGAAGTCGCCGGCCACGACGATCCGGCGGCCGGCCAGGCTCGGAATGAGCGCCTGCAGGCGGCCGCGCGCGACGTCGAAGGGCACTGCCGCGGATTATAATGACGGGCCCAGGAGCCCATGCTCGACACTCAGGTCCTCGTCCTCAATCGCGTTTTCCAGGCCGTGCAGGTGACCTCGGTCCGCAAGGCCTTTTCGCTCTTCTACAAGGGCCACGTCAAGGCGGTCCTGCCGGACTACTCGACCTACGAGTTCGAGAACTGGTGCGACATCCCGGTGCGCCCCCAGGACGAGGTCGTCCTCACGCCGTCGATGGCCATCCGCGTGCCCCGCGTCATCGCGCTCAAGGACTTCGATCGTCTCCCGCGCCAGGACGTCAAGTTCTCGCGCCACAACATCTATCTGCGCGACGGGAACCGCTGCCAGTACTGCGGGCATCGCTTCGCCTCGTCGGAGCTGTCGCTCGACCACGTCATCCCGCTGTCCCGCGGCGGGACCTCGACCTGGGAGAACGTCGTGTGCGCCTGCCTCGCCTGCAACGTGAAGAAGGGCAACCGCACGCCGCAGGAAGCGCACATGCGGCTCGTCGCGGCGCCGAAGAAGCCCCGCTGGCACCCGGTCGGCCAGTTCGGCTCGAGCAAGTTCCACCCCGCGTGGCGGAACTTCGTGGATGTGGCGTACTGGAATGCGGAGCTGAAGTGAGTTGAGAGTTCAAGAGTTGAGGGTTGAGCGTAGCGCTCGGCTCCTCACGCTCAACTCTCAACACTCAACGCTCAACCTCTTCCCCAGCAGCTCTTCGCACGCCGCCAGGGCCATCTCCACCGTGATCTCTTTCATGCACTCGTGCCCGTACGGGCATTTTGACCGGAAGCACGGAGAGCAGAAGACGTAGCGGTCGAGAACGCGAGCGGGTGCGCCGGTCGGGGCCGTGCGCCCCGGGTCGGTTGGCCCGAAAAACGCGACGGTCGGCGTCCCGACGGCCGCCGCCAGGTGCATCGGACCGGAGTCGTTCGACACGAGAAGCCGCGAGCGCGCGAGCAGCGCGGCGAGACCGACCGGATCGAGATCCTCGCCGAGGACCGGGAGGGGGGCCGCGGCCGCGCCGGAGACGGCGGTTCCGAGGGCGCCCTCTCGCGGACCCACCACGATCGCGCACGTGAACCGCCGCTGGGCGAGCAGATCGCCGAGCTTCGCGAAGCGGCCGGCGCGCCACCGTTTCGTCGGGTCCTTCGCGCTTCCGGGCGACAGAAGCACCAGCCGGTCCGTGGCGCTCGCGAGTCCGGCTGCGGAAAGCGCCCGGGCGGCCTGCCGCCGGGCCTCCTCGGGCAGCGGCAGGCATGGGGGGTCGAAGTCGGGAACGATGAGGTGCGCCGACAGGAGAGCGTCGTAGTCCCGCAGCTGGTGCCCCGGCGTCTCGGGCGCCGGCATCGGGTGCGTCAGCAGGAGGCCGCGCCGGTCAGTCGCGTAGCCGATGCGCCGCGGTGCGCCCGAGACGCGGGCATAGACCGCCGCGCGCAGGGAGTTGGGCAGCAGCCAGGCCTCGTCGAACCGCCGCGAAGCGAGGGAGGCGGCGTCGCGGAGGAAGCTCGAGCGGGTGAGGACCTCGTCCGCGGTTCCCGCCGCGCGGTAGATGGCGTCGGGGCCGCGCCGCGCGAAGACGGTCAGCGAGTCGCCGGGATGCGCCGCGCGGAGTGCGCGCAGGAACGGCAGCGACATCACGGCGTCGCCGATCCAGTTCGTGCCGACGACCAGGCGTTTCATGCCGCCGACGGCTCCTCGGGCCTCGTGGGTTGCGCCGGACGGGTTCTCCACCGATCGTGCATCCAGAGCCAGACTTCCGGGGCCTTGCGCACGGCCGCCTCGGTGACCTCCATGTACCGGGCCGTGGCCGCGCGGATCGCGTCTTCGCGCGGGAGGCTCCGAAACTCTTCGGCGAGGATCGGGGCCTCGAACTCCAGCCGGTAGCGGCCGCCCCCTTCGGGCCACGTGAAGACGGGCACGACCGCGGCGTCCGTCTTGAGCTGGAAGAGGGCGAGGGCCGGGGTCGTGGCCGCCGGGCGGCCGAAGAAGGGCACGAAGACGGCCTCCCGGGCCAGGACGTTCTGGTCGACGAGAATCGCCACGGTCTCGGCGCGGGCCATCGCCTTCAGGATGTCCCGCGCGGCGTCGCGCTTGGCGATTACCCGGTTGCCCAGACGCGTGCGGCGCGCGCTCAGCTCCCGCTCGAGCAGCGCGTTGTCGAGCGGGCGCACGACGGGAGCGATGGGCTCGCCGATGAGGCCGGCCCGGATCGCGCCGAGCTCCCAGCCCCCGATGTGCGCCGAGAGGAGAAACACGCCCTTGCCGCGGGCCCGCGCCTTCTCCAGGTTCGCTTCCCCCGCTGTGCGGATGCGGTCCCGGACGGCCTCGGACGAAAGGCTCGAGACTTCGAGAAAATCGACGAAGGCCGCACCCACCCATTCGGCGGACGCCTGGCCGATGGACTCGATCTCGGCCGGCGACTTCTCCGGAAAGGCCCGCGCCAGATTCTCGAAGAGGATCCGCCGCCGCGAGGGCACCAGGCGCAGATAGAGCCGGCCGAGCCGCCGGCCCAGCGCCTCGCGCGCCCGGGGCGAGAGCGCCCGCAGCGCGGCCTCGCCCAGTCGGAAGAGCGCCAGCTCGGCCCGGTCACGCGCGGCGGATCGAGCGCTCACGATTTCGGCGCGTAGGCCGCCCGCGCGGAGGCGAGGCGTGCGGCGAGAAAAGGGAAGAAGCCGGTTTCGAGGACCTCGACCGAGAGGCGGACCGTCAGCAGGGGAAGCGCCGTCTTGCCGGCGAGCTTGACGGCGTCCTTCTCCGTCGTCACGAGAAAGCTCGCGCCCGTGCGCTCGGCGGCGCGGAGAATGCGCGCCACGTGGCGCTCGCGGTACCGCTGGTGGTCGCGGAGCTCGATCCGCTCGTCGGGCGAGAGCGACATCTCGGCCAGCGTCGCCGCGAACTGTTTCGGGTCGGCCACGCCGCAAACCGAGAGGAACCGGCGTCCCGCGAGGGCCTCGGCCGGGACCGGCGAGCCGGACTCGTCGCGCAGCCCGTCCCCGCGGAAGCGGACGTGAAAGATCGGGGCGGCGGGATGGGTGCGGGTGATCGCAGCGAGCGCCTCGGGGTCGGGCGAGCCGCGCTCGACCCGCGTGAAGAGGATCGCGTCCGCGCGCCGCATTGCTTCGAGAGGCTCGCGGAGGCGCCCCCGCGGAGGCGTGCTTCCGCCGCCGAAGGGGTCCCGGGCGTCGAAGAGGAGGAGATTGACGTCGCGCGCGACGGCGAGATGCTGGAATCCGTCGTCGAGGACGAAGAGGTCGGCTCCCAGATCCGCCGCGCGCCGCGCGGCCTCGACGCGCCGCTCGCCGACGACGACGATGACGCCGGAGGTCGAGCGCGCGAGGGCGACGGGCTCGTCGCCTCCGCGCTCGGCGCTGACGAGGGGCCCCTCGCCCGCCGAGACGACGAGGACGCCGCGGGAGGCACGGCCATAGCCGCGCGAGAGAATCGCGGGCCGCCATCCCTCGAAGCGAAGCCGCCGCGCGAGAAGCTCGACCAGCGGCGTCTTCCCGGTGCCCCCGAACGTGAGGTTGCCGACGGAGATCGAAGGCCGCGGCAGGCCGTGCGAGACGATGCGTCCCGAGGCGTACCAGCCCGCCCGCAGCTCCAGCGCCTTTCCGTAGAGCCGCGACAGCGGCGAGAGAGGAGTCACGACGCGGATCCTTTCGCGGTCCGAAGCGTCGGCGCAAGCGCCACGAGCGCATCGGCCGTCGCCGCCGCGGCGCCCCGGCTTCCGGCGACGAAGCGCGCGGCTTCGGCACCCCGCCGGGCCGCCTCCTCCGGATGGTCGAGAACGTCGGCGAACAGGGGGGCGAGCGCGTCGGGAGCGGCCGCTCGCCGCAGGATCCCGAGAGCCTCGCCCTGGCGGGCGGCCTCGCGGAAGTTCTCCATGTGCGGTCCGGCCACCACGGAGACGCCGGCCGCCCAGGCCTCGATGGGGCTCTGGCCCCCGGAGGGAACGAGGCTTCCCCCGGCGAAAGCGATCGCCGCGCCGCGATAGACGGAGGCGAGCTCGCCGATGGAATCGAGGAGGTAGACGTCGGGAAGAGAGTCGAGGGTCGAGGGTCGAGGGTCGAGAGCGGAGCGCCGAAGAAGACGGAGGCCTCGCGATTGCACCAGGCGCGCCACTTCGTCGAAGCGTTCGGGGCGGCGGGGCGCGAGGACCAGGAGGGGCCGGGGCGCGAGCCCCTGCCAGGCGTCCAGCACGAGCGCCTCTTCGCCTTCGCCGGTCGAGCCCGCCACGAAGACCGCCCGCCCCGCGGCGGCCGCGCTCAGCCGCGCGGAGTCGCCGAAGGCCGGCGGCGCCGGAAGGTCGTACTTCAGATTGCCGAGCGCGCGGACCCTCTCGGCCGGCGCGCCGAGCGTCTCGAGACGCTGAGCGTCCTCTTTCGACTGCATGGCCGCGAGCGAGAGCCTGGAGAGAGTCTTCGCGAAGAAGCCGCCGAGGAGCCGATAGCGCGCGAAGGAGCGCTCGGAGATGCGGCCATTCACCAGCGCGACCGGGATCCCGCGGCGCGCGGCCCGTTCGATGAAGAGAGGCCAGATTTCCGTTTCGGTCAGGATGATCAGGCCGGGCCGCGTGGCGGAGAGGGCCTTTTCGACGGGCCGCGCGAGGTCGAACGGGAAGGCGTAGACCGCGGCCTCGCCGGAGAGCGTACGCTCGGCGAGCTCGCGGCCGGCGGCCGTCGAGGCGGACACGCCGAAGCGCGTTCCCGGCAGGCGGCGCCGCAGCTCCGGCAGAAGGTTCCTCGCGACTCCGACCTCGCCGACGGAGACCGCGTGGATCCAGACGCCTCCGTCGAGGTCCGGCCAGTTCGAAAGGCCCCAGCGGCCGCGCACGTCTCCGAGCCGGCGGCGGCCCGCGAGCGAGCGCAGGAAGGCATAGGGGGCGTAAGCGGTTAACGCCAGAGCGGCCAGCGCGCGATACAGCAGCAAGACGCGAGAATATCGCGCCGCGGGAGGGAGTTCCGGCTTGCCCGGTGGAGGGCAAGGGTTTAAGATTCAAGAGCTTAGGAAGGGGGCAGATGGCCCCAACGGAGCGTTGCCGAGCTCCGTATACCGCCAGAGAAGGAGACCTTTCAGGCAATGGAGCTCGTCTACAGCCAGCGCCAAAGTCGCCAGGAGTCGGCCGAGCTTCCGGACCGCGACCTCGCCGTCCGGGCCCGGGGCGGCGACATGGTCGCCTTCGAGACGCTCGTGACCCGCAAGACGTCGGCCGTGGTCTCCCTCGCCCGGCGCATCGTCGGCAACTCCGAGGACGCCCGGGACGTGGCCCAGATGGTCTTTCTCCGCGTGTGGAACGAGATCCACCGCTACGACGAAAAGTACTCGCTCAACACCTGGCTCTACCGGATCGCCACGAATCTCTCGATCGACTTCCTCCGCAGCTCCCGCAGCCGCGAGCGCGCCCACGGGGCGACGCTCCACATCGTGCGCGAGCGCGAGGAGTCCACGGCCTCCGACGCCACGCGCAACGCCGAAGACGCCGAGCTCGCGCGTCTCTTCGAGACCGTCTCGGGACGCCTGTCGGAGAAGCAGAAGGCGGCCTTCGTTCTCCGCGAGATGCAGGACTGCGAAACGCGGGAGATCGCCGAGATCCTCGGGTGCGGCGAGTCGACGGTCCGCAACCACCTTTTCAACGCGCGCCGGATTCTCCGCAGGGAGATCGGGCGCTTGTTCCCGGAGTTTCTGCGGGGGAGGCCGCTCGCATGAGCACGCTCTTTCTGATCCTCCGAGGCGGCTTCGAGGACGACCCGGCATGAACGTTCTTTGCCCGATTCTCCGGGGAAGCTTCGAGGATTACCGGCGCGACGCGCTTCCCGCGCCGCAGCGCCGCATCCTGCGCGACCACCTGGCGGCCTGCGCGGAGTGCCGCGGGCTCGCGGCGGCCCAGGACCCGACGATGCTGTTTGCGCGGCCGTTCTCCGCGGAGGAGCTGCCGGAGGAGGATGCACGGCGCATCCTCGCGAACGTCCGGACGGCCGTGGCCTTCGCCGAGACGGAGCGCCGCATCCGCCGAAGCTCGCGCCGCCGCTTCGCCGGAGCCGCGACCGCGACAGCCGCAGCCGCCGCGTTCGGCGCGCTGCTCTTGATGACCGCTGGCGGCGGCTCCGATCGCGTGGAGCTCGCTGCCGCACGGCCGACGCCGTCGGCGACGGGAGACGCTTCGGCGGCGGCTCCCTCGGAGCTCGCGTCGCGGGCCGTCCAGCCGGCGGCGCTGGCCGCGGAGACCGATGGTCTCCCCACCCACGCGACGGTCTACGAGTGGAGTCCGGGTGCCGGACGGGAAGAGCCTCGGGTGGTCTGGATCGTGGATCGGGGGCTCGACATCTGACTCTGACTCGCAGGACGCCCCGCCGGACTTCTCGAGTTGCTCGGGTTTTGGTACAAGTGAAAAAGACGCTCATCCTCCTCGCCGTCTTGGTTCTGTCCGCTTCCGCTCTGCGGGCCGCGGACGAAGCGACAGTGCGCGTCTATGTCCTCAAGCACAAGCGGGTGGAGGAGGCGGCGCTGCTCATCCGGCCGCACCTCTCCGAATCGGCCTCGATCACGCTCACGCAGCGGCTGAACGCCATGACCGTGACGGACCGGGTGGAGAAGCTCGATCAGATCGGGAAAGTTCTCTCCGCCTTCGACACGCCGCCGCGCGGCTTCACCTTCGCGGTCAAGCTCGTCCGGGCCCGCGCCGACGTGCCCGAGGGCTCGATCGCTCGCGAGATCGGCGGGCTCGGCGCGAAGCTCAAGTCCATGTTTCAGTTCAATGACTATGCGCTGATCGACTCGGTCGTCCTGCGGGGATCGGAAGGCGGGCGGGTCGACACGCAGTTCGGCGGGGAGTACCTGCTCTCCTTCACGATCCGGCCGGCGGGCGCCGGCAACGAGCTGCTGCTGGCGCCCTTCAGTCTCTCGAAGATCTACAAGAAGACCGGCGATCGCCCCTCCGCCATTCTCCGGCCGCTCTACCGCTCCTCGATGCCCGTCACGCTCTCGCAGACGCTCGTCATCGGCGCCTCCAGGGAAGAGAAGTCGAAGACCGCCCTGATCCTGATCCTGCACGCGCAGGAGCTGCCGAGCGGCGACGCGATCGAGAAGGGCCCCCCAGGCGCGAAGGCGGCGGACAAGGGCGGGAAGAAGCCGTGAGCGAGTTTCGCGTCAAGGCCGGCTGGCCCGACGGCTCGGTCGCCGAGCAGTCCGTCATGGCGGTCGACATCGGCGCGGCGCGCCTCGAAGTCGAGCGCCGCGGCGGCCATGTCTTCGAGGTCCGCCGCCGCGGCTTCGTGCTCGCCCGGGGCTCCTCGCGCCCGCGCGGCCGCGTGAAGATGGCGGAGTTCCTCATCTTCAACCAGGAGCTCATCGCGCTGCTCAAGGCCGGCCTTCCGGTCGTGCGCTCCTTCGAGATCCTGCTCGAGCGCCAGAAGAGCCCGGTCCTTCGCCGCGTGCTCAGCGACGTGCGCGAGCGCGTCAACGCGGGCTCCTCGATCTCCGAGGCCTTCGCCGAGGAAGGCGATCTTTTCCCGCGCCTCTACTGGACCTCGCTGAAGGCGGGAGAGAAGTCGGGCGAGATCGAGGCCGTCCTGCGCCGATACCTCAAGTACCAGAAGACAGTCATCGCGTTGACACGCAAGGTCGTTTCGACCCTCGTCTACCCGGTCATCCTCATCGCCCTTTCGGCCGCCCTCATCACGATCCTGATGACTTACGTCATTCCCCGCTTCACCGAGTTCTTCGCCGACTTCGACGCCGAACTCCCGCTGCTGACCGTCGTCGTGCTCGGGGTGGCCACGTTTCTCCGGAAAAACTTCCTCCTTCTCGCTTCCGGTTTCGGCGTGGCCGGATTCCTCCTGTACCGCTGGTCCCAGACGGCCACGGGCCGCGTATGGCTCGACGGGGCCCTCCTGAAGGTGCCCGTCGTCGGGGGGATTTTCCGGCGCTTCGCGATCACCCAGTTCACCCGCAGCCTCGGGACGCTGCTGGGCGGCGGAACGCCGCTCGTGCCCGCGCTCGAAAATGCCGCCGATGCCATCGGCAACCAACACGTGTCGCAGAAGGTCGCGAGCGTGGTGCCGAAAGTGCGCGAGGGGAGAGAGCTCTGGAAGGCCCTGGAGGCCACCGGGATCTTCACGGACCTGACGATCGAGATGATCAAGGTCGGGGAATCTTCGGGTGCGCTCGAGGAGATGCTCGCGGCCGTCTCCGAGTTCTACGACGAGGAGATCGACCTCCTCCTCGCGCGCGTCATCTCGTTCGTCGAGCCGGCGATCCTGGTCCTGATGGGAGGCGTCATCGTCACGATCCTCCTGTCCGTCTACCTGCCGATGTTCCGCCTCATGTCGGCGATCAAGTCGTGAACGGGAAGGAATCATGGCCAAGCAGCTGAACGGGGAAGTCAAGTTCTCCTCCCGCGCCGAAGAGGAGGCCCAGGCGATCGCCCTCGCGGAGCGGCTGGGGCTTCCGTACGTGGACCTCGCGTCGTTCCGGGTCGATGCGGACCTCTTCCGCTCGATCCCGGTGGAGTGGATGCTCCGCTACAACTTCGTCCCGGAAAGCAAAACCGAGCGCGTTCTGACGATCATCTGTGCGGACCCGACCGACGTGGTGCGCCTCGACGAGCTCGAGCTCCTCGTCGGCCTGCTCGCTTCGCGTCAAGGTCGGCAGCCGGGCGCTCATCGGCGATCTTTTGCAGAAGAGCGAGTCCTCGCAGCGGGTCCTCGACGAGGCCACCGAAGACTTCCGGATGCAGCTCATCTCGGAGGACGAGGAAGGCGAAGAGACGCTCACCATCGACCGGATCACGCAGGACGCCTCGCCGATCATCAAGCTGGTCGACTCGGTCGTCTTCAACGCGATCCAGCGGCGGGCCTCGGACATCCACATCGAGACGCAGGAGAACGTCGTCATCATCAAGTACCGCATCGACGGCGTCCTCTACCAGGCGATGGACCCGATCGACAAGCGGCACCACGGCACGATCATTTCGCGCATCAAGGTCATGTCCGAGCTCGACATCGCCGAGAAGCGCGTCCCGCAGGACGGCCGCTTCAAGCTCCGGGTGCGCGGCCGCACGATCGACTTCCGCGTCTCGATCATGCCGACCGTTCACGGCGAGGACTCCGTCATCCGCATCCTCGACAAGGAGTCGGCCAACGCCGAGTTCAAGAGCCTCAACCTCGAGGTCGTCGGCTTCGATGCCGAGACGAAGAAGAAGCTCCGCAAGTTCATCCGCGAGCCGTACGGCATGGTGCTCGTGACGGGTCCCACCGGCTCGGGCAAGACGACGACGCTCTACGCCTGCCTCTCCGAGATCCAGTCCGTCGAGGACAAGATCGTGACGATCGAGGACCCGGTCGAGTATCAGCTCCGCGGGATCACCCAGATCCCGGTGAACGAGAAAAAGGGCCTGACGTTCGCCCGCGGGCTCCGGTCCATCCTGCGCCACGACCCCGACAAGATCATGGTGGGAGAGATCCGCGACGAGGAGACCGCGCAGATCGCCGTGCAGTCGGCCCTCACGGGCCACCTCGTCTTCACGACGGTGCACGCCAACAACGTCGTCGACGTGCTGGGCCGTTTCCTCAACATGAAGGTCGAGCTCTACAACTTCGTCTCGGCGCTCAACTGCGTGCTCGCCCAGCGGCTCGTGCGGAAGATCTGCCCGCACTGCAAGGAAACCGTGGTGATCCCGCCGGAGCAGCTGCGGGAGGCCGGTCTCGACCCGGGTGCGTTGGCCGCGAAGACCTTCTACGAAGGCAAGGGGTGCCTCGAGTGCGACGGCACCGGGTTCCACGGCCGCATGGCGATCGCCGAGATCCTCGATCTCTCCGACCGGATCCGCGGTCTCATCCTCGAGCGCCGTCCCGCGGCCGAGATCAAGCGCGCCGCCAAGGAGGAAGGAATGATCTTTCTCCGCGACGCGGCTCTCGCCAAGGTTTTCGAAGGCACCACGACCCTGAAGGAAATCAACAAGGTGACCTTTGTCGATTAGGGTCCCTTTCCTGCAGGCCGCCGTGCCGCCGCACGTGTTCTGTCTCCTTCCGGAGGGCGTGACGTACGCCCGCGTGCGCCGCGAGCCCGCCGGCTTCGAGGAGGCCCGCCACTTCCGGTATCCCGGGGGTGCGCTGGCGGCGGGCTCGCCCGTCGTGACGCGCGAGGCGATCGCTGAGGCGGTCAAGGCCGCGCGCGCCCTCGCCGGCGGGCGGCTGACCCGCGCCTCGGTGATCTTTCCCGACGCCTGGTCGCGCATCCTTCCGGTCGAGCTCGAGAGCGTTCCCGACAACTCGGACGCGGGCCGGGAGATGATCCTCTGGAAGCTGCGGAAGCTCCTGCCCGGTCACCCGACCGATCTCGCGGTGACCTGGGAGCCGATGCCTGCGCTCACCGACGAGAAGCGAGTCCTCGTCGCCGCGACCTCGCGCGAGACGATCGACTCGATCGAGAAGGCCTTCGAAGAGACGGGCGTGAAGGTGGGCTACCTCGCGCCGGCGGGATTGGCCCTCTTCGAGGGACTCGCTCGGACTCTCTCAGAGGCCTCCCCCGGAGACTACGTCCTCCTCCACCGCACGAGCGGCACCCTCTCCTTCTTCATCGCCCGCGGCGTCGATCCGATCTTCTTCCGCCAGCGCCCGCCCGAGGGCCAGCACGAGGGCGACGACGACGCCCACGACCGCGAGGCGCGCCTTTCCCTCTCGTACTACGCCGAGAGGCTCAAGGGCCCGGGCCTGTCCGCCGTCTACGTCCACGACGAGCTGCCCGGCCGCGAGCTCGAGAAGGCGAGCGCCTTCCCGGTCCCGGTCACGGCGCTCTCCGGCCGGCTCTTCGACGCCGACCGGGCGTTCGACGAGCGTGTCGCCGCGCGGCCCGAGCTTCTCGCCGGGTTCGCCGCCGTCTACGGTGACCGATGAGCCGCGTCTTCAACTTCGCGCGGCGTCCGTTCCAGGACGACCGTCCCATCTACGTCGCGGCCGTGACGCTCTTCGCGCTCGGCGCGGCGCTCCTCCTCGCGAACCTGCGTCTCTTCACGGAATACCGCCGCCAGGTCGCGGACACGCGCGCCGAGATCGCCGCCCTCGAGGACCGCCAGCTCCGCGCCGAAAAGAAGAAGGAGACGTCGAAGTCCGCCGTCTCGGCCTACAAGCTCTCGGCTCTCGCCGAGGAGAGCCGGGGGCTCGCAAAGATCGTGGCGGAGCGGCGCTTCTCGTGGACGACGCTGCTCGCGCGCCTCGAGCGCACGCTGCCGTCCGAGGTGGGCCTGGCGCATCTGCAGCCGCGCTTCGAGACCGACGGCGAGGTCTGGCTGGACATGCAGTTCTACGCCAAGAATCGGGAGTCGGTCGTCAAGACGATCGCCGCGCTCGCCAAGGACCCGGCGCTCGATGGGGTGGAGCTGAAGAGCGAGACCGCCAGCGAACCGGGAAACCCCGAGCCGTTCCAGTTTTCGCTGGGTGCCCGCTACGAGGCCCCGGGCCGATCCGAGGAGCCGCCCAAGGGCGTCAAGGGGACGGGGCGATGAAGCTCGTGCCGGCGGGTTGGAACCGCCGCCTGCCGCTGGCCCTCGTCGCGCTCGTCTTCGCGGCGGCCAACCTCGTCATCTTTCTGGGCTACCGCTCGAGCACGAACGAGCGGCGGGCGGCGCTCGAGGCGCGGCGTGACGAGCTCGCGCGGTCGGTCGCCAGCGGGGAAGCCGAGGCGGGGCGGCTCGCGGGCCAGAACGAGCGCCTCTCCGGTGTCTCCGAGGCGATGGAGGAGTTCTACGGGAACCGCATCGGCACCCAGGAGGAGACGCTCGCAGGCCTGGTCGCCGACCTCCACGCCGCCCTGAAGGAAGCGGGCATCGAGACGAACCAGATTTCGTACGCGACGGCTCCCGTCCAGAAGCTGCCGCTGACCCGGATGAGGGTCACCTTCCCGGTGAAGAGCGATTACGGCCGCTTCAAGAAGCTCCTGCGGATCTTCGAGTCCGGCCGGCGCTGGATCGCGGTCGAGAGCATCGCGATTCGCCGGGACGCCGACCAGCCCGGCGCCGTGTACGTGCAGATGGAGCTCGTCACGTACTTCACGGAGCGCGAACTTGCGCCCCCCGCCGCGAAATCGCCCGGGCCCCCGGCCGGGGCTCCCGCGGCCCCGGCTCCCGGCGCCGTGCCGGCCGCGCGGAGGGCTTCGTGAAGGCCAAGATCTCGCTCGGCTCGAAGCGTCAGGCCATGCTGCTCGGCGCCCTCGCCCTTCTCCTGGTGCTCGCCGTCGTGCGGTGGAGACCGGGCGGAGCGCCCGCCCCCTCCACGAGCGCTTCGAATGCGGCGCCGTCTCCGCGCGGCGGAGCGGCCTCCGTCGAGGACGAGTCGCCTGCAGCTGCGCCTCGCGGCGGCCGTCGCGCCTCGACGCGGGAGTTGACCGCCGACGAGGTTCCGGTCATCCACAAGGAGGACTTCAATCCGCCGCGCCGCCCGGCCGCCGCGGACACGGGCCGAGATCTCTTCGAGCTGCGCGACCCGACCCGGCCGCCGCCGCCGACCCCGACGCCCCGGCCGCCGATGCCGGGCGAGGGGGCCTTCGTCGGGCCGCTGCCGCCGCCTCCGCCGACGCCGACGCCGAAGCCGCCCGACGTCACCTTCAAGTTCCTGGGGAGCTTCGGGCCCAGGGATCGTCCGATCGCGGTCATCCAGCAGGGCGACGAGGTCTTCAACGCCCGCGCCGGCGACACTCTCTTCGGCAAGTTCGTACTCCGGAAGGTGGGCTACGAGTCGATCGACGTCGGGTTCGTGGGTTTCGCGGATTCAGAGACCAAGCGGCTGGCGATCTCCCAGTGACGCCAGATGAAGAGAGGACACGCAGGATGAAGCTGTGGAAGAAGGGCGTGGCGTTCGTGCTCGCCGTGCTGATGACCGGTTGCGCCGGTTCGACGGCCTACCAGCAGGCCAAGGACGCCGAGGCGGTCGGCCACTGGGATCGCGCCGTCATGAACTATGCGAAAGCCCTCGAGCTCAACCCGGAAAACCCCGGCTACAAGGCGGCTCTCGCACGCGCCAGGCTCAAGGCCTCTCAGGTCCACTTCGAGAAAGGCAAGATGTATCGCTCCTCCGGCCGGCCCGACCTCGCGATCGTGGAGCTTTCCCAGACGGTGCTGCTCGACCCCACCAACGACTACGCCGAGGTCGAGCTCCGCAAGGCCGAGCACGACTGGGCCAAGCAGCTGGAGGAGCGCTCCGCCGAAACCCGGATGGAGGGCCTGAAGAAGAAGACCCGCGGCGCGCGGGCCGTGACCCCGATGCTGGAGCCATCGAGCGACCGGCCGATCAACCTGAACTTCCCGCAGCCCAAGCCCATCAAGCAGATCTACCGGGCCCTCGCCGACGCGGCCGGGATCAACGTCGTCTTCGACCCGCAGCTGAAGGACGACAACGTCTCGATCGTCCTGGCCCAGATCGAGTTCCAGAAGGCCCTCGAGACGCTGCTTCGCCAGGAGAACCACTTCTACAAGATCATCGACGAGCGCACGATCCTGATCGCGGCCGACACGCCGCAGAACCGCAAGACCTACGAGGACCTCGTCATCCGGACGTTCTTCCTCTCGAACGCGGACGTCACGGAGGTCGCGAACGCCCTCCGCGCGCTGCTGCAGACGACGCGCATCTCGGTCAACAAGGCCGAAAACTCCATCACCCTCCGAGACACCTCGGACAAGGTCGCCGTCGCGGAGCGGATCGTCGAGCAGAACGACAAGCAGGTGGCCGAAGTCGTCGTCGACGTGGAGCTGCTCCAGATCAACGCCGACCAAGGCGCAGAACCTCGGCGTCCAGCTCGTGCCGCGCGCCGCCGGAGCCACGATCCCCTCGCCGGGAACGGGCGTCACGAATCTCGGCGCCACCGTCGCCAACGGGTTCACCTGGGATCAGCTCAAGCAGATCGGGATCAACTCGTTCGGCTTCACGATCCCTTCGGTCGTGCTGACTTTCATCAAGGACAACACGGACGCGGAGCTTCTCGCCAAGCCGCAGCTTCGCATCGCCGAGGGCCAGAAGGCGCAGCTTCTGATCGGCGACCGCGTGCCGATCCCGGTCTCGAGCTTCAACACCTCGAACGTATCGGGCTCGAACATCGTTCCGATCACGTCCTACCAGTACCAGGACGTCGGCATCAAGATCGAGGTCGAGCCCCGCGTGCACCACAACCGCGAGGTCACCCTCAAGCTCATGACCGAGGTGTCGAACATCTCCGGGTATGCTGTTGGCAGCGGACAGAGCGGCTCGGCGCCCCAGCCGATCATCGGCACACGCACGATCTCCTCGAATATCCGCCTGCGCGACGGGGAGACCAACTTCCTGGCCGGCCTCTACCGGACGGACAAGACGAATGCCACGCGAGACCATCCCGTTCATCGGAGACATCCCCGTGATCGGGCGCATCTTCTCGAAGGTCAAGACGGACGACCAGACGACGGACCTCGTCCTGACGCTGACGCCCCACATCATCCGCATCCCCGACGTCACCGAGGAGGATCTGACGCCCGTCTACGTCGGCACCGACGCCAACATCTCTTATCAGGGCGGGCCGCGCGTCGAGAACCCTCAGCGGGACCAGGGGCCCTTCGAGGGCCAGCCCGGCCGCGCTCAGCCGCCGGGCCAGCGCACGCCGCCGCCCTCCGCGCAGCCGACGCCGCCTCCGGGGATCAACCTCGCGCCCGGCAGCGCTGCCGACCGACATCTTCCGTCCGACGCCGGCCGCCCAATCCTTCGACGCCGAGGGAGCAGGTCCCGCCGCAGGGCAAGAACCAGGCGGTGTCGCCGGAGGGTGCCGGCGCCTTCTCCGCCAGCGACGCGCTCTCGTGGCCGTCGAGGACGGGACGCCGATCCTGCTCGACTTCGACCCGTCGTTCCTGACGCTCGGTGTCGGCCAGCAGCAGACGGTCCATCTCCGGGCGACCTCTCCCGGGGGCTTTCCGGGCGGCCCGCTGCGCCTGCGCTTCGACCCGTCCGTCGCCGCGGCCGTCTCGGTCCGGCCGGTCCTCATGGGAGACAGCGGCCTCACCGTCGCCCGGATCGAGGGCAGCGAGGTCGTGCTCGAGCTGCCCGACTCGGCGGATCTTTCGGGGACCCGCTCGGTGGCCGAGGTCACGCTCCGCGGCATCGCACCCGGGCTTTCGACGCTGGCCTTCGTGCCCGTCGAGATGTCCGGCGCCACGGTGACCTTCTCCACGGCGGTCGTCTCCGTTCGATGAACGTTTCGCGCGCTTCCGCGCCGCGCCGGCAGGCGGGCTTCACGATGGTGGAGCTCGCCGTCGTCGCGACCATGATCGCGATCCTCGCGGCGATGGCGGTGCCCGTCGCGCGCTACTCGCTCCGGCGCCAGCGGGAGCTCGAGCTCCGCCACCAGCTCCGCACCATGCGCGAGGCGATCGACAAGTACAAGCAGCTCTCCGACGCCGGCCTGATTCCGCTCGAGATCGGCGGCGAAGGCTATCCGCCGGAGCTCGAGAAGCTGGTCGGGGGCGTCGATCTCGTCGGCCAGGTCAAGAAGAAGCAGAGATTCCTGCGGCGGGTGCCGGTCGATCCCATGACGGGCAAGGCCGAGTGGGGGCTGCGTTCCTTCCAGGACGAGCCCGACTCCCTCTCGTGGGGCGGCCAGAACGTGTACGACGTCTACTCGCTGTCGGAGCAGAAGGGGCTGGACGGGAGTTACTACAAGGATTGGTGATGACGCGGAAAGACCTCGCGAACGCGGATTCACGCTGCTCGAGCTCCTCGTCGTCATGACGATCATCGGCATCCTCGCCGCGATCGCGGTGCCGGCGCTGCGGGACTCGCCGCGCCGCGCCATGGAGGCGACGCTTCGCGCCGACCTCTTCACGTTCCGGAGCGTCCTCGATCAGTACAAGGGCGACAAGGGCAACTACCCGCCGGACCTCGAGACGCTGATCCGCGACGGATACATGCGGAAGATCCCGCTCGACCCGATGACCAAAGCGGCCGACTGGGTCCTCACGATGGAGGAGGAAGCCTCCGAGCCCGACGACATCAACCAGGTCGAGCCCGCGGTGCCCGGCATCATCGACGTCCACAGCGCGTCCAAGGGGAAGGCGCTGGACGGGACGAACTACAGTGACTGGTGAGCGAGCGCTCTGCCGGCTTCACCCTCGTCGGCGTCGTCGTCGCCATCGCGGTCCTGACGATCCTGATCGCGGCGGTCGCTCCCTCCATCGCCACGATCGTCCAGCGCGACAAGGAGATCGAGCTCATCTTCCGCGGAAAGCAGTACGCCCGCTCGATCCTCGCTTTCCAGCGCCGCTTCGGCCGGTATCCCAACTCCCTGAAGGAGCTCGAGGAGATCAAGCCCCGCTCCATCCGTCAGCTCTGGAAGGAGCCGATGTGCAACTGCGACGACGGCTGGGAGGTCATCATCGCCGGAACGCCCGGAGGCGATGCCGATGGGCTCGGGGCCGCTTCCACCGGGAGGCTCGATGCCGGGGACCGGCCCGATTTCAAGGTCGCGGACGCCCGGGCCTTCGACGGGAAACCAGCCTCCGTCGACCTACACCGGGGGGGTCAGGGCGGGCCCAACGCCCCGGGCGGCGGCGGACCGGCCCCCACGCCCACGCCGGCTCCCTTCTCGACCGGGATCTTCGGCGACAAGCCCCAGACGGTCGGCCCCATCGTCGGAGTCCGGATCGCGATGCACAAGAAGGCCCTCCGCAAGTGGCGCGACCGCGAGTACTACGACGAGTGGCGCTTCATCGCCGGAGACGCCGACAACGACGTGATGGATCCCGCCAACCGCTTGCCCCCGGGCATGCCCAAGCCCCAGGGTCCCCAGCCGACTCCGGGCCGATAAGATTGCGGCTCCCAAGACGGGAGCGATGATCCGCACCCACGTCCTCGACAGCGGCACGACGGTCCTCATCGACGAGATGCGGGACGTGCGCTCGTTCACCCTCGGCGTCTTCGTCCGCGCGGGCTCCGGAGACGAGCCGCCCTCCCGCCAGGGCATGTCCCACTTCCTCGAGCATCTGCTCTTCAAGCGGACGCGGCGCCGGACGAACGCCGAGATCGCGCGCGTGATCGACCGCCTCGGCGGCGAGGTCGACGCGTTCACGACCAAGGAGTACACGGGGTTCTACGTCCACACGCTCGACGAGCACTTCGACGAGGCCCTCGATCTCGTCGGCGACGTCGTGCTCGCGCCGGCGTTCAACGCCGAGGACATCGAGACCGAGCGGGGCGTCATCCTCGAGGAGATCGGCGAGGCCAACGACAACCCCGACGACCTCGTCCACGAGATCTTCGTACGGTCCTTCTGGGAGACGCACCCCCTCGGGGCGCCGATTCTGGGCACGGCCCGTACGGTCGGCGCGATCACGCGGAAGGACCTCTATGCGTACTACGGCTCCCGGTACACGGCCCCGCAACCTGATCGTCTCGGTCGCCGGCCGCATCGAGGCCGGGCGGGCGCTCGACGCGATCGAGCGGGTCTTCTCCCGGGACGCGCGGCGCGGGAAGCGGACCGGGCGCCGCCGGCCGGAGGCGGGACGTCCGCGAGCGCATGCTCACCTGGAGCTGCGGCGGCGCAAAGGGCTCGACCAGGTCCACCTCTGCCTGGGCGTCGAGGCGCCGACCCAGACGAGCCGGCGGCGGTACGCGGCGGCGCTTCTCGACATCGCTCTCGGCGGGGGGATGTCCTCGCGGCTCTTCCAGGAGGTGCGCGAGAAACGGGGCCTCGCCTATTCGATCGGCTCGGCGCTCAACTCCTATCGCCTCGGGGGTTACGAGACAGTCTCGGCCGCCTGCGCGCCCCGCAACCTCCCGCGCCTGATCGAGGTGACGCTGCGCGAGCTCGGCAAGCTCAAGCGCGGAGGCGTCTCGCACCGGGAGCTCGGCCGGGCGAAGGAGAACCTGAAGAGCGGCCTGATCCTCTCTCTGGAGTCGACCGTCTCACGCATGTCCGCGGCCGCGCGGCAGCAGTTCTACCTCGGCCGCGTCGAGCCGCCGGAGGAGCTCCTCGCGAAGATCGAGGCCGTGACCCGCGACGAGGTCGACGCGGAGGCCGACCGCCTGCTCGACGGCTGCGCTCTGTCTCTCGCCGTCGTCGGCAACCTGCCGCGGCTGCCCGTCTCCCAACGGGACCTCGCGGCGGCTTTGTGAAGGGGTCAGGCCATCGCGCCGCGATGGCGAACGAGCCCCCGTTCGACCCGTGCGTGTCGCCGGAGGTCGCGCTCGTACGTGCGCGCTCTCGCGGGCGAGGGTCTCGAGACCCGGATCCACCCGCGCGACGAGATGTACCGGTTCGAGCTCGCGGCCCCGCATCGCACCCCCGACATCGCCGCGATCCGGTACTTCGCGGTCGGGCACTCGATCGCGCGCACGGTGGGGGAGCTTTCGGACTGGCACTTCGGCGGCTTCTCGCGGGTCGGCGCCCTCCTCGATTTCGCGTCCGGCTACGGGCGCACGACGCGCTTCCTCGTCCGGGCGCTCGACGCGGCCCGGATCACCGTGGTCGAGATCGACGCGGACGCCGTGCGGTTCCAGGCGGAGACCTTCGGCGTGCGCGGCGTCGTGTCGGCGCACGATCCGAGAGCGCTCTCGCTCGCTGGCCCGTTCGATCTCGTGCTCGCCGTCTCCCTCTTCACCCATCTGCCCGAGGGGCGCTTCGAGGCCTGGCTCGGCCGCCTCTGGGGTCTCGTCGCGCCACGCGGGCTCCTCGCCTTCTCGACGACTGGCGAACGCGTCATGCCGGGGTCGGTCCGGATGCCTTCGTCGGGCTTCGCCTACGCGCCGCAGAGCGAGACGACGCGCCTGTCGGGCGAGGAGTACGGCACCACGTGGGTCACGCCGGAGTTCGTCCGGCGCGCGGCCGCCGCCACGGCTCCCGAGGCCCGAATCGCGTTCCGCGCGGACGGGTTGAGCGGCGCGCAGGATCTCTACGTCCTCGCCCGGGCGCTGCCCGCGGGAGACCCTCCGCTCGCGCGCGACCCCATGGGAGTGCTCGAGTGGGCGGCCGTGGAGGGCGGCGCGGTCACGGTGCGGGGCTGGGCGCAGGGCGACGCGGACGAGAGGCCGCCGGACGTGAAGCTCTACGTCGGCTCCCTTCTCGCGGACGTCTCCCCCGGGAAGGGGCCGCCGGGCTCTCGCCGCGAGTGGCGCTTCGTGTTTCCGACGGCGGGGATCCCGCCGGACCGCGTCATCCGCATCGAGGCCGAGAGCGAGCGCGGCGGATCCCGGTTGCTGGTCACGGAGACGCTCGGGCCATACTTGCCGAGGCCTTGAGGACAAATCCGAAGTCCGAAACCGAAATCCTGTGATTGCATACGCGGCAATGACGGAGCTGCGCGTCCTCGTCCAGGTCCTCCCGCACGGCGAAGGGCTGGAGCTCCCCGCCTATGCCACTCCGGGCTCGGCGGGCTGCGACCTGCGCGCCGCCGTCTCCGAACCGCTCGTCCTCGTCCCGGGCTCGCGCGCGCTCGTCCCCACGGGGCTCGCCCTCGCGATCCCCGAGGGCTTCGAGGGGCAGGTGCGGATGCGGAGCGGCCTGGCCCTCTCGAGCGGCCTCGCGCTCCTGAACGCGCCGGGCACGATCGACAGCGACTACCGCGGCGAAGTGAAAGTGATTCTCGCGAACCTCGGCGCGGAAACCGTCACCCTCACGCGCGGAGAACGCATCGCGCAGCTCGTGTTCGCTCCGGTCGCGCGCGCCAAACTCTCGCGCGCCGAAGCGCTTGCGCCCACGGCGCGCGAGGACGGAGGTTTCGGCTCGACGGGCCGGAGCTGACGGTCGGACATGGTTTGTCCGACCTTTCTGATACATTTTCGTTCGTGCGGGTCATCGTTCTCGCTTCCGGGTCCGGCGGCAACGCGTGTGTCGTCGAATCGGGCCGGACGCGGGTCCTGGTGGACGCCGGCCTCTCCGCCCGCGAGATCGAGCGGCGCCTCGAGGCGAGGTCGATCCCGCCCGAATCCATCGCGGCGGTCTTCGTGACGCACGAGCACAACGACCATTCCAGCGGCGCCCCGGTGTTCACGGCGCGCTGGGACTGCCCGCTCTATGCGACCTGCGGCACCGCCGAGGCCATCGGCCTCGAGGGAGACCTGTTCACGCCCTTCGTCCGGATCGTTCCGGGGCGGGAGGGCCGGCTGGGGGAGCTCGGGTTCCGGGCGTTCGCCACGCCCCACGACGCGGCCGAGTCGGTGGCCTATGCCTTCGAAGCCGGAGACGCGCGGCTCGTGATCGCGTCCGACCTCGGGCGGGCCGAGGAGAGCTTCGTCGACTTCCTGCGCGAGGCGACGACGCTCATGCTCGAGATGAACCACGACGAGGACATGCTGCGGGACGGGCCGTACACCTGGCCGCTGAAGCGCCGGATCTCCGGCGGCCTCGGCCACCTCTCCAACGTGCAGTCGGCCGAGGCGATCCGCCGCTCGGCGGGGCCGAAGCGGCGTCGCGTCGTCGCGACGCATCTCTCGCGCACGAACAACACGCCGGAGCTCGTCCGCGCGGTCCTCGGCCGGGCGATCGAGCGCTCCGGCTGGGACGTGCCGTTTCAGATCGCCGAGCAGATCGCCGGGCTGGAGGCCTTCGACGCGTGAGCACGAGCATGAGCATGAGCATCGAGGTGTCCCGATGAAAGTGGAAGTGCGGGTCTATCCCCGCGAGGGCGTTCTCGATCCCCAGGGCAAGGCGATCGCCGCCGCCCTCGGCCGTCTCGGCCACGGATCGGTGCAGGACGTCCGCGCGGGCAAGGTTTTCTTCATCGACGTCGCCGGCAACGATCCGCGCGCCGTCGAGGAAGACGCCCGGAAGATGGCCGAGGAGCTCCTCGCCAACACGGTCATCGAGGGGTATGACGTGAGGGTCGTCGCGTGATCGCGGCGCGAGCAGAGGGCGTCCAATGAAGTTCGGGATCGTCGTCTTTCCGGGCTCGAACTGCGACGAGGATTGCCATCACGTCGCGAAGGATCTGCTGGGCTGCGAGGCCGAGTACATCTGGCACCACGACACGGACCTGAAGGGCGCGGACGCCGTGATCCTGCCGGGCGGTTTCGCCTACGGCGATTACCTGCGGGCGGGAGCGCTCGCGCGGTTCTCGCCGGTCATGGAGAGCGTCGCGAAGTTCGCGGCGCAGGGAGGCCCGGTTCTCGGGATCTGCAACGGGTTCCAGGTGCTGCTGGAGGCGGGGCTCCTGCCCGGGGCGATGCAGATCAACCGCGGGCTCCGCTACGTCTGCCGCGACATCCACATGCGCGTCGAGAACGACGCGACCCCGTTCACCTCGCTCTATGCGAAGGGGAGCGTCGTGAAGATGCCCGTGGGCCACATGGAGGGCAACTACACGGCGCCGCCCGAAGTCCTCGACGCTCTCGAGCGCAAGGGCCGGGTCGTCTTCCGCTACTGCGACCCCGCCGGGAACGTCACCGACGAGGCCAACCCGAACGGCGCGGCGCGCGGCATCGCCGGCATCGTGAACGAGGCGGGCAACGTCGTGGGGTTGATGCCGCACCCGGACCGCTGCTCCGAAAGCCTGCTGGGGAATGATCAGGGAATCAAGATGTTCCAGTCCGCCGTGGCGGCCCTCGCGACGCGCTGAGCCCTCCGATCCTCACTCTTCGATGATCACCGACGAGCTCGTTCGCGAGCACAACCTCTCCGACGAGGAGTACAAGCGGATCCTCGAGATCCTCGGGCGCGAGCCCAACCTCGTCGAGCTCGGGATCTTCTCGGCGATGTGGAGCGAGCACTGCTCGTACAAGTCGTCGCGCGTGCACCTGAAGACGTTCCCGACCACCGGGCCCCGCGTCATCCAGGGCCCGGGCGAGAACGCCGGCGTCGTGGACATCGGCGACGGGCTCGCCGTGGCGTTCAAGATGGAGTCGCACAACCACCCGTCGTTCATCGAGCCCTACCAGGGCGCGGCCACGGGCGTCGGCGGCATCCTGCGCGACGTCTTCACGATGGGCGCGCGGCCCATGGCCTCCCTCAACTCCCTCCGCTTCGGCCGCCTCGACGCGCCGCGGATGAAGCACCTCGTCGACGGCGTGGTGCGCGGGATCGCGGGCTACGGCAACTGCATCGGCATTCCGACGCTCGGCGGCGAGACCACGTTCCACAAGGGCTACGACGGCAACATCCTCGTCAACGTCATGAACCTCGGCATCGTCCGCTCCGACCGCATCTTCCTCGGGCGCGCCGAGGGCGCCGGAAACCCCGTCGTCTACGTCGGCTCGAAGACGGGCCGCGACGGCATTCACGGCGCGACGATGGCCTCCGAGGAGTTCGCCGCCGACGAGGCGAAGCAGAAGCGTCCGACGGTGCAGGTGGGTGATCCCTTCACCGAGAAGCTCCTCATGGAGGCCTGTCTCGAGCTCTTCCAGACAGACGCGATCACCGGCATCCAGGACATGGGTGCGGCCGGCCTGACCTCTTCCTCCTTCGAAATGGCGGGGCGAGCCGGCAGCGGCGTCGAGCTCGACCTTTCGAAGGTCCCGGTTCGTGAGACCGGGATGACGCCCTACGAGATCATGCTCTCGGAGTCGCAGGAGCGGATGCTCCTCGTCGCGAAGCGGGACCGCCTCGAGGAGGTCCTGGCGATCTTCCACAAGTGGGAGCTCGACGCCGTCGAGATCGGGCGCGTCACCGACTCGGGGCGCGTCGTTCTCTTCTTCGAGGGCCGGATCGTCGCGGACCTGCCGGCCGCGCCGCTCTCCGACCGGGCGCCCGTCTACGACCGGCCGCGCGCGGCCCTCGCGCCGCCGGCCGGGCCGTTTCTCTGGCAGACGGAGGCGGAGCCCGTCGGAGTTCGGCGCGTGTCTCCGGCAGATCCTCGCTTCGCCGAACGTCGCCGAGAAGTCCTGGATCTGGGGCCAGTACGACCACATGGTCCAGACCAACACGGTCGAGCGGCCCGGAGGCGATGCGGCGGTCATCCGGGTCAAGGGCACGAGGAAGGGCGTCGCCATGAAGAGCGACGTGAACCCCTTCTTCTGCATGGCCGATCCCTACCGCGGGGGCGCGATCGCCGTCGCCGAGGCGGCGCGGTCGGTGGCCTGCACCGGCGCGCGGCCGCTCGCCATCACCGACTGCCTCAACTTCGGCAACCCCGAGAAGCCCGAGGTCATGGCGCAGTTCGAAGCCGCCGTGCGCGGCATCGCGGACGCCTGCCGCGCTCTCGGCGTCCCGGTCGTTTCGGGCAACGTCTCGCTCTACAACGAGACCGACGGACGCGCGATCCCGCCCACGCCCACGGTCGGCATGGTCGGCCTGCTCGAGGACGTGAGCCGGCACGTGCGCATGCCGTTCCGGAAGGCCGGCGACCTCGTCGCCATCCTCGGCCAGACGCGCGACGAGCTTGGCGCCTCGGAGTTTCTGCGCGTCGTGCGCGGCCGCGACGAGGGCCCCTGTCCCGAGGTCGACCTCGAGGCCGAGAAGCGGCTCGTCGACCTGGTCGCGACGCTCGCCGAGCGAGGGCTGCTCGACCTCCGCCCACGACGTCTCCGACGGCGGCCTCGCCGTGGCCCTCGCCGAGTGCGCGATGCAGGGCGGCATCGGCGCGACGATCGCGCTCGACGGCGCCGCGCGCTCGACCGCGCTGCTCTTCGGCGAGTCGACCGGCCGGGTCGTCGTGTCCTTCACGCTGGAGAACGAGGCCGCCGTGCGCGCTCTCGCGTCGGAAAAAGGCGTTCCCTTCTCGGCCGCCGGCTGGGTCGGCGGCGACCGCCTCCGCATCGACGGCCGCGGCAAGCCCCTCGTCGACGAGCCCGTCGCCGCGCTCACGGATCTCTGGCGGAACGCCTTCCGCCACTCGATCGAAGCCGCCGACGTCCTGTAGGGCCACAGAGGGGGCCGCCCGAGAGCCGATCCATCGAGGACCGATTCTCGGCGGCCCCTGGCCCCTCGGTTCTGCCGGTCCGATCGCCGGAGCAAACTCTCTCAGCGGTCGACCTACTTGCCGCGGCCGTTGTGGATCCGCGTCCCGACGCTGTAGACCGTGCCGCCGAAAACGAAGACCGAGTACCAACCCTTACCGTCATCGATGACGACGAACCGCTCGAATTCGTCACCATTGTCAAGGAACCTGCCGGTGCAATCCGGCGCGATCTCGTAGGTCCCGAAGAACTCCTCGTCGAGGGAGATGTCTCCGTCCCGACTGACGTTCACGATCATGTGGAAGTCTCCCTTCCCGTCGAGGAAGGCAATGCCCTGTGCGGCCAGGGGGCCGCCAAAAGTGCCCTTCCCCGTCCGGTAGAATCCAAAGGAGCCCTGCAGTGACGCGACGGAGCAGTCACGACCGCTAGGCCTCTCCTCGGCGCCCACCGCGGGCGCCAGACCGGCGAGCAGAGCGAGAGCGATGGCGAGGAACCAATTCGAGAGACCCGAGTCTGTCTGGTGTTCATCGTGTTCCTCCTTTTCGGTTTTGACGCCTTTCGAGTGTCCATTCCTCTCCGGGTTCCTGACGATCGTCTCTTTCCGTGTACGCGCGCGGAGCGGGACGGTCAAACCGGTTTTCGGTCAGCGATCTGAAACGGAACCGCAGGAGTCGGCGCCCACGATCGCCCTCGACGCTGCCGTGCGCTCGATCCTCTCGGCGGCCGAGGTTCCGTAAGACGGCGGGCGACTCCGGCGACCTGATCCAAATCCGGTCCAATTCCTGCTGAAACCCTGGAGACCCGGCGGGAACTTCTCCCTATGCTGGGCGAGGCGTTGACAACGCTTCCCGGACGGGCGGAGGATGGGTTCAACTCCCCGCGAACGGGAAGGCGAGAGGAGGGCAGTGCTCATGGCACAAAGCCCTGGTGGTCACTCCCGGTGGCTGATCGGCCTCCTGACCTTGACGGGAACACTTGCGGTTGCGAGGTCCGCCTCGGGGCAAGGCTGACAGCCGATCCGATTTACGGAGCCCAGTCTGGGCCTCCAAAACCAACCATTCCTCCCCGCCAATCAGTGGCAGGCTCAGGTCTCGTATCAGTACGGCAAAGCGGACAATTGGTACATCGTCGACCAGCGCGACGATTCTCAGGCGCCCGGCGGCCAGCCTCCTATCCGCGAGCTCAACATCTGGGCCCTCGACGTTCTCTATGGCGTCAGCAACCGCGTCACTCTCGACCTCACCGTGCCTGTACTGTCCGGGTCGGGCGGGTTCATACAGATCCGAATCGGCTCGCGGACAGTTCTTCGCCTTCAGCGAGGGAGGAGTGGGGGACATTTCGCTGCAGGCGGAATACTGGCTGAGCGATCCGGCCAGCTCTTCGCCCATCACCGGATCGGTCAATCTGGGCATCAAGGCGCCGACGGGAGCCGACGCGCTGCAGGGGACATACGCCAACGGCGCCGTCGTCCCCATCGATGAAACTTTTCAGATGGGCAACGGAGGATGGGAGCTCTTGCTGAGGGCGCAGGGCCAGGCGCACATCTCAGGTCCATTCGCCGCATATGCTTCCGGCTACTACGGGTTCAGTTTGACGGAGCACACGAACGTGATGCATCACGGCACCGTCCGGCGCCCCGGTCGCGCTTCGAGGCGTCCCCGATACTTACTCCGGCCGCGCTGGGAGTGGCCTACCTGCTTCCGGTCCTCGAGGGGCTGGTCCTGACCGCGGGCGGACGTATCAACGGAGCCACCGCCCGGGACGTGTTCGGTGGGGCCGATCTCTACTGGCGCCGACCCGGGTACGAGGTTTACGTCGAGCCCGGGCTCTCCTGGACCCTCGGCCCCAACATCGCCTCGTTCAGCTTTCCGGTCGGGGTCTACCGAAGGAAGCTCGACAGCCCCCTCGACGTTTCTCAAGGCCTTACACGCGGCGCGGCTTTCGTCCCGTACCTCGTCATCGCGAGCTTCGCGCGCCGCTTCTAGACGCCGGCAGGGCGATGTGAGCGGCTCCTCGCGGTAGGATCTCGTTCGACACATGGCCTTGCCGGCGGGGACCCGTCTCGGGCCCTACCAGATCCTCGCGCCGCTGGGCGCGGGCGGAATGGGAGAGGTGTACCGGGCGCGCGACGGGCGCCTGGGCCGCGAGGTCGCGATCAAGGTCCTGCCCGCCGGACTCTCCTCGGATCCCGAGCGTCTGAAACGCTTCGAGAGCGAGGCTCGCTCGGCGTCCTCGCTCAACCACCCCAACATCGTCACGATCCACGACATCGGCTCCGACGCCGGGGGCCCCTCCTTCATCGCGATGGAGCTCGTGAAGGGGAAACCGCTGCGGTCGGAGATCGAGCGCGGCGCCCTGCCGGCCCGACCGCTCCTGCAGATCGCCGCGCAGATCGCGGAGGGGCTGGCGAAGGCCCACGAAGCCGGCATCGTGCACCGGGACCTGAAGCCCGAGAACGTCATGCTGAGCGAGGACGGGCACGTCAAGATCCTGGACTTCGGCCTCGCCAAGCTGACGCAGCCGGAGCCCACCCGGCGGGGAGCCACGCTCGCGCCGACCGCCTCGCCGGCGACGGGGGAGGGGATGCTCGTCGGAACCGTGGGCTACATGTCGCCCGAGCAGGCGGTGGGGGGCTCGGTCGACTTTCGCTCGGACCAGTTCGCGTTCGGGACGATTCTTTACGAGATGGCGACGGGGCGCCGCCCCTTCCACCGGGACTCCGCCCCGCAGACTTTGACCGCGGTCATCCAGGACGAGCCCGAGCCGATCGCGACCCTCAACCCGAAGATCCCGGGCCCGGTGCGCTGGATTGTCGAGCGCTGTCTCGCCAAGAGGCCCGAGGATCGATACGCCTCGACGCGCGACCTGGCGCGGGACCTCGCCGCGGTGCGCGACCACCTCTCCGAGGTGAGCGGCCCGACCGGCGACACGGGGGCCGCGCCGGTGCGGCGCTCGAGGCGGCCGTGGATCCCGGCGGCGGTCGCCGCCGCGCTTCTCCTTGCGGCCGGGGTCGCCGTCTGGCGCCTCCGCCAGTCCGACTACTTCTGGAAGAACCCTCTCACCGAGGCCCGCTTCACACGGCTGACCGACTGGCAGGGCTCCGAGCGGGATGCCGCGCTCTCCCCGGACGGCAATTTCGTCGTGTTCCTCTCCGACCGCGCCGGTCCCTACGACGCCTGGGTCGGCCACGTCGGCGGCCGAGATTTCCTGAATCTGACCAATGGCCGATTCGCGAACCTCTCCTATCCCATGATCGGGCGCGGGGTGGGTTTCTCGGACGACGGCGCGCACGTGTCGCTCCTGGAGATTCCGACGACGATCGGAAGGGTCTGGTTCATCCCCACGGTCGGCGGCTCACCGCAGCTCTTTCTCCAGAGCGGCGTGTCGCTGGCGTGGTCCGCCGGACAAGAAGCAACTCGTCTACCACACGGGCGACCCGGGAGATCCCCTCTTCGTCGCGGATCGCACCGGCTCGAAACCCGAAGAAGATCCTCCACGGCAAGCCCGGCACTCACACTCACTTTCCGATCTGGTCTCCGGACGGCCGCTTCGTCTACTACATCCATGGCATTCCGCCGGTCGACACGAACATCTGGCGCATGCGGCCCGCAGGAGGCGCGCCGGAGCGCCTGACCTCCTTCCACTCGAACGTGGCCTATCCGACGTTCATCGACGACCGCACGCTGCTCTACACGGCGGTCGGTGAGGACGGCGCCTGGCGCCTCCACGCGATGGACGTCGACCGGCGCATTCCTCATCGCGTGAGCTCCGGCCTGGAGGAGTACACGTCGCTCTCGTCGAGCGCCGACGGGAGACGCCTCGTCGCGGCCGTCGCGAACCCGACCCTGAGTCTCTGGTACGCGCCGATCTCCGACCGCGTGATCTACGACTCGGGCCTCCAGCAGCTCTCCCTGGCGACGGTTCGCGCGGCCGATCCGCGCTTCGGGCCGGACTTCATCCTCTACCGGTCGGCGCGGGGCGGGCCCTTCGGGCTCTGGAAGCTCAAGGACGACGTCGAGACCGAGCTCTGGAAGGGGAGCGAGGGAGAGGTCGCCGCCGCGCCCGCGGTTTCGAGAGACGGGTCGCAGGTGGCTTTCGCTGTGCGCACCGGCGAGCACACGCGTCTCTACGCCATGTCGTCCGACGGTACCAACGCGCGCATTCTCTCGGAGGCCCTGGACGTGCGCGACTCGCCGTCCTGGTCGCCGGACGGCGGCTGGATCGCGGTCATTGCCAGCGCGGGCGACGCCAGGCCTCTCTTCAAGGTCCCGGTGGGCGGCGGAGACCCGGTGCGGCTGGCGGAGGGCATCCTGGCGAACCCGGTGTGGTCGCCGGACGGCCGGTTCATTCTCCATTCCGACCGCCAGCGCGGCGGCGCGGTCGTGCGGCTGCGCGCGGTGACCCCGGACGGAGAAGCTCTTCCGCTGCCGGACCTCCCCGAGGTCGGGGATCTCGGAAACCGGTATCGGTTCCTGCCCGACGGAAAGAACATCGTCGTGATGCAGGGCGTGATGTGGAAGCAGAACTTCGAGCTGCTGGACCTGACGACCGGCGCCCGGCGGAGGCTGACGGATCTGGGCCGGGAGTACAACATGCGGAGCTTCGACGTTTCGCCGGACGGCAAGCGGATCCTCTTCGACCGCTACCGCGACAACTCCGACATCGTCCTGATCGACCTTCCGGCGAGAGGTGAGGCCGGTGACGCAGGCGAGGTGAGGCTCCGCGTCATGGCGTGGACGCTGAGCGCCGTGGTTCTGCTGCTCCTCGCCGCGGGATCTCTCTGGCTGACCCAGCCGCTCTTTCGCCTCGGCGCCCCCGCGAAGGACGGCGCGGCACCCGATTCCGCCCGGCTCGAGCGGCGGGTGAGGGAGCTCGTCGGGCGCTTCCATCCGCGCGACTCCGGCCACCCCGAAAATCTCGCGCGCGCGGCGCGCTTCGTCGCCGAGGAACTCGCGCCGGGCCGGAGCGGCGGTCTCCGAGCAGACCTTCGAGGCTGGAGGGGCGACCTACGCGAACGTCATCGCCTCTTTGGGCCCGGAGACGAAAGACGTCGTGGTGGTCGGCGCGCACTACGACGTCGCCGGGGAGATGCCCGGGGCCGACGACAACGCGAGCGGGGTGGCCGGTCTCCTGGAGCTCGCGGACCTGCTCGCCGGCGAGAAGCTGTCCCGCCGCGTGGAGCTCGCCGCCTATGCGCTCGAGGAGATGCCCTTCTTTTCGACTCCTCTGATGGGAAGCGCGGTTCATGCCCGCTCGGTGGCGGCCTCGGAGCGGCAGGTTCGGGCGATGCTGTGTCTCGAGATGATTGGCTGCTTCTCGGACGAGCCGGGGAGCCAGCAGTTTCCCTTCGGCGTCCTGCGTCTCTTTTACCCCGACCGAGGCAATTTCATTGCCGTCGTCGGGAACCTGGGCGGCGTCGGAATCGTCCGGCGCGTGAAGCGGTCCATGCGCGAAGGCGAGCGACCTGCCCGTCCGTTCGATCAACGCGCCCGGCGTGGGTTCCCGGCGTGGACCTTTCGGATCACTCGAGCTTCTGGCGGCGCGGCGACCCGGCCGTGATGATCACGGATACGGCCTTCTATCGGAACCCGCGCTATCACACGGAGCGGGACACGCCGGAGACCCTCGACTATCGGCGAATGGCCAAGGTCGTCGCCGGCGTCCGGCAAGCCGTGCTCGACCTGGCGCGCTAGGCCGTGGCGCTTCTAGGGCAGTTCGTCCCGCCCGATCTCCGAACCCTCCCGCGAGCGGCGGTACGATGGGGCACCTTCGTGACTCTCAGCGCCGGCACGCGCCTCGGCCCCTACGAGGTCCTCGCGCCTCTGGGGGCGGGCGGGATGGGGGAGGTGTATCGGGCGCGAGAGACGCGCGCCTGTCGCGCGAGGTGGCGATCAAAGTCTTGCCCGCTGAGGTGGCATCGGATCCGGAGCGCCTGAAACGCTTCGAGAAGGAGGCGCGCTCGGCCTCCTCGCTCAATCACCCCAACATCGTCACGATCCACGACATCGGGTCACGATGGGCTCGTCTCCGACGTCACGATGGAGCGGGTCGAAAGGCGCGAGGCTGCGCAGAACTTCTGCTCAGCGGCGCGTTTCCGATCCGGAGGCTCTGCAGATCGCGCTCAGATCGCGCGACGGGTCTGGCAAGGCGCACGAGGCCGGGATCGTGCACCGGGACCTGAAGCCCGAGAACGTCATGGTGACCAGGGACGGGCGTCGTCAAGATCCTGGACTTCGGCGCTGGCAAAGCTGACGCGCAGCCGGATCAGGAAGCGGCGAGGGCGTCTCATTCGCAGAAGGAGACGGGAACGACGCCCGGCACGCTTCTCGGGACAGCCGGCTACATGTCGCCCGAGCAGGCGAGCGGCGAAGCGGTGGATTTCCGCTCGGACCAGTTCTCCTTGGGCTCGATCCTGTACGAGATGGCGACGGGCAAGCGGGCGTTCAAGAGAAGACCGCGTGGACACGCTCTGCGGCGATCCTGAACGAGGAGCCGGAGCCGATCGCCGGCGGTCAATCCTCAGGCGCCGGCCCCGTTGCGCTGGATCGTCGAACGATGCCTCGCGAAAGACCCGAACGACCGATACGGAGCGACGCGAGACCTCGCTCGAGATCTCGTCGCGATTCGGGATCATCTGTCCGAAGCGGCGAGCATCTCCGGAACCTCCGTAAAGCTCGATGAGCGCCGGCGGTGAGCGTGCGCGCGATCGCCGCAGGGGCCGCTGCCCTCGCCGTTCTCCAGCAGGTCTGCAGCTGGGCGCCAGCTCCCGAAGAACGGGACTGAGCGCCTAAAGCGGTTGAGTTCAGACGTGAGAACGTGGCCATGGCCCGTTTCGCGGGCGATGGCCACACCATCTCTACGGCGCGACCTGGAAAGGTAAGCCGTGGCGGGTGTTCACGACGCGCCGCGACGGCCGGAAACAACGCTCAAACCGGTTGCCCGACGCGTTTTTCAGACGATCTCGCGCTCTGGCGAGCTGGCCATCACGCTCGTCACCAGCACCCGACCCTGGGGCATGGCGAGGAGCAGGACGCTGGCCCGCGCTCCTCTGTCCGGCGGAGCTCCAAGAGAGGTCCTGGACGACGTCCACTGGCAGACTGTCCGATCGAAGGGATTTGAGCTCCCCGTCTTGGCGACGTGGAGTGAAAGACCCGGCTGGAAGACCCATCGGCCGACTGATCTATGAGACGCCGGGCGAGATTGCGCGCGCGGGTTCTACTCGAGGCGTTCATGGACACGTTCCTCGAGAACCCCGTCTCCGGGAGACGGCGGCTCGGTCGCGGTTTCGACGCGAGGGAAGAAAAGGCCTTCGGCTCTCGAGCTTCAGAGCATGAGCGGCCTCGCCTGGTCCCGGAGATGGCTCGGAAGCTGGCACGCCGTCGACGAGAAGGAATCTGCGGACTCGCTCTATGCAGTGTCCTATCGGGAAGGGAGCGGCTCTGCTGGCGCACTCCGGCGCCCTTGCGATTATCGATATGGCCGCCGACGGAAGCGTTCTTGCTTCGCGAGCACCGACGGGCATGCAGATCGAGGGTCTGGCACCCGGCGAGAGCTTGGAACGGGACCTGTCTGGCTCGATTACTCTTTAGCATGCGATCTGTACGGGGACGGCAGAAGCTTCACTTTCGACGAGACGGGTGCGGGTGTCGGAGGGAACTGACGCCTGTACCTGGGGCGAACAGAAGGATCGTCTGCCGATCCGGCTCTTCGACGGAGGCTGCGGCTCGCTGTCTCCTCGATGGGCTCTGGGGTCGCGTCCCATAGCGAACGCCCCGCCCGGTCCAGCGCGTGCTGGTGCCCACGAGATCGGGGCAGCGAGAGGCCGCTCCGATACGAAGGGCTCACCGTTCGCGGCGCCGGGTTCTTCCGCGACGGCGGCGCCTGCTGGTGGCGGGCACAGGAGCCAGGGCAGGGCATGCGCTTCTACGTCGGGGACCTGGCAGGCGTTAGGCCTAGGCCGATCACCCGCGAGGGGAACGGCCGGGCAGGGCGGTGAAGTCCATTTCCCCGGAAGGCCAGTGGGTCTTCGCCAACGGTCCGGATGGAGGGCTGTAACTGTACCCGGTCGAGAACGGGCAAATGAAACTCCTTCCGGGAGCCCGTCCGAGCCGATCGGCCGTTTCAGTGGACGCCGGACAGTCGCGCTGTCTACGTCATGGAGCGAAACGGAACGGCCTGCACGATCTCCACGTGTCGACGTCGCCACCGGGACGCCGCGACCTCTGGAAAGAGATCGTGCCGCCGGATCCGGCTGGCTTCTGGGGAATCACGAGCTTCTTCATCGCCGACGACGGCAGGTACGTATGTCTACTCGTACCAGAGAACTCTGGCCGGATCTCTATCTGGTCCGAGGCTTGAAGTGATATACGAAGTCCTCGCGCCTCCCTAAGCGCAAGCCGCCCGCCGCCGCTCCTGGCGGCGGGTGGGCTTCATGGATGCAGAGATGTCAGGTCGCCCCTTGCATCACGTCGTCAATCCTCATCTTCTTCATCTTCGTCGTCGCCGCTATCGTCGCCTCCGCCGACCGGCCGCAGGAAGTGCTCGAATGCCCACTTGGCCACCTCGCGGCCCTGCTTCCGCGCCGCCGTGTCCGCGAAGCGGAAGTGGATGCCCTGATAGACGCGGGCGTCCACCACATCCTGGGCCGCGTCCGAGAAACGGCGATAGGTGCGAGTCGGCGGAACGGCCAGGGGATTGTTGCTCGTCATCAGAAAGGTGAAGAGGGTCCGTCCCGAAAAAGAGCCTGAGTGTTTTGGTCACGGCGCCGGTGAGGTTGTTGGCGCCCGAGGTGTAGTCGGGATAGTTCGGAGTGACGATCAGCGGGAGCCACCCCGTGTCGCCGGCGTGCTTCGAATTGCCGTCGTGGTCGCCCTCCTGAATGGCCGTGACGGGCCGCCAGAAGTATGTAATGACTCTTGCTGTCCCAGGCGGTGATCGCCGCATCGGCTCCCGCCAGGCTGGCCAAGCGCGAAGAGCCGGGAGCTATCGCTGATGTTGCCGACATGCGCAGTGGCGATTTCTTGAAGGGCTCGATACCACTGGTTGATGAACGTGGAGAAACGGCCCAGAAATACGCGATCTGGGTCTGCTCGGGGGTGCGTTCGCTGTTGACGTCGCCGCCCAGGCGTTTGACCTCCTTGTAGGCCTTGGTGTAACGGCCACTGGTCAAAGCGGGCTGCGGCTTTGCGCGGAACTGGTCCGGGCTCGTCAGCGTGAAAGGAGTGACGGCGCCGAGCCACGGGATGGACATCGGAGCGAATAGGGGCGAAGGCCGGGACGTCGGACTTGTCGGACGCCATTCGCCGGGGTCGGTGCCGCCGAAGAAGTCCGGTGGCGGCGGGTTCGGGTAGCTTCCGTCGTTGGCCCGCAGGGCGATGATACCGGCAGCGGCCTGCTGTCCTACGGCCACCCCGGGATCGTCCTCGGCCAGGCCATGGCTTGCCAGATAGTCGTGGTAAGTGGTGTCGAGAGACAGCGGCCTGCGAGGGGATACGGTTGACGAGCACGTCGTGCGCGGCCTTGGCGGCCGCCGCCGCCGGTGAGCCGGAGGCTCCCGGAATCTCTACGGGATAGGGTTCGAACCGCCTGTCGATGGCCTGCACGGCGTCGTACACGGCGGCGTGGACCACCGCAAAGTCGAGGATGGCGGCCGCGCCCGGACGCGGGGGGACGGCGGCGGCCACCGTTTGCACGGTGATGGCATTCCAATCCATGACGGCATCGGCGAGGGCCGGTCCTGCCCAGCCGAGAGACCCGCAAACACGATCAGGACTATGAAGCTTCTCAGTCTAGTCATCGTGACTCCTCCTTAAATTGACTGTCGATTCGCCATGAGTTCGCACAACGCGTCCGGATACCTCCTTCGTAATGGCCGCGCCGATCGTGCACCGTCGCTTGGACCACCCTCTGTCGAAGGGCGTGTCGGTGTCTTCAGCGCGTCATGGCGTTTGCGCACGTTTTTCATCAGGAGCGCGCGGGCGTGAGGGAGACGGCTCTTCGACCCGCCGGCGGTGACGGGATGGCCAACAGGTTTTATGGCACCCCCGACGCCTGCTTCTGGGTTCATGGTTGACTATCGCGCGACCTTTCCGATCGGTACGTGATCGACGCCCTACCGAGCAGCCTCGAGTAGAAGGCCACTGGGTGGGACGACGTCGAGCGCTCTGCGCGGAACTGCGAGCACGCGGTGTGACGTCGTCTACGAAACTGTCGTCCAGGCGGACTACGACATTGAAGGAGTTCGCGGTGCGGGAACCTCGTGGAAGACATCTCCCGGCGCAGTCGAGATGGAAGCCGAGCACTTTTTCATAGCGGCCGGCGAGCTTTTCGACGTCGGCGACGGGGGGGTGGGGCGCGCTCCGGAGCAGGCGTGGCGGCATGGCCACCTCCCGGCGCATCAGACTATGCGGCGGGCCCCTTTCTCGCCCAGGCCAGGATGCGGCGATACGTGAAAAAAAACGGCCGCTCGTCCGGGACGCGCGCGAAGAGCGCGCTCCGATACTCCTCCAAGAACTTCGCGTAGAGCTCCGGCGAGAGTCTCCGGCGGTACTCCGAGAGAAGAGACCCGTCGACCCAGGCGACGATTCCCTCGCGCGAGGAGAGCGGCTGCCCGTAGATCTGGAGCCGAACGTTCTGCGCGACGTACCCGAGCCGGTCGAGGAGGGCCGCGTAGGCCTCCGGCGCGAGCACGTGACGGGAATGCGGGGCGCCCGCGAGCTCCGAGCGGAACGGCTCGCGCGCCGCGATCTCCTCGGCGGTCCGGTGCGACGGGTGATCGAAGTTGTCGGGGACCTGGAAGGCGAGCTGTCCTCCGGCCGCGACCGCCCGTGTGAGCCGCTCGAGAAGCGCGGGGTGATCGGGGACCCAGTGCAGCGCGGCGTTCGAGAACACGAGATCGAAGGGCTTCGCCGCCTCGAAACTCCCGATGTCGCCGCGCTCGAAGGTGACGCCCCCGCCCGCGTGCGCCGCCGCCTTCGCGAGCATCGCGTCCGAGGAATCGATTCCGACCGTCGCGGCCGCTCCCACCTTCTCGTGCAGGACCCGGGTCAACGCTCCCGGGCCGCACCCGAGGTCGACCGCCCGCCCGCCGGGGATCGGCGCGACGAGGCCGAGCAGGTCCTCGAACGGCCGCCGGCGCTCGGCCGCGAAGCGCGCGTAGGCCTCGGGATCCCAGCCGTCGGTGCTCAGTAGCGGACCCTCTCGAGAAAGAGTCCGGACGGAGGGGCCGTCCACTTCGCCGGCGCCGTCGAGCGCTCGGCGAGGAGCCGGGCGACCCCGGCGTCGTCGAGGTTTCCGCGGCCCACCTCGACGAGTGTCCCGGTGAGCCGCCGAACCATCTTCCACAGAAAGTGCGAGGCCGTGATCCGGAAGCGGATCTCGCCGGGAGTGTCTTCGATCTCGCTCGCCTCGACGACGACGATGGTCGATTCCCGGCCCTCCGGGTTCTCGCAGAACGACGCGAAGTCGTGCCGTCCCGCGAAGAGCTTCGCCGCCCGCCGCATGGCCTGGGCGTCCAGCCGGTCCTTGACCCACCAGACGAGCCGCTTGTCGAAGGCCGTCCGGCGGCGGGAGACCCGATACAGATATGTCCGGGCGGCGGCGTCGTGACGGGCGTGGAACTTCGGCGGCGCCGGCTCGACCGAGAGCACGTTGACGTCGAAGGGGAGCCTGTCGTTCAGGCCTTCGAGGATCTGTCGCGGCGGCAGCGGCTTGCGGGCCTTCAGGTGGGCGACCTGCGCGATGGCGTGGACGCCGGCGTCGGTGCGCCCGGAGCCGCCGATCGCGGCCTCCTCCCCGAAGAGATCGCGCGCGGCGTGCGCGAGCGCGGCCTGGACGGTTTTGTCGGTGTTCTTCTGCGTTTGCCAGCCGCGATAGCGGGTGCCCTCGTACTCGAGCGTCAGCTTCCAGGTCGGCACGCGCGGAGTCTACCGGGACGGGCGACTTCTGCCCGAACCCCCTTCCCCGGGCGCCGTTGGCGGGATAGGGTCCTGCGTCGAGGAGGCTTCGATGCGCAGAGCGATCTGGGGAGCGGCGCTGCTTCTGATGCCGACCCTTTCCGTGGCACAGGCCAGGCAGACTCCCACACCGGACCATCACGACCGCAAGCCCGACGAGGTCTTCCGACGGCAGGAGCTCTCGCGGGGCGTTTACGTTCTCTACGGACGGGGAGGCAACATCGGCTTTCTCGCCGGTTCCGACGCCGTCGTCGTCGTGGACTCTCAGTTCAAGGAGCTGGCGCCCGGGATCGTCAAGCAGATCCAGGGGGTCACCGACAAGCCGATCAAGTACCTGGTCAACACGCATCACCACGGCGACCACACCGGCGGCAACGAGGTCTTCCGGCCCTTCGCGGTCATCCTCGCGCACGACAACGTCCGCAAGCGGATGCTGGAGTCGCCGCAGACGATCCTGAAGGACTACCCCGCGTACCTCGATGAGGCGAAGAAGAAGGGCGATGCCGAGAGCATCGCGTACCTGGAGGATGCCCTCACGTGGGCGAAGAGGGTCAAGGTCGAAGAGATCGCGGCTCCGGTCCTGACGTACGAGTCGGAGGTCCGCATCCACGTGGGCGACGAGACGATCGAAGTCTGGCACACGCCGCCGGCCCACACCGACGGCGATAGCGTCGTCTACTTCGAGAAGGCCAAAGTCCTCCATATGGGAGATCTCTTTTTCTACAAGCGCATCCCGTTCATCGACGTGAAGGCCGGGGGCTCCGTCCGCGGGTACATCGCCGCGCTCGACGGGGTCATCGCGCGCGTTCCTCCGGACGTGAAGATCATCCCGGGTCACGGCGAGGTCACCGATGTCGCGGGTCTCAAGGCCTTTCGCCAGTACTTCGTCGACATCCTGGAAGCTGCGCGCAAAGCGAAGGCGGCGGGCAAGACCAAGGAGGAGTTCCTGAAGACGGTCGACCTTCCGGCGTACCAGGGCTACGACGGATACGGCGATCGCTTCAAGGAAAACTGCGCGGCGGCCTGGGACGAGGCGTCGTGACCTGCCCCTCTTGACGATCCCGCCGCCCGGACCGGGCGAGCGCGACACGTTCGTCGACGGCGTGCGCTGGCGTTCGCGCGAGGCGCCGGGGAACGGGCACCCGGTCGTGTTCGTCCACGGCCACCTCGCCTCCTCGGCGAGCTGGAAGGAGGTCCTGACCGCCGCGTCCGCCGGCCGTCCCGCGATCGCCGTGGATCTTCCGGGGTTCGGATTCTCGGACCGTCCGTGGCCGTACGACTACACGGCTGCAGGCGAGGCGCGCGGCCTCGTGCGCTACCTCGAGGCGCGCGGCATCGACAAGGCCGTGCTCGTCGGCAACTCGCTCGGCGGCGCCGAGGCGATGTTCGTGGCGGTGGAGCGGCCGGATCTCGTCGAGGGTCTCGTCCTCGTCGCGCCCGCGACCCCGAACGGGCCGATCCCGTGGCCGGTCCGCATCCTGCGCACTCCGTTTCTGGGCGAGGCCGTCCTCGCCATGGCGGCGCGCCCCTTCGTCGGCTTCGGCCTGCGCCACAAGATGTACGCACACGCCTCGCGCGTCACGGAAGCCGCGATCGACGACGCGTGGCGGCCGCTCGGCGTTCCGGGCACGCGTCGTGCTGCGCTCCAGGCCGTCCGGACGGATCCGGCGGCATACCGCGGCATGGAGGCCGGCGTCCGCGCTCCGACGCTCGTTCTCTGGGGCGAACGCGACAAGATGCTCTCGCCTCTGGAGGGCGAGAGGCTGGCCTCGAAGATCACGGACGCGCGCCTCGTGATCCTGCCCGACGCCGGCCACCTCCCGCAGCGCGAGCGCCCGGAAGCGTTCGCGGCGGTGGTGGCCGGCTTCCTTCGGGAGCTGCCCGGCCCCTGATCCCCTAATCGCACTCGCTCGGGAACTGGCGGCAGGGGTCGCGCGGCGGCGCGGGGTTCGGGGTGACAGGTGTCGGCGTGTTGTCCCCGCCTCGCTCGATCCCCGTGACGTCGTTGGCACCGTTGCACCCGCCGGCCAGGGCCAGAGCGGCCAGCGCCAGAAAGAGGAAGACCGAGAACTTTTTCATGACCCGCTCCTTTCTCCGAGCGGCGCCGTCGACATGGCGGCCCGCCTTCGTTCACACGATCGCGCCTCGGGTCGGGCGAAGTCTTCAGGCCGGAGTACCGTTCCTGCGGAGTTCCGATCAGGAAGGCGGCGCTCAGCGACCGCCCGGTGCAGCGGTTGATTCCTCCGGAATGCAGGGCTTGTTCTTGTCCCGGCTCTCCGGGCCGCTTTGGAGGCCTTCGCAGGGCTCGCAGGGCCCGTTCTTTTCCTCGAAGTCGTTTTCGCTGAAGAAACAGCCGGGATCCGGGCGCACAAGTTCGTCCGCACCCTGGCAACCGAGCAAGGGTCCGAGCAGAACCAGAATTGCGAGGACTCTTTTCATGACGGCCTCCACTGCTACTCGGCTAGCATTGAGGAAGGCTCGGAGCGATGTCTTCACGTTTGAACGCGGCTTCGATGGGGTTTCCGTCAGGACGGATATGAGGCTCGTCTTCGAGGATTGCATTCTGGATCTCGACACCCGTGAGGTCCTGCGCGGGAGCCGAGCGGTCGCCCTTTCTCCCAAGGCGTTCGCCCTGCTCGAGCTTCTGGCCCTCCAACGCCCGAAGGCGATCTCCAAGGCCGAGATTCACGGGGCGCTCTGGCCGGATACCTTCGTTTCCGAGACGAACCTCGCCAACCTCGTCGTCGAGTTACGCTCGGAGCTCGGTGACGACGCCCACGCCTCGCGAATCGTTCGAACCGTTCCCCGATTTGGTTACGCCTTTTGCGCGGAGGCGCGGGTCGATCCGATCGGATCCGCCGTGCCTGCGCCGGGGGGCGTTGTGGAATACCGTCTCGTCTGGGGCCGCCGGGAGATCGCGCTCACACCCGGGGAGAACCTGATCGGGCGGGATCACGCCGCCGCCGCCTGGATCAACGACGAATCGGTGTCGCGGCGTCACGCCCGGATCGTCGTCGACGAAGATGGAGCCCGCCTGGAGGATCTCGGAAGCAAGAACGGGACGTTCCTCCGGGGCCGGGTCGTGAGCGGCCCGACGCCGCTACAGGACGGCGATGAGTTCACGCTGGGCGAGATCGTCGCGCCGTTCCGCTTTCATGCGTTCGGAGCCGCGGCCACCACCCGCACCGGCAGGCAGAAGGGCGGCCCCTCGAACTCGGACTGACGCTCCGCCGCTCAGTTCCCGCAGCGATCCGCGACGCGCGCCGTGATCACGCGCGGATCCGGCGGAGTCTCGCCGAGGCCGAGCGTGTGGAGCATCTCGTGGATGAGGGTGTTCGCGGTGTAGCCCGGATGCCGCCGCTGCTCGGCGAGAAACTGGTTGGAGCACACGTGGACCGCGCGGCTTCCGGTGTTGGTCCAGGCGAGCACCGACTTGAAGCCGCATTCCGCCGTGGGGCGGCCGTCGTAGAAGAGGACCAGGGAGAGATACGAGGCCGCCGTGTGATGGAGATCCGCCAGCTTGAGGTCGAGCCGGCGGCCCTCGAGGTCCTCGAAGTCGGTAAGCACTTCGGCGCAGCGGCTGTCCGAGAGGCGCCGCCGCGCCTCCTCGACGGACGGCCGGAACTCGGCGGGCAGCCGGCGGTCGATGAAGAATGAGACGGAGGCGGCGTTGAGGCCGACGGGCGCGACGCCGGCGATCTCGGCGGCGGAAGCGGGGACGGCTCGCCCGAGAGCCGCCGCGAAAAGCGCGGCCGGGACCGCCCACCGCATCGCGGCGACCCGTTCCCCGGTCCGCTGACGCATCGCGCCTCGACCGCGTCGGAGAAAGCGATCGCGGGAATTCGCGCCGCCTCTCTTTCGCTAGCGAGACGTTCGCGCAACAAAACCTTTCGGGTCTTGAGTACGTCCTTTGTTTGTGCTGGCTTTTTCGTGAGGGTCACCGATGACCATCGAAATCGGGGAGTGCCGTTTTGACTCGATCCGCCGCGAGGTGCGGCGAGGCTCGGACCGCGTCCATCTCTCGCCGAAGGCCTTCGAGCTGCTCGGCCTCCTCCTCGAGAGGCGGCCGCGCGCGGTTTCCAAGGACGAGCTCTTCCAGCTTATGTGGCCGACGACCTTCGTCACCGAGGCGAGCCTGGCCGTTCTCGTCGCCGAGATCCGGCGCGAGCTCAAGGACGACGCGCGCGGGCCGCGCTACCTCCGCACCGTTCACGGGTTCGGCTACGCGTTTTGCGAGGACGGGATCGCGAACGTCGAGGACGACGCCGCCGTCTTCCGGCTCATCTGGGGCGTCCGCGAGGTCTCGCTCTCGCCCGGCGAGAACGTCCTGGGCCGCGAGCCCGCCGCCGCGGTCTTCGTCGACGACGCTACCGTCTCCCGGCACCACGCCCGCATCCTCGTGGAAGCCGGCCGGGCCCGGCTCGAGGACCTCGGGAGCAAGAACGGCACGTGGCTCCGGGGAGATCGGATCGCCGGGCCGCGCCTTCTCGAAGACGGTGATGTGCTCCGAATCGGGTCCGTCCCGATGACTTTCCGATGTTTCGGCCCAAATCTGGCGACGGAGACGCGCCGGGACTGATTTCCGTCCCTCGGGAACAGCCGCCCATCCGTCCACGGGCGGCGTTCGTCATCTAATCGGAACCTTGCGAAACATCATGCGTAGTCTTGGTGACGGCTCTGTCCCATTGGAGCCCCATGCATCTCGCAACCGGAATGCGGCTCGGGCAGTACGAGATCGTGGACCGCCTCGGCGCGGGCGGCATGGGAGAGGTCTACCGGGCGCGTGACACACGCCTCGGCCGCGACGTCGCCCTCAAGGCCCTTTCCGGCGAGCTCTCGGTGGACCCCCAGCGCCTCTCGCGTTTCGAGGCCGAGGCGCGCGCGGCCTCCGCCCTGAATCACCCCAGCATCGTCACCATTCACGAGATCGGCCGGGAGGCCGAGACGCCCTTCATCGTGATGGAGCTGGTCGACGGGCGGACCCTGCGGGACGTCCTCTACTCGGGTCCGCTTCCGCCGCGCCGCGCCCTCGCGCTGGCGGCGCAGCTGGCCGACGCTCTCGCGCGGGCGCACGAGGCGGGCATCGTGCACCGCGACCTCAAGCCCGAAAACGTGATGGTGACCCGCGACGGCCTGACGAAGATCCTCGACTTCGGCCTGGCCAAGGTCGACCAGCGCGAAGGGGAGAACGGCGCGGACCGGCGCGACCGCACCGTGACGGAAGAGACGCGCGAGGGGGCCGTCGTGGGCACCTCGGGCTACATGTCCCCGGAGCAGGCGAGCGGTCAGCCGGTCGACTTCCGCTCGGACCAGTTCGCGTTCGGCTCCGTCTTCTACGAGATGCTCACCGGCAAGCGCGCCTTCCAGGGTCCGAGCCGGGCCGAGACGCTCGCGGCGATCATCCGGGACGAGCCCGAACCGCTCGCCACGATCGCGCCGCGCGTGCCCGTGGCTCTCCGCTGGATCGTGGACCGCTGCCTGGCGAAGCTTCCCGAGGAGCGCTACGCGTCCACCCGGGATCTCGCGAGGGATCTCCAGAGTGCGCGGGACCACTTCTCGCAGATCGACGGAGAAGTTTCGTCCCTCTCGCCGGCCGGCCATGGACGGCGCCGCTTCTGGCTCTCGGCCGGCATCGCTCTCGCCGTCGCCGCGCTCGTCGCCGCGGCGTATCTGTTCGGGTCGGCGGCGCGGGCGCGGGACCTGCCGTCGTTCCGCCGGCTGACGTTCCAGGACGGGACGGTGTGGACGGCGCGCGTGGCGCCGGACGGCCAGACGATCGTCTACGGCGCCGCGTGGAACGGAGCGCCGATCCAGATCTACTCGACGCGGCCGGAGATTCCCGAGTCCGTGCCGGTCTCGCTGCCGCCGGCGAACGTGCTCGCGATCTCCCCGTCCGGCGAGATGGCGATCTCGCTCGGCGCGCGGCCGAACGGGCCGTTTTTGACCGCCGGCACCCTCGCGCGCTCGACGCTCGCCGGCGGCGGCGCCCGCGAGATCCTCGAGTCCGTCCAGGCGGCGGACTGGACGGCCGACGGGTCGAACCTCGTCGTTCTCCGCTCCGTCGGGGGCCGCAGCCGGATCGAGTTCCCGATGGGCAAGACCGTGGTCGAGGTGCCCTCCGGCTACCTGTCGCATCCGCGCGTCTCGCCCGGAGGCGATCTCGTCGCCTACCTCGAGCATCCGATGCGGGGCGACGACGGCGGCCTCCTCGCCGTCGTCGACCGGAATGGAACCCGCCGCGTCCTCTCGGGCGGCTGGGTCACGGTGCGCGGGCTGGCCTGGTCGCCGGACGGGCGCGAAGTCTGGTTCACGGCCGCCGCGGGCGGCGGCTCCCGCGCGCTCCACGCCGTGACGCTCTCGGGGCGGAGGCGTCTCGTTCTGCGCGCTCCGGGCGCGCTCACGCTCCAGGACATTACGCGGGAGGGCCGCGTGCTCCTCGCCCGCGAGGGCTCGAAGGAGGGAATCGTCGGATTGCCTCCCGGGTCCGACCGCGAGCGCGACCTGTCCTGGCACGACTGGTCCCGGCCGGTCGACCTCACGGCCGACGGCACCGCAGTGCTCTTCGACGAGACCGGCGAGGGCGGGGGATCGGGGTACGCCGTGTACCTCCGCACGACCGACGGCTCGGCCGCCGTGCGCCTGGGCGACGGCCATGCCCTCGCTCTCTCCCCGGACGGCAAGTGGGCCCTCTCGACGCCCCACAGGACGCCGGCCGAGCTCGTCCTGCTCCCGACCGGCGCGGGGGAGCCGCGGCGCATCCAGACCGGCCACTTCACCAACATCCTGAGGGCGGCCTGGTCGCCCGGCGGCGAGAACCTTCTCGTGAGCGCGAGCGAGCCCGGCCACGGGCCGAGGCTGTACGTGCAATCCGCCCGCGGAGGCGCGGTTCGCGCGTTCACGCCGGAAGGGGTCGGGGCGGCCTGGGCCGTGTCTCCCGACGGCGTTCATGTCGCCGCTGCGGACGCGGACCGCCGCCTCATGCTCTACGACGTCGCCGCCGGCGTGGAGGCGCGCCCGATCGCCGGGACGGAGCCGGGAGACGCTCCGATCCGCTTCACGCCGGATGGCCGCGCGCTCTATGTCGTGGTCCGCAGCGACGGCGCGCGCGCCGAGATCATGCGCGTCGACATCAAGACGGGAGATCGGGAGCCATGGAAGGAGATCGTGCCGGCGGATCCGATCGGCATCTTCGGCGTGCCGCGCGTCCTTCTCTCCGCCGACGGTCAGTCGTACGTCTACTCGTTCGTGCGCATGCTCGACGAGCTGTTCCTGGTCGACGGCCTGCGCTGAGCGGGAAACGGCGGCGCGTCGTCTCCAGCGCTTCGAGGCCGAAGCGCCGTCGGGAAGAAGCCGGCTTCGCCCGATGTTAAACTCATCTTCCAATGGCCTACCGGGGCGGGTTCTCGGATGAGTGCGGTGTCTTCGGCGTCAGCGACTCGGACGACGCCGCCAATCTCGCGTACCTCGGCCTCTACGCCCTCCAGCACCGCGGCCAGGAGTCGGCCGGGATCGCCTCGCTCGACGGCGGCAAGATCCACGTCGAGCGCGAGATGGGCTACGTCGCCGACGTCTTCGACGGCGCGCGGCTCTCCCGCCTCCCGGGCCGGACGGCCATCGGCCACGTCCGGTACTCGACGGCGGGCGCCTCGCTGCTCCTGAACGCCCAGCCGATCGTCTTCGACACCGGGCGGGGTCCCCTCGCCCTGGCGCATAACGGCAACCTCGTGAACGCCCGGGAGATCCGGGCCTCCCTCGAGGCGAGCGGGGCCCTCTTCACGACGACCTCGGACTCCGAGATGATCCTCCACCTCGTGGCCCGTTCGAAGGCCCCGACCCTCACGGCCGCGATCGCCGAGGCGCTGGCCGACGTCCGCGGGGCGTACTCGCTCGTCATCCTCTCCCGTGAGGGGATTTTCGCCGTGCGCGATCCGCACGGGATCCGCCCCCTCTCGCTCGGCATCCGCGAGGGGTCGCCGGTCGTCGCCTCGGAGACCTGCGCCTTCGACCTCATCGGGGCCAAATTCGAGCGCGACGTCGAGCCGGGGGAGATCGTGCGCCTCTCGCGCGACGGCTTCTCCTCGCACCGGTTCGCGTTCCCGATCTCGACGCCCTGCGTCTTCGAGCACGTCTACTTCGCCCGGCCGGACTCGAAGGTGTTCGGCCGGAGCGTCGCGGCCTCGCGGCAGGGATTCGGCCGCCGGCTGGCTCGGGAGCATCCCGCAGCAGGCCGACGTCGTCGTGGCGGTCCCGGATTCCGGGATGTATCCGGCGCTCGGGTACGCCGAGGAGTCGGGCATCCCGTTCGCCCTCGGGCTCGTGCGCAACCACTACGTCGGCCGAACGTTCATCGAGCCGAAACAGTCGATCCGCCACTTCGGCGTCAAGGTCAAGCTCAACCCCGTGCGCGAGGTCGTCGAGGGCAAGCGCGTGGTCCTCGTCGACGATTCCATCGTGCGGGGCACGACCTCGCGCAAGATCGTTCGCATGCTCCGCGACGCCGGGCGCGAAAGAGGTCCACGTCCGGGTCTCCTCGCCGCCGACCATCAAGAGCTGCCACTACGGCATCGATACGCCGACGAGCGACGAGCTGATCGCGGCGAACCAGTCTCCCGAGGAGATCCGCAAGTTCATCGAGGCGGACACCCTGGGCTACCTGTCGGTCGAGGGCATGTTGGAGACGTTCGGCCGGCCCCAGCAGGCGACCTGCACGGCGTGCTTCACGGGCATCTATCCCGTCGAGATCGAAGAAGAGGAGCGCGAGAAAGAGCACGCGCTCGAGACCAAGTAGGTCCGGCCCGCCGGGCGTGAGCGGATCCGTTCTGCTCGCCACCACGATTGCCATCCGCGGGGCCACGCTCGTCGACGGGACGGGGGCGCCGCCGGTTCCCAACGCGCTCCTCGTCGTCGCCGCGGGCCGCATCGTTTCCGTTGGCGTCGCGACGCCGGAGGCCCTCCGCGCCCTTCCCGACGGGACGGAGGTCCTCGCCGCCGAGGGGGAGTGGGTCGTCCCCGGCTTCATCGACGCCCACGTGCACGCGGAGTCCGAAGAGGACCTCCGGACGATGCTCCGGTGGGGCCTCACGACGGTCCGCCTCATGGCGGAGGACGTCGCGGTCGCGCAGGCGCCTGGCGGCCGCGTCGGCGAGACCGGTCGGACATGCCCGAGGTGCTTCCCGGCCGCTCCGATCTTCACGACGAAGGGCGGCTGGTGGGACCAGGGCGAGCCCCCCGACGGCCATCTGAACCGGTTTCCCGCGACGGCCGAGGAGGCGCGCGCGGTCGGTGCGCGAGGCGAAGGCGCTCGGCGCCGCCGAGATCAAGCTGATGCTGGACGACATGGCGTGGTGCCGCGCGCCGAAGGCGCCGTTCGCCGAAGGTGCCGCCGGCAATCGTCGAGGCTCTCCTCGGCGAAGCCCGCACGGAGGGCATGCGGGCGATCGGTGCACGCGCCCGAACCTCGCGGACGCGAAGACTGCAATCTCCTCCGGCGCGACCGCGCTGGCGCACGGCGTTCTGGACCCCTTCGACGACGCGACGATTGCGACGATGAAGGGCGCGCCCGGTCTTCTACGTGCCGACGATGGACATCTTCGAGTTCCTGGCCGACACGCGGAGCTTTCTGGACGCGGTGCTGTCGGATCCGGCGGCGGCGGACGGGCTCCCGCGCGAGACTTTGGCCCGGTACCGCGCGCCGGAGTATGCCCGTGGCTACGCGGAGCGGTATCCGAACTTCGAGAACCTGCGCGGCCGGCTTCCGCTCCTGCGGCAGAACCTCCGGAAGCTGCATGCCGCGGGCGTCCCGGTGGCTCTGGGCACCGACATGTGGGCGTTCCCGGGTCTCGGCGTATCCATCGAGATGGACCTCTACGTGAAGGCGGGGCTCGCGCCGCTCGAGGTCCTCCGCGCCGCGACACAGACGTCGGCGCGCTCGCTCGGCATCGACGGCGATCGCGGCACGCTCGCCGCCGGAAAGCGCGCGGACTTCCTGCGGCTGCGCGCGGACCCGGTCGCGGACGTCAAGAACTCGAGGCGGATCCGCGAAGTGTGGAAGCGGGGTCAGCCCGTCTGGACGGCTCTGCCCGCCGAGCGCTGACCACTCACCGGCCCACGGCCTTGCGCATCCGCGCGAGGTGGTGCCAGGCGTGCCGCAGCGCGTGGTCCTCGATGACGAACTGCGCCGTCATCGGCGCCCCGAAGCTCAGCGAAAAGGGCGCGGCGGTGTCCAGCTCCGCGTCGGTGAACTGGCGCACCGCTTCGGCCGCCTCGCGGCTGTTCCGGCGCAGGAGGCCGAGGGCCTCGGCCTTGGTGACGGCCGACTGCTCCGAGGCGTGTTTCGCATTGATCTCGGCGACGGCATCCCACGTCACGTCCTCGAGCGCCTTCCCGCTCGCGATCGTCCGCGCGGCATCCACTTCGATCGGATACATGGCGGCCACGTGGTACACGAGAACGCCGAGCGGGCGGCGATCCTTCTCGCTGCACGGCTTTCGCCACTCTGCTTCCGAGAGCCCTTCCGCGAAGGCCGCCAGGGCGGCGACCCCTTCCTCGATGCGATCGGCGAGTGCGTCCGCGCGACGGCGCGAGCGGCTGGCGTTCTCTTTCGACATGCTCCTGCCTCCGGGGCGAAGTATTACCCGAACCGCTCGAACGCTTCCAGGCGCGGCGGCATGGTCCTTGAGGTCGAAGGGGTGACAGGCTAGCCTGTCTGCAGATGCCTGTGGAGAAGGACCCGCTCGCCGTCTATCGCGGCGAGTCCCCGATTCTCGAGACCTCCACCTCTCTCATCTCCAATTCCCTCGGCGTCGGCCGCCCGGCCGTGGTCACGTGAGGCGGCGGCTCGTCGCGTACGCGGCCGTCGCGTCCGCGACGATCGCGCTCTTTCTCGTTTCGCGGGGGAAGTGGTCGGACGCCGTGATCGACTCGGGCCGCGAGTGGATCGTCCCCGACGCGCTGTCGCGCGGCGAGCTTCTCTACCGCGACGTCGTCTACTGGTTCGGCCCGTTCACCCCGTACTGGCACGCGCTGTTCTTCCGTCTGGGGGGGTCGAGCTTCCGGACTCTCGTCCTGGCCGGCATCGTCTCGTCGGCCGCGATCCTCGTGTGTCTCCGGCTGGCCCTGCTTCGGATCACGGACGTGAAGCAGGCCAACGCCTGGACCGCCGTCGCGATCCCCTGGCTGCTCTTCATGCCCGACGCGGGAGGCGCGATCCTCGGGATGGGGTTTCGCATGTGGCACGCTGCGGGCTTCGGCCTGCTCGCCCTGACGCTCCTGATTCTTCGCCCGGGTTCGCCGGCGCTGGACCTCGCCGCAGGCCTGGCGGCCGGCGCTGCGGGCCTTTGCCGCACCGAGTGGGGAGTGGCGATACTCGTCGCCGCCGTCATCGCCCTCGCCCTGCGGTCTCCGAAACCGACCATCTCCTCTTACGCCCGGCTCGTGGCCGGATTCGTGCTCGGCTTCGGCGGCGGGCTCGGGATCTTTGCGTGGCTCGCCGGACCCACTGCGCTCTTTCGGGATGCGCCGGTTCTCCTGTTCAACCTTCCCGCGGAGACGCGTGCCCACGTCGCGGCCCCTCGGCCGGGGATCTGGGTGTCCGGCCTCGTGCAGATGCTCTACTGCGCGCTCGTCTGGCTGGGTCTCCTCGTCGTCCTTGAGATCCTGGTCCGTTCGAGGCGCGAGCCGGCCCTCGCGCGGAAGCGCCTCGGCCTGCTGGCGGCGCTGGTCGTCGGGGCCGGCGTCTGCGCCGCCATCGCAGGCTTCCCGAACGACGTGCTGCTGGCCGGGACGCCTCTGTTGTGCGCGGCCTCGGTCTGGCTCGGCCTGCGGACGCCGCGGGGCACTCTGGCCGCGGCCCTCGGCGGGTTCGGGACGGCCGGCGTGCTGACGTGCGTGCGGCGTCCCTTCTTCCTGTCGGACGCGCCGTACGTGGCGCCGCCGGTCCTCTTCGCGATCGTGTGCGCGGCGGCGGCCCTCGCGCGGGCGCTGGCCGCCCGGGAGCCGGGTGCGCGGCCGGCGCTTTCACTCTGGCTTTCGAGAGCGGTTGCGACCCTCGCGGCCGGGCTCTTCGTGGTCCGCGCATTCCAGTACGTCGGCGAGGAGCGAACGCCGATCGCCGGCACGCACGGGATGCTCGGCGCGAGGAGCGAGACCGCGCGGCGCATCGAAAACGTCGCGGCGCTCCTGCGCGAGAGGACGAGTCCCGGAGACGGCGTGGTCGTCCTTCCCGAGGGCGAGGTCCTCAACTTCCTCTCCGGACGGCCGAATCCGATCCGTCACAAGCTCTATCTGCCGGGGTATCTGAGTCGCGAGAACGAGCCGGAAGTGCTGGCCGAGCTGAAGAAGGCTCGCCCCGCGGCGGTCGTCATCTGGCCGAGACCGCTCGGCGAGTATGGCGGAGCCGAATTCGGCATCAGCTACGGCGCGGACATTCGCCGCTGGATCCGGGAGGACTACGTCGAGCTGCCGGCCGAGCCCGGCCGTGAACGCGGGCCGGTCGTGGCGGTGCGGAGAAGCCGCTGAGCCCGCCGGCGGTGCCCCCGGCGGGATCGCGACGGTTTCCCTTCGGCTTCGGCATCGCGGCCGTCCTCGCGGCCTCCGCCGCGCTGTTTCTCGTTTCTCTGGGAAAGTGGTCCGATCCCATCATCGACTCCGGTTCGGAGTGGATGTACGCGGACTCGCTGGCGCGCGGCCAGCTCCTCTACCGCGACGTCGTGTACTGGTTCGGTCCCTTCACGCCCTATTTCCAGGCGCTCTTTCTCAGGCTCTTCGGGTCGAGCTTCGTGTCTCTCGTGATCTCGGGCATCGTCGGCTCGCTCGCCACGCTCGCCGCGCTGCACTGGGCGCTGCGCCGCGTCAGCGGCCGCCGGCAGGCCTTCTTCTGGACCGCGCTGGCGGTTCCGGTGCTCGTCTTCATGCCCAACTCCGGCGGATCGATCCTCGGGATGGGGTATCGCAGCTGGCACCCGGCCACCTTTTCGCTGCTCGCCGTCACCTGCGCCTCCGGCCTCGATCGCCGCTTCGGCACGCGGCGCGCCCTCCTCGTCGGCACGTTGTGCGCTCTCGCCGGGCTCTCGCGGACGGAATGGGGGCTGATGGCGCTGGCGGGGTCGGTCGCCGCTTTCGTGCTTACTCGAGAGGGGAGGGCGCGGTGGCTTCGGAGCGCCGCAATCGCCGTCGCCGTCGCGGTCCTGGTGTTCTGCGCGGTCGTGGGGCTGTTCGTGGCGCTCGCGGGGAAAGAGGCCGTTCTGGAGGACGGGAACATCCTGCTGACGGCCGTTTCGCCCGAGACCCGCCGGTTCCTCGTGGCGTTCTCCCATCTCCGGGAGTGGCCTCGCGGGCTGGCCGAGCTCGCGTACTCCGCCGCGGTCTGGAGCGCGGCGATCCTGCTCTGTGTCTGGATCGCGCTGCGGCCGCGGCTCCGAAAAGCCGGCGGGTTCCCGGTGGTCCTCGCCGTGACGGCCGGCGTGGCGGTCGTCGCGGCTGCCGCAGCCATGGCCGGGGGAGCCAACAACGCCGTGCTCTTCAGCGCGGCGCCGCTCGTTTGCCTGCTCGGCCTCGGCGCCGGAATTCTTCGCCGGGGACGACCGGCGGCCGCCGCGCTCGGCGGCCTCGGCCTCGTCGGGCTTCTGGCGGCTCATCGCCGGCCGTTTCACATCGGCGACACCCCGTACGTCGCGCCTCAGCTGCTCTTCACCTTCGCCTGCGTCGCCGGCTTGCTGCACCTTCTCGTCGTGGCCCGGAGGAGCTCCGGCGAACGGCGGCGCCTCGTGCAGGTCGGTGCAGCTGCCTTGTCCGTGCTCGTCGTCGCCGCGTTTGCCGGCCGGATCCTCCAGTACGCCTCGGCGGATCGGACCTGGATTCCCGGAACCGGCCGGATGCTGAGCGCGAGCACGCCGACCGCGAGCGAGATCGCTGCGACGGCGGAAGCGGTGCGGGCCGCGAAGCCCCCCGCCGCGACGCTGGTCGTGTTTCCCGAGGGGCAGATCCTGAACTTCCTCGCGGACAAGCCGAACCCACTCCGCCAGAAGCTCTACATCCCGGGCTATCTCCAGACGTCGAACGAGCCGCAGCTTCTTGAGGACCTCCGCCGGAAGCGGCCCGGCGCGATCGTCCTATGGCCGCGCCCGACCGAGGAGTACGGGCTCGCCGAGTTCGGGATCGACTATGGCCGCGAGGTCTTCGCCTGGATCCGGCAGAACTACGTGCTCTCGCCGATCCGCTCCACCCGCGGCCTCGCGCGCCTCTATCTGCGGAACCCCGATGCGCGCGGCGGCGACGGCGCCGCGTCGATCGGCCGCGGCGCGGTTGCCTTACACTGAGTCCATGACGTCCGCGCCGGTTTTTTCGCGAGAAGTCTGTGTGATCGGGGGAGGCGGTCACGTCGGTCTCCCGCTCGCCCTGACCTTCGCGGGCTCGGGGCTGAAGACGCTCATCTACGACACCAATGCAAAGACCGTCGACATGATCCGCCGCGGCGTCATGCCCTTCGCCGAAGACGGCGGGCCGGAGCTGCTTCGGAAGGTCCTCGACGAGGGCCACCTCGAGGTTCGCGAGACGCCGGACGGGATGAGCGAGTGCCGTTTCCTGGTGCTCGTCATCGGCACGCCGGTCGACCAGCACCTGACCCCGAGCTTTACGGCGATGAATCGGGCGATCGACGCGTGCTCCGCGCACCTTCGCAACGGCCAGATCCTGGTCCTCCGGAGCACGATCTTCCCGGGCATCAGCGAGCACATCCAGAAGAACCTGACCGCCCGCGGCCTCGACATCCGCGTGGCGTTCTGTCCGGAACGGGTGGCCCAGGGCCAGAGCCTCCGGGAGATCCGGCAGCTGCCGCAGATCCTGAGCGCGTTCGATTCCGAAACTCTCCGGGCGGTCCGCGAGCTCTTCGGGCGGTTCGCCCACGAGTTCATCGAGATGTCGCCGATGGAAGCGGAGCTCTGCAAGCTGATGACCAACGCCACCCGCTACATCCAGTTCGCCATCGTGAACCAGTTCTACACGATCGCCCGCGAGAACGGCCTGGACTTCGATCGTATCCTTCACGGCTGCCGGCACAACTACCCGCGCATGAAGGGCATGCCGGGCCCCGGGTTCGCGGCGGGGCCGTGCCTGCTCAAGGACACGATGCAGCTCGCCGCGTTCAGCCGCAACTCGTTCCCGCTCGGGCATTCCGCGATGCTGATCAACGAGGGGCTGCCGGCGCGGCTGGTGGAGCTCGCGAAACGCGACCTCGATCTCTCGGACAAGGTCGTCGGCGTTCTCGGCATGGCGTTCAAGGCCGAGAGCGACGATCCGCGCGATTCCCTGAGCTACAAGCTGCGCAACCTCCTCGCGCTGGAGGCGCGGAAGGTGCTCTGCACCGACCCCTACGTGCCCGATCCGGCGCTGATCCCGGTCGAGCGCGTGCTGGCGGATGCCGACGTGCTCTTTCTGGCCACGCCCCACCGAACCTACAAGGAGCTGCAGATTCCTCCGGGCAAGGTCCTCTACGACGTGTGGAACTGGATCGGGGGCGCACCCCGTTGAGGATCCTCGTCACCGGCTCTGCCGGCTTCATCGCCGGGTACCTCGTCCAGGAGCTGCTCGCGCGGGGCCACGAGGTCGTGGGCGTCGACAACTTCTCCAAGTACGGGCGCGTCGAGAAGAGCTACCAGCGCCACCCCGGATACACGTTCGTCGAGGGCGATGCCCGGGACGCCGCCCTTCTCGGGGAGCTCGCGGCAGGGTGCGACCATCTCGTGGCCGGCGCCGCCCGCATCGGCGGCATCTCGTACTTCCACGAATACGCCTATGACCTGCTGGCGGAGAACGAGCGGATCGTCGCGTCCACCTTCGACGCGGCGCTGGCGGCGTTTCGCCAGGGTCGCCTCGTCAAGATTACGGTGCTCTCGAGCAGCATGGTCTACGAGAACGCCACCGTCTTTCCCACGCCGGAGGATCACATCCGCGAATGCCCCCCGCCGACCAGCACCTACGGGTTCCAGAAGCTCGCCTGCGAGTACTTCGCGCGCGGCGCGTGGGAGCAGTACCGGCTTCCCTACACGATCTGCCGCCCGTTCAACTGCGTCGGCATCGGCGAGAGCCGCGCTCTGGGCGGCAAGGAGGTTCCGAGCGGGAACATCCATCTCGCCATGAGTCACGTCGTGCCGGACCTGGTCCAGAAAGTCCTCAAGGGGCAGGACCCGTTGCGCATCCTGGGCTCCGGGGAGCAGATCCGCTGCTACACGTACGGCGGAGACCTGGCACGGGGCATCGCCGATGCGATGTTTCATCCCGCCGCGGCTAACGAGGATTTTAATCTCTCGACGCCGACCCCGACGAGCGTCCGCGAGCTCGCGAAGGCGATCTGGGAGAAGGTGCACGGCGACGGGCCGTCCGCGAAGCCCTTTCGCTTCGAGAGCGACCCGGCGTACCCGCACGACGTCGCCCGCCGCCTTCCCGACACGCGCAAGGCGCGGTCGGTCCTCGGTTTCGAGGCGACGACGGGCCTCTCCGAGATGCTCGACGAGGTCGTGCCGTGGATTCGACGAGAGATCGCGGAGGGTCGCATCTGACGGGCGTCGCTCGCGGAAGCGTCTCGGAGGTCGAGTCCCGTTACTTCGACCGTCTCCTCCGGGAAAAAGGCGAGTTCGACCCGTTCGCGCCGCGCGGGTGGGAGACGATCGCGGCTCGGTTCGCGGACATGGTCCCCGGCGCCGCGTTCGCGCGCCTCCTCGACGTCGGGTGCGGGACCGGACAGTCGCGTCAGGTCTATGCCGAACGCGCCCGCAGCTACGTCGGTATCGACCTGTCGTTCGAAGCGCTCGCTCTGGCCCGCCGGAAGGCCCCGGCGGCGGGGTGGAGCCAGGCCGACGCGGCCCGGCTGCCGTTTGCGGACGGCTCTCTCGACGCGGTGGCGTTCAGCAGCGTCCTGCACCACATTCCCGATCCCGGGCCGGCGCTCCGCGAGGCGCGGCGCGTTCTGAAACCGGGGGGCCGCGCGTTCGCCTTCGACCCCAACCTGCTGCATCCGGCCATGGCCCTCTTTCGCTGGCCGAAGAGCCCGTTCTACATTGCCGAAGGCGTGAGCCCCAACGAGGCCCCGCTTCTTCCCTCGACCCTCCGGCGGGCGTTCGCGGCCGCCGGCTTCGCCGAGGTCCGACAGCGCTGCCAGTCCGGCATCGCGTATCGCGAGGTCGCTCCCCGGCTGATCAACGCGCTTCTCTCGCTCTACAACGCGGCCGACCGCGCCTTCGAGGCGGTCGGTCTGGGCCGCTGGTTCGGAACCTTCGTGCTGACCAGCGGCCGCAAACCGGCGGCGGAGAAGGCATGAACGCGCGGCCCCGCTATTCGCTGGTCGTGCCGGTCTACAACGAGGGCGAGAACATCGCCGCATTCTGCCGGGCGCTCCGCGAGGCGCCGCCGGGATACGAGCTGCTCATCTGCCACGACTTTCCGGGCGACGACACGCTCGCCGCGCTCGACCGCTTGCCAACAGGGGAGAAGCCCTCGTTGATGCGCCCGGTCCTGAACACGCTCGGTCCGGGCGTGCGCTACGCGATCGAGGCGGGAATGCGCGCGGCCGCGGCGCCGGTCGTCGTCGTCTCGATGGCGGACGTCTCCGACGACTTCTCCCGGCTCGGCGAAATGGTCGAACGCGCCGAAGCCGGCGCCGACGTCGTCTGCGCCAGCCGTTACGTGAAAGGCGGCCGCCAGCTCGGAGGCCCCCGGTTCAAGGCGTTCCTGAGCCGGGCCGCGGGAGTGACGCTCCACCATCTCTCCGGGCTGCCGACGCACGATCCGACCAACAGCTTCAAGGCCTACCGCCGGGACTTCCTGCAGCGAACGCCGATCGAGAGCCGCGCGGGCTTCGCCCTGGCGCTCGAGTTGACCGTCAAGGCGCACTTTCTCGGCGGTCGCGTCGAGGAGGTGCCCGCCACGTGGAACGGGCGCACGAAGGGCGAGAGCCGGTTTCGTCTGTTCTCCTGGATGCCGCATTACCTTCGCTGGTACTTCTGGGCGCTCGGGAGGCGTTTCCGGAGACGCCGCGCTCGATGACGGCGGCGCCTGCGGAGAATCCCGCGACGTCCGCGCGGCGGCGGCGCACGGATGTGATCGTTGCGGCGGTCTGGCTTTCGGCGCTCGCGATCTTCGCGGTCTGGACCCGGCGGCCGATGCTTCGGGAGGGTCTGTGGCGGGACGAAGCGATCTCGGTGTCGATCGCCACGGCGCCGGGCCTCTCCGAGCTTCTCGCCCGGAATCGCGTCTCCGACTACAACCCGCCGCTCTTCAATCTCCTCCTGGCCGGCTACACGCGGGTCTGCGGGTCCGGTGAGATGCCGCTCAAGGTGTTCGCCCTGGGGCTGGGCTTACTCGCGCTGGCCGGAGCGACTGCCCTCGCCTGGGAGCTCGGCGGTCCCCTGGCGGCGGCTCTGACCGCCGCATTCGGCGTCAACAATCCGTTGCTGATCGAGATGTCCACGGAGATCCGCGCGTACTCCCTGTCCGCGTTTTTGGCCACGGTCAGTCTGCTCGCGGTCTTCCGCATCCGGCGGCAGCTCCCGGCGCCGGTCCCGCGGCGTTCGTGGCTCTCTGGGTCCTGTTGACTCTGCTCGTGTACTCGCACGTGGCCGGCGGAGTCGTGACCGCCGTTCTCTTCGGTTGGGGCCTTCTCGAGTGGCGCCGGAGGCCGGCGCTCGCGTTCGGGAGGCGCCTGGCCCTCACCGCGCTCGCGGCCGGCGCAACCTATCTCTTCTGGATCCGCACGACGTGGCGCCAGTTCCGTGTCGGAATCCCCTGGGAAACCCCGCTGCGCCCGGCGGAGAAGGTGGAGTCGCTCCTCCGCCGCTCGCTCGAAGTGCTTCCGATCCCCCAGGCCTTCGAGCAACCCCTGTTCCTGCTGGGAACGGCGGTCCTTCTCGGAACCGGCGTCCTTCTGGCTCCGGCGGTGCGAGCGCGTTTCCGGGGACGGTGGGAAGCGCTCGTCGTTCCCGGCCTCGCGGGAGCCGCCATCTGGATCTTGCTCGGGCTGTTTTCGCAGCACACCCGCTACCTGATCATTCCGGCGGCCCTCGGCGCCGTGGTCTTCTCGGTGGCGGTGAGCCGCGTGACGGAAGCGGTGAGGGACGCTCCCGTGAAGTACCGCGCGGCGGTCGCGGTCGCCCTGGCGGCACTGATCGGCTCGTCGTTCTCGGCCCGGAGAGATTTCTACGAAGGGCGTTGGGCCCTGGCGGAGCGGCCGAAGTCGGGCATTCGGACCCTGTGTCGGGCTCGCCCCTTCCTCTCCGACGAGCTCGTCGTCGTCTTCCCGGACTATCTCGCGCCGACGGTCTGGTACTACTGCGGCCGCCCCGAAGGCCTCCACGGCTTCGCGCGCTGGAATCGCCCCGATCTCTTCGATCCCGGCGACCACGGCGTGCGGTGGAGGGATCCCGAGGCGCCGGGCCGCGTCGTTTCGGACATCGAGGCACGGCTCCGAGACGGGAACCTGGAGCGATTCACGCTCATTCGCGAGCTGGCGCCGGCCGGATTCCTCCCGTTCTACGCGGCCCCCGCCGCAGAGGCCGAGGCGGAGCTCGCGCGCCGGTTCGAGGGACATTCCGCGGGTCGCTTCCCCGGCCGCATCGAGCCCGTCGAGGCCCTCGTCATGGAGCCCCGATGAAACGACGCCGGCCGCGCTGAGGTCTCCTGCTTGGCTATAATCCGCTGCCCTTGAAGGACTCCCGTTACGCCGAAGCCGGCGTCGACATCGATGCGAAGGCCGCCGCTCTGGCGCGGGCCAAGTCCGCGATCCGCTCGACCTTCACGCCCGGGGTTCTCGGCGACGTGGGCGGATTCGGAGGTCTCTTCCGTCCGGACTTCTCGAAGTACCGCGAGCCCGTCCTCGTCGCCTCGACCGACGGCGTCGGAACGAAGCTCAAGGTCGCGATCGAGATGGGCCGGCACGACACGTGCGGCGGCGACCTCGTCAACCACTGCGTGAACGACATCCTCGTGCAGGGCGCCCGCCCGCTGTTCTTCCTCGACTACATCGCCACGGGCAAGGTCGAGCCCGGGCTCGTCGAGAGCGTGATCGAGGGCATCGCTCGGGCCTGCCGCGAGAACGGCACGGCGCTTCTCGGCGGCGAGACGGCCGAGATGCCGGGCTTCTATGCCGCCGGCGAATACGACGTCGCCGGCACGATCGTCGGAGTCGTCGAGCGCGAAAAGATCCTCGACGGGTCCCGCATCGCCGCCGGGGACATCGCCGTGGGGCTCGCCTCGGTCGGACTCCAGACCAACGGCTACACGCTCGCGCGGAAGGTCTTCTTCGAGACCATGGGCAAGAAGCCGTCGGACCGTCTCGGCGAGCTCGACGGGCGCGCCGTCGGCGACGCTCTGCTCGATCCGCACCTCTCGTACCTGAAGCCGCTGGAGGCCCTGCTCGACGCGGACCTCGTCCACGGCCTCGCGCACCTCACCGGCGGCGGCTTCTACGACAACATTCCGCGCGTGCTGCCGGAGGGGCTCGACGTCGTCGTCAAGTCCGGAGCGTGGCCGGTGCCGGCGGTCTTCGACCTCATCGCGCGCGAAGGCGACGTGTCCTTCGAGGAAATGCACCGCGTCTTCAACATGGGCATCGGCATGGTCGTCTTTCTCGCTCCTTCCGATCTCGCGCGCGCCGCCGAAATGTGGAAGGCCGCGGGCCAGCGGTGGTATGCGATCGGAAACGTGAAGCCGGGCAGTCGCCGCGTCGTCGATCGAGCGTCCGCCCGCATAGAGCTTTCAGCGGATGGCGGATCGCTCCCAACATCGCCTCGCGATTCTTCTCTCGCGGACGCGGCTCCAACTTCGAAGCGATCGCGGACGCTGTCGAGAGCGGAACGATTCCGAACTCCAGGATCGTGGCCGTGATCTCGGACGTACCGGAAGCACGCGGTCTCGCGCGGGCGAAGGAGCGCGGCCTTCCGGCGTTCGCCGTCGATCGGAGCGAATTTCCCTCGCGGCGGGCGCACGAGGACGCGATGCTCGCCATCCTCGAGAGCGCGAAGCCCGAGCTCATCTGCCTGGCCGGCTACATGCGGCTGCTCTCGGCCGAGTTCGTGAGGCGATATCGGGCCCGGATTCTCAACATCCACCCCGCGCTCCTGCCGAAGTTCCCGGGTCTCGACGCCCAGCGCCGGGCCCTGGAGGCGGGGGAGGCCGAATCCGGCTGCACGGTCCACTACGTGGACGAGGGGACCGACACGGGGCCGATCCTGCTGCAGCGAAAAGTGCCTATCCTTCAAGGAGATACGGAGGAGACCCTGTCGGAGCGCATCCTGGCCGAGGAGCACCGGGCCTACCCCGAGGCGATCGCCCGGGTGCTTTCGCGAGCTCGAAAAGCGGGCCTGAAGTTGCACCGGATTCTGTGCAGGGCGACCACGAGAAAAGGCCTGTCGTTATTGCCTTTTTCGCCTTTTTTCGAAATCCCTTGACAGGGCCTTCACAGGCCCCTATATTCCCTTTCCCCCGCAAGGGTTGGTTCTTTCCAAGGGGTCCTTCTGTGCGTGAGCCGTCGCATGGCGACGGAGCGCGCGCGCCGCACAGCCGTTTGACTGGGCGGGCAGAAGGCGAATAAACTGAAAGGTCCGCCGCGAGGCGGATTTTCGGATGTCGCGCCGGTGGAACGGCGCGGCTTTCGGGCTCGAAAGGCCCGGGGGCGCGGTTCCTTGAAAACTGAGTAGAGCGTGCCAGACGTCTTTTTCCTGGTTTTTATGAAAAACCAGAGTTTTCAGAAACTACAGGGTTTGACTCGCATCAATCGGTGAGGGCGCAAGCCCGAGCCGTGCGAACACTTTTAAGTGGAGAGTTTGATCCTGGCTCAGAATGAACGCTGGCGGCGTGCTTAACACATGCAAGTCGAACGAGGCGGAAGGGGGCAACTCCTTCCAGTCGAGTGGCGGACGGGTGAGTAACACGTGGGTAACCTGCCCGGAAGTGGGGAATACCTCGGGGAAACTCGAGCTAATTCCGCATGACATCTTCGGGACGAAAGTCCTGACGATCAAAGCGGGGTCGCAAGATCTCGCGCTACCGGATGGGCCCGCGCCCGATTAGCTAGTTGGTGAGGTAACGGCTCACCAAGGCTTCGATCGGTAACCGGCCTGAGAGGGCGATCGGTCACACCGGAACTGAGACACGGTCCGGACTCCTACGGGAGGCAGCAGTGGGGAATCTTGCGCAATGGGCGAAAGCCTGACGCAGCAACGCCGCGTGGAGGATGAAGGCCCTTGGGTTGTAAACTCCTGTCGGCTGGGAAGAAGTCATACGGTGCTAATACCACCGTGTGTTGACTGTACCAGCAAAGGAAGCCCCGGCTAACTCTGTGCCAGCAGCCGCGGTAATACAGAGGGGGCCAGCGTTATTCGGAATTATTGGGCGTAAAGGGCGCGTAGGCGGCCATGCGTGTCTTCCGTGAAATCCCTCGGCTTAACTGAGGACGTGCGGAAGAAACTGCAAGGCTCGAGTCCGGGAGAGGGGGGTGGAATTCCCAGTGTAGCGGTGAAATGCGTAGATATTGGGAGGAACACCGGTGGCGAAGGCGGCCCCCTGGACCGGTACTGACGCTGAGGCGCGAAAGCGTGGGTAGCAAACGGGATTAGATACCCCGGTAGTCCACGCCGTAAACGATGGGCACTTGGTGTCGCGGGTATCGACCCCTGCGGTGCCGAAGCTAACGCATTAAGTGCCCCGCCTGGGGAGTACGGTCGCAAGGCTGAAACTCAAAGGAATTGACGGGGGCCCGCACAAGCGGTGGAGCATGTGGTTCAATTCGAAGCAACGCGAAGAACCTTACCTGGGTTTGAAGATCAGGTGATCGGGGGCGAAATCCCTCTTTCCCGCAAGGGACACCTGGTTAGGTGCTGCATGGCTGTCGTCAGCTCGTGTCGTGAGATGTTGGGTTAAGTCCCGCAACGAGCGCAACCCCTGCTGCTAGTTGCCAACGGTTCGGCCGGGCACTCTAGTGGGACTGCCGGTGATAAACCGGAGGAAGGTGGGGATGACGTCAAGTCCTCATGGCCTTTATGTCCAGGGCGACACACGTGCTACAATGGCCGGTACAAACCGTCGCTAAAGCGCAAGCTGGAGCCAATCGGAAAAAGCCGGTCTCAGTTCGGATTGGGGTCTGCAACTCGACCCCATGAAGCTGGAATCGCTAGTAATCGCGGATCAGCACGCCGCGGTGAATACGTTCCCGGGCCTTGTACACACCGCCCGTCACATCACGAAAGTCGGCTGTACCAGAAGTCGGTGTTCCAACCCGCAAGGGACGAAGCCGCCTAAGGTATGGTCGGTAATTGGGGTGAAGTCGTAACAAGGTAGCTGTAGGAGAACCTGTGGCTGGATCACCTCCTTTCTAGAGTTCTTCTCGCTGCCCTTCTCTCATGAAGGAGCGGACGAGACACTCGAAGGTCGATCGTCTGGTGCCGGCGCAATCCGGCAAACGCCTCTACTCAGTTTTGAAGGTATCGGCTCCTGGGACTCCTCGGGGCAGGGACCTTGCGGTCCTCGCACCCCTGGACGACCCGGAAGACGCTGATCTTTGAAGTCATCGACATAACAGTCCCGCTGGGCCTATAGCTCAGTTGGTTTAGAGCACACGCCTGATAAGCGTGAGGTCGGTAGTTCGAATCTACCTAGGCCCACCACTTCAGACCGTCCTCACGTGGGGCTGTAGCTCAGCTGGGAGAGCGGCGGCTTTGCAAGCCGTAGGTCGCCGGTTCGATTCCGGTCAGCTCCACCAATTTTCCGGAGCGCCGGAATTTCAATGACTGATCAGGTTGGCGCGGATGAGAAAGCTCCTTGCGCGAGGCCGAGGGGCTTTTTGATCCGCGGTGATCACGATCTTTGACAAGAGAGTCGGGTAAACGAAAACGATTCGCGTCTTAGGTATTTTATGGTCAAGCTACTAAGGGTGGACGGTGGATGCCTTGGCGCAGAGAAGCGATGAAGGACGTGGCAAGCTGCGATAAGCCTCGGGGAGCCGCAAACAGGCTTCGATCCGGGGATTTCCGAATGGGGCAACCCCTCTGAAGGCAAGTTCAGAGATCCCCTGCTGAATGCATAGGCAGGGAGAAGCAAACCCGGGGAAGTGAACCATCTCAGTACCCGGAGGAAAAGAAAGCAAACGCGATTCCGTCAGTAGCGGCGAGCGAAAGCGGAAGAGCCCAAACCTCGAGGGCTTCGGTTCTCGGGGGGTTGTGGGGCGGAGCACGGCGCAAGCCAGGAAGTTAACAAGAACCCGTCTAGTCGAAGGTCACTGGAAAGTGCCGCCAAAGAGGGTGACAGCCCCGTAGGCGAAAGACGAGGTTCCTTCCCGCTCCGTTCCCGAGTACCACGGGGCACGAGAAACCTTGTGGGAATCCGGGTGGACCATCACCCAAGGCTAAACATTACTCTGCGACCGATAGTGAACCAGTACCGTGAGGGAAAGGTGAAAAGAACCCCTGTGAGGGGAGTGAAATAGTACCTGAACCCGTCCATCTACAAGCAGTGGAACCACCATGTCGCAAGACGGTGGAACCGCGTGCCTTTTGCATAATGAGCCGGCTAGTTAATTTCAGCGGCAAGGCGAAGCGTCGTGCTGAGCCGTAGCGAAAGCGAGTCTTAATAGGGCGATTCAGTCGCTGGGATTACACGCGAAGCGGGATGATCTAACCATGGCCAGGGTGAAGCTGCGGTAACACGCAGTGAAGGCCCGAACTGGTGTTGGTTGAAAACAACTCGGATGAGCTGTGGTTAGGGGTGAAAGGCTAATCAAATTCCGTTATAGCTCGTTCTCTCCGAAATAGCTTTAGGGCTAGCCTCGCATGATTGACGACGGTGGTAGAGCTCTGGATGGACTAGGGGTGTTTCCACATTACCAAATCCAACCAAACTCCGAATGCCGTCGATCACAGTGCGGGAGTCAGACAGTGGGGGATAAGCTTCATTGTCGAGAGGGAAAGAACCCAGACCGCCCGCTAAGGTCCCCAAATCGTTGCTAAGTGGAAAAGGATGTGGAGACGCCCAGACAGCCAGGAGGTTGGCTTAGAAGCAGCCATCCTTTAAAGAAAGCGTAACAGCTCACTGGTCAAGCGGCTCCGTGCCGACAATTCAACGGGGCTAAAGCAACGTACCGAAGCGGCGGATGTCTCGAGGCTTCGGCTTTGAGACGTGGTAGGAGAGCATTCTTAGCGCAGCGAAGTCGGACCGCGAGGACCGATGGAGCGCTAGGAAGAGACCCTGCCGGCACAAGTAGCGATAAAGCAGTTGAGAGCACTGCTCGCCGTAAATCTAAGGATTCCTGAGCAAGGTTAATCCGCTCAGGGTCAGTCGGTCCCTAAGGCGAGGCCGAAAGGCGTAGCCGATGGAAATCCGGTTAATATTCCGGAACCGCTCGTTTGTCGTTATCACGAAGGGGGGACGCAGGAGGCTAGGTGTACCGGGTGTTGGATGTCCTGGGCCAAGCTCGTAGGCGGAAGGGGTAGGCAAATCCGCTCCTTCATTCAACGCCGAGAAGCGATGGGGAGGCCGTCAGGCCGCAAACTCGCCGATGCCACGCTGCCGAGAAAATCCCCTAAGGAGATGAACGGGTGACCGTACCGCAAACCGACACAGGTAGATGAGGAGAAAATCCTAAGGCGCTCGAGTGAAGCGTTGCGAAGGAACTCGGCAAATTAACACCGTAACTTCGGGAGAAGGTGTGCCCTGGAACGTGTAAAGGTTCGCCCTTGAAGCGTCCCGGGGTCTCAGTAAAATGGGCCAAGCGACTGTTTACTAAAAACACAGGACTCTGCAAAGTCGTAAAACGACGTATAGGGTCTGACGCCTGCCCGGTGCTGGAAGGTTAAGGGGAGAGGTTAGCCGCAAGGCGAAGCTTTGAACCGAAGCCCCAGTAAACGGCGGCCGTAACTATAACGGTCCTAAGGTAGCGAAATTCCTTGTCGGGTAAGTTCCGACCTGCACGAATGGCGTAACGATTTGGTCACTGTCTCCGCAACGCGCTCGGCGAATCTGTAGCACCGGTGAAGATGCCGGTTACCCGCACGTAGACGGAAAGACCCTGTGCACCTTTACTATACCCAGGCATTGAATTTTGGCGTTGTCTGCGCAGGATAGGTGGGACACTTTGAACCTGGGGTTTCGGCCTCGGGGGAGTGGACGGTGAGATACCACCCTGATGGCGCCGGAGTTCTAACTGAGACCCGTAATCCGGGTCCAGGACCATGCCTGGCGGGTAGTTTGACTGGGGCGGTCGCCTCCTAAACTGTAACGGAGGCGCCCAAAGGTTCTCTCAGGCTGATTGGAAACCAGCCGTAGAGTGCAAAGGCAGAAGAGAGCTTGACTGCGAGACCTACAAGTCGAGCAGGGACGAAAGTCGGGCTTAGTGATCCGGTGGTTCTGCATGGAAGGGCCATCGCTCAACGGATAAAAGGTACGCCGGGGATAACAGGCTGATCTTGCCCAAGAGTTCACATCGACGGCAAGGTTTGGCACCTCGATGTCGGCTCATCGCATCCTGGGGCTGAAGCAGGTCCCAAGGGTCCGGCTGTTCGCCGGTTAAAGCGGTACGTGAGCTGGGTTTAGAACGTCGTGAGACAGTTCGGTCCCTATCTCGTGTGGGCGCAGGAAATTTGTGAGGATCCGTCCTTAGTACGAGAGGACCGGGACGGGCGAACCTCTTGTGCACCGGTTGTCGCGCCAGCGGCACGGCCGGGTAGCGAAGTTCGAAAGGATAACCGCTGAAAGCATATAAGCGGGAAGCCTTCCTCGAGATGAGATTTCCCGGGAGCAATCCCCTGAAGGCCCGTGGGAGACGACCACGTTGATAGGCGGGGTGTGGAAGCGCTGTGAGGCGTGAAGCTGACCCGTACTAATCGGCCGTGCGGCTTGACCATAAAATATTTAAGATGCGAATCGAAGAACCGTTTACATACCGACTCTCTTGCATGCGACGCGGACCGACATACCCGTCGCGCGTTCATGAATGAACAGGGAAACAGAGTTTCCCGGTGACCTTAGCGAAGGGGCCACACCCGTTCCCATTCCGAACACGGCCGTTAAGCCCTTCAGCCCCGATGGTACTTCGTGGGAAACCGCGTGGGAGAGTAGGACGTTGCCGGGGATTATTCTTGAAGCTCAGGACTCGTTCCTGAGCTTTTCTTTTTTCAGATGAGGGTGGCGCCCCCGCCCTCCGGCTTTCCGAAACGGGCGTTGTTGCCCGGCGCTGCGCTGCTTCTCGCCGCCGTCGCGGGCCTCGCGATCTACGGCGTCTATCTCTACCGGCACACGTGCTTCGCCGTCGGCGGATCGGACAGCTCCGGTTATGCGAACGCGGCTCGCGCCCTCGTGGATGGCCCTCTCGTTTCGCCGGTTCCGGGCCTCGAGCGCTTCGGCCTCGCAGGCTCGGACGCTTCGGCTTTCACGCCGCTGGGCTACGTCCTCCTCGAAGGCCCAAGGATGGCGCTGAAGTATCCCGTCGGATTCCCGCTCCATGTTGCCGCCGCCGCCCAGCTCGGCGGGCTGGGAGCTCGGCCCCTACCTCGTCAGCCCGATCGCGGCTCTGCTGGTCCTCGTTTTGGTCTTCCTCGTCGGCCGCGAGCTCGGCCTGCCTCGCGGCTGGGCCGCGGCGGCCGCGGTCGTCCTCGCGGCCTGTCCGGTTTTCGTGTTCCAGGCCATCCAGCCCATGAGCGACGTCGTCGCGACGGCGTGGTGCCTCGCCGCCATCTTCGCCGCGCTGCGGTCCCGAGCACGACGTCCGTTGGGCAGTGGCGGCGGGCTTCGCTTTTGGTGTGGCCGTTCTCGTGCGGCCCCTCGACGCGCTCGTGGCTGTGCCGCTTCTTTTTGCGCTGCCCACGAATCGTCGAGCCTGGGGCCTCTTCCTCGTGGGCGGACTGCCGTGCGCGGTGGTTCTCTTCGCTTACGACATCGCGTGTTTCGGCAGCCCTTTCCGGACCGGATACGGCCTGTATGGTCTCGGGAGACATTTCGCCTGGTCCAACTTTCCGGTGCGCCTGCCCCGGTACGCGCTCTGGACGGTCCAGATGTTCACACCCGTCGTATGTCTGGGATGGGCCGCGTCGCTGGGCGACCGCCGAATCCCGGGCCGCGACCGAGCGCTCCTGTTGACCTGGTTCGGGACCTTCCTCCTCGCGTACGCCTTCTATGAGCCCGCGGACGCCTGGTGGTACACGCGCTTTCTCCTGCCGGGCTCTGCCGGCGCTTCCGCTCGGGTTTGTCCTCGTCGTCCGAGACCTGCATCGGACCGTCGCTTCCCGGTCCGCGGCCTGGAGCCGCGCCGTCGGCGTGGCATGCCGTCCTCGCGATCGCGCTGATCGCCCGCGACGGGTTTCGTTCGGCGAGGAGGCTCGGCGTGCTGGAAATGCATCGGCTGCAGAAGGACTTTCCAGACGGCTGCCGGCGTGCGGCGCGGGAGTTCCCTCCCGGAGCGCTCGTCCTGTCGAGAGAGATGAGCGGCGCGCTTCGCTACTACACGGCGCTCACTCCTGTCCGATGGGACGCGCTCGACCCCGAGCGCTTCGGAGCGTTGCGCGCCCGGACGGAGCCGGCCGGAGGCCGCTGGTTCGCCTTGCTCATGAAACACGAGGTGCCGGAGGCGGCGACGCACGTGCCGGGCTCGTGGACGTTTCTGGGCGAGTCGGGGAACGTCACGCTCTGGCGGCTCGAACCTGCAATACCCTAGGCGCCGAATAGGACGTTGCCGGGGATGAATTTCGAAGCTCAGGACTGGTTCTTGAGCTTTTCTTTTGGCGATGCGATCGCGCGGACCGCGCGCGCACGACGCTGGCGATCGGCGGAGCGTGCCGGGGCCGCGTGATATATCGGGACGGAATCGCTCGGCGAACCGTCGCTTGAAGCCGGCCCGATGGCCCAGCGGTCGCAACGCGGCGGACCGAAAACGAGGGGGACGTATGGATCCAAGGTCATTCCGACTCGGATTCGCAGCGGCGATGCTGGCGACGATCGTCGGCGGCGCGGCCTCGGGGCAGGCGCCGGCTCCGGCCGCCAAGGGCGAAATCGACCCGGAGGCGGTCGCCGCGCTCGACAGGATGGGGGCGTACATGCGTGCCTCGGTCAAGACCTTCCAGGTCCGCGCCGTGACCACGCGCGACAACGTCCTCGACAACGGGCTGCTGACGACCTCGGACGCGACGATCGACATGGTGGCTCAGCTTCCGGGCCGGCTCCGGATCGACTTCAAGAGCGACGCCAAGGACCGGATGTATTTCTACGACGGCAAGTCCTTCACGCTCTACGCCCGGAAGATGGGGTACTACGCGACGGTCGCCGCTCCGGCGACGGCGGGAGAGCTGGCCAAAGTGCTCGAGGACAAGCACGACATCGAATTGCCGCTCGCGGACCTCTTCTGGTGGGGTACCGATCGCGTGAATTCGGGTGTTCTCACCGCGGCGATGGATGCCGGGCCGGCCGTCGTGGACGGGATCACGTGCGAGCAGTACGCGTTTCGCCAGGAGGGCCTCGACTGGCAGATCTGGATCCAGCTCGGCGCGTATCCGCTGCCGCTCAAGCAGGTCATCACGACGACGACCGATCCGTCGCGGCCGCAGTACAGCGCGGTCTACACGTGGAACCTCGCGCCGTCGTTCAACGACGCGGCCTTCACGTTCGATCCCCCCGCCGATGCGAAACGGATCGTGTTCGCGACGCGCCCGAGTGGCGGAAAGTAGGAGGAGACGAACATGCGCAATACGAGCATTCGGCGGATCGCAGCGGTCGTGGCGGGTCTTCTCTTCGTGGGATCGAGCGCGCGCGCTCTCCAGCGTGGGGGCGGCGGGGGCGGCACGCGCTCGAGCGCCCGGACGAGCGTCAACTCGAGCCAGGGCGGGAATCGGAACACCAACGTGAACCAGAATGCCAACGTGAACCGCAACACGAACGTCAACTCGAACAACAACGTCAACGTCAATCGCAATGTCAACGTGGACGTCGACAACAATGGACGCTACGGCGGCGGCTGCTGCTACCACGACAACCCCATTGCGGCCGCGGCCGCCGTGACCGCGGTGGCCTCGGCGACGGCCGCCGTCGTCGGAGCGATCTTCAGTCCGGCGCAGATGCCCCCCAGTTGCGTGTCGACCGTCGTCAACGGGATCGCGTACCAGCAGTGCGGCTCGACCTGGTACCAGCCGCAGTACGCGGGGGACTCGGTCAGCTACGTGGTGGTCGCGCAGCCGTAGAACTGGGATGTACGGAAACGGATCCCCCGGTCCGGGTTTCCCGGCGCGCTGCGAGTACGCTCGCTCCGGTGAGCGACGTGGTCGTGACCGATCGTAGATGCGGACGAAAGAAGACCAGTGATGAAAGCAACAGGTGTTCTCGCCGCACTGTGCGCGTTGTCGCTGGCCGCCTGCGCGCCGGAGGCCAAGCAGCCGGCGACCGCGAGTCCCACGCGCCGCGGAAGGCGCGGTGGAGGCGCACCGGTCGCCGGGCAGCTGGCGCTGCCGAAGACAACGGGAAACGTGACGAGAGCCGGCGATCGGCATCTTGATGTACCGGGAATACGGAAGGCGATCGGGCGAGTGGCCTACATCTGGGGCTGGCCGATGGTCGACATGATGAACGCAATGGTATCGATCACGAAGGCCCCCGAGCGCGGACGCCTCAACGGCGTCCTGCGCGTGGCGCGAGCGGCCAGGTCGGCGATGCTCGCTGACTACATCGACGCGGGTCAGACCTTCGTCACCTGCGCCAATCAGGACGTGGTGTACGGCCTAGGCTTCTTCTCGCTCGACGAAGAGCCGGTGGTCGCGCAGGTGCCGGACTTCGGCGAGCGTTTCTGGGTATACGCGCTCTACGACGCGCGCACCGACCAGTTCGCCGAGATCGGAAAGCCCTACAAGACGAAGCCCGGTTTCTATCTGCTCGTAGGTCCCAACGGAAGGGCGACAAGCCGGCGGCATAGAAGGCGGTGATCGCAGCTCGACTCCGCTGGCCAACGCCATTCGCCGAGTCTTCATGGACGACACGCCGGAAGACCGCAAGGCCATCCAGTCCTCGATCAATCAGATCGTGTTCTATACGCTGAAGGACTTCGACGGCAAGATGAAGACGAAGGACTGGGCGCAGGCGCGGACGATTCCCGGCCCCAAGTCCGAGGGCGGCGGCGAGACGCAAGTGGGTCGTGCCGGAAAAGTATTTCGACCAGCTCGGGACGGTGCTCGACACCGTGCCGCGGTTGCCCGGCGAGGAAACGCTCTACGGCCAGTTCCGTGAGCTGCTCGACGACGCATCCAAGGATCCCGCGATAAAGAAGGCCATCGTCGAGGCGGCGGTCGAGACGGAGAAGAGAGGTCATCGAGCCGTTCTTAGAGTGGAAACGCAACGGGCGACCGGCGGGCAACGGCTGGAACCGCTCGACCAACAACGCGCGTTTCGGCTAAGACTATTACAACCGGACCGGCACCGCGAAGTCGAACATGTTCGACAACAAGCAGACCGAGACCCAGTACTTCTATACGGACGACGACTCGAGCGGTGCGCGCCTCGACGGCAGCAAGAACTACGAGGTGACCTTCGCGCCCGGCCAGGAGCCGCCGGTCAGCGGGTTCAGGTAGATGACGCTCTACAACGAACGACCACTTCTTCCACCCCAACAGCCTGAAGCGCTTTTCGCTCGGGACCAAGAACAAGAACCTTCAGAAGGGTTCGGACGGTTCGCTGACGTTGTACGTGGGCGCGAAGTCGCCGGGTGCCGACAAAGAGTCGAACTGGCTGCCCGCGCCGAAGGGCCACTTCTCGCTTTACATCCGCTCATACTGGGGCCAGCAGGGAATCCTCGACGGTTCATGGAAGCCGCCGGTCATTCGGAAGGTCGGTTAACAACCGGCAAATCGGAGGATTGCGCCATGAGATCCGGTATTCGATCGAGTCTCATCCTCGCCGTCGCGATTGGCGCTTGTGCGAGCAGCCGCCGCGCCGCAGGGAGCGGCCCTCAATCCCGAGCAGGCGAGGACATCGCGAAGGATGCGTACATATTCGCGTACCCGCTGGTCCTGAACTATCGAACCATGTACATGCAAGCGATCAAAGGTGACGGGCGGTTCGGCAAGTGGCTGAATCTCGGGCTCTCGTCGCCAGCCGATACGGACATCGTCACTCCGAACAACGACACGCCGTACTCCTACGCCTGGGTGGACCTGCGTTCGGAGCCGTGGGTTCTGACGATGCCGAAGATCGAGGCTAAGCGCTTCTATACGAGCCAGTGGGACGACTACTGGGGCTATGTCTCGACAACCCCGGCTCGGTGATAGACGGCAACGACGGGAACAACTACCTGATCGCCTCGCCGTCCTGGAAGGGACCCACGCCTCCGGGGATCAAGCGCGTGGTGAAGGGCGAGAGCGACTCCTCGGCACACTCACTCGCACGCAGGTGATCGGCGGCGCCTCGGACCTCCCGCGTGTCGAAGGAGATCCAGCAAAGCTACAAGCTCCAACCGCTGAGCGAGTTCCTCGGGACGCCGCACCCGCCCGCGGCACCGGCGGTCCAATGGTCGGCCTGGACGGAGGGCGACGAGAACGCGCGAAGCGTACTGGAGCTACGACGGCGTTCCTGCTCCCGTTCATCGACTCAGAATCCAGCCGACGCGCCGATGTACGCGAAGCTCGAGTCGATCGGCCTCAAGAGAAGGCGAGCCGTGGCAGCCGGAAAAACTGGATCCGGCCGTGCGGGCCGCGCTTGCAGCAGGGCATCGCGGACGCGCAGGCGGAGATGAAGAAGCGGAGCGAAGGCGGGCGTGGACGCCGGCAAGTTCTTCGACACTCGCGAGCACATCGGCACCACTACATGGACCGCGCAATGGGTGTCTACATGGGGATCTTCGGCAACGTGCCGCAGGTGTCGGTCTATCTGTCGATGCCGACCGACGCGGCCGGCGAAGCCCTCGACGGCAGCAAGGCTGCTACAAGCTCTCGTTCCCGAAGGGCAAGCTGCCGCCGGTGAAGTACTTCTGGTCGATCACGATGTACAGCATCCCCCAGCGCTTGCTGGTGGCGAACCCGATCAACCGCTACTCGATCGGCAGCAGCACGCCGGGCCTGAAGACGAACGCCGACGGCTCGCTCAACGATTTACGTGTCGGCGAAATCGCCGGGCAAGGACAAGGAGAGCAACTGGCTGCCGGCGCCGAGCGGGCCGTTCTGGACGGTGCTGCGAAACTACGGGCCGGACGAGTCGGTGATCAATGGCACTTACAAGCAGCCGGACTACGTGGCCACGCGGCTGAACTAGTCCGGAGCGCGCGTCGAGGCGAAGCTCGAGACTCACGCCCGAGCTTTTCTTTTTTGTCCGTTCGCCGAAGCTGGGGTAGAGAATGGCCTCAGCGACTTCTTGGGTCAGTGCGGCCGTGCGGGAGAAGTCCGCGCCGTTTTGAATCCGGCTGCGCGAGCAGTCGGCGACGGGCCGGCCCGGACGCGACGAAAGGAGTCAGAACCATGACGAGAACGATCCGGCGGAAGGGACGCGTTGGCGCTTCGTGGCTCCGTCTGGCTCTGGGTCTCGCGGCCGCGATCGCCGCCACGGGCTTCGGGAGCCGCGTGCCCGCGGGCCCCGGGTCCCCGGAAGCTCAGGCCGCGATTCAGGGAGTGCTCAACTCGGGCCGGCATCCGTGGCTCACGTGGCCGGAGGTGACGGGAGGGCTGGCCGACCTGAAAGCGCTGTACGCCGCCGAGTCGGGCGGGCTCTTCTGGTTCGACGGCGAGAAGCCTCGCCCGGCCCTGGAGCCGGCCCTGCAGGCCATCGCCCGTTGCAACGAAGTCGGTCTGGTGCCTTCCGACTACGACGCCGCGAAGCTGACGCAGAAGTGGTCCGCGATGAAGACGGCCGGCGCGGCGACGTCCCCGGCGGATCGCGCCCTCTTCGACGTGGCGGTCACGGTGTCCGCGGCGCGCCTCCTCCAGGCGGTTCACTGGGGCCGCGTGGATCCGCGCCTGGTCGGTTTCAACTACGACGTCACATCGGAACGGCTCGACCTCGCCGCCGAGCTTCGCTCCGCGCGCGACGGTGCCGGCCTGCCCGCCGCCCTGGACGCCGCCGAGCCCCAGTTCCCGGTCTATGTGCGCATGGTCAAGGCGCTCGGCGACTACCGGGCGCTGGCCGCCGCGGAGCCTCCCGCCGTCCCGGCCCTCGCGGAGGGACAGAAGAAGATCGCGCCGGGAAAATCCTGGTCCGGCGTCCCGGCGCTGGCGGCGAGACTGCGCGCCTTCGGCGACCTGCCCGCCGGCGCCCCCGCGCCGAAGACCGCCGCCGACGGGACGCCGATCTACGAGGGCGCTCTCGTCGATGCGGTGAAGAGCTTCCAGCGCCGCCACAATCTCGAGGCCGACGGAGTCATCGGACCCGGCACGATCCAGGTCCTGAACGTGCCGGCGTCGGCGCGCGTCCGCCAGTTCGAGCTGGCGCTCGAGCGCGAGCGCTGGCTTCCCGAGATGCGCCGGGAGCCGATGCTCTTCGTCAACGTCGCGCTCTTCCGGCTCTGGGGGCATGACCCGGACCGCCCGAACGACCCTCTGCGCATGAACGTCGTGGCGGGAAAATCCCTCGCCCACGAGACGCCGATCTTCGTCGGACGAGCTCGAGTACGTGGTCTTTCGGCCCTACTGGAACCCGCCTCCGGGCATCCTGCACTCGGAGATCCTGCCCAAGGCCAGGCGCGATCCCTCCTACCTCGACAAACAGAACATGGAGATCGTCGCCAGCGGCGCCGACGACGCGCCGGCCCTCGCCGTGACGCCCGAGAACCTCGACAAGGTGAAGGCGGGCAAGCTCTTCATTCGGCAGAAGCCCGGCGAGAAGAACTCGCTCGGCCTGGCCAAGTTCATCTTTCCGAACTCTCAGAACATCTACATGCACGGCACGCCCGCACAGGCGCTGTTCGCCCGCTCGAGGCGCGATTTCAGCCACGGCTGCATCCGGCTGGAGGATCCGGTCCGGCTCGCGGAATGGGTGCTGAGGGCGGATCCGCAGTGGACCCGTGAGCGGATCGTCGCGGCGATGAACGGCCCCCGGCCGACACAGGTGAACATCCGGCCGAAGCTCAAGGTCATCCTCTTCTACGACACCGCCTACGTGGACTCGAAGGGTGTCGTGTACTTCACCCAGGACTACTACGGCCACGACGCCCAGCTCGAAAAGGCGCTGGCGGGCGGATACCCCTACCCGCGCAAGAGCTGAGGACGTCGGCGGCCGAAGGCCGGCTTCAGGGTCCCGAGCTCTTCGGACGGCACTTCAACTCGGTCCCGAACCATTGGACCGTCGCTTCTCCCTGGTGCTCCCAGTACTCCACGTTGGCCGCCGTGTACCGGGCGCCGCTTCCCGACGGGGCCACGAACGCGACGACCTGGTCGTCTCCGTAGGTGAATACGGCGCTCGGCGGATCCGTCTCGTTGTAGAACGTCGCCAGAAACGGCTCGTCCTTTCCGCCGGTACAGGCAAAGCCCACGGCCTTCGGCGCCACGAGCTGCCCGGACTTGATCTGGAGCTCCACGATTCTCGTGCGGTAGCTCTGCTCCGTGCAGGCGCGCGGATCCGGGTCCTTCCAGCATTCGTTGCGCCCCGCGATCCAGCCTTGCTGATAGGCGCGCTGCTCCGCGGCGACATCGGCCGGCCAGGCCTGAATCGCTGCCGCGAAGACATCGGCCATCCGGCGGTCCAGGGCGGCCAGTCCCGCGTCCTGACAGATGAGCTTCTCCACCTGACCTGACGCCTTCGCGCAGTCGAAGGTCGGACCGACCGCGGGCGTTTGACCCCGGGCCGTGGCCGGCCCCGAAAGAAGCGTCAGGAGGATGAGAGTCCACATGTTTGGCGGCCCCGATCCCCGCCGCCGCGGCGGGGGTGGCGACGGATTCGCCGACACGGGGCCTAGTCGCTGCCTCTCTGCATGGCCTCGAGCGCCTGGTCGATCGAAAATGGCGGCGTTCCTGATCATCGCGCTTGGCCTTCACTTCGCCTACTGAGGAAGCCTTCAGCGCTGCTGTGCTGAGGAGCAGCGCTCAGCGCGGGTGCGTCGGGAGGTGCGCGGCGGCCGGGGTCTCCGGAGCGGGAGTGCCGCGCAGGCGGTAGAGCGCCGTGCGCCGCTCGCCGCAGGTCGCGCAGGTGCCGATCGGCTTGCCCGAGCGCAGCCCGTCGCGGATGCGCTTGAGCGGCGCTCCGCCCGCGATCCGCTCGAGGTTGTCGGCGGGGTAGAACCCGATCGGATCCTGCTCCCAGTAGATGCACGGGCTCACGGCGCCGTTGGGCCGGATGACGTAGTTGCGGTCGGGGTAGGCGCAGCCGAAGAGGCCCTGGTACCAGGAGTAGCGCCAGTACTCGGGCCGGTCGAGCCCGGCTCGAAGTCGCCAGATCCGCCGCCGGGTCCGGGCGAGGAATCCCTCGTCGGCGTGCCCCGTCTCGAACTGGGGATATGAGGCGAGCTTGAGCCCGTGCCGCACGGCATCGTGCGCGGCCGCGAAGAGCTCGGCGTTCAGCTCCGCGGGGTCGGCGTCCGTGAGGAGCTCCGGCGTGACGTCGACGCCCGGCGTCTGGGAGACGAAGCGCACGTCGATCTCGCTCGCTCCGTGGTCCGCGGCGAACTCGGGCAGGAGCGCGAGGTCCTTCCGGTTGGAGCGCATCCACGTGAAGATGATCCGCAGCCTCGGCGTCTTCGACCGCGCCGCCTTTCGGACGCGGGAGAGCGTGTCGAGGCAGGCGAGCAGGCGTTCCCACTTCGCCGGCACGCGGATCTTCTCGTAAGTCTCCTTCGTCATCCCGTCGATCGACGCCGCGACGGTGGCCACGCGCGCCGCGACGAGGGACTCCGCCGTCGCGTCGGTCAGCGCCAGGAGGTTCGTCGGGAACCAGAGGTCCGGAACGCCGTAGCGTCCGGCGATCGCCACGAGCTCCTTGAACTTCGGGTGGATCATCGGCTCGGCCGCGCAGCCGAGGGCGACGCGCCAGGCCTTCGGGAAGAGGTCCGCGGCGATCCTCTCGAAGACCTCGACGGGCATGTTCCCGTCGGTCGAGAGCTCCCGGTCGAACGGCGGAAAGAACAGCCGGTCGGTGTTCGCGAAGTAGCACATGACGCACTTGAGGTTGCAGCGCGCCGTGAGGTCCAGGATGACGTTCAGGGGCCGGGGCATATGCAGCGTCCGATTATGTCATCCGGGCTCAGGCATGGCGGCGGCCGATGAACGCGGTGAAGAGCGGCGCGAGGATGCCGAGGGACGTGGCGCGCTCCTCCTCGGCGCAGAGAACCTCGAGCAGCTGCTCGTCGTCCCGCGATCCCGGGCGGAAGTTACGCGCGAAGCCCGAAAGGAGCGGGTGGAGAAGGCCGCCTCCGCCCGGGAGCTCCGCGTCCACGCGAAGAGTCTCCGCGCGAGAGGGAGCAGGGTGTCGCTCGCGGCGGCCTCGGAGGGAAGCTCCCGCGCGAGGCGCGCGGCGTCGACGGGCTCGTGACGCCAGATGCGGCGGCCCGTGTCCGGGTCGGTTCGGATCCGGTCGGGGAGGACCCGGAAGTACCGCTCGACGATTTCCATCGTCACGGCGCCGTGCTGGAAGCGGGGCGGTCCCGTGTACTCCGAGAAGACGAAGTGGCCGCCGGGCGCGAGAACGTCGCGGATCGCCCGGAGCAGCGGCTCGAGGTCGGCGACATGGTGAAGGAAATCGTTCGCGAGCACCAGATTCCACGGACCCTCGGGGAGCGCCTCCGACTCCGGATCGAGCCGCCGGTAGGCGATCGCGGCCAGGCCCGAGCGTCTCGCGACTTTCTCCGCGGCTTCGACGGCCGCGGGGTTCGTATCGGTGGCGAGGATCTCGCCGATGCCCGCGTGGCGCGCGAGCGCGCGTTCGAGAAAACCGTACCAACAGCCGAGGACGAGCGTTCGATCCACGCGGCGGGGCAGGTACGCCGTGCGGACGTGAGAGAGCCAGTCGCAGTCCGGGTTTCCGGTGGCAGTGCGGTTCAGGTGGCGTTGCAACGCGGCCGACGGAACCCAGAAAGGCGAGCCGGGATGATTCATGCGGCGCGTCGACGTCGAAACGCCACGGCCGCGAAGACCGCGAGCGCCGACAGGGTGGCCGCGGAGATCCCGGTGCCGACCCGGAATCCCGGAGGCGAGTAGCGCAGACGCACGCTCGTGTTTCCGGCGGGCAGGCGGAGGGCGAGAAACGGGCCGTTCGCGCGGAAGACGGGAAGGCCGCGGCCCGCGCCGTCTTCGGCCGACCAGCCCCCATCCTGAACGATCGAGAGAACGACCCAGGCGTCTCCCGAGCCTTCGGCGACGGACGCGTCGAAGTCGACGGCGTTCGTCGTCTCGCGGTAGCTCGTGATCGAAGCGTCGCCGCCCGGAGCCTCGCCGTCGCGCTCGCCCAGGATCCAGGCGGTCGCCCGGAAGTCGGGGTTCGCCGCGATCTCGGCGAACGCCGTTCCGAAAGCCGCGTTGGCGTCGGCGAGCGGCTCCTTCCCGCCCGCGCCGGCGACGAAGCGCACGCGCCCGGGAACGAATGCGCGGGGAAGGACCGCGGGGTTCTCGTAGACGTCGCCGTCGTCGCCCGAGTAGGTCTTCCGCCAGCGGCCGCCGGGCGGATGGCGCGCCCTTTTGCGCGACGAGGGAGCGCACGTTGAGGAAATCCAGCGCGGGAGACTCGAGGTTCCGGAGCTTCTTGAAGTAGTCGCCCGGCGTAAAGCCCGCGGTCGCGTACAGGAACATGACGTAGTCGCGGCGCTCGACCGGGTCGTGCGTGCGGATGTCCTCGACGCCGGCGAAGACGTTCGTGTTCGGAAAGAGCGCGGTTTCGGCGCCGGCGACGCGGAAAGGCGGGGGCTGGATCGCGCGCAGATGGCGAACCAGCGGGGTCTCCGGATACAGGAGCGCGGGCGAGAACGTCCGATAGTGGCTTCGCCACTGGTAGAGAAGGTCCGCGGCGCAGAGCGCCGCCATTCCCGCCACGTAGATTCCGGTGCGTGCGCCCGACAGGAGCGCGAGGACCGCGGCCGAGAGCAGCAGGCCGGCGGTGATCGCGAGCTGGCGCTTCTGAAAGGCCAGCGCCCCCTGCGCGGTCAACTCCGGGCGCAGGTGGAGAAACCACAGCAAGCCCGGCGCCGGCGAGAAGAAGCGGCGAGATCACGGCCGCCACGCCGCGGGACGCGGGCCGAGGGCGCGGTCCTTCGCGTACCGGTCGAGCTCCAGGGCGGCGAGCGCGGGCCCGGCGAGCGCGATCCAGGAATAGAACCGCAGGGGGAAGACGTGGCGCACCGCCGGGATGGCTCCGAAGATCTCGGCGAACGGCCAGAGCGCGATGGCCACGCCGAGGCCGCAAAGGAGGAGTCCGAGGAGGGCCCACGACGCGCGCAAGCGCGGGGAGCCCGGCCGCAGCACGAGCAGCGCTGCCGCCCAGCCCACGATCCCGAAATAGCCCAGGGCCATCTCCGGAAATGCTCCGGTCACTCCGGCGAGCTGTGGCGTGTGGATCAGATCGCCGAGCGACCGCGGGAAGAAGGCGGTGGCCGCGGCCCGCCAGAGTCCGCCGTGCGGCGCCAGCGAGAAACTCGCGCTCCAGTGCGGCAGGGCGGCGAGGACCATGCGGTTCGAGGCGCGGATGGCGAAAACCGTTGGCAGAAGCAGAAACGCCGTGAGACCCGCCGCGGCGAGACCCCCGAGGAAGAGCGTCCGCGCGACGACGACGGCCTCCCGCAGGTCCAGGTCGCGCACCGCCCAGCGCAGGAGGATCCACAGCGCGGCGAAGAGCACGCCGAGGGCGAGAGTCTCCGGATGTCCCGCGAGAGCCGCGAAGGCCAGGACGAGGATCATGCCAGCGACGGTGCGCCCGCGTCCATGCGCGTCCCGCGCACGCTCGAGCAGAAAGAGCATCCACGGCCAGAAGCAGAAGACCGCCGTGTGGGGGAAGAGGATCCACTGGGAGAACGTCATCGAGAACGCGAAGGCGATCGCGGCGAAGATCGCGGCGCCCCGCGAGGCCGAGAGCTCCCGCGTCCAGAGCCACATGCCGGCCAGGGCGAGGAGGAGCTTCACGCATGCGCTCAGCAGAAACGCCGCCAGGATCGGCAGAAAGAGGGTCAGCAGCGTGAACGGCGAGAACGCGGCCGACTGGGCGTTCGCCGCGAGCGGCATCCCGGCCCCGTTCCAGCGGTTGCGAAGCGGCAGCGAGCCTTCCGCGAAGGCCAGACGCACGGCCTCGTTCCACGGCAGCATCTGCATCGCGACGTCGTTCAGCCAGGGGTTGCGCGGAGGACCGGTGCCGAGGGTGAGCCACGGCGTCGTCAGCGTCGCGTGCTCGAGCGGCAGGATGGTCCGGCCGGGGAGAAAGTCTTTCGCGAACGGAAGCAGCGAGAGCAGGACGAACAGCGCCAGGGTCGAGAGGGGCACGGGTCGCGCGAGCCACTTCGATGCGCCGCGCACCGCGGCGGCCGCGGCCGCGAGCAGGAGGAGGACGGCGGCCGAAGTGATCACTCTTCGGGTGTCGGGCTCCGGTCGGCGTCCCGGCGCCTGCCCACGAAGATGTGGAAGTCGGGCTCGAGCTGGCCCGTCTCGGACAGGCGCTCCTCGGCCGCGCAGAGAATCTCGAGCACGCGGTCGTGTTCGGGATGGCCGGGCTGGAAGCCCGTGATGACTCCGAAGAGCAGCGGGTTGAGCAGCCCCCCTCCATACGGGATGTCGGCCACGGTCGAAAACGCCTGCCGCGCCAGTGGAAGCACGTCCTCGCTCCGGACGGCCTCGGTCGGGTCTTCGGCCATGAGCTTCTTCACGTCGATGCGGGAGCGTTTCCAGAGGCAGGTGTTGGTGACGGGGTCCCAGCGCAGGTTGTCGGGGAAGAGACGAAAGTAGCGGTTGACGAGCTCGATCCGCTCGTCGCTGTACTGGAAGCGATTCGGGCCGACGTACTCTTTGAAGACGAAGCGGCCTCGCGGCGTGAGCGCGTCGTGGATGAGCGCGTAGAGGCGCTCGAGGCCCGTGATGTGGTGCAGCACGTCGTGGGCGATGATGACGTCGAACGGCCCCGGCGGCAGCGGATCGTGCTCGAGATCGACGACGCGATAGTCGATCGCGCCCTTTCCGTCGCGCTCGGCCGTCTCGCGGGCGCGTTCCACCGTTTCTTTCGCGAAGTCGCAGGCGACGATGTCCCGGATCCCGCCGCCCGGCGTGGCGAGCGCCCGCTCGAGCCAACCGGATCCGCAACCCAGCACGAGCGCGCGCCGCACGACGGCCGGCAGATAGCGGAAACGCACCCTCGACAGCCAGTCGACGGCGGGATCCCCCGACGCGACCCGGTGCAGATAGCGCCGGATCAGCGGGGACGCGGTCCAGACGAGCGACTCGAGCTGAGTGGTGAACGCGCCGTCGTTCCACCGCGACTCATGCATTCGCGAGAATGATAGCCGGATAATCGTCATGGTGCCGGGCGGCGTCCGACGGTTCGACAATCAGAGACTCCGAAGACGGACGTGGCGTCACGTTGGTCGCAGGTACCAGCATCGATCGTCACCGTGGGCCCAGCGATGAAGCCGGTACCGGTGATCGGGTCGACCGCGCCGCGTGTCGGGTTGGACGATGCGGGTTGCGCTCGCCGTGATCAGGACGAGGGCGACGGCGAACGGCAGCCCACCGACTCGCGCGACTCGATCGTCGTCGGGCACGCCGCCATGGCAATGCCGGCCGCCAGAAGAGGAACCAGCGCGCTGGTGATTCGTCCGACGGTCCAATGGACCAACCAGCCGGGGCCGAACGGGCACAGCACGGGAAGGGCGAGGTAAATCGCCACAGAAGCCGAGGCCACCAGAAGGATCGGATTCGCGCTTAGCCGTCGCGGAGCGAGCACCACGAGCACGATGACGGCGACGATGCCGGGCCAGATGGGACGGGCGAGCTGAATCCACTCCTCGCGCAGGGTCTCCACCACGCGGGAGCCCAGACCGGGGCGCCAGAGGAGGTCCATGTCGAGGCCGCGCACCGGGTGACCTCCGAGAACCAGTCGGTGGAGCAGGACGGAGCCCAGGCCGGCCGTCAGGGCAGCCGCTCCGCCGAGCCACAGCCGGCGCTCTCGGCGCCGGACCGCCTGAAACGCGAGAAACGCGATTGCGGTTGCGACGAGGAAGACACCCTCGTTCTTCGTTGCGGCGGCCAGCAGCGACGCCAGGAAGAGCCGGCGAAGGGAGCCCGGATCCGTGTCGTCGAGAACGTCCCACAGAGCCATACCCACCAGGAGGAACGTGAAGGCCGCCGGAACCTCCGCCATCCCGCTGAGCCAGGCCGAATACAGCACGCCGAAGTTCGACACGAAGGCCGCTGCCGCAAGCGCGACGACGAGGTCGCTCCCGCGCCTTCGCAACCATCCGACCAGCACCAGCAGCGTGCCGAGCTGGAAGAACGGAAAGAGCAGGGCCATCGCGTGGTCGTCCCAGCGACCGAGAAGAAACGCCAATCCCGCATAGACGAGGGGAAGCCCGATCGGATAGCCCGGGTTGGAGAACTCGAACTCGGCCCACCGAAACAACCTCTGAGGGATTCCCACGTCCCCGAACATGGTCTTGCCTTTGAGTCCCCAAACCGCGAGATAGTCGTTCGACCACATCGGTTCCGAAAGGCTGCGCACCGCGTAGATCGAGATCCCGGCCAGCGTGAGTGCGAGAAGGAACAGGGCGAGGGGCGAGCGCCAAACGGGATCATCGAGGGTCCGCTCGAGCTTCGGCAATCGGAAACGGCGAGCCGCAACGATCCCGCCGATGGCCATTGCGAGGAAGGCGATCCAACCTGGAGGAAGCCGCACCGCGAACGAAACGACGACCTCGACAGCCAGAAGCAGCGAGGCGACCGCAATGCTCCATCCCCATCTCTCGAGCCGCCAGCCCTGCCCCTCGGGAAGCAAGACGGAGACGACGGCCCGGCCGACGAGGAACGCGAGGAGCAGGATTCCACCAACCTGAAGCAGGGACCACGGAAGGCCGTCGGAGCTCATGGCGGCAGAACCAGCGCCCCATCCCCAAACTGCCGCAGGACGCGCCCCTCGGGAGACGCGGCCTGGCCGTAAGTCAATACGAGCCAGCCGGGAGGAACGCGCTTGGGAGCGAGGAGGACGGGGATCGGCGCGAAATGGTAGACGGCGAGGTACAACCCTCCCCACTCGGGAATGCCGGGCGCGTAGAGGGCGAGCCCGGGGGTATCGGGGGGCAGGGCGTCTCGAGCCGAATTCAGGAAGGCGGCGAATCGTCGGTCATACGCGGCCGCGGTTCCTTCGAGGCGACGGGTCCACGAGTCCTTGCGCCAGGATCGACGAAGAATGCCGAGCCGGCCACGGAAATCGGGGAGTGGATTGCCACCCGTCAGAAAGACGAACGCCGTGACGAACGCGATGGCCGCCGCGATCCGACGGAGCCGCCGCCAGGGCTCCCGGGATGCCGCATCCGCCATGGAGAAGCAAGCTTACGACAGCGGACGCCGGCCCTCGCGCTCCATCCGACTGGGATACCCTCGCGGTCGGGGCTCGGCCGAAATCACGGGTCCCGTCCCCACGACGCCATGGATCGCTCATCGGTCGCAGGCCCGGACCTGACGGGCGGGCAGGATCGCGCTCGGTCTGGCCGAGCGTGCGCCTGGGTTCTTGCCTGCTTCGCCTTCGTCTGCGTGTATTTCGTCGGATGGTACCCGGGCGCGGCGGACTCCAATCAGCGGAGTCACTACCAGCTGATGCGGGCCCTCGGAGAACGCGGCACGGCCGAAATCGAGCCGGAGCTGCGCGAGCTCGGTTCGCACACCGACGTCGCGGTCCACGATGGCCGTCGGTTTTCGAACAAGGGGCCCGGCCTGTCGGTCGCGGCGCTGCCGGCATACTGGGTCCTCCGTCAGTTCCTGCCGGCCCCTTCCTCGTTGGAAGACTGGCTGGTCTTCTACGGATCGCGAGTACTGTCGGTGACGCTCGTCGTCGTCCTGGCGGTGGCTGTGTTCGTCCAGCGCGTCCTGCGACGAGTTCCCGCGTCGCCCTTTCTGTCGTTCTGGCTTTTTGCCCTGCTCTTCGCCACCCCTTTCCAGGTCTACGCTCGGTCGTTCTTTTCCCATGCCTTCGTTGCGGCCCTCCTGTTCCTCAGCTTCACGCTCGCGACGCACGACCGCGGATGGATGTCGGCGGCGGCCGCTGGATTCCTGGCCGCGGCGGCCGTTGCGACGGAATACCCCGTCGTCCTCATTGCTCTTTGTCTGTGGATCGCCGTCGCCCTGCGGGGATCCGCGACCCGCCTGGCCGCCTTCGTCGCCGGGGCTGCGGTTCCCGCACTGGCGCTCGCCTGGTACCACGCCCGCTATTTCGGCGGAGTTTTCCGCTTCCCGCCCGCCGCGAGTGAGGACTACTCGTCGCTCGCCGGGCGCGGCATCGTGGGAATCTCGTGGCCTTCCCCCCGGGCCGCCGCAGGCCTTTTTCTGGATCCCGCGCACGGACTGCTGTACTTCTCTCCTTTCATGATCCTGTGGCCCATCGTGGCCGTGATCTCTCTCCGAAGGCTGAGAAGGGATCCGTCCTTGCTCGTGCCGGCGCTCGGCCCCCTCCTGCTCCTGATCGCGATCTCCGGGTATGCGCCTCCGCACTGGCGGGGCGGCTGGTGTCTCGGGCCCCGATACCTGATCGGAGGATTCCTGCTCGTGTTCTGGCTATTCGCGTTGAGCAGCCCGAATGGAGGGGAGGGCCGCAGGAAGGTCGCGCTCGTGGCCGGTGTCGTCTACGGGGCGTGCCTGTTGGCCATTTCGGGATCCACCTACTGGATGATCCCCTACGAAGCCTGGAACCCGGCGCGAACCGTGTCGCTCCACTTCTTGCGGCGCGGCCTGGTGGAATTCAACCTCGGGGTCGCGGCGGGTCTGCCGCCTCTGGTTTCGCTCGCCCCTCCGCTTCTTGCCTGCGCCGTGGCCTTCGTCGTCGCGGTTCGGGGAGCGAAGATCCCGCGTCGCACGCTGCTGTCGGGAACCCTCGCCGGCCTCGTGGCGGCCGCCGCCGTCCTGTCGATCCCCCCGTCCCCCCGGGCGGTGGAGAACAGCCATCGCCAGGGTCTCGCGGACGTCCTCCTTCCCTCGATGCGCTCCGGGTGGCGGTAGCGACGAGACCGTAGAATCGGCCGATGCTCCCGCTCATCGCCGCCTCGGTCGCCCTCTATGGAGCGACCGCGAGCCTCGCCTTCCTCGCCGCGCATCGATGGGTCTCGCCTCTGAAGGCTCGGGTGGCTCTGGTGATCGCGGTCATTCCGCTTCTCTTCACGGGCCGAGCGCTCCTGACGGCGAGCGTTTACGGGCCCGTGGACGTTCTCTATCCGACCGAGCCGTTCACGTCCCTCCGCTCCGAGCACGGCATCGGCCATCCCTGGACGCCGCTGCTTCACGACGTCGCGACCCAGATGTTTCCCTGGCAGAAGGCCGTACGCGTGGCGGTCAAGGACGGCGGATTCCCCCTCTGGAATCCCTTCATCCTCGCGGGCGAGCCCCTCCTCGCCGTGCAGCAACCCGCTGCGCTCCACCCCGGCACGTGGCTGGGCCTTCTTCTGCCTCTGCCCCAGGCCTGGACCTTCCAGATGACCCTGCGCCTTTTCGTCGCCCTGCTCGCGGCCTACCTTTTCCTTCGGGACCTCGGATGCGGCGAAGCGCCCGCTCTTCTGGGCGCGGCAGGCTGGGGGTTCTCCGACTTCCTCGTCTTCTGGCTGGGCTTTCCCGTCGGCAATTCCGTCGGACCGTTTCCGCTCCTGCTTCTCGGGCTCTACCGACTCGCGAGAGATTCCGATCGGCGGGCCTTCGGCCTGACAACGTGCGCCCTCGTCCTGATCGTCACGGCCGGCCACCCCGAGACGCTGCTCTTCGCGGTGGCGGGAGCCGGCGTGTTCTTCCTCTTTCAACTCGCCTTCGCCGAGCAGCGTCCGACGGCTCCCCGCCGTGCTTCTCTCGCTCGTCGCCGGCGCGGCGGCCCTGGCCCTGACGGCCGTCCAGCTGCTTCCCCTGGCCGAAGCCATGCCGCAGACGCATGAGCATGCCGTGCGCAGCGGCTACTTCGCCCAGGCGAAGAAGGGCGCCCCGCTCATCGAGAGCGCGCGGCGCGGTTTGACGATCCCGGTGCCATTCGCTTACGGCGAGTCGGGTCGCAGCAACGTCTGGAAGGATTTCGGCCTCCCCGCGGTGTACGCGGGATCCATCCTCTTCCCCCTCGCGCGGACGGGTGTGTCTTCGCGCAACCGGCAGCGATGGATCTTCCTGGCCATGGGCCTGTTGGGCGCCGCGCTCTGGATGAGGCTCGCGGTCATCACGGATGCCGTGGCCGCGTTACCGCTTTTCGAGATCAGCATCCTCGAATACTTCGTCTTTCTCGCCGTCTTCGCGTTGTCGGCGCTGGCGGCCCTCGGAGCGGAGAGGCTCCGCCATGGGGAAGGCCTTCCGGCGTTCCTCGTCGGGACGGCGAATGTCGGCGGTCGCGATCCTTGGCGCTTTTCGATTCCGGGCGGCAGGGATGGAGGCGCTCGGCATGCCGCCCGCGTTGCTGCGAGCGCGGCTCCTGTGGGAGATCGCACCTCTGGCGCTGGCCGCCATCGTCGTCGCCTTGGCGTTCCGCCTGCGTCGGGCCCGATGGATGGCCCCGCTCCTGCTGGGCCTCCTCCTGGCGTCGCGAACCGCGGAGGCGGGCAGCGTGTACCCGACCTACCGGGCGTCGGCGTACTACCCGCCCCTTCCTGTGCTCGATGGGATCCCGCGTGGTGAGCCCTACCGTTTCGTGGGTCTCCGCTTCGTCCTGGTCCCGAATGCCCCCGCCCTCTACGAGCTGGAAGACGTCCGCGGCTATGAGGCCATGACCCTGCGCGATTTCTACGAGACCTATCCCTTGTGGTGCGTCTCGCAGCCGGTCTGGTACAACCGGGTGGATAACCTCGAGCGGCCCTTCCTCTCCTTTCTCGGGGTCCGGTATGCCCTCGTGCCCGAGGGCTACGAGGCGCCGCCCGGATGGACGAGGCTCGCGCAGGGCCGGGGAGCCGATCTCCTGGAGAACGCGCAAGCTCTTCCGCGTGCCTTCGTGCCGTCTGCCATCTACTATGAGCCGGACCGTACACGGCGCATCGCGGCGCTCCAGATCATCACGGACTTTCGCGCCTGGGGAGTCGTCGGGTCGAAGCCGCCATCCGCGTCTTCTCACGCAACGGAGAACGGTCCAGGCAGCGTGGAAGTCATCTCCTACCATCCGCAGTCGATGACGCTCGAAGTCGAAGCCGAGCGCGACGCGATCGTCGGAACGTCCGTCACGGCCTGGTCCGGCTGGAAGGCACGGCTCGATGGTCTGGCCGCGGAACCGCTTTCCTACAACCATGCGTTTCTGGCGTTTCGGGTCCCCGCCGGCCGTCACCGACTCGAGTTACGGTATCGGCCCGACGGGTTCGTGGCCGGCGCCGTCGTCAGCCTCGCGACTCTCGCCGCCCTCCTCCTCGCCTCCTTCCGTCGCGGCGTGCCGAGGGTCGCGAAGGCCGTTCGCGAGGCGCCGGCAGGCACGCTGCCGGCCCGGTGACGCCGTCGCGTCGGCTGGCGGCGGCTGTTAGCATCCGAGCGTGCGCGACGTGCCCTTCACGCGCTCCCTGTCCGGGACGGCTCTGGCGGCGGCGGGAGTCGATGCGGTCGGATTGGGAGCGTCGGGCGCGCGAGAACGCGCCCTTCTACATCTGCACGACGGCCGCGGAATCGGCCAAGGCCTTCGCGGCGTCGGGCGAGAAAGACCTCGCGGCGGACGTTCTCGACGGTCTCGAAGTGTCCCCCGACTGGGCGGCGCTGGAGATCGGCTGCGGCATCGGCCGGCTTCTGAAACCCCTCTCGAAGCGGATCCGCCGCGTCGTCGGCGTGGACCTGTCGGAGGAGATGATCCGCCGGGGCCGGGAGTACTGCGCCGACCGCCCGAACGTGGAGCTTCTGCGGACCGAGGGGGCCCTCGAAGGGCTCGACGACGCCGCGTTCGACTTCGTGTTCTCCCACATCGTGTTTCAGCACCTGCCCCGCAAAGCCTACGTCGACCGGTACCTGCGGGAAGCGCATCGCGTGCTCCGGCCCGGAGGCCTTCTGCGCGTGCAGGTCGACGGGCGCGCCCGGCAGTTCTTTCGCCGCGTCGTCGCCGATTCGTGGTCCGGAGTCGTCTTCTCGGCCCGCGAGCTGGCCCGCCGCCTCGAGCGCTCCGGGTTCCGGGTCACGGAGATTCGGGGGGCCGGAACGCAGTACTTGCGGGCGACGGGGGAGAAGAAGGGTTGAAACGTTGAAATGTTGAAGCGTTGAAAGTGGAGAGAATCGCGCCTTTCAACTTTTCAACACTTCAACACTTCAACACTTCAACTCTCTATTTCGCCCCGATCGCCTCGCGAAACTCCTTGAGCTCCTTCGCGTCGAGATCCCCGGGTGAGGCCTCGCCCCAGGCTTCCACGATCAGGACGTGGGGGAGCTCGGGTGTGTCCTCCCAGGTTTCGTGCCTTTCGAGACCACGGAGCTCCGGCCGGTCGCTCTCGCCGTAGGTGCGAAACGTCGTGCTTTCGAAGCCGGCGGAGCGGAGAGCCGCGGCGAGCATCGCCCGGTTGTAGAGGAACTGGTGTCCCCAGCCGTGGAAGGCGCGGTTCAAGCGGATGCAATCGAGCTTCGCGTCCTCGTCCCCGATCGCGGGCCCGCGATAGTGCGTGAGGACGACCCAATCGAGGTTTGGCGTCGAGAGACGGAGCGCTCCCTCGGGTCGCAGGACGCGGCGGCACTCCCGAAGAAACGCGAGGCCCTCGTCGAGGGAGAGGTGCTCGAGGAAGTGCTCGGCGTAGATCGACGCGACATCCGCGAAGGGCAGCCCCTGCCGCACGTCGAGGACCTGGTCGACGCCCGCGAGGCCCTGGTTGTCGATGTTGATCCAGCCGGGGATGGACTCGCGGCCGGCTCCGATGTGGAGCCGTCTCTCCCGGCCGCCCGGCTCGGGCTCCCGAGGCGTCTTGCGGAAGAGTCCCATCGCGCTGCGCGTGTTTACCACAAGGCGCCGGAGGCGTCGAGGCGCGCGGAAACCGTGTGCTAGCATCGTTTGCAGATTCTATTGGGAGGTAGCATGCGACGCTTTCGGTTCGCGCTCGCCCTCGCGGCGATGGCGCTCTCTCCTCTCCTCGTTTTCGCGCAGACCACCGGCGACATCGTGGGAACCATCCACGATGACAGCGGCGGGGTCCTTCCCGGCGTCACGGTGGAAGGTCGCAGCCCGTCCTTTCAGGGCGTGCGGACCTCGGTCACCGACTCCAACGGCGTCTACCGCCTCGTCCTCCTGCCCCCCGGAACCTACAAGGTCACGGCGATCCTCCAGGGTTTCGCCCGAGCGGAGCAGCAGGTCATCGTCGCGCTCGGAAAGACCGCGACGGGGGATTTCAAGATGGGTGCCGCCGCGACGGCGGAGGTCATCGTCACCGGCGAGGCGCCGCTGATCGAGGAGCATTCGACGACCATCGGCGACAACATCGACAGCCGGCAGATCAACTCCCTGCCGACCGGCCGCAACTACACTTCGATCGTCCAGATCTCGGCGGGCGTCTCGCAGCAGACGACCAACACTGCGAACTTCGCCAATACCATGGTCATCAACGGGTCGACCGGGCTCGAGAACAGCTTCGTCATCGACGGCGTGGTCACCAACGGCGTGGAGTACGGGGCCCAGGGCAAGGAGCTCAACTACGAGTTCATCCAGGAGCTCGAGGTCAAGACCGGCGGCTACCAGGCCGAGTACGGGCGCTCGACGGGCGGGATCATCAACGTCATCACGAAGTCGGGCGGCAACGAGTTTCACGGCGACGCCTTCGTCTACTACGACGCCGACTCGCTCCAGGCCTCGAACAAGCATCCGGAAGACTCGAACCTCTACTCGTTCGTGTCGAGCTACTCGCGTGTCGACTACGGCTTCGACCTCGGGGGCTATGCCGTGAAGGACCGCCTGTGGTTCTTCGGCGCCTACGACCGCGTGGAGAACACGATCAACAGGACCGTGACCGAGGGGCCCGAGACGGGGAACCCGGCGGACACCGACACGAACCGCAACCTGGGCTCCGCGAAGCTGACCTGGATGATCAGTCCCGCGCATACGGTCGTCGGAAGCTTCTTCCAGGATCCGCGAACCGATACGGGGTCGAACCCCGACGGCATCCGCAGCGAGCTCGGGCCGTACTCGGCGTTCATCGGCGACCAGGCCCTCGGCGGGAGCGACTATTCCCTGCGCTACACGGGTCTGTTCGGGACGAGCTGGGCCGTCACGGCCCAGGGCGCCGTCCATCACGAGAAAAACAACGTCGCCCCGGGTTTCCCGGGCGGCGACGACATCCAGTACATCGACACGACGCAGGGCAACCTTCAGTCGGGGGGCTTCGGTCTCATCCAGGAGAAGAACTTCACGCGATACCTGGGCGCCGTTTCGGTGACGAAGTACTTCGGAAACAACGAGATCAAGGCCGGCGTGGAGTTTCTCGAGGACCAGGCCGACGTCATCAAGCGGATGTCGGGCGGGCAGCAGGTCACGATTCTCCCGAACACCACGAACCCCGGCCTCCCGGTCTACTCCCATTTCTACTGGACGATCCCGACCGCGAGCCTGCCCGACAACGTGCCGACGTCCCAGCTGAACGCGACTCCCTACCAGGATGTCTGGTCCTTCTACCTGCAGGACACGTTTTCGGATCACGCCCAACCTCTCGCTCGCCCTCGGCGTCCGGTACGACAACCAGCAGGTCTACTCGGGCGACGGGACGCGGCAGATCAACCTGACGGGAAGCTGGGGGCCACGCATCGGCTTCACGTGGGACCCGACGAAAGACGGCCGGTCCAAGATCTTCGGGTCGTTCGGTTACTTCTATGAGCAGGTCCCGATGGACCTCGTGATCCGTTCCTACAGCTCGGAGCGGCAGCCCACGATCTACAACTTCGACCCGGTGTCGATCGTGCCCGACCCCGCCGCGGCACTGATCGCCGACGACCAGGCCGCCTTCGAGCAGGGCGGCGGCAAGATCTTCGGCGGGTTCAACAGCCTGACGGACGAGGGGATCAAGGGCCAGTACCTGCGCGAGGGGCATCTTCGGGGTCGAGCGCGAGATCTGCCCGAGCTTCGCGCTCGGTGCCCGCTTCGTCTATCGCGACATCCCCCGGGTCATCGAGGATTACCTCTGCTCGGATGCGGGCGACTACTGCATCGGCAACCCGACGCGGGGCCGAATGGCCAGCCTCTTCTCACTCGACTACGCCGACGCAGTTCCCGGCGCCGGCGGCCAAGCGCATCTACAAGGGCTTTCAGTTCGAGGCGACGAAGCGGTTCTCGAACAACTGGACGTTGCTCGCGTCCTACGTGTACGCGACGCTCCAGGGCAACTACGACGGCCTGTTCGCGCCCTACACGCAGCCTCGCGGCACGGCGGATCCCAACATCTCCGCACTCTATGACTACTACGACTTCTTCACCGGCGGCCCCGTCGTGGACGGCGTGGCACAGCCCGTCACCGCGAGCGGCTACCTCTCGAACGACCGGCGCAGCGTGGCCAAGCTCTCGGGCGTCTACGTGACGCCCTTCAACCTGTCGCTCGGCCTCGTGACCTACTACCAGACGGGCCTGCCGATCTCCCGGATCGGCTTCTCCAACGCCTACTCGCGGCCGGAGTTCTTCATCGACCGCCGCGGCTCGGAGGGAAGGACCCAGTCCTCCTACGACGCCGACATCCACCTCGGCTATCCGCTGCAGCTCGGTCCGGTGACGGTGACAGGTCTGGTGGACGTCTTCAACATCCTCAACACGCAGCGCGTGCTCGCGGTCGACCAGAGGTACAACCTGGCCGAGTTTCCCGATCCGAATTTCAACCCGAGACGTACGTCTGCGGCAGCAACCTGAGCCCGGAAAACGAGGAGGTCTGCAACCCGACGTACGGCCAGGCCATCGCCCGCACGCTGCCGACGTCGGTGCGCTTCGCGCTTGAAGGTCGGGTTCTAGGCCGGCAGACGGCGCGGCGACCCGAGCGCCGCCGGCGAAGAAGTCGGACAGCGCGGCGGCGACGGCGCCGGGCCGCTCCATCGGAGCGAGGTGCCCGGCGCCCGGAATCGTCGCCAGGCGCGCGCCCGGAATCGCCGCCGCCATGGCCTCGGCGTCCGCTGGCGGCGTCAGGGCGTCTTCGGCGCCCACGACGACGAGCGTCGGGACCGCGATGCCCGAAAGCGCGGGCCGGGCGTCGGCGCGGTCGCGCATCGCGGCGAGGTCCCCGGCCACGGTCTCGGGCTTCTGCCGGAGCATGATCCGGCGCACGCGCTCGACGAGGTCACGGTTCCCGAGCGAGGCCGGCGAGAGGAGCTTCGGCGACCATGGCGTCGGCGATCGGCTCGACGCCGCCGGAGCGCGCGGTCGCGATCGCCTCGTCCCGCTTCGCCCGGCCCGCCTCGTCGTCGGGTTGCGCGCGTGTGTCGACGAGGGCGAGCGCGGCGAGCTTCTCCGGCCGCCGCCGCGCGAGCGCGAGGGCCGCGTACCCGCCCATCGAAAATCCCGCGAGACCCGCCGGCGCCTCGAGCGCCTGGAGGATGGCCTCCAGAAAGTCGGCGTAGTCTTCCATGCTTCCGGCCGAGGGAGCGACGGTGTCGCCGCGGCCCGGGAGGTCGGGCTTGACGACGCGGAACTTCGACATCAGCGCGCGCGACACACCCGACCACATCGCGCCGTCGAGCGGGTAGCCGTGGATGAGGACGACCGGCGGGCCGGACCCCATCTCGCGGACCCGGGCGGACTGACCCTTCCAGAGGATGTCCATGGCGCCGAGCCTTGTTTATCACCCGGCGCGCGGGACGGAAAGGCCGCCCGATTTCGAGGGAGAGGGCCGTAGCGACTTCCCCTCCCATTTCCGTCGGCCTGCGAAGCAGACCGCTAAGAGTCTCCGCGCCCCGCGCGGCCCTGCTCGTCCAGGGTGGCGCGGAGCGTCTCGACCGCGTCCTTGTCCCACCAGCGGCGCCGGACCCCGTCGAAGAGGATCTCGAAGGCCGTGTCGAGGGAAAGCGCGGGGCGGTAGGCCCGATCGGTCGTCAGGGCGTCGAAGATGTCCGCGACCGTGACCACCCGGACCGACATGGGGATGGCGTCGCCGGAGAGGCCCTCCGGGTAGCCGGATCCGTCCAGCCTTTCGTGGTGGGAGTACACGACCGGGAGCGTCTTGCGCATCGTCCGCATCGGCAGGAGGAGCTCGTGGCCGACCGTCGGGTGCTCCTCGATGACGGCGCGCTCCTCGGGGGAGAGGGCGCCGGGCTTGCGGAGGATCGCGTCCGGGATGACGATCTTGCCGAGGTCGTGAAACAGGGCTCCCCGCCGCATGTCGGTGCGGGCGGCGGCGTCGAGGCCCATGCGCGTCGCCACGCGGTCGGCGTACTCCGCCACCCGGCCGCTGTGGCCGGCGGTGTACGGATCGCGGGCGTCGATGGTCTTCGCGAGAGTCAGGATCACGTGCTCGGCGTGCTCGTGCTCGTCGGCGAACTGCTTCAGCATGACGAGCGCGCGGACGCGCGGGAGGAGCTCCTCGGGAGAGAACGGCTTCGACAGGAAGTCGGTGACCCCTTCCGCCTGCGCCTTGATCTTCTCGGCCGGCGACGCGGCCCCCGTCAGCATGACGACCGGGAGGAGCCGCGTCGCGGGATCCTCGCGGATGACCTCGAGGACGTCCAGGCCGCTCCGATCCGGCAGCTGCAGGTCGAGAAGCACGAGGTCGGGCGGGTTGGCGCGGACCCGTTCGATGGCTTCGTGGGCGGTGGCCGCCTCTTCGACCGCGTAGTCCGAGCGTCCCAGGAGCCTCCGGAGGTACGCGCGAAGCTGCTCGTCATCGTCGACGACGAGAATGCGCACGGAGGGCGTATCGGTCGCTGGGAACACGGTCAGGCTTTCGGACTGCTCTTTCGGTCAGTCTAGCAGACGCCGTCCGTTCGCCGGCAGAAACCCCGCGGCCTCGGCGATGCGCCGCGTCAGCGTCGGGATGGGCGCAGCCGCGAGGGCTTTCGCGTGTGAGCCAGCGCACACCGGCGGACGTTGCGGCGGAGGCGCGCACCGCCGGATAGACCGCGATCTCGAGGCGCCGGTTCACGATCGTATGGCGCGTCGACGCGAGGGGCGCGTTGCGAGACGAGCCGGAGCCCGAGCCTCGCCACGCGCCGCGCGAGGAGCGCGCGCGCCGCGCCGGCGGTCGCGCCCTCGGCCGAGGGAAAGAGCCACATGCGCCGCAGCGAGCTCGCCCTCCGCGCGCACGACCAGCGTCCGGCCGCGGCCTGCGGCCACCGCGGAGGCCTGGAAGACACGGCCGCGGACGAGCCTTCGCGCGGCGGCGCGGGAAGCGCTCCGGCGATCCTGTCGCGCGGGCGGCGCAGAGTCGCTCGACGGGGCAGGCCGGGCACGCGGGTCGCCGGGGCGTGCAGATCTGCTGGCCGAGATCCATGAGCGCCGCGGTGAGGTCGCCGGGATTCCGCGCCGGCAGGAGCGCGGCGACGCGTCGGCGCAGGGCGTCGGTGTGGCCCGGCGCGCCGGCCTGCCCGGCGATCGCGAAGAGGCGCGAGACGACGCGCGTCACGTTGGCGTCGAGCGCCGGGATCCGGGCTCCGAAGGCGAGCGACGGCGACGGCGGCGGACATGTAGTCGCCGAAGCCCGGCAGCGTCGCGAGGGTCGCGGGATCGCGCGGCAGACGGCCGCCGTGCTCGGCGAGGATCCGGCGCGCGGCCGCGCGGAGGTTGCGCGCGCGGGCGTAGTAGCCGAGTCCCGACCAGGCCGCGAGGACGCTGGATTCCCGGGCCCGCGCGAGCGTCGGCAGATCCGGAAAGCGCTCGAGGAACCCGTCGTACCGGGCGGCGACCGCCGCCACGGTCGTCTGCTGGAGCATGACCTCCGAGACCCAGATCCGGTAGGGGTCGCGGGTTCCGCGCCAGGGGAGGGCGCGCTTCTCGCGGCGAAACCAGGCGAGCAGCGCGGCCCGGATCGCGGGCGCGCGGTCGCGGCGGGAAATCGCCGCGCTCGCGGCGCCGCTCAGGAGGTCGTCACCTCGGTGCGCGGCGCGATCCAGTTCGGTTCCCGCATGAGGTTCTTGATGAACGTCTTTTCCTCCTCGTTCGGGAGGACCTCGGCGAGATGCTTCTCGTACGCCTCGGGCGAGAGCTTCTCGCCCGTGATCGAGAAGGTCTCTCCGGCGAACTCGCCGATCGAGCGGTGGAACTTCATGTCGGGAGCGGTGAGCGGCGCGGCCCCGGCCGGCAGCGAGCGGCTGATGGACTCGAGGAGCTTGTCGACTTCCTCCTTGTAGAGGTCGCGCGAGAGCTCGTTCAGGTGCGCGCGGTCGGGATCCGCCGGCTGCTTCGCCTCGTCGTAGCGGCCCTTCAGGCCCCACACGTAGAACCACTCGGCGGAGGACGACGAATCCTTGCCGAAGAGGTCGTACGCGGTGGAGAGCCACTTGTTGACGTACTTCTGGAGGAGCGCGGGCGGGACGCGGCCGCCCTTGACGATCCGCTGCAGGCCCATGTGCCCGGTGCCGAGGTGGAAGCCCTCCTCGCGGAGCATGGGTCCCATCGAGCGGGCGAGCGGCGCGAACGCCGACGTCGAGAGCATGTTGAGCTGGAACTTGCCGTCGCGGTCGACGAACTCCGTGTAGGTGAAGAAGTCCACCCAGTTGTCGACGTCGACGTTGAAGGAGCCGAGCAGGCGGTTGTTCTGCCAGGACCGCCGCTCGAGGAGCTTGCGCGCCTCGATCTTGCCGGTCTCGCCGAAGTGATTGACGAGCAGGTGACACATCTGCCAGCCGTGGCGCATCTCCTCGACCATGATCCGGCAGACGCTGTCGGTGTCGTAGTCGGACGGGCGAGGTCTGCAGGAGGTTGCGCTGCTGCTCGACCGAGGCGAACTCGGTGTCGCCCTGGTAGACGATCAGGTTGCAGAGGGCGTCGCGGATCTGCTGCTGGGGGATCTGCGTCAGGCGCTCCCACTTCCGGGCGCCCCGGAAGTCGCCGTACTCGATCTCTTCGGTCTTCAGGTCGCCGTACTTGGCCTCGAACGCATAGTCGGAGTACTTCGGCAGCTCCAGGCCGATGTCTTTCTGCCACGACCGGAACGCGTCGATCCAGTCGTCGAATGTCGCGATCTTCTTCATGTATCTCCCGGTCCCACCACCGAAGGACGACCCCCGGCAGTCGGAGACGCCGTTCTCGGACAAGCGTCTAACCCGTATCATATCGGGTTTATGCCGGTCGTCATCGATTGGGAGGGCCTCACCGTCGCGTTCGAGAACCGCTCCCAGAAGATCACGCATTTCTTCGACCGCGAGACGGGCGACGTCGTCCAGGTCCTCGTGCAGGACGCGGCGCGCCACGCCGAGCTCGCCGGGAACCCGCGCTACCGCGCGCTGCCCAAGGACCAGGGCGAGCGGACCCGCGGCGACCTCGAGGACTTCGCCGCGCACTGCGAGGACGAGGCCTGCCGGCGCGATCTGTCCAAAGCGCTCGAGGAGAGCGACGCCGCCACGGCGTTCCGGCGCGCGCTGCTCGCCCACCCGAAAGAGGAATCGCACTTCTTCCAGTTCAAGGAGCGCCGGGCGAAGGAGCGGGCGATCGAGTGGCTCAAGGAGAACGGGATCGCGCGGGACAGCTCCGGGTTTTCCTAGAGCCTCAGGAGCCCGAATCGCTCCGGGACGTGGAAGTCCGGCGGATCCGCGAACGTCGGCGACCAGGCCGTGAACTCGTCGAGCGCGCCCCGGTCGATGCGGAAGAAATTCGCCCGCCAGGTCGGAAGGGATTCTTCCGCCGCAGAGCGGCGCGAGCGGGATCGTCAGGCTCGCCGACCAGCGTCCGGGCCTCACGGCCACGCGCGAGGAGAGGCCCGGGCAGTCCCAGGACGTGTCGACGCGCATGGACGAACGCACGAGCTCCGGGGACTCCACGCGCGCGTCGAAGAGCGTCCCGAGCGGGTTGATCTCGAGCTCGAAGTAGCACCGGGGGGAATCCCCGTCCGGCGCGAGAAAGATCTCGCAGACGTCCTCCTCCCAGAGGGGCGCGTCGCGCTCCCGGTGGGTCGCGACGATCCCGGCGTGGCGTCGTCGCGGGCGTCGAAGCGGACGCAGAGAGCGTCGCCTCGCCGCCCCACCCGGACGGCCGTCGCGAGGCGGGGGGCTCTCCCGTGCGCGCGTCGCGAAGCTTCAGCGCCGGCAGCGCGACCAGGCGGTCGGTCGGCGACAGCGAGGGAACGCGAGTGCTCGGGGACGGACGCGGCCATGCGAGCCGCATTGTGCCCGATCCGCTCATTTGAACTTCCACGCCCGGAAGAGATTGAAGCCGATGTAGACGTTGCCCGGGTCCCGCTGAAAGAGAACCGCCTGCGTGTACTGGTCGACCGTCGTCTGACGCTGATTTCCGGCGAAGAACGCGAAGCGGTGGCGCAGGAGCGACTTCTCGACCGTCACGCTCCAGCCCACGCCGCTCGAGTTGACGTCGGAGAGCCTCGGATAGACCTCGCCGTGGACGGTGATCGAGTGCGTCAGGGCGATCGAAAGCCCGACGGGGACGTTGAAGATGTTCTCGTAGAAGCCCGAGCAGACGAAGCCGGGAGCGGGGGGAGGGTTGCCCGAGGGCCGGCAGGACAGGTCGTTCGGTGGCGGCGTGGCGAAGTTGCTGAAGCGCTCGTTGGTGCGCTGGAGCCATGTCGGAACGGCGGTGATCCGGACGTACTTGCCGAAGGAGTAGGCGAGGATCGCCTGGGCGAAGAGGCTCGACTTTGGGCTGGCCGCGTCGGGGATCGTCTCGTCGTCGAACTCGAAGACCGCGGTCCTCCAGTCCGCCCCGAACCGGAGGGAGGACGAAAAGCATCCGAGCGAGGGGAGCTGGTATTGCGCCGCGGCCTCGTAGGTCGCGAGATCCGAGGTCCGGTAGAAGCCCAGATTGAGATTCTTGAGCGGCGCGTACCAGAGGCCGAACCCCCAGGTATTGCCGGTGTCGAGGGTGAAGAAGTTGTTGATGGATCCGTCCTCGAGGGGCGTGACGAACCGGTGCGTCACGAGAAAAGTGAGCGTCCCTTCCTCGGGCACGTCCACGGACGGGAGGTTGATGATCACGTTCGATTCGATCGGCCGGAACGGGCGGGACTCCTTCTTCGCTTCCTCCGCGGCGGTCTCGGCCGTATCGGCGGGCGCCGCCGTCGGCGTGGGTTCTGGAGCCGGCGGCGGCGTCTCCTGCGCGAAAGCGCCGCATGCGAGCGCAAGAAAGGTGGCCGCGAATCCCGTTGTGGTTTTCCTCATCGCTCCTCCTCGATCACGGGGGCGGTGCCGCGAGCCGTCGGCCTTCGGCCGTCGGCAGACTAGCGGCGCCCCGACCGTCGGGCGAGAAACTCAGGAGATCTTCAGCTTGCCGCCGGCCCATCCAGGACCTCGCGAACCTTGCGCGCCAGGACGTCCGGCGTGAACGGCTTCGAGAGGAAGGCCGTCCCCGGCTCCAGGATCCCCTGCTGGGCGATGGCCGCGTCCGTGTAGCCCGACATGTAGAGCACCCGCATCCGCGGGCGTTCGGCGGCGAGAACGCTCGCCATCTCGCGTCCGTTCATCCCCGGCATGATCACATCGGTGACGAGAAGATCGATCCGGCCCGCGGCCCTCGCCGCGCTGATGGCTTCGGCCGGGCTCGGGGCCGAGAGCACCGTGTAGCCCTGCATGCGCAGCAGCCGTTCGACCAGGCGCCGCACCTCGGCCTCGTCCTCGACGAGGAGGACCGTCTCGGTGCCTTGCCGCGTCGTCAGGGGAGGCGGCGGCGCCTCGCTCTCGGCGAGGGGCTCTTCGCAGCGCGGCAGGTAGATCTTGAACGTCGTCCCGACGCCCGGTTCGCTGTAGACCCAGATCGAACCGCCGCTCTGCTTCACGATGCCGTAGGTCGTCGAGAGGCCGAGGCCCGTGCCCTTCCCGCGCTCCTTGGTCGTGAAGAAGGGCTCGAAGAGCCGCGACTGCAGGGCGGCGTCCATCCCGATGCCGGTGTCCGAGACCGCGAGCATGACGTGGGGACCGGGTTGGACGGTCGCGTAGGTGCTGGCGAACTGGTCGTCCAGGGTGACGTTGCCCGTCTCGAGGGTCAGCTGGCCGCCCCGGGGCATGGCGTCGCGCGCGTTGACGGCGAGATTGACGATCGCCTGCTCGATCTGGCCGGGGTCGGCCATGGTGCGCCAGAGATCGGGATCGAGCGCCGTCGTCAGCTCGATGTCTTCGCCGATGACGCGGCGCAGCATCTTTTCCATGCCCGCGATCACGGCGTTGAGGTCCAGGACCCTGGGCTCGAGGACCTGCCGCCGCGAGAAGGCCAGAAGCTGCTGGGTCAGGCCCGCGGCGCGGCGGCCGGCCTCCCGGATCTCGACCGCGCTCTCCCGGCGCGCGTCGTTGGCGGGAAGCTCGCTGAGGAGCAGATCGCTGTAGCCCGCGATGGCGGTCAGCAGGTTGTTGAAGTCGTGCGCGATGCCTCCCGCGAGGCGTCCGACCGCTTCCATCTTCTGCGACTGGAGCAGCTGCTCCTCGAGCCGGCGCCGCTCGGTCACGTCGAACACGGTCCCGAGGAGAGTCTCGTCGCCGTCCTCGTCCGACAGCAGCGACACGTTCTGGATGACCCAGACGGGCGTTCCGTCCTTGCGCCGGGCCTGGCCCTCGTGGTTGGCGATGCTGCCTTCCCTCCTGCAGCCGCTCCCAGAACTCCTCGTGCGCGCCCGGATGGTCGTGCAGCCACCACTCCGGGTGGGCCATGGCCTCCGCGGCGCTCCCGTAGCCGAGCATCCGGGCAAAGGCGCGGTTGCACTCGAGAATGCGGCCGTCCGCCGTCGAGCGGTACACGCCCGCGAGGTTGCGCTCGAAGAGGAGGCGGTACCGCTCCTCGGACTCCTTCAGGCCGGCCTCCATGCGCTTGCGGCCGGTGATGTCGCGGAGGATCGCCTGGCGGCCGGCGCGGCCGTCGAACTCGATCGGAGTCACGCGGACCTCGACGTCGAAGGTCGAGCCGTCGGCCCGCAGGCCGACGGCTTCGTACATCTCCGGCGCCGGCCGGCCGTCCGCGGGAGGCGCGACGAACTCGCCGACCTGCTCGCGCGAGTCCGGCGCGAAGAAGATCGTCACCGGCACACCGAGGAGCGGGCCGCTCGTAGCCGAACATGTCGACGCAGGCGGGGTTGGCGTAGGCCACCTTCCCGTCCACGGCGACGAGAACGGCCTCCTGGGTCTGTTCGAGGAGGGTCTTGTACCGCCGGTCGCGCATCGGCGAGCTTCTCGTAATGGCGCAGGCGCATCGACCGCCACCAGGCCAGGCCCGCGCCGGTGACCGCGGCGAAGAACGCTCCGGCGGCCAGCGCGATCCACACCGACTGCTCCCGCGCGCGTGCGAGGGCCGCGCCGCGGTCGACCTCGATGACGATGGCCCACGCGGTCTCGGGGATCCGCCGCGTCGCCGCGAAGACGCGGTGACCGCGCCCGTCGGAGAACTCGCCGACGTTGCGGGCGCGCCCCATGGCCGCGGCCGCGAAGCGTGGTGCGGTCCGCGGCCGGGAGTCGATAAGAGGCCCCGGCCTCGCCCCAATGCTCGGGAGCGACGACGACCAGCGCGTCCCCTTCGCGCAGAACGACGTAGAGCCGCTCGCTCGCCGGTCCCGTCCTTCGCGGGAAGAGCGCCCCGAGCGTCTCCGCGGCGCTGACCGCGACGAGGACGGCCCCGGAGGACTGGCCGGCCGGGTCGGTGACGGGCGCGGCGAGCTCGAGCTGCAGGTTCGCGGCCCCGCCCTCGGGGGGATGCTCGAGGACCGGGCGACTCTCGCGGATGGCTCGACGCGCGGGCTCGAGCCCCGCGTCGCTGAGCGCCGCGGCGAACGTGGAGGACGCCCGCAGCTGCCCCGATGCGTCCACGACGCCGATGGATAGTCCCGGATCGGCGCGGACCCGCTCATCCATCTCGAGCCGCGCGCGCTCCTGGACCGGGGCGGCGCCGCCTCCCGGAGCGAAGAGCGCGCGAACGCTCTGCCGGCCGGCGAGCACGTGGGCCTCCTGCCGCCACTGGTAGATCGCGAGCTCGGCGACCGCCAGCCGCTCGTCCGCGAGGAGAGAGAGGCGGCTCTCCCAGTCGGCACGCTGGACGCGCTCCTCGCGGCGCGCGGCGAGCACGGCGACCAGCGCCAGAAGGGCTCCGGTCGCCGCCCAGGCGGCGAGCAGCCACCCTGGCAGGGCGCGTGCGTCCGGGAGCGCGGGGCCCGGCCTCGTCCGGGAGCTCATCGTCCCGTCACGCCCGGAGCAGCCCGGCGCCCCAGTGGAGACCCGCGCCGAGGGCCGTGAAGACCACGAAATCGCCGGGACGGACGCGGCCCTGCGATTTCGCCTCGTGGTAGACGAGCGGGAGGGTCGCGGCCGTCGTGTTGCCGTAGCGCTGGATGTTGTTGTAGACGCGCTCGTCCTCGAGCTCGAGGTGCTTCTGGACGGCCTCGTTGATGCGCAGATTCGCCTGATGCATCAGCAACAGAGACAGGTCCCGAAGCGAGAGGCCGTGCTCCCCGAGGATCTCGCGCACGACCTCGGGCATCGCCGTGGTGGCCAGGCGGAAGACCTGACGCCCCTCGACCACGGGGACCGTGCGGTTGTCGGCGAACATCTCGGGCGTGAAGTAGGGAAAGCTCGCGGAGCCCCCGCCCGGCACGTAGAGCTTGTCCCAGTGCGTGCCGTCGGTCCGCATCCGGAAGCCGAGGAAGCCACGTCCGTCTCCCGTCTCGTTCGCCTCCAGCACGAAGGCTCCGGCGCCGTCGCCGAAGATGACCGCGCGGTCGCGGTGGGTCGTGCCCCATTGCCGCGCCGCCTCGGAGACCGGAGCGTCCGACTCTCCGAAAAGCACGGCCCATTCCTCGTCGGCCCAGGGGAAGAGCGAGGCATGGCACTCGGCCCCGACGAGGAGAATGCGCCGCGCCGAGCCGGAGCGTATGAAGGCGTCCGAGACCTGGAGGCCCGAGAGGAAGCCCGCGCACTGCATCCGGATGTCGAGGGCCGGCGTCGTGGTCAGCCCGAGGGCCTTCGCGAGGATGCCGCCGTTGCCCGGGAAGTAGTGGTCGGGGGTCATCGTCGCGAAGACGATCTGATCGATGTCCGTCGGCGCGAGCCCGGCGTCATCGAGGGCGAGACGCGCGGCCTCGACGCCGAGGACGGCGGACGACTGGCCCCGGCGGGCGAAATGCCGCTCCTCGATGCCGGTCCGCTGGCGGATCCACTCGTCGGTCGTGTCCATGAGGCGGGAGAGCCGCTCGTTGGTCACGACCCCCTCCGGCACGAACATGCCGGAGCCTCGGACGACCGTTGTCGGGAGGGGCACGCCCCGAATTGTACCGGCTGGGCTCCGGTCCGGGGCGTGTCCCGGTCTTACGGTACGGCGGCGAGATCGACGTCGCCGCTGAGCGCGTCGACTTCCGCCGTCCAGGCGTACACGTTCATCCCGTCAGGAACGTCGAGCCGCACCTTGCCGCCCGGCTGGTCCGTGATTCCGAACGCCGTGAAGACCGAGTTCAGGCGGCCGGGCGCGTGATCTCCGAGGGGAACCTCGACCGATCCGGCCTCGCTCCCGTCGGCCCGGAACCCGGTGACCGTGATGGAGCCGGCGAGCCCCCGGTTGAACAGGAGCAGGTTGGTGCGGCGGAAACCCGTCTGGGGCAGCCCGATCGCGATCGCCGACGCGTTGGCGATTCCCGCGGCGCCGTTGATCGCCGGGGCAAACCCGCGTAGTCGGCACCCGCCTGGCGCGCGCCGACGCGGATCGCCGCGGCGACCGGAGAACTCGAATCCAGGAAGAGCGTGCCCTGCCCGCTCGTCAGGCCGAAGAGCTCCAGCAGGACGCTCTCGATCGTGCGGCTCTCGAGCGGCGCGAGCTCCACGCTCGTGGTGAGGGGAGGCCCGGATCCGTAGAGGGAGTAGAAGGTCACGCTCACGACCGCGGCGGAAGCGGCGGGGTTGGAGAGGTAGAGGTCCGTCACGTAGCTCGTGTCGTTCGCGCCGATGAGGATTCCGGCGTTCGGGATGATCGCGTCGTCGAGCGGCGGCGACGGGCACCGACGTCGCCACGTCGAACGTGCCGAGGTCGAGGATGTTGACGTAGGGCTGCACCGAGCCCGAGGTGACCGAAACGCGGATGATGTCGCCCGGCACCGTCTCGACGCCGAACGCCGAGGCCGCCGGGTTCCACTCCGCGCGCGTGTTGATGGCGACGTTGAACGGCCGGACGCCGCGAACCGTGCCGTCCGGGGCCACGAGCGTGAGCTCGCCGACCGCGCCCTCGAGCGTGTACAGCCCGAGGATCGAGGCCTCCGTCTCCCGCGCCCCCGTGAAAAGGATCGAGGAGGAGCCGGGGCCGAGGCTCTGCGGCAGCGGGAGGGCGCCGAGCGCGTAACCATAGGAGGCGCCGGCCGGTGTCACGCGCGTCGATCGCACGGTGGCGTGCAGGTCCGCGGCGTTGCCGGTGAGCACGCGTATTCGGACGTTTCCGCTCGCCAGGTTGCCGGCGTTGCCGATGTTGCCGAAGGCGTCCTGCAGAACCCGGGTCTCGCCCGCCGCTATGGCGAACTCGTTGCGCGCCGCGAAGGCGCCCGGCGAGTACATGTAGAGGGCATCGCCCACGATCGGCACGTTTCCGGTGTTGGACAGCGTCATGTCGATGCGAATGCGATTGTCCGGCTGTCCCGCGGCCGAGCTCGCGACGGGCACGGACGCGTCCGTCGCGGCGCCGATGGTCTGCATTTCGAGGCGCACGAGGTTGCCGCCGGCGCCGAACCAGACGTAGCCGCCCTCGACGTCGATCCCGTACGACTGGGTCACCGGGATCTGGTTCACGAGCGTCCCGGGATAAGCGGGATTGCTGGCGACCACGAAGTCGGCTTCCGGAAGGACCGTCGCCTCCGTCTCGAAGGTCGTGGGCGGGACCGCGAACGTCCGGGTCTCGACCCGAACGAGGCTCGGGATCGACCCGACCTCGAGCTCCAGCGGGATGAGCGTTCCCCGGAGGGCCGCCGCCCGGTTGGGGTCGATGATGTTGACCGCCGCGGCGGACTGGCTCGACGTGATGTAGAGGTTCCCCTGGAAGAAGTCGAAGTGGATCGGGTTGCTGATGCCGTAGAACGAATCCAGGTTGGCGGTGACCGGATCGAAGCGATCCATCCGGCCGGCCGAGATCTGCGAAAGCCAGAGCTTGCCCTGGTCGTCGAGGTCGATCTGCGTCGGATTGAGCCGGCCGGAGCTCAGCGGGAAGAACGTCCAGGACGTCTCGGTCGCCGCGCCCGGGACGTACTTCACGATGCGGTTGTTGCCGAAGTCCGCGAGCCAGAGAACGCCCTCCGCGTCGACGGCCATGTCCGAGTACCAGGTCGTCAGGGCCGAGCGATGGACGGTCGTGATACCGGTCTCGAGGTTGACGTTGAGAAGAGCGGCCCCCGTGATCGGGACCCACCAGGTTCCGTCGGGCGCCCTGTGGAAGGCGGCGGGGATCGAGCCCGGGATCGTCCACTCGGTGATCTGGTTCGTCACGGTGTCCAGCAGGGCGATCGAGCACCGGCCGGCGGGGATCTGGCTCTGGCCGCTTTCGAGAATCCAGACGTTCGTTCCCTCGAGAATGAAGTCGACGGGGTTGGCCCCCAGATCGTCGTCGGGGCGGAGCTGCCAGTAGGTGATGACCGTGTCCCGCAGCACTCCGACGCGGTCGGCCGAAGACTCGAGAAACCAGACCGCGCCGTCGGGGGCCACCTTGACCCGCACGCCGTTGATGTTGGCGGAGCCCTCCGTGGCATACCGGACTCCGGCCGGCACGGTCGACGGCTGACCGGGGGTCGGCGTCGGGGTGGGCGGCGGCGTCGGGGTCTGGGTGGGATTCTGGGCGGCCAACCGGAGCACGCCGCCGAGCCACACCGCCACGGCGGCGAGAAGGACACGCTTCATAGAGGTCGGCGGATGATAACGCAGGGGGCCGGCCCGGCATTTCTGGAATCGCCGCACCGTTGACATTATTGATGGCGACTGTGTCTTCCTCTCCCGTGGCGGAGGTCCTCGCGAGCCGCACCGTGGCGGCGGCGCCCGAGCTCGTCGAACAGCTTGCGGATGGGCGGCTGCGCTGCTACGCCTGCGGGCACCGCTGTCCGATTCCGGAAGGCCGCGAGGGCGTCTGCAAGGTGCGCTTCCGCAAGGACGGCGTGCTCCGCGTTCCGCGGGGCTACGTCGGAGCTCTTCAGTGCGACCCGATCGAGAAGAAGCCGTTCTTCCACGCGCTTCCCGGCTCGGACGCGCTCTCCTTCGGGATGCTCGGCTGCGATCTGCACTGCGCCTACTGCCAGAACTGGTTCACCTCGCAATCCATCCGGGACCCGGAGGCGGTCGGCGCTCCGCGCGACGTCGTGCCCGAAGACCTGGTCCGGTTCGCCGGCGACTGCGGCGCCCCGACGATCGTGTCGACTTACAACGAGCCGCTCATCACGTCCGAGTGGGCGGTCGAGGTCTTTCGCGTGGCGAAGGCGAAGGGGCTGCGGACCGCGTACGTTTCGAACGGCAACGGGACGCCGGAGGTCCTCGACTACATCCGGCCCTGGGTCGACTTCTACAAGGTGGACCTGAAGTCGATGGACGACAAGCACTATCGCCAGCTCGGCGGCGTGCTGCAGAACGTTCTCGACACGATCGCGGGCATTCACGCCCGCGGCATCTGGCTCGAAGTGCTCACGCTCGTCATCCCGGCCTTCAACGACTCGGAGGAGGAGCTGACGCGGGCCGCCCGATTCATCGCGTCGATCTCGCGGGACATTCCGTGGCACGTGACGGCCTTCCATCCGGACTACAAGATGACCGACCGCGGCGCGACTCCGGTCGAGACGCTGCTGCGGGCCTGCGAGATCGGCGCGGCGGAAGGGCTGCGCTACGTCTACGCCGGCAACATCCCCGGTCGGGTCGAGAAATGGGAGAACACGCGCTGCCCGGCCTGCGGCGAAACGGTCATCGAGCGCCGCGGCTTCCGCGTGCTCCACACCCGGCTCGTCGGCGGTGCCTGCCCCCGATGCGCGACGCCCATTCCGGGGCGCTGGGACGAGTCCGTCCAGGGGACGACGCGGACGCACGGGATACCGCTTCCGGTGTCAGTCACAGTCGACAGTAGAGGCTCGGCCCTGTTGCGTCGACGTGGACTGTCAACTCCCGTCCCGCCTCCGCCTCCCTCGTCCAAGCCTCCAGACGGGAGGTGGTCATGAGCGTGAACTGGACCCGGGAGTCGGCCGCGCATCTGTTGCGGCGGGCCGGCTTCGGGGGAACGCCCTCCGAGATCGACGCCCTCTACGCTCGCGGCCTCGAGGGAGCCGTGTCCTTCCTGGTCGACTACGACGGCATCGATCTCTCGTCCTACGAGGCGTCGCTGGCCGCGAAGCGCTACAACCTCCAGCGGGTCAGCGGCCTGCAGCAATGGTTCATGGACCGGATGGCGTTCTCGCCGCGGCCTCTCGAAGAGAAGCTGACCTACTTCTGGAACCTCCACTGGACCTCGGGCATCGCGAAGGTCCGGGGGGTGACCCTCCTCCTCAACCAGAACCAGACCGAGCGGAGGCTGGCCTCGGCGAGGTTCGACGATCTCGTCGTCGCCATCTCCCAGGATCCCGCGATGCTGGTCTGGCTCGACAACGCCACGAACCGCGTCGGACGGCCCAACGAGAACTACGCGCGCGAGCTCCTCGAGCTCTTCTGTCTGGGCATCGGCCACTACGGCGAGGAGGACGTGCGCGAGCTGGCTCGGGCGCTGACCGGGTGGACCGTCGCGAACTACAACCGCGACACCGGCTACAACGCCGCCACGTTCGTGAACCGGCCGCAGCTTCACGACGAGGGCTCGAAGACGATTCTCGGGCGGACCGGCAACTTCGACGGATACGACGCGATCGAGATCATTCTCGACCACTCCGACTCGCAGGGATCCGTCTCGGGCCGCTTCCTGGGCTCGAAGCTCTGGGCGTACTTCGCGGGAACCTGGGCGCCGCCCCACATCGTGGACGCGCTCCAATCGGTCTACGCCTCCGGCCACTCGATCCGCGAGGTCGTTCGCGCGATTTTGCTCGAGCCCGAGTTCTACGAAGCGCACACGCAGAAGGCCTGGGTCCGAAGCCCGGTCGAGTACGCGGTGGCGGCGGTTCGCATGCTCGAGGGCGACGAGCGACTTCTCGGCGGCGGCCAACGCGCTCGCCGGGATGGGGCAGGTGCTCTTCAACCCTCCGGACGCCAAGGGCTGGGACTGGGGACCGTCATGGATGAATACCGGCGCCCTCTTCTCCCGGGCCTCCCTCGCGAACACGCTGTCGACCAACCGCGGCGGCGCGGGCACGCGATTCGATCCGGAAGCCGTGCTCGCGGGCCACGACGTGTCGACGGCCGGGGGAGTCGTGGACGCCCTCGCCGCGCGGCTCAACGTCGACGACGTGTCGGAGGAGATTCGGGAGGCCTGGATCGACTACGTCAACGCGAACGACGACGGCTCGCCGGGGACCTGGGCCCACACGCCCGAGGCCGTGGACGAAAAGGTGCGGGGCCTCGTCCACGTCATGCTGACCAGCCCGGCCTTTCACCTCGCCTGAGGCCCGGAGGTTCCGATGCCGCTTTTCCCGCCGCGACTTTCTCATCCGCTCGACGGGCTTCGTCACGGTCTCCGCGATGGTGCCCCGCTGGGCGGTGTCCGGGGCGAGCCGATTCGAGGAGTCCGTCGCGGCCGCGAACGGGCAGCGGACGCTCGTCGTGCTCGAGCTCGCCGGAGGCAACGACGGCCTGAACACCGTCGTGCCCTACGCCGACGGTCTCTACCCGCAGCTCCGCTCGCGGATCGGGATCCCGGTCGGCGAGGTCCTGCCCCTCGACGCCCGGCTCGGCCTGAACCCGGTCATGAGCGGGATGAAGGAGCTCTGGGACGCCGATCGCGTGGCCATCGTGACGAACGTCGGCTATCCGAATTCGAGCCTCTCGCACTTCGCCGCCCGCGACGTCTGGCACACGGCGGACCCCCTGCTCGCCCAGCGCCGGGGCTGGCTCGGGCGCTGGGCGGACGGTGCGCTCGCCGGCAACGGCAATCCGCTCTCCTGCGCGGCGATCTCGCAGTCCCTCCCGAGAACCCTCCTCGCCGACCACGTGGGCGTGCCGACGTTTCTGACCCTCGCGAGCTACCGGTACCTGACCGACGGGGCGCATCCGGGCGACTCCGCCAACCAGGTCGCGGCCTTCCTCGCGGCCAGCGGGGCCGAGTACGAGATCGCGAACGCGGCGGACACGCTCTCCGGCGTCGGGCGGGACGCGATCGCCTCCTCGGACATCCTCCAGACGGTCGGCAGCGGATACGTGGCGATGGGCGCCTACCCGGACAACTCTCTCGGGGCGGGCCTGCAGCTGATCGCCCAGGTCATCCACGCCGACCTGGGCGCCCGGATCCTCTACGTCACGTACGGCGGTTTCGACAACCACGCCGGCGAGGACGTCGACCACGATCCCCTCCTGACGGATGTCTCGAGCTCGATCAAGGCGTTCTTCGACGATCTCGACGGCCACGGCAAGTCCCACGACGTCCTGCTCATGACCTGGTCGGAGTTCGGGCGCCGGGCCGAGGACAACGGCTCGAACGGCACCGATCACGGAACCTCCGCGCCGCACTTCGTCGTCGGCGACGCCGTCGTGCCGGGCATCCACGGGGATCCGCCGGATCTTTCGAGGCTCGACGACAACGGCAACCTCGCGATCGAAAGCGACTTCCGCGCGTACTACGGAACGATCCTTCAGGACTGGCTCGGCGCCGACTCGGCGGCGATCCTCGGGCCGGGCTGGCCGAACCTCGGGTTCGTCCAGAAGGGCTACGTGTGATGCGGTGATAGCCTCCCGCGCGTGTTGGGAATCGCCGGCCGGGCCACGCTCGAAGGAACGCGGCGCTTCGCGAAGCGCTCGAGCGCGGCGCCGGGACACTTCCGCGAAGCGATGGGGCTCGCGCTCTCTTCGATCGGGCTCGGCACCTACCTCGGCGATGAGGACGCGAAGACCGACGCCGGCTACGAAGCCTCGGTGGCGGCCGCGCTGGCCTCGGGCCTCAACGTCTTCGACTCGGCGATCAACTATCGGGGTCAGAGGAGCGAGCGGGCGGTCGGCCGGGCGCTTGCGCGGGCGTTCGCGGACGGCGCCGCGGCCCGCGACGAGGTCTTCGTCTCGACCAAGGGCGGCTATCTGCCGCACGACGCGGAGGACGCGCGGCCGGGGCGCCGCTACATCGCGGAGACCTTTCTCGAGCCGGGCGTGGCGCCGCGCGACGAGATCGCCCAGGGCTGCCACTGCATGTCCCCGGGGTACCTCGAGGATCAGATCGAGCGCAGCCGCAAGAACCTCGGGCTCGAGACGATCGACCTCTACTACCTGCACAACGTCGAGACGCAGCTCGAGGAGCTCGGCCGCGAAGCCTTCCGCGCGAGACTGACGCGGGCGATCGAAACGCTCGAAGCGGCGGCCGACTCCGGAAAGATCGGCGCGTGGGGCTTCGCGACCTGGAACGGGCTGCGCGTTCCGCCGGAGCACCCGGAGCACCTCTCGCTCGCCTCGATTCACGAGCTCGCGACCGAAATCGCCGGAGAGGGACATCGTTTTCGGGGCGTGCAGCTTCCGGTCAACCTCGCGATGGCGGAGGCCATCGGGTTTCGGTCGCAGGAGTTTCGCGGCCTCCGCGTGCCGCCGCTCGAGGCGTCGGCGGGCCTCGGCCTGGGAGCGTTCGCCTCGGCTTCGCTGCTGCAGGGGCGGCTCACGGCCCACCTGCCGGAGGAGCTCGTCGAGGCATTTCCAGAAGCGGACACCTCGGCCCGGCTGGCCCTGCAGTTCACGCGGTCGGCTGCCGGAATGACCACGGCGCTCGTCGGTGTTTCCTCTGCCGAGCACGCTGTGGAGAACTTCGGCTTTTCCGCCGTTTCGCCTGCGGAGCCGGAGCGCATCCTGGCTGTTCTTTCGTAATCGCCTCGATCGGCGGGGGTTTCGCCCGCCGGGGAGCTTGTCGCTTTTCTTCGAGGTTCGTCGTAGAATGGGCCGTTCCCGCCCGGACCTCAGAGTCAGCGCGGCGGCGGTTTGGGAGCTCATGTCCGAAGATCCCTTGACTCCGGAAAGACTTGCGTCCGTATCCGTTCAGTCGGAGCCCCCCTCGTCCGAGGGCGGGCCCCCTGACGGGCAGCAGCGCCCCCACCGACGCCGCCGACGGCGCCGCCGGCGCGGCGGCCGCGGAGGGGGTCCTCACGGCAACGGGGCAGGAGTCGGCGAGAGGTCGGAGGACCTGGCCGCGACCGGTCCCGAGCGTCCCGTCGACGGCGTCCTGTACATCCCGCCCAAGGAAAACGCCTCGGGCGTCCTGGTCTCGGCCAAGGCCAACTACCTCCCGTCTCCCAAGGATCCGCTGGTCCCGCGCGAGCTCATCCAGCGGGAGGGCCTCGAGGCCGGGGCCCTGATCGCCGGCTACGCGGCCGACGGCGGCCGGCCGGTGCTCCGGCGGGTGGAAACCGTCGAAGGCATGGAGCCCGGCGCCTTCCGCCAGCGGCCGGCCTTCACCGAGCTCATTTCGATCGACCCCAACTTGATCATGACGCTGGAGACGGAGCCGGACGAGATGTGCGGCCGCGTCACCGACCTCCTGACGCCAATCGGCCGCGGGCAGCGGTGCCTCATCGTCGCCCCGCCCAAGGCCGGCAAGACGACGCTCCTCAAGCGCATGGCCCATGCCGTCGAGGTCAACGACCCCGACGTGCACGTGATCGTTCTCCTCATCGACGAGCGTCCCGAGGAAATCACGGACTTCCGCCGCAGCGTCACGCGCGGCGAGGTCATCGCCTCGTCTGCCGACCTCTCGGCGGAGAATCACATCGCGGTCGCCGAGATCGTGGCGGAACGCGCCCGCCGGCTCATCGAGTGCGGCAAGCACGTGATCATCTTCCTCGACTCGATCACGCGCATGGCGCGCGCCTACAACCAGATGCAGAAGGGCGGCGGCAAGATCCTCTCGGGCGGCATCGATGCCCGCACGATGGAGAAGCCCCGGCGCTTCTTCGGCGCGGCGCGCAACGCCGAGGGCGGCGGATCGCTGACGATCATCGCGACGGCGCTCGTCGACACCGGCTCCCGGATGGACGAGATCATCTTCCAGGAGTTCAAGGGGACGGGCAACACCGAGATCTTGCTCGACCGCGACCTCTTCAACCGGCGCATTTTCCCCTGCATCAACATCCCGCAGTCGGGAACGCGCAAGGAAGAGAAGCTCTACAACGCCGAAGACCTGCCCAAGATCGTCAAGCTGCGCCGGGCGCTCGCCGCGGTCGACAAGATCCAGGCGATGGAGCTCGTGCTGGGCCGCCTCTCCAAGTTCCGGACCAACCGCGACTTCCTGAAGAGTTTCTAGGCTCGGCTTCGGCCCACTGTTGAGCGCTCCACGGCGTCTTAGCCAGGGGCCGGGCCGCCCGCGGGCCACCGACGGGAGAGGGGAAGACGCTGCGGCGTCCTCTCCCTAAGAAGAGCTTCCGCCGGCTTTATCGCCTGCGGCTCTTGCGCTTCGTCCGGCCGTAGCTGTCCTCGGTGGCGGCCTTGGGCGCGGGAGTCGCGCGCCGCGGCTCCGGGCGGGAACGGAATCCTCCGTAAGGGCGCGGAGCCTGTGCCACGCGGCCGGACTTGAAGAGCTCCTCGGGCGGCCACTCGACCGGGATCTTGCGGCCGACGCGCGATTCGATCGCGTCGAGCGAAAAGACGTAGTCGTCGCAGGCAAACGAGACCGCCGTTCCTTCCGCTCCCGCGCGGCCGGTCCGCCCGGTGCGATGGACGTAGTCTTCGGAGTCCTGCGGCAGGTCGTAGTTGATGACGTGCGACACGCCCTCGATGTGGAGCCCGCGTGAGGCCACGTCGGTGGCGACGAGGACCGCGAGCTTCCCGTCCTTGAAATCCTGGAGCATGCGCAGCCGCCGATCCTGAGGCACGTTGCCGGCGAGCGCGCGCGTCGGATAGCCGTTCGCCGACAGTCCCCGCACGAGATCGGCCGCCGTCGTGCGCCGGTTGACGAAGATCAGCACGCGGCTGCCGCCCTCTCTCTCGAGGAGGCCGAGCAGGAGGCGGAACTTCTCCTGCGCGGAGACGTGGTAGAGGACCTCCGTGATGCCCCGCGCGAGCACGCGCTCGGGCTCGATCTCCACCTTCTCGGCGTTGTTCGTGTGCTCGTAGGCGAGCTCCATGACGCGCACCGAGAGCGTCGCCGAGAACAGGAGGGTCTGCCGGCGGTGGTAGGGCGGGCAGCGCCGCAGAATGCGCCGCAGGTCCCGGATGAAACCCATGTCGAACATCCGATCGGCTTCGTCGATCACCAGGATTTCGACGTCCTTGAACGACACGACGCCCTGCTGCTCGTAGTCGAGCAGCCGGCCCGGCGTGCCGACGAGGAGGTCCGGAATCGTCTTGACCTGCTCGCGCTGGAGGCGATAGTCCATGCCTCCGAAGACCGCGAGCGTCGCGAGGCCCGTGTGGCGGCCGAGGATCTCGGCGTCCGCGCGGATCTGTGCCACGAGCTCGCGCGTCGGCGCCACGACGAGAGCCCGCGGCCCCCGCGGAGGCCGCGGAGGTCGGCTTGCCCAGCAGCCGCGTGAAGATCGTGATCAGAAACGCCGCCGTCTTGCCGGTCCCGGTCTGCGCCTGGCCCGCCACGTCCCGGCCGGCGAGGGCGATCGGGAGCGTCTTCGCCTGGATCGGCGTGGCGAAGACGAACCCGGCATCGGCAATGCCCCACCGGACCTCGTCCGGGAGGGCGTAGCTCGAGAGAAGGGTCTCGGTCAGGTGGTGCTGCGGGGCGCCCGAGGTCATGAAGGGGTGGAATCTTAGCGCAGGCGGCGGCCAAAGTCGTCGACCAGCGGCCTCCCGGTCGCCTCGGCCAGCGCCTCGCCGATGCGGCGTTTCTCCTTGGGGCCCGCCGCGGCCGCCAGCGGATGGAGGCGGCCGCTCGCACGGGCCGCCAGCCGCCGGACCGCCCAGGTCCACCACGGCGAGAGAGGCCAGTACGTCTCCCGCCAGCACTCGAGCTCCCCGAGGGTGATTCGGGCGACGTGGGTCTTCTCGAACGCCGTGCGCCGGACCGTCACCCCCTGCGCGTCGACCTCGATCGACTCTTCGGCGAAGGCGAGTGCCGCGAGCCCCAGCAGCGAGAGCGGAGCGGCCACGAGCAGGGTCAGCGAGAGCACGATGAGGACAGGAAGCGGGAGGTCGCCGAAGTCGAGTCGGCGCAGCCCGGCCTCCCAGGCCTGACCGAGCCGGAAGCAGCCGAGCAACGCGGCCGCGCCGACCGCTCCTCCGATGGCGGCCATGCGGATCCGCCAGGCCCGGCCGCGCGCAAGAGGCTGAATCAAGACGAGCAGGCCGTCGGGTCGCAGCGTGATCGCGACCCGTTCCCGCCGGCTCTTCGTTCGTCTCCTCCGCGCCCTTTCGCCTCGACAAGTCCCCGATTGTATGATCCGACTCCCGGCGGAACCGGGCACAGGAGGACGGTGTGGCGAAGAAGAAGAAGGCTGGCAAGGCAGCGAAGAAAGGAAAAAGAGCGGCGAAGAAAGCGGTCCGCAGGAGCGTTCGCGGAGTGAAGAAGGCGGCCTCCGCGCGCAAGAAGTCGATCTTCAAGAAGGTGGCGAAAAAGGTCGCCCGGAAGGCCGCGGTGAAGAAAGCCGTGAAGAAGGCCGTCCTGAAGAAGGCCGTCCTGAAGAAGGCCGCAAAGAAGGCCGTCTTGAAGAAGGCGGTTCTGAAGGAAGTGGTGGCCGCCCTGGCCGTCCCGGCGCCCGCGGCGCCGAAGATCGCGTCCATGAAGAGAACAAGCCGCAAGAGGGGCCTTCCGGAGCGTTCCGAGGCGGTTGCCGCGCTTCCGCTGGCGGCGGCGGCGGGCTCTCCGGCGGGTGAGAGCTACGGCGAGGAAGGCTGGCGGGAGGAGGAGCTCTCGGCGGCCGAGCTCGAGGTCGACGGCCCGGAGCTCGAGGCTCTCGAAGAAGAGATGGGGGGGCCCGAAGTCGGCGGCGAATCAGACGAAGACTCCGAGTGGTGAAGTGGAGTAGTATCTGAATCAGCGAGCTCCCATTGCCGGGCTTTTGCTCGGCTGGCGCGGATGAAGGCCCCGAAGATTTCGGGGCCTTCGCATCTGGAGCCGACCGCTACTTCTTCTTGATCGGAACCGGCCGACGGTTCTTGTCGAGGTTCACGTAGGTCACCTCGGCCTCCGTCACCTTCACTCGGTTGCCGAGACCCTCTCCCGGCTGCGAGACGACTTCGACCGAGATCGTGATCGATGTGCGGCCGATGCGGACGAGACGCGTGTAGAACGACACGAGGTCGCCGACGTAGACGGGCGCGTGGAAGCAGACCTCGCGCATCGCGACCGTGACGAGGAAATCGGCGCCGTGCCGCTTGGCCTCCACGGCGCCCGCCTGGTCGATGTAGGAGAGGATCACGCCGCCGAAGATCGTCCCGTGCGCGTTGGTGTCCTTGGGCATCATGATGACCCGGATGGAGGGCTCGCGGTTCTCGGCCTCCGGTTTCGTCGCCACGGGACTCATTCCGGCCGCGCCGACGTCGGGATCTTCGGCGCCCCGAAGCTCGTCGAGACGCGCTGGACCCGTCCGTCCGTGACGTTCACCCGCAGCGTGCCGTCCGAGAAGTAATAGGTCCAGATCTCCCGCCGCGAGTCCCGCCCCTCGGTCGCGACCGACATCGAGGGCTTCCCGAGGCGCGCCACGACGTCCTCCGTCGCCGCCCCCGGATCGAGCAGCTTGCGCGCCTCGGCGAGCGAGCCCGGCGCGATCGGGGCGCCGACACCGGCGATCGCTTCGGACGCGCGATACTCCCGGCTTTCCCACCAGGCCGGCAGCCAGAGCGCGGCCGCGACGACGAGCGTCACGAGCGCGGCGGCCGCGAGAAGCCCGCGGCGGGGAGCAGTCTCTTCCACGTGCACGAATGATAGCGGTTACCAGCGCGGTGTACTATTCCGGCCCCATGAAGCACAAGGTCACGGTCGTCGGAGCCGGCAACGTGGGCGCCACGGTCGCCCAGCGTATCGTCGAGAAAGAGCTCGCCGACGTCGCGCTGATCGACATTCTCGAGGGCGTGCCTCAGGGCAAGTCTCTCGACATCATGGAGTCCGCTCCGGTCGAGAAGTTCGACGCGAAGATGACGGGCGGGAACTCTTACGACATCTCGGCCGGATCCGACGTCGTCGTGATCACGGCGGGGATCCCGCGCAAGCCCGGGATGAGCCGCGACGACCTCGTGGCGACCAACGAGGGGATCGTCTCGGACGTCGTGAAGAAGGTCCTTCCCGGTTCGCCGAACGCCATCCTCGTCGTCGTCTCGAACCCGCTCGACGCCATGTGCGAAGTGGCGCGCCGGGTCTCCCGGCTTCCGCGCGAGCGTGTCTTCGGGATGGCCGGCGTGCTCGACTCCGCGCGGATGCGCTGGTTCATCGCGGAGGCCCTGCAGGTTTCGGTCGAGAACACGCACGCCTTCGTCCTCGGCGGACACGGCGACACGATGGTGCCGCTCCCGCGGTTCTCGACGGTGGCGGGGATCCCGCTGCCGCAGCTTCTCTCGAAGGAGAAGATCGAGGCGATCGTCAAGCGGACGCGGGACGGCGGCGCCGAGATCGTCAACTTTCTGAAGACCTCGGCGTGGTACGCGCCGGCTTCCGCCGTCGTCGAGATGGTGGACGCCGTGCTCCGCGACAAGAAGAAGATCCTTCCGTGCGCGGCTTACCTCCAGGGCGAGTACGGCATGAACGACGTCTACCTGGGCGTCCCGGTGAAGCTCGGGAGCGGGGGAGTCGAGCAAATCGTCGAGATCGCGCTGACACCCGAGGAGACGGTGGCCCTCGTGAAATCCGCGGATGCGGTCCGGGAGCTCTTCCGCATCCTGAAGGTCTGACGCTCCGCGTCCGACACATGGCCGGGGCCCCGCGCAGCCTCGCCCGCCGCCTGCACTCGGTGACGGGCCTCGTTCCGGTCGGCGCGTTTCTCGTTTTCCATCTCGCGACGAACGCGGCGGCCCTGAAGGGGGCCGACGCCTACAACGCGATGGCGAAGAAGATGCAGGCGACGCCTCTGCTCGTCCTCGTCGAGCTCCTCGTGATCGCCGCGCCGCTCTTCTTCCACGGGATCTACGGCCTCTTTCTCGTCGCGTCCGAGACGGCCGACGACGCCCGCCCGCGGCCGACGCCGGGCCGGCGGGCGCTCGCGCGGGCCCAGCGGGCGACCGGCATCGCGCTCTTTGCCTTCGTGCTCTTCCATCTCTGGACGGCCCGGCTCGTCCAGATCCACGATCACGGGGAGCTGGATCTCTTCCGGCTCATGCAGGCTTCCCTCGCGAACCCCTGGATCCGGGCGGTCTACGCCGCCGGGATCCTCTCGGCGACGTTCCACCTTTCCGCGGGCCTCCTGACCTTCACGGAAACCTGGGGGCTCGCCGTGTCGTCCCGCGCGCGTCGCCGGGTCGTCGTGGCCGCCGTGGTCTGCTTTCTGGGCCTCTCCGCGCTCGGCCTCCGAACCCTGTTTGCGTTCCGCCTTTGAGCTCTCGGCCCTCGACCCTCGGCGCTCGACTTCCTCTATAATCCGCGGCTCTTTCGGCATGAAAGTCCACGAATACCAGGCCAAGTCGATCCTCGCGCATTTCGGCGTCGCGATCCCTCGAGGCGAGGTCACCGACAGCCCGGCCGAAGCGCGCGAGATCGCCCGGAGACTCGGCGGGCGGGCGGTCGTCAAGGCGCAGATCCACGCCGGAGGCCGCGGCAAGGGCGGCGGCGTCAAGCTGGCCAAGGACCCGCAGGAGGCCCACGATCTCGCGAAGCGCATTCTCGGCATGACGCTCGTGACGCCGCAGACCGGCCCCGCCGGCCGCGTCGTCCGGAAGGTCCTGATCGAGGAGGCCCTCGACATCGACCGCGAGCTCTACGTCTCGATCACGCTCGACCGTTCGCGCGGCGTCCCGGTCGTGATGGCGTCGAAGGCGGGAGGCATGGACATCGAGGAGGTCGCCGCGAAGGATCCGAAGGCGATCGTTCGGGAGGGCGTCGACGCGACCTTCGGGATGTACCCGTTCCAGGCCCGCAAGATCGCCTTCGCGCTCGGCCTCTCGGGCGATACGTTCAAGGCGGGCGTCGCGCTCCTCCAGTCGCTCTTTCGTGCGTACGTCGAGACGGACGCGAGCCTCGCCGAGGTCAACCCGCTCCTGGTCACGAAGCAGGGGGGCGTGCTCGCCCTCGACGCCAAGATGAACTTCGACGACAACGCGCTCTTCCGCCACCCCGACATCAAGGAAATGCGCGACCTCCATGAAGAGGATCCTCTCGAGGTCGAGGCCTCGCGCTACGGGCTGAACTACATCAAGCTCGACGGCAACGTCGGCTGCATGGTCAACGGCGCGGGCCTCGCGATGGGCACGATGGATCTCGTCAAGCTCGCCGGCGGCGAGCCGGCGAACTTCCTCGACGTCGGCGGGGGCGCCAACGAGGAACAGGTCAAGAACGCCTTCCGCATCATTCTCTCGGACAAGAACGTGCGCGCCGTTCTCATCAACATCTTCGGGGGCATCATGCGTTGCGACGTCATCGCGAAGGGCGTCGTCGCCGCGGTGCGGGAGATGGGGCTCTCGATCCCGGTCGTCGTGCGCCTCGAAGGCACGAACGTCGACCAGGGGAAGGCCATCCTCCGGGAATCGGGGCTCAAGATCACGCCCGCCGACGGGCTGGCCGACGGCGCGCGCAAGGTGGTCGAGGCGGCGAAGGCGGCCGCCACGGGCCCCGCCGCCGGGCCGGGCTGGGAGATCTGAAGGTGATCCCGGGGGCGCGGCCATGAGCATCTGGGTCGGCAAGGACACCCGCCTCCTCGTCCAGGGGCTGACCGGGCGCGAGGGCACCTTCCATGCCCTCGCCTGCCGCGAGTACGGGACGCAGGTCGTGTCCGGCGTGACGCCGGGCAAGGGCGGCACGGTGCACGAGGGGATTCCGGTCTTCGACACGGTCGCCGACGCGGTTCGGGAGACCGGGGCCAACGCCTCCATGATCTTCGTGCCGCCGCCCTTCGCCGCCGACGCGATCGTCGAGGCCGCGGACGCGGGGGTCGGCTTGATCGCGTGCATCACGGAGGGGATCCCCGTCAACGACATGCTCCGCGCCCGCGCGTTTCTCGACCGGCGCGCCGCCGCGGGAAAGGCCGTTCGGCTGATCGGGCCCAACTGTCCGGGCATCATCACGCCGGGCGAGTGCAAGATCGGAATCATGCCGGGCCGCATCCACCGCCCCGGCGGCGTGGGCGTGATCTCGCGCTCCGGCACCCTGACGTACGAGGCTGTCGATCAGCTCACGCGGCTCGGCCTGGGCCAGTCCACGGTCATCGGGATCGGGGGCGATCCCATCAACGGCACGAACTTCATCGACTGCCTCGCGGCCTTCCGGGACGATGCGGCCACCGAGGCGGTCGTGCTGATCGGGGAGATCGGCGGCATGGCCGAGGAGGAAGCGGCCTGCTGGGTCGCCGGAAACTTCAAGAAGCCGGTCGTGTCCTTCATCGCGGGGCAGACGGCACCGCCCGGCCGAAGGATGGGCCACGCCGGCGCGATCATCGCCGGAGGGCAGGGCACGGCCGCCGAAAAGATGAAAGCGCTCGAGGCCGCGGGCATCGCCGTCGTGAAGTCGCCCGCGGACATCGGCGCGCGGGTGAAAGAGGCACTCGGGCGATGAACGGCACGGCAGTCGACGAGAAAGCCTGGGAGGCGCTCTTACGATGAACGGGACCGCACTCTTCGAGGAAACTCAGAGCTTCTCACCCTGGCTGTACGTGATCGCGGGGCTCGTTCTCGCGACCCTCGCCGGCGTCATGGCGATGCGGCAGACGACGACCGTCACGTCCGACTCCGTCAACGTCCGATTCGGCTTCCTCTACCGGACGGCGATTCCGCTCTCGGAGGTGCGACAGGCCGAGGCCGTCGTGTACCGGCCGATCGCACACTACGGAGGCTGGGGGATCCGGGGCTTCGGCAAGAAGCGCGCCCTCAACTCGCGGGGCAACCGCGGCGTCCTGCTGACGAAGTCGGACGGCTCGACCATGCTGATCGGATCGCAGAAGCCCCGGGAGCTTCTCGAGGCGCTGGCCCGGGCCGGAGTCCCGACACAGGACAAGCTGCCCGCGACGGTCCGCGAGTTCTAGACGACGCTGTTCCGCGTGGCCTCGGGCCACGACACGAAGGAGAAGTTTTGGAACGCACCCTCACCATCGTCAAGCCCGACGCGGTCGCCGCCGGAAGCACCGGCGCGATCCTGGCCCACCTCGAGAAGGAAGGATTCCGCTTCGTCGGCCTGCGCCGCGCGCGACTCGGGCCCGAGCAGGCCCGCGCCTTCTATGCCGTACACCGCGAGAGGCCGTTCTACGACGCGCTGGTGCGCTTCATGACGGAGGGCCCGGTCGTCGTCGCCGCGCTCGGGCGCGCGGACGCCGTCGCGCATCTCCGCAAGACCATGGGCGCGACCGATTCCCGCAAGGCCGAGGCGGGCACGATCCGCAACCTCTACGGGACCGACATCGAGCGCAACGCGATCCACGGAAGCGATTCGGCCGAGAACGCGGCGAAAGAGATCGCGTTCTTCTTCGCCGAAGCGGACCTCCTCTAGCCGTCGCTCAGCTCGCTCGGGACTGCGCCTTCGGCGCACCGGCGGGCGGCTCGCGGACGGCGCTCGACCGCCGGCCTGACCCTGCCTCGCGCTCCGCTCCCGCGGCGCGGACCTCTCCCTCGCTCCGCTCGGGAGACTATCCGCGCCGCGAACAATAGGAATGCGGCCGCGAATGAAGACTCTAGGCCCGCGCGGCGCGTCGAGCGCGTCGAGAGCGGCGGCGACGTCGCTCTCGTCGTTGTAGGCATGGAAGCCGAGGCGGAGCGAGCTGCCGCGCACGGAGGCGATCACGCCGCGCTCGGAGAGACGCGCGCGCAACGTCTCGGGATCGGCCACCGCGAGCGCCAGCGTCTGGGAGGGAACCTCCGCGGGAGCGAGCGCGAATCCCCGGTCGAGGGCGGCTTCGCGGAAGGCGGCGGCGAGGCCGAGGCAGCGCCGCTCGACGGATCCGGCGTCGAGCGAGGCGATCAGCGAGAGCGCCGCCCGCGCGCCGACCCACGAGAACCACGCGAGAGAGGCATCGAGTCGCCGGGCGGTGGACGCGAGCAGCGGCTCGATCGGTCCGCCGTAGTAGTCGGCGAACGGAGCCTCGACGCTCTTCCAGCTCGGCGCGAGCGGCCGGAGCTCCTGCAGGCGGTCGCTCCGGGCCCACAGCCACGTCGCTCCGCGCGGAGCGAGCAGCCACTTGTAGCCGTGGGCGGCGACGTAGTCCGCGCCGGCGACCCGGGCATCGAAGCGGAGAACGCCGAGCGACTGGGTGGCGTCGACGAAGAGCCGCGCGCCGATCTGGCGGCAGCGGGCGCCGATCTCGGCGAGGCGCACGCGGAAGCCGTTCGTGGACTGGACTTCGCTGATGGCGGCGAGAACCGTCCCCGGCCGGAGCGCGGCGCAGAACGCTTCGGTCGAGACGACGCCCTCCGAATCCGGGACCTCGACGACGTCGAAGCCGCGGCGGGCGAGGTCGAGCCAGGGGAAGAGGTTGCTGCGGAACTCCCGCGCGCCGACGACGATCCGACGACCTCCGCTTTGCGGGTTGGGCGAAAGGCTCGCCGCGACGGCCGCGGCCGCCTCGGCGAACGAGGAGACGAGCGCGACCTCTTCGGGCCGTCCGCCGACGAGACGCGCAAAGAGGGGACGCGTCGCCTCGGCGTCGGCCTCCCAGGCGAGCCACTCGAATCGGCCGGACGCCCAGGCGTCTTCCGCCCGGCGCACCGCTTCGAGCACGGGCGCCGCACCCGGCGCGGACGTGGCGTTGTTGAGGTACGTCACGCCCGCGAGCGCGGGGAAGTGGGAACGGAGCTCGTCGGCCGCGAGGGGCTGGCTCACGATGGCGCCAGTGTGCAGAGTTGTGAGTCCGATGAAAAGAGCCACATCCGGCGGAAGTGGCCCCTCGACGGTGTCAACCGTTCCGGCGGCGCAGCGAGACCAGGATCCGGTTGGCCACTCCCCGCAGGATCGCGACCTCGCGCGTGGTCAGGGGACGGGCGACCACGAGCTTCCGCCAGTCCCGAAGCGAACGGTCGCGGTGCCCCGTGTCGTAGAAGTCGATCGCCTCGAGCGCCAGGTCCCAGTGCCCGACGGCCGCCTCGATCTCGGAGGCGGGAGCCAGCTCCTCGTCGGCCCCTCGAGCCGCCGCCGGCGCGGCGAACGCCGTGGCGACCGCCAGGACGACCGCGACCGCGTGCGAGAGGTTCATCGTCGGAAACGCCGGGTCGGTCGGAAGCCGGAGGCAGGCGGAGGCCCGCGCGAGCTCGTCCTCGGTGAGTCCGCTCCGCTCCGGACCGAAAACGAAGGCGGCCGGGCCGCCTCCCGCGGCGGCGAGATAGCCCGGGAGCTCCGACAAATCGAGCGAGCGCGTTCTTCCGCGCCCGCGCAGCGACGACGTCGTCACCACGACCGGGTACCCCGCCAGAGCCTCGGCCAGGTTTTCGAAACGTGCGAGCGCCGCCGAGGATGTCGTCCGCTCCAGCCGCGAGCCTTCCCGACTCCTCGTCGGCGGCCACCGCGGGCTCGACGAGCGAGAGGCTCCGGAGGCCGAAGTTCTTGACGACGCGGGCGACCGACCCGAGATTGGCTGGATTCCAGGGCCTCACGAGGACCACGGAAGGCGCGGGCGTCGTCAAGCGAGGACAGTCTACACAGGGCCGCCGGGGAAGCTTCGAGGCGGCTCCGGCCTTATAATTGTTCGGTGAAACGCCTTTTGGCCGCCGCCGTTTTCCTGGCTCTGGCCGCCTCCCTGACACTGGCGCAGGAGCCTGAAACTCCCTCATATTCGGAGAGCGCCGGCGCCGAGTACGTCATGCTGCCGGTCCTGGTCACGGACAAGGACGGCAAATATGTCGAGGGTCTGACCAAGGACGACTTCGTGATTCGGGTCGGCGAATCGCGCGTCGACTTCGACACGTTCGAGCGGGACGAGGGCGCGCCCGTCTCGTTCGCCTTTCTCGTCGACACGTCGGGCAGCATGGGCATCGGCAACAAGCTCGAAAACGCCAAGAATGCGATCCGGACCATTCTGCGCAACCGCTTGCCGGGAGACGACTTCGCGCTGTTCGCGTTTTCGGAGGGCAAAGTTCGCCTGGTGACCGATTCCTCCCCGGATCCCGCGGGCCTGATTCGGGCGATGTGGGAGCTCGAGGCTTCCGGCCAGACCGCCCTCTTCGATGCGGTCGCCGCCACGCCGGAGCTGATGAAGGGCAAGAACAACAAGCGGGCGATCCTCCTCTTCACCGATGGCGTGGACAACGCCAGCGAGCTGACGGCGGCCCAGATGGCCGAGATCCTCCAGCGGGTCTCCGTGCCGGTCTACGCGGTCGGCATGAAGAATGCAGCGTTCGATGCCGTGCGAGAGGAAGATCGCCGGGCCCTTTCCATCGAGAACCTGGAGCTGCTCGCGGGCTCCAGCGGCGGCAAGATGCACCTGGTGGGCCGCGACGACGACCTCCGACCCCTGGCCGCCAAGATCTCGAGCGAGGTCCGACAGCAGTACCTGCTGGGGTTTGCGCCCTCGGGCAAGGGGGATGTAAAATATCGTATTGTCTTTGTGTCCGTAGCGAAACCCGGTTCCTGGGTCGTTCGGACACGCCGGGGATATCGGGGAACCGCCCCCGGGGGGTCCTAAACATTTTTTTGGAGGTGGAGATGCTCAAATCACGGTGGGTTTCAACCATGCTCACGGGGGGAGCGCTTCTTCTGGGGATTTCGGGCCTGACGGCGTGCGCGACAAAGACGTACGTCGGGGAGGAAGTCGCCAAAAGCAGCGCGTCGACGGACAAGCGCATCAACGAGGTCGAGTCTCAGGTCGAGGCCACGCAGACCAGGGTCAAGGGGCACGACACCAAGATCGCCGAGCTCGACAACGCCACCCGGCAGGCTCTCGAGCGCGCGCAGCAGGCGGGCAAGCTGGCCGAGGGCAAGTTCGTCTACGCGCTGGTGCTGTCGGATGACGCGGCCAAGTTCCCGGTGAACAAGCACGAGCTCTCGAAGGAAGCCGAAGAGCAGCTCATGGCGTTCGCCGAGAGGCTCAAGGGCGAGAACAAGAACGTCTATCTCGAGATCCAGGGTCACACCGACGCGACGGGCGACGACGTGTACAACCTGAGACTGGGCGAGCAGCGCGCCGAAGCCGTGCGCCGCTATCTCAACAAGCAGGGCGTGGCTCTCAACCGGATGTCCACGATCTCCTACGGGCCCAACGAGCCGGTGGAGTCCAACAAGACCAAGGAAGGCCGGGCGAAGAACCGCCGGGTCGTGGTCATCGTCCTCGCTTAGCTCCTTTCCGGAATCCGATTCCCCGGCGGCCCGGCGCTTCGAAGCGTCGGGCCGCTTTGTTTTTCGCTCGCGGAGCGCGGCGAGCGCCGCCTCGAAGTCCTCCGGCAGGGGAGACTCCGCCGCGACGCGCCGGCCCGTGACAGGGTGAGAGAAGCCGAGCGTCCTCGCGTGAAGCATCTGGCGCGGCGCCTGGTGTTCGGCGTCGCGGGGGCCGTAGACCCGGTCTCCCATGACGGGATGGCCGGCGGCCGAGAAGTGAACCCGGATCTGATGCGTGCGTCCCGTCTCGAGCCTCGCCAGCACGAGGCTCGCCCCCGGAAGCCGCTCGAGCGTCCGAAAGTGCGTGACCGCCCTCCGCCCCGCCTCGCCGGGACGCGCGACGCTCCGGCGCCGGCCGGTTTCCCGCACGAGGTCGGCGTCGTAGGAGCCCTCGTCGGGCGGGTGTCCGGCGACGATCGCGACGTACTCGCGCTCGATGGCGTGCTCGCGAAAGCGCGCCTGGAGAAAGTGCAGGGCGGGGCGGTTTCGGGCGAAGGCCACCGCGCCCGAGGTCTCCTTGTCGATCCGATGCAGGATGCCCGCGTAGGGCCGTCCCCCGTAGCGATGTTGCAGGTAGAAGAGGACGCGGCTCCAGAGCGTGTCCTTTTCGCGGGCCTCGGTCGGCACGGTCAGCAGGCCGGCCGGCTTGTCCACGATCACGACGTCGTCGTCCTCGTGCAGGACGGAGAGGCGCGTGCGGACGCGGCGCCGGGCGGGCCGGCTCGCGTGCAGCTCGAGCGTTGTCTCGGGATCGACCTCGGCCCCGGGCTCGTCCACGGTCGTCCCGCCCGCATCGACCCGGCCGGCGCGCACGGCATCGCGTGCCGCCCGACGCGACAGCCCGAACTTGCGGGCGACGGCGAGGTCGAGCCTCACGGGGAGAGTCCGTCCCCGGCCGAATCCGGTACCCGGACCTCGACGAAGAAGTGCGGGTCGCCGATGCGGGCGTCCGGCCTCGCCCCCGGGCCGTAGACCGCTGCGGCCCGTGTGCTCGAGCGGATCGCCCGATCGAGCGGCGCGAGGTAGTTCTCGCCGAAAACGCGCGCCCCTTCGCCGACCGCGAGCACGTTTGCGAAGAGCGTCGCATCGGGCGGATGCGCCGCGAATTCTTCGGCGAGACGGCCGACCGCGTCGCCCTCGAGGTGTCCCGGGAAGTACTGCTCGTACACGAACGGGTTCCGGCGCCCGAGAACGTAGTTGAAAAAGCCGGTCTCGGGAAAGCCGGACAGCGACGCACCCTCGGGAAGGCGCCGCCCGAGATCCTCGAGGGCGAGGCGCGTCGTCGAGGCGACGGGTTCCGGAAACACGACCGCCCCGGCGGGCGTCTCGACGCGGCTCCATCCGGGGCGGCGGTAGAGGTCGGTGAGCGCCGCGACACGGTAGACGAGAAAGACGGACAGCGCCGCCGCCGTCAGTCGCGGAACGGAGGCGCCCAGAGAGGCCGCCGCGCGGTCGGCGAGGCCGAAGACTCCGGTCACGCCGACGAGGATGGGCAGCGGCAGAAAAAAGGCGTCGTACGGGCCCACATAACCCGCGGCGAGGAGCAGCCTCGCGGCGAAGAGCGCCGCCATCCAGAGAACGGCATCCGGAACCGTCGGGAGCGGAGCGCGCGCGCTGCGGCCGGCCAGCCGGCGGAAGAGTCTCCAGACGGCGGCGGCGCCGACGGCGAGCGGGACCACCCGCACGAGAGGAGGAAAGAGACGCGGCCGTCTCCGCAAGCCGCGCGGGCGGACGGAGCCGGGCCGCGGCGACGAATGCGAGCGTCGCGACGGCCACCACCTCGATCGCGCGCGCAGCGCCCCGGTGCGAGGAGGACAGGCGCGACGAAGCGATCGCGGCGGCCGCGAGCAGGGCGGCGACGCACACGAGCACCACCGCGGCGAGGAGGAGCTCGGTGAGACGCAGGCCGGGCCGGTCCAGGCCGGCGTAGGCGCGGTAGACGTTGCGGAAGGCCTCCGGCGGATCGAGCAGCCGGAGCCACCCATTCGCCTCGAGGGTGCGAAGCGGAATGCCGGCGGAGACGGCGCCGTACGCGAGCGCGGCGGCGGCGAGCGGCCAGAGGGCGAGGCGCCCGAGCCGGCGGGGCTCGAGCCGGTGCGCCAGCAGCGAGCACCGCGACCGCGGCGAGACCCATCTCGAGCCGGGCGAGCAGGGCGGCGGCGAGGCAGGCGCCGGCGAGCGCGTCCGCTCTCCGTGTGCCGCGGCCGGCGAGCTCGAGCGCCCAGGTGATCGCGGCGACGGCGAGCGCCGCGTCGAAACTGAAGGGGAAGAGCCATCCGCCGGGGCGCAGGAAGACCGCGGCCGCGACCGCGATCGAGGCGGCGAGCGCGGCCCGCCAGGGCGGAAGCATCCGGCGGGCGAGCCCGACGAGCGCGAGCAGATGCAGGAGCGCGATCGCCGCGGCGAGCGCCGTGCGCGCGGGGATCGATCGGCCGAAGAGGCGATCCGAGGCGGCGCCCAGATACGGCGCGAGCGGGCCGTGATGGAACTCGACATCGGCGTAGAGGCGCTCGCCCCCGGCCACGCGCCACGGGACCATCAGCTCGCGGCCGGAGTCGACGTAGGGCTCGAGCCACCGATTCCAGGAAACGAGGGCCAGCAACGTGAAGACCGCGAACGGCAACGCTGCGGCGAGCGGCTCCCTCGCCTCCGGCCTTCCGCCTGCGGCATCGTGATTCTCTTAGGATACCTCCCGTGCAGGAAAAAATGGCGAGCCGCAATCCGCTCCTGCGGGCGCTCGGCTCGGCCACGTCGCGCCTCTGGTTTCCGGCGGCGCTGGCGACGGCGCGCAATCTCCCGCGGCCCCTCATGCACGGCGGCGGGAGGATCCTCGCCGCGGCCTACTACCGCGCGCGCCCCAAGTACCTGCGGGCGGCGCGCGCCAACCTGGCGATCATCCGCGGGCGCTCCTCGGAGGACCCGGAGGTCCGCGCGCTCGCCTCGGCGATGGTCGGATCGCACTTCGCGGCCTGGGTCGATTTCCTCCGCTTCGCGACGCGTCCGGCGGCCGACGCCGCGCGGCTCGTCGAAGGCGTGACCGGCTACTCGCGGATCGTCGAAGGGCGGCTCCGAGGCAAGGGAGTGCTCCTGTTGACGGCGCACCTCGGCAACTGGGAAGTGGGCGGCCTGATGCTCGCGCAGATGAAACAGCCGATTCACGTCGTCCTGGTCCCGGACATCTTTCCGGGCGTCGAGCGGCAGCGCCGGCGTCTGCACGAACGATGCGGCGTCGTCGAGATCCGCGTCGACCGCAGCTTCGTGCCGACGCTCGCGGTTCTGCGCACCCTGTCGCAGAACGGCATCGTCGCGATGCAGGGAGACCGCGACTTCGACAACACCGGCGTCGCGGTGCCGTTCTTCGGGCGGGAGGCGTACTTCCCGCGCGGCCCGCTCCGTGTCGCGATGGCCTCCGGCGCGACGGTCCTTCCGTCCTTCATCGTCCGCATGCCCGACGGCCGCTACCGGGCCATCGTGGAAGAGCCCCTCGTCGTCGAGACCGGCGAGGACCGGGACTTCTTTCTTCGGCGGAACCTCGAGCGGTACGTGGCCATCCTCGAGCGTTACGTCGGGCAGTATCCCGACCAGTGGTACTGCTTCTTCCCGTTCTGGGACGATCCCTCGCGCAAGAAGCCGGAAGGCGCCTAGGCGGGCTTTCGCGCGGAGACCGCGGCGACGAAGAACGCTTCGTAGTGCTTCGCGAGCTCCTCCACGTCGGGCAGGATCTCCGGCCGCTCGAAGCCCGCCGCCCGAAACGCGCGCCGCCAGTTCTCCGGCGTCAGGAAGCCGTGGTTGGGGCGGGTCTCCGGGTCGGTGGCGACGCCCGTGAAGTTCTCGAGGAAGTTGAAGACGAACTCGACGTAGATCGGCTGGCCGGCGAAGGGCCGCACGCACTCCGAGAAGACCGCGACGCCTCCGGGCTTCAGAGCGGCGCGGATGCGCGCGAGTGTCGCTGCGAGGTCGCGGGCGATGTGCACGGTGTTCACCGCGTACACGACGTCCGCGGATTCCGGAGCGATGCCCTGCTCGGCGAAATCGCGATCCATGTCGAGGCGCGAAAACTGCGACCGAAGCTCCGGGAAGCGGGCGCGGATCGTCCGTTCGGCGCGGCGCAGGAAGGTCGGAACGATCTCGGTGAAGACGTACGTCCCGACGCGGGAGAGGCGCCCGTCGCGCGCCAGCCGCTCGCCCAGGGCGAGGGCGGCCGAGCCCGAGCCTCCGCCGATCTCGAGGATCACCGCCGGCCTGCGTCGCCGGCAGGGCGCGAGCCACCGCCTCCGCGCCCAGGCGGTTGTTGATCTGGTAGAGGAGGTTGTCGTTCGAGAAGTAGTCGAACCACAGGGGCAGGCGCGCGGGCGAGAACAGGATCTCCTCGCCCGTCTTCTCGCCGGCGAGGAAGGCCGGGACGTGCTCGACCATCGCGCGGACGACGGCGAAGGCCGGCAGCGAACCGGGATCGAGCGCGCGCGCCGCGGCCTCGGCGCGGTCGGGATCCCCCGCCGGCAGCGGCCCGCGCGCGCGATACACCGCGTCTTTCGAAGTCCCGTCCGCGTCGAGGTAGTCGGCCGCGGCCAGTTTGCGGAGGCACCATCGTAGAGGGATCTCGGCCCGGGGCGCGAAGCCTCGCGCCCGGACGAGCTCCGAGGCCGACGTGCCGCGCGCGAGGTCGTCTGCGAGGCCGAGCTCGTGGACCAGCCGGAGAACCGATTCGTTCGTGAACCGGTCGAAGTGCTCGTTGCAGAGGACGAACTCGCGGGTGAAGAGCGCCCGGATCGCAGGATCGGGGATCCGCTCGAGCAGGGTATCGACGTCTTCCGTGCGGTTGACCACGCGGCGATCTTACGACTCGGTGCCGGGCGGGGAGGCTGCGGCGATTGACACGCGGCGGCGGCCCGCCTAGGCTCGGCTCGTCCAGGGACCGGACGACATGATCCACCGCAGGCGATGGCTTGCCGCGTCTCTCCTCGGCCTCGCAATGCTCGCGGCCGCCTCGGAGCTCCTCGTCCCGGTGCTGATCGGTGAGATCCATCGCGGGACGGGTGTGGCCGCGCTCGACGGCATCCTGGCCGGCCGGGACGCCCATTCCGCCGGGTATTACGTCGAGAGGTGGCGCTCGATCGCTCGTCCGGCGCTCGCCGCGCTGGCCGTGCTCTGGGCGCTCGCGGCGGTGGCCTTCCACCCGGCGATCGCCGCGCCCCTCGCGTCGCTGCTCGGGCGCGTCTCCCGGCGGACGCGTCGATCCCGAGCCGGCACTCCCGTCGCCCGGGCGGCGACGGCTCGTGACCGTCCTCGTCTCCGTGATCACCGGGGGATCGCTCCTGGAGCTCGCTCTGGATCCTCCCTACCGTCGCGAGCACTGGCCCTTCTCGCAATACCAGATGTATTCGATGATGCCGCAGTCCGAGGTCGTGCTGCGCCGCCTGTACGGCGTGGAGGCGGGAGGATCGGGCCGCGAGATCCCGCTCTGGGAAAAGGACTTCGTCCATCCGTTCGACAACTCGCGGCTGTGGTTCTCGTGGAATCGCCTGGACGCGAGCCGTGAGAGGCAGCGACTCATGCCGATCGCGCTTCGCGACTGCCTCGAGCGTTACGAGGCGCGCCGCGCGCAGGGGCTGCACGCGGGCCCGCCGCTCGAGGCGGTGCGGCTGTACCGCCTTCGATGGATGCCCCCGTCCCGGGATGCCGCCGGGGTGGCGCCGTCACGTGAACTGCTCTGGGAGGTGCGCGCATCGAGCTCGCCAACCCCCTCGCCGTAGTCCTGCGGGAGCGCTGGCGGCGCTTCTGGTACGCCCCCGCGAGGGCGGCGGAGCTCGGCGTCTGCCGCATGCTCGTCTACGCGGCCATCGCCGTCCTGTACTGGTCGCGCGACGTCGTCGCGTGGACGAGCGTGTCGCCGGTGTTCTGGCAGCCGATCCCGCTCTTCCGCGCGCTCGGCCTCGGCGTCCTCTCGCCCGTGGCGATGGCGGTGGCCGTGGCGGCCTGGAAGGTGTCTCTGCTCTCGAGCGCCGCCGGCCTCTTCACGAGACTCTCGACGGCGGTGGCCGCCGTGCTGGGGACCTACCTCATCGGTCTTCCGCACAACTTCGGGAAGATCCACCACGCCGACGCGATCATCGTGTTCGCGCTCTGGATCCTGGCCTTTTCGCGCTCGGGCGACGGCTGGTCGCTCGACGCGTTGATCCGCGCGGCCCGGAAGCCGCAGGCCGCGCCTCCGCCGCCGAGCGGCGAGTACACGTGGCCATTCCGGATGATGTGGCTCGTGATGAGCCTCATCTTCTTCGCTGCGGGTGTCTCGAAGCTCCGGCATTCGGGCCTCGCGTGGGTCACGGAGAACGCCCTCGCGGGCTTTCTCGTGCGCGCGAACGACCCGATCGGCCGGGCGGCCGGCGAGGCATGGACGGACTGGGGCCTGTGGATCGCCGGCGTGCCGTGGCTCACGCGACCGCTGGGGGCCGTCACCCTCGCCCTCGAGCTCTTCTTTCCGCTCGCGCTCTTCAGCCGCACGGCGCGGCGCATCATTCCCGCCGCCGTCCTGGGCGTGCAGATCGGGATCTCCGCGGTCATGGGCCCGGACTTCGTGCGCTTTCTGGTCTGCTATCTTTTCTGGGTTCCCTGGAGATGGGTGGGAGAGACGATGAGCCGACTCGCCGTGCGCGAACGCCGCCACGCGTTCATCTACGACGGATCCTGCGGGCTCTGCCGGAAGACCGTCGCCGTGCTCCGCCGGCTGGACCTCTTCCGCCGGCTCGAGTTCTACGACGCTCTCGCCGACTGGCCCCGGGTCCGCGCCGATTTCCCTTCGCTCGTCCAGGACGATTGTCTGAGGACCATGCACGTGGTGACCGATCGCGGGAAGGTCGAGACCGGTTTCGACGCCTACCGGGCGATTGCCTGGTCTCTGCCTCTGAGCTTCCCGATCGCTCCGCTCCTCTACGTTCCGGGCGTGCCGTGGCTCGGGCGAAGGGTCTACGCGGCGGTGGCCGCGCGGCGCCATCGCTCCGGATGTCCGGTCCCGGCGGACTCGGCCGTCCGCTGAGCTCGGGCCGGAGGTCGCGGGCGGCTACACTGTCGTCGTGAAAACCTGCGCGAGAGTGTTCCTGGCGGGCGTCCTGGCCTGCGCCGGCGCGTTGCCTCTCGAAGCGGCTTCCGCTCCGGCTTCGGGGCGGGTCGTCATTCTCGGCTTCGACGGCGTGGACGCGGCCCTCGTCGAGCAGATGCTGGCCGCGGGACAGCTGCCCGCGCTCTCGGCGCTTCGCGAGCGGGGCGGCTACTCGCCCCTGACGCCGACCGTCCCGGCGCAGACACCCGTGTCCTGGGCGACGTTCTCGACGGGCCTCGATCCGGGCGGCCACGAGATCTTCGACTTCCTGAAGCGGGATCCCTCCAATCGCATCCCGACCTTCGCCGTCGCCGAGGAGAAGAGCCTGCCGTTTCTCTTCGGGAAGAAGAACCCGGCGATCTTCGCGGCCGCCGGGCTCGCGCTGTTTCTGCTGCCGGCGCTCCTTCTTTTCGTTCGCCGCCGCCGGCTCGCCGGCGCGATCCTCGCGGCGCTCGGCCTCGCGGTCGGCGTCTCCGCCTTCCTCGCGGCGCGCGCCTGGCTTCCGACCACGCGTCCCTGGGTCCAGAACAACCGGCGCGGTCCCGTCTTCTGGTCGGAGCCCGGCGCGCGCCCGGCGACGGTGATCCGGATGCCGGTGACCTTCCCGCCCGAGGCCTTTCCCGGCGGGCGGATGCTCTCGGGTCTCGGCGTGCCCGATCTTTCGGGGCGCATCGGGCGGCCCGCCTACTTCACGTCCGACCCTTTCTTCGCGCCGCGGGAAGGCAACGATTTCTCGGTCGAGATCGTGCGCCTCGAGTCGAACGTGGGCCGGCAGGAGGTCAGGGTCCTCGGGCCGCCGGGACGCCCCTTCGGCCGCGAAGGCTCCATCGACGCGGCCCTGACCTTCTCCGTCCCGGACGGCCGGGACCGCATCGTGATCGAGACCGAAGGCGCGCGCGCGGAGCTCCGTCCGGGCGAGTGGAGCGACTGGGTGCCGCTCGTCTTCCGGGTCAACCCGCTCGTCGCGATTCACGGCTACGCGCGCCTGCGTTTGCAGAGCGTGCAGCCCGAGATCGGCCTGTACCTCTCGCCGATCCAGTTCGACCCGGACCATCTGCCTCCGGGCTTCACGCTCTCCTCGCCGCGGGGCTTCGCCGAGGAGCTGGTGGACGAGTACGGGCGCTACAAGACGATGGGCTGGGCGATCGACACCTGGTCCATCCAGTCGGGCACGCTCCCGGAACAGGCTTTTCTGGAGGACGTGCGAATGACGGCGGAGCAGGAACGCAAGATGCTCCGCGGCCTGCTCGCGAAGGGGGACCGGCTGCTCTTCCACTACTTCGAGTTCCCCGATCGCGTCGGCCACGTCTTCTGGAGGTTTCGCGATCCGGAGCATCCGGCGTACGACGCCGGCCTCGCGGCGAAGTACGGGGACGCGGTCGAGACGTCCTACCGCACGATGGACGAAATCGTGGGGGAGACGGCGAAGGCTCTCAAGCCCGAAGACGTCCTCCTCGTCCTCTCCGATCATGGGTTTGCGACGTGGAGGCGGTCGGTCAACTACAACTCCTGGCTCGTCGAGAACGGCTACCTGGTGCTGAAGGGCAGCGCGCGGCGGCAGAACCTCGAGGCGCTCTTCTCTCGCGGCCAGTTCTGGGAAGCGATCGACTGGACGAAGTCGAAGGCGTATGCGATGGGACTGGGCGACATCTACGTCAACCTCGCCGGCCGCGAGACCGGCGGGATCGTCGCGCCCGGCGCCGAGTACGAGACCCTGCGGCGGGAGCTCATCGAACGCCTCACCGCGCTCACGGACCCCAAGAACGGCCGCCGGGCCGTTTCGCGCGTCTTCAAGAGGGAGGACGTCTACCGGCGCTTCGATCCGCGCCTGATCCCCGACCTCATCGTCGCGAACCTGCCGGGGTATCGCGTCTCGTGGCAGTCGTCCCTCGGCGTGCCGACGGAGTCGGTCTTCGAGGACAACCGCGACGTCTGGAGCGGCGACCACTGCTCGCTCGACCCCGATCTCGTGCGCGGCGTCTTCTTCTCCTCGAAACCTTTCCGCGCGGAGAAGATCCCCGGCATCGCCGACGTCACCGCTTCCGTGCGCGCTCTCTTCGGCGGAGCCGAGGTCGAGGACGCCGCGGGGAAGGCTCTCTGGTGAGGCGCCTCGGGATCGTCCTGCTCCTCGTCCTGGCCGCGGCAGGCCTCCTCGTCGGGCAGGAGGCCGTCACGCCCGCGGACTCCGAGCGCCGGGCGGATCTCGATCGGCTGCAGCGTCGCATCGGCGCGCTGCAGGCGAGGCTCGCGGAAAGCGAGAAGAAGGAAGCGACCCACGCCGAGGAGGTGAAGCGCCTCGAGCTGAAGCTCGAGATCGCCACGCGCGAGGGGGAGCTGCTCGCGGCGACCCGCGAGGAGTTCGCCGGCCGCCTCGCCGCCGTCACGAAGGAGCGGGCCGAGACGTCCGTCGCCGCGGCGCAGGCCCGCCAGGCGCTCGTGACGCGGGCGCGCCTGCTCCAGCGTTTCGGCCGGTACGGCTACTTCCGCGTTCTCCTCTCCGCGGACGATGTGCCGGCGCTGCTCGATTCCATCGAGCGGCTGGACAGCCTCGCCCGGCGAGACGGCCGGCTCGTCCTGCGTCACCGCGAGGCGGAGACCCGGCTGAAGACGGACGTCGCTCGTGAGGAGGCGCTCAAGGCGGAGATCGATCGGCTGTACGCGCGAAGCCGCAAGGAAGAGACGCACGTCGCATCGCTCAAGAGCGAGCGCGAGCGCCTCCTCGCCCGGGAGCGCGACCAGGCCGCCCGGGAGCGGCGCGAGGTGTCGGCGCTGACGGACAAGGCGTCGCGTCTCGAGCGCCTGCTCGAGACGCTCGCTCGCCAGTCCACGGGCGACGAGACCGTCGATCCGGCGGGCGGGATCCGGCCGTGGAAAGGCGTGCTCGACTGGCCCGCCCGCGGCACGATCGTCGAGACGTTCGGACGCCACCGCCACCCGCGCTTCGACACCTGGACGGTCTCGAACGGAGTCGCCGTCTCCGTTCCGCTCGGCACTCCCGTGCGAGCGGTGTACGCGGGCAAGGCGGTCTACGCCCAGTGGCTCTCGGAATACGGGAACCTCGTGATCCTCGACCATGGCGACGGGATGCTGACGCTCTACGCCTGGCTGCAGGCCGTCTCGGTGCGGGCGGGAGTCCCGGTGGCCGTGGGTACCGAGATCGGGCTCGCCGGCTATGGCCCGGGCCGAGAGGAGTCGGGCCTCTATTTCGAGGTCCGCGACCGGCAGAAGGCCATGGATCCGGTGGCCTGGCTGCGGTGAAGGAAACGTTGAGAGTTGAGCGTTAAGCGTTGAGCGGAGAGTGATCTCGGGGTCCAAGCTCAACTCTCAACGCCAACTCTTAAGGACCTCTCGGGGAACGAAACGTGCCCCGTGGCTGTTAGAGCCGTCTGTTAGCATGAAGACGATGAAATCCAACCGCTCCCGCCTGGCGTTCGTGGTCGTTTCGGTATGCGCCCTCCTGTCGCTTCGCGCCGTGGCCGGTCCCGACGGGGCCGGGCGCGACCCGGCCACCCGGGCCCTCTCGATCTTCTCGGAGGTCTTCGCGCTGACGCGCTCGAACTACGTCGAGCCGGCCGATCCCAAGGTCCTGCTCGAAGGGGCCTACGACGGGATGTCGGATGCGCTCGATCCGTTCTCCTACTACGTTCCGGCGTCGGCGATGGCGGCGTACAAGGCCCAGCAGAGCTCGGGCGCAGCCAGCCCCGGCATCGTGTTCGCCCGCCGCGGCGGCTACCCGTACGTCGTCGGGCCGCTGGCCGGCTCTCCGGCCGAGAAGGCCGGGATCAAGGCGGGCGACCTGATCGACTCGATCGACGGAAAGACGCTTCGCAACGCGACGTACTGGCAGGTGCAAGGCGGCCCTCGAGGGACCGGAGGGATCTTCGTGTGAGATCGCCCTCTTTCGAGGAGGCGACGAGAAGCGCCTCACGATCCCCGTCGCCCGGGCGCGTTTCGATCCCCCCGCGCCGTCGACCACCTGGGAGCGCGACGTCGCGATCGTGAAGATCCCCGCGTTCACTCCCGCCACCGCAGCGGCGGTGAAGAAGGAGCTCGACGAAGCCACGCGGCGCGAGCTCTCCGGAGTGATTCTCGACCTTCGCGGATCGATCGGCGGCGACCCGGCCGATGCGGCGCCCGTCGCGTCGCTCTTCCTCGGAAAGGGCACCGTCGCGACGGTCGCCTCTCGCAAGGTGGCGGGCAAGCCGCTCGAGGGAGCCGGCGACGCGGCCTGGAAGGGTCGGGTCGTCGTGCTCATGGACGATTCGACGGGGGGCCCGGCCGAGATCCTGGCGGCCGCCCTTCGCGACCGGGTCCAGGCGAAGACGGTCGGGGAGACCACGGTCGGCATGGCGATCATCCAGCGCGGCATTCCGACGGAAGAGGGCGGGACGCTCTACATGACCGTGGGCCGCTACGTTTCGCCGTCCGGGCAGACGCTCGGCGGCAAGGGCCTCGCGCCGGACGAGCGCGTCATCGTCTTCCCGGGCGAGACGCGCGAGAAGGACCTGATCCTCGAGCGCGGGCTCGAGGTGATGCGCTCCGCCCCGGCGCGCAAGGCCGCCTAACCGGACTGGTCGGGCGCGCCACAGGACGACGCCGCCCGTGAACCGCCGCGGGCCACGTGTTTCGCGGGCGACGATCTTCTTCGCCCTGCTCTCGATCGCGCTCGCGATCGCTCTCTACCTGAAGACCCGGCCCGCGCCGCCCCCGCCGTCTCCCGCCCCGGTGCCGCCGGCTCGAACGGCCCGACCGCCTGCATCGGCCCCGCGCGGCCGCACGGCCGTTCCGCGGCCTGCGCCCGCGCGGCCCCGGGCCGGAATCGTCGGGGGTGCGCCGGGGCTCGCGGCCATCGTCATCGACGACCTCGGAAACGAGCTCGCCCCGGCCGAGCGCATCGCCGCCTGGAAGTCGCCGGTGGCGGGCGCCGTCCTGCCGGGCGTCGCGTTCAGCGCGGCCTCGGCGCGCGCCCTCACCCGCGGCGGCAAGGAGGTCCTCCTGCACCTTCCCATGGAGCCGGCGGGCTATCCGAAGGTGCGGCCCGGCCCCGGAGTCATTCTGCGATCCCAGTCCGACGCCGAGATCGCCCGCACGCTCGAGAGCGACCTCGCCACCGTGCCCGGCGCCGTCGGCGTGAACAACCACATGGGGTCGGTGGCGACGGCCGATCCGCGAGTCATGCGCGTGGTCGCCCGCGTGCTCTCCGACCGCGGCCTGTACTTCCTCGACAGCCGCACGACGGACGCGACCGTCGGCGAGCAGACGGCGGAGGAAGCGTCCGTGCCCGCCGTCTCGCGGCGCGTGTTTCTGGACGACGTCGAATCGGAGGACGCCATCTCGAAGCAGCTCGCGGAGCTCGTGCGGCGGGCCCGATCCGAAGGCAGCGCCGTCGCCATCGGACATCCGTATCCGGCGACCCTGGCCGTTCTCGAGCGCGAGATGCCGGGGTTGGCCGAGAGGGAGTCGGCTGGTGAAAGTGGGGGAGCTGGTGAGATAGGAAGTCGAAAGTCGACAGTGTGAAGTTGAAGCGGATCTTCGAACGTCGACATGTTAGCTGTCGACTCGTCTTCTTCGCTTCCTCCCAGTACCGATCCAGCTCCGCCATTCCGGTCTCCGAGACGTCCTTGCCGCTCTCCCGCGCCCGGCGCGCGACTTCGGCGAAACGCTCGCGGAACCGCCGGTTGGCCAGACGCAGCGCGCTCTCGGGATCGATCTTCCGTCGGCGGGCGAGGTTGACGACCGAGAGCAGCATGTCTCCGATCTCGTGGAGCTCTTCCTTGGCGTCGCCGCCCTCCGCCGCGGCACGCCACTCGGCGAGCTCCTCTTCGATCTTCGCCGCCACGTCGGCATCGCGCTCCCAGTCGAATCCCAGGTCCGCGGCCCGGAGGGTCTGCCGGTAGGCCGTGGCGAGCGCCGGCAGCGCCGCGGGAAGCGTGCCCAGCGGATCCTCGGTGGCGTTCGGGTCCCGGCGCTTGCGCTTCTCCCAGGCGACTTTGACGGCTTCGGCGCTCTCGGCGGGAGGCCCGCCGAAGACGTGGGGGTGGCGCTCGATCATCTTGCTCGTGATCCGCTCCGCGACGCCGCCGATGTCGAACCACCCTCGCTCCTCGGCGAGGCGCGCGAGGAAAAGGACCTGGAACAGAAGATCCCCGAGCTCTCCTTCGAGCGGTTCGGCACGGTCCTCGTCCACCGCCGCGAGCGTTTCGTAGGTCTCCTCCAGGAGGAACGTCTTGAGGGTCTCGAAGGACTGCTCGCGGTCCCAGGGGCACTCCCGCCGCAGACGGTCGACGAGGGCGACGAGGCGATCGAGGCTCTCGGACACGCGCGGATCATACCCGGCGCCCTTCCGGGGTAAAATTGCGCATCCCGATTCCAGGGCGGCGTGAGCGAAAGCGTGAGCGAAGAAGAGAAACCGATCCGCGTCGTCGACCGCCGGATGTTCACCGCCGACGGCGAGCTGCGCCCCGACTTCGAGCCGGAGGAGAAGCCGGAGCCTGTCCGGCCCGCGCCTCCCGCTCCGGCGGCGCCGCCGCCGCCCGCCTCGTCCGCGGCTTCGCCTCGCGGGGAACCGGAAGCGCCCGAAGAGGGCGCGACGTCCCAGGCCTTCATCGGACTCGTGAGCTTCCTCGCGTCGAACATCTACGCGGCTCTCGGAATCGATCCCATGACCGGGGAGCGCCTCCCGCGCCGCGAGCCCGGGGCCGCGCGCCAGATGATCGACTGGCTCGGCGCGCTCGAACAGAAGACCCGGGGCCGGCTGTCGTTCGAGGAGTCGGACCTTCTTTCGCGGGTGCTGTACGAGCTCCGGATGGCCTACGTCGAGGCCACGCGGCCGCCGGGCCGGGAGCCGCCGCGTTAGGCGCGAATCCGTGACCGCAACTCCACGACGCCCGGGCTTCCGGCCGCGGCGGCGGTTGGGAGCCGTGGCGCTTCTCTGCGTCGCGGCCTCCGCCGGCGTCGGCAGCGCCCAGGAGGCGCTCTCGCCGCTTCCGCCTCCGGTCACCCGCAGCCAGTACCGCGCTCAGTGGTTCGAGTTCCTCTCGGCTTTCTCCGAGAACGACGTCTCGGACGCCGACAAGGCCCTCGAGGAGATGCGGCGCGCCGGACGCAAGGTCGGCGTTTACCATCTCTCGGATTTCTCGCGGACCGCCGTCTACATCGGCCACCGGGCGGAGAAGCTCGGAGCCCCGGAGCGGGCGGAACGAGCGTACGGGGCGGCGCTGAAGCTCGACGAGTCGAACCCCGATGCGATCGTCGCGAATCTGTCCTTCCTCCTGCGCGAGGGGCGGATCTCGGAGGCGTTGCGCCGTCTTCCGGCCGCGATCACCGCCTTCGTCTCGACGCGGGAGGCGCGGGTCGCGCTTCTCTCATCGCTCGCCCTCTGGATCGCCCTCGGGATTGCGGGCATGTTCGCCGGCACGGTTCTCGCGCTCGGGCTCCGGCATCTCCCGAGGGCCTGGCACGACATCTCCGAGCGGGCGAGCCGCGCCTACGGATCGGCGGCCGTCGTGCCGTTCGCCCTGCTTCTGTTGGGTCTTCCGCTCTTCGTCGGCATGGGCCCCGGCTGGCTCCTCCTGTATTGGGGGGCGCTCCTGTATCCGTACACGGAGGGCCGGGAACGTCTGGTTCTCGCCGCTGGCTTCCTGGCTCTCGCGTTGGTCCCGCCGCTTCTGGCCAAGGTGACGGCCGCGAACATCGAGGAGCGGTCGCCTCTCTTCGTGGCGGCTCTCGACCTCGCGGAGCGTCGCGAGGACGCGAGCGCCGAGGACGGGCTGCGGCAGGCGGCGGCGGTCTTCCCGGAGGACTCGGACGTCTGGTACCTGCTGGGCGTTTTCGCCGAGCGCTCCGGCGACCTGGACCGCGCTCAGTCGGACTACGGCCGCGCGATGCAGGCGGATCCGGAGGACTACCGTCCCCTCTTGAACCGCGGGAACGTGCGATTCACCGAGGGCGACTACGGCGAGGCGATCCGGGACTACATCGAGGCCGGAAAGCGGGCCCCGGCCTCCGCCGCCGTCTTCTACAACCTGTCCCTGGCTCGGGGGGAGGCCTATGACTTCGAGGGCCAGGCCGCGGCGATCCAGCAGGCGCGCACGATCTCGAACTCCCAGGTGAACTTCTGGGCCGACAATCCGACGCTCTCCCGCGTCGTGCCGGCCGGCTACTCGCTGGACCGCGCGCGCGAACGCATGGCCGCGTGGGACGCCCAGCCGAAGAGCCGCCGGCTGCCCGGCCATGGGAGCGCCCGCGGCTGGCGGCAGTACTCTCCCTACTGGACCTTCGCGCCGCTCGCCGCCCTTGGCCTCGGCCTCCTGCTCGCCCGCCGGCGCGAGCGAGACGTGGCGCAGGACTGTGACCGCTGCGGGCGCCCTTTCTGCAAGCGCTGCCGCCGCTTCGGAGACCCTTCGCTCTACTGCGCCGCGTGCTGGAAGCTGCACATGAGGAAGGACGACGTCGACATCGAGGATCAGGTGGCCGAGACGAAGGCCATGCAGCGGCGGGCATCCGGAAAGCACCTGGCGGTTCGGATCGCCTCTCTCGTCCTGCCGGGCTCCCATGCCTTCGCCTCGCAGCGGCCCGTCCTGGCGGCCGCGGCGCTTCTCGTGTTCTTCTCGGCCGTCGGGGCCGCTCTTCTCGACGAGAAATTCTTCGATCCCCTCACGCTGCCGCCCCTCGGGAACATCCGCGCGACGGTCGTCGCCGGCGCGGCGCTCGCCGCAGCCGTCTGGCTGCGCGCGCAGTGGGGAGCAAGGAGGGTGCCGAGTGGGTCTTGAGGGCACGCTCAAAGTCTTTTCGCTGACCGACATCTTCCAGATGCTCGGCCTGCAGAGGAAAACCGGCGTCCTCAAGGTCGACGGCGAGGACGACACGATCACGATCTCCTTTCTCGGAGGCTCCGTCGTGGCCGCCGAATCGACCGCGCGCCGGCTGGACAACCGCCTCGGCAATCTTCTGATCCGCGCCGGCTACGTGACGAACGAACAGCTCGAGCGAGTGCTCGTCGTGCAGCGCGAGACCCAGCAGCGGATGGGCTTCCTGCTGATTCGCGAGGGCCTCATCGATCCTCAGGAGCTGCGGGAGGCGCTTCGCGTGCAGATCGCGCGGATCGTCTACACGGCCTTTCGCTGGCCCGACGGCCGCTTCCACTTCAGCCAGGAGGGGACCGTCGACTACGACGCGGACCACATGGCGCCGGTGTCCATCGATACGATCCTCATGGAAGCGGCCCAGATGGCGGACGAGTGGCCGATGCTCGAGAAAAAGCTCGGCTCGCTCGAGGCCGTCTTCCGGCGCGCCCCGGGAGTCGAGAAGATCAGGCTCGTCTCCGGCGAGAAGAACCCTCCGGAGGGAACCCTTTCCGTCTCGAGGTCCGAAGCGGAGACCTGGCGCTGGATCGACGGGCGGCTGAACGTCGCCGAAATCATGGAGAGGGCCTTCCTCTCGGACTTCGAGGTTCTCAAGGGCACAACCGAGTTGCTCGGGCGGCATCTGATCGAGCCCGGACGCGTGGAAGAGGAGCCGGTGCTGGCGCCCCTGCCGCCGCCCGTCGCCCACAGGGGGTCGGCCGGGCGAGTGATCGGGCTCTGGGCGGCGCTGGCCGTGCTCGCGGCGGGGGCGTACTTCCTGCTGCCGCGCAATCCGCTCAACTTTCTTCTTCAGCCGGCGGGGGAGGTTCCCGAACGGGCCGAGCTCGCCAAGGCGATCTCACTGAACCGCGTCGTGGCCGTCGAGCGCGCGGTCAGGATCTACTACGACTCGACGGGCCGCTATCCGCGAAGCCTCGAAGACCTCGTCGTCGCGGGAATCCTGGAAGAGGACGCCCTCCGCGATCCGTACGGGCGCTTCTACCGTTACATCCTGCGGGCGGAAGACGGGAAGTTCGGCCTCTACGGGCACAACGCTCGCGGGCAGATCGACCTCGACCTCTCCCTCGAGCGGAGCCTCGCGCCTGTTTCGGATCTTCGTCCGGCGCCCTCCCGCGCCCTTCCCCCGACCGAGCGCCCCAGCGTCCTGGTCGTAGAATAGGCGTAAGGACATGAGTGCACTAGACTTAGAAAAACCTCCATAAACCTTGACAGTCTCCGGCTCATGTTCTATATTGCGGCCTCCTAGAGGAGCCTTAAGGAGCAGTCGCAATGAGCAAGATCATCGGTATCGACCTCGGCACCACGAACTCGTGTGTGGCCGTCATGGAGGGCGGGGACCCCGCCGTCATTCCCAACGCTGAAGGCAATCGCACCACCCCCTCGGTGGTGGCGTTTTCGAAAACGGGTGAGCGGCTCGTCGGCCAGGTGGCCAAGCGCCAGTCGATCACCAACCCGGCCAACACCGTGTACTCGATCAAGCGGTTCATGGGCCGGAAGTACTCGGAAGTCTCGGAAGAGATGAAGATGGTCCCGTTCACCGTCATCGAGGCGTCGAACGGCGACTGTCGCGTGAAGGCCGGGGGCAAGGACTGGTCGCCGCCCGAGATCTCCGCGATGATTCTCGGCAAGCTCAAGGAGGCCGCGGAAGCGTACCTGGGCGAAAAGGTGACGCGCGCCGTCATCACGGTGCCGGCGTACTTCAACGACTCCCAGCGCCAGGCCACCAAGGACGCCGGCCAGATCGCCGGCCTGACGGTCGAGCGGCTGGTCAACGAGCCCACGGCCGCCGCGCTCGCCTACGGCCTCGACAAGAAGAAGGACGAGACGATCGCGGTCTACGACTTCGGCGGCGGAACCTTCGACATCTCGATTCTCGAGGTCGGCGAGGGCGTCGTGGAAGTCAAGTCGACCAACGGCGACACGCACCTCGGCGGCGACAACATCGACCAGCGCATCATCGAGTGGATCCTCGCCGAGTTCAAGAAGGACCAGGGCGTCGACCTCTCGAAGGATCCGATGGCGATGCAGCGGCTCAAGGAAGCCGCGGAGAAGGCCAAGATCGAGCTGTCCAACGTCGTCGAAACGGAGGTCAACCTTCCGTTCATCACCGCGGACGCCTCCGGTCCGAAGCATCTGCAGCTGAAGCTCTCGCGCTCGAAGCTCGAGCAGCTCGTCGAGGACATCATCGAGAAGTCGGTGGGGCCCTGCAAGCAGGCGCTGAAGGACGCGGGCCTCGAGCCCAAGGACATCGACGAGGTCGTCCTCGTCGGCGGCCAGACGCGCATGCCGCGCATCCAGAAGCTCGTCAAGGACTTCTTCGGCAAGGACCCGCACCAGGGCGTCAACCCGGATGAGGTCGTCGCGATCGGCGCCGCGATCCAGGGCGGCGTGCTCGCCGGCGACGTCAAGGACCTGCTGCTGCTCGACGTGACGCCGCTCTCGCTCGGCATCGAGACGCTCGGGGGCGTGACGACCAAGCTGATCGAGCGCAACACCACGATTCCGACCAAGAAGAGCGAGGTCTTTTCGACGGCCGGCGACAATCAGACGTCGGTCGAGATCAAGGTGCTCCAGGGCGAGCGCGAGATGGCTCGCGACAACAAGACGATCGGCGTGTTCCACCTGGTCGGCATCCCGCCGGCGCCGCGAGGCATGCCGCAGATCGAGGTGAGCTTCGACATCGACGCCAACGGCATCATGAACGTGTCGGCCAAGGACCTCGGCACCAGCAAGGAACAGAAGATCACGATCACCGCGTCGTCCGGTCTGAACAAGGACGAGATCGACCGGATGGTCAAGGACGCTCAGTCCCACTCCGAGGAGGACCGCAAGCGGCGGGAGGAGATCGAGGCGAAGAACCGGCTGGACTCCCTCGTCTACGCCTCCGAGAAGACGTTCAACGAGAACAAGGCCAAGCTTTCGGCGGCCGAGGCTTCGACCTTCGAGTCGGCGCTGGCCGACGCGAAGAAGGCGCTGGAGGCCGGCGGCGCTCAGGCGATGAACGACGCGGCGGAGCGTCTCCAGCAGGCTTCGCACTCGCTCGCCGAAGCCATGTACCGGGGGGCCGCCGCGTCTTCGGCGGGCCCCTCCCCGAGCGACTCCGGCGGGGCGGCCGGGTCGGGCGCCCACTCCTCCAAGGAGGACGAGGTGATCGACACGGAGTACGTGGATACGGAGAAGAAGTAAGTCGAGGGTCGAGAGTTGAGGGTCGAGCGGTATGACGTTGACGACGAGCGAGGCGACGGCGAATAAACCGCTCTCTGCCGCTCGACTCTCGACGCTAAACTCTCAACAGCTTTCCCATGACCGTCTTTCGCTGGAACTCGCTGCAGGACCTCTTCGCCATCCAGGAGAAGGTGAACCGGCTCTTCGAGGAGACGATCCACCGCACCGAGTTTCCCGACGATGGCCTCGACTCCGCGCTCTGGTCGCCCGCGGCCGACGTCTACGAGACGCCCGACGAGATCATCCTCAACATCGAGCTTCCGGGCGTCCGCCTCGACGACGTCCGCCTCGAGGCCCTCGACGGCAAGCTGAGGGTCTCGGGGCACCGGAAGGCCAACGGCGCCGAGCCCCGCAACTTCGTGCGCATGGAGCGCATCTACGGCACTTTCTCGCGCGACTTTCCCGTCCCCGCCACGCTCGACCCCGGCGCGATCAAGGCGAGCCTGAAGGGCGGAGTGTTGCGCGTGGTGGCGCCCAAGGCCGAGCGGGGCCAGACGATCCCGGTCGAGCCGCGGCCCGTCGACCATCGGAGAGGCCGGTGAAACCGGGGAGCCGCACCGGCGTGTACCGGATCGGCGTGATCGCCGAGAAGTACGGGATCCATCCTCAGACCCTCCGCATGTACGAGAGGGAAGGCCTGCTGAGGCCGGCGCGGACCGAGGGGAACACCCGCCTCTACGACTCCGACACCATCGAACGCCTCGAGATCATTCTGACCCTGACCCGGCACCTGGGCGTGAATCTCGCAGGAGTGGAAGTCATCCTCCACATGAAGCAGCGGATGGAGCGCATGCACGGCGACGTCCAGAAGATGCTCGAGGTCTTGAGCCGGGAGCTCCGCGGGCAGCGGCCCGCCGAGGGCACGGTCGCTCTGGCCAAGATCCCCGGGCGGCGCTACGCGACGGCATCGGGTCGCCCCGACCGAGGCTAGGCCCTTCCGTTTCCCCGGGTCGAGGGGCCTCGGAACCGGCGCCGTCTCGGATAGAATGCGCGGTTCCATGAACCGTTTTGGAGGTTTTGTGAAAAGAGTTTTCATTGCTCTCGCCGGTCTGGCGCTGGCGGTGTCCGCGCTGGCCCAGTTGACCAAGTACAAGGACTGGGACCGGTCGCCCGAGGCCTACTTCCTGACGCCCGCCGAGCGGACCGAGTGGAAGAAGCTGACCACCGACGCCGAGGCCGAAAAGTTCATCGCGCTCTACTGGGCCAAGCGGGGCGGCGAGCCGTTCAAGGCCGAAGTCTCTCGCCGCATCGCGGCCGCAGACCAGCAGTTCAAGCTTGCACGCTACACGCGGGGCGCGGACTCGGTCCGGGGCCGGCTCTTCGTGACACTCGGGCCCCCGTCACGTGTCTCGCAGACCCGCGCCCAGCAAAGCGGCACGGGCATGCCGGACGGAGCCACGATTCCGGGCATCGACGTCGGAGCCCAGCCGGACGCAGCTTCGGCGATTTCCTACAACTGGACCTGGGACAAGGACCGGCTGCCGCCCGTCCTCGAGATGACCGAGCTGCGAGCCTCGATCTCCGTCGACCCGAGCGTGGGGACCGACGAACTCCGAAACGGCGCGCAGGTCGAGAAGGCCATTGCGACGCTGGCCGAGAAGTCGATCGTGAATCCCAATGCAACGCTCACCGCTGCGGCGCCCGGAGCGCCCGCGGCTTCCGCCCCCCCTCCAGCCGCAGCCGGCGCCCCCGCGCCCGGCGCGGCTCCGGCCGCACCCGCGGGAGGCGCTGCGGCGCCGGCACCCGCCGCCGCTGCGGCGATCGTCCCGCTTCCGGCCTCCGTCAAGACCGCCCTCGAGAGCGCGGGCGGCGCTGCCGAACGAGGCGGGCTTCTGGTCGGGGACGTTCCGGTCCTCCACGGGCGATGATTTCCTGGCGTTCCAGTTCTACCTGCCCGCGAACAAGCCCGCCTTCGCCGCCGGCGGGCCGCTGAAGCTCGGTGGCGTCGTCAAGGACGGCTCCGGAGCCGAGGTCCATTCGTTCTGGGAGGACGCCTCGTTCTCCGAAGTCGCCCAGGGCACGCGCAAGGACCGCGCCGTCGACAAGTCGGTGGCGCTGCCGCCGGGCAAGTACAAGGGGTCCTTCGGCCTGTTCGCCGCCGAGGGGCAGCCTCCCGTGGCCGCTACGAACGTGGACTTCACCTTCAACCCGAAGACCACCGAGTTCGAAGTCTCGCCCCTGATTCTCTCGGCCGGGCTCGTGCCGCTGACCAAGCGCCCGGGTCCGAACGATCCGTTCGTCTTCGGGACGGACAAGCCGATCAAGGTCGAGCCCAAGGGCGATCGCAGCTTCATCGAAGCAGGACAGCCTCTGGTACTTCTACGAGGTCTCCAATCCGACGCTCCCGGCGGCCTCGGCCCCGGCCGCGGACGGAACGGCGCCGGCCCCCGCCCCCGGCGGGACGCCCGACGCGGCTCCTGCCGCTCCGGCCGAAGCCGCGAAGCCCCGGATCATGACCAGGATCAACGTGCAGCGCGACGGCCAGGATGCCTTCGCTCCGTTCACCGGGCCCGCCGACCTGATGCCCGTCGCGAGCGGAAACTACGGGACTGGAAGTGAGATCCCTCTGGCCTCGTTCGAGCCGGGCTACTACACCTTCAGCATTCTGGTGCGGGACCTGAACGCCGCGCGGGGGTCGAACGCGAACAAAGGGGTGGAGCGCAAGGGCGACTTCGTGGTGCTGATGCCCGATGGCAGCCTGCCTCCCAAGAAGGCGGCGGCGGCTCCGGCTCCGGCTCCCACGCCCAAAAAGAAGTCGTAAGGGCGGGGCTTTCCCCCGCCCTCGCGCGGGAAACCTGTGATTCAAGAAAAAGGGGCGGCCGCGCAGGCCGCCCCTTTTTTGATGGCTCTATCCGGCTCTTCGTCCGTCACTCGACCCGCACGTTCGCTCTCGCCGTCCCCATTTTTCCGGTGGCGATGTCGCGGACGTTGACGACGATGCGCTGGTTGCCCTTTCTCGTCTGGAGCTCGGCGGTGTAGGTGACGGCCGTATCGCCGGTCGTCTTGTCGGCGGGCACCTCGAAGGTCGTCTCCTGCCGGCCGATGTCGCTCATGCGGCCCTTGTCGTCGACGGAGCCGATGTAGAAGGCCGCCCGGGCGGTCGCCTTGTCGCCGCTCGGAACGAAGGTGAGCGACGACGCCGGCATCGTGATCGTGATCGGCAGGCGGTAGAGCTTCTTGTCGGGAGTCGGCGGGGCCGTCCGGATGGAGGCCGGGATCGCCGTGTAGGAGAGGTCGGTCTCCATCGTCGCCCGGGCGCGCTGCTCGACGAGGACCGCTTCCGGCCTCGCCTCGAAGCCTCGCCGCGACCGCACCGTCACGCCCGGACGATTGACCGTGACCTCCACCTTCTCGTACTTGCCCGAGGTCAGATTCGAGAGGTTGACGCCGACGGTGTAGTAGCTCGAAACGGCCTCGTACACGCGCCCGAGGCCCTTCTGGAAGTCGTTGGTGTTGAGGAGAGCGCGCCCTCCGGTGTCCAGGGCCATCTCCTGCAGGCCGGCCTGCCGGTCCTGCCGCGCCTGGAAGGACACCCCCGGTCGGCTGCCGAGCGGGTCGTCGTTGCCGGCGCCGACGCCCTCGCTCGTGAGACCCTGCGCGTCGATGGTGTAGAAGGTGACTTCGTCCGAGTTCGCGTTCTGGACCATCCCTCCGACCCGCTCCGGGATCTGCCGGATGTTGGTGAAGGTCAGTCCGGGCGAGGCGACCGAACCGCTCGCGTACTGGGCCATCACGAAGCCCGGCTGGTACTCGAAGCCCCCCGTCAGGAAGATGAACGACTTCTTGCCGGCGAGCGGCGTGAGCGTGACGAGCTCGCTCTGCATGCTCGTGAGCATGGTCTGGATCTCCATGGAGATCTGGGCCGCGTACTGCTCGACGAGAGGTCCCCGGCGGCGGCGCGGGGTCGAGTCGATCATGGACACGGTCTGGCGCTCGGTCTGGAGCCTCGACATGCCGGGATGCTCTCTCTCGATTTTCGTGAGCGCCGACATCGCCGACTCCTTGCTGGTCGTCCAGTCCTGGAGGACCGTCGGCGATCGGTCGAAGAGGACGATCCGCGTGGCGTCGCTCGGGCCGAGCCGCGTCACGAAGTCGGACAACGCGTTGATGCTCCGGTTGCGGATCCCCGGTGAGATGAACCCCAGGTCGATGTAGATGAGGAAGTTCCGGGGCACGATCGCCTCGCCGCCCTTGGTGTAGACCGCGAGGACCTGATCCGGCGACGCGCTGGCCAGGTCGGGGGAGTGGATCGTGCCGTCGCTGACCTGCGCGAAGTAGTCGATGGGCATGACCTTGCCGCCGATCTTCACGGCGAAGTCTTCGCGTTTGAGGTCCGTGACGGGGTTCCCCTTGGAGTCGGTGACGTCCACGTCCAGGTCGAGCACGCGAACCTCGACCCTTTCGGAGAAGACGGGAACCTGCGGCGCCGGTGCGGCCTCCTGGCCGAGGGCCACCGCGGTGGCGAGCAGGAGTGCGATTGCCGGTGCTTTCGAGCGCATTGTCGATCCTTTCTAGAGGCTCGGCCTGCCTTCGGGGTCCGGCGAGCCTCGGTCCGGGAGCGAAAACGCTTCCGGGGGGCCGGGGATTCCGAGGCGTCCTCTTTTCAGGATTCCTTCAGGGGGCGGGGCGTGGGGGCGGGCTCCCGCAGGCGGCGCCTTATTCCCGCGCGACGGCGACCGGCTCGAGGCCCAGGTATTCGAACAGCATGTTCAATTCCGTCGAGATCTCGTCGGCCTCGAGCTCGTCGCCGGAGTCGACCGGCAGGCTGCCGACCGCGCAGCCCGGGACGGCCGCGCGTGACTTGCGCACCAGGGCCGCCGAGGCGCTCGGGTCCGTCCCGTCGTCCGAGAGCGTGGCCTCGAAGTCGCGCGGGAGGCCCCAGATCTCGGCCCGGGCGCGTCCGACGGCCGGCCGGTAGGTCTCCAGCACGGCCCCCCGGAAGGGCCCCGCGGGAAGGTTCATCTCCCGGACGATCTCGAAGAGGTCCGAGTAGCCGATGCAATGGAGGAGTCCGAGGGTGTACCCGCGCTCCCGCGATATGCCGTAGCGCTCGGCGAACCGCCCGGCCGAGAGCGCCGCCGCGAGGCTGGCGCGCCGGACGGCGCGGGCCGCGGGATCGGTCTTCGAGAGGGCCGGAAAGTCCGTCGAGGAGAGCCGGTCGATGAGCACCGTGAGGGCGCGCGGTCCGATCCGATCGATCGCCTCGGGCACGGTGCCGACCGAGTTCTCGCGGTCGACCGACAGCGAGTTGGCCAGAATCAGCAGGTCCAGCGTCAGGTACTGATCCAGGGCGGCGATCGGCACGACCGAGGACGGGTCGAGGGGAGACTTCTTCAGCAGCTCGAGCAGCAGGCCGGCCGTGTCTTCGTGAACCGGGCGCATCAGGTAGTTCTTGATCAGCCGCTCCCGGAGGCGGCGGGCGAATTCGTGGAAACGGACCGCATGCCCGCGCGCTTCCAACGGCTCGAGCGCGGTGTCCAGCCGCTCGAGGGCCTCCCAGAAGTGCTCCTCGATCGCGTCCGGGAGAAACGGGAGGACCCACGCGTCGGCGGCCTCCCAGGTCTCCCGGCGCTCCTTTCGGGACAGCCGGTGGGTATCGTCGAGCTGTTTCACGCCCTGGAAGGCGAGGGCCTGTCCGCGGAGCGTGAGCCCGATGCGGAGGATCGGCGTCACGCGGTAGGTCGGGTCGTAGTCGAAGTTCGCCTCGCGCCATTCGAAGATCTCGAAGAGGAGCTTGCGGGCAAGCTCCTCGACCCGGAGCGACAGGCCGTCGAGCGTGTCGTGGCCCATCTCCAGGATGAGGCGGGTCAGGTTCTCCTGCGTCGTCATGTTGCGGGCCAGGAGCTCGTAGAGGGTGGCGGCCGGGAGGGCGCCGCTCCGCAGCAGGTGGACGCCGAGCCGGTGGCGGGGAAGCGAGCCGGAGACGTAGACGATCTCCCCGTCCTTCCAGTCGAGGGTCCGGCGATCGTGGCCGCGCGTCACGAGGAGCCGGCCCGACCGCCTGTTCAGCTCCATCCACTGGAGGAGGTCCGCGAGGCCGAAGACCTCGAGACGTCCCCGAAAGTGTTCGCTCATTGGGGCTTTGCGACATTCTAACATTCGGGTCGGCGGGCGGCCGGCCCGACGGGGTACGGAGCCGTCGGGCGAGGGCCGTGAAACAATCCCGGTCCGTGAAAGAGCGGAGGGAGAAGGTGGCCGCCGGGCGCCCGAACCTGCCCGAGACCACGACCTCCGGGATACCCGTCGAGCCCTTCTATGGCCGGCCTGCCCCCGGCGAGTTCCCTTTCACCCGGGGCATCTCCGAGGACATGTATCGCAGCCGCTACTGGACGATGCGGCAGTACGCCGGATACGGCTCGGCGCGCGAGTCCAACTCCCGGTATCGATATCTGCTCGCCCAGGGCCAGACGGGTCTCTCCGTGGCCTTCGACCTTCCCACGCAGATGGGGTACGACTCCGACGATCCCGCCGCCCGGGGCGAGGTCGGCAAGGTCGGCGTCGCCATCGCGACGCTCGAGGACATGCGGATCCTGACCGAAGGCCTCCCGCTCGATCGCGTCTCGATCTCCATGACGATCAACTCGACCGCGTCGATCCTTCTCGCCCTCCTCCTGTCGGTGGCGCGGGAGCGGGGGATCGCCTGGGAGTCGCTCTCGGGCACGGTCCAGAACGACCTGCTCAAGGAGTACGTCGCGCGGGGAACCTACATCTTTCCGCCCCGGGCCTCTCTCAAGATCACGACGGACATCTTCGCCTTCTGCGGGGCGGAGGTGCCTCGATGGAACACGATCTCGATCTCGGGCTACCACATCCGCGAAGCGGGCTCCACGGCGGTCCAGGAAGTCGCGTTCACCCTCTCGAACGCGATCGCCTACGTCGAGGCCGCTCTCGGCCGCGGCCTCGCGATCGACGACGTCGCGCCCCGGCTGTCGTTCTTCTTCAACGCCCACGCCAACTTCTTCGAGGAAGTCGCGAAATTCCGGGCCGCTCGCTCCCTGTGGGCCGAGATCGCGCGCGACCGCTTCGGCGCGAAGGATCCTCGTTCCTGGCGTCTGCGCTTTCACACGCAGACGGCGGGATCGACGCTGACCGCGCAGCAGCCCGAGGTCAACGTGGTCCGAGTGGCGCTGCAGGCGCTCTCGGCCGTTCTCGGCGGGACGCAGTCGCTCCACACCAACGCATCCGACGAGGCCCTGGCTCTGCCGACGGAGCAGTCGGCGCGTCTCGCCCTGCGTACGCAGCAGGTCATCGCCAACGAGACCGGCGTCGCCGACGTCGTCGACCCGTTGGGAGGCTCGCATCTGGTCGAAGCCTGGACGGTCGAGATCCGCGAGCGGGCGCGCGCCCTGATCCGCAAGGTCGACGAGCTCGGCGGTGCGGTGGCCGCCATCGAGCAGGGGTTTCTGCAGAAGGAGATCGAAGACGCGGCCTACGATGCGCAGCGCGAGCTCGAGGAGGGCCGGCGCATCACGGTGGGAGTGAACGCGTTCCGCGAGGAGCAGGAAATCGCTCCGCCGATTCTGGCGATCGATCCGGAGATCGAGAAGGAGCAGCTCGCCCGCCTCGCGGCCTTCCGGGCCGCGCGCGACGCCCCCCAGGCCCGGCGGGCGATCGAGAGGCTGCAGGCGGATGCACGCGAGGACCGCAACCTCATGCCCGGCCTGATCGAGGCCGTCACCCGGGGCGCGACGCTCGGCGAAATCGTGAAGTCCTTGAAGGAGATTTACGGCGAGCACCGCCCGGGCAACTGACTGAAGAGGCGGTTAAGTTTCACTCTTTGAATCGGTTGCACGTGTGGAAAAAGAAACCGGGCGCGATTACCGATTCCACTTTCCTGCACAGGTGTTTGGGCATCGCCGCTAAGTCGCTGATGGGGAACGCGTTGTCCAATCGCACAGAGGACGGTGCAATCCGCTGCGGGACGCGGGATTCCGCGATTTTTGGGGCATTTCCGCAGGCTTTTTGACAGGGTTTTCCGCCGCCTCTCCGGAAAACTGATTTCGTTCAAGCGGGCGTGCTTTTTTGCGCGGCCTACACACCGACTTTGGGGCAGAGGGGCTCGACCGGACAGGTCGCGCAGGCCGGCTTTCGAGCCGTGCAGATCCGCCGGCCGTGGAAGATCAGAAGGTGCGCCGCGAGCGTGCGCCGGCCCTTCGGCACGATCGCGTTGAGGTCGTTCTCGATCTTGACGGGATCCGTCTGACGCGTGAACCCCATGCGTCGGGCGAGACGCCCGACGTGCGTGTCGACGACGAAGCCCTCGTCCTTGCCGAAGGCGTTGCCGAGGACGACGTTGGCGGTCTTGCGGCCCACGCCGGGAAGCGCGACGAGCTCCACCATGGTGTCGGGCACGTTCCCGCCGTGACCGGCGGCGATCGCCGCGCCCATGGCGCGGAGACTCTTCGCCTTCGCGTTGAAGAATCCCGTCGAATGAATCTCCCGCTCGAGCACGCCTCGCGGCGAACGCGCGTAGTCGGCGGCGGTCCGGTATTTCGAGAACAGCGCCGGCGTCACCATGTTGACGCGCCGATCGGTGCTCTGCGCGGAGAGGATCGTCGCGACGAGAAGCTCGAGCGGGCTCGAGTGATCGAGGGCGCACCGGGCGTCGGGATACGCCTTCTTCAATCTCCGGAGGATGAGTGCGGCGCGCCGCCTGGACTCTTCGGGCGTCTCCCGGGGCTTCCGCGCCATGCGCGAGCATTCTATGTGTAGGATCCGCAGGTGCGCCCGGGCCTGATTCTCGCTTCGCTTCTGCTCTCGGTCCGCATGCTCGCGGCGACCGGGGAAGTCCGGCTGACGATTCTCCACACGGGCGACCTGCACGGGCGCGTGCATCCCGTCGACGCACTGGCCGACGCGGACCTCGGCGAAGGCCTCGCGCGCGTGGCGGCGGCGGTCAAGGCCATTCGCGCCGAGGGGCCGCCGGTCCTCCTGCTCGACTCCGGCGACACGATCCAGGGGGCGCCGGAACAGGCCTTCGCCTTCGCGTCGGGGCTCGACGCGGCGGACCCGATCGTCGGGGCGATGAACCGGATGGGATACGACGCCATGGCCGTGGGCAACCACGAGTTCGACTTCGGCGTGGAGCGCCTCGACGCTTCCCGGCGGCAGTCGAAGTTCCCGTTTCTCTCGGCCAACACCCTGGCCCCCGGCGACCGGCAGGCCTTTCCGCCGTACCTCGTCCGGGAAATCCAGGGCGTGCGCGTCGGGATCCTGGGCCTCATCACCACCGGCACGCCCAACTGGGTCAGCCCGACTCTTCTCGGCGGCCTGCGGTTCGTCCAGCCGCTCGCCGTCGCAAAGCACCGGGTCTCGCAGCTTCGCGACGAGGAGCGCTGCGACTTCGTCGTCGTTCTGACCCATCAGGGCTTCGAGCGGGACCCGAAGAGCGGAAAGGATCGCCCGGGCTCCTCGCTCGAGAACCAGGCCTACGCTCTGGCGACCAAGGTTCCGGGCGTGGATCTCGTGCTCTCGGGCCACGCCCACGTCGTCGTCAATCCGCAGCGGGTCGGTACGGTCTGGGTGTCCGCTCCGGGACGCTGGGGCGATACCCTGACGCGCTTCGACGTCGCGTTCCAGAAGCCCGCGGACGGCGGCCGCTGGCGGGTCGCCGACATCCGCGGGAAAAGCCTGCCGATGAAGAAGGTGGCCCCGGATCCGGACGTCGTCGCGGCCGTTTCGGCCGGCCACGACGCGGCGATGAAGGTCCTCGCGGCGAAGCTCGCGGATCTCACCGCACCGGTCTCGACGCAGCGAGCGAGGACGGAGGACTCGGGCGTGGTCGACTGGGTGCACCGGGTGCAGCTCGCGGAAGGGCGCGCGGAGCTCTCCTTCGCCTCGGCCCTCCCGGCTCGGCCTCTCGAGTGGCCGCAGGGACCGCTCTCGATGCGACAGGTCTGGCAGTTCTACCCATACGAGAACAGTCTCGTGACGCTGCGGGCCACGGGGAAGCTCGTGCGCGAGGCCCTCGAGCGCTCGGCCGAATGCATTGCGGACCTCGAGAAAGGCCCCCGGTCCTGCGACTCGCTGGAAGGCGCCGAGTACGAGATCGATCTGTCGCGGCCGCCGCGCAAGCGCGTGGTCTATCTCCGGCGCGGCGGCAAGGACGTGACCGACGAGGACGTCTTCACCGTGGCGCTGACCTCGCACCGGGCGTCGGGCGGAGGAGGCTACGGCATGTGGAAGCGCGCCGAGCGTGTGGCGGAGACGGGGAACGTCCGTCAGATGCTCGTGTCGGACGCCCGCGCGCGCAAGCGCCTCACGCTCGAGCCCACGGGCAACTGGAAGCTCGTGAAGCCGTGAAGCCGGCCGAACGGTCCGTCGTCGACGCCTTCCACCGCCTCTACTACGCGGGCCCGGAGGGCGAGGGGCGGGTGCATCACCGGACGTCCTGGATGGGCGTTCCGTGCCTCAAGTGCCCGATGGATCTGATGGTCTACCAGGAGATCCTCTTCGAGACGCGGCCGCGCGCTCGTCGTCGAGACCGGCACGCACGAAGGTGGGAGCGCGCTGTTTCTGGCGCAGATGCTGGATCTGCTCGGCGCAGGGCGAGGTCGTCTCGATCGACGTGCTCGACCGTCCCGGGCCGCCCCGTGCACCCGCGGATCCGCTAGTGCACGGGCTCGAGCGGCGACGCAGACGCTCGTCGCGAGGCTGTTTTCCGGGGCAGGCCAGCGGGCGAGGCGCGCCTCGTCATTCTCGATTCGGATCATTCGCGCGGCGCACGTCCTGCGCGAGCTCGAGCTCTTCGCGCCCCGCGTCCCGGTGGGCGGCTACCTGGTGGTGGAAGACTCCAACGTCAACGGCCATCCCGGTCCTGCCGGAGTTCGGGCCGGGTCCGGGCGAAGCGCATCGGAGAGTTCCTCGCCGGCCACCCGGACTTCGAGGCAGACCGCTCCCGGGAAAAGTTCCTGATGACCTTCAATCCCGGGGGCTACCTGCGACGGATTCGCTGAAGCCGAGACGCGGCGGGTCAGCCCCGGCCGCGCAAATCCTTCGCGACCTCGCGGCTCGCGTTGGCGCCGGGCGCGCCCGTCACGCCGCCGCCGGGATGCGTGCCCGCGCCGCAGAGATAGAGGCTCGCGACCGGCGTCCGGTACTGCGCCCAGTCGAGCACCGGGCGCATCGTGAAGAGCTGGTCGAGGGAGTGCTCGCCGTGGAAGACGTGGCCACCCGTCAGGCCGAAGGTCTCCTCGAGATCCTCCGGGGTCAGGACCTGGCGCTTCTCGACGAGTTTCGGAAGCCCCGGCGCGTAGGCCGCGAGCGTTTCGACGACGGCGTCCCCGAGTGCCTCGCGCTTGCTCTTCCAGTCGCCCGACTTGAGCTTGCGCGGGGCGAACTGCGCGACGACCGACATGACGTGCTTGCCCTGGGGAGCGAGCGACGGATCCGTGAGCGTGGGGATCGTGACGTCGCAATAGGGCTTCGGCGAGAAGTCGCCGTGCTTCGCGGCGTCGTAGGCCTGCTCGATGTAGTCGATGTCCGGGCCGATGTGGATCCGGCCCGCGAGGACGCTCGGCCCCAACGCCTTCGCCGACGGGAAGTCCGGCAGCGCCGAGAGCGCCAGATTGACCTTCGCGAGCGCGCCGTTCGCGCGGTAGTTCTTCATCCGCCAGACGAAGTCCGGCGACAGCTCGCCCGGGTCGACGAGCGAGAGGAGCGTCCGCTTGGGATCCGCGCTCGAAACGACGGCCCGCGCCTGGACCTCTTCGCCGGTCGAGAGCACCGCGCCCGTCGCGCGGCCGTCCTTGATGGAGATGCGCGAGACAGTGGCGCCGGTGCGCACCTCGGCGCCGAATCCCTTCGCCGCCGCGGCCAGGGCCTGCGTCAGGGCTCCCATGCCGCCGCGGACGAAGGTCGCCGGTCCGGCGGCGTTCGCATCGGTCGCCGCCTGGAGGATGACGCCGAGGCTCGTCCCGGCCGACCAGGGGCCCGCGAACGCGCCGTAGATGCCGCGGGCCGCCACGACGGCGCGGAGCCGCTCGGTTTCGAAGAACTCGGAGACGAGATCGGCGACGGCCATCGGGCCCCACCGGAGCAGCCGGAAGGCGTCCCGGCGCGGCAGCGCCCGGAACTTGCGGCCGACGCCGAGAAGCTCCCACATCTCGCCGAAGGACGGATCGTCGATCGACGGCGGGGTCATCCGGACGAGAGGCTCGAGGACCCGGCCGATGCGCCCGAGGCTCTCGTGGAACGCGGCGTAGCCCTTCGCGTCGTGAGGCGAGATCTTCTCGAGCTCGCCGGCGGTTCGCGCGGCATCGCCGTAGAGTGCGAACGCCCCGCCGTCGGTCGAGGGGGCGAAGACGCGGGCCTCGGTTTCGATCCAGGAGAGGCCGTGGCGCGTCAGGTCGAGCTCGCGGGCGATCGAGGGCACGAACGGGCCGGTCGCGTGGAGCAGGGTCGACACCCGGAAGCCAGGAGCGAACTCCTCGGTCACTGCGACACCGCCGAGGACGTCGCGGCGCTCGATCACGACCGTCGAGAGCCCCGCTTTCGCGAGGTACGCGGCCGCGGTCAGGCCGTTGGTCCCGCCGCCGATGACGACGACGTCTTTCGTGACGGTCATCGCGAGACCTTGCCCCGCTTCCAGTCCGCGAGGACCTTGTCGGCCGCGTTGCGGCCGTTGGCGCCCATGATGCCGCCGCCCGGGTGCGTCGCCGAGCCGCACATGTAGAGGTTCTGGATCGGCGTGCGGTACTGGGCCCAGCCCGGCACGGGCCGCAGGAAGAAGAGCTGCTCGAGGGTCAGCTCGCCCTGGAAGATGTTGCCTTCGGAGAGCCCGAAGTCCCGCTCGAGGTCGAGAGGCGTGAGGACCTGCCGGTGCTTGATGATGCTCTTGATGTTGGGCGCGTGCTCGGCGATCGTGTCGATGACGGTGTCGCCGAAGGCCTCCCGCTCCTTGTCCCAGTCGCCCTTGAGGTTGTAGGGCGCGTACTGCACGAAGCAGGACATGACGTGCTTGCCCGGCGGGGCGAGGGAGGGGTCGGTGAGCGTCGGAATGACCATGTCGATGTAGGGCCGCTTCGAGAAGCGGCCGTACTTCGCATCGTCGTAGGCCCGCTCCATGTACTCGACCGAGGGCGAGAACGAGACCGCGCCCCGCAGGTGCGCTCCCGGTCCCGGCAGGCACTTGAAATCCGGCAGCGCGTCGAGGGCGAGGTTGACCTTGCCCGAGGACCCCCGGAACTTGTACCGCTTCACGTCCTCGACGAACTCTCCGGGGAGCTCCTTCTCGCCGACGAGCTTCATGAACGTCAGACGCGGATCGACGCTCGAGGAGACGACGCGCGCCGCGATCTCCTCGCCGGATTCGAGGACGACGCCCGTCGCGCGGCCGCCGGACACGAGGACCTTCGCGATCGGGGCCTTGGTGCGGATCTCGACGCCGGCTTCGCGGGCGGCCTCGGCGCAGGCTTCGGAGATCGCTCCCGTGCCGCCGCGTGCGAAGCCCCACGCCCGGAACGCGCCGTCGATGTCGCCCATGTAGTGGTGGAGCAGGACGTACGCGGTCCCGGGCGAGCGCACGCCCAGGAAGGTGCCGATGATGCCGGAGGCCGACATGGTGGCCTTCAGGGGGTCGGTCTCGAACCACTGGTCGAGGAAATCGACCGCCGACATCGTCATCAGCTGGACCTGGTTGTACCGGTCGGTGCTCGAGAGCCCGCGGAAGCGCTTGCCGAGGAAGAGAAGGTCCTGCAGGCCGTTGAGCGAGAGCTTCGTCGGGTCCGGCGGTGTCATGCTCAGGATCGGCTTGACGAACCGGCCCATGTCGGCCATGGCCTTGCCGTACTCGTCGTAGGCCTCGGCGTCGACTTTCGAGTGGCGGGCGATCTCCCGGCGGGTCTTGGCGTGGTCGTTGACGCGCCAGAGGTAGTCGCCGTTGAGCATCGGCGTGAAGGTTCCGTCGAGCGGGAGGATCTCGAGGCCGTGGCGCGGCAGGTCGAGTTCCCGGATGATCTCGGGGCGCAGCAGCGAGACGACGTACGAGCAGACCGAGAACTTGAAGCCGGGGAAGACCTCCTCGGTCACCGCGGCGCCGCCGAGGACGTGGCGCCTCTCGAGGACGAGCACCTTCTTGCCCGCGCGCGCGAGGTAGGCGGCGTGGATCAGGCCGTTGTGGCCGCCTCCGATGACGACGACGTCGTACTTCGAGCTCATCTCCCGCTTGCCCGTTCTCGATTTCGAATCGCGCCGTGACCCGTGGTTCTCGCGGCTCGTGCTTGCCGCGAGCGCGCGAGCATACTTATAATCGCGCGCCCCGACAAGCTGCCGATGACCGCGGGTTCTGCGGTGACCGGAGATCGCCGAGGCCGACGAGATCGATTAGTTAGATCGACGAGGACGCCAGGTGCCGATCGGAACCGCCGTACACGAGAGAACGTTCCCGCTCTGCGAGAGCCTGAACTACCGCGAGTGGTCGGGTTACTACGCGGTCTCCGCCTACGAGGCGCACCACGAGCACGAGTACAACGCGATCCGCAACGCCGCCGCCGTCATCGACATCTCGCCGCTCTTCAAGTACCGCGTCTCGGGGAAGGACGCGACGCGTCTGGTCGACCGTATCGTCACGCGGGACTTGCGCAAGGTCAAACCCGGCTCGGTGATCTACACGCCCTGGTGCGACGAGCACGGGAAAGTCATTGACGACGGGACCGTCGCGCGTCTTTCCGAAAACGTCTACCGCTGGACCGCGGCCGATCCGAGCCTGCGTTGGCTCCAGCAGAACGCCCTCGGCCTCGACGTGAAGCTCGAGGACGTTTCGGACGAGATCGCGGCCCTGGCCGTTCAGGGGCCGACGTCGGGCCGCATGCTCAAGGCGATCGCCGAGGCCGACATCGAGAACCTCAAGTACTTCAAGGTCACCTCCGGCAAGATCGCGGGCGTTCCCGTGGACATCTCCCGCACGGGCTACACGGGGGACCTCGGTTACGAGATCTGGATCCCCTGGAAGGACGCCGTCAGGGTCTGGGACGAGCTGATGGCGAAAGGAAAGGCGTTCGACATTCACGCCGCCGGCATGCTGGCGCTCGACGTGTCGCGCGTCGAGGCGGGTCTGCTCCTGATCGACGTCGACTTCCACGGCTCCAAGAAGGCGTACATCGACCTCCAGCGCTACTCGCCCTTCGAGATGGGCCTCACGCGCCTCGTGGCCCTCGACAAGGGGCGCTTCGTCGGGCAGGACGCCCTGCGCGAGGAGGCGAAGAGGGGGCCGGTTCGCCAGATCGTGGGCCTCGAGATCGACTGGGATTCGATCGAAAAGATCTACGACCGCCTCTCCCTTGCGCCTCAGGTCCCGGCGACTGCCTCGCGGACGGCGGTACCGGTCTACCGCGACGGCGAATGGGTCGGCAAGGCGACTTCGACGACGTGGTCGCCGATTCTCAAGAAGATGATCGCTCTCGCGACGGTGGCCCGAGGGGCCAACGCCGTGGGCACCCGACTGGAGATGGAGTACACGGTCGAGGCCGTGCGGAGCAAGGTCGCCGCGACGGTCGTCGAGACGCCCTTCTTCAATCCCGCGCGCAAGACCGCGACGCCGGTTCGATGAGAGACGCAATTAAGGAGGATCGAATGCCGCCGTTCGACATGAGTCTGGTCCAGCGCGGAGCGCGCAACCGCCGCACGCCCTACTACGAAGCCACGCAGCGGAGCTCGCCGAAGGCCTTCACTGTCTACAACCACATGTACTTCCCGGTCCGCTTCGACACGTTCGAGAACGAGTTCCAGGCGCTCCTGAACGACGTCACGATCTGGGACGTCTCGGTCGAGCGCTGCATCGAGGTGAGCGGTCCCGACGGCTTCAAGTTCGCCCAGCTGGTCACGCCGCGCAACCTTTCGAAGTGCGCCGTCGGCCAGGGCAAGTACGTTCTCATTTGCGATTCGGACGGGGGCGTGATCAACGACCCGGTCATGACGCGGATGGACGAAAACACCTTCTGGTTCGCGCTCGCGTCCTCGGACGTCCTCCTCTTCTTCAAAGGCCTCAAGAACGCCTACCCGAAGCTCAACGTCACGATCCGTGAGCTCGACGTGGCGCCGCTCCAGGTCCAGGGCCCCAAGTCCAAGGACCTCATGAAAGACCTCCTGGGCGACAGCATCCTCGACCTCAAGTACTACTTCTGGCGCAAGGCCGAGATCAAGGGCGTCCCGGTGGTCATCACCCGCACAGGCTGGACGAGCGAGGTCGGCTACGAAGTCTATCTGCTCGATCCGACCAAGGGCTCGGTCATCTGGGACACGCTGCTCGAGGTCGGGCAAGCCTTACAACGTCAAGCCGACCGGGCCCTCCGACATCCGCCGCGTGGAGGGCGGGATTCTGAACTGGGGCGCGGACATGACCTACGAGAACAACGCGATCCAGCTGGGCCTCGAGCGGCTCGTGGACTTCTCGCTGCCCGACGACGCGTGCATCTCGATCGGCGCGCTCAAGAAGATCAAGGCTCAGGGCGTGAAGAGCAAGCTGGTCGGCGTCGAGATCGATGGCGAGCCGTTCCCGGCGCTCAACGCCGTGAAGTGGCCGGCGCATCAGCGCGACGGCGGCCGGCGATCGGTAAGGTGACGTCGGCGATCTACTCGCCGCGCCTCAAGAAGAACATCGGCTACTGCTGGATTCCGACCGAGCATCGCGAAGGACGGGACGAAGGTCAAGGTCGAGCACCGAGTGGGGCCCGCGGGCGGCGACCGTCGTGCCGATGCCCTTCGTCGATCCGGACAAGCGGATCCCGGTCTCCTAGAGAGACGGTCCGGGCAGACAGGCCGAGCGGCCGATGGGCGTCTTCCACACCGCGTTGATCGCGATCGAGAAGGCGGTCAAGATTCCGCTGTTCGGGTGCCGCATGTGCGGCCAGTGCATCCTGCACTCGACCGGCCTCGTCTGCCCGATGAACTGCCCCAAGAACCTGCGCAACGGGCCGTGCGGCGGCGTCCTCGTGGACGGCCACTGCGAGGTCAAGCCGCAGATGCGGTGCGTCTGGGTCCGAGCCTACGAGGGCTCGCAGCGGCTGCCTCTCTGGAAGGACCACATGGAGCACGTTCAGCCGCCCGTCGACTGGAGGCTCCAGGGCACGTCCTCCTGGGCCAATCTCGCGAGCGGCCGTGACCGCCAGGTCCCGGCGGGCTGGGCAGCCGGCGACGCCGGCGCGATGAGGTCTCCCGCAGGAGACGGGCGTGCGCGAATGACGCCAGCGACGGCGGCGCCTCGGAGCCGCCTCGAGTCGATCCTGCGGGAGGGCCGCTTCGCCGTGACCGCCGAGATGCAGCCCTCGAACGGCGCCGACCCCGAGGAGGTCCGCCGCTTCGCCGCGGAGCTGCGCGGAAAGGTCGACGCCGCCAACTGCACCGACAACCCCGCGGCCCATCCCCACCTCTCCTCGCTCGCGGCCGGGGCGTTCGTGGCGCAGGCGGGAGTCGAGCCGGTCGTCCAGCTGGCCTGCCGCGACCGCAACCGGCTCGCCCTGCAGGCGGACCTGCTGGGGGCCGCGGCGCTCGGGGCGCGAAACGTCCTGCTCCTGACGGGCGACGACGTCTCCGCCGGAGACCATCCGGAGGCGAAGCCCCTCTTCGACATCGACTCGATCCATCTCTTGCGGATCGCGCGCGGGCTCCGCGACGAGGGTACGTACCTCTCGGGCCGCGCGCTCTCCTCGCGTCCCTCCTTCTTCATCGGCGCCGTCGAGAATCCGTTCGCGCCGCCGCTCGACTTCCGGCCGACCCGGCTCGCCAAGAAGATCGAAGCGGGCGCCGAGTTCATTCAGACGCAGCTCTGCTTCAATCTCCCGCGCCTCGTGGAATTCATGAAGCGTTGCCGTGAGCTCGGGCTTCTCGAGCGCGTGTTCGTCCTCGTCTCGGTCTACGTGGCGCGCTCGGCGCGCGCGATGCGGTACCTGCGCGACGTCGTTCCCGGAATCGATGTGCCCGACGACATCCTCGGGCGCCTCGAGAAGGCGGCGCCCGGGCGCCAGGCCGAGGAGGGATTCCGCCTCGCGCTCGAGACGGTCGCCGCTCTCCGCGAGATGCCCGGGGTCTCGGGCGTGCATCTGATCTCGATCAAGGGCCAGGACGCGATCCTCCGCCTGATCGAGGCGGCGGGCCTCTTGCCCCGCCCCGAGGCCTGACGGACGCAGAAGTACGGGCTTTCCTGGGAGAGGGGACCGAAGCGACTTCCCCTCTCATGTCCACGGTCCGCGAAGCGGACCGCTCGAGGTCCGAGCCCTAGCGCGCGGCCTGCCGGCGCTTGGGGCACGACCTTCGCGCGGCCCGGGAGATCTCGATTGCGGAGCGGCGGATCCCCGCGATCGTCGGTTCCAGCGCCGCGAGGAGGTGCTCGAGCTCGGCGGCGAGCGTGACGGATCCGCGCTCCTCCGCTTCGTCGCGGCTCTCGGCGAGGCGCCGGCGCGAAGAGGCGAAGATCGTTCCAGCGGCCGAGCGCTTCCTGGAGGGCCTTCTCGCGCTCGATCTGGTTCGTGAAGCGGCGAACGCCGAGGGCCGCGAGATCCTCGGCGAGATAGCGCGCTTTCTTGACGGCGATCCGATAGCGGTGGAGGGCGTCGTCGTCCTTGCCCTCGAGGGGTTCGGCGAGCGTCTCCTCGGCCTTCCGGCGCGCCCGTTCGATCCTCTCGACGGCGTCGTCCCGGCCGGCGGCGGGAGAGCTTCTCGAGAGTCCTTCAGGAGGCCGCGCACGGCCCCGACCGTCGGCGGCGCGCGCGATGCGGCGGCTGCCGCGCTCGGCGAGCTTCTCCCAGCGCGCGGCGAGCGCCGTCGCGGCGTCGGGCGAGAGGTAGCCGAGCTTGCCCGATCCGCGCGAGGAGCTCGCGATCGACCTGGAGCTGCCGTTCGCTCGAGAGCGAACGGACGAGCGCCCTTGCGCGTCGCGAGAGACGGACTTCGCGCCGAGCGCGCCCGCGGTGGCGCCGACGCGGCGGAGCGCGACGCGGAGGTCATGCAGGCCTTCGGGATCGCCGCGCTTCGCGGCCTTGCGCGCGCGGTCCACGGCGTGCACACGGACCTTCCAGAGATCGCCGGCGTCCCGCACGGGGCGCTATTATAGGGACACGAAAACGCATCGGTCCCTTCACGCGCCCTTCACACGGCCTTCACCGGGTTCCGCCCGACCGGGGCGACAATTCCGCCGCCATGCGGACGCTCGGCGCGATCGACATCGGCACGAACAGCATCAAGCTGCTCGTCGCCAACCTCGAGGAGGACGGCACTCTGGAGGTGCTTCTCCGCGAGAAGGCCATGGTCCGTCTCGGCAGCGAGACCCTCCGGACCGGAAAGCTCTCGCCGGAAGCCATCGAGGCCGGGGCGTCGACCGTCGAGCACTTCGTCAAGCTCGCCGCCGGCGCGGGCGCCGAGGTCGCCCGGGCGGTTGCGACCTGCGCCGTTCGCGAGGCCACCAATTCGCACGAGTTCGTCGAGGCGGTGAGGAAGCGGACCGGGGTGCGGGTCGAGGTGATCTCGGGCGAGGAGGAGGCCCGGCTGATCAACCTCGCCATCCGCAGCGAGTTTCCGGCCCGCCAGGACCCCCTGTTTCTCATCGACATCGGCGGAGGCTCGACGGAATTCGTCATCTCCGACGGCGCCCGGGTCCTTCTGACCGAGAGCCTGCCCCTCGGCGTCGTCCGCCTCGCCGACCGGCACCTGCGCAACGACCCTCCCTCGGAGAAGGACCTCGAGGCGATGAAGAAGGCGATCCGGGCCGTGGCCAAGCGCGCCGCGGATGCCGTCCGCAAGAAGGGTTTCAAGACCTGCGTCGGCTCCTCGGGCACGATCCAGTCGCTCTCGCTCGTCCACGAGGCGGCCGTCCTGGGCCGGGAGCCGAGCCCGACGGGCCACCGCACGCTCACCCGCAAGGGCCTCAAGAAGGTCAACAAGATGCTCCGCCGCACGACCGAGAAGGAGAAGCTCCGGATCCCGGGGCTCGACCCGCGGCGGCGGGACATCGCGGTGCCCGGGGGGCTCCTGCTCGCCTGGATCCTCAAGCGCACGGGCGCCGAGGCGATCGTCGTGGGGGAGCGGGGCCTGCGCGAGGGCCTGCTTCTCGACACGGTGGCCCGCCGCGGCGAGGTCCGTCTCCCGGCGAGCCGGGACATGCGCGCCCGCAGCGTCGATCGCCTGCTGCGGCGGGGGAACGCCGAGGTCCTCCACGCCGCCCATGTCGCCCGGATGGCGCTCGAGCTCTTCGACCAGACGCATGCCCTGCATCAGCTGACCGCGACCGAGCGCGAGTGGCTGCAGTACGGGGCGCTCCTCCACGACATCGGCTGCTACATCGGCTACGCGAAGCACCAGCGCCACTCCTACTACCTGATCACGCACGGCGATCTGACGGGCTTCTCGGCCGACGAGATCGAGGTCCTGGCCTCGCTCGCCCGCTACCACAAGGGCGGCGGCCCGAAGCCCACCCACGAGAACTGGCGGCGGCTCAACCCGTACCTGCAGGCGGTCGTCGAGAAGCTCGCGGCGATCCTCCGCATCGCGGACGGGCTCGACCGCAGCCACCGGCAGATCGTCACGGGCATCTCGTGCCGCGTGCGCGCCCGCAAGATCGAGCTCGAGGTGTCGGCGCGCGCCGATTGCGAGCCGGAGCTCGACGCCGCGAGGAAGAAGGCCAACGTCTTCGAGCGGACCTTCGACCGGACCGTCACCCTCCGCGCCGTTCCGGCCGGCCGGCGAGGAGGTCCTGCAGAAGGACCTCGAGATCCTGTCGGCGGAAGCCCTGTGGAACTGAGAAGGGAGACCCGGACGTCATGAAGGAGCATTTCGCCGAGCAGCTGGAGGACCTCCGCCGCCAGATCATCCTCATGGGAGGGGAGGTCGAGCGCCAGATCCACCATGCGATCGAGTCCCTCACGGAGATGGACGCCGAGAAGGCGCGATCGGTCATCGCCGCGGACGAGGAGATCGACCGCCTGGAGCTGCAGGTCGAAGACTCGGCGATCGCCCTGCTGGCCCTCCAGCAGCCCGTGGCCGTCGACCTGCGTTTCCTCGTCGGGGCCCTGAAGATCAACAACGACCTCGAGCGCATCGGCGACCACGCCGTCAACATCGCCGAGGGCGCCGAGCGCCTCGCGGGTCAGAAGCCCTTCAAGCCCTTCATCGACATCCCGTACATGGCCGAGGTCGCGATCTCGATGCTCAAGCAGTCGCTCGACGCCTTCGTCAGCCGCGACGCCGACCTCGCCCGCCGGGTGATCAAGAAGGACGACATTCTCGACGAGAAGAACGTCTCGATCATCCGCGAGCTCTTGACGTACATCGCCGAGTACCCGGCCCTCACGACCTATTGCATCGAGCTCATCTCGATCGCGAAGAATCTCGAGCGGGTCGGGGACCTCGCCACGAACATCTGCGAGGACACGATCTTCATCGCCGAGGCGCGCTGGGTGAAGCACCACGCTTCGGAGCTGCCCTAGGGCTCCCGGACCTCCGCCGGCCGCCCGTTCCGGCGCGCGGCTTGCAGTTACAGCCGTGTGATGACCGGACTCCGCTGCCGCCGTTCCCTTCCTCTGGGGCGTCGCCACCTCGGCGTACCAGGTCGAGGGCGCGGCCGACAACGACTGGACGGAATGGGAGAGTCTCGAGAAGCTGAAAATCCCGGGCAGCCGTTGCGGGCGGGCGTCGGGCCACCGTGAGCGCTGGCGCGCGGACTTCCAGCTACTGCCGTCCCTCGCCGCCAACGCCTACCGATACTCCCTCGAGCGGAGCCGGATCGAGCCCGAGCCGGGCCGCTTCTGCGAGGACGGAGCTCGCCGCCGAGCGGGAGCGTGTCGAGGCGCTCCAGAGGCTCGGCGTCATGCCCTGCGTGACCCTGAGCCACTACACGCACCCGCGATGGTTCTGGGCTCGCGGCGGCTGGGAGGATCCGCGGAGCATCCCGGAGTTCGGAAGGTTTGCCGAGGCCGTCGCTCGGGCGCTCGGGCCCGCCGTGCCGATCTGGGTGACGCTGAACGAACCGGTCGTGATTCTCATCGGCGGATACATGGACGGCCAGATCCCCCCGGGACGCCGGGGCTTTCGCGCCGCTTCGCGCGCTTTCGAAAACATGCTCCGCGCCCACGTCGAGGCCGCGGCAGCGATCCGCGAGCACGCGCCGGGCTCACGCATCGGCATCGCGCACAACATGCTCGAGTTCGCTCCCGATCGTCCCGGCCGGATGCTGGACCGCCGGTTCGCCCATGCCGGCGACCGCCTCTACAATCTCGCGCTTCTTCAGGCGGTCGCGACGGGCGATCTCGACTGGTACTTTCCGGGCGAGGGCCGGATCCGTGTGCGGATCGCCGATCTGCCGGCCGCCAACGACTACATCGGCGTCAACTATTACAGCCGCGTTCACATCCGCTTCCGCGGCCGGCCCGGCAAGATCGCGGAGTTCTTCTATCGGGACCCGGCCGGTCTGGGTCTGACCGACATGGGCTGGGAGGTTCATCCCCACGGCTTCGACCGGGTCCTGCGCGAGGCGGCGTCGACGGGACTGCCGGTCATCGTCACGGAGAACGGCATCGCCACCTCCGACGACCGGCGGCGCACGGACTTCCTGCGCGAGCACGTCATGGTCCTCGCGCATCGGCGCGCGGCCGGCACTCGCATCGACGGGTACTTCTACTGGTCCCTCATCGACAACTTCGAGTGGCTCGAGGGCTTCCGGCCGCGGTTCGGGCTCTACGAGGTCGACTACACGACCTATGCCCGCCGCCGGCGGCCTTCGGCGGACGTCTTCGCGGCGCTCGGCCGGCGGTTCGTTGCGGGAGGGACTCTTCGACCGCTTCCCGAACGTCACGCATCCTCTAGAGGCATCTGTTTGAGCCCCGGAGCTTCATGCGAACTTCACCCCCGGCTCCTAGATTCGGCCCCATGACGACAGACGAGGATCGGTTCGGCACGCCTCTCGAACGCGAGCGTTCGGTTCCGGTCTCCGGGTTTTCGCGCGAGCTGCGCAGCGCCGAGGACGTCGAGCGCTATCGCTTCGGATTCGCACTCTCCGGAGCCGTGCTCTCTCCCGTGCACGTCGTGTTTTCCGCGTCGCGGCGCACGGCCGAGGTCAAGGCCGGCGACCTGAAGGCCTTCCTCGTCTCCGACGTCGATTCCGTCGAAGAGGCCCGCCAGCGGTGGGCTTCCTGGTGGCTCTCCGGCCGGCGCCGCCCCGTGTTTCAGACTCCCCGGCGCACGGGCAACTTTCCCGTCGCGCGTCCCTGACCCCGAGAGCGGCCTCGGCTTCTCCCGCTTTTTACACCTCGTTCGGCGTTCCTTTTCCCGGCCCTCGCCGGAGCCTCGCCCGGACAGCCGAGAATCGGGACGGTTGCATGCTGCTCTGTGACTTCCATATCCACACGACCTACTCGGACGGCATCCTGCCGTTGACGAAGGTCGTGGATCTCTTCGGCCAGTCGGGCCACGACGTCATCGCGATCACCGACCACATCGTCAATCACGACAGCGGCCTCGGAAAGATCGCGCACCGCGATCCGCCACAGCCTGGACGCCGAGTCCTTCAAGCGCTACGCGGACGAGATCGCCCGGGAGGCCGAGCGGGCCTGGCATGCCTATCGCATGTTGGTGATTCCCGGAGCCGAAATGACCCGCAACACGATCAACCGCCACACCTCCGTGCACGCCCTGGCCCTCGGCCTGGACGAGTTCTGCCCGGCCGACGGGGATCCGCTCGAGATGCTCCGCGAGCTCAAGTCCCGCGGCACGGTGACCGTGGCCTGCCATCCCCACGAGATGAGCGAGTGGTTCGCGAACACCTGGTACCTCTGGAACCGGCGCAAGCACGTCGGCAATCTCGTCGATCTCTGGGAGGTGGGCTGCCGGTGGGAGCTCTTCCCGGTGATCTCGCGCGAGAGCCTGCCGCACATCGCCAACAGCGACTTCCACCGGCCGGAGCACCTCTATGCCTGGAAGACGCTCCTGAACGCCGAGAAGACGCGGCAGTCCGTCCTCGACGCTCTCCGCGAAGGCACGGGAATCGGCGTGCTGCGGCTGACGCCGGCGAAGACGGCGGCCACGGCGTGAGCCTCGCTCTCGGCCTCGCGGGCCTCGGCGGCCTCGCCTTCGGCGCCGGAGCGTACGTCGTGTCGGCGGCGACCCTCCTCCGCCTGCGGCGCCGCCAGCGCGGCGCACGGGACCCCAAGTTCGCCCCGCCGGTGTCGATCGTGAAGCCGCTTCGCGGGCCTCGACGAGGGGCTCGAGGAGAATCTCGAATCCTTCTTCCGACTCGACTATCCGACATCCGCGCTCGAGATCGTCTTCTCCTTCGCGAGCGCCTCCGATCCGGCCTACGCCGACGGCCCGCCGCGTGGCGGACCGGCATCCGGAAATCGCGTCGACCTTCGTCTTCGACGAACGCGAGCCGGGCGGCAACGCGAAGGTGAACCGACTCGCCGCGGCGATGCGCTACGCCCGGCACCGCCTGGTCCTCTTCTCCGATGGAAACGTCCGGGTGCGCCCGGGCTTCCTGAAGCGAGCCGTGTCGTGGTTCCAGGATCCCCGCGTGGGCCTGGTGTCGAACCTCTTCCGGGCCGCAGGCGCGTCGAGCCTCGGCTCGCGTGTCGAGGCGCTCTACCTGAACGGCTGCCTCATGCCGGGCACCGCGCTCATCGCGGACGTGCTCGGAAGGCCGTGCGTCGTCGGCAAGTCCATTCTGGTGTCGCGACGCGCCCTCGACGCGGTCGGGGGGATCGGCGCCCTGCGCGACTACCTCGCCGAGGATTTCGTCCTCGGCCGGGAGGTGCGTCGGGCCGGCTACCGGGTCGTCCTGTCAGCCGACGTCCTCGACACGATCGAGGTCCGCAAGTCGCTCCGCAACCGTGTGGGCGCGCCACCGCCGCTGGTCGATGATGCGCCGACGGCTGGCGGGGCAGCTCTACCTCGGCGAGGCCCTCGTCGGAGCGCTGCCCTGGTTCGCCCTGGCGCTGGCATCGCCGGGCGTGCCCCTGAAAGCCGCGGCGGGGGCTTGCCTGGGATTGCGCTGGGGCGCGGAGCTCGCCGTGATCCGCGGGTGGGGCGAGTCCATCGACTGGCGTGATGCCGCCCTCCTGCCGGTGCGCGACGTTTTCGCGGCGTCCGTCTTCGTCGCCGGCCTTCTCGGCCGCACGCTCGCCTGGCGCGGCCGCCCTCTGCGGATCGGCCCGGACACGCGCATTCTGAAAAAAACGGCGTAGGGAGGCCTTAGAGGGCCGGGACGGCCTTCAGGCCGCGGCGCGCCAGCCGGTCGAGGATGTCGCCCTGCGTGTCGACCTCGGGCTCGGCCGGTGCCGGGTGGCGGCGGACGTACGTCCCGTCGCTCTGGAGATCCCGCGCCCGGCAGTTGTCGCTGCGGATGGGATCGAGGATCTCCTGCCGGAGCTTCTCCTTCGCCTTCTCGTCGAGAATCGGCGTCATCAGCTCGACGCGCCGGTAGAAGTTCCGCGGCATCCAGTCGGCGCTCGAGATGTAGATCTCCTCGTCGTCGCCCGCGCCGAAGGCGAAGACGCGGCTGTGCTCGAGGAAGCGGCCGACGACGGAGCTGACCCGGATGCCGTCGGACACGCCCGCGCACGCCGGGCCGAAGGCAGCAGATGCCGCGGACCGAGAGATCGATCGGAACGCCGGCCTGGGAGGCGCGGTAGAGCGCCCGGATGACCGCGGGGTCGACGAGCGCGTTCAGCTTGGCGAGAATCGCCGAGGGCTTGCCCTCCCGGGCCTTTTCGGCCTCGCGGTCGATGAGGGCGATCAGCCGGTCGTGCAGGGCGAAGGGCGCGACGGCGAGGCGCTTGTACCGGGTCTTCTTCGAGAAGCCGGTGAGGAAGTTGAAGAGCTCCGAGGCGTCGTGCCCGAAGTCGGCACGGGCCGTGAAAAGGCCCACGTCCGTGTAGATCCGCGCCGGTCAGGCGGTTGTAGTTGCCGGTGCCCACGTGGACGTAGCGCCGCATGGCCGCGCCTTCACGCCGCACGACGAGGGCGATCTTGGCGTGCGTCTTGAGCCCTCGACGCCGTAGGCGACGTGGACGCCGGCCCGCTCGAGCGAGCGCGCCCACTGGATGTTGTTCTCCTCGTCGAACCGCGCCTTCAGCTCGACGAGCACGGCGACCTGCTTGCCGTTCTCGGCGGCGCGCGCGAGCGCGGCCACGATCGGCGAGTCCGCGCCCACGCGGTAGAGCGTCATCTTGATCGCGAGCACGTCCGGATCGTCGGCGGCGGCCTCGAGGAAGCGCAGGACCGGATCGAACGCGTCGTACGGGTGATGGAGCAGGATGTCGCCCTTGCGAATCGCGTCGAAGACGTTGGCGGGCGCGGTCGAAGATCGTTCTGCGAGGCCGGCAGAAACGGCGCGTCTTTCAGCTCGGGCAGGTCGAGCTTCATGATGGACATCAGGTCCGCGCGCACCGAGAGGTCCGGCGACCTCGTAGACGTCGCCGGGATCGAGCTCGAGCTGCGTCCGGAGGAGCTCCCGGACGTGCTCGGAGCAGCGGTCTTCGACCTCGAGGCGGATCGCGGCGCCGAAACGGCGCCGGCGCAGGTTGTCGGTCATGCTGCGCAGGAGGTCGCCGGCTTCGTCCTCGCGGATCTCGATGTCGGCGTCGCGGGTCACCCGGAACGCCGAGGCGCCGAGGATCTCCATGCCCGGGAAGAGCCGGTCGAGGTTGGCCTCGATGAGCTTTTCGAGGAGCACGAACTCCTGGGTCTTCGCCGGGGCGTTCGGCACGGGCACGAACCGCGAGAGGGAGGGGGGCACCTTGACTCGAGCGAAAGCCGGCTTCTTGCTCCTTCTTGTCCGCGAGCTCGACGGCGAGGGAAAGAGACAGGTTCGAAACGAACGGGAAGGGATGCGCCGGGTCGAAGGCCAGGGGCGTGAGCACGGGGAAGACGACGCTCTCGAAGTAGACGCAGAGCTCCTTCCGCCGCTCGGGGTCGATCTCTTCCCATCGGAGGATGCGCACGCCGGCCTCGGCGAGCTTCGGCTGCAACTCCTCCCGCAGCAGGGTCATCGCGGCGCCGGCGTCGCGCTCGACGATCTCGCGGATCAGCCGGAGCTGCTCCTGCGCGGAGAGGCCGTCGGCGCTGCGCTCGGCGACCGACGCCTCGAGCTGCTCGTGGAGGCCCGAGACGCGGATCATGAAGAACTCGTCGAGGTTGGAGTGGAAGATCGACAGGAACTTCACGCGCTCGAAGAGCGGCCAGGTCGGATCGAGAGCCTCTTCGAGGACCCGGCGGTTGAAAGTCGAGCCAGGAGATTTCGCGGTTGAAGTAGAGCGAATGGTCTTCGAGCCGGTCGTCTGGCGTCTGGCTCCCACCGATGTAGTGGACTTCGCTCATGAGTTCGAAACGAAGAGGGAGGGTACCACCGCCGGCCGGGCCGGGTGTGAAGAAGACACGGCGCTCCCGAATCGGGGGCAACCTTTGGCGTAAGTCCTGAAGCGAGAGGATCTTAGATCTGATCAGCGGGCGCCCGGGACGGTGGGCACGGCGTCGTCGAGTGAGAGAGCCACGATTTGTTCCGCGAGAGTGCGGTTGCCGAGGCGAAGGACGCCCTCGACCGTCGGGCGCTCGGGCACGGGCGGGAGCTTCAGCCCCTCGCGCCAGACCACGCCAACGGTGTCGAACGGGATGTCGAACTCCGCGTCGGGGCCGTGCGGGTCCGATTGGACGTACGGAACGCGCGTGAGAAGGATTCCGCCCTTCCAGCCCTCGCGCACGACGCTGTAGCCGCGAATGCGGACGCGCTTTCCGTTGAGGGCCTTGAGCCGGTCGCTGTAAACGACACCTCGTGCCGACACGGAGGTGAAGAAGTCCGGCCAGTCGATCACCGGCGGCGCGGCGGCCGAGGAGGAAGCCGGGCGCCCCGCGGCGCCCGGCTCGAGGATGAAGAGGAGGGAGAGAAGGATTGTCGCCACGGCTCAGAACTGAGTCGGGCACCGGGTACGTGCCGAGGATCGCGTTGATGATCGAGAAGAACGCCTCGGTGTTGTCGGTGATGCGCGCGAATTGAGAGGCTCCGGGACCGTAAGCGGAGATTGGAATGTCCGTCGGCGTGTGCACAGCCTGGGTTTGGGCGCTGCCTCCGGCGACACCGGTCTCGACGACGCCGGGGATCAGCCGTCCCGAGGCCGCCTTGGGGTCGTCGGGGTTGGCCACGGCCACGCCGTTCTCGGTGATGCCCGGGTTCTTGGGCTCGGGATTGTGCTGCCAGTCCTCATAGTGGTCGACGCTGGCTCCGAAGTTCATGATGAGCTTGTAGGACGCGTCCGGGTTGTCGGGATAGCCGTCGCCGTTCGAGTCGACATAGTCGGTGAAGTTGAGCTGCGTCGGGTCGTTGCGCGCCCCGTCGTAGTTGTAGGTCTTGACGTAGTCGCGGGTGCCCGCCTTGTCGGGACGCGCGACGCCCGGAAGCGTCAGGCCGGCGCACTCGTGGTCCGCCGAGACGATGACGAGCGTGTCGTTGTCGGGATCCGTCGTCGGTGTTGGTTCCCGTCGCGAAGTCGAGCGCGACCTGCACCGCCTGGTCGAGCTGGATGACGTCGTAGATCGAGCGCTCGGCATCCATGCCGGTGCGCCATCTTGTCCACGTGGGCGCCCTTCGACCATGAGGAAGAAACCATTGGGGTACTGGCGAAGGACGTCGATCGCAGCCTGCGTCATGTCCTTGAGGAAGGGCTGGTCGGGAAAGGCGGCCGCGACATCGGGATCACCGAGGCCCAATTTGTCAAAAGCGACATTCATGTTGTCGATGTTGAAGAGGCCCAGGAGCCTGGCATCGGCGCCGGGATGGAACCCCGAGAGCTGCGTCGCGGTCTCGACGAAGGTGAAACCCGCCGTCTGGAAGTCAGCGATCACGTTGCGTTCGTTCGGTCCGCCGTGAGCCCGGCCTGGCTCTTGGGGATGAAGTGGTAGCCCCCGCCGCCGAGAAGGACCTTGAGGTTGGTCTGCGCGGCATTGTCGACGTACTGCGAGGCGATGAGGGTGCCGTTGCCCCGGTCCTGCGTGTGAGCGAGGAAGGCTCCCGGGGTGGCGTCGGTGATGAAGGCGTCCGAGACGATGCCGGTCACTGTCCCGTAGTGGCGCGTCAGCCACTCCGACAGAAACTCGACGCGCGGGTTGTCGTCGGCGGCCGCCGTGTTGTCCGGGAAGACCCCCTCCATGCCGTTGTTGGTCTTGTTGCCCGTGGAGTAGTTGTGGGCGCCGGGGGCCGAGTCCGTGATCAGGGAGTTGAGCGAGGAGGTCATCAGGAGGCCGTTGAACGGAAGCCGGTCCATGGCGAGCGTCCCGTTGGCCTTTCCGCGCGTGTATCCCTTCGAGAGGATGCGGCCCGCGGTGCGGTGTGCGACGCCCATGCCGTCGCCGATCAAAAGGATCACGTTTTTCGCGCGCCGCTGCGTTTCCTCGGCCCGCTTGTGGAACGCCGGTGCCGAACGTGCCCAGATGGAGCTCGGCCGTCGAGGTCGACGGGTCGCCGACGGGGCCGCGGATGCCGCTGCGGAGCCCGGAGAGATTCCGCACGGTCACGGTGCTGGTCGAGGAGCCGCTGACGGGGCGCGCCGGCGAGGGTGCCCGACGCCGTGGCGGTGAAGGTCCGCACGCCGACGAAGCCGAGCTCCGCATTCCGAAAAGTCCAGTTGCGCACGTTCGAGGAGGGCGAATCGACGGTGCCAACCGCGGTCAGGTCCTTGCCGTCGAGGTGCACCGTCGAGACTCCGTGAGAGTCGCCGTCGTGTCGGAAGCGGTGGCCTCGACGCGGATGTCGAAACGTCTGGCCCGGCAGGAACTGGCCCTTGTTCGGGGGCATGATGCGGACGGCAATGCCCTGCGCCTGGACCGAGGCGCTGAGGACGAAGGCGAGCGCCGCGAGCGCGACGGGCAAAGCCGCGCCGCGCGGGAGCCGAGAGCGGTGAGCCATGATTCTTTCCTCCTCGTGTCGCAAGTCGTTTCGAATCGGTGTGAAGGGATATCGCTCCCGTGTTCAGCGATGAGGAATCCCGGATCAAATCGTCGCGAACGAAAGCGAAATCACTTCAGATCCTCTTGACGACCAGGACCGAGGCATCGTCGGGAAGCCGCTCGCGCCCGGCGTGCTCTCCGAGGGCCTCGAAGATCGCCGAGACCACGTGCGTCGCGGGCGCGCTGCAGAGAACCTGCGCGATTCCAGCGAGACGCGTCGACGCCAAACTCCTCGCCTTCGGGCGACGGGCACTCCGTGACGCCGTCGCTGTAGAGAAGCAGGAGACCCTCGGGCGGAATCTCCGCCCGCGCGACGCGATAGGTCGAGCCGGGAGAGACGCCGAGTACTCGGCCCGAGAGTGGGAGCCCGTGCGCCGGACCTCGCCGGGTCAGCAGAAGCGGCGCCGGATGGCCGGCGTTGACGTAGTCGAAGGTTCCCGAATCGTCGAGCTCGCCGTAGACGAGCGAGACGAAGCGCGAGGCCAGCGTCGAAGTGCAGAGGATCCGGTTGAGCCTCTCGATGGTCGCGTCGATCTTCAGGTGCTGGGCGACGCCCATCCTCAGGCCCACGACGACGTCGCGCGCTTCGAGCGCCGCCGGGAAGACCGTGGCCCGAGGCGTCGCCGAGCATCAGACCCAGCGTCGACGGCGAGAGCTCGATGGCGTCGAAGACATCCCCGCCCACGACATCCGCGGATTCCGAGCGCGCCGCCAGCTCGAAACCCGGGAACGCGGGAAGCGGGTCGGGCAGCAGGTTGCGCTGGATCGCCCGGGCGCGCTCGAGCAGACCCGTCCAGCCGGACTCGAGGGCGCGGTGCTGGATGGCGAGCCGGGCCATCTGGAGAAGCAGGGAGCGGCCTTCGTCCGGAGGCTCGGAGAGCCGGAAGATCGCCAGCCACTCCGCGCGGGCGCCCACGAGCCAGAGCGCCGCAGGGTCGGGCGCCGGGGAAATCGCGATCTGCCGGGAGAAGAACGCCTCCCGCTCGGCGGGCGCCAGCCGGTCGAGACGCTCGAGGAGCGCCGGCCGGCCGGCGGTCACGCGCCAGCCATGGACCTCCCGGTGGGCGAGCACCGTTTCTTCGATTCCGCACTCCTCGCCGAAGCGTTCGCGCACGCGCTCGAGCGCGGCGCGGAAGAAGTCGGCGGCGTCGTCGGCGGGCAGGTCCTCGAACGCCGGCTCGATCAGGCGATACAGCTTCTTGGGCTCCTCGGCGGACGACACCGCCGGCGACGTCAGATTCGGGGTCGAGAGCATCGTTCCTCCTTCGGGTGAGCGCGGAGATTGCGGCCGAGATGCGCTGCATGGCGGGCGTGAAGTTCGCCTGAGACGGGAGCGAACGGGCGCCTCACAAAAAATTGACGTCGAGTGCCTCGAAGACTTCAGGGAGCGCGGCGAAGCTCCGCCACACTGCGTCGCACGACCCTCCAATTGCCCCGACCCGTCGGGGCCCTTTTTTTTAGGGCAGCTCGACTTCGACGGCGCCTTCGACCGGGAGCTCGAGCGCGAGGGGGCCTGCGACGACCGCCGGAGAGCCGAACGCGCCGGACTCGTCGCGCCGCGCCGCGGTGATCGTGACGACGATCGGGCCGGCAGGAAGGCCCGACAGGAAGAACCCCGAACGCGCGCCGGGGAAAACGGCCGTGCGCGAGGGACGCCCGATGGCGAACGCGAGGCTGTCGAGCCAGGCCGGAGGGAGCGTCGCGCCCGGAATCGAGACGGAGATTTGCAGGAGAGCGTCCACGAGCGTGTCGCCGCGCGTGGGGGCCAGACGGAGGATGCCTCCCGCGGGGGCGAGGCGCGCGCGTCCCGACGAGAGCGCTTCGCCCGCCGACAACACGGTGAAACCTCCCTCCGGGTGCGCGAGAACCATTCCCTCGGCCTCCGCCGGCCGCTCGGCGAGCCGGCAGATTCCCAGGCCGTCGCAGTCGACGCGCTCGCGCTCGAGGCCCGAGGCGGCCGCTCCGACGAAAACACGGGCCGAGGCCGCGGCGAGACCCGAGGCGAGGACGGCCTGGAACTCGTTCTCGGGCTCGAGCGGCGTCAGCGCGATCTCGAAGCTCTGCAGCGCCGAGGAATCCTCGATCTCGAAGGCCGCCTGCCGCGACCGATAGCCGTCGGCCTCGGCATGGACCTCGAGGGAGCCCGCGGGAACCGCCGAGAGACGGACCTCTCCCGCGTCGTCCGCGGCGCGCCAGCGCGGCTTGCCGAAGGAGAGAAACGCGACGCTCGCTTCGGGCAGGGGATCCTGCGTCTTCGCGTCCAGGAGCGCGAGCCGGACTTCGGTCGGAGGCAGCTCGAAGCTCCGGGCGAGCGCGCCGGGCCTGGGCGCGTCGACGGGAAAGAACGCGGCATCCTCCGGGCTCAGCCGGTCGGCGGCGATCTGCGCCCTCCAGCCCCCCTGGGGCCAGAGGGACGCGCGATACCCGCCGTCGGGTCCGGCGCGCACGGCGATCGGCGCGCCCGGATTCTCCAGGCACTCGAACACGACGTCGGCCGGCACGCCCCGCTTTCCCCGGAGGACGCGTCCCGACAAACGGGTGGCCTCGACCGCGAGCGTCTCCTGGAGGTCCGCGCCCGTCCGCAGATCGACCGCGCGGCGCATCCGCCGGCCGGCGATCTCGAGCTCGAGGACGTGCCAGCGCGCCTCCAGCGCGGAGAAGACCGCCCGCGTCTCCCGCGACGACCCGGCGGCCGGGCAACGCTCCGGATCGAACCCGCCGGAAGCCGCCCAGTCGCCGGGCGCGCACCGGTAGAGCGAGAGCCGCCGCGCTTCGTCCTCGAAAGCCGGATCCAGGGCGATCTCGACCGTCAGCGTCGGCCGGCGCACGAGACTCGGGACCGAGAGGAACGCGCTCGCGCCGGGGGCGATGTCGACCGAGGCCGCTTCGGCGCTCCAGTGCTCCGAACGAACGTCGGCGCGTCCAGCGCCCGGCGGGAAGACCGTAGAAGATCGCGTAGTGGGGCGAGAGCCCACGAGCGCTCGCGGCGCTCGCTTCTCTCGAGCCCGGCGTCCCCGCCACGCCGAGCCTGGCGTCGCGCCGCGGCGGCGTCGGCGTCGTCCGGGTAATCCAGGCGGACCACCAGATCTGCCCGTCCCCGCTGCGGGCGGCTCGAATTTCAGCGTGGCCGGCGCTCCGCGCGGATCGACGTCGGCCGGCCGCGATACCGCCGTGGCAGCTCCGCCGTCGCTCGAAGCGAGGGCGACGACCGCTCCCGCCGGCATGGGAACCTCGGCGTCGCGCGGCAGGACAGCGCGGTCGCGACGGCCCGAGGCGAGGCTGACGAGCTCGAGCGAGCGAATCCCCGGCGGCGCCGCGACCGCCACGAGGCCGCCGGGCTCGAGGAGAAGTCGAAGCGCCCGCGTGCGCGCCGTTGCCGCGGCGCACCACGATCCTTTCGTTGGACGCGAGAGCGAATCCCTCGAGCGAAGGCGCGCACCGCGAAGCTCCCGGGTTCGGAGCGCAGCGGCTCGCCCGGCGGAGCGCAGGAGAGCGCGCGCGGCCGGAGACTCGGGCACGAGACAGACGCGGCAGGGCACGTCGCGGCGTGGCTCGCCGGCTTCGCAGCGGAAGGAAAGCGTCTCGCCCTCGGCCGCTGCGAGCGCCGCGGCGAGCAGAAGAGGGAGGCTCACGCGCGAAGCTTAGACGCTCGACGCGAAAGCGACGCCCGAAACTCGCGGTCAAGACTCCGCGATCTCGCGGCGCGTAACTTCACACTCTGTTTACCAAGCCTTCCTTTGCGGTTGACCCTCGGCTCCGAGACTCCGGCTCCAATGAGGAGGACGATTCTTATGAAGCATTCTGTTGGAAGGGCGTGGGTCGCGTGCGCTGGCGATCGCCATCGCGCTCGCCGCGATTTCCGCTCCGGCTCTGGCCCAGGACACCTACTACAAGGAGATGACGATCGACGGACGACTCTACGTGTTCGCGTCGGAGCCGGCGTTCCGCGCCTACGAGGCTTCGAAGGAGCTCGCCGTCGGCACGATCACGCGGCCGGGCTACGGCCCCAACGGCGAGACGGTCGTCTTCGACGGCCCGCGCGCCATCGAGCTCTTCAACAAGAAGTACAACAAGACCGAAGCACCGCCCAAGGAAGTCGTGATCGCCGACGTCAAGCTGCCCTTCGACATCAAGTACCGGATGCCGGGCCTGCGCCTGAGCTTCCCCAAGTTCGAGATGAACTGGGTCAACCGCATGCAGCTCCGCTACACCTACGACGACCTCGACACGGCGAACCGCCAGGGCAACCGGGGCTCCTTCCGCATTCGCCGGTTTCGCTCCAAGTGGGACGGCTGGATCTACACGCCGAACCTGACGTACGAGCTGCAGGTCGACTGGGTCGGCGCGGGAATCGCGGACACGACCGTCGGCTTTCAGGCTGGCAACCTCCAGGACGCCAACCTGCAGTACGACTTCACCAACGGGTGCAAGTGCTTCATGCTGAAGGCCGGTCAATTCAAGGCGCCGTTCGGCCGCCAGGAGCTGACGTCCTCGGGCAATCAGGAGTTCGTGGACCGCTCCATCGCGTCGGTCCTCTTCGCTCCGGCGCGTCAGCTGGGGCTCCAGATCGGGGGCCAGTTCGGTTTCGGCACGGACGTGCCCGACATGCTCACGTACGCCGGCGGCGTCTTCAACGGCAACGGGATCAACCGGCCGCAGAACGAGAACGACAAGTACGAGTACGTCGGCCGCGTCATGTTCTCGCCCTTCGGCAACGTCGGTTACTCCGAGGCGCAACCTGGAGCACTACGCCTTCCGCATCTCGATCGCGGTGGACTACAACAACAACAACAACTTCATCGTCGCGCCGGACGGCGTCGTCACGGGCGTCGACAACACGGGAGAGTGGGGCACGGACATCGCCATCAAGGCGCTCGGCGGCCTCTTCCTCTACGGCGAGTACTACTGGCGGAACCTCGAAACCCCCGCGGGAGTGAACACGCGGCAGCAGGGCGCGACGGCGCAGATCGGCTGGCTCTTCGGAGACCACTTCGAGATCGCGGGTCGGTACTCCTTCACCGACCTCAACGAGAGACGCGACGACCGCAACATCCAGGAGTGGGCCGGAGCGTTGAACTGGTACTTCAACAAGCACTTCTGGAAGCTCCAGGCCGACTACAGCGTGCTCAAGAACGAGGGCGCGAACGGCTCGGACGGACTTCCGCCGGCCAAGAACAAGGCCTTCCGACTTCAGGCGCAGCTGATGTTCTGAGGCCCTCGGGCGAACGGGAGCTTTACACCAACTTCAAATGCGCCTTACACGAAAACTTCACACTGACGGCGTGAGCGCACGCAAGGAGCGAACGATGAAGGGAATTCGCAAGCTGGCTCTGGCAGCCGCGGCCACGGTCGCCGCGGCCGGCGTCCTGCTCGCCGCCGAGGCCCTGCAGGTGGACCCGAAGCTGTCCGTCTACGAAAAGACGGCCGGCATCTCGGGCAACCTCTCGTCGATCGGCAGCGACACGATGAACAACCTCGCGACCCTCTGGGCCGAGGGCTTCCGCAAGTACTACCCGAACGTCAAGATCCAGGTCGAGGGGAAGGGATCCTCGACCGCGCCGCCGGCGCTGATCGAGGGAACGGCCCAGCTCGGCCCGATGTCGCGGAAGATGAAGAAGGAAGAGATCGACAAGTTCGAGGCCAAGTACGGCTTTCCGCCGACCGGGCATCCGCACGGCCCTCGACGGCATCGCCGTGTACGTCAACAAGGACAACCCCCTCGCCGAGCTGACGCTCGAGCAGGTGGACGCGATCTTCTCGAAGACGCGCAAGGGCGGCTACAAGGAAGACATCACGACCTGGGGCCAGGTCGGCCTGACGGGAGAGTGGGCCAACAAGCCGATCTCGCTCTACGGACGTAACTCCGCTTCGGGGACCTACGGCTTCTTCAAGGAAGTCGCGCTCTACAAGGGCGACTACAAGGACTCGGTCAAGGAGCAGCCGGGCTCGGCCTCGGTCGTGCAGGGCATCTCCGAGGACCGGTTCGCGATCGGCTACTCCGGCATCGGCTACGTGACGTCGAACGTCAAGGCGATCAAGCTCGCCAAGAAGGCGGGGGAGCCGTTCTATGGCGAGAGCTACGACAACGTGCTCTCCGGGAAGTACCCGCTGGCGCGGTATCTCTACGTCTACGTGGCGATCGACCCCTTCAAGTCGGCGGCGCCGAGAAGATCTCTGCCGCTGACCCGGGAGTTTCTGAAGTTCGCCATCTCGAAGGAAGGCCAGGAAGTCGTCGTCAAGGACGGCTATTTCCCGATCCCGTCGAAGATCGCCTCCGAGGAGCTGCGCCGTCTGCAGTAGCTTCGTTTCCGTCGCTTCGAGCCGGCGGCCTCCGGGCCGCCGGCCCTAATCGTCCCGGCGAGGAAGTCGAGGAGGATTCGTGGAGGCGCTGCGTCAGGATAGCTTCGAGCCCGGTCCCCCTCGGCTGCCGAGCAAGCTCGAGGAGAGCCGGCGATGGGTCAAGCGCGCGGACCGGATCGCGCGCTGGACGATCGTCGGCGGCGGGATCGGAGTCATCGTCGCGGTCCTTCTCATCCTGATTCTGATCGGCGCGGAATCCGTGCCGATCTGGAAGGGCGCGAAGGGCCTGTTCGCCGGCGACATGCGCTTCGCGACGGAGGCTTCGGATCCGATCCTGACCGTGTTCTCCGACGCCTACGGCGTCTCGTTCGTCGTCCTTCGATCCTCGGGCATCTTCCAGGAAGTCGACCGCAAGACGCGGCGCGTGATCCGGACCCTTCCCGCCCCCGGGGCCGAAGGGCGCAGGGTCACGGCCGTCGGCCGTATCGCCAGCCGCGACTATCTCGCCCTCGGCTTCGAGGACGGACGCGCCGCCGTCCTCTCGGCGCGCCTGCGCGTCGAGTTCGGCGCCGGGGGACGGACCTCGACGTTCGACGCGCGTCTGGCCGGCCAGGCGCAGGTCTTTCCCTCCGGGACGGCGGTCGGACAGATCGCCGCCGCCCGGGAGGATTGGGGGAACCTGATTCTCGCCTCGACGGGCGGCGCCGACCTCGTGGCGGTCAAGCTGCCGGAGGAAGAGGAGGACGCCCTTCCGGGGGCCGAGGCGGCGATACCCACCATCGAGGACCTCTCCGCGCGCCTCGACGGGGCGAGGGTCAGCGGGATCGCCGTCGGCGAGACGGGGCAGGAAGCCGTCGCCGCGACGGTCGCGGGATCCTTCCTCCCGATGAGCGTCGACAGCGAGGGAACGATCACGCCCGCAGATCTCGTGACGGTCGAGCCGCAGGACCCGAGCCCGGTGACGGCGGTCGCCTTCCTGCTCGGAGGCCAGTCGGTGGTCTTCGGCGACGAGAAGGGCCGCGTGTCCTCCTGGTTCCGCGTGCGGTCCCCGGAGAATCCGAGCCTGCGACTGTTTCGCAAGATCCACGTCTTCGACCCGATGCCGGCTGCCGTGACGGCGATCGGCATCTCGACGCGGAACAAGGGCTTCGTGACCGCCGACGCGAAGGGCGACATCTGGCTGCGTCACAACACGTCGGACCAGACGCTGCTGCGCTTCTCCGGAAACGGGTCGCCGGCCGTCGCGGCCGGTCTATCGGGCCTGGGCGACAGTCTGTACGAGATCTCCGCCGACGGCCGCCTCGCGACCTGGTCGATCTCCAACCCGCATCCCGAGACGACGCTGAAGACCCTGTTCGGGAAGGTCTGGTACGAGGGGTACGACCGGCCCGAGTACTCCTGGCAGTCCACCGGCGCGACCGACGATTTCGAGCCCAAGTTCTCGCTCACGCCGCTCATCTTCGGGACGCTGAAGGCCACGGTCTACGCCCTCCTCTTCGCGATTCCGGTGGCTCTCGGCGCCGCACTCTACGCGGCGGTCTTCGCCGCGCCGGCGGTGCGCCGTCTGGTCAAGCCGGTGGTCGAGATCATGGCCGCGCTGCCGTCGGTCGTCATCGGCTTTCTCGCGGGCCTCTGGCTCGCTCCGCTCGTCGAGAGGACGACCGTCGGCACGCTCCTGCTGCGCGCCGATGGTGCCTCTCGTGACGGTGGCGGCGGCCCTGGGCTTCCAGGCGCTGCCCCGCGCGACGCGCACGCGGTTCGGAAGGCTGCGGGAGATGGTCCTCCTCATCGCGGTCGTGCTCGTGGGCGTCTGGCTCGCGTTCCAGCTCGGTCCCTGGTTCGAGCGGACGGCCTTCGGCGGGGACTTCAAGAACTGGCTCTTCGAGAACTGGCAGGTCCGGTACGACCCGCGCAACTCGATCATCATCGGCTTCGCGATGGGGTTCGCCGTCATCCCCATCATCTTCACGATCAGCGAGGACGCGTTCTCGAACGTCCCGGCCCATCTTTCGGCGGCGAGCCTCGCCCTCGGGGCCTCGCGCTGGCAGACGGCGACGCGCGTCATCCTCCCGACGGCGTCGCCCGGGGTCTTCTCGGCCGTGATGATCGGCTTCGGCCGGGCCGTCGGCGAGACGATGATCGTCCTCATGGCCACCGGCAACACGCCCATCATGGAGTGGTCCATCTTCAACGGCATGCGGACGCTCTCGGCGAACATCGCCGTGGAGATCCCCGAGGCGCCCTTCGGCGGGACGCTCTACCGCGTCCTCTTCTTCGCGGCGGCCCTTCTCTTCGCCATGACGTTTCTGGTGAACACCGCCGCCGAGCTCGTGCGGCAGCGTCTCCGCAAGAAGTACGAGGTCATCTGATGGGCTTCGCGCGCGGAGGACGCCAGGCGCGAGGCGGGCGCGGTCTTCATCTGGCTGACGGGCGCCGCCCTCGCCGCATCGGTCGTCATGATCGTCGGCATCGTCGTGCTCGTCGCGGCGCGCGGGGCTCGTCGCCTTCTGGCCGCACCCGCTCGTCGAGCTGACGCTGAAGGACGGAAAGAAGTACGTCGTCGAGGAGCTCGCGCGCGAAAAGATCCCCGTGGCAAAGGACGCCGCGACGCTCGGCGAGCGCATCCAGGTGCGCCTGGCGAATCGCGACCTCTACGGGCTCGATTTCCGCTGGATCTCGCAGTCCGAGATCGCGTCGCGCACGCTGCCGCCCGATGCCGTCCTCGTCGAGCGGCAGGAATACGGTCCCTTCCAGGGCTTCGTCCAGAGCGTCCAGCCGGAGGGCAAGCCTCCGTGGGGGCCGTCGGACCCGGGGCGGTTCGCGCTGCTCGAGTCGCTGATGAAGGTCGCGCATGCGCCGCACCCGCGCGATCCGGAAGCTGGAGCAGGGAGAGATCGGAGACGTCAACTACGAGCTCGAGCACAAGCGCCTGGACATCAAGGCGCTCGAGAAGAAGGGCGAAGGCAAGTCGCCCGAAGGTCGCCGCGCTGCAAGGAGGAGATCGCGGCTCTGCAGAAGAGGTACGCCGCGCTTCGGGAGCGGGCCGACGCGCTGATCGCCCAGAACGGGAAGGACAAGGTCACGCTGGCCGACGCCGACGGCGAGGAGAAGACGATTCCCGTCGCGGCCGTCGTGCGCTTCTTCCGGCCCAACCGCCTCGGCTTCTTCGGGAAGCTGGGCGTTTACCTCTCGCGGCTCTGGGAGTTCGTTTCGGGCCGAGCCGCGGGAATCCAACACCGAGGGTGGCGTCTTCCCGGCCATCTTCGGAACGGTCATGATGGTGATCCTCATGAGCGCCGCCGTCATGCCGTTCGGCGTCATCGCGGCGCTCTACCTGCGCGAGTACGCGCGGCAGGGGCCGCTCGTGCGGGCCGTGCGCATCGCCGTCAACAACCTCGCGGGCGTTCCGTCCATCGTCTTCGGCGTCTTCGGCCTCGGGTTCTTCGTGTATCTGACGGGCGGCTCGATCGACAAGCTCTTCTTCTCGGCGCAATCTGCCCGATCCGACCTTCAAGACCGGCGGCATCTTCTGGGCCTCGCTGACACTCGCGCTGCTCACGGTGCCAGTCGTCATCGTCGCGACGGAGGAGTCGCTCGCGGCGGTTCCGCGCGGAGCCCGGGAGGGGTCCTACGCTCTCGGAGCGACGAAGTGGCAGACGATTCGCCGCGTCGTGCTTCCGGCCGCGCTTCCCGGCATCCTGACCGGGCTGATCCTCGCCATGGCGCGCGGGGCCGGCGAGGTCGCGCCCCTGATGATCACCGGGGTCGTCAAGCTCGCGCCGGAGCTGCCGTTCGACGGTAACTTTCCGTTCTTCCACCTCGAGCGGAAGTTCATGCACCTCGGGTTCCACATCTACGACGTCGGCTTCCAGTCGCCCAACGTCGAGGCGGCGAAGCCCATGGTGTACATGACGACGCTCCTGCTGCTCGCGGTCGTCGTCTTCCTGAACCTGGCGGCGATCCTGATCCGCGAGAGGCTGCGCCGGAAGTTGCGCTCCGCGACATTCTGATGGAGAAAGACGACATGGAGACTCTCGACTCCCGATCTCGCCCGACGCCCTCGACGACCCGCCGGCCCGAAATGGGCGCGACCGCGCAGTCCGAGCCGGGCGCGGGCGGCGCCGACGCGCCGCAGCCAAGGGCCGCGTCGTCATGGACGTGCAGCATCTGAACCTCTTCTACGACCAGAGCAAGCAGGCGCTGTACGACGTCTCGATCGAGTTTCCCGACAAGAAGGTGACCGCGCTGATCGGCCCGTCGGGCTGCGGCAAGTCGACGCTCCTGCGGTGCCTCAACCGGATGAACGACATCATCGACGGCGTCCGGATCGAGGGCAAGGTCCTCTTCGACGGCGAGGACATCTTCGCGCCGAAGGTCGACGTGACCGAGCTGCGCAAGCGCTTCGGGATGGTGTTCCAGAAGTCGAACCCGTTCCCGAAGTCGATCTACGAAAACGTCGATCTACGGCCTCCGCATCCAGGGCGTGCGGGACAAGGCCACGCTCGACGAGGCCTGCGAGCGGTCGCTCCGGGCGGCGGCGCTCTGGGACGAGGTCAAGGACCGGCTCGAGGAGAGCGGGCTGTCGCTCTCGGGCGGCCAGATGCAGCGGCTCTGCATCGCGCGCGCGATCGCCGTCAAGCCCGAGGTCGTGCTGATGGACGAGCCCTGCTCGGCCCTCGATCCCATCGCGACCGCCAAGGTCGAGGAGCTCATCTTCGACCTCAAGAAGGAGTTCACGATCATCATCGTCACCCACAACATGCAGCAGGCCGCGCGGGTCTCCGAGTTCACGGCATTCTTCATGCTGGGGCGCCTCGTGGAGTACGACCGGACGGAGAAGATCTTCACCAATCCGGGACAAAAGATCACGGAGGACTACATCACCGGACGCTTCGGCTAGAGCGCGCGCGTGCGGGCGATCCAGAAAGAGGGAGAATGAAAACGCTCGTGCAAAAGAGCAAGGACGGAGCGCGCGACTCGAGGCGAGGCCCACACGGGCTCGATGAAGCGCATCGCCCTGATCGAGGACGACGCCGACATCGCCTATACGATCCGCCTGAACCTGCGGAAGGAGAAGAAGTACCAGGTCGAGCACTACGTCTCCGGGATCGCGGCGCTGGCCGCCGTCCAGGAGAAGCCCTTCGACCTCGTGATCCTGGACCTGAATCTCCCCGACATCGACGGCCTGGCGCTTTGCCGCGAGCTCCGGAGGGCCGACGAGACCCGCAAGGTGCCGATCATCATGCTGACGGCGCGGGTCGAGGAGCGCGACAAGCTCCTCGGCTTCGAGATCGGCGCCGACGACTACATCACGAAGCCGTTCTCGATGCGCGAGCTGCTCGCCCGCGTCCACGCCCACCTGAGGCGCGTCGCGGCCTTCGAGACCTCCGAGGAAGAGGTCTTCCGGGACGGGGAGCTCGTCGTCGACCGGGCCCGCTTCGAGGCGTCGCTCGGCGGCAAGCGGGTCCACCTCACGAAGAAGGAGCTCGACCTGCTCTGGCTCCTCATCCGGAACCGGAATCGAGTCGTCACGCGCGACGCCATCCTGGCCCGTCTGTGGGACTACGACGCCGAGGTCGAGACGCGGACCGTGGACGTGCACATCCGCGCGCTTCGGCGCAAGCTCGGCGACCACCGGATCGAGACGGTCGTGGGCCTCGGCTACCGATACCGCGAGGGGGCGAACCCGTAGGGGTACGGAGCGTCGAGCGATGAAGCTGCGCGCGCGGTACACCGCGCTGTTCGCGATCCTCGCCGCGGCGACGGCCGTGCTCCTCGTCCTGGTCTCGGACGCGGTCGTCGGCGCGGGCCGTGGCCGAGCGGGTCGCCGAGCGCTTCGGCCGCGAGCTCGAGCATCTCGCGGCGATATGCCCGCGCGTGACTCCCGAGGCGCGCGCCGAGTTCCTGAGGTCCGTCGGGCCGGCAGCTCGGATGCCGGATGACGCTCATCGCGCAGGACGGGACGGTCCTCGACGACACGGACTTTCGGCCGTCCGAGATCGCCGCGCATCGAGAACCACGCCAACCGCGAGGAAGTCATCAGGCGAACCGGGCGCGGGAGGGGCACGCGCGGAACGCTTCTCGGCGACCGAGCGGCGCCCTCTTTCCTACGTCGCCCGCCGGCTTCCGGACGGCGGCGTCCTGCGGGTCGCGGCGACGCCGGAGCGTCTCGCGCGAGGGCCGGCCTCCTCTCTCTGGCCGATGCGCCTGGCGATCGGCGGCGGCTGCCTGCTGCTGTTCCTCATCGGCTCGGCGGCTTCGCGGCGCTACTCCGCAGCCGATCGCCGATCTGACGCGCAGCGCCTCGGCGATCGCCGCGGGAGACTTCGCCCGCGACCTGCCGCGTTCCGGCGGCGAGGAAGTGCAGATGCTCTCCTCGGCCGTCCAGCGCATGAAGGACTCGCTCAACACCGCGCTCGAGAGGGCGGAAGGCGAGCGGCGGCTCGCCGCAATGGTCTTCGAGACGCTGCCCGACGGGCTCGTCGTCGTCGACGCGAAGCTGCGGGTCCTCGAGTCGAACGACCGCTTCGCGATCATGGCGGGGGTGCCCGCGCCGGCCGGGCGCGGCGTCTACGAGCTGCTGCGGGAGAAACCCCTCTACGAATGCTTCGAGGCGACCGTGCGGACAGGGGAGACCTCGGAGCGGACCGTGCGGCTTCCCGACGACCGCGTCTGGCAGGTCGCGGTCGCGCCACTGCCCGGCGGGCATCGGGCCGCCGCCGTCGGCGTCCTGCGAGACGTGTCGAGGCTGGAAAAGACCGAGTCCATGCGGCGCACCTTCGTCGGGGACGTGTCGCACGAGCTCCGTACGCCGATCGCGTCGATCGCGGCCGCCGCGGAGACTCTGGCCGAGGGCTCGCCCGACAAGGCGGAGACGGCGGAGCTGCTGGGTCTCATCCGCCGCCAGTCGGACCGGATGCGCGAGCTGATCGACGACCTGATGGACCTCGCGCAGATCGAGAGCGGCGCGGTTCCGCTCGTTCGCGAGGAGATCCCGCTGCACGAGCTGCTCTCGGAGGTCGCCGAGGACCTCGGGTCGGCGGCCCGCGAGCGGCGCGTCGAAGTGCGGCGTCCTGGGCGACGTCTCGGTGTCGGCCGTCGGCGACCGCCGGCGTATCGGGCAGCTCGCCCGCAACCTCATCGACAACGCGATCAAGTTCTCGCCGGAGGGCGCGCCCGTCGTCGTCCGTGTCTGGCGGCAGGGAGGACGCGCCGGGCTTTTCGGTCGAGGACCTCGGGCCCGGCATTCCGAAGGCGGAACGCGACAGGATCTTCCAGCGCTTCTACCAGGTCGACCGGTCTCGCTCGAAGGTCCGGCCGGGCTCGGGGCTCGGCCTCGCGATCGTCAAGCACATCGCCCAGCTCCACGGCGCCGCCGTCGACGTCGAGGGCGAGGTCGGCCAGGGCAGCAAGTTCCATGTCCGCTTTCCGGCCGTGGCGTAGGAGCTCAGCTTCCAGGCTTTTTGTGGCATCGTCCAGGGCCGTGGGAAAAACCGCGCGGCCGAGGTTCGCCTTCGTTCTGCTGCTCGCCTCGGGACCTCTTGCCGCCGTGGGACCCCGGGCGGCTGCCCAGCCGGATCCGGCGGCCTTCGACGCCGTTCTCGCGGAGCGCGCCCGCGCGGGAGGCTTCGATTACCGCGGCGCCACCGGCCAGGACAAGAAGCGCCTCGCCGCCTACCTTTCGAACCTCGGCGACGCCGACCCGGCGGCGATGAGCCCCGACGAGCGCAAGGCGTTCCTGATCAACGCTTACAACGCCATGGCCATCGTCGTCGTTCTCGAGCGCTATCCGGTGGCGTCGATCATGGACATCGATGGCGCCTTCAAGTCCATTCGCAAGCGGATCGGGCGGGAGATGCTCACGCTCGACGAGATCGAGAACCGGCTCCGGGACACGCGCGACGCGCGAATTCACTTCGCGATCGTGTGCGCCTCGCGATCCTGCCCGCCCCTGGCCCCGAAGGCGTACCGGGCCGAGGGGCTGTCGGCGGCGCTCGAGGCCCAGGGTCGAGCGTTCGTCAACGACCGCACCAGGAACGTCCTCGACCGCTCGGGCGGGGAGACTGGCTCTCTCGAAGATCTTCGACTGGAACCGCAAGGAGTTCGAGCGGGACGGCGGGTCGCTTCCGAAATACGTCGCGAGGCTCGTCGCGGAGCCGTCTCTGGGAGCTGGGTGGAAACATTTCCGAGGCCGCCCGAATTCCTCGAGTACGACTGGGCGCTCAACCAGCCCTAGGCCCGCTGCCCGGGTCTTCCAAAAGGCAAAAAAAGAAAGCCCCCCGTCTCACCGAGGGGCTCGAAGGAGGAGATCTGTGTACCTGCCCTTTCATACGGAGAAGGCCCCGGGTTTGTTGAGGCCTCGAGGCCGCCTTAACCAGGTCCTTCGTTCCGTGTATTTTGGGCACCCTTGATTCGCCTCACCCTCAAGCCGGGCCGGGAAGCATCGGTGCTCCGGCGCCATCCCTGGCTGTTCTCCGGCGCCGTCGCCCAGGCGGAGGGCGACGGATCCGACGGCCACGCCGAGGTCCTCGACGCCGCGGGCCGGCCGCTCGCGCGGGGCGCCTATTCGCCGGATTCTCAGATCGTGGCCCGCCTCTGGATGCTTCGACGGGCGTGCCCCCGGAGCCGAGCTCTTCCGTGAACGTTTCGCCGCCGCGAAACGGCTGCGCGCGCAGGTCCTGTCCCCGGAGACGACGGGGTTTCGGGCCGTCAACTCGGAGGGGGACCTCTGCCCGGGCGTGCTGCTCGACGTCTACGGCGACGCCGCCGTGCTCGAGCTGACGACCGAAGGCACGCAGACCTGGCGCGCCGAGCTCGAGATCGCCGCTCGAGCGGTGTTCGAGCCGACGCGCCTGGTCGTCCGCGAAACGGGAACGACGCGCGACCAGGGCCGGCCCGCGGCGCGGGAAGCCGGGGAGGACCTCGCCCCGTTTCTCGAGAACGGGCTGAATTTCGTCGCTGACCTCGGCTCGGGGCAGAAAACGGGCTTCTTTCTCGACCAGCGTGAAAACCGCGCGCGGCTTCGGGCGCTGGCGCGCGGGAAGAGCGTCCTCAACCTCTTCTCCTACTCCGGCGCCTTTTCCGTCGCGGCCCTCGCCGGAGGGGCCGCGCGCGCGGTGGACGTCGATTCTTCGGAGGCGGCCCTCCGGCTCGCCCGCGAGAACCGGCGGGCCAACGGTCTCCCGGCGGCCGAGGCGGATTTTCTGCAGGCCGACGTCTTCGACGATCTGCGCCGCCGCGTCGAGGCCGGGGAGCGGTGGGACCTCGTGGTCTGCGATCCGCCGGCGTTCGCCAAGAAGCGTGCGGACGTCGAGCGGGCGGCGCGCGGATACAAGGACGTCAACCGCCTCGCGATGAGCCTCGTCGCGCCGGGAGGGTGGCTGCTGACCTGCTCGTGCTCCGGCCTCGTGGATGCGGACCTCTTCCAGAAGATCGTTTTCTCCGCGAGCGTCGACGCCCGCGCGCCGTTCGCGCTGGCCGGCCGTCAGGGAGCCGGGGCGGACCATCCGGTCTCGCTCGACTGCCCCGAAGGGGAATACCTGAAGGGTTTCTGGCTTTCTCGTCTGCAATAATGCCGAACATGATCACGCCCCTTCTCGCAATGCTGCTGTCGGCCCCGACGCCCGTGATCGAAACGAAGGCGGCCGTGTTTCACTCGAGCCGGCCGAAGGCCGCCGCACAGGAGCCCGAGGGGCTCGCGCGCTCGGCCGCGCGTCTCCCCGCGGCGGCGCGGCACGACCTGCCGGCGCTCTCGGCCGCCGAGCGGGCCGAGCTCTCTTCGACGGACGCGCGCGGCGGGGTGCTCCGCAAGCGACCCGCCGAGAAGGTCGGCCTCCAGCGAGCGCTGCCGGCGGCCGTCGGATTCGCCGGGCTTCCGCTCGACCTCTCCGCCGGAGGATCGCTCACCGCTTCGGGGGGTCTCTTCGAGCGCGCCGCGGACGGCCGGCTGACGTGGACCGCCGCGTTCTCCTCGGAGGGCGCCGGGGCGCTGCGCCTCCACATCCGGAACGCCTCGCTTCCTCCGGGAAGCCGCGTCTACGTCTACGCGGCGAGCGGCGAGACGCACGGTCCCTACGACTTCGACCACGGGATCCGCCCCGAAGGGTTCTGGACGAACACGGTCTTCTCGTCCGAGGTATTCCTCGAGGTCCAGTTCCCGGCGGGAGCGGCGGCGCGGCTTCGGGACCCCGCGGCTCTCGATCCCCTCCCTCATTCACCTCGAACACGCCGGGTTCGCTCCCGGTGCCGGGCAGGGAAGCTTCCAGACGAAGGCGGAGAATTGCTTCGTCGACGCGGCGTGCGTCACGCCCGCGGAGTTTCCGACCGTCGAGGAGGCGAAGAACGGCGTCGCCCAGCTCACCTTCGTCGACGGCGGCTCGGCTTTCGTCTGCACGGGCGGCCTCTTGAACTCGACGCCCCAGACCTTCGTGCCGTACCTGCTGACGGCCAACCACTGTTTCTCGAACCAGGCGGCGGCGACCTCGCTCGAGGCCGTCTGGCGGTACGTGCGGCCGTCCTGCAACGGGCCCGAGCCCAGCCCCTTCGGCTTTCCGCGCACGCTCGGCTCCACGCTGCGCGCGACGGGTGCGACGAGCGACTTCACACTCGTCGAGCTCGACGAGGACCCTCCCGACGGGAGCCTCTTCTTCGGCTGGACGACCGCCGACATCTCACACGCAGGGCGGCATCCTGCTCTACCGCCTGCACCATCCGAACGGCCGGCCCATGTTCTACACGGAGGAGGAGTCCAGCGCCGTGCCGACGCCGGTTTCGTGCCCGGACACTCCGCAGGGCGACTACGTCTACCAGAAGGACATCGTCGGCGGGACCGGCGGGGGCAGCTCCGGCGCTCCGCTCTATCTCGCGAGCCTGCAGGTCGTGGGTCAGCTGGGAGGGGCCTGCGGGCAGAACCCTTCCGACTTCTGCGCCGTCCTCGTCAACTCGTCGATCGACGGCGCCTTCCACGTGTCCTTCCCGTCGCTGCGGCCGTTCGTCGCGCCCGGATTCCCCGCCCCGTGCACGCCGAACGCGACGACGCTGTGCCTCAACGGCGGGCGATTCGCCGTGACCGTCGCCTGGGCGACGAATACCGGCAACAGCGGCGCCGGCCAGGCCGAGACCCTGACCTCGGATTCCGGCTACTTCTGGTTCTTCAACTCCGCCAACATCGAGATGGTCGTCAAGGTGCTGCAGGCCTGCTCGACCAACTCCCGCTTCTGGGTCTTCGCAGGCGGCCTGACGAACGTCGACGTCGTCATGACGGTCACCGATACGGAGACGGGAGTGCAGAAGGTCTACACGAACCCGCTCGGGACGGCGTTCCTTCCTCTGCAGGACACCGACGCGTTTGCCTGCCCGTGACGTGAGGCGCCGGCGGTGATCGGGCCGGGCGCGGCCGCGATCCTGTTCTCGCTCGCCGGCGCCGCCGCCGTCCCGGACCGCCCGCCGAGCGTTCTGCTCTTCACGAAGACGACGGGCTTCCGGCACGAGTCGATCCCGGACGCGGTGGCCGCCATCGAGCGCCTCGGCACGGCGAACGGCTTCGCGGTCGAGGCCACCGAGAACGCCGCGGTCTTCCGTGACGATCAACTCCGTAACCACGATGCCGTCCTCTTCGTCCTGACGACCGGCGAAGTCCTCGGGCCGACGCAGCAGGAAGCCCTCCTGCAGTTCATTCGCAGGGGCGGCGGTTTCGTCGGAGTGCACTCCGCGGCCGACACCGGGCACGACTGGGGCTGGTACCTCGACCTCGTGGGGGCGGAGTTTCGCAGCCACCCGGCGATCCAGGACGCGACGCTCCATGTCGTCGATCGGGTGCACCCCTCGACGCGCGTCCTGCCCGAGACCTGGCACCGCACCGACGAGTGGTACGACTTCGTGTCGAACCCGCGCCCCGAGGTCCACGTCCTGGCGACGCTCGACGAGTCGAGCTATGCGGGCGGACTGATGGGCTCGGATCACCCGATCGCGTGGTGCCGGTTCTACGACGGGGGACGGTCCTGGTACAGCGGCCTGGGCCACACGCGCGAGAGCTGGACGGAACCGCTCTTCCTCGAGCACCTGCTGGGCGGCATCACGTTCGCCGCCGGATGGCCGGACTGCAGCGACCGACGCACGCGCGAGGTCTCCCGGAGCGCGTCCGCGAATCAGTGAGCGTGGCGAGCACCGCGCCGCGCGGCGTCGCCATCCTCGGGCCGGCGCCGCCGGACCGCGGAGGCATCGCTCGCGAGACGGCCCTTCTCGCCGCCGAGCTCGAGCGGCGGACGCCGACTTGGTGGTTCACCTTCTCGCGCCGGTATCCGCGCTGGCTCGACCCCCGCCGCTTCGACGTGGATCCGGAGCTGCCGGAGTCGTCGGCGGTCCCGGTCCTCGACTACGCGTCGCCTCTCTCCTGGAAGCACACGGCGGAGGCGATCGCCTCTCGCCGGCCGGAGGCCCTCATCGTCCCCTGGTGGACGGCGTTCTGGGGGCTTCCCGACCGGGCCGTGCTCCGCCGACTCTCGCGTCTCTCGCCGGCGACCAGGCGCGTGCTGCTCTGTCACAACGTCGAGGATCACGAGGGCGGCGCCTTCCGGAAGTTCCTCGCGATGGGCGCGTTTCTGGCGGCCGACGGGTTCGTCGTCCATGCCGCGGCGGATCGGGAGCGCCTCGAACGCCTCGCTCCCGGCCGGCCGGCCGTGGTTCTCTCGCATCCGGCCCTCCCGGTGGTTCCCTCGCCGTCGAGTCGCGAGGAGGCTCGGCGGACGCTGGGCGTCCCCGGCCCGGGGCCCATCGTTCTCTTCCTCGGTCTCGTCCGGCGATACAAGGGCGTGGACCTCCTGCTCGACGCGGCGCCGGAAATCGTGCGGCGCACGCAGGCGAGGATCGCGATCGTGGGCGAGGTCTTTCCCGACGCCCGCGATCTTCTGCGGCGAGCGGAAGCGAGCCCGGTCCGCGAGCGCATCGTGTGGAAGGACGCCTACGTCTCCGAGGAGGAGATGACGCTCTGGCTCGCCGCGTGCGATGTCGTCGCGCTGCCCTATCGCGCGATCTCGGGAAGCGGGATCGCCGCGCGTGCCTTCGCGGCGGGACGTCCGGTCGCGGCCGCGGCGGTCGGCGGCCTCGTCGAGGCCGTGGAGCCCGGCGGAACGGGGGAGCTCTTTCCGGCGGGCGACGCTGCCGCGCTCGCGCGCGCGGTCGAGACGGTGCTCGCCCGCGGCGACGACGCGTACGCCCCGGGGCTCGCCCGTGCGGCCGAGCGCGCTTCGTGGCCCCTCTACGTCGACGCGCTCCAGGCGTTTCTCGCGTCGATCCCGCCGGCAGGCGCCTCGATCCGGCCCGGCGGCTGAGGGCGGGTATACTCCGCCTCCCATGAATCTGGAGCTCTCCGAGGAGCAGCAGCTTCTCCGGGACTCGGTCCGCGCGTTCGCCGAGGAAGTGGTGCGCCCGCGGGCCGCCGTCATCGATCAGACGGGCGAGTTCCCGAGGGACCTCTTCCGCGCGGCCGGCGAGCTCGGCCTCGCGGGTGTGGCCGTGCCGGCCGAGTACGGCGGCTCGGAGATGGACGTGGTCGCCTACGCGATCGTCATCGAGGAGATCTCGCGGGTTTGCGCCAACATGGGCGTCATCCTCTCGGTCAACAACTCGCTCGTCTGCGATCCGATCGAGAAGTTCGGCAACGAGGACCAGAAGAAGCGGTTCCTGACGCCCCTCGCCCGCGGCGAGAAGCTCGGCTGCTTCGCCCTGACGGAGCCGGACGCCGGTTCGGACGCGGGCAACCAGAAGACCCGGGCCGTGCGCGAAGGCGACGCGTACCGGATCTCCGGGCAGAAGGTGTTCATCACCTGCGGCCAGGCGGCCGACGTCTGCCTTCTCTTCGCGATGACGAACCCCGAGAAGAAGACCCGCGGCATCTCGGCCTTCCTCGTGGACGCCGGTTCGCCGGGCTTCGATCGCTCGCGCCACCAGGTCAAGCTCGGAGTCAACGCCTCGGGCACGGTCGAGATCTTTCTGACCGACGTTCTCGTTCCCGCCGCCGACCGGCTGGGCGAGGAGGGCGAGGGTTTCAAGATCGCCATGTCGACCCTCGACGGCGGTCGCATCGGAATTGCCGCCCAGGCCGTGGGCATCGCGCAGGAGGCGTTCGAGGCGGCGGTCTCGTACTCGAAGGCGCGGAAGGCCTTCGGCCGCCCGATCGCGGACTTTCAGGCCCTGCGTTTCTATCTCGCCGACATGGCGACCGACGTCGACGCCGCGCGCCTGCTGACGCGCAAGGCCGCGGCGGCGAAGCAGGAGTCGAAGACGACGGGAGGCCGCTACTCGATGGAAGCCGCGATCGCCAAGCTCTTCGCGGCGGAGATGGCGCAGCGCGTGACCACGAAGGCGCTCCAGATGCACGGCGGTTACGGCTACACCAAGGAATACCCGGTCGAGCGGAACTTCCGCGACGCGCGCATCACCGAGATCTACGAGGGCACGAGCGAAATCCACCGGCTGATCATCGCGCGCGAGATCTTCAGGGACAGCGGGGCTGCAGATCGGATGATGGACGGAAAGTGAGCCTCGTCCAATTTTCGCGGTCCGCGAAGCGGACCGCAGAGGTCTGAGCCATGGGCCAGACCCGAATGTTCCGGGACCGCGTGGTCTCGATGGAGCAGACCCTCGAAGGGGGCGAGAAGCATCTCGCCCTCCTGAAGGACATCTGCCGCGAGGCGTATCCGGATTTCGAGTACGCCGAGCACGCGCTCGACCACGAGCGCGATCTCTTCGTGATGGAGTTGCGCGGGCCCGACGGCGCGGTCCGGAAGGTCGCGTGGACCCGGATGGTCCTCTACGACGCCGAGCGCATCCCGACGCTATCGGGCGATCCCGCGGGAGGGCTGCGGGGGAAGATCATCGAGCTCCTGAGGGCGCAGGCGGCGCGGACCGAGATCGTCGTGACATTCCGGCACCTCGAGGAGGGCTGGGTCGACACGCCCGAGCCGCGCCGAGAGGGCGGGGGACGCCGCCGGCGGCGCGGGGGGCGCGGAGGCGGCCGAGGGGAGCGCGGCGGGCCCGACCGGCGTCCGGCGGCGCCTCCGCAGCCGCAGGCTCCCGGCAAGGACCGCCGGCCCGGCGCTCCCCGGCCCGCGGCCCCGCGGCCGCCCGCGCAGGCTCAGGCCCGGCCCGGCGGCGGCCCGAGCCCGGCGGCCACGACCCCGCCCGGGGCCCCCGGGGAAGGCGCCGGCAAGCGCCGTCGCCGGTTCCGCCGCCGCCGGCGCGGGGGACGCGGGCCCGGAGGAGGCGGCGGGAACGCCGGTCCGTCGGCCCCGTCCGGCCCGGGCGCCGGAGGAGGCGCTCGCCCGTGAACTTCGCGCCGACCGAGGATCAGGAGGGCATCCGCAACGCAGTTCGCGAATTCGCGGAGCGCGAGATCGCCCCGGGGGTCGCGGAGCGGGAGAAGACCGGGACGTTTCCACGCGAAGCCCTGGCGGGCCTGGCCGAGATGGGTGTCCTCGGGATGATGGTCCCGGAAGCCTACGGCGGCGCGGGGTCCGACGCGCTCTCCTACGTGCTCGCGATCGAGGAGCTCTCGCGCGTCTGCGCGTCGACGGCCGTGATCGTGTCGGTCAACAACTCCGTGGCGTGCTACCCGATCTGGAAGTTCGGCAGCGAAAGCCAGAAGACCACCATCCTGCGGGAGCTCGCCTCCGGAAAGGCCCTGGGCGCGTACGCCCTGACCGAGCCGCAGTCGGGCTCGGACGCGGCCAACCAGAAGACGCGCGCCGTCCGGGACGGAGACCGCTACGTCCTCAACGGCGCGAAGGCGTGGATCACCAACGCCGGCGAGGCGAAGTGGTACGTCGTCATGGCCATGACGGCCCCCGACGCCGGAACACGCGGCATCACGGCGTTTCTCGTTTCGGCCGAGGACGAAGGGCTGCGGGTCGGAGCGCCCGAGGACAAGATGGGGCTGCGCGCCTCGAGGACGGCCTCGATCTTTCTCGAAGACGTCCGTGTGTCGGAGGATCGCCGCCTCGGAGCGGAGGGCGAGGGGTTCACGATCGCGATGACGACGCTCGACCACTCGCGGATCGGCATCGCCGCCCAGGGGATCGGCATCGGCCAGGCCGCCTTCGATGCCGCCGTGGAGTACGCCCGAACGCGCGAGACCTTCGGCAAGAAGCTCGCCGAGCACGAGGCGATCGCGTTCCAGATCGCGGACATGCGGGTGCAGCTCGAGGCGGCCCGGGTGCTGACCTACCGCGCCGCGCTGCTCTCGGAAAAGCCCGGTGTCCGTTTCTCGAAGGAGTCCTCGATGGCCAAGGTCTACGCGACCGAAGCGGCCAATGCGATCGCGAACCGCGCCGTCCAGATCTTCGGCGGCTACGGGTACTCGAAGGAATACGCGGTCGAGCGCTACTATCGGGACGCCCGGGTGACGACGATCTACGAAGGAACGAGCGAGATCCAGCGCATCGTGATCGCCAAGAACGTGCTGGCCGGACGCTGACGATGAGCGAGACCGAAGAGCCCCCGCCGGACGCGCCTGGAAGACCCGAAGGAGCGCGGAGGAATCCGTCGCCGAGGAGCCCGCCGTGCCCGTGCGCCGGCGCTCGCCGAGGACCGTCCGTCGCCGAGGAACCGGTGCCCGTCGCCGAGGCCGTCACCGGCGCGCGGCCGGCCCCGCCGGCGAGGGGAAGCCGCCCCGACCTGCTCGACCGCCGCGAGCCGCTCTACCGGGAGGTCCGGGGATACAAGCTGCGGCTCGATCCGCCCGACCTCGCCCGCCTCCGCGAGCTTCCGGGCTCGCGGGGAAGGTCCGACACCGAGATCGGCGAGGCCTTCTTCGATGGGCAGGCCGAACGGCTCGCGTCCTCGATCGCCGACGACGTTCCGGCTCCCTCGGAGCTGCGGGTCGTCGTGGATCCCTACTCGCGGCAGGCGTTCCTGGCGTTGGAGGGGACGATCCGGGGGATTCTCAGCTTCTGAGAGTCGAGAGTCTGAGAGTTGACAGTTGCGAGAGAGGGGATCTAGCTCCCTCACTCTCAACGTCAAACGCCAACCTTCCTAGATGTCCGCCGTGATCACGATCCTCTGCGCCTTCTTGAGGTGCGCCTTCTTCTGATGCGGGTCGATCGTCACGGCGATCTCGCCGGGCTCGGCGCCGGCCGACGACAACACGTCGGCCCAGCTTTCCGCGTGAAAACGCAGGAAGTCCTCGGCGACGGCCGGTTCCTCGTGGCCCTCGAAATCCGGCATCGACTTCAACTTGTCGACCTCCGGACGGTCCAGGACGAAGGCATAACCTTCGCGGTCCATCCGGTAGGTTCGGGATGGCTTTTGGGAGTTTGGTTCCATTCGGGAATTTTAGGGCATCCGGAGCGTTTTTTCGCCACGATGAAATTGCACGACTGGCTCCGATCGGCGTGTGCCCTCCTGCTGCTGACCCTCGCGTCGGGACCCCGACCGGCCGCCGCGGAGGAGCTTCGCAACCACTTCGATTCCGACTCGATCATGCGCCCGCCCGGGTTCTTCGACGTGGTCGCCCTGGGAGAGACGAGCGGAGCGTCCAAGTGGCTGATTCTGGTCGACCAGAATCCGCCCTCCGCGCCGAACATGCTGGTCCAGACGAACGCGAAGAGGCCGGCGGGATCCATCACCGCCGCCGTGCGTCGCAACGCGGGTTTCCAGGACGGCGCGGTCTCGACGTTCGTGAAGAGGGGTCCGGGTCAGGCCGGACTGGTCCTGCGCCTGGTCGATGCGAAGAACTTCCTGCTGCTGATCGCGGACACTCAGACCGGCGAGCTCGTGCTCACGAGCTACCGGGACGGTAAGGCGGCGGAGCTCGGCCGCGGCCAGGGATCGTTCCAGCGGGGCTGGGAAAAGATCGGCGCAACGCTCGCCGGGCCGGCCGTCTCGGTTTCCTTCAACGACGCGAAGCTCTTCGACGCGGCGGATCCCGGGCCGTCTTCCGGGCGAGTCGGCGTCGCCACCGTGGGACCCGGCGAGGCCTCCTTCGACGAGTTCCTGATCGTCTACTGAGCCGGCGCCCCGGCGGCGGTCCCCTCGGGCGTGATCGCGGCCGCGAAGCGGAAGCGGCCGCCCTCCACCTTCAGGATCACGGCGGGCTTGACCGGATTGCGGTCGGCGTCCATCGTGATCGTGCCCGTGACCCCCGCGAAGTCTTTCGTGGAGGCGAGAGCATCGCGGATGCGCTTGCCCTCGGTCGAGCCGGCCCGGGCGATGGCGTCGGCGAGAAGCCGCGTCGCGTCGTAGGTCAGGGCCGCGATCGAGTCCGGCTCCGCCCCGTACTTCGCCTTGTACGTGTCCACGAAGCTCCGCACGGCGGGCGACGGATCGTCCACGGAATAGTGATTGGAGAGGTAGGCGCCCTTCCACGGCGTCGCCGCCGATCTCGACGAGCTTGGGCGAGTCCCATCCGTCGGCGCCGAGCAGCGTGGCCGAAAGCCCGAGAGCCTTCGCCTGCCGCGCGATCAGTCCGGCGTCCGTGTAGTAGCCGGGGACCACGAGGACGTCGGGCTTTTTGGGGCGGAGTGAGGTCAGCTGCGCCGAGAAATCGCTGTCTCCTTCGGTGTACTTGAGCTCGTCGACGACCTGGCCTCCCGCGGCTTCGAACGCCTTCCGGAAGGCCTCGGCGAGGCCGACGGAGTAGTCGCTCCTCGCGTCGACGAGGATCGCCGCCGTCTGCGCCTTCAGCTCCCGCCGCGCGAACGTCGCGAGGGCCTGTCCCTGGTACGGGTCGATGAAGCAGACCCGGAAGACGTAGTCCCCCTTCTTCGTCACCTCGACGTTCGTCGAGGAGGGCGAGACCATCGGGACCTTGTAGCTCTGGGCGATCGGCGCCGCGGCGAGCGTGCGCGAGGACGCGTTCTCGCCGATCAGGGCGACGACGTGGTCGCGCGTGATCAGCTTGGACACGACCGAGGCGGCCTCGGAGGCCTCGCCGCGGTCGTCCTCGGAGAGCAGGACGATCGGCTTGCCGAGAACGCCGCCGGCCGCGTTGATCTCGGCGACGGCGAGCATGGCGCCGTTCTTCCCGGAGAGCGCGAACGTCGCGGTCGGCCCGGTGAGCGCGCCGAAGAAACCGACCTTGATGCCCTGCCGGTCGGCGGCGCCCTCTCCGCCGCAGCCAGCAAGGGCGACGACGCTGGCCAGGATGAGCCGGCTGAGGTTCCGCACGGCGGGCATTCTAAGCCGTGCGGCACGCTCGACACTCAACTCTCGACTCTCAGCTTTCTTGATACTCTTACGCCCCTTTCGGAGCGAGATCGCCACATGAGCTCAATCAAGTCGTACGACATCATCATCATCGGCTCGGGCCCCGGGGGTTACGTCGCGGCGATCCGCGCCGCGCAGCTCGGCCTGACGGTCCTGATCGTCGAGAAGGAGCCGCGCCTCGGGGGAGTCTGCACGCTCTGGGGCTGCATCCCGACGAAGGCGCTCCTCCACACGGCCGACCTCCTCGAGGAGGCCCGCCATGGCGCCGAGGTGGGCGTGGCCTCGCGCGAGGTCCGCCTCGACATGCCGGCGGCGCTGAAGCACAAGGAGAAGATCGTCCGCCAGTCGACCAACGGGATCTCCTACCTCATGAAGAAGAACCGGGTCGACGTGGCCGCCGGCTTCGGCAGGCTCGCCGGCTCCGGCAAGGTATCGGTGGCCGCCGCCGACGGCACCGAGACCGTCTATGCGGGCAAGAACATCCTGGTCGCCACGGGCTCGACGCCCCGCGCTCTGCCGGGGATGGACATCGACGAGAAGACCGTCCTCTCTTCGACCGGGATGCTCGAGCTCTCCGAAGTTCCGAAGTCGCTCGTCGTCATCGGGTCCGGAGCCGTGGGCGTGGAGTTCGCGTCGATGTACGCCCGTTTCGGCTCCAAGGTCACGATCGTCGAGGTGCTCCCGCGCATCGTGCCGGTCGAGGACGAGGACATCTCGCGGGAGCTCGCGGCGTCCTTCAAGCGGCAGGGCATCGCGATCTACCCCGACACCCGCGTCGAGCGCATGACGCGAGGGGAAGGGGGAGTCGAGATCCTCGCGCGCTCCTCCGGCGACAAGACGGAGACCTTCCGGGCCGAGAAGGTGCTGATGGCCGTCGGCCGGCGTCCGCTGACCGACAAGATCGGCATGGAAGCGCTCGGGGTTGCGACCGAGAAGGGCTACTTGAAGGTCGACGCCTTCATGCGGACCAACGTTCCCGGTGTCTACGCGATCGGCGACGTCCTGCCCACTCCGGCCCTCGCGCATCTGGCCTCGGCCGAAGGCGTCGTCGCCGTCGAGCACATGGCCGGCAAGGAGACCCGCCCCATCAACTACGACCAGGTGCCCGGCTGCACGTACTGCTCCCCGGAGGTCGGGTCGATCGGCCTGACCGAGGCGAAGGCGAAGGAGCGCGGCTACGACGTCGTCGTGGGCAAGTTCCCGTTCTCGGCGATCGGCAAGGCGCGCATCCTCAATCAGGCGGCGGGATTCGTGAAGATCGTCGCCGAGAAGAAGTACGACGAGGTCCTCGGCGTCCACATCGTCGGTCCGGCCGCCACCGAGCTGATCGCAGAGGCCGGCGCGGCCCTCAAGCTCGAGGCGACCTCCGAAGAGCTCGTCCGCACCATCCACGCCCATCCCACTCTCTCCGAAGCCATCCACGAAGCCGCCGAGGCGGTCGGCGGGCACGCCATCCACATTTAGGGGACGTCGTCATGCTCTCGAGGGAGAGGGTCCCTAAGCGACGTTCCCTCTCCCGCTCGGTAGGCCCGCGAAGCGGGCCGCCTGGAGTCCGAGCTACTTCGGTGCCGGCGCGGTCGTAATCGCGAGACCATCGCCGGTCGGGACGATCCTGGGCCCCGTCGCCGCGGGCGCGGACTTCGTCGCCGTCGACCCGCTCGAGGCCGTGGTCGCGCCCTGCATCCCGAGGTTTCCGATCGAGAGGACGCTCGGAGGGGGCGGAGCGGCGGCCTCCTTCGCCGTGATCCGCGAATAGCTGCGAACCGCCGACCTGCGCACGCTCATCAGCTTCCCGTCGGGATAGGCATGGAACACGACCATCGAGCCGCGCGCGGTTGGCTCGCCGATCGACACCTGGCTGCCGGAGGGGATGAGATCGATCCGGACGTAGACGGGTTCCGCCGCCGGGGCCGCCGCGAGAAAGAGCACGACCGCCAGAAGTTGCATTTCTGATCCTTTTGTTTCCACCATTGTCGCACGGTTGCCACTCGATCAGCGGCACTGTCACAAGATGTTCGCGGCGCGAATAGTCTCCCGACCGAAGGGAGGGAGGAGGTTCGCGCCGCGGGAGCGAGAGCGCAGCGAGGGGTCAGGCTTGCGGTCGAGCGCGCATCCGCGCGAGCCGCAAGCCGGTGCGCCCGAAGGGCGCAGAACCCGAGAAAGTCTCGCGACGGCTACTGCGGCTTCGTGCCGCTGGCGGTTCCGGACATCGTCGGCGGGTTCGCGCCGTTCGTCGCGGCGGGCATCGTCGGGGGCGCGCCCGGCGAGCTCTGCGATGCGCTCGACGGCGGGAAGCCGTACGCGCGTCCGACCTGATAGTCCTTCATCGCCCCGGCGTCGGGCGCGAGGCTCTCGCCCATCTTGAGGTCGCTGTAGAACCCTTCGCCGAGCTGGGGACCCTGGGCGGTCTTGGGCTTGACGGCGCTGGCGTTGGTGGGTCCAGCCTGGGTGCTTCCGCCCTGCATGGCGAGGTTGCCGATCGGCACGGCGCGGTAGCTCGGGTCCGACGTATCGACCGAGACCGGCGTGATGTGCTTCACCTGCGAAGGCCGCAAGCTCATGAGCGTCTTGGACGGGTAGCTGCGAAACACGTAGGTGCCGCCCTTGAGCACCGGCTTCTCGGTCGCGAGCATCTTCCCGGTCGGCACGAGATCGATCTGGTAGTACGCGGCCTGCTGCGCCGAGGCGGCGACCGAAACGAGCAGGGCGGCGAGAATGAGGATTCTCTTCATGGCGATACCTCCATGGGCTGCGGACTACTGCTGCGGCGGCGCGCCCCCGCTCGTGGCCGCGGGCATCGTCGGGACGCCGCCCGACATCGTCGCATTCGCGGGACCGTACGCGTCGGAGGTTCCGGGTGTTCCCTGGTACTGCCAGTTTCCGACCGGAGCGCCGTTGATCTGGCTGAAGCTCTGCGGGCCGGCCTGCGAGCTCTGCGACTGCGGCGGAGTTCCGACGACGACCACCTGACCGCCGCCTTCCATCGCGAGAGGCCCCTGGATGTTGACCTCACCCGCCATTTGCTGTTCGATCCAGAAGGCCTCGTCTCCCGTCACGGGTCTGATCCCCTTGACCTGCGACGTCCGGAGGCTCGTGAGGTTGCCGCCGCGATACCTGTGAAACACCCAGGTGTTGCCCTTGAGCGTCGGGTTGTCCTTCGAGAGGACGGCTCCGGAGGGAACGAGGTCGATCCGGTAAGCCGTCTCCGCGGCCCAGCCCGCCAGCTGGGTGATTCTCTTGACCCTGGCCTGCGGGATTTGCGTGAAGCCGGCGTCGGGCCAGGCCGAAAACGCGTAGTTGGTTCCAACGATCACGGGAGGGCCCAGGGCCACCATGCTTGCGCCGACGACAAGCTCAATCTTGTAGAGGCTCGGCTGTTGCTGTGCGCTCAGCGTCAGGGCGCATGCGAAAAAAGCTCCGACGACGAGAATGCGGCTCCGCATGACCCACCTCCGTGTCTGAAAAGCGTACCACGCGTGACGCCGCGCACCCGGGGCCGTTATAGGTGGAGAGCGGCTCGGGCAGGCGGAAGCCCTCGTCCGGTGAAGCAGATACGGAGGCCGGTGTCTTCGCGGGGAGACCCCGAAGTCGAGCATAGAATGGCGGACCTTAAAGTCAGGCGCATGAGCCAGGAAGCACCCAAGCCGCACGACCTGTCCGCCCTCCGGATCCATCGGGAGCCGGCGGAGAAGAGGGGTGTGCCGAAGGGGTTGCTCCTCCTCGGGGCGATCCTCGTGGTCGCGGCGGGTGCGGCGGCCTATCTGCTCGGCGGGCGGAGCCTGCGGCCGAGGAAGGTCGAGGTTGCCACGGCCTCGATCGTGACCGAGGGCCAGGCCACGACCATCCTGACGGCCACCGGCTACGTCGAGGCGGAGCGCAAAGCCGATCTTTCGCCGAAGATCACGTCGCGCATCGTCGAGCTCAACGTCACCGAGGGCACCCGGGTCAAGAAGGGCGACATCATCGCGCGGCTGGACTCCACGGACCTCGACGCCCAGCTCGCGGAGGCCCAGGCCAACTGGATCAATGCCCAGGCGGAGCTGAACCGGCAGAAGGCGATCTTCGAGCAGGGCCTCGCCACTCGCTCCGCTCTCGACGCGGCGACTGCGAGCGAGGCCGCGACCCGCGCGCGGGTCCGGTACGTCGAGGCCCTCCTCGACTACACGATCATCCGTGCGCCCTTCACCGGCGTGATCACGGCGAAGCGGGCGTTCGTCGGGCGAGGCGGTCTCGCCCTTCGGCTCCTCGCCTTCCGGCGGCGGTTCCGGAGGCGCCATCGCGACGCTCGTCGAGTTCTCGTCGCTGTACGTCGGTGCCGACGTCAACGAGGCGAACCTTTCGAAGCTCTCGAAGGAGCAGCCCGCGGAAATCACGCTCGACGCCGTGCCGGACAAGACCTACCACGGCCGGCTTCGCCAGATCGTGCCCGCGGCCGACCGCCAGAAGGCGACCGTGCGGGTGAAGGTCGCGTTCCTCGACGCCGACGACCGCGTGCTGCCCGACCTCTCGGCCCGCGTCGCGTTCACGGCGGAGCCGACCCAGGGCAAGGAAGCGCGCTCGCGGATCGTCGTGCCGAAGGCGGCTCTGACGGAGGTCGGCGGAAAGAAGGGCGTCTTCCGGGTCGTCGACGGCCGCGCGGTCTTCACGCCGGTCACGGCCGGCGGAGACGTCCAGGGGCAGATCGAAATCACGCAGGGCCTCCAGGGCGGGGAGAAACTGATCTCCCTGTCCGGCGGGGCGCCGATCAAGGATGGGGACAGGGTCCGTATGGAACAGGAGAGTTGAGATGGCCGAACCGCTGATTCGCATCGACCACGTCGAGAAGGTCTACCGCCGGGACCAGATCGAGATCCCGGTGCTGATGGGCATCAACCTCGACATCCCCGAGGGCGAATACGTTGCGCTCATGGGCCCGTCGGGCTCGGGGAAGACGACGCTTCTCAACCTCATCGCCGGCATCGACTCGCCGACCCGCGGCCGGATCGTGATCGGGGGCCGCGACATCGCGACCCTCGGCCAGACCGAGCTCGCGCGGTGGCGCTCGAACACGGTCGGCTTCATCTTCCAGCTCTACAACCTGCTGCCGGTCCTCACGGCCTTCGAGAACGTCGAGCTGCCGCTGCTCCTGACCCACCTGAAGAAGGCGGAACGCAAGAAGCACGTCGAGACGGCGCTCTCGATCGTCGGCCTCTCCGACCGGATGGACCACTATCCCCGGCAGCTCTCGGGCGGCCAGGAGCAGCGCGTCGCGATCGCCCGGGCGATCGTCTCCGATCCGAAGATCCTGGTGGCCGACGAGCCCACGGGCGACCTCGACGCCAAGTCGGGGGACGAGATCCTCGAGCTGCTCCGCCGGCTCAACGACGAGTTCGGCAAGACGATCGTCATGGTCACGCACGACCCGAAGGCCGCGGCGCGCGCCCACCGCATGGTCCACCTCGACAAGGGCGTCCTCCACACCGACGAGCGCACGGAGGCGGGCGCGGGGAGGAAGGCATGAAGTTCTTCCGGCTGATCTGGAAGAACGTCTTCCGCAAGAAGCTGCGGACGACGCTGACGGCGAGCTCGATCGTGCTCGTGCTCGTCCTGATCGTGATCCTGACGTCGCTGCTCGAGGCGATGCAGGCCGACCCCTCGGGCGGCCGCGGGGCCAACCGGCTCGTCGTGCAGCACGCCACCGGACTCGGCAACTTCCTGCCGCTCTCCCAGCTCCAGAGGATCGAGCAGATTCCCGGCGTCGTCGCCGTTTCGCCCGAGACCTGGTTCGGCGGCGTCTACAAGGACGACAAGCCCGAGAACTGGATCGGACAGCTCTCCGCCGATCCCGAGATCTACTTCGACAAGATCTTCGACGACGCGACGGTCGACCCGGCCGTCAACGCCGAGTGGAAGGCGACGCGCAACGGTTTCGTCGCCGGCCAGAAGATCGCCGAGAAGCACGGGTGGAAGAAGGGCGACCACATCATCCTGAAGGGGACGTACATCCCCCTGAACCTCGACCTCGTCTACATCGGCTCCTACAACGCCGGCGACGAGACGAACATCTTCTTCCACAACGAATACCTCAACCAGTCCGACTGGTTCGGAGCGAACAAGGTCACGGGCATCTACTACCTGAAGGTCGACAGCGGCGAGAACGTCCCGCGGGTCGCGGCCGCGATCGACGCCATGTTCCAGAACAGCGACGCGCCTACGAAGACCCTGACCGAGAAGCAATTCCAGCTCCAGTTCATGGAGATGATGGGCAACGTGAAATTCCTCATCAACGGCATCTCGCTCATCATCCTCTTCGCCGTGACACTGATCGTGGCGAACACGGTGGCGATGTCGGCGCGCGAGCGCGTGACCGAGATCGCCGTGATGCGCACGCTCGGCTTCGGCCGCGACCACATCCTCGGCTTCATCCTCTCGGAGTCGGTGCTGATGTCGCTGCTCGGCGGTGCTCTCGGCGTCCTGCTGGCGAAGTACTTCTTCATTCCCGCTGCTCGTGGCCGCGGGCAACAAGACCTCGATCTCGATCTGGCTGGTCAACTTCAAGGTCAGCGCCGCCACGCTGGCGATGGCCTTCGTCGTCTCGGTCGGCGTCGGGATCCTCGCGGGGTTCGTCCCGGCCGTGCGGTCGTCCCAGCTCAACATCGTCGACGGTCTGCGGAAGGTGGTCTAGCCATGGCGATTCCCCTCAAGTACAACCTGCGCAACCTCGCGGCCCGCAAGATGTCGACGGGAATGACGGCCTTCGTCATCGGCCTCGTCACCGCCGTCTTCCTCTGCGTTCTGGGGCTGATCCAGGGCGTGACGCGCACGCTCTCGGTCTCGGCCTCGACGCGAAACGTCATCGCGATGCGCATCGGGTCTCAGGCCGAGATGCAGAGCGTGATCACCCGCGAACAGGCCGACCAGATCCAGGCTTTGCAGGGGCCCGAGCGCAACGCCGCCGGGAAGCCCTACGTGTCCCCGGAGCTCCTGACGCTCATCAACGTGCCGCGGGCGGACGGGAAGACGTTCTCGAACGTGCAAGTCCGGGGGATGGCCCCCATCGGCATGGAGATCCGTCCGGGCGTGAAGATCGTCGACGGGAGGATGTTCAACCCGGCCACGAACGAGGCCATCGTTTCCCGGAAGCTCGCGAAGCGCTTCGCGAGCATGAAGGTTGGCGAGACTCTGGCCACCGGGAGCTTCCGGTGGGTCATCGTCGGGCTGTTCGACGCCGACGGCAGCGCGTACGAGTCCGAGATCTGGACGGACGTCTCGGACCTCCAGCAGCAGACCAAGCGGAACATCGTCTCGACGGTCTTCGTCCGCACTGCCGGACGCCGACGCGGCGGCCAGCTTCATCGAGACGATCAAAGGCGACCAGCGGCTGAAGCTCGAGGGCAAGACGGAGCGCAAGTATTTCGACGAGCAGATGATCACGGCGGACCCGATCAAGGCGCTCGCCTTCATCGTCGGCCTCTTCACGGCCATCGGCGCTTCCTTCGGCGCCATGAACACGATGTACGCGCAGGTTTCGGCTCGGACCAAGGAGATCGGGACGCTCCGGGCGATCGGCTTCTCGCGCCGGTCGATCCTGCTCTCCTTCGTGCTCGAGGCCATCGTGCTGTGCCTGATCGGAGGCCTGCTCGGAATCGTGTTCACGTTCCTCGTCTTCAATCTCGTCCTGACGCGCCCCACGGGCACGATGAACTTCCGGACGTTTTCGGAGGTGCTCTTCAACTTCCGGATGACGCCCGAGCTCATCACGGCGGGGCTCGTCTTCGCCCTCGCGATGGGCATCCTCGGCGGACTGTTCCCGGCGTTCCGCGCGGCGCGGCTGAAGATCACGACCGCGCTGCGGGAGGTCTGAGCTGAGAGCTCCGGGCTCGGCGCGGCGCCCCTGGGCGCGTCGGCGCCCGCTGGGTCTCTTTCTCGACGATGCGGAATGTCTCCGTCGTCGCGCCGCATCGACGAGCGGTCGTCGTCGATCCATTCAGTCAACGACCGGCTGGCGCCCGCTCAGAACGCTTCGGAATCCCGGCCGACGACGTGAACGCGGCGCTTGCCGTTCACCTCGTCGACGATGCGTCCCCAGGGCACGTCGGGGTCGTGGTAGAAGATCGCGAGCCAGCCCTCGGCGACGGCGCGGTCGATGAGGCGCTTCTTGCCCTCCAGGAGCTCCACCGGGTACAGGTCGTAGGCCATGATCCACGCCGTCGGCAGATGCGCGGAGGTCGGCACGGCGTCGGCGAAAAAGAAGGCCGTGCGGCCTCCGGAATCGATCCGCACCGACTGCATGCCCGAGCTGTGGCCCGGCAGCGGCGCGACCCGGAGACCGGGCCGGATCTCGACCTCGCCTTCCAGGGCCTCGAGGCGGCCTGCGCGGGCATACGGCTCCCAGTCCTCCGCCCGGTAGGACGCCCGGTCCCGCTCGTTGGGGCGGCGCGCGTGCGAGAGCTCCGCGGCCTGCACGTAGAGCGTGGCGTTCGGAAAGGCGCGTCGAAACCCGCCCGCGTCGCCGCGGCCGGTGCGGTTCGTGGCTCCGCCCGCATGGTCGAAGTGGAGGTGGGAGAGCACGAGCGCATCGACGTCTTCGGGCGCCACCCCGTGGGTGGCCAGCCCTTCGGCGAGGCTCGGACCGTCCTCGATCGCGTAGATCTCGCGGGCCTTTTCCTCCCACCGCTCGCCGATCCCCGCGTCGATCAGGGCGATGTAGCCCGGCGTGCGCACCAGGAGGCAATTGGTCGCGAGGCGCACGCGGTTCCTCTCATCGGCGGGGAACTTCTTCTCCCAAAGGGCCTTCGGGACCACTCCGAACATCGCGCCGCCGTCGAGGCGGAAGCGGCCGCCGGATATCAAGAAAAGCTCGATGTCGCCGAAATGCATCGATCTTGATTCTAGACTGAGCGGAATGAGGGTCCGCTTCTACGGGACGAAGGGCTACGTGGAGGAGTCCTCGAAGGCGCATTCGGGGCACTCGGCCTTCGTCCTCGAGCACGAGGAGTTCCGGCTCCTGTGCGACTTCGGTCAGAACCGCCGGGGAATGCTGGCGAAGATCCGGCCCGACGCGGTCTTCGTCTCGCACGCCCACCCGGATCACGGATGGGGACTCTGGGAAGGCTGCGACGTCCCCGTCTATGCGTCCGATGTCACGCACGAGCTCCTGAAGGAGATGCCCGTCCTCAACCGCGTACGTGTTTCGCCGGAGACGCCCGTCGAGATCGGGCCCTTTCGACTGACTCCTTTTCCCGTGATCCATTCGGTGCGCTGCCCGTGCGTCGCGGCGCGGATCGAGGGGCACGGCCTCACCGTCGTGTACTCCGGCGACATCGTGGCCTTCGAGAACCCCGACGGCGCGCTCCGCGGCGCGGATGTCTACATCGGCGACGGCTCGACGCTCCGAGGCTCGCTCGTGCGGCGCCACCCGAGCGGCGCCTTGATCGGCCACACGACGATCCGGGCGCAGCTCGGCTGGCTGTCCCGATACGGCGTGTTGCGCGCCATCTTTTCCCATTTCGGGAAGGGACCGATCGAGATGGGGGAGGACGCGCTGCGCGAGGCGCTCGAAACGCTCGCCGCCGAGAAGCCTCCCGGCTGCTCGGTGACCGCGGCGCACGACGGTCTCGAGCTCGAGATCTGAGAAGCGAGCTCGGGCCTCGTGGATCACGCGCCGCCGATCGCGCGCGCAATCGACCGCCTCAGGCACCCGGAAAGGGGGGCCGGACCCGGCCTTACTCGACCCGCGACCGGCTGTGCGCGGGCAGGGCGGGGCCGGTCGGGGGAATCGCGGGCTCGGGCTCGGCCCTGGGCGCTTCCTCCGCCGCGCGCCCGGCTTCGACGACCGCGCGGCGGGCCTCGCCCGACCGCTTGACGAAGGCAAGGATGCCGCCGGCCATCATGACGTAGAAGCCGGCCCAGACGAGCGCGATCAGGGGCTTGCGGGTGACCTCGACCGAGAGCGACTCGACCGTCGCCGCCTGGAATTCGTCGGCCGGGTTCTTCGAGATTCCCGTCAGGCGAAGGACCACGGCCCCGTCGTTCGGCGAGACGGCGACGACGCGCATCTTCGCGTTCGGGACGCCCGGGACCGCGAGCTCTTCCGCCTCGGGCGCGCGGTCGTCGAGATGGTGGACGTACTTGATGGTCGCGTCGTGCTGTGAGCCGTCCGGCGGCGTGATCGTCAGGTCGGTGAGGACGAGAATCGTCTTCTCCCCCCGCATCATGGCCGCGCGGTCGGCGTTGAACTCGCGGAACGTGAAGCCCGTTCCCTCGACGTTGGTCGTCGTGCCCTTCGCCAGTCGGACATCGCGCCCGACGACCTCGGGCTGGCCGGGGTCGTATTGCTGCGGGGCGATGTAGAGATCGGTGAGGACGCCGTTTCGGATGGACGGGTTGGCCATGAGCTGCCCGGTGCGGCTGTTCTCGTACATCTTGGGATACGCGTAGTAGCTCTTGCCGCGCGCCGTTTCGACGCGGACCTCCATCGCCTGCTTGCGATCGGCCGTCCCGGGCACGACCCGCAGAAACGTCAGCGTCGAGTCGCCGGCCTTCGTCGGCGTGTCGACTTTCAGGGTCAGGCGCTGCGTGCGGGCGTAGTTGCCCGACACGACGACGCCCGCGAGCATGATGCCGACCCCGACGTGCGCGAGGTAGCCGCCCGCCCCTCCGAGCTTGCCGCTGCTCGCCTTCCGCAGGACGGCGCGCAGGTTCATGTCGGCGGCGAAGGCCGCCATGAAGAGGAGGACGAGCGACGCCACGTCGCGGGCCCCGAACCCGAGGGCGACCGCCGTCGCGACCGCGCCCACGATGAGCGAACGGCGGGAGCTGAGGAGGACCTCGCGGACGCTCGCGCCCTTCCAGGAAACGAAGGCGACGAGGCCCGACATCAGAAGGAGCAGGAACCCGGCCGGCGCCGTGGTGGCGCCGTAGAACGACGTCTGGACCTGCGAGGGCGTTCCCGAGAGTCGCGTGAGGAGCGGGGCCGACGTGCCGAGCAGGATAACGAGGCCGAGGGCGCAGAAGGTCGCGATGCCGAGGATGAAGAGCACGCTCCGCGACAGCAGCGGCGTCGCCTCCTCGTCGGCCGTCGGGATCGAGCGCCAGCGGAACGCCAGCATGACGATCGAAAGCCCGACGAAGGCGCCGAGGATCGCCACGAGCCATCCGGTGATGCCGAGGTCGATGAACGAGTGGACCGAGAAGTCGGCGAGGACCCCCGAGCGCGTGAGGAACGTGCCGTAGAGGATCGTCGCGTAGGCCGTGCAGGCGAGGATGAGGTTGACCTTGCGATGCCGCTTCCTCGCCTTCTGCAGGAACATCCCGTGCACGAGCGCAGCCGTGAAGAGCCAGGGAACGAGGCTCGTGTTCTCGACGGGGTCCCATCCCCAGTAGCCGCCCCAGCCGAGCGTCTTGTAGGCCCAGTAGCCGCCCATGAGGATGGCCGTGCCCAGAGTCAGAAACGTGAGCAGCGCCCACGGCAGCGTGCGCGCGATCCAGCCGTCCCACCGCTTCTTCCACATGGCCGCGATCGCGAAGGAGAACGGCACCGAGAGCGACGCGAATCCGACGAACATGACCTGAGGATGGATGACCATCCACGGATCCTGGAGGAGCGGATTCAATCCGACGCCGTCGGCCGGCGCCGGAGGCGGCAGGAGCTTGAACGGGCTCTGCTTGCAGAGGATCGCGATGATGCCGAGGAACGTCGAGAGGTACACGATCATGACGGGCGCTTCCTGTTCCTTCGCGCTCCGCCACACGAAGAGGCCGATGAGCGAGCCGAAGAAGCACCACAGCAGAAACGAGCCCTCCTGGCCCGCCCAGAAGGTCGAGAACAGGAAGTGGAACGGCAGATCGCGGCTCGAGTAGGAGTTGACGTACGCCACGTCGAACCGGTGCTGCAGAAGCAGCGTCATCAGGATCGCCGACGCCACGACGACGCAGGTCGCGTACGCCGCGTACATCGCCCGGGCGAGCGGCAACAGTTCGCGGCGGCCGCGGTCGACGGCGAAGTAGGTTCCCGCGCACGCGAGGCCGGAGAGGAGCGCTCCCCAGATCGCCGCCACCCCGGGCCAGAAGTACATCAGCTGGTCTTGCCGGGGGAGGCGGCCGAGTAGGCCTTCTCGACCTCGGGGCCCTGGTACTTGGACGGACACTTGACGAGGAGTTTCTCGGCCTCGATCCGTCCGTCCTGGAAGCGGCCGATCGCCACGATCGAGATGGCGTCCTTGAAGTTGGCGGGCCTGGTTCCGCTGTAGGAAACCGGCATCCGGCCGCCCGCGGGATCCACCAGATCGAAGTGGAGCACTTCCTTCGCGGTGTCGTACCGGTCGCTGTCCTTGTCGAGGCCTCCCATGACCTGGACGACGCCCCGGGACTTGCGGGCCTCGTCGAAGGTCAGGTACGGCGTCAGCGTCTTCTGGAACGCGGTCAGGCCGAACCCCAGGAAGGCGAGGGTGAGCGCGGCGGCGAGCCAGTAACCCTTTTTCACGACTTGCGCTCCGCTTCAGAAATGCGGCGGTCGAGCCGCCAGAGGTAGACGAATAAACCCACCCAGATCACGACGTTGACCGCCGCCAGATAGCCGAGGCTGCCCACGGGCTAGAGTCTCTCCTTTCGACGGAACCATTTCAACTGCCGAGGTTTCGGCCGCGCCGGCCTCGGGCCCGGCCTTTCGACTCCTTATTCCTATTGACCTAAGTACTACCGGGGAATTTCCTATTGACCTAAGTACTACCGGGGAATAGTTTTCGACCTGCCCCGCAATCGAGCAGAACGGCAAGGGGCCACTCGAACCAAGGAGAGCGGGTCATGTCTAGGAACCGGCACGGCATCGGTTTCGGAAGTGGTCACGCCGACCGTCTGTCTTGTCCATCCCCAATGCAGCCCCGATCCCTGACGAAGTGCTGTCCTCTCGTGCACAGAAATTGGTTTTCCTGAAGGAGGTGTCGCTTGAGAACTAAGTGGCTGGGGTTCCTCGTCGGTCTTCTCGCGGTCGTCGTTCTGGCAACCATCGCGGTCACGCGGCTCGCAAGATCTCGCGCGCCCGAGGTCGTCCCCGCAACGGCCTTGGATTCCAAAGAAGCGATTTTGCAGGCTCGCGCGGGCGCCATCCCCAAGAAGCGGATGCGTGAAAGAAGGAAGCCGGGAGCGAACGCGGAGGCGGTTTTCAGCGAGGGGCGAAACCCGGACTCATCTGTCGAGGCCGAGTCCTTCCTGCTGCGCGCCTACCCTGAAACCGAGGTTCCGGGGGAGGCCATGCTGGCGGCGCGGAGCGGCTGGACGGCGCTGGCCGCAGGAGCGCATTCGCCCGGCACCTGGCAGCTCATCGGTCCCAGCAAGGCCACGTATCCGGCCGTGCTGATGCCGTTCCTGGGCGACGGAGCCCAGTACGTCGCGAGCGGCCGCGTGACGGCGATGGCGCTCGCGCCGACCTGCACCCAGAACAAGTGCGTTCTCTACGTCGGGGCGGCGGGAGGCGGCGTCTGGCGAACGGACAAGGCGCTCACGGGCTCGAACTGGCAATTCGTCTCGGGCGGCTTCGGGATCAACGCCATCGGCGGGCTTCTCCTGGATCCGAGCGATCCGACCGGCGAACACGCTGTATGCCGGCACCGGCGAGCCGAACGCCTCGGGCGATTCGGAAGCGGGGGTTGGCGTCTACAAGACGACCGACGGCGGCCAGACCTGGACGCTCGTTCCTGGCAGTGACATCTTCTTCCAGCGCGCGATCGGGCAGATGGCCTTCGACAACGACGGCAACCTGCTCGTGACGGTGGCGAGCGCCGTGCGCGGCATCAGCTCGGTCTCGAGCGGGGCCGTGTCGAGCGGCAACGCGGATCATCCGCTGGTCTCGCGCGGTCTTTACCGTTGCGATGGTGTCTCCTGCACGCAGATCTTCGTGTCTCCGCCTCCCACGCGCGGTTCGACCACGGTCAAGGTCGACCCGACACATGCCGGGATCATCTACGTCAACACCTTCGGCGGAGGTTTCGCTGGGCCGAACGGGAGCGGAGGCATCTATCGGTCGGTCGACAACGGTGCGACGTGGACGCAGATTTTCGCGCCGACGGACAACACTCTCAACACCTTCAACGCCGCGCTGGAGATCGACGAATTCGACGTCACGACGCTCCCCAGCGGAGCGACGCGCATGTACGTGGGGGCCGGCTCGGGCGGCGCCGCTTTTTCCCGCCTTCACCCGCGGCGACGTTCTGGCGGAGCGACAACGCGGATACCGCGGCGACCTTCGCGCAGTTCGGCGGAAATCAGGTCCTCGACTACTGCACGGGGCAGTGCTGGTACGACAACTACGTCTACACACCGGCTGGCGCACCGGACGTCGTCTACGTCGGCGGTTCGTACTCCTATGCCCAGCTGCACGGGCCGTCGAACGGGCGCGCCTGGCTGCTGTCGACGAACGCCGGTGCGACCTTCAGCGATCTGACGCAGGACGCCGATCCGAACAAGGCCGAGGCCATCCATCCCGACTCGCACTCATCGTCACGGTACCGGGCAAGCCGCTGCAGTTCATCAGCGGCGGCGACGGCGGCGTCGTCGGGTCGGACGGCAAGTACGCGGACATCTCGTACAAATGCGACACGCGCGGGCCTGAGCGCGCCGGACCTGGCGCTGTGCAAGAGCCTATTCTTCCGGGTGCCGAACAAGCTCATCAACATGAACAACGGCCTGTCGACCCTCCAGTTCCAGAGCCTGTCGGTGAGCGCGCAGCGGCCGCAGAATCTTCTCCAGGGAGGCACGCAGGACAACGGGACCTTCCAATACAACGGGTCGGCCAATGTCTGGCCCCAGATCATCTACGGCGACGGCGGCCAGTCCGGGCTTCAGCTCTGCTGATGACAAGCTTCGTTTCAACACGTTCACGGGCCAGGCGAACGACGCGAACTTCCGCGGCGGGGATCCGACGAAGTGGGTGGTCATCGGCGGCGCCGATGGTCAACAGCCCTGAGGGAGCCTATTTCTATCCGCCAATCATCGCCGACCCGAACCCGGCCATGGGCGGCTCGATCTTCCAGGGTTCGTTCTCGGTCTGGCGGACGCAGAACTGGGGCGGCGATCGCGACTTCCTCGAAGCCAACTGCCCCGAGTTCACGACGTCCTTTGCGCAGCTCGGCTGCGGCGACTTCGTTCGGATCGGGCCCCCGGACGAGACGGACCTGACGGATACACTGAATTTCCCGGACCCCGGCGTGTATGGCGATGATCGGCGCTTCGGCGCGGTCGCCTGGATCGCCCGCGCACCGCAGAACATCGGCACGATCTGGGCGGCGACCGGCGCCGGCCGCGTTTTCATCACGGAAAACGCCAACGATCCGGCCGCGTCGGTCGTCTGGACGCGACTCGACAGCCTCGCGGCGAACGATCCCAACCGGGCGATCAGCTCGATCCACGTGGATCCGGCCAACGCGCGCCACGCCTGGATCTCGTACAACGGCTACAACGTCAACACGCCGGCGACACCGGGGCACGTGTTCGAAGTGACCTGGGACGGGGCGGGCGTGGCGACCTGGACCGACGTCAGCTTCAATCTGCCCGACTTCCCGATCACGGCCGTGGCCCGCGACGACGTCCTCGGCGATCTCTATGCGGCCTCGGACTTCGGCGTCATGAAGCTCGCCAACGGCTCGACGCAGCTGGACGGTGGCGGGCACCGGCCTTCCGGCGGTCGAGGTCCCCGGCCTGACGATCGTTCCGAGTGCCCGTCTGCTCTATGCGGCGACGCACGGCCGCAGCGCCTGGAAGTTGAACCTGCCGTAACGGCCGCGAAGATTCGATTCGAGGGCCGCCTTCGGGCGGCCCTTTTGTTTGCGGCCGCTCAGTCGATCCGCGAGGGCCCGGCCTGCCCGACGCGCACGCGCGTGAGGACCGAAGCCACGATCCGGTCACAGCGCTCGCCAGCGAACGAGTAGAGGGCCGCGACAGATGTTCCCGCCCGAGCGAGGAGCTCCCGGCGCAGGAGGCCGCGTGCGCGGTGGAGCCGCGTCTTGACGACGTCGAGGCTCAGCTCGAGGCACTCAGCCGTCTCCTCGGTGGACATGTCCTCGATCGAGCGCAGCACGAAGACCGTGCGGTAATTCTCGGGAAGGGCGGCGACCGCGTCCTCGAGGATCGCCCGCATCTCCAGAGCGGAGGCGTCTTTCTCGGGATCGGGTCCGGGGGTGGCGAGCTCCATGGCAGTCTCCTCTCCGGCGGCAGATTCCTCGAGCGGGGCGGTGCGCTGGCGCCGGCGCTTCCGGGCGCGCGACCAGGCTTCGTGCAGCGTGATGCGCACGAGCCACGTCGACAGCTGGGCGCGGCCCTCGAACTGGTCGAGGTGCTCGAAGGCCCGGACCCAGGCGTCCTGGACGACGTCCTCCGCTTCGGACGGGTCGTTGGGGAACACGGACCGGGCGGCCCGATAGAGCTTCTGGTTGTAGCGGCGCATCAGGACCTCGAAGAGGTCGACGTCACCCGCGCGCACGCGGTCGACGACCTCCTGATCCGGGGCGACGCAGGCTTCGGGTCTCACTAATCCCATAGAGTTCCAAGAGCCGTCCGGGTGACGGGCCTGTTACCTTGGAGCGGCTCGAGACTCTATGGGAGAGAATAACCACGAGAGGAGGCCGTCCATGAGGGCGAGAACCGCATTTTCTGGGCATTCTGGTGGCGGCGTTCGCCGCGGTCCTGTCCGCGGAGACCTGGAAGAACGTCACGGTCATCGATTCGATGTGCGTCGAGAAGGCGAAGGCCAATCCCGACAAGCACACCAAGAAGTGCGCCCTGGCCTGCGAGGACGGGGGCTACGGGATCCTGACCGCCGACGGCAAGTTCATCAAGTTCGACGCTGCAGGCAACCAGAAGACGGTGGCGGCCCTCGAGGCGACGTCGAAGACCGACACGCTGCGGGCCACCGTCGAGGGAACGATCGCGGGCGACGAAATCAGGTCGCCTCGGTCAAGTTCGACTAGCTCCGGCGCGCTCCCTCGCGCGCGCGGCGCCGGAGGCGCGCGGTCCGGGCCTCGAGCGAGAGCAGCCAGAGGAAGAGTCCGGAGAAGCCGGCGAGCGCTCCGAAGAAGACCGCCCGGGTCGGCGTATCCATGAGGATCTTGCCCTGCGGGTTGATCACCGTCTGCGGATGCAGGGACGCCGTCACGCGGGGCGCGATGAACACCAGGAACGGCAGCAGGACGACGGCGAAGAGGGCGTAGACCGCGGCGATCCGGGCCTGGCGCTCGGGGTCGTCGATCGCGGCCCGCAGGAAGAGGTACGCCGCGTAGAGGAAGACCAGGAGCAGGTAGGACGACTCGCGCGGATCCCAGTTCCACCAGCTTCCCCACATGATGCTCGCGAAGAGGGAGCCGGTGATGAGCGTCAGGATGCCGAAGAAGAGGCCGAGCTTGACCGCGGCGCAGGCGATCTCGTCGTGCCAGGGATTGCGGCGGCGCAGGTAGGCGAGGGAATAGCCCGCCGCCACGAGGAAGGCCAGCGTCGACGTCCAGGCGCACGGCACGTGGAAGAAGACGATCCGGGAAGACTCGCCGATGAATCCCTCGGAGGGTTCGGCCACAGGAAGCGCCGCCGCGACCACGATCGCCAGGTAGGGGAGCAGAAGCAGCTTCAGGACTTTCATCGGTTGCCCCGTCTCTAGTCTTCCCACGCCGCTTCCGCGAGCAGGTACGCCGCGCAGGACGCCGCGCCATCGTACGCGATCAGGACGCGAAGGGAAGTCCAGGCGTCGCCTCCGCGCGTCGCCGCGAGGGTCCCCGCGATGGCCGTCAGCAGCAGCGGGAGGACCAGCGGAAAGGCCACGAGCACGAAGAGCACGTTGCGCTGGCCGGCGCGCGAGGTGAGCGCGGAGAGAAAGGTCGAGACCACCGAGAGGCCGTAACCGCCGAGAACGACGACGGCGACGAGGAGGCCGGGCGAGAGGACCCTCCAGTCGAGAAGCAGAAGAAAGCCCGGAATGACGACCACGGCGATCGCGAGGAAGAGCCCGAAGTTGAAGAGCGCCTTGCCGGCGAGGACGAGGGCGCCGGGCAGGGTCTTTCGCAGAGCCAGCGCCGTGCCGGTCTCCTCTTCCCGAACGAAGGCGAGCGGCAGGCCGGTCGCCGCGGCGAAGAAGAGGATGATCCAGAAGAGGGCGGCCTGGAGCGCGGGCCGGTCCTCCTCGGCGAGGCCGAACGGCCCGATCGCGTACGAGGTCAGCGCGAGAGCGGTCGCCGCGAAGAAGAGGACCGCGAGCGTCGCGACGCGGCGCCGCAGCTCCTCCGTGGCGTCCTTCTCGCAGACGGCCCAGATCCGCGAGGCGACACTCACGGCGCGCTCCGCTGGCCCGGGCCCGAAAGGTCGAGGCGCCGGTCCGGGCTTTCGAAGTCCCGCTCGTCGTTCGACGCGAGGACGACGGCGCCGCGGCCCCGCGCCTCCGCCACGACGCGCCGCACGACCTCGCGGCCGGCGGCGTCGAGGCCCGAGAACGGCTCGTCCAGGACGAGGAGGGGAGGGTCGAAGAGGAGGGCGAAGGCCAGGCGAAGCCGCTGGCGCATGCCGGTGGAATACGCGTCGACCCGCCGGCGCGCGGCGGCGTCCGAAAGCCCCGCGTCGGAGAGCCGGGCCCGGATCGCGGCTCCGTCGGCCGACACACCCGCGGCCTTCCGGAAAAACCGCAGGTTTTCTTCGCCCGTGAGCTCGCCGTAGAGCTCGAGGTCGGGCCCCGCCCAGCCGACCGCGAGCCGTCTCTCATCGCCCGTGAGGGCGCGGCCGTCCTTTTCGACGCGGACGCGGCCGGCCGTCGGGGAGATCAGCCCGGCGAGAATCTTCAGGAGCGTCGTCTTGCCGCTCCCGTTCGGCCCGGCGACGGCGAACAGTCCCGAGCCCGCTTCGAAGGAGAGCCCTTCGAAGAGGGGCGTCCCCGAAAACGACTTGGCGAGGTTCTCCGCGGAGAGCGTCGTCGATCTCACTGTGTCCATTGACGATACCATCGCGGCGTCGCTTGAAAAGCGGGCGGCGGGTCGGTATCATGCCGCGGCCTCGGCGGCGCCTTCGCGGAAGCGCGCCGGTTCCGGAGCACGGTCTGCAACCCGAGATCACACGTAAAGCGTTAAGGAGAGTTCGAATGTCCAAGCGCGCTCTAACTCTGTTTCTGGCGGCGGCCGCGTCCCTGCCGCTGCTCTACTGCGGCGGCCAGAAGGACGAGGACGCGTTGATGGAAGACGAGGCCCCCGCGGCCGCGCCTTCGACGGCGGCGGCGCCGGCGCCCGCGGCCGGTTCGGCGGCCCCGGCGGCCGGCGGCGCGACGCTGACCGGCAAGGTGAACTTCGAGGGCACGAAGCCCGGGATGCCGGCCCTCAAGATGGACGCCGACGCGTTCTGCAAGTCCGAGCACAAGGAGCCGGTCTACGACCAGGAGGTCGTCGTCAACGGCAACAACACGCTCCAGTGGGTCATGGTGTACGTGAAGGAGGGGGCCGCCGGCAACTACCCGGTGCCGACCGAGCCCGTGACGCTCGACCAGCACGGCTGCCAGTATCGGCCGCACGTCTTCGGCGTGATGGCGGGACAGCCGATCAAGATCCTCAACAGCGACGGCACTCTCCACAACATCCACGCCCTCCCGAAGAAGAACGCCGAGTTCAACATCGGCCAGCCCTTCAAGGGCATGGAGACGGTCAAGAAGTTCGACTCGGTCGAGGTCCCGATCCGCTTCAAGTGCGACGTGCACAAGTGGATGGGCGCGTACACGGGCGTTTTCAATCATCCGTTCTTCGCGGTGACCAACGATCAGGGCACGTTCGAGATCAAGAACCTGCCGCCGGGCAACTACGTCATCGAGGCGTGGCACGAGAAGTACGGCCCGCAGACGCAGAACGTGACGATCACGGGCGCCGAGCCCAAAACGCTCGACTTCACCTTCAAGGGATAGTCCGGTAATCTATCCCGCCGTGATGCACAAGACGCGATTCCCTGGCGCCGTCCGGGCTCTCCGGCCGGCGCTTTTCCTTTTTCTCGCCGCGGCGGCGCTCGCGCCGGCCTCGGCCTCGGCTCTGCCCTTCTGGCTCCGGCTTCCCGAGCAGGTCTCGACCTACGCCCACGAGATCGACGGCATGTTCCACCTCATCATGTGGATCACCGGCATCATCTTCGTGATCGTCGAGGGCCTCCTCCTCTACTTCCTGTGGAAGTACCGGCACCGGGAGGGGCGGCGGGCGCACTACACGCACGGGAACAACCGGCTCGAGGTCATCTGGACGATCATCCCGGCGCTGATCTGCGTGCTGCTCGCGCTCCTGTCGCGCCGGATCTGGACCGACATCAAGGAGAAGATGCCCCAGGACGCCCTCCAGGTGGAGATCACCGGGGAGCAGTTCGCCTGGAACTTCAAGTACAGCGGGGTCGGACGGGAAGTTCGATACGCCGGACGACATCATCACCCTCAACCAGCTTCACTTTCCGGTCGGGAAGCCCGTCGTCGCGACGCTCAGGTCGAAGGACGTCATCCACTCGTTCTACCTGCCGGAGTTCCGCGTCAAGCAGGACGCGGTCCCGGGTTTGAAGACCCGCATCTGGTTCGAAGGCAATCGCGTCGGTTCCTGGGACATCGCGTGCGCCGAGTTGTGCGGCCTGGGCCACTTCCGGATGAAGGGGTTGGTCACGGTGGACACGCCCGAAGACTTCCAGAAGTGGATGGCCGAGCAGGTCTCGGCCCAGGAGGCGGAGCGCCAGCAGGCCGCGCCCGCGCCGGCCCCGGCCGATACTCAGGCGAGCGCCGACGGCGCGAAGGGAGGCAATTCTTGAGCACGGTGGCCCTTCCCGAGCGGGCGCACGTCGTCCACGCCGGCGTCCACGCGGCGCCGACCTCGTTCTGGCGCAAGTACATCTTCTCGCTCGACCACAAAGTCATCGGAAAGCAGTACCTTCTGTACGCCCTCGCGATGCTGGTCGTCGGCGGGCTCCTCGCGACGCTGGTCCGCTACCAGCTGGCCTGGCCGGGCAGGCCGCTCCCCTTCATGGGCAAGCTCGCGCCCGAGGGGATGCCGAGCGGGATCATGCTGCCCGAGTTCTACAACTCCCTCTTCACGATGCACGCGACGATCATGATCTTTTTCGCGATCATGCCGATCCTCATCGGCGCGTTCGGCAACTTCGTCGTGCCGATCCAGATCGGCGCGCGCGACATGGCCTTCCCGAAGCTCAACATGATGTCCTTCTGGGTGGCCGTGCCGGCGGCGGTGATCATCATCTGGTCGTTCTTCGTGACCGGAGGCGCGGCCGGCGGCGGGTGGACCTCCTATGCGCCGCTCTCGGCGATCCAGCCGAGGGGCCAGACGCTCTGGCTCATATCGCTCCTGATCCTCGGGCTCTCCTCGCTCCTGACGGCCGTGAACTTCATCACGACGATCATCAACATGCGGGCGCCGGGAATGACGTTCTTCCGGCTGCCGCTGACCGTCTGGGCCCTCTTCATCACCGCGATCCTGCTGCTGCTCGCGCTGCCCGTGCTCTCGGCGGCGCTCATCATGCTGCTCTTCGACCGCACGATCGGGACGACGTTCTTCCTGCCGGCCGGCATGATCGTCTCGGGCCAGCCGTGGCCCAACGCCGGCGGCGGCCAGGTGCTCCTCTGGCAGCACCTCTTCTGGTTCTTCGGGCACCCCGAGGTCTACATCATGATCCTGCCCGCGATGGGCATCACCTCGGAGATCCTGCCCGTCTTCAGCCGCAAGCCCATCTTCGGCTATCGGGCGATGGCCTACTCGATGATGGGAATCGCGGGCCTCGGGTTCATCGTCTGGGGCCACCACATGTTCATGAGCGGCATGAACCCGATCCTGGGCACGACGTTCATGCTCTCGACGATGGTCATCGCGGTGCCCTCGGCCATCAAGACGTTCAACTGGCTGGGGACCGTCTGGGGCGGGGACATCCATTTCACGACCCCGATGCTCAACGCGCTCTCCTTCGTCGCGATGTTCGTCATCGGCGGGCTCTCCGGCATCTTCATGGCCTCGACGCCGGTCGACATCTTCATCCACGACACGTACTTCATCGTGGGCCACATCCACTACGTGCTCTTCGGCGGCTCGCTCTTCGGCGCGTTTGCGGGCCTCTACTACTGGTACCCGAAGATGTTCGGCCGGATGATGAGCGAGCGGTGGGGCAAGATTCACTGGGCGATCACGTTCGTCACGTTCAACCTGGTCTTCTTCCCGATGCACTTCCTCGGAATGCGGGGCATGCCGCGCCGGATCTACGACTACACGCAGTACTCGCTCTTCAAGAACCTGCAGCCGATGAACCAGTTCATGACCATCTGCCTCTTCGTGCTGGGCGCGGCGCAGATCATCCTCGTGTTCAACTTCTTTCTCTCGATGCGGCGCGGGAAGGTCGCGGGAGCCAACCCCTGGCACGCCTCGACGCTCGAGTGGCAGACGGCCTCGCCGCCGCCCCACGAGAACTTCACGGGCCGCATCCCCACCGTCCACCGGGGACCCTACGAGTACAGCGTTCCCGGCCACGGCTCCGACTTCACGCCGCAGAACGAGACGCCCGCCGGCCCGCCTCCGGCTTCCACAAGGGCGCATGGATAACGGTCCTCCCCGGTTCCTGCACGCCTTCGCGATTCTCGTCGCCGCGGCGACGCTCGCGCTGATCGTCGCGGGAGGCCTCGTCACGTCGACCGAGTCCGGGCTCTCGGTGCCCGACTGGCCGACGACGTACGGCTACAACATGTTCACGTTCCCGCCGTCGAAGATGGTCGGCGGGATCCGTTTCGAGCACACCCATCGGCTGATCGCCTCGGTGGTCGGGATGCTCACGATCGTGCTGGCGGTCTGGCTGGCGCGGCGCGAGGAGCGGCGCTGGGTGCGCCGGCTCGGCTACCTGGCCGTCGCGACGGTCGTCGCGCAGGGAATCCTCGGAGGGCTCACCGTCCTCTACCTGCTGCCCACGCCGGTCTCGGTGGCGCACGGCTGTCTCGCGCAGATCTTTTTCTGTCTCACCGTGACGATCGCCGTCGTGACCTCTCCGCGCTGGCGCGAAACGCCGCCCGCGAGCCTCGCGGCGTCCTTCCGGCGGACCGCGGTCGCGCGGTTCGCGGCCGTGACGGCGGCGGCGGTCTTTCTCCAGCTCGTCGTGGGGGCGGTCATGCGCCACACGAAGGCGGGCCTCGCGATCCCCGACTTCCCGCTCTCTCTGGGCCGCATCGTGCCCCCGCTCGACTCCTTTCCGGTCGTCATCGCGTTCGCGCATCGCGTCGGCGCGCTCCTCGTCGCCGCGGCCGTGGCCCTTTCCGCCGTCCGGGCATTCCGCTCCGGCCGGCCGGGCCTCCGCAAGGCGGCGCTGGGCCTCGGTATTCTCGTCGTCGCGCAGATCGCTCTCGGGGCGATGACCGTTCTGACGGGGAAGTCCGTGCTCGTGACGACGGCGCACGTCGCGACGGGCGCCCTGCTGCTGGGGACGAGCGTGGCGCTCGCGATCGGCGCGCTCGCTCTCGAGCGGCGGCACGACAACGTCGTGCCGATGCGGCCGGCGTACGCCGGAAAGGCCGCGGTATGGAAGTGATCCCCGCATCGGGCGCGCTTCGCCGTCGCGGCGCCCTCGCGCGCGGCGGATTTCGCCGAGCTCGCGAAGCCTCGCATCACCTCCCTCGTCCTCGTGACGGCGGCGGTGGGTTTCGCGGTGGGCGGGCGGGGGAGTTTCGATCCCCTCGCGTTTCTGGTTTTCCTGGCCGGGACGGCGCTCCTGTGCGGCGGCGCCTCGGCCCTCAACCACTACCTCGAGCGCGGGACCGACGCTCTCATGGAGCGCACGCGCCGGCGCCCCGTTCCCGCCGGCCGCCTCCGTCCGGAAGAGGCCCTGCTCTTCGGCCTCGGGCTCTCGGCGGCGGGCCTCGTGCTGCTCGCCTTCGTCAACCCGCTGACGCTCGCGCTCGGCGCGGCGTCGCTTCTTTCGTACGTCCTCGCCTACACGCCGCTCAAGCGCGTGACCTCGCTCTGCACCGTCGTGGGCGCCGTGCCCGGAGCGCTCCCGCCGCTCATGGGCTGGGCGGCGGCGCGCGGCTCGCTCGGCGCGGCCGGCTGGGGGCTCTTCGCGATCCTCTTTCTCTGGCAGCTGCCGCACTTTCTCGCGATCGGCTGGCTCTATCGCGAGGACTACGCCCGCGGCGGCTTTCCCATGCTCGCCGTGACCGACAAGGACGGCGCCTCGACCGGGCGTCAGGCCGTCCTCTACGCGACGGCGCTGCTTCCGGTCACGCTCGCGGCGGGATTGCTCGCATCCGCGGGGGCGGGCTACCTGTGGGGCGCGCTCGTTCTCGGAGTCGGGTTTCTCGCGTGCGCCGCGGCGTTCGCCTGGAAGCGCTCGGTCGGAGCCGCGCGGCGGCTGTTTCTGGCCTCGGTGCTCTACCTGCCGCTCCTGCTGGGGCTCATGGTGTTCGACCGATGAGGACGACGAACACCGCGGCATCCAACCGGGTCCTCCTCTGGCTGCTGCTGGCCATTGGCCTGGGCCTCTTCCTGGGGTCGATTCTCTTCATCATTTCGCGAGCGCACTGAGGGGGGAACGATGGCGACCGAAGAGCACAGCGACACGCACCAGATTCCCAACTACATGGCGATCTTCTGGTGGCTTCTGGGCCTGACGATTCTGGAGGTCGGCTGGGCCGTCATCCCGCACCGCTCGGAGCTCGTGCTCGCCTCCGGGATCGTGGGCCTCGCCATCATCAAGGCGGTCCTCGTGGCGCTGTACTTCATGCATCTCAAGTTCGAGCGGAAGACGCTCGGGATCCTGTTCGCGTCGACGCTCATTCTCGGGGCCATCCTGGTGTCGGTCGGCATCGGCGAGCTGGTGCTCCCGAGGCCGTAACGCGTTTAGAGAAGAGAGGCACATGGATCACGCCGCCGCAATCACGTTCGATCCCCACGCCGAGGAGGACCGGACCTCGACCGGGATTCCCCACGACAAGATGGGGATGTGGGTCTTCCTGTGCTCGGAGGTCATGTTCTTCACGGGCCTGATCGGCTCCTACATCGTCCTTCGTTACGGCTCGACGTGGCCGGACCCGAAGGAGACGCTCAACATCTGGCTGACGGCCGCGAACACGTTCATCCTCATCTGCTCCTCGGTGACGATGGTCAAGGCCCTCGAGTGGATCCAGCGCGGGAACGTCGCGAAGTCCAAGCTCTTCATGTGCCTGACGCTCTTCGGGGGATCGGTCTTCCTGGGCGTGCAGGTCTACGAGTACTACCACCTGCTGCACTCGGGCTTCACTCCCAGGGTGTCGCTCTTCGGCTCCACCTTCTACACGATGACCGGATTTCACGGTTTCCACGTCTTCTGCGGCGTCGTCTGCATCGCCTGGTGCACCGGCAAGCTCTTCCTGGGCCGATACACGCCGGAGCATCACCTCGGAATCGAGACGCTCGGCCTCTACTGGCACTTCGTGGACCTGGTGTGGATCCTGCTCTTCGCGATCGTGTACTTGATCTGACGGTCGCGAGGCGAGCGTCAGATCACGTCGCCCTGCCCCGACACGCCGAGTCGCTGCTTTGAACGTCACGGATCTCCCCGCGGTCAACGCGACGCTCAACGCGGCGAGCGCGGTCCTCCTCCTCTTCGCATACGCGGCGATCCGTCGGCACGACGTCGAGCGCCACCGGAAGCTGATGCTCGCGACGGCGGCGACCTCGTCGCTCTTTCTCGTGAGCTACCTCGTCTACCACGCGCAGGTCGGCTCGGTGAAGTTCACGGGGACCGGCCCGGTCCGGACGCTGTACTTCGCGATCCTCCTCACGCACACGGTGCTCGCCGCCCTGATCGTCCCGATGGTCCTGCGGACTCTCTATCTCGGCCTCAAGCGCCTCGACGAGCGGCACCGGCGAATCGCGCGCTGGACGTTCCCGCTCTGGCTCTACGTCTCGGTGACGGGTGTCGTGATCTACACGATGCTGTACCACCTTTACCCTCCCGGGCCGATTCGGGTAAGGTGAGCGGGATGTCTCGCCCGGCTGTCCGTTTTCTCGTCTGCGCCCTGGTTCTGGCGGCGCTTCTCCCGGCTTTTCTCTCCGCCTGCCCGCTCTGCAAGGAGGACGTGGCGGACAACGGCCCGTCGATGTGGCGCGGCATGTACTGGTCGATCCTCCTCATGGTGAGCATGCCGTTCGCCGCCGCCGGAACGATCGTGCTGCTGGTCCTGCGGGCCCGGCGCCGCCAGGCGACCCTCGGGCCGTCGGGGGCGCGGTCCTGAAGCGATTCGTTCCGCTCGTCCTCTTATTGATCTCGGCGGGCTTCGCGGCCGCCCTTCCCACTCCCGAGAAAGCGGCCGAGGTCAAGCCGATCGACCCCTCCCCGGCCCTCGACACCGCTCTCGCGAAGATCGCGGGGGAGCTGGTGTCGGAGTTCGCGGAGAAGGGGCTGACCGAGGAGGGGCTCTCGATCGCGGTGATCGACATGACCCGGGACACGCCGGGAGGCTCCTTCCCGGCCGGGGCCTATCGCGGCGACGTGTCGTACTACCCCTGCTCCGTCGTGAAGCTGTGCTTTCTCTCCTACTACGAGTCCCGCAAGCAGGCGGGCAAGCTGAACGACACGCCCGAGCTCGTCCGGGCCGTCCGGGACATGATCACGGTGTCCTCGAACGACGCGACGGGGTTCGTCGTGGATTCGATCACCGGCACCACCTCGGGGCCCGAGCTCTCCGGCGCCGAGTGGGAGCGCTGGAAAGCGAGGCGCAACGTCGTCAACGACTGGTATCGCGGCCGCGGCTACACGAACCTCAACGCCAACCAGAAGACCTTCTGCGAGGACGCCTACGGCCGCGAGCAGGCCTTCCGCGACGGGGGAAAGAACCGCAATCGCATGACGGCCGCCGAGACCGCCCGGATCCTGAAGGAGATCGTCCACGGCGAGATCGCGGGCGAGGTCTACACGGCGGAGATGCTGGCGTTGCTCGCCCGGGAGATCGCCGCGGACGAGCCCTTCGAGGACCTGGAGCTCGAGGATGCGCGGCTGGCCGGGCAGGGCCTTCCCCGCGGCAGCCGCGTCTGGGCGAAGTCCGGGGACGCCTACGACCTGCACCATCTCGTCGCCCGCGTGGCCCTTCCGAACGGGTCGGACTACGTCGTCGCCGTCTTCACGAAGGGCGTGAAGGAGGTGCCGGAGGTCATTCCGCGGGCGTACGAGAAAGTGGCGGCGCACTTCCTGGCGGCCGGTTCCTAGGCGCGCGCATGATCGGAGTCGGCTTGGCGGCCGGCATCGTCGGCGCGGGGATCCTGGGCCTGCGCGCGACGATTCGCATCGGAGCGCTCCATCCCGAGCGCGAGCAGGCGCTCAGGGAGCAAAGGTGTTCCGTTCATCTACACGCTCTGGCACGGCCGGATTGTCCTCTGCATCCTCGCGCACGTGCACGAGGGCATCGTGACGATGGCCTCGCGCTCCAAGGACGGCGAGATCATCGCGCGCTGGCTCCAGCGCAACGGCTACATCCCGACACGCGGTTCGACGCGCAAGGGCGGCCTGGCCGCGCTCGACGAGATGGCCGAGCACCTGCGCTCGGGGCGGGCGCGCCGCGCTGACGATCGACGGCCCCAAGGGGCCGCCGCGGGTCGTCCAGCCCGGAGTCCTCCGGCTCGCGCGCGAGACCGGCGCATGGATCCTGCCTTTCACAGGGTCGGCTTCACGGCCGGCGTTTCTGAAGTCCTGGGACCGCTTCCTCGTGCCCAAGCCCTTCTCGCGCTGCGTCGTCGGATACGGAGAGCCGTTCCAGGTCCCGGAGAAGGGCGGCGACGAACAGACGCTTCTTCGGATCGCCAGAGCCGTCGACGAGATCACCGTCGAGGCGGACCGAGCGATGCGCATTTCGCCGCCGCCGCCCTGGGAGCCCAACGCCGAGGGCCAGCGCATTCCATGAGCGTTCCGGAGGTGCCATGTTGATCCCCCACAACCCCGCGGACGTGTTCCCGCCGTATCGCTGCTACAGCCACGCCGTCGAGGTCCAGGGCGGCGCGCGCCTGCTCTTCGTCAGCGGCCTGAACGGCTACGAGGCCGACGGACAGGACGATGCCTGAGTCCTTCGAGGCGCAGGGTGAGCTCGTCTGGGCGCACCTCCGAACGATTCTGAACGCGGCCGGGATGGACTACGGCGACCTGGTCTCGCTTCGGACGTATCTGGCGAGCCCGGAGTACGACGAACCCAACGTGCGCCTGCGCGTGAAGCACCTGGGGGACCACCGGCCGGCGGGAACGGTCGTGTGCTGCCGGCTTCTCGACCCGCGCTGGAAGCTCGAAGTCGAGGCGGTCGCCGCGAAGTCGGACGCGCGCCCGGCTTTGAGAGAATGAGACCATGCCCGTCAACCTGAAGAACCGCAGCGTCCTGGAGATGTCCGACTTCACCCGCGAGGAGATCCGCTTCCTCCTCGACCTGTCGAAGGACCTCAAGCGAGCCAAGTACGCCGGAACCGAGGTCTCGAAGCTCCGCGGCCGAAACCTCTGTCTCATCTTCGAGAAGACTTCGACGCGCACGCGCTGCGCCTTCGAGGTCGCCGCCTACGACCAGGGGATGGGCGTGACGTACCTCGACCCCACCGGATCGCAGATCGGCCACAAGGAGTCGATCAAAGACACGGCCCGCGTCCTCGGGCGCATGTACGACGCGATCGAATACCGCGGCTTCCGGCAGACGGTCGTCGAGGAGCTCTCGCGCCACGCCGGCGTGCCCGTCTACAACGGCCTGACCGACGAATCGCACCCCACGCAGGTCCTCGCCGACCTCCTCACGATGGAGGAGCACTCGGACAAGCCCCTCCACAAGGTCGCCTTCTGCTACCTCGGCGACGCCCGGAACAACATGGGGAACTCGCTGTTGCTCATCGGAGCCCGCATGGGCATGGACGTGCGTCTCGCCGCGCCCAAGGCGCTCTGGCCGGCGCCTGACGTCGTCAAGCGCGCGAAGGCGCTCGCGAAGGACTCCGGGGCGAAGCTCACACTCACGGAGGACCCGAAGAAGGGCGTCAAGGGCTGCGACTTCGTCCACACCGATGTCTGGGTCTCGATGGGAGAGCCCGCGGAGGCGTGGGGGAAGCGCATCAAGATCCTCAAGGCGTATCGGGTCAACCGGGAGCTCATGAAGGCGACCGGCAACGCGCGGGCGATGTTCATGCACTGCCTCCCGGCGTTCCACAACCGGGAGACGACCAAGGGCGAGGAGCTCTACGCGAAGTTCAAGCTCGAGGGCCTCGAGGTGACCGAGGACGTCTTCGAATCCCCGGCCTCGATCGTGTTCGACCAGGCGGAGAACCGCATGCACACGATCAAGGCCATCCTCGTCGCGACGCTCGGGTAGTCGGCCGTTCGTCAGCTCTTCGGCGCGCCGACCTGCTGCCGCGCCCGCTCGGCCTCGGCCTGCGCATCGAGCATCAGCCGATACGCCACGTAGTACTTGTAGATGTTGCGGACGTACGTCGTCGTCTCGGTGCCGATCTGCTTCGCGATGACGATCTCGACGTTGTTGAACCACTTGTTGGGGTCGAGGCCGTGCTTCTCGGCCGCCTCGCGCGGGCCTTGGACACGTTGCCCGGGGCCGCAGTTGTAGCTCGCGAACGCGAAGAGGGGGCGGTTGCCTTCGCTGAACTTGGCGTCCGGGAAGTACTGCGACATCAGCTTGGACATGTACTTGGTGCCGGCGTGGATGTTCGCCTCGGCACGCGTGATGTCGCCGACCTGCATCTCCTCGCCGGTCGCCGGCATGATCTGCATGATGCCGATGGCGCCGACGTGGCTGCGGGCCTTCTGGTCGAGCTGGGACTCCTGGTAACCCTGCGCGGCGAGCATCAGAGGGTCGAAGTCGTAGCGCTTTCCGTACTTCTCGAAGAGCGCCAGCGTTTCCTGGAAGCGCTTGTATTCGGCGCTGGCGGTCGGGTCCTTGAGCTCCTTGACCTGCTTCATGTACTTGTTCATGCGGTAGCGCGCGCGACGCCCTGCTTCATCGCCCAGTTCTGGAAGAAGTCGTCGATCTCGGCGGCGCAGCTTTGGGACTGTCCTTGCGAATCGCCCATCCCGTCTCGGCGTCCGTCGCGCAGCACGAGGTCGCTTGCGGACCTTGAGCTTGGGCAGGACCTGCGCCCACATCCGCGCCTTCCAGTCGTCGACCACGAGCAGCTCGATGAGACCGGCGTCGAGCATCTCCATGAGGTCTTCGTCCTCGAGCGAGTCGGGGACGGCGATGAGCGTGATCGGCGGCTTGCCGCGCGCTCGGAACCGCTCGTTCAGCTCCGCGAGGCTCTCGTAGTAGCTCGAGGCCTTGCGCACGTGGACGCGTCTTGCCCGAGAGGTCGTCGAGGGTCTTGAGCTGCCGGAGACTTGGGCCCGGTGACGACGACTTCGCTGATCGTCCGCCGGCCGTCGTCGCCGGGACGAAGTCGACCGTTTTCAGTCGCTCCTCGGTGACCGTGAGGTTGCCGATGGCGACGTCGCCCAGCCCGTCGGTGAGGTCCGGCAGCGAGCTTGTCGCGCGTGGCGGGCGCGATGTAGATCGTCAGCGGGCGCTTGCCGAGCTGCTTCGCGTACTTGAGGTTGAGGTAGCGCTCCCAGTCGCGGACGAGCTCGACGGCGAGGCCGCGCTCCCGTCCCTGGTCGTTGAAATAGAGCGAGCGCGAAAAGGGGGAGTAGACGCGGATCATCCGCCGCTCGAGGAGCTTGTCGAAGTCGCCGGTCCAGGGCTTGTTGGCGATCGCGAGCTGCTTCGGCTTGGAGGGGGCGGCCGGCGTGACGGCCGGGGTCGCGGCCGGTGCAGCGGGTTGCCCTGCGGCGATCCCGGGACCGAGGGTCGCCGCCACGAGGAATCCCGCGGCCCGGCGCATCCACTGCCTGGACATGGCCTTGCCCCGGACTATCGCCAAAACGGCCGGGTTCAGGAGCGCAGAGCTAAACTCCCTGCCGTGTTCGCCACGCCGCCGTCCTTGGCCTTCTGGCCGTCTGCATGCTCGGAGCGCCGTCTGCCGCCGCCGCGTCACCGAGAGGCCGCTCCCGCGGTCAGCCGCCGCCCTCCGACGTGACGGCCGTCGCGGACATCGGGGAGAGGCCCTTCGCGTTCACGGCCGCCGATCTCGACGCCTGGGAGCGCGGCATGAAGAAAGAGATCGAGCTCTTCAAGGCCGCCGAGGCGAAGGCTGCATCGGCGAAGACTCCGGCGGAGCGCGCCGCGGCAGCGCAGGCCGGCTGGGAAACCGCGACCGCGCCCGAGGCGGCCCGCGCCATCGGGGCGGATCCCGAGCGCTACGCGAACACCCGCCGCACTGTCGACCGGATCCTCGAGACTCTCGACTTCCAGGGAAAGATCCCCGGGCCAAAGGAGCTGAATCTCGAGGCCGCCTCGCCGGAAATGAAGGAGCGCCTCTCGGAGGATCCCTTCGCCGAGCTCGATCAGGCCTCCGCGGCTCTCCTGAAGGAGCGTCTGGACCGGATCGCTCCGATCTGGATCGAGTACACCCAGCTGACGGCGGTGAGCGGCTGGGGGGCGTACCTTGATCCGAAAGCTGAAGTCCGGACGGTTCCGGCTCTACTCGCGCAAGAAGGACCCGAAGACCGGAAAGCGCAAGAATCTGGGAACCTTCCGGACTCGCACGGCGGCGCAGAAGCACGAGCGCGCCGTCCAGTACTTCAAGCGGCACTGAGCTCGAGGAGAACGGCGAGAGCCGCGCGGAAGCCGATGGTTCGACTGCGGCTCTGGAATCGCGACAACCTCATCGTCGCCGCACGGACGGCGGTCGTCTGCCTCGCCTCTTATCTCGCCGGGAGCGCGTTCACGTCTCTTTTCCACGCGGGGACGATGGTCGTCGGAGGCGTCTGGTCGGTCATCTCCGGGATCGTCGTTCTTCAGGCCACGCTTCAGGACACGCGGGGCTCGGCCATGCTCCGGGTCCTCGGAACCCTGATCGGGGCGACCGTCGCCGCGATCTATCTTTCGCTCTTTCCGTTCAACCCCTTCGGCATGGCGGTCTGCGTCGTTGTCGCGGTGCTCTTCTGCCAGGCGATCGGCGTTCCCGACCACGCCCGGCTGGCGGCGATCACCATCGTCATCGTCCTCGCCGTCTCGGTCGCCATTCCGACGGTGAGTCCGTGGGTCAACGCGCTCCTGCGGTTCATCGAGTCCTGCATCGGCGCCGGGATCGCCACCCTCGCGGTCCTGCTCGCGCCGGGCAGCCGCGTGCGCCGGGAAGAGGCTGCTCGAGGTTAGACTCGGCGCCGCCATGCCTCGATACGTCGCGTTTCTCCGCGCCATCAACGTGGGCGGGCACGTCGTCAAGATGGATCGGCTCAGGCGCCTCTTCGAGGAGGCGGGAGCCGAGGACGTCGAAACGGTGATCGCGAGCGGCAATGTCCTCTTCTCCTCGCCGTCGAAGAGCGAGAGTGCCCTGGCCGCGAAGCTCGCGAGCCGCCTGGAGGCGGCCCTCGGCTACGAGGTCGCGACGTTTCTGCGGACGCCGGGCGAAATCCAGGAAGTCGCGCTCCGCCGCCTGTTCGACACTGTCGATGAGCACCGGCTCTACGTCGGGTTCCTGCACGAGAAACCCGGGAGCGGGGCGATCCGCTCGCTGCGGGCGTGTGCGACGCCGGTGGACGATTTTCGCGTGGCCGGCCGCGAGGTGTACTGGCTCTGCCGGACGAGCTTCAGCCAGTCCGCCTTCTCGGGGGCCCGCCTGGAAAAGACGCTCGGCGCCGCGACGACGCTCCGAAACGTCACGACGGTGCGGCGAATCGCGGCGAAGCTCGCGGGCTGATCGACCGCGATGAAGAAGACCAGGGCCCGCCCGAAAGTGACGCCGGCGGCCGCCTCCGACGCGGCGGCGCTGGCGGAGCTCCAGAACACGGTTGCGGATCGTCTGACGCGCGCGCATGGGCGCGGGCACTGGTCTTCCTGCACGACCGAGCGGGGCGTCCGCTGGGCTCTCAAGATCTCGCGGATCTTCGTGGCTCGCCGGCGGGGAAAGATCGTGGCGACGTTCACGCTGGCCACACGAAAGCCCTGGGCGATCGACGTCTCCTATTTCACGCCGGTCGGGAAGGCTCTCTATCTTCTGAACCTTTTGGTCGATCCGGGCACGCAGGGACGCGGGATGGGCCGGCGGATGATCGCCGCCGCGATCGAGGAGGCGAGAGCCTGGCCCGCGGACGCCATCCGGCTCGACGCCTACGACACGGCGGCAGGAGCGGGACCGTTCTACGAGTCGTGCGGCTTCCGGAAGCGCGGCCGCGTGACGTACAAGGGCACGCCGCTGCGCTACTTCGAGATGCTCCTGCGATGAGCACGCTCGGACTGCTCGCGCTGCTCGCTGTCGGACCGCCGCCGGCCTCGCCCGAGCCCTACGATCTCGTGATCCGGGGCGGCCGCATCGTCGACGGGACGGGCGATCCGTGGTTCCGGGCGGATCTCGCGATCCGCGGCGACACGATCGTCCGGATCGCTCCCGCGATACGGGAGCCCGCCCGGCGCGTCATCGACGCCGGAGGCCGTGTCGTCGCGCCGGGCTTCATCGACATCCACAGCCACGGACGCCACGGCATCTTCGCCGCGCCGACGGCGGAGAACTATCTCCGCGAGGGCGTGACCACGTTCGTCGAGGGCCCGGACGGCAGCTCCCCGGTGCCGCTCGCCCCGTTTCTGGACGCGCTCGAGCTCCTGCCGAAGACGGTCAATGTCGCCAGCTTCATCGGCCAGGGCTCCGTGCGCTCGAAAGTCATCGGCGACGTCGACCGCGCGCCGACGGCGGCCGAGCTCGACCTCATGCGCGAACTCGTCGAGCAGGGCATGCAGGACGGAGCGTTCGGACTGAGCTCCGGCCTCTTCTACGTGCCGGGCACCTTCTCGTCCACCGACGAGGTGGTCGAGCTCGCGCGCGTGGCGGGCTGTTTCGGGGGCATCTATCAGTCGCACATGCGCGACGAGGCGAGCCGGATCGTCGAGAGCGTCCGCGAGACGATCGCGATCGGGGAGCGCGCGGCCCTGCCCACGCAGGTCACGCACCACAAAGTCGTCGGCACGAAGAACTGGGGCCGCAGCACGGACACCCTCGCGCTCGTGGACGCGGCGAGGGCGAGGGGAGTCGACGCGACGATCGACCAGTACCCCTACACCGCCTCGTCCACCAGCGTCGCCGCGGCGCTCACGCCCCGGTGGGCGCAGGAGGGCGGCGAGGAGAAGGCCCGGACGCGGCTGCGCGATCCGGCGGATCGCTCGAAGATCCTGGCCGAGACCGCGCGCTTGATCCGCGAGGAGCGGGGAGGCGGCGACCCGCGGCGGGTCGTTCTCGCGAGCTGCGAATGGGATACCTCGCTCGACGGGAAGAACCTGGCGGAGGTCGCGGCGAAGCGCGGGCTGCCGGCCACCGTGGAGGGCGCCGCCGAGGCGGCGCTCTGGATCGTGGAACAGGGCGACTGCGACGGCATCTTCCACGCCATCGGCGAAGAGGACCTCGATCGCATCCTGCGCCACCCGGCGACGATGGTCGCGTCCGACGGCGGGATCTATCAGCCGGGCGAGGGCGTTCCGCACCCTCGAAGCTACGGCACCTTCGCCCGCGTTCTGGCCGTCTACGTCCGGGAACGGCGCGTGCTGACGCTCGAGGAGGCCGTCCGGAAGATGTCGGGGTTTCCGGCGGCGCGGCTGGGCCTCGTGGACCGCGGAATCCTGCGGCCCGGCATGAAAGCGGACCTGTCGATCTTCGATCCGGAGCGCGTCCGGGACGCCGCGACCTTCGAGAAACCCCACCAGTACTCGGAAGGCTGGATGCTCGTCCTCGTCAACGGGGAAGTCGTCCTCGAAAACGGCGCCGTGACGCCGGCGCGCCCCGGCCGGGTCCTCTACGGACCGGCAGTCCTGAGATAGCCTGCGCGCCATGAACGGCCAACGGCTTTCCCCGGGAAAAGCGATCCTCGTCGGCGGACTCATCGCCGGCGCCCTCGACATCACGTATGCCTTCCTCCTCTGGTGGTTCCGCGCCCAGGTCACGCCGATGCAGATCCTGCAATCGGTCGCGTCGGGACTCCTCGGAAAGGCCTCGTACGACGGCGGCGCCGGGACGGCGATCCTGGGCGCGTTCCTCCACTTCTTCAACGCCCTGGTGATCGCCGCGATCTTCGTCGGCGCGAGCCGCCTGTGGCCCGTGCTCGCGCGCCGGGCAACGCTCTTCGGACCGCTCTACGGCATCGGCGTCTATCTCGTCATGAACTACGTCGTTCTCCCGCTCTCGGCGTTCCCGCGCCGCAGGAGGCCGCCCGCTCCCGTCGTCTGGATCACGGGCGTGCTCGTGCACATGTTCCTCATTGGTCTGCCGATCGCTCTCGCGGCGAAGAGGGCGGTTCCCGCAGCCGCCGCTTGAAAGACACGGCCCGGACCTCCTACGCCCGCATTTTCGCCGTGATCGCCCGCGTTCCTCGCGGCCGCGTGGCGACGTACGGCCAGATCGCCGGCGAAGCGGGCCTGCCGGGACATGCCCGCATGGTCGGCTACGCGCTTTCGGCTCTTCCGGAGGGAAGCCGGTTGCCGTGGCACCGCGTGGTGAACGCGGCCGGCCGGATCAGCCTGCGGTCGGGCGCGGAAGGCCGGCCGATGGACCGCATTCAGCGTTTCCTCCTCGAGCGCGAGGGCGTGCGTTTCGGCGGAGGCGGCGCCATTCCCCTGACCCGTTACCAATGGAGGCCGCGCGCAAACGCCGGCCCGAAATCGAAGCCGCTGACGAGATGATGGAGAAGGAGGTTTTCTCATGACCAAACGACTCGCATGGCTCCTCGCTGTGGCCGTCATCCTGCTCGCGCCGCCGGCGAAAGCCCAGGAGGCCTGCAAGACCGTCCAGCTGAAGAAACCCGCGGTTCCCCTGGCGGAGATGTACGCCATGGCCGACAAGCTCGCGAAGGCCTGGAAAGCCGACGCGCTCCCGGAGCGGATCACCAACACGAGCCTCGGACCGCTCCAGCCCGACGGTTCCTCCATCGCCTGGAACCTGGTCTTCTTCTCGGCGCAGGCCAATGCGAACGTCTCCATCAACACGTTCCGCGGAACGCTGACCTGCTGGGCCCAGGCGGGACCAGCCGGCCGCATGCCCGACCTCAAGCCCGACTTCTACCGGGACGGCGCCGGACTGTACGCCCTCGCGAAAACGCACGGCGAGGACCTGCTGAAGCAGGGTTACACGGTCTCGCTCGGAACGGCCGCCGCGCCGAGCGACCGGCACGCGACCTGGTACATCAACTACGAGAAGGACAACAAGAGCGGCGGGCTGTCCGTCATCGTCGACGCCAACACGGGAAAGCTCGAGAAGGCTCTCAAGCACTGACGGAGGCGAGCATGCGGCGAGCGGCGGGGTACTCGATGATTCCGGGGGCGTTTCTGTTCTGGCTCGCAGCCTGTGCGAGCACGAGCCCGGAAAGTCTCGCGGATGCGGAGGCGGCCATACGCGCGCGAAGCCGCGCGGTGGCCGAGGCCGAGGCGAACAAGGACGCCGCCGCCGTCATGCCCTACTGGACCGAGGACGCGGTCGTGCACTTCAACGGCGAAGCTCCTCTCCGAGGGAAAGCCGCGATCGGAGCGATGTATCGCGAGCGACTGCCTCGCCTCGAGACCTTTCGCGCGGAGACGAACTCGATCGAGGTGGCGCCCGGAGCGGACATGGCCTGGGAGACCGGCACCACTTTCGTCACGCTTCCCTCGGCCAGCGGCCCGCCCGTGGCGTCGACGAGCAAGTTCCTGATCGTCTGGGAGAAGGACGCGGACGGCCAGTGGCGAATCGCGGCTTGCGCGCTGACAGCCAACCCGAAGCGTTGAGCGGGGGCCCGCGCACCGGATCGCGCGGGCCGGACATCACAGTCCGGGAGCGGCGGCATCGGGGCGCTCATCGCGCTGTATCGAGGAGGCCGGGTTCGGCTCGACCCGTCATATCCTCATGACCAAGCAGGTGAGGGTAAGACGGAGATGAAACCTCCCGTTCCGAGAGGACGGGTGGGCCGAGAATGGGCATGCCTGCGCACGCAGAGGCGGAACCGATGAAGCTTTCGAAAGTTGTCCGACATGTGGCCTTTCTCTTCGGCGCGGTTGCGTTCGCCGCGACACTCGCGGGGGGCGCATCCGGCGCTCCGAGGACGGTCGTGCCGGTCTCTCTCGACACGAAGCTCGCCCGGGCGCTGCATCGCGCCGCATTCACCGGCCGCGTCGGCTCGACGGTCGAAGCGCGGCTCGGACGCCCGATCGACCCGGAGCTGGCCGAGCTCGGCCGGCTGCTCTTCTTCGACCGGGTCCTGGGCCTTCACGGCGACAACGCCTGCGCGGGCTGCCACTCGCCCTCCAACGGCTTCGGCGACACGCAGTCCATGGCGATCGGGATCCAGAGCAACGAGGTCGTCGGACCGAACCGGACCGGGCCGCGCAACCAGCGGCGGACGCCGATGGTGATCAACAACGTCTTCTTCCCCAAGCTCATGTGGAACGGCCGCTTCCACAGCCCCTCGGGGGATCCGTTCGACAATTCGCAGGGCTTCACGTTTCCCGCACCCGAGGGCACGCGAGAAGTTTCTCCCGTCGGACCCCCGCATCCCGCACCTCCTCGTCGCGCAGGCGCACATCCCCCCGACCGAGCAGATCGAGGTCGCAGGCTTCACCGGTACCGGCGGCCCCTTCGACGACGGCCTCGGCCATCCCGTCCCGGAGCCCGACGCGAGCGGCTTCCGAAACGAGCCCATCCGCCAGGCGGTGCTCGGGCTGCTCAACAACTCGCCCTCCTATCGCCTGGAGTTCGGCGCTCTGTTTCCCGAGGTGGCGCAAGGCGGTCCCATCGACTTCGTGATGCTCGGACAGGCGATCGCCGAGTTCGAGTTCACGCTGACGTTCGCGGATGCGCCGATCGATCGCTTCGCGCGGGGCGAGCGCGCCGCGATGACGGACGCCCAGAAACGCGGCGCCCTCCTCTTCTTCGGCCGCGCCGGGTGCGTGCGCTGCCACGCCGTCGGGGGAGCGTCGAACGAGATGTTCAGCGACTTCGAGAATCACGTCGCCGGCGTGCCCCAGATCGCCCCCGTGTTCGGGCCGGGCACGGGCAACTTCCAGTTCGTGGGCGAGGGAAACAACGAGGACTTCGGCCTCGAGGACATCACGGCCGACCCCGCCGACCGTTACAAGTTCCGGACATCTCCTCTGCGGAACGTCGCGCTGCAGCCGGCCTTCTTCCACAACGGCGCCTACACGCGGCTCGAGGATGCTCTCCGGCACCATCTGGATCCGGAGGGCACGGCCCGCGCGTACGACCCGTTCGCCGCGGGCCTGGATCTGGACCTGACGGTACGGACCTGCCCGATCGACGAGGTTCTCGCGCGCCTGGACCCGCTGCTCCGCGCGCCCGTCCGCCTCTCCGAAGAAGAGTTCGCCGACCTCCTGGCCTTCGTGCGGGACGGGCTCCTCGACCCGCGCGCCGGGCCGGAGCACCTCGAAGCGATGATTCCCGACGCTCTTCCGAGCGGGCTGCCTCCGCTCGACTTCGAGCGGCGCGCGCCGTAGCGTCTGCCGGCGAGCGGCGAGCCGGCGCGGCGCGGGGGCTAGAATGCGCCCCGTGAAAAGCGCGCGGCCGCCGCCCTTCTCGTCGCTTTCGGCGCCCTGGCGGCCCTCGCGGCGCGCCCCCAGGCCGGCACCGTCGAGGACGCGTACGTCGCGAGAGAAGTCATGATCCCGATGCGCGACGGCATCAAGCTCCACACGAAGATCCTCGCCCCGCGCGGGGAGCACGCGCCGCTCCCGATCCTGCTCCAGCGCACGCCCTACGGCATCGCGGAAGCCGACAAGCGGCTCGACGGTGCCTTCCAGGCCCTCGCCGACGACGGCTACGTCTTCGTGTTTCAGGACCTGCGCGGCAAGTACGGCTCGGAGGGCGACTTCGTGATGCAGCGGCCGGCGCGCGCGCCCGGGGACACGAAGGCGCTCGACGAAGGGACGGACACGTACGACACGATCTCCTGGCTGCTCTCGAACGTGCCGGGAAACAACGGCCGCGTCGGGATGCTGGGTGTCTCCTACGACGGTTGGACGACGATCATGGGCGCACTCGAGCCTCACCCGGCGCTCGCGGCCATCTCGCCGCAGGCTTCCCCGGCGGACATGTGGCTCGGCGACGATTTTCATCACAACGGGGCCTTCCGTCTGAGCTACGGCCTGGAGTACGCCTTCTGGCTCGAGGCCGAGAAGACCCTCAAGCCCTTCGCCTTCGACCGCTACGACACCTACGGCTGGTACCTCGCCCTGGGGCCGCTCTCGAACGTCAACGCGCGCTTCTTCCACGGAAAGATCCCGACCTGGAACGACTTCGTCGCCCACCCCGACTACGACGCGTTCTGGAAACGCCAGACGCTGATCCCGCACATCCGCGAGGTCAAGGTTCCGACGCTCAACGTCGCGGGCTGGTGGGACCAGGAAGACTTCTACGGCCCGCTCCGCATCTACGCCGCGCTCGAGAAGAACGATCCGCGGAACGTGAATCGCCTGGTCGTCGGACCCTGGAACCACGGAGGCTGGACGCACGGCGACGGAGACAAGCTCGGCGCGATCCCGTTCGACAGCGCGACCGCGAAGCACTTTCGCCAGGAGATCGAGGCCCCCTGGTTCGCCCACTACCTCAAGGACCGCGGCCGAACGACGCTGCCCGAAGCGCTCACCTTCGAAGCCGGCTCGAACCGCTGGCGCGAGTGGGACGCCTGGCCCCCGGCCGGCCGCACCGAGGCGCGGAGCCTGTATTTCGGTCCGAACGGGATGCTGTCTTTCGACCGGCCGCCGGCCGGCGGCGACGCGGCATTCGACGCGTTCGTCTCGGACCCGGCGCATCCCGTTCCGTACCGGAGGCGGCCCATCCAGACGACGTACTTCCCCGGCGGCTCCAAGTGGTCGACCTGGCTCGTCGAGGACCAGCGCTTCGTGGACGACCGTCCCGACGTGCTGAGCTTCGAGACCCCGCCGCTGGAACAGGACGTCACGATCGCCGGCGAAGTCGTCGCGCGCCTCTTCGCGTCGACGAGCGGATCCGACGCGGACTGGATCGTGAAGCTGATCGACGTCTACCCGGAGCACCACCCCGAGAACTGGGACCTCGCCGGATATCAGCTCATGGTTTCGAGCGAGGTCTTCCGCGGGCGCTACCGCCGGTCCTTCGAGAAGCCGGAGCCGATCCGGCCGAACGCGGTCCTCGACTATGCCTGGAGCCTCCACACCCAGAACTACACGTTCCGCAAGGGGCACCGGATCATGGTCCAGGTCCAGAGCACCTGGTTCCCCGTCATCGACCGCAACCCGCAGACGTTCGTGCCCAACATCTTCGAGGCGCGCGCCGAGGACTTCCGTCCGGCGACGCACCGGATCCACCGCTCGAGCACGCAGGCCTCGCACGTCACGATTCCGGTCGTCGTCCGCGAGAAGCCCGCGTCGTGAGGCGCCGCTGGCTGGCCGCCGCCGTCCTGTCTCTCGCGGCCGTCCAGGCCGCCGCCCAGGAACCCTCCGACGACGACGTCCAGCCTCCGCTCCACGTGCTCTTCATCGGAAACAGCCTCACGTACACGAACGACCTGCCGGCGATGTTCGCCGCCCTCGCCGAGGCGGCCGGGAAGCCGCGGCCATTCGTGCGCGCCGTGACCGGACCGGGCCTCAGCCTCCAGGACCAGTGGGACCTCGGCGAAGCGCAGAAGGCGATCGCGGTCGGAGGCTGGGACTTCGTCGTCCTGCAGCAGGGGCCGTCCGCCTCGCCGGAGGGCACGCTCGTGCTGCGCACGTACTCGCGCCGCTTCTCCGAGCTCATCCGCGCGGGAGGCGCGCGGCCCGTCCTCTACATGGTCTGGCCGTCCACGTCGCGGCGGGACGACTTCGACGGCGTCGCGCTCTCGTACCGCGACGCGGCGCGCGACGTCCGCGGTCTCCTCTGCCCGGCGGGCGACGCCTGGCGCGCCGCCTGGAAACGGGACCCCGGCCTCGCGCTCTATTCGCCGGACGGCCTGCATCCGACACCGGCGGGCACGTACGCCGCGGCCCTCACCTTCTTCGACGTGCTCTATCGGCAGTCTCCCGTCGGCCTGCCCGACAGGTTCTCGCTTTCCGCCGGAGCGACGGTCGCGATCCCGGCGGCGCAGGCGCGCACGCTCCAGGAGGCCGCCGCCGAGGCTTCGAAGGCATCCGCCACGGCGAATCGGTAGCGAACTTCACCCGGGCGCCGGCGCATCTCCGATGAGTCCCCGCTGAGAATCCAAGAACTCTTGCGGCGAGCCTCCGGAGAGGTTCGTGCGATGCTGACGCCCGCGATGCGCCGGCCTTCCTACCTCGTCCTCTTCTGCCTGCTGCTGGGGGCCCTGGGCGCGCTCGCGGCGAGCACCCGCTCGACCGATCCGCTCGCGGCGGCGGTGGCGCGCTGGTCCGGCTACCTCAAGTCCAACACGTCGACCGACGAGATGTGGCTCCAGATCAAGCAGGGCAGCGACCCGGCCATGGCGCGCGTCGAGAGCGCCATGAAGGACGGGCGCCGTCTGCTGGCCCTGCAGCGTCTGGCGGCCGTGGGTCCGAACCTGGCCTCGGCCGAGTACCTCGCGTCGCTCTCCGCCGAGGATCGCAGGAGCGACGCCGCCTTCGAGGCCGCCTGGAAGAGCGCCGGCCGGGAGCTCGCGGCGGAGCTCCGCGCGCCGTCGCCCTCCGCGCTCGGCGGCGTCGCGCCGGCGGCTGTGCGCGGCATCGGCGAGGCGAGCCTCGCGCAGGTCCGCGTCTTCTACGACGCGAGCCTCGAGTACGAGCGCAACACGATGCCGGACTCGGGCTTCTTCTACCTGGGCCTGGCGAAGGCGAACCGCGATTTTGCCGAGTTCTGCCGGAGCCTCTCGAGGCCCGCGGAGCGCCGCCCGCCGCCTCTGCGATCCCTCGCCGCCGAGCTCGACGCCCTGGAAGGGGAGCTCCTGGCGGCCTACCGTCCCCCCGCCTCGATCGACCGGCACCCCGATTTCATCGCCGCGAGCGCGGCCCTGAAGGAGGCGCGCGAGCTCGACGCGGCCGGTCTCGCGTACGGCGCGATGCTCCGGTACCTGCAGGCGGCCCTGCGCTGCGCGCCTCTGACCGGCAAGGCGCCGGTCCTCACCAGGGAGGAGGCGGCCCGGAGGCTCGCCGAGTTCGAGCTGCGCCTGGTCGAGCGCGAGGGCGGCGTGGACCAGAGCCTCGGCCGGATCTTCCTGGAGGCGGGACAGGCCGACGTCGCCGCTGCCGCGGCGTCGGGCGAGCCGCCCGCGCAGGCCTCGGCGGTCGTCAACGGCGTCCTCCCTCGCTATTTCGCGGCGCTCGAGACCCCCAGGACGGCCCCGAAGCCGCCGCCTGTGGAAGCCGACGTCACCGTCACGCTCGTCCGGTGGCCGTACACCTGAAACCTCTCCGACCCGGCAAGTTTGCTGGCGCAGAGCGCGGTGCAGGGGTTCGGCGGGCGGGCGCGCTTCGTGTCCGAGAACTACGGCGACTCGGAGCTCGCGAAGCGCTTCGGCGTCACGCGGTATCCCGCGATCTTCGTGGACGACGTCCTCGTTGCGACGCCCAACGACTTCGGCTTCTACGGCAAGGACGAGAAGGGCGAGGGCGGCCGTTACGCGCCGCTGAAGAGCGCGGCGGCGCACGAGCGGCTCCAGGGCGATCTGACGCGGATGATCGAGCTTCTGCTCGCCGGCCGGAAGAGCGACGCGCGCGCGGTCGCGGCGCCGGGCAAGGCCCCGGAGGCGGCGGCCTATCCCGCGCTCGCGCTCACCGACCTCGACGGGAAGACGCTCCGTCCCGAGGATCTCCGGGGTCGGGTCGTGCTGGTCGAGCTCTGGGCGACGTGGTGCCCGCCCTGCCGCGGCACGCTCGGCTGGCTCGGGACTCTGAAACAGCGGTTCGGCGACCGGCTCGCGGTCGTCGCCATCTCGGTCGAATCTCCCGAGGACAAGGTCCGCAAGCTCGTTTCCGAGCTGAACCTGCCGCTGACCTGGGTGATGGGCAAGCCCGACATCATCCGCGCCTTCGGGGACGTGAGCGCCGTACCGACCCTCCTCGTCTTCGACGGCCACGGGAAAGCCGCGGGAGCCTTCTTCGGAGCGCCCCCGTCGCTCCACGCCGACGCCGAAGCGAAGCTCGCCGGGCTCCTGCGCTAGAGGCGGCGTCCGCTCACTTCGTCACGACGTACCAGTTGTTCAGGACGTCGTGCGCGAGCCGGTGCGTCGTCACCGAGCGGAAGCCGGCCTTCCGGAGGTAGTCACGCGTCTTCTCCTCGCCCCACATCGCTCCGAGGCCCTCTCCGCCCTGGGCCAGCGACACGGTCATGCAGTGCATGCAGGAGATCGTGTACAGAAACGTCCCGAAAGGGTGGTCGATGTCCTGGTGGACGTGGCTGGATCCGCCGATGTCCTGCATCAGGTAGACGCCGTCCGGCTTCAGCGCCCGATGAATGCCCTTGCAGGACCTCGAGGGGCCTGGCCTGATCGTGGATCGCGTCGAAGGTCGCCACGACAGTCGAAGCCCTCGACCTCGGCGGTCCGATCGAAATGGCTCAGGTCCGCGGCCACGAACTCGACGTTCCGCGCGCCGGCGCGCGCCGCCTCCGCCCGCGCATGCGCGACCGCCTCCTGCGACAGGTCGATTCCGACGAACCGGCTCGCAGGGTAGAGCACGGCGAGCCGGTTGAGGATCCGGCCCCGGCCACACCGGCGTCGAGCATCCGAAGCCCTTCGAGAGGCGGTCGGTCAGGCCGGGCACGAGGGGAAGCACGTGCGTCTCGAGCGCCGACACGACGGTGAGGTCCTCGGCCAGGACCTCGTGGATCCGCGGGAACCGTTAGTACGGAACGCCGCCGCCCTTCCGGAAGCACTCGACGATCGCGTCTTCCACGGCGCCCAGGATGGCCATGTACTCGGCGAAAACGGCGATGTTCTCGACTCCGGCAGCGCGGATCAGGGACGCCGCGTGCTCGGGCGGCAGGGAGTATCGAAGCGTCGCCGGGTCCACCTCGACCACCCGGGCGGTCGTCATCGCCCCGAGCCATTCCCGGACGTAGCGTTCGTTCAGTCCGGCGTAGGCCGCGATGTCTTTGGACGTCCCGGAATCCATCCGGCTCATGACGTCGAAGAGCCCGGTGCGGTGGCCGACCGAGATCATGAGGCACAGCGCTCCGTGGTTGAACGTGGTCACCAATTGCCCGGCGAAGTCTTCGGCCCGCTTCTGGTCGATCGGCATAGGGACAAATACTATTGGCCTTTCTCGGAGGCGGCCCATGTCATTCGTTCTCGTGCTCTGGCTCGCAACGCTTGCGCCGGCGCCATCCTCGAACATCAACGCCACGGAGTTCCGCGCGCTCATGGGCGCCGTCGCGGCGGGCTGGAACGCCGGCGACGCGCGGAAGGCCGCCGACTGCTTCACGGAGGACGCGCTCTATCTCGAGCCGCCGGACAAGCAGTTCTACGCGGGACGGCCGGCCCTCTACGAGTTCTTCGGCGGCGCGACGAAGCCCGAGCCGCCCATGCGGATGACCCTGCACCACCTGGCCTTCGACGAAGCCTCGCAGGTCGGCTTCGCCGAATACACCTTCCAGATGAACCGCCGCTACCACGGGATCGTCGTCGTCAAGATCCGCGGCGGGAAGATCGCGAACTGGAGGGAGTACCAGTACGAGTCGAAGCTCGACTGGAAGGACTTCGTCGCGAAGAGCCCGTTCTGAGCTCAGTCTTCTGCGCCAACGTTTCGGCCCGGCGCAGAAGGCCGTCCAGGGCGGCCCTGTCGAAGACGCGGCCCCCGAGAACGACCGCCGAGATCCTCCGCGTGTTGCGGATGTCCTCGAGCGGGTCGGCGTCGAGGAACACGAGATCGGCGACTTTCCCGACGCTCGACTTCTCCGAAATCCTCCGACTTGAGCAGCACCCGGGCGGGAGCCGAGGTCGCGGCTTGCAGAGCCTGCAGTGGAGTCATCCCGGCGGCGACGAAGAGCTCGAGCTCCCGCGTGCAGCGTGAATCCCGGGATCCGCGGCCCGGCGAGATCCGGTGCCGGCGATAAGAACGACGCCGCTCGCGTGCATCTGCCGGACGACCTCCCGGAGCTCGGCGTAAGTCTGCCGCACCTCCTCGAGCTCGGACGGAGACAGCGGCTTGGCGTTCTCCGCGGCCTTCCGAAGCGAGAGCGCGACGCTACCTGCGGCCGTTGGGGTCTCGCAGCCCGCCGGCGCCCCTCGAGGATTGATCGATATGCAACGAGGGTGGGTATCTCCACAGTCCCGTTCTTCACGAAACGGGCGTAGAGCGATCTGGGCGCCGTCGGTGCGGAATCGCCGGATGGCCGCGGGCAGCTCGCCTTCCTTCAGGCTCGCCGCGAAGGTTCCCTCGAAGAGCGTCTCGGTGTGCGTGAGGATCGCCTGTCCGGTGTCCGAGGCCTCTTCGGGCCTCACCTCCATGGGGATGTGGCCGGCCACGTCCAGCTTCTGCTTCTTCGCCTCCTCCATCAGGGCGAAGTAGGAATCCCTGGGCAGACGGCGGTGGATCTTCACGAGATCGACGCCTACCTGCTTGCAGCGTCCGAACGACGGCCCCGCGTTTCCTCCGGCGTGCCCGCGACGAGCTGGTATTTGTTGAAGCTCTGGCCGTTGAGTATCGGTCCGACGCGGGCGATGATTCGGGGTCCGTCGATCACGCCGGCCTCGATCCGGGTGCGCCACGCGTCGATCTCCGTCAGGTCTCCCCCCAGGTCGCAGACGCCGGTGACGCCGTTGGCGAGCAGGACAGGCAGTGCGTTCTCCCGGCTCCAGGACAGATGCACCATCGCGTCCCAGAGGCCCGGGATCAGGAACTTGCCCCGACCCTCGAGAATCGCGGAACCCTTCTCGGCTTCTCCTTCGCCGATGCGCGCGATCCGGCCCTCGCGAATCCAGACGTTCACGTGGCGCCGCGCGGGGCCGCCGGCCGTGTCGATGAGCGTGACATGCGTGATGACCAGAGGCCCCGGCGCCGCCGGCAGCAGGAGGAGGGCGAGGGCTCCGAAGAGCGTGAGGAACACGTCAGCCCTTCGGCGGGGCGACGTGCCGCTTTTCGAGGTGCTTGAGGGGTCCGAGGACCAGCCAGCCGACGAGCGTGGCCGCGGCCGAGAGCCAGAAGTGGCCCAGGCCCACGGCGATGCCGACGCCGGCGGTCAGCCAGATGCTCGCCGCGGTCGTCAGGCCGTGGACTTCGATCTTGTCGCTGATCTTGAGGATGGTTCCGGCGCCGAGAAACCCGATGCCGGCGATGATGCCCTGGATGACGCGGCTCGAGGCGTCGTGGGACGAAGCCCGCGGCCTCGCCTCCGAGGACCATGACGGCCGCGCCGAGGCAGACGAGGATGTGCGTGCGCAGGCCTGCCGCGCTCTGGATCTTCTCGCGGTCGATGCCGAGGATGGCGCCGAGCGCCGCGGCCAGGCCCAGGCGGGCGAGGTAGAGAAGGACGTGCCTGGCTTCGACGGGAAGGAAGATCGGGCCGGGCTCGGGCACGCTCAGTCTCCCGGGCCCACCATGTTCTCGGGCTTCACGTCGCGGTCGAACTCCTCGGCCGTGAGGTAGCCGAGCGCGAGCGCGGCCTCCTTGAGCGTCGTGCCGTCCTTGTGGGCCTTCTTCGCGATCGCCGCGGCCTTGTCGTAGCCGATCCGCGGGGCGAGCGCGGTCACGAGCATGAGCGAGCGGCCGACGTGCTCGCTTGATCCTCTCGTGGTCGGGCTCGATGCCGCGGGCGCAGAACTCCTCGAAGGACTCGCACGCGTCGGCGAGCAGCCGGATGGAGCGCAGGACGTTCGAGACGATGAGCGGCTTGTAGACGTTGAGCTGGAAGTTGCCCGAGGAGCCTCCGATGGTCACGGCCACGTCGTTGCCGAAGACCTGGGCGCAGACCATCGTCAGCGCCTCGGACTGCGTCGGGTTGACCTTGCCCGGCATGATCGAGGAGCCCGGCTCGTTCTCCGGAATCCGGATCTCCGCCAGGCCCGAGCGGGGCCCGGACGCCAGCCAGCGGACGTCGTTCGCGATCTTCATGAGGGCGGCCGCGAGCGTCTTGATGGCGCCGTGCGCGGCGACCATCGCGTCGTGCGCGGCGAGCGCCTCGAACTTGTTGGGCGCGGACGTGAAAGGGATCCCCGTCAGCTTCGCGATCTCCGCGGCGACCTTCTCGCCGAAGCCGGCCGGCGCGTTCAGGCCGGTGCCCACGGCCGTGCCGCCGAGCGCCAGCTCCTGCAGGTGAGGGAGCGCCGCCTCGACGTGCGCGAGGCTGTGGTCGAGCTGGGAGACCCAGCCGGAGATCTCCTGTCCCAGCGTCATCGGCACGGCGTCCTGGAGGTGGGTCCGGCCGATCTTGACGACCGAGGCGAACTCCTTCGCCTTCTTGTCGAGCGTGTCGCGGAGCTTGCGGACGGCCGGGATCAGCCGAAACCGGATCTGCTCCACGGCCGCGATGTGCATCGCCGTCGGAAACGTGTCGTTCGAGGACTGGCTCTTGTTGACGTCGTCGTTGGGATGGACGGGCTTTTTCGAGCCGAGCGCGCCGCCCATGAGCTCGATCGCCCGGTTCGCGATCACCTCGTTGGCATTCATGTTCGTCTGCGTGCCGCTCCCCGTCTGCCAGACCGAGAGCGGGAAGTGGTCGTCCAGCTTCTCTTCGATGACTTCGTCGGCCGCCCGGATGATCGCGTCGGCCTTCTTCGCGTCGAGCGCGCCGCGGTCGCGATTGACGACGGCCGCCGCCTTCTTGAGGATGCCGAAGGCCCGGATGAGTTCGCGGGGAAACCGCTCTCCGCCGATCCGGAAGTAGTGGAGCGACCGCTGCGTCTGGGCGCCCCAGTAGCGGTCGGCGGGGACCTCGATCGGCCCCATCGTGTCGGACTCGGTGCGGGTTTTCTTCGGATCCGCCATAAGGCTCTACCCCGCGCCGCCTTCCGACAGCCCGCCCGGCCGGCCGCCTTCCGCCATCGTGGCCTTCGTGTACTCGGCGTTCATCATGCCGATGAACTGCATCCGGATGCCCTTCGGGCACGCCGCTTCGCACTCGCCGTGGTTCGTGCAGGTGCCGAAACCCTCGGCGTCCATCCGGGCGACCATCTTGCGCGCGCGATCGGGCCGCTCGGGCTGCCCCTGCGGGAGAAGGGCGAGCTGGGAGATCTTGGCGGAGGTGAAGAGCATCGCCGACGCGTTGGGACAGGCGGCCACGCACGCGCCGCAGCCGATGCAGGCGGCGGCGTCCATCGCGAGGTCGGAGTTTTCCTTGCGGATCGGGATCGCGTTGCCATCGGGGGCACCGCCGATCGCCGCGGAGATGAAGCCGCCGGCGGCGATGATGCGGTCGAAGGCGCCCCGATCCACCACGAGGTCCCGCACGACCGGGAAGGAGGCCGCGCGCCAGGGCTCGAGCGTCAGGACGTCGCCGTCGGAGAAGCTGCGCATGTGGAGCTGGCAGACGGTCGTCTTCGCGCGCGGACCGTGGGCCCGGCCGTTGATGACGAAACCGCAGGTCCCGCAGATGCCCTCGCGGCAGTCGTGGTCGAAGGCGATCGGGTCTTCGCCCTTCGCCGTCAGGCCCTCGTTGACGACGTCGAGCATCTCGAGAAACGACATGTCGGGGCTGACGTCCGGCGCCTCGTACGTCACGAAGCGGCCTTCCGCCTTCGCGTCCTTCTGCCGCCAGACCTTGAGTGTGATCTTCATTTGTCGCTCCGGACTCCTGTCGCTCGCGACTTTGCGCTCCGCACCTCGTCGCTCCGCTACTTGTAGCTCCGCACCGCGAGCTCGACGTACTCGTAGGTCAGCGGCTCGACGTGGCGGTTGGGCTTCGTCTTCTCGCCCGCGTACTCCCAGGCTGCGACGTTGCAGAACTTCTCGTCGTTGCGCCTGGCCTCGCCGTCGGCCATCTGGTGCTCCAGCCGGAAGTGGCAGCCGCAGGACTCGTCGCGCTCGAGAGCGTCGAGGCACATCAGCTCTCCGAGCTCGAGGAAGTCGGCCACGCGGCCGGCGACCTCGAGAGACTGGTTGAGCTCCTGGCCCGAGCCCGGAACGTTGACGTTCTTCCAGAACTCCTCCTGCAGGCCCGGGATCTTCCCGAGCGCGTGCTCGAGGCCCTTCTTGTCGCGCGCCATGCCGCAGTGGTCCCACATGATCTTGCCGAGCTCGCGGTGGAAGGACGACACCGTGCGCTTGCCCCGGATGGCGAGCAGGCGCTTCGTCCTCGCCGCCACGGCCTCCTGGGCGGCCGCGACGTCCGGGTGGTCGTCGGCGACCCGATCGAATTTGCCGCGCGCGAGGTAGTTGCCGATCGTGTACGGGATGATGAAGTAGCCGTCCGCCAGGCCCTGCATGAGCGCCGAGGCGCCCAGCCGGTTCGCGCCGTGGTCGGAGAAGTTGGCCTCGCCGAGCACGAAGAGCCCCGGGATCGTGCTCATGAGGTTGTAGTCGACCCAGAGCCCGCCCATCGTGTAGTGGCTGGCGGGGTAGATGCGCATCGGCACCTCGTAGGGGTTCTCGTCCGTGATGCGCTCGTACATCTCGAAGAGGTTGCCGTACTTCTCTTCGACCGTCTTCTTGCCGAGCCGGGAGATCGCGTCCTGGAAATCGAGGTAGACGCCGTAGCCCGTGGGGCCGACGCCGCGCCCCTCGTCGCAGACCTTCTTCGCGGCGCGCGAGGCGATGTCCCGCGGCGCGAGGTTGCCGAAGCTCGGGTACATGCGCTCGAGGTAGTAGTCGCGCTCCGCGTCGGGGATCTGGTTCGGCGGCCTCTTGTCGCCCTTCGCCTTCGGCACCCAGATGCGTCCGTCGTTGCGGAGCGACTCGGACATGAGCGTCAGCTTCGACTGGTACTCGCCCGTGACCGGGATGCACGTCGGGTGGATCTGCGTGAAGCAGGGGTTCGCGAAAGCGGCCCCCTTCTTGTAGGCGCGCCAGATCGCCGTGGCGTTGCAGCCCTTGGCGTAGGTGGCGAGGTAGAACACGTTGCCGTAGCCGCCGGTCGCGAGGCACACGGCGTCCCCGAAGTGGGTCTGCAGCTCGCCGGTGACCATGTCCCGGACGACGATGCCGCGGGCGCGGCCGTCCACGACGATCAGCTCGAGCATCTCGTGGCGGGAGTACATCTCGACCTGCCCCAGCCCGATCTGGCGCTCGAGGGCCTGGTAGGCCCCGAGGAGGAGCTGCTGGCCCGTCTGGCCGCGGGCGTAGAAGGTCCGGGAGACCTGCGCGCCGCCGAAGGACCGGTTGTCGAGGAGCCCTCCGTACTCGCGGGCGAAGGGGACGCCGAGGGCGACGCACTGGTCGATGATCTCGACCGAGATCTGGGCGAGCCGGTAGACGTTGCCCTCGCGCGCCCGGAAGTCGCCGCCCTTGACCGTGTCGTAGAAGAGCCGCTGGATGCTGTCGCCGTCGTTGCGGTAGTTCTTCGCGGCGTTGATCCCGCCCTGGGCGGCGATCGAATGGGCGCGCCGCGGCGAGTCCTGGTAGCAGAAGGTCTTGACGTGGTACCCGAGCTCGGCCATCGCGGCGGCGCCGCCCGCGCCGGCGAGGCCGGAGCCGACCATGAGGACGGTGTACTTCCGCTTGTTCGCGGGATTGACGAGCTTCATCTCGAAGCGGTGCTTGTCCCACTTCTTTTCGATCGGCCCGGAGGGGACGTTGGATTCGAGCTTCACCGCTTCACCTCAGGTACCCCGCGAGCACCGCCAGCGGGAAGGACACGTTGCCGAGGACGATGATCGCGGCGAAGATCCAGGCGCCCGTCTTCGCCATGGCGATGTAGCGCGGGTGCGAGACGCCGAGCGTCTGGCACATGCTCCAGAGGCCGTGGCGCAGGTGGAGACCCAGCAGGACCATCGCGACGATGTAGGCGATCGAGACCGGCCAGCTTCGGAAGCCTGCGATGAAGTTGTGGTAGACGTCGCCCTCGATGAAGCTCGGGTGCGCGTTGCCGAACGTGAAGTGCATCAGGTGGTACACGACGAAGACGAAGATGAGGACCCCGCTCCAGCGCATGGTCCGCGAGGCGTACGTCGACTCCTCCCACTTCTGCTCGGCGTACGCTACCGGGCGGGCGCGGCGGCTCGTCAGTGTCAGGGAGGTCGCCGACCAGATGTGGAGGATCACGGCCACGAGCAGGCCGATCCGCGCGATCCAGAGCGCCCAGCCATGCAGGAATTCACGCAGAAACACCGCGTAATCGTTGATGGCTTCGGGGCCGATGTAGACCGTCAGGTTCCCGACCATGTGGCCCAGGACAAAAACGAAAAGGATGGCGCCGGTCACGGCCATGACGACCTTGCGGCCGATCGATGACCGGAGGAATGCCTGCGGCTGACTCATCCGATTCGCGATTATATGCACCAGGCGAGAGCGGTCGCGGGAATGCTCCCGCGCCCGGTCTCTGTTTGGGCAATTGATGAGGAAGATGCGCCTGCTGCGCGCGGCGCTCCTCGTGGCACTCGTTCCATGGGGCGCGTTCGCCCAGGACGAGTCCGCGGCTCCGGTCGTCGCCGACGCTGACACAAGGGCCTTCCTCGAGGAGGTGCGCCGCAACCTCCAGAGCGACGCGGCGCTCCTCGAGCAGTACACGTTTACCGAGACCTACAGCGAGAAACGCCTCGGCGGGGACGGCAGCGTGAAGAAGGAGCGGGTCGAGACTTACGAGGTCTATCCCTCGGTCGAGCCGCGCAAGCTCTACCGGCGGCTCGTGGCGCGCGACGGCCGGCCCGTCTCGGAGAAGGAGCTCGAGGAGCGGGACAAGAAGCACCAGGAGAAGATGGAGCGGCGCGAGCAGAGGCGGGCCGCCCGGAGCGAGGCCGAGCGCGCCGCCCGCGAGGCGGAGAGCCAGCGCAAGGAGCGCGCCGTCATCGACGAGGTGTTCCTCATGGACGAGTTCCGCCTCACCGGCCGCGAGCTCGTCGACGGCCGCCCGACCATCGTCGTCGAGTTCGCGCCCCGGCCGGGCTACAAGCCCGTGACCGAAGGCGGAAAGGTCATCCAGAAGTTCTCGGGCCGGGCCTGGGTCGACGAGGCGGACCGCCAGCTCGTCCGGCTGGAGGCGCAGCTCGTCGAGAACCTCGGCGTCGGCCCGGCGCGCATCGCGCGGCTCCAGAAGGGCGCGTCGGCCTATTTCGTCCGGCGCAAGATCAACGGCGAGATCTGGCTGCCGTCCGAGGCGCGGTTCACCGGCCGGGCGAAGATGCTGCTCGTGTTCGGCGGACGCCTCGACGTCATCTCCCGCTATTTCGACTACCGGAAGTTCTCCGTCGGCACGCAGGAAGAGGTCACGCCGGAGACGGAAATGGAGCCGGCGGAGGCGAAAACGCCGGGAGACTAGCCGCCGCGCAGCGTCCGGACCGTCGGGAACTGCTCGAGCAGGGCGAACCAGTAGATCGGAACCACCGGGACCTCTTCCCTCGCGGTGGCGCCGGTACGGAAGGCCCGCGGGGCCCGAACGGCGCCGTCCCACTCGATCGTCAGCGCCAGGCCCTCGAGCGAGGCCGCGGCGGTCCTCTTCTCGCGGATCTCGGCCGCCGTAAACGCCAGGGCCTCCTTCGTCCCGGCGACGAAGAAGACCTCCTCCTTGGGCTTGAACCGCCGGTCGCTCGTCTTCTTGCCCGAGACTCCTTCCCAGGAGGACATCGCGTAGAGGCGCAGCCGCAGCGGTACGGCCGAGAGATTCCCCGTCTCGAGGCACACGGTCGAGGGGTAGAGCTCCCTCCAGGCCTCCGCCGTGGTCACGGCGGCCGGCAGGATCGTGAGCGTCTCGCCGGAGAGGGGCCCGGCCAGCGCGCGGCCCGTGGCCGGCGTCCAGTAGGTGCCCGTCTCCTGTCCCGCAGGACCAGCATGTCCTTCCAGAGCGCTCCGGAATTCTCGAAGGTCAGCGTCCGGCCGCCGACGCGCCTGTCGAGCACGGTGGAGAGGTCCGTGAGCGCGCAGCGCGCCACCACGTAGGGCGTCCCCACCGCCTCGTCGTTGACGACCTCGAAGTCGTCGAGCAGGCCGATCGGGTACATCCGGGCCGGCGCGGAGGAGCCGGTCGGGGACGCGACCCCGACGACCTTCTCGTTGCGGAACGGCGGATCGGTGTGCTGCTTCAGCGGAACCAGCGTGGGGTTCGAGAGACTCGGAAACTTCCCCTCCGGCGCCATCTGGACGACCGGGTCGCCGTCGACCACCGCGACGCGGGGCTTCGTGTCGTAGCCTCCGGTCAGGCAACCGAGGGAAAGTGCGACGCCTCCGAGCGCCGCGGATGCGGCGAGCCGCGCCGGGCTCACGCCAGCGCCGTCACCGGTTCGGCCCGCGGGCCGCTCCGCACGACGCGCCGATACTCCGAGTCCCTCTCGTACGGCTCACGGCCGGATTCGCGGATGATCCGCTCGAAGTCGGAGCGGGTCAGGCCCGAGGCCGTCGTCGCGCCCGCCGCGTGCGTGATGATTTCGTCGACCACGGTGCCGACCAGGTCGTCGGCGCCGAAGAAGAGCGCGACCTGCGCGAGCTTGGTGCCGATCTGGATCCAGTAGGCCTTGATGTGGGGGATGTTGTCGAGGAGCAGCCGCGAGACCGCGATGACACGGAGGTCGAGCTGGCCGGTCGAGGACGGCAGGTGAGCGAGAGGCGTGTTCTCCGGGTGGAACGCGAGGGGGATCAGGCCGGGGATTCCGCCGGTCTCGTCCTGCAGCGCGCGCAGCCGGAGCAGGTGGTCGACGCGCTCCTCGACCGTCTCCACGTGCCCGTAGAGCATCGTCGCGTTGGTCTTGACGCCCTGCCGGTGGCACTCGCGCGCGACCTCGAGCCAGCGCTCGCCCGAGATCTTGTTGGTGCAGATGATGTCGCGAACCCGCTTCGCGAAGATCTCGGCCCCGCCTCCCGGGCAGGAATCCATGCCCGCGGCCTTCAGCTCGCGGATCGCGTCCGGAAGATCGCGGTGGCCGACCTTCGCGATCCAGTCCACCTCGACCATCGTCCAGGCCTTCAGGTGCACGCCGGGAAACGCCTTCTTCAGAGAGGACAGCAGGCCCGTGTAGTACTCGAAGGGCCAGGTCGGATGGAGCCCGCCGACGATGTGGAACTCGGTCACCGCCTCGCTGTAGCCCTTGCCGGCCTCGGCGAGGCATTCCTCGATCGCCATCTCGTATCCGCCCGGCTCGTTGACCTTCTTCGCCCAGGCGCAGAGCGCGCAGTCGACCCAGCAGAGGTTGGTCGGGTTCAGGTAGCGATTGACGTTGTAGAAGGCGAGGTTGCCGTGCTTCGCCTCCCGCACGTGGTTGGCGAGCCGCCCGAGACCCAGGAAGTCGCGCGTCTCGAAGAGCCGCACGCCGTCCTCGAAGGAGAGCCGCTCGCCCGCGAGCGTCTTCTCGGCGAGCGGAAGAAGGTCGGAGTGGCGGTAGGTCGAGAGGAGATCCGTCACGGGAGTCCGACTACGGGATCGCCGGCTTCGTGACCGGCTGGAAGGGGTCCTGGGAGACGGGCGCAATGTCGTCGACGAACGGCGCCAGGTACCGGTAGCAGTCCCAGCAGTACTTCTCTTCGGGGAGGAACTGGAAGTCGACGACGCGGCCCACGGCGGGGAAGTCCACGATTTCCCGGCCGCAGCGGTGGCATATGTCCTTCTGTCCCTTGATCAGACGCCAGACCGGACCCATGCCCTCACCCCCGCCGAGAATGCTATCAGGTAGGCCCGGTCCCGCCGTCCATGGCGGAACCGCCGAACCTCGCCCGAAACGCCACGAGGCACCCGGCCGCGAGAAGGGCCACGCCGGCCCCGATGAGAAAAGCCGCGCGCGCCCCGAACATCGTCCACCACACGCCGAACAGGGCGGACGCCGGCAGCGCCGCGAGGCCGACGGACGCGTGGAAAGCTCCGAAGGCTTTACCGCGCAGAGCCGCCGGCGCCATGTCCGCGACGAGGGCCCGTTGCGCGCCCTCCGTCAGCGCATGGAAGAGAGCAAAGAAGGCGACGAGGCCCCACATCGCGGCGGGGCCGGCGACGAAGGCGAAGCCGACGTAGGCGGCCGCGTAGACGAGCCAGCCGAGGAGGATCGTGCGCGTCCGGCCGACGCGGTCCGCGAGCGCTCCTCCCGGGACGCCGGCCGCGGCCTTCACGGCGTTGAAAAACGCCCACAGAAGCGGGAGCTCCCAGAGCTCGATGCCGACGTCGCGGGCGCGGAGAATCAGGAAGGCGTCGGTCGAGCTCGCGAGCGCGAAGAGAACGAAGATGCCGACGGCGAGCTTGAGGCGGCGGGGGAGCGGCTCCGCGGCGACGGGCGACGCCGGCGGCAGGGTCGGGCGCGGCCGGGGCTCCTCTTTCACGCCGAAGACGAGGAGCAGGACCGCCGCGATTCCCGGGATCGCCGCGAGCAGGAAGACGGAGCGCTCGTCCTCGAGCACGAACTTCAGGAGGAGGGCCGCGAGGAGCGGGCCGGCGACCGCGCCGGCGTTGTCCATGGCGCGCTGCAGTCCGAAGGCCCGGCCGCGGCGCTCCGGCGGTACCAGGTCGGCGAGGAGCGCGTCGCGGGGCGACGTGCGGATCCCCTTGCCGACGCGATCGGTGAAGCGAATCGCGAGGACCTGCCCCCAGCTCGCGGCGAGGCCCACGAGAGGCCGCACGGCGGCGGCGATCCCGTAGCCGGCGACCACGAGCGGCTTGCGGCGCCGGATGCGATCCGACCACCAGCCCGACACCATCTTCATCAGCGAGGCCGTCGCTTCGGCGACACCCTCGATGAGGCCCACCGCCGCGGGCCCGGCCTTGAGGGTCCGCGTCAGGAAGTCCGGCAGCAGCGGAAAGATCATGTCCGACGACACGTCGGTGAGAAACGACACCCAGCCGAGCGCCCACACTCCGCGTTCAGTTCGGGGCTTTGCGTCGGCAGGCATAAATTATTCGGCGGTTTTGCCGTTTTTGCTTATTTTATTAGCCATGCGCTCGCCGGCCCGCTCATCATAATCGCGTCGTGCGCCACCAGACGTCCGAGTCGTTCATCCTCGGCGACCTACGCCCTCCGCGAGACCGACCGGATCGTTTCGTTTCTGACGCGCGACTCCGGGAAAAAGCGCGGCGTCGCCCGCGGCGCGCGCCGGCCCAGGAGCATCTTCTCCGGATCGCTCGAGCCGATGACGGAGGCCCGTATCGTCTATTTCGAGAAGGAGGGGCGGGAGCTCGTCTCGCTCAACGCCGTCGACCCGATCCGTCCCTCGTTCGGGCTCTCGAAGGAGCTGGATCGCGCGCTCGTGCTCTCGGCGCTCGCGGAGAGCCTCGAAACGTTCGTGTCGGAGTCCGAGCCCGCGGAGCCGTTCTACCGGCTCGCCCGCCATGCCATGGACGGGCTGTTTGCGCGCGCGCCGGTCGACCTCGTCGCCGCGTACTTCGACCTCTGGATCCTGAAGCTCTCGGGTCTCTTTCCTTCGCCGCGCGAGTGCGCCGGCTGCGGACGGCCGCTCGAGCCGTCGGAGCCGCTGCTTTTCGACGAGGCCCGCCCCGGCTTCGTCGGCGCCGAGTGTCGGGGTGGAGAGGTCCTCCGGCTGACGCCGGACGCGGGGGCGACGCTCGGGCGGTTTCTCTCCGGGCCGCTGGATCCGGCGGAGCGGCCCCGCGGCCTCCACGAGATCGCCCGCGTGACGCGGCTCGCTCGCCGCCATTTCCTGGGCCACGAGCTGAAGTCGCAGCGCGTGCTGTCGGAGGTCCTCGGCTAGCAGGTTGCTGAAAAAGGGTGTGGGATGGCGTTACGAGCGCCGCGGGGTCAGATGCAAGGAAGCGCGACGACGGCGATGCACTTCGCATCGTCGAGGAGCGATGACGACGCAGATGGCCCCGCGCCGCCGTAACCCGAAGGGTGGCCGGCACTTTGCCGGCGCCCGGCAGCGAGTGAGGACGGTCCGAGTCGCGACAGAGCGGAACGGGCGCCGGATGCAAAGTGCCGGACACGACGCCCGCATCCATTTTTCAGCAGCCTGCTAGCTGCCGTCTACGGGCACGTTGCGAAGGCCGACGTGTCCTGGACCGGCGCGAACGCCGTTCCCGCCGGGTTCGTGTAGACCTTCGAGGTGCCGGAGACGGTGTCCGTGATTGTCGTCGTGACCTCGACGTTGGTGAGACCCGCCAGGAAATTCCAGTAGTGCCCGTTGACGGAGCAGCCGTCGAGGACCTTCAGAACGAGCTCGATGTTGGCGGGGTCGAAGAACCAGAAGTACCCGGAGTCCGCCGTGAGCCCGACCGCGCGCGCGTCCTGGGCCGCGCCGCTGTCGGTTCTAAAGGCGGCCCGGACCCGGAATCGTCCGTCGTTCAGGCAGAGCGTCGTCGCGTCAGCAACGCACGGTCCGGGCTGGGTGTCCTGGAGTCGGAGGAGACGCCCCACGAAGCCAAGGGCGCCGTCGGTGATCCAGACCCTCCCCTCGGAATCCGTGGCGATGCCCACCGCCGAAGGCGCGAGGAGCAGCGCGTTGTACGACGTGGTGATTCCGCTCGTCGTCACCCGGGTGATCTCCAGGGGCCTGGCCAGCCAGAGGGCGCCATAGGCGGATGTGATTGCGGCGGCGAACGGCGGCGCCGGGAACTCGGTGAGGATGCCTCCCGGCGTGATCCGGCCGACTCTCGCCGCTCGCTCGGTGAACCAGATGTTTCCGTCGGGCCCCGCGGCGATCCCGTTCGGCCGCGAATCCGCGTCGAGCGCGAACTCGGTGATGTCGCCGTCGGTCGTGATCCGGCCGATGCGGGATGCGAACGATTCCGCGAACCATAAGTGGCCGTCGGGCCCGGCGGCGATTCCGGCCAGACCGGCGGAGGCTGTGGGAACCGGGAACGCGGTGACCATCCCCGACGTCGTGATGCGCCCAATGGAATTGGAGCCGGGCATCGTGAACCAGAGGTTTCCGTCCGGCCCGGCCGTGATCGCGTAGGGCAGACTCGAGGGTGAAAGCGGGAACATCCTGATCGTTCCAAAGGGCGTGATCCGCCCGATGGCCGAGGGGAGCCGCGTCGTGAACCAGAGATTGCCGTCGGGACCTGCGGCAATGCCCGCCGGCAGTGTGATCCCGTTGGGAAGCGGAAAGACGCCTGTGACGGTTCCGTTCGTGTCCATTCTCCCGATCGCGTTCTGGTCCGATCGGAAGCCACATGGCTCCGTCCGGTCCGAGGGTGATGCCCTGCGAGGCGGGTACGTTGAAATACTCGATCTCCTGCGCGGTGGCTCGCGCAGCGGCGAAGGTCGCGGCGACGACGGCGAAGGCGAGAGCACGGAGTCCGAGCCGGATGGATTTGAGTGCCATGTTCTCCTCCGTCAGTCGAGAGCCCGGTCGGGCGGAAGCCGAACCACTGCTATAAACTGTTGTCAGTGTTCACTCTGCAGAAACTGATCGTCGAGCTTACCGCCTTCTGGGAGGGTGAGGGGTGCCTGATCGAGCAGCCTTACGACCTTCCGGTGGGCGCCGGGACGATGCATCCGGCGACGTTCCTGCGGGTTCTCGGGCCCGAGCCCTGGCGCTGCGCCTACGTCCAGCCCTCGCGCCGCCCCGCCGACGGCCGGTACGGCGAGAACCCGTTCCGCCTGGGCAAGCACCTCCAGTTCCAGGTCGTCCTGAAGCCGTCGCCGGAGGACGTGCAGCGGACCTATCTGCGGAGCCTCGAGAGGCTGGGCGTCGTCCTGGCCGATCACGACGTGCGTTTCGAGGAGGACAACTGGGAGTCTCCGACGCTCGGCGCCTGGGGCGTCGGGTGGCAGGTCGTCATGGACGGCATGGAGATCTCGCAGTTCACGTACTTCCAGCAGGCCGGGGGCATCGATCTCGCTCCGGTCACCGCCGAGATCACGTACGGCCTCGAGCGCATCGCCATGTTCCTCTCGAAGCTCGACTCGGTCTACGCGGTCATGTGGAACGACACGCTTTCCTACGGCCAGGTGCGCCGGCGCGAAGAGGTCGAGCTGTCGAAGTACGACTTCGAGGTCGCGGACGCGGAGCTCGCCCAGCTCATGCTGGATCGCCACGAGCGCGAGGCCCGGCGCTGTCTCGACGCCGGGCTCGTCATTCCCGCCTATGAAGCGACCCTCGTCTGCTCCCACCAGTTCAACGTCCTCGACGCGCGCGGCGCCGTTTCGGCGACCGACCGCGTGGGAATCATCCGGCGGATTCGCGACCTCGCCTGCGCCTGCGCGCGGGCCTACGTTTCGGGAAAGGAAGGACAGCGGTCTCCGGCGTCCGAGCCGGAGCCGGCGGCTGTGTAGCAGCTTAGAGGTTTTAGAGGAGCTCTCGTCGGGACTCCGCCGGCTCCGGCCGGCGGTCCAAAGACAATCCAAGTGAACACCCACGATTTCTTGCTGGAAATCCGGACGGAGGAGATCCCGGCGCCGGCGCTCTTGCCCGCCCGGCTGGAGCTCGCCCGCGCCGCGGGCGAAGCCCTGGCCGAGGACGCGCTCGCCCCCGCCGCAATCGAGTCGTACGCGACGCTCCGGCGGCTGACGCTCGTGCTCCGGGGGCTTCCCGAGAGGCAGGAGGACCGTTCCGCCGAGATCCTCGGGCCTCCCGAAGCAAGCGCCTTCGGCAAGGACGGCAAACCCACGAAGGCGGCCGTGGGATTCGCGAAGGCGCAGAAGGTCGACGTGGCGGACCTGGTCGTCGTCGACTCGCCGCGCGGAAAGACCGTCGCCGCCCGCAAGACGATTCCCGGCCGCGAGGCGGCGGAGGTGCTCGCCGAGATCCTGCCGAAGGTCGTCGGCGGCCTCTCGTTTCCCAAGACGATGCGCTGGGGCGAAGGCGCGCGCGCGTTCGTGCGGCCCGTACGCGGCGTCGTTGCGCTCTACGACGGGAAGGTCGTGCCGCTCTCGCTCTACGGCGTGCCCGCGGGCGACCGGACCGTCGGGCACCGGGTCCTCTCGGACGGCGAGTTCCCGGTGACGGGGCCGGACGACTACCTCGCCAAGCTGCGCAACGCCTACGTCGAGCCCGACGCCGAGGCGCGCCGCATCGCGATCCTCGAGAGGGCGCGCGCGCTCGCCGGGGAAGTCGGCGGACAGATCGAGGCGCACGCGGATCTCGCCGCCACGCTCGCCGATCTCGTCGAGTGGCCGGGGCTCGTGCGCGGCTCCTTCGCGCCGGAGTTCCTCGAGCTCCCCGAGGAGATCACCGTGACCGTCATGCGCACGCACCAGAAGTTCCTGCCGCTGCGCGGTCCCGGAGGGCTCCTTCCGCACTTCATCGCGGTCATGGACAACGACGCCGACCGGAAGGGCTTCATCGCGAAGGGCTGCGAGTGGGTCCTGAACGCCCGTCTCGCCGACGCCCGATTCTTCTACGACGAGGACGTGAAGTTGCCGCTCGAGGCGAGGCTGCCCGAGCTGTCGCGGCTGACCTTCCAGGAAAAGCTGGGCGACTACCGCCAGAAGACGGCCCGCATCCAGGAGCTCGCCGAGGCCATCGCCCGCGAGGTCGGCCGGGCGGATCTCGTCGAGACGGTCCGCACTGCGGGTCTGCTGTCGAAGGCCGATCTCGTCAGCCACGTCGTCAAGGAGTTCACCGACCTCCAGGGCATCATCGGCGGGCTCTACTCCCGGCGGGAGCGGCATCCGGATTCCGTGTGGAAGGCCGTGTACGACCAGTACCGGCCGGCCTCGGGCTCGGACGAGCCGCCGCGCGAAGCCTCCGGCGCGGTGCTGTCGCTCGCCGACCGGTTCGACTCGCTCGCCGGCTTCTTTCGGCTGGGCCTCGTGCCGACGGGATCGAAGGATCCCTACGGCCTGCGCCGCGCCGCCCTCGGCGTCGTCGCGATCGCGATCGGGCGCAACTGGCGGTCGGACTGGCGCCCCATCGTCCGGCAAGGCGATCTCCCTCTACCCGGCCGACCTCAAGGGCCCGTCGCCCGACGAGGTCGTCGACGAGCTCGGCCGCTTCTTCGCCGAGCGGCTGCGCAGCCTTCTCGAGCGCCGCGGCTCGAGCTACGACGAGATCTCCGCCGTCCTCCACGTGGGCGTCTGGGACTTCGCCGACGCCGCCGACCGGGCGCGCGCCCTCACGGATGCCCGGCGCCACATGGACTTCCGCTCGCTCATCCAGGCGTTCAAGCGCATCCGCAACATCGTCGGCGACGAGCAGCCGGGGCCTCCCGCGCCCGAGCACTACCGGGAGCCCGCGGAGCGCGCGCTCGCCGCGGACGTCCTCCAGGCCAAGCAGGCGATCGAGGGCTTCACGGCGGCCCGGGAGTACCGGGAGGCGATGGAGACGATCGCCTCGATCGCCCCCTCGCTCGACCGCTTCTTCGTGGAGGTCCTCGTCAACTGCCCCGAACCCGAGCTGCGCCGGAACCGGCTGGCGCTTCTGGCCTCGATTCAGCAAGAATTCACGCGCCTGGCGGACTTTTCCGAAATCGTGGTGGAAAAATGAAGCGCGTCTTTTCGTTCGGCAACGGTGCGGCGGAGGGAGCCGGCCTCGGCAAGGAGACCCTCGGGGGCAAGGGCGCGGGCCTCGCCGAGATGACGGCCCTCGGGATCCCGGTGCCTCCCGGGTTCACGATCGAGACCTCGGTCTGCGCGGACTTTTCGCGCGGCGCGTCGCTCGACGGCATCCGGTCCGAGGTCGAGTCGGCGCTCATGAAGCTCGAGCACGACACCGACCGCCGCTTCGGCGACCCGGAGAACCCGCTCCTCGTCTCGGTCCGTTCCGGGGCGCGCTCGTCGATGCCCGGGATGATGGACACGATCCTGAACCTCGGCCTGACCTCCCGCAGCGTCGCAGGCGCTCGCGAAACGCTCGGGCGAGCGGTTCGCGTACGACTGCCGCCGGCGGTTCCTCGAGATGTATTCCGACGTCGTCCTCCGCGTGCCGCGCCACGAGTTCGAGAAGGTCATGAAGGAGATCAAGCAGGCCCGCGGCGTCTCCGGCGACACGGACCTCTCGGCGGCGGACCTCGCCGAGATCGTCCGGCGCGGCGAGCAGATCGTCCGCCAGCGGACCGGCCACGACTTTCCCGACGAGCCGCGCGAGCAGCTCTGGGGAGCGATCGGGGCGGTCTTCCGCTCCTGGGACAACGAGCGCGCGAAGACCTACCGCAAGCTCCACCACATCCCCGACGACTGGGGCACGGCCGTCAACGTGCAGGCCATGGTGTTCGGCAACCGGAGCGACACGTCCGCCACGGGAGTGGCCTTCACGCGGGACCCGGCCTCGGGCGCGAAGACGTTCTACGGCGAGTTCCTGCCGAACGCCCAGGGCGAGGACGTCGTCGCGGGCATCCGGACGCCGCGGCCGCTGAACGCGGACGGCTCGGGCCAGTCGCTCCAGGAGACGATGCCGAAGGCCTACGAGGAGCTGCTGCGCGTGCGCGATCTGCTCGAGAAGCGCTTCCGCGACATGCAGGATCTCGAGTTCACGATCGAGGAGAACAAGCTCTACCTCCTGCAGACGCGCAACGGCAAGCGCACCGGCTTCGCCGCCGTACGGATCGCGACCGACATGGTCGACGAGGGCCTCATCAGCGCCGACGAGGCCGTCGCCCGCGTCGAGCCCGAGCAGCTCGTCCAGCTGCTCGCGCCGATCTTCCCGGCGAAGGAGAAGGAGGCGGCCATCAAGGAGGGGCGGCTTCTCGGCAAGGGTCTCCCCGCCGGCCCCGGCGCCGCCTGCGGGCGCGTCGCCCTCACGGCCCCCCACGCCGTCGCGATGGCCGCGAAGGGGGATCCCGTCGTCCTCGTGCGCGAGGAGACCTCGCCGGAGGACATCGCCGGCATGCACGCGGCCGCCGGAATCCTGACGACGCGCGGGGGCGCGACCTCGCACGCCGCCGTCGTCGCGCGCGGCATGGGCAAGACCTGCATCGTCGGCGCGGGGGAGATCACGGTCGACCACGCCCACGGCGAAGTCCGCGCGCACGGCCTGAAGGTCGCCGAGGGCGACTGGATCTCGATCGACGGGACGGCGGGGGAGGTCCTCATGGGCAAGCTCCCGACGCAGCCCTCGGAAGTGCTCCAGGTCCTGCTCGAAGGCACGATGAAGCCCGAGCAGTCCACCGTCACGCGGGCCTTCACGCGCATCCTCGCGTGGGCGGACGAGCGGCGGCGGCTGGGCGTCCGGGCCAACGCCGACACGCCGACCGACGCCCGCATCGCCCGCCTCTTCGGCGCCGAGGGCATCGGGCTCTGCCGCACGGAGCACATGTTCTTCGAGGAGAAGCGCATCGTCGCCGTGCGCGAGATGATCCTCGCCGAGACCACCGAGCAGCGGCGCAAGGCGCTCGCGAAGATCCTGCCGATGCAGCGCGAGGATTTCGCCGGCATCTTCCGCGAGATGGGCGAGCGGCCGGTGACGATCCGGCTGCTCGACCCGCCGCTCCACGAGTTCCTGCCGCACGACGAGGAGACGATCGAGCGCACGGCCAAGGAGCTCAACGTCCCGGCCGAGAAGGTCCGCGAGCGCACGCACGCTCTGAAGGAAGCCAACCCGATGCTCGGCCATCGCGGCTGCCGGCTCGGCATCACGAATCCCGAGATCTACGAGATGCAGGTCCGGGCGGTCTTCGAGGCCGCCGCCGAGGTCTACGAGAAGGGCGTCAAGGCCCAGCCCGAGATCATGATCCCGCTCGTCGGCGCGCGCGGCGAGTTCGAGCGGCTGCGCGTCGTCGTCGAGGCGGCGGCCCGCCAGGTCATCTCCGAATCGGGCCTCGACATCCCCTACAAGATCGGAACGATGATCGAGGTGCCGCGCGCGGCGCTGCGGGCGAACCGCATCGCCCTCAACTGCGACTTCTTCTCCTTCGGCACCAACGACCTGACGCAGATGACCTACGGCTATTCGCGCGACGACATGGGCACGTTCCTGCCGGTCTACATCGCCGAGGGGATTCTCCCGGAGGATCCCTTCACGAGCCTCGACCAGTACGGCGTGGGCGAGCTCGTCGCGATCGGCACGCGGCGCGGCCGGGAGGTCAAGCCAAGCTCAAGGTCGGCATCTGCGGCGAGCACGGCGGAGACCCGCGCTCGATCGAGTTCTTCAACCACGTCGGCCTCGACTACGTCTCCTGCTCGCCGTACCGCGTCCCGGTGGCGCGGCTGGCGGCGGCCCGCGCGTCGCTGGCGGAGCAGAGCGTGGGTCTCTCGTCGACGGCATGATGGCGCTCGCGACGGTCTATGCCGCTCTCGCGCTGATGCTGGCCAGTCCCGCCCCGCCGGCGGACCTCGTCCTCGTGTCGGCGAAGATCTGGACGGGCGACCCGGCGAAGCCCCAGGCCGAGGCGCTCGCCGTCTCCGGCGGCCGGATCGTGGCCGTCGGATCGAACGCCGAGATCGAGAAGTGGAAGGGCGCGAAGACGACGATCGTCGACGGAAAGGGACGCCGCGTCGTGCCGGGCTTCATCGACTGCCACACCCACATGTCGATGGGAGGTCTCGATCTCCTCGCCCTGGACCTGCGCAAGACGAAGGACCCCGCCGAGTTCACGAGCATGGTGGCGGCCTACGCGAAGAAGCAGCCCGCGGGCATCTGGCTGACAGACGGCGCCTGGGACCACGAGCAGTGGACGCCGCCGGCCTTGCCGACGAAGGCGCTGCTCGACCCGGCGACGGGGGACCACCCGACGTGCCTCTCCCGCCAGGACGGCCACATGATGGTCTGCAACAGCCTCGCGCTGAAGCTCGCCGGCATCGACAGGAACACGCCGGATCCGCCGGGCGGCGTCATCGTGCGCGATGCCTCGGGCGAGCCGACCGGCGCTCCTCAAGGACGAGGCGATGCAGATTCTCTGGAAGGTCCGCCCGGCGCGCACGAAGGCGGAAGTCGTCGCGGGCCTGCGCGCCGCGGTCGCTTACGCCGCGGAGAACGGCGTCACGTCCGTACAGGATCTGCCGGGAAATCCGATGGATCTGCCGGCCTGGGACGAGATCCGCAACTCCGGCGGGCTGACGGTGCGGGTCAACTACCGGCCGTCGCTCAGCGACTGGCCGGCCGCGAAGAAGGACCAGACGACGTACGAAGCAGGACGAGTGGCTGAAGGTCGGGGGCGTGAAAGGCTTCATGGACGGCGCGCTGGGCGCGGGCACGGCCGTCATGTTCGAGGCCTTCTCGGACGATCCGGGCAACACGGGCGTCTACGCCGCCGAGGCCATCCCGCTCTCGAAGATCGAGGAACGCATCGCCGGCGCCGACGCGGCGGGCCTGCAGGTCGAGGTCCACGCGATCGGCGACAAGGCCATCATGGAGCTCCTCGACATCTTCGCGCGCGTCGCGAAGAAGAACGGGCCGAAGGATCGCCGCTTCCGGATCGAGCACACCCAGCACCTCCGCCGGGACGAGGTCCCGCGCTTCGCCGAACAGAAGGTCATCGCCTCGATGCAGCCGTACCACGCCGTGGACGACGGGCGGTGGGCGGACCGGCGGCTGGGCGAGAGACGGCGGCCCGAGGCCTACGCGTTCCGCTGGCTCCTCGACGCGAAGGCGACCGTGGCCTTCGGCTCGGACTGGACGTCGCGCCGATCTCGCCGATCCTCGGGATCGCCGCGGCCGTCACGCGGGCCACGATCGACGGCAAGCAGCCCGGCGGCTGGGTGCCCGAGCAGAAGATCACGGCCGAGGAGGCCCTCCGGGCCTACACGCGTGACCGCCGCGTACGCCGCCTTCGAGGAGAAGGAAAAGGGGTCTCTCGAGATCGGAAAGCTCGCGGATTTCGTAGTCCTCTCGGATGACGTGCTCTCCGTGCGCCCCGAGGCGATCGAGAAGATCCAGATCGACCAGACGGTCGTCGGCGGCCGCGTCGTCTATACGCGCTAGCCGCCTCCTCCTCGCCTTCGTCGCTTCTCGGCTCTCGCGCTGGCCGGCCGGGCTCCGGTCGCCGCCCACGAGCTCGGGACGATCCGCGTCTTCGTCCGCTTCGAGAAGGGCGGCGGCTACGTCGTCGACGCCGTCGTGGACCGCCAGCACCTTCCGCCGGGGTTCGGAACGACGCTCTCCGCGCGGCCCTACGAGCGGATCGAGAACCTGACGCCCGAGCTGCGACCGCGAGGTCGGCGCGCTCGTCGCCGGCGCGATCAACGGCGCGCGTATCGCCTTCGACGGGAAACCGGTCCGCCCGCGCGAGGTTGTGCTGGTGCTGCCGGCCGGCGGAGCCGCGGCCGTGCCGGACGCCCCGGAGCTCACGCTGCGCCTGACGGGTGACGTGCCGGCCGGCGCGAAGACGTTCACGTTCCAGAATGCCGGCGCTCCGGGCGCCTACATGCTGACGATCGGCGCCGAAGGCGACGCCGAGGCCGCGCGCCAGTGGCTCGAAGGACCCGCCGAGAGCGAGCCCTACACGCTCGGTGCGGACGTGCTGCCCATGACGCGAGGCCAGGTCATCCGGACGTATCTCGAGCTCGGCTTCACGCACATCCTCCCCAAGGGCACCGACCACATCCTCTTCGTCCTCGGGATCTTTCTGCTCTCGATCCGCCTCAAGCCCATCCTCATGCAGGTCACGGCGTTCACCGTCGCCCACACGATCACGCTCGCCCTGACGATCTACGGCGTCGTTTCGCTCTCGCCCGCGCATCGTCGAGCCGCTGATCGCCCTCTCGATCGTCTACGTCGCCGTCGAGAACATCGTCACGCCCAAGCTCTCGCCCTGGCGCGTCGCCGTCGTCTTCGCCTTCGGCCTCCTCCACGGCATGGGCTTCGCCGGCGTCCTCGCGCAGCTCGGCCTGCCGCGCTCCGAGTTCCTGCCGGCGCTGCTCTCCTTCAACGTCGGCGTCGAGCTCGGCCAGCTCGCCGTCATCGCCGCGGCGTTCCTCCTGATCGGTCTCCCGTTCCGGAACAAGCCCTGGTACCGCCGGCGCATCGTCATCCCCGGCTCCATCGCCATCGCGGCGGTGGGACTCTTCTGGTTCGTGCAGCGGGTGGCGGGTGGCTAGCGGCAGGACGGCGAAGTACGACGGGCCGTTGAGCTCGCAGAGGAAGGCGACGAGCGTCTCGTCCGGCGACAGCGCGAGGCTGTGACAATTCTCGAGCGACGTCCTCCAGAGAATCTCGGGCTCCAGAGCCGATTGCCGTCGACTCGAAACAGCGTTCCGAGGTTTTCCGGAGCGAGCTCGATCGTGACGCCCGTTTTCGTCGTGAGCCTGTGAGGATCGGAGGCGGCGGTCTTCTGCCCACATGCGCACGTTCGCGTCTCCGAAATGTCCTGAAGGCGGGAGGCGGCTGCGCGATCGCGAAGGCCTCCCGTCGTGCCGGTACCCATCCGGAGGGCGATGGATTCGACGTTCAACGTCGACCACTTCGCGGACCAGGTCGATGGCGACGGAAACGACCGTCCGGAGACCAGACGGGCGAGTCGTCAATGGCCTGGGACTCGATAAGGAGAGCGAATCGCAAACCGAGGCGACTTCATCTCCGCGACGAAACAGGGCGTCTCGCCGAACACGTGCAGCGAGGCAAAGCCGAGACCCAGATGGCGCCGAGAAGCTTCGAGGCCAGCCGGGCGCTGTACTGCCACTGACCGCCTGATTCATGCGGACGCGCATCCTTGAATCGCTCTGGTAGACCTGAAACGAAAGCCACAAGAGCGCAACTCAACCAAGCCGAAGCGCTCTCAGACCGCCGCTTCCCGGCCCTTGACGCCGAGCCGATTCGATGTGCGTATCGAGTCGCCAGGGCAAGCAGCGCCGTCGCCGGTACGACCGCGATGATCCAGAACGCCAGTAGTGCTCCGAATCGCCAGGCTGCCCGACGACTCGGAGTAGTCCCAGCAGGACGATGTGGAGGAGAGCTGTGCAAGCAGCCGAAGTAGCAGTCTCAGCGCCGCACCGCCTGTTACTTCCATGAGACGCTCTGGGCGTCAATGCAGTCGCGTCCGTGGTGACCGCGGCTCTCCGGATCGGCGCTCAAAAAGAGACGGTCATCCATGAGACGAGCTCATCCTGGTAGATGAATGACGGTCAGAGCTCATCATGTTGATTGGCAACTGGCTGCTGCGTCCTGCAGGCCGATCTCGCCAAGATCGGGCTGCGATCACGAGACCTCCCAATCTTCAACAGCGTCAATGGTGTTGAACAGATGACGAAGTTCCGACGCTGCCGGATCCTGAAGGCGATCAGTCGCGTGAGGGTGTTCCCAAGCGTCACGAAGTTGTCGACTCGCCTTCCGAGCCCCATGTTGATCGCGGCATCCCGACGTTGCCTCCGTGACTGTGGGCAACGATGATTTAGCTTCTCGCCGGGCGCGAACCATAGTGACGAATGAAGCTCGCCAGCGCCTTCGCGGCATCGCACGTCTGGACTGGTGGTGTCGCCTCCCGACCACCGAAAGTCGCGACCGCGATCGTCGGTCGTTCGTGACCGATGTGCGAAGAAGTCGCCCGCCAGGCGTGAAATCGCGATCGGCTCTCCCGTTGCCCACGTCCCGTGCACCACGATCGTCAGCATTCCCATCCGGATCCACGTGCTTCATCGGGTTGTTCAGCGTGTACGCGTACCGGTTCCAGGACTGCGGGTTCGCTGGCGTGCCGCCGATCCGATCCGGCGAGAGAAACCGTCCGAGCTCGTGGTCGTGGTTGCGCGCATGGTCGTAGAAACGTTTCGCTTCGGTGTCGCGCTCCATCAGGGCGTAGGCGAGGCGTTGCGAGGGCGGAGTCGTCGTCGTGTCTTCGCCGTACGGCCAGTACTTGTGCGTCTCGACGACCTGCCGGGACTGGTTGAAGACGAGACGCGGGCTGCCGAGGTGGTCGGACGTCGTGTACTGCCAGCCGGCCGGGGAGGCGACGTAAGAGGCGACGAGGAGGTTGCCGAGGAAGACGTTGTCCCGGGTCACCGATAGGGTGGCCGACGAGGCGCCGGCTGGAGCCTCCCGCCATCTCGGTCACGATGCGATTGGAGTCGTCGCGAAGAGTATAGATCGCGCCGCGCGGCACGGGATGGTAGGCCGCCCAGAAAGCGGACCCGGGAGCGGCGCCGGGAGCCCTCGCGAGCCAGACCAGCATCTCCCATTCGCCGACGACGCTGCCGGGGCAGAAGCGCAGGGGACTCGTGCCGCATCCCGCCGTGACGCCGTCGCGGTAGAGCTGCTCGATCCACGGTGCGAACGCCGCGTAGGTGCCGGAGCAGCTGACGTCCTGGAACGTGCCCTGGCAGGGGAGCGGAACGAAGCCCTCGGGCTTGTATCCCTTGACGAGAAAGACGGCCATCTGCGCGCGCGTGAGCGTCGCGTCGGGGCAATACTGAAGGGGATTCGTGTTGCAGCCGGCCGTGATGCCTTTCGCGTAGACGAGCTTGACGTATTTCGCGTCGGGATCGGAGCAGGGGACGTCGGTGAAGACCGGCGTGCAGGAGGGGAGACTCCAGCCCTTGGCCAGCACGTTCGCTTCCGCGACGTAACGGGCCATCTCGCGGCGGAGCACGGTCGCCTTCGCGGGGAACTTGACGATGCGCTCGCCCGAGCCCGAGAACAGATAGACCCAGTCCGACCCGGCATTGGAGTTGCGGTACTGGCGGTCGAGGAGGTCGTAGCTCATCGCGTCGCCGCCGTATGCCGTCATGTTCCCGCGCAAGTCGTACTGCGCGCCGCCGGAGGTCACGCGGTTTCTGGCGAGATCGATCGAGAAGACGAAGCTCCCGTTCCTCGTCAGGTTGCCCCAGCGGTCGTACGCAAAGCTTCGGGTCGTCGCCCCGTACTTCGCCGAGACCAGCCGGGCCCGCGAGTCGTACGCGAAGGTGTCGGTGGGCCCCATGCTGAGGATGTCCCCGGCGCCGTCGTACACGTAGCCGCCCGAGCTCCAGAGGGCGTTTGAGATGCTCGCCGGGCGGGGCAGCAGGCTCGAATCGGGCGAGATCGTCGTGACGACCGGCGCGCCCGCGTTGCCGGCCGTCCAGGAGGCGAGCGCGGCGGAGGGCCCGTACGCGGCCGACGCGACGACGGGTTGGCCGTTGCCGGTCAGGGCCGTCGGCAGGCCGTTGGTGTAGGACGCGACGACGGGGAACGCCGCGGCGCCCGACGCCCGGGGGTGGCCGTGCGTCGAGGGCAAGCCGAGCGTGTCGTAGGTCCAGGTCTGCGAGACCGCCGTCGTCAGGCCGCCGTTTCCGGCCGAGGTCGTCAGCTTCGAGAGCCGGCCGCCCGCGTCGCCGTATTCGAACGTCTCGTCCACGACCGGACCGATGGCCGGCACGTAGTTGTAGCCGTACCGCCGCGTCAGCTTTCCCGCGGGGTAGGCGCCTCCCGGGTGGTTCGCGCTGCCGTCCGCGCAGGGGCCCGCGCCGTCGTAGCAGTGCACCGCGTATTTCAATCCGCCGGCGTCCTCGCGCGTGATCCGGCCGGCGAAATCGAACTGCCGCGAAACGACGACGCCACCGGGGCGCGTCTCCTGGCGGACGTTGCCGAGGCTGCCGATCGAGTCGTACGTCACGGTCCCGCCCTCGGGCGTCGACTCCGAGCGAAGCAGGCCGGCGGAGTCGAAGGCGAACGTGCGGACCTGCGACCCCTGAATGACCTTCGTGAGTTTCGAGTTGACGTCGTAGAGATGGGTCGTCGCGTCGCCCGAGGGCTCGGTGACGCTCGTCATGCGCCCGAACGCGTCCTTGCGCGCCGTCGTCGTGGCGTTGATCCCGCCCGGGGAGCAAGCCGCCGACTGGAGGTTCGCGAAGGTGCCGTTGAGGCAGTAGGTCAACGCCGCTTCGAGCGTGCGGCTGTACCAGACCGCGCCGTCTTTTCGGTCGACCGTCTGGAGGCTCGAGTGTTTCGAGCCGACGATCTGCTGGGGCCGGCCGAACGGGTCGAAGCACAGGCTGTACGTCCCGGGCGCGGAGGACGGCCGGCGCGTCGCGAAGTTGCCATCCGAGAAGACGCAGGCCGTGGCCAGGTCGGCCGTGACGTTCTCGGCGGTGGAATCCACGACCCATTCCGAGAGGAAGTGGGCGTTGCCCGCAGCGTCGTAGAGACGGAACCGCTTGGAGACGCCCGCGCCGGGAACGAGCTTCTTCTCCCGGGCGTTGCGGCCCAGGCCGTCGTAGTCGAAATGCTCCCATGTCTTCACACCGGCGTTGCCGGGCGAGACCGGGCACGCCTGTGCCGACGAGGCTCGGTAGGCCGTCGTCGCGTTGGGCCCCTCGTAGCAGACGAACGTGCGCAGCTCTCCGGCGGGGGGAGGCGTGATCTGCGTGACTCGCCCGAGGCTGTCGTACAGGTAGCTCGTCGCCAGGCCGGCGCTGTCCCTCGAGGAGCTCACCCATCCGGTGGTCGTGTCGCGAGCATAGCTTCGGGTCGAAAACGTCGGCGTTCCCACCGAGCCCTTGACGAAGCGCGCCGACAGGAGCTCGCCGTTCTGCCACGTGAAGTCCTTCCCGAACAGGTCGCCGTCGAGGCCCACGGACGCCGGAAAGGTCGGGTGGTTGTTCGAGCAGTAGGTCCTGGCAGGAGTCGTCGCGGCCGCGAACGTCTTGTAGAACTCCTTGTCGACGTTTCCATCTCCGTCGTCGTATCGGCAGCGCAGGAACGCCAGGTCGCGGCCCGAGTCGTAGACGAACGAGCCCTTCAGGAATCCGCTCGACGTGTCGAACTCGAAGAGCTCGTCGCGCACCGAGGCGCCCTCGCTGGCCCGGCGCTCGTGAAAGAGGTTGGGAAGCACTCTTCCGCCGGCCGGCGGCCCGCTCAGCCCAGTTGGCCGGAGCCCAGTCGGTGTAGATCGTTCGGGCGTCGCCGCCGACCGTGCCGCTGTGAAGCTCGTTTTCGTAGTGCCGGCCGTTCGATTCCCAGTCGCCGGAGGAGTTGGTGAAGGCGACCAGGTGATACGGGCAGCTCGCGCAGTTGCCCGCGCCGTGAATCGTCCGCTCGCTCGCGAGTCGCCGGTTGCCTTCCAGGTTTTCGGGGTCGTCGTATTCGAACGTGCGCCTGACCGTCCGCAAGGCCTTGCTCGGGCAGAACGGCGCGTCGGCGGAGGTGCCGGGACACGCCGGCGTCGCGGGCTGGACGATGGTTGGGGTCGCTCTCGAAGAACCGCTCCTCGACGTCGGCGCCGACGCGGTCGCCCGGCGCGCTCGGCCGGGTCGTGCCCGGGGGACCCGACACTCTCGGGCTCGCGAGAAAGAGGGTCGCGCGGGCCCGGCGGCGGCCCCCGCTTCCGGCCTGGTTCTGGTCCGTCGGAGGCAGAAGCACGACGGTCAGCGTCTGGGGCTCGCCGCGGGGCCTGGGGCGATCCCGCCTCTCCGAACGGAAAGGAATACTGCGTGTACGTCGTTGTCGAGACGCGGCCGCGGAGCGGCTCAGTCACCGTCCGCTTCAGCACTCCGATCGAGGAATCCACCCAGCGGGCCTCGTTGTCCTCCGTGCAGTGCGCGGTCGCCTCCGGCTCCGCGGGCTCTTCGGGAGCGGAGCCGGGGCAGGAAACGGTGTTGGCCGAGACGATCGTCGCAGCGCTCGAAGGCGCCGGGAGACCCGGGCAGTTCGGCACGACCGCGGCGGCCCTCCCGTGGAAGAAGGTGTATCCGCCATAGCAGTACTCGACGCTCCCGCCCGTCGGAAGGCGGACCTTGTTCAGCAGCCAGCCCTGTTCGAACTGGTATTTCGGCGCGCCGGAGAGATCCGAGGGAAGCCGGAGCTCCTTGAGTCTCTGGAGATTGACGAAGACCGCTGCCGTGCCGCCGCACGAGTGCGTGTAGTTGCCGTACGGAGTGTCGTACACGAACGACCAGGTGCGCGTCGCGAGGGACCCGTTTGCGAAGACGGGAAAGTCGACCGACAGCACCATTCCATCGACGTAGCCGTTGTGGCCCCGATTGACGCGAACGGTCTGGCCCGAAGGCAGCGTGATCTCCTTCGGAACCCAGCCTCCCGTGCCCGCCGGAGGACGCATCTGCATCCATGCGGCGATCGCCGGATGGCACGACGACGCGCCGTAGGTCCATTGCGGATGCGAGCCCGTCCAGTAGGTCACCGTGTAGCCGTTTCCGTGGGGATCGGTGAGGGAGCCGAGGTACCACCCGTCGCGGCCCCGGCCGAAGTCGTGCGTGTAGCCGTCGCCCGCCGGGTCGTCGAACCCCGCAACCTGCTTGTCGAAGACGTAGTGATTCCCGTCCCCGTCCCACATTTCGTACGGCCCCGAGCCCTTCAGGAAGAACTGGCTGCCGTCGCCGGTGACCTTTCCGTTTCCCTGCGCGCGCGTGAACATGTGCTGGCTGCCGTCCGGAGCCGACGTAGCACTGACCGGTCAAGACGCCGTGGCGGCAGGGCTTGATCGCGCCGAGTGAGAGCTCCCATCCGATTCCGAGCGAGGAGTTCCCGACGAGGGGACGGTAGACGTAGCCGTCCTGAAGGGGTGGCGTCTGGCTCGGCCTCGGCGCGCCGTAGTCGTCGACGCGCGAGTTGTAGACGAGCGACAGCTGGAACCGCAGCTTCGGGCCGATCGGGTAGGAAGGGCCGAGGGCGATGGGAAGGGTCAGCTGTCCGTTGTAGAGGTTGACCGAGTCGAGCTCCTCGCGGTGGAAGACGCTGTTGGTGTATCCGGGCGCGGCGTCCGCGTCGTTGTCGGGGCCGTTCTGCGCGGCGAGGCTCCCGGGCGCGAGCAGCAGAGCGCACAAGACGAGCGTCGGTGAAAGTTTTCTTGACATGATCGCCACTCCTTTTCACGGGAGCTCGCCGGCGATGTCCTCGACTACTAGGTTGTCGCGAGGGCGTATCGCCGGCGGGGCGATCCGGAATTCAGCGAGCGGACGGGTTCCGGGCGGCGGCCGCGAGCTCCTCGATCGTTCCCGTCCGGCCGTGCGAGCCGGCGATCGTGCGGACGTCCAGGCCGAGCTCGCGGAGCTTCGCGTAAAGCTTCGCGGGATTGTCGTCGTAGACGCCGTGGAACGGCGCGTCGTGCGCGATGGGCTCGGGGCCGTCGACGGTGATCGGATTGAAGAGGTCGCTCTGGAAGAGGATCTTCTCCTTCGGGAGGTAGGCGATCACCATTTCCCGGCAGTGGAGGGGGCCGACCTCATAGAGCTCGATCGTGCGCTCGCCGTCGCCGATCACGCGCTTGCGGTTCGAGAGCGTCTCGATCTTCGCGGGCCGTGGGTTTCTGGCCAGGGCATCGGGCCGCATGCGGTACGGGGCCGCCGCCACTCTCTCGAGGTAGGCCTTGTTGCCGGGCGGGGCCACGACCGTCGCGCCCTCGGCGATGTAGGCCCGTGCGCCGCTGCTGTGGTCGCCGTGGTGGTGCGTTTCGACGAGGTAGCGGATGGGCTTGCCGGGCACGGCCTTCTTGATCATGGCGATGGCCCGTTCGGAAATTCCGCTGAAGGAGTTTTCCTCGGGCGCCTCCACGGCGACGATGAAGTCCTTGAAGGCGACGAAGAGCGAGTTGTAGCCGCCCGGCAGATCGTTCACGAGATAAACGTCGGGCGCGAGCTGCGTGAGCTCGGGCTTCGCGTCGTACACGCGCAGCTTCGTGAAGGTCGTCGGAATCTCGAACGAAGCGGCGTCCGGAGCCCGGCCCAGCTCGACCTCGGCGTACGTCGCGTCCGTCGCGAGGTATCCCGCGCTGTACTGGACGAGCCGGCCGGGCACCGGATAGCCCCCGGCCGTCCGGTAGCCTGAAAACCGGGTCTCGTTGACCGTGTCGCCCACCGTGTTGCGTGTGTAGACCGACTCGTACTTCGTCAGAAGGTGCGTCTCGCGGTCGAAGTACAGAGCGATGCGCTGGCTGCTCTCGGCGGTGAAGCCGACGACGTCCTGGGCGCGACCCTCGACCTGATCGGATCCCATCGAGCGGAGGCTCGAGCCCCGGGCGAGAGCCTCGATCAGGAGCGACTGCGGCAGCAGGCGCACGAAGTCCCGCATCGACTCGACTCCCGGCTCGAGCATGGGAACGGCCCACCGCCTGGTCATGATGAGCTCCCAGCCCTCGCCGCCGCGGACGAATTCGCGGGTCCACCACACGTAGCTGGAGGCGGGCTTCTTCACACGGTATTCGCCGTAGAGCAGGGCGCCGCCCGGGGCGTCGAGGTCGACGGCCGCGGTCCGGGAGAGCTCCCAGCCGTCGAAGGGGAGCTCGGGGTCCTCGTTCTGGAAGAGCTGGTAGCGCAGGCCGGTCTGGGAGACGCGGAAGCGGCGCGCCGCCCGCAGGCCGGCGGAGCCGCCGAACGCCTCGACCGCCTGCTCGAGGATCCGCAGCGCGTCGGCGTTCGACCGCTGCGAGAGGGTCGGCGCCGACGGCGCTCGAAGCGGGCTCGCCGGAGGTTCCCGGGCGATGAGGACGGCCGCCAGCAGCCCGAGAGCGATCGCGATCTTCATGACGCCGAAGCTAGGCGAGCCGGCGGCGCGTCCGGCGGCGTTTGCGACGAACCGAGGGCGGGGAGCGACGAGACGCGGCGGAAACCTCGATTTCTGACCGGCGAGTTAGACTCCGGTGGATGCCCCGGATTCACAAACTTCCGAGCGCCGTGATCGACCGGATCGCCGCGGGCGAGGTGGTCGAGCGGCCCGCCTCGGCCGTCAAGGAGCTCGTGGAGAACGCGCTCGACGCCGGCGCTTCGCGCATCGACGTCGAAATCGACGCCGGAGGCGTCGACCGGATCCTCGTCCGGGACGACGGTTCGGGCATGACGCCGGAGGACGCGCGGCTCGCGCTCGAGCGCCACGCGACATCGAAGATCTCGACCGACGACGACCTCGCCCGCGTCGGCACCTACGGGTTTCGCGGCGAGGCGCTGCCTTCGATCGCCGGCGTCTCGAAGCTGACGCTGACGACCTCGGACGGCTCGAGCCCGGAGGCCCTGCGGCTGCGGATCGAGTACGGCGGCAAGGTCTCGAAGGAGCCGGCCGCGCGGCCGCGCGGGACCGACGTGCTGATCGAGAGCCTCTTCGCGACGACGCCGGCCCGCCGCAAGTTCCTCTCTCTCGACGGAGGCCGAGGCGCGCGCCGTGGCCGCGGTGGTCACGAAGGCCGCGCTGTCCAACCCGTCGGTCGCCTTCACCCTGCGATCCAACGGGCGCGAGACGATGGATGCGCCCGCGGCCGTCGACCGGGGCTCCCGCATCCTGCAGGTCTTCGGCCGCGCGACTCTCGGAGAGCTCGAGACCTTCGAGGCGCGGTCGGGCGCGCTGCGGCTGACGGGCTATGCGACCCGCGGCTCGGTCACGTTTCCGAGCCGCCGCTACCAGTACCTCTTCGTGAACGCCCGGCCGGTCGAGGACCGCGCGCTCTCGCGCGCGATCTCCCAGGCTTCGCGCGACGCGATCCGCGTGGACCGGCATCCCGCGGTCTTTCTGTACCTGACGGCGGAGCCCGGGGCGGTCGACGTCAACGTCTCGCCGGCGAAGACGCAGGTTCGCTTCGCCGACTCCGCGACGGCCTTCCGCCTCGTCTACCACGCGCTGACCTCGGCGCTGCTCGCGGGCAAGGAGGAGACGGAGGCTCCGGTCCGTCCCGAGCGGCGACGTCGTGGCCGAGACTCCGGCGCCGTATCGGGATCCGTTCGCCGCCGCGCCCGGTTCACCCGTCGGCGTCCCGCCGCCCCCGTCCGCCGCGCCGCCCGCGGAACCGGCGGCGCCGGCCGAGCTCCGGCCGCGCGCCGGCCGCCCGAAATCCTGCCGATCGGCCAGCATCGCGAGTCCTACATCCTGGCGTCGGGCGAGGAGGGGCTTCTCGATCATCGACCAGCACGCCGCGCACGAGCGCACGCTCTACGAGCGCATCCGGGACCGGATCGCGTCGGGCCGCATGCTCGTCGCAGCGGCTGCTCCTGCGCGTCCTCTTCGATGCGACGCCCGAGGAGGCCGAGACGCTGGCCGCGCGCTTCGCGGATCTCTCGGCCGCCGGCTTCGAGATCGAGCCGATGTCCGGCCGCTCCTACGCGATCGCCGCTCTGCCGGCCGAGGCGACCGACCGCGATCCGGCGGAGACGCTGCGGATGGCGCTCGCCTCCCTCGCCGACGCGGGGAGCGCCGACGAGCCGTCGCGGCGCGACAAGCTCGCGGCGAGCATCGCCTGCCGCTCCGCCGTGACGATTCGCTATCACCTCGCGCCCGAGGAGATCCGGCACCTCGTCGCCGACTGGTCCAAGACGCAGGACCGCTTCACGTGCCCGCACGGGCGGCCCGTGGTTCTCTCGATGAGCGAGGAAGAGCTCGAGAAGTACTTCAAGAGACGTTAGGAGGCGTATGGATCGGCGGGATTTCGTACAGAGTGTCGGGGCCGCGGCGGTTTCGCTCGCATGGCCCGCATCGTCCCCGGCCGCCGCCGCATCGGCGAACCTCGCGAGCGTCGAGGCCGAGATCGGAAAGCGCAACGCGGAGGCGGTGGCCCGGCTCCAGGCCTGGGTCCGCCAGCCGTCGATCGCTTCCGAGAACCGGGGCATGACGGAAGGCTGCGACCTCCTGATCCGCATGCTGACCGACGCCGGCTTCCAGCGCGCCGTGCGCGTCCCGACCGACGGCCAGCCCGGCGTGTTCGCAACTCTCGACGCCGGGGCGCCCCGGACGGTCGGCGTCTACTTCATGTACGACGTGAAGCAGGTGGATCCGGCGGAGTGGACCTCGCCGCCCTTCGACGCGGCGATCGTCGAGAAGCCCGGTGTCGGCAAGGTCGCTGATGGGACGCGGCGCCGTCAACCAGAAGGGCCCCGAGTCGGCGCTTCTCGCGGCCATCCACGCTTACCGCGGCGCCGGCGTGAAGCTTCCGGTCAACCTGGTGCTCGTGGCCGAGGGCGAGGAGGAGATCGGCTCGCCGCACTTTCCCCAGATCGTCCGCCAGGCCGAAGTCGCGAAGGCGCTCGCGCGCTGCACGGGTGTCTTCATGCCCTCCGCCGCCCAGGGTCCGGACGGTGTCGTGACGATCGCCCTCGGCGCCAAGGGTGTCATCGAGTGCGAGCTCACGGTGACCGGGGAGAAATGGGGCCGGGGCCCGGACAAGGACATCCATTCCAGCAACAAGGCGCGCGTCGACAGCCCGCCCTGGCACCTCGTCCAGGCGCTCCACACGCTCGTCGGGCCGGACGGCAACACGCCGGCCATCGAGGGCTTCGCCGCCAGGGCGCGACCGATCTCCGCCGCGGAGAAGGCGATGGTCGCCGAGGCCGCCCGGCGTCTCGACGAAGCCGCCGCGAAAAAGCAGCTCGGCGTCTCCCGCTGGATCGGCGACGCGTCCTGGCCGGAGGCGCTCGAGATGCTCGCGTCGCGGCCGACCGTCAACATCGAGGGGCTCGTCGGTGGATACACCGGACCCGGGAGGCAAGACGGTCCTGCCGCACAAGGCCGTCGCGAAGCTCGACCTGCGGCTGGTTCCGGACATGACCGCCGCCGATGCTCTCGCGGCGCTGAAGGCGCATCTTTCGAAGAAGGGGTTCGGAGACGTCGACGTGAACATGACGGGCGGTTACGACCCGAACTCCACTTCGGCGGACACGGCGATCATCCGCGCGCAGTCGCGCGGTGTACCGGCGCGCGGGCCTCGATCCGCTGATGTGGCCTCGCAGCGCCGGCTCCTGGCCGGGCTACGTCTTCACGGGCGAGCCGCTGAAGCTGCCGGCCGGCCACTTCGGGCTCGGCCACGGCGGGGGAGCGCACGCTCCCGACGAGTTCTACGTGCTCGAGTCGTCGAATCCGAAGATCCAGGGTTACGAGGGAGCGACGCGCTCGTTCGCGGCGTATCTGGCGGAGTTGGCGACGATCGCCTGAAAAACAAAGAGGGCGGAAGACATCGTCTCCCGCCCTCTGTCGACTGTGGACTGTCGACTGTCGACTCTTCCTACCGGCTTCTCGGCGGCATCCCCACCTGCGCGTCGTTCTCGGCGCGCCGCTTGCGGATGTGGCTCACGATCAGCACCAGGCCGAGGAGGATGAAGGCCAGCGGTCCGCCCCACTCTTCCATGAAGGACCAGTCGATCTCGAAGTAGCGGTCGATCAGCCACAGGCCGCCGAGGCCGACGAGGATGACGCCCCAGGTCAGCCCGCCCGTGCCGGCCGCGGCCTTCAGCTGGCGGTCTCCGGCGAAGTCGCCTTCGGCGATCTGGCCGCGGTTGATGGCCTTCGCCTGGCGCACGGCGTCGATGACGCCGAAGAACCAGATGAAGGCGATGACCGGCCCCAGAAACTCGCCGGGTCCGCCGTGCGAAGTCATCGTGATTCCCAGGATGAACGCGCCGCCGATGGCGAAGGCGCGCTGGTAGAGGCCCAGGTAAAGGTGGCCGAGGCCCGGGAAACAGGACAGGAATCCCGCGAGGACCGCCGACTTCCGCTCGATGAACACCACCGGCGGGACGCTCGTCGCGCCCGGAGGCGGGACGTAGGTCGGGGCCGCGGGCGGCGGCTGCGGGACTGAAGGCTGCGGGGTCGCGTTCTCGTTCATTCGCTATCTCCTCGTCGTCATTCTGTCGTCGCCCTTAGACACGAAATCGGGAGGCAAAAGGTTCCGGGCGCGGGCTGGCCGCCGTCGTGAAATCGCCTGGAGTCACGGAAATGCCTCCCTCCCGGGAGAGACGCGGACGGACCGGCGACTTCTTCGGCTCCGGCCGCGACACGATCGCGATTGCGTTCGAAACGGCCGCGCGGCCGTAACCGCCGATGTGGCCTTTCCAGACCGCCAGAGTCCGCACGGCTTTTTCCTGGAGGGCACCGAGCCGGTCGATCACCGAGCTCTGCGCGACCGTCATCACTTTCTCCGTGCTCACGCCGAGACTCGCAAAGCTCGCCTTGCGCACGACGGCGGTCGGGTTCCATCCGAGGATCATCACGAGGACCGCGGCCCCGTAGGCGTACGCCACGACCGCACGGCCGGAGAGGAAGCCGCGCCAGCGCGAGGCCGGCTTCGCGGGCTTCGCCGCGGCGAGCCGCGTCGCGAGCCAGGGCGGAGGCTCGGGCTGCGCGAGGTCGCGGACCGAGAGCAGGACGTTCGCCGCGGCGGTGCAGGCCCCGCACCGCGAGAGGTGGCTGTCGAGCCGGCGCCGGTCGTCGGCCGAGACCTCGTCGTCGAGCGCGGCGGCGAGCAGCGGCTCGGCCCCTTCGCACGTGACCGTCATGCGCGGAATCTCGAGGAGCGTCCGCCGGAGAGCCGGAGAGAAGGCCGGCGCCGCCAGGAGGCTCGTCATCGCCTGCGTCTCGTCGGCGTCGGCGCCCGCGCGCGCGCAGACGCCGCAGGTCTTCCGGTGCGCCGCCGCCTCGGCCTCGAGGCCGGCCGCGAACAGGCGTTCGATCTCGCGGCAGCTCATACGATCCCCGCCGCGGCGATCGCGATGGACGCGAACGCCGAGCTCGATCCGCGGGACTCGTGCCGCTCGCGGATCTTCCGGGCGACTTCGGCGCGGGCACGGAACAGGCGCGACTTCACGGTGCCGTCCGGAAGGTCGAGGGCCTTGCCGATTTCCTCGTAGGCCAGGCCGTTGAGGTCCCGGAGAACGAGGATCTCGGCGAGGTCCTCGGGGATCTCGGCGAGCGCCGAGAAGAGGAGCTTGGTGCGCTCCTTCTTGAGGGCCATGCTCGCGGGATCGTCGTCGGACTTCAGAAGCGTCGTCACGGCCTCGTCGGAGACGAAGCGGAAGGATTTCTCGCGCTTGCGGCGCCGGTAACGGTCGATGCAGAGGTTGCGCGAGACCGACAGGATCCAGGCCACCAGGGGGAAGCCGCCGTCGTAGCGGTGGAGGTTCTCGAAGACCTTCAGGAAGACCTCCTGGGACAGCTCTTCCGCGTCCTCACGCTTCATCGTGAAGTGGTACGCGATGGCATACACCCTGGGTCCGAACCGGTCCACGAGCTCCCTCCAGGCTTCGTCGTTCCCCTCCCGGCAGCGTGCAACCAGATCCTTGTCATCGGTATCGCTCACGCTTGCCTCAATAGGACGAGACGCAGGTTCTTAAAGAAAGTTCGGGAAAAGTCGTGGGTCGGAGCCCCGAGGAGATGCGTAAGTCATTGAACCATTGAGGCTTATACATTTCGACCACTTAACCCTCGACTCTCGACTTTTTCAGGCAAAGGCGCTACGCCGCAGGCTGTTGGCGCGTGAGGCAGTGGAGGGTGCCGAGCCCCCGACCAGGTCCGTCGCGTGAATGCCGACGACCGGGCGGTCCGAAAGAGCTCACCCAAAATCCCGAGGGCGCTCCGGTCATGCGGGCGTGAAGAGGACCGGCTTCTTCGCCTTCTCGGGAAAATGCGCGTACGGGCCAGCAGCTTGTAGCGAGAGCAATCGCGATCGGCATGAAATCGGGAGACCGGTTGCCCGCGAGGGGCGCGTGCTCGAGCGACGTCCGCGCCGAGTGATCCGGTTCTCTCCAGAGGCGGTATCCCGCCGCAGGATCGCTCGCGGCCTGGTCGTCAGGCCGCGGCCGACGAAGCGCGCGAGGTCGTCGACGTGGCCGTGCGTGTCGTCGCCCGCGATGCCGTCGCCGAGCCAGAGCACGTGTCGGGCGCCCAGAGTACTCGCGCAGACGCCGCTCGTAGTGCCCTCGCGGCCGAGGCCCGGGATTGCGCGCCTGGACGTCCGGATGAGCAGGCACTCCTCGGTCGTGAGCAGCGTGCCCGCGCCGTTCGACGTCGATCGCGCCGCCCTCGAGCACGATGCGCGCGGCCGTCCGCGCTCGGGCCGACCGACGATGCGCACGCCGAGCTTCGCGCGCGATCCGGCTTCGCGGCGTCGTCGCGCTTCCAGTCGTCATACTTGCGCCCAGCCGTTGAACGGCCAGTCGTGGCGACGAGCTCGCGCGCGCCACGCGACTCGTCGGCCACGAAGATCGGGCCCGTCGCGCGTCCAGCCGCGGTCGGTGGCGGACGCGGAAGAAGTCGACCTGCTCGAGCGGCGACGCCCGCCCGCGCGAGCGACGCGCCGCGCGCGCGGCCTCGTGCGCGCGCGTCCTCGACGATGATGCGCACGCGCTCGCCGCGCACGATGCGCGCGGACGATCTCGGCGTAGACCCAGGGATCGGCGCCGAACTTGCCCGGCCAGTCGTGGCGCGTTGTGCGGCCAGGCGAGCCAGGTGGCCTCGTGCGGCTCCCACTCCGCGGGCATGCGGAAGCCGAGCGCGGCCGGAGTCTCTGCCTCGGAGCGCGGCTTCGTGAGTGCGCAGGAAGCGCGTCGTGGTCGAGCTCGGCGTCGAGCCGTAGGCGTCGATGCGGCGGTCGCGCAGGAAGGGCCAGTTGCGGCGCGTCTCTCGTGCGAGCTTCGGGTCGCACTCGGCGACCAGGATCTCCTCGCGTCGTGCGGCGCCTTGGCGAGGACGCGGCCGAACGGGTCGGCGACGAACGAGCCGCCCCAGAACTCGATGCCGCCGCCCTGCCGCCGGGCCTCTCGTGGCCGACGCGGTTACGGCCGCGACGTACACGCCGTTGGCGATCGCGTGCGACGCGCTGGATCGTCTCCCAGGCGTCGTGCTGGCCTCGCCGTACTCGGCCTTCTCGGCCGGGTGCCAGCCGATCGCGGTCGGGATAGAAGAGGATCTCCGGCGCCGCTGAGCGCCGTGAGCCGCGCGGCCTCCGGATACCACTGGTCCCAGCAGACGAGCGTGCCGACGCGGCCGACCTTCGTGTCGAAGGCCTGGAAGCCCGAGGTCGCCGGGCGTGAAGTAGTACTTCTCGTAGTAGAGCGGGTCGTCGGGGATGTGCATCTTGCGGTAGACGCCCGGCGAGCGAGCCGTCGGCGTCGAGGACGACCGCCGTGTTGTGGTAGACGCCGGCCGCCCGCCGCTCGAAGACCGAGCGCGATGACGACCACGCCGGCCTCGCGCGCTGCCTTCGCGAGCGCCTCGGTCGTCGGCCCGGGGATCGGCTCGGCCAGGTCGAAGAGCTTCGGGTCTTCGGTCTGGCAGAAGTAGGGCGTCGGGAACAGCTCCGGCAGGCAGACGACCTCCGCGCCGCGCTCTCGCCGCCTCCGCGATCTTCGCGAGCGCGCGCTCGAGATTCGCCGCCGGATCGCGCGGATGCGCGCTCGACCGCCGCCTGACTCCCGCGCTGCGCTCCGGCTCCCGCGGCGCGAACCTCCTCCCTCCCCGTCGGGAGACTATTCGCGCCGCGGACGACAGGGATGCGGCCTCGGAGAAGGAACCCCGTCGCTCCTCGGCGAAGAGCCTACGAGGTCTTCGGTTTTGGCCGTCCTCCGCGCCGCCGCCGCCTTCGCGGCGGAGGCACGGGTGGAGCCGGGATCTCCCCGCTCGCGCGGCCGCGCTCGATGCGCGCCTGCAGCGCGCGCCAGTCACGGACGAGCTCCTTGCCGATGCCGGTCGCCATCGCCGTCAGCTCGAAGAGGTCGAGGGCCATCGGGAAGGCCTCGCGGAAGGCCACGCGGCGCGTCGCCACCCTGGCGTCGGGCCGGTGCGAGAGCTTGCCGACGATCGAGAGCGCCTGCTTGATGCGGTCGGTCGCGGCGCGGGGCAGGGCCATCCGCAGGGCGAGCGGGGAGACGACGTCCTCGATGATCACGGAGAGCTTTCCGGGGTCCGGCTCGCCCGAGGGCACGGCGTCGCGCACGCGGGAACGCACGATCGGCACGAAGAGCAGCGAGAAGAGGAGCGCGTCGTCGTAGCGGCGGCCGCGGCGGCGCTCCGCGTCCAGGACCTCGAGGAGCGCCCAGAAGAGATGCCCCGTCCCGCGGGCATGGTCGGGGTCGATCTGACGCAGGACCGAAGCGAGCTCGGGAAGCAGCGCGTCGAGCAGCCCCACCTCGCGCATGAGGAGCAGTGTCGGGAGCGCGTGGCCGCCGCGAAGCGCCTGGGCGAGCTCCTCGGTCACGCGCGGCGGCGCGGATTTCACGATCTCCCGACGGTGGCGGAGGATCGCTTCGTAGGCGTCCGGCGTGATCGCGAAGCCGAGACGGCTCGCGAACTCCACGGCGCGCATCATTCGGACGGGATCCTCCTGGAAGCGGATGTCGGCGTCGCCGATCGTGCGGATCAGCCCGGCCTCGAGGTCCTCGAGGCCGCCGACGTAATCGATGACCGAGAAGTCGCTGATGTCGTAGAACAGCCCGTTGATCGTGAAGTCGCGCCGGAACGCGTCCTCGCGCGGCGTGCCGAACGTGTTTTCCGAGGTCTGGAGCAGCTCGGCTCCGGGGGCCGAGTTCTCGCCGGCCGGGTCGGGCCGCCGGCGGAACGTCGCCACCTCGACGACTTTGCCGTCGGCGAAGAGGATGTGGGCGAGCCGGAAGCGGCGCCCGATCAGGCGGCAGTTGCGGAAGAGCCTCCGCACCGCCTGGGGCGCGGCGTCCGTGCCGATGTCGAAATCCTTGGGGACCCGGCCGAGGAGCAGGTCGCGGACGCTGCCGCCGACGAGGTACGCCTTCAGGCCGGCGCCGTGGAGCCGGTAGAGGACCTTCAACGCATCGGGATCGATGCGCGAGCGCGAGATGGCGTGCTCGGCACGGGGCCGGATGCGAGGGGCTGGCTCGGCGGAGCTTTCGGCGGGAATGTCCGTTTCGGAAACGGGGGAGCGGGTGTCGCTAATGAAGTTGGGCCTCTCTCTCGAAATCGTTTCGAGCCCCAATTCTATCGCAAGCCATTGACAGAAAGGATGTTTTGACTTCCCCCGCCCGGTGCGAAACAATACGCCGTCTTTCGCGAACCCCGGGCGAACGCGCTGAATGACGAGGAGGTCGAAGTCATGAGATTCCGAGTGCTTGCCGCAGTCTGTCTGGCGGCGTTGGGGGCCGTCACGCTGTCCTGCGGAAAGGAAGGCTCGAGCAAGGAGATCCTCGTCGGCGAGTACGGCTCGCTGACTGGAGGGATCGCGACCTTCGGCATCTCGACACGGGATGGCTCGCAGCTGGCGTTCGACGACATCAACCAGAAGGGCGGAATTCTCGGCCAGAAGATCAAGCTCCTCGTCGAGGACGACCAGTCCAAGCCCGAGGAAGCCGGCACGGTCGTCAACAAGCTCATCCATCAGGACCACGTGGTGGCCATGATCGGCCACGTCGCTTCGTCCCACTCTCTCGCCGCGGCGCCCATCTGCCAGGCGGAAAAGATCCCGATGATCTCGCCCTCCTCGACGAATCCCCGTGTCACGCAGGTCGGCAATTACATCTTCCGTGTCTGTTTCCTCGACACCTTCCAGGGCGCGGTCATGGCCAAGTTCGCCTTCGACACGCTCAAGGTCAAGAAGGTCGCGATTCTCGTGGACGTGCGGAGCGACTACTCGGTGGGGCTCCAGACCTTCTTCGGCCAGTCCTTCAAGAAGCTCGGGGGCGAGATCGTCTCCGAACAGTCGTACAGCCAGGGGGACTCCGACTTCCGGGCGCAGCTCACGGCGATCAAGGCCGCGAATCCCGACGCCATCTACGTTCCCGGCTACTACACCGAGGTCGGGACGATCGTCCACCAGGCGCGGGAGCTCGGCATCACGGTCCCGTTCCTCGGCAGCGACGGCTGGGATTCGCCGAAGCTGTGGGAGATCGGCGGGCCGGCGCTCAACGGCTGCTACTTCTCGAACCACTACGCCACCGACGACCCCAACCCGGTCGTCCAGAAGTTCGTCAACGACTACAAGGCCAAGTACAACCAGCTTCCGGACGCCCTCGCGGCCCTCGCCTACGACGCGGCCCGCATCCTGGCGGACGCGATGACCCGCGCCGGCTCGACCGACGGCGAGAAGGTGCGCGACGCGATCGCCTCGACCAAGGACTTCCCCGGCGTGACCGGGGCAGATCTCGATCAACGAGGAGCGCAACGCCGTCAAGACCGCCGTGATCGTGAAGGTCGAGAACGGTAAGTACCTCCTCACCGAGACCATCAAGCCCGAGGCGGTGAAGTAGGGGGACGGACGGGGCGGAGCGCGCGGTGCGACCCGCCGCATGACCACGTTCCTCCAGCAGCTCGTCAACGGACTGTCCCTCGGGTCGATCTACGCCCTGATCGCCCTGGGCTACACGATGGTCTACGGCGTTCTGCGCCTGATCAACTTCGCCCACGGCGACGTGTACATGGTGGGCGCGTACGTGGGCTACTACCTCTCCCGGAAGCTGCAGGGGGAGGAGCCCTCTCTCGTCTCGGCCATCCTCGTGATGCTCGGGTCCATGTTCGTCTGCGCCCTTCTGGGAATGCTCATCGAGCGGCTGGCGTACCGTCCGGTGCGCCGCGAGGCCCGGCTGACGCTGCTCATCACGGCGATCGGCGTCTCGCTCTTCATCGAGAACGTGGCGCAGCTCGTCTTCGGGCCGACGCCCCGGTTCTTTCCTTCTCTCGCTCCCCGCACGGACTTCATGCTCGGCGAGGTGCGTCTCACGAGCGAGCAGATTGCCGTCATCGCGATCTCGTTGCTGCTCATGCTCCTCCTGCGCTACTTCATCCTCAAGACGCGGACTGGCAAGGCCATGCGCGCCGTGTCCTTCACGCTCGATGCGTCGCGGCTGATGGGGATCTCCACCGACTGGATCATCGCGATCACCTTCGCCCTCGGCTCGGCGCTCGCGGCCGCAGCCGGCGTGCTCATCGGCATGCAGATCCCGAAGATCGACCCGCTCATGGGGATCATGTACGGCCTGAAGGCGTTCGTCGCGGCCGTGCTCGGCGGCATCGGGAGCATTCCGGGCGCCGTCCTCGGGGGTCTCCTGATCGGTATCTCGGAGGTCATGGTCGTGGGCTATCTTTCCTCGACCTACCGCGAAGCGATCGCCTTCGCGATCCTCATCCTCGTCCTGATCCTCAGGCCGCAGGGCCTTCTCGGGCGGGTTCAGAAGGAGAAGGTGTGAAGGGCGTCCTCGCGGCCGCCGGTCTCGCCGCGGCGCTCCTGGTCGCGAACGGGCTCTTCTCGGGCGGCCTCATCCCGGGCGTCTCGATCTCTCCATATTTCCTGCAGGTGATTTGCCTCGCGGGCATCAACATCGTTCTCGCCGTGAGCCTCAACCTGATCAACGGCTTCACCGGCCAGTTCTCGATCGGCCACGCCGGCTTCATGGCGATCGGCGCCTACTCCTCGGCATACTTCACGGTGACCTTCGGCGAGCGCGCTCGAGACGGCGCTGGGCTTCCTGCCGAGCTTCGGGCGCGAGGGCGTGCTCCTGCTGCGTCGGGCCTGCTCGATCGCGGCGCTGCTCGCGGCCATCGCCGGATTCATCGTCGGCGTCCCGTCGCTGCGCCTGCGCGGGCGACTACCTGGCCATCGTGACGCTCGGCTTCGGCGAGATCATCCGCGTCTTCATCCTCAACATCGACGCCGTCGGCGGCGCGCGCGGCTTCTCCGGGATCCCGAAGCTCGCCAACTTCTTCTGGGTCTACCTCTTCGCGGCCCTGACGATCCTGATCGTCTACCGGATCGTCCACTCCTCGTTCGGACGGACGCTCGTCGCGATCCGCGAAGACGAGATCGCCGCCGAGGCCATGGGCGTTCACACGACGCGCGCCAAGGTCATCTCGTTCGTCGTCTCCTCGGCCATGGCGGGCGTGGCGGGCGGCCTCTTCGCCCACTACCTCATGTACATCCACACGAACTCCTTCACGTTCCTGAAGTCGTTCGAGATCATCATCATGATCGTGATCGGCGGCCTCGGGTCGATCTCGGGCTCGGTCCTCGGGGCCGTGCTGTTCATCAGCCTGACGGAAGGCCTGCGGGAGTTCGCGCAGTACCGGATGATCCTCTTCTCGCTGCTCTTGATCGTCATCATGATCGTGCGGCCGCAGGGAATCCTGGGCCACAAGGAATTCGTGACGTTCCTGACGCGGCGGCGGCGCTCGATCGGAGCGGCTCCGGGCACCACCGGCGCGAACTGAAAGACGGAAGCCCCGATGTCCATCCTCCGGCTCTCGCGCGTGACGATGCGTTTCGGCGGCCTCGTGGCCGTGAACGAGCTCGACATGGAGATCGCTCCCAAGCAGCTCTACGGCCTGATCGGGCCGAACGGCGCCGGCAAGACCACGGTCTTCAACGTCATCACCGGCGTCTACACGCCGACCGATGGCGAGATCGCCTTCGAGGGCACCTCGATCGGCGGCCAGCGCTGCGGACGCATCACGCGGCGGGGCATCGCCCGGACGTTCCAGAACATCCGGCTCTTCTCGGAGATGTCGGTCCTCGACAACGTCAAGGTCGCCTTCGACTGTCGCCAGGCGACGACGCTGACGACGGCCGTGCTGCGGACCCCCTCGCACCGGGCCGAGGAGGGGCGCGTCGACACGGAGAGCCGCGAGCTGCTGAAGATCTTCAAGCTCGACCATCTCGCCGCCGAGAAGGCGAAGAACCTGCCCTACGGCAGCCAGCGCCGCCTCGAGATCGCCCGCGCGATGGCGACCGCTCCGCGGCTGCTCCTGCTCGACGAGCCGGCGGCGGGCATGAACCCGCACGAATCGAACGAGCTCATGGACCTGATCCGCTGGATCCGGGACCACTTCGGCATGGCGATCCTGCTCGTCGAGCACAACATGAAGGTCGTGATGGGCATCTGCGAGACCGTGCACGTGCTCGACTACGGCTCCACGATCGCGATCGGCCCGCCGGCCGAGATCCAGAGCAATCCCAAGGTCATCGAGGCCTACCTGGGCGGCGCATGACGCGCGATCCTCGAGGTCCGCGACCTCTCGGTCGCCTACGGCGCGATCCAGGCGCTGAAGGGCGTCTCGCTCACGCTGGGCGAGGGCGAGATCGTGACCCTGATCGGGGCCAACGGCGCCGGCAAGACGACGACGCTGCGGGCGATCATGGGTCTCGCGCCGGCTTCGGGCGGCGAGGTTCTCTACAACGGCCGGCCGACCGGCGCCACGGCGACGCACGGCTCGTGCGCGACGGCCTCGTCCTCGTGCCCGAGGGCCGCATCGTGTTCGCCAACCTGAGCGTCCGCGAGAACCTCGAGATGGGCGCCTACGCCCGCCGGGACGCCGGCATCGGCGAGGACTACGAGAAGGTCTACGCGCTCTTTCCGCGCCTGAAGGAGCGCCTCAAGCAGACCGCGGGCACGCTCTCGGGCGGCGAGCAGCAGATGCTCGCGATCGGGCGGGCCCTGATGTCGAAGCCGAAGGTTCTGCTGCTCGACGAGCCCTCGCTCGGCCTCGCGCCGATCGTGGTCCACGCGATCTTCGAAGCCATCGAGGAGATCCACAAGACCGGCACGCCCGTGCTGCTCGTCGAGCAGAACGCGAACGCGGCGCTCCGCCACTCGAACCGGGCGTACGTGCTCGAGACGGGTGAGGTCGCGCTGGAGGGGACGTCGGCGGAGGTGGCGGCGAATCCGAGGGTGAAAGAAGCGTACCTGGGGGAGTGAGGCTCGAGGGTTGAAATGTCGAAATGTCAAGTGTCTGAAGGGCTCGAAGACCTCGACCCCTTCACGTTTCAACACTTCAACGTTTGAACTTTCCCCCTAAAGCTTCTCAACCGCCTTCGGAATCGCCCCATCCAGCCCCGGAAACTTCTTCAGCCACTCCCGCCGCTCGACGCGGAGCTTGTCGACGAGCGCGGCGTACTCCTCGGGGGAGTAGTGGCGGCGCGGGTCGTACTTCGCGAGGTCGACGCCGGGGACCTCCACCGGGATCTCGTAGCCCCAGTCCGGATCCTTCTGCCAGCGGATGCCCTCCTTGGCGATCTGCTTCATGATCTCGGTCGAGATCTTGATCGTGATCTTTTCGCCCGGGGTGCCGGCCTTCGCCCCGACCGAGCCCGTGTTGAGGATGTACGCCTGCATGTCCGGGTTCTCGCGAAGGATCTGGAGGACGCGGTTCCCCTCCTCGGCCTCGAGGCCCACGATGAACGGGTTCGTGCCGACTTCGCGCTTGGCCTGCCCGGCCTTCGTCGGGTCGCCGGCCGAGGTCTCGATCGACTCGCCGAGCATGAAGTACGCCGCGGCCTGTTCCGAGGTCAGGCGCGCGCAGACGGGGACGACGTCGTTGCGGCGGGTGATGAAGACGATCTTGTTGGCCTTCTCGAGATCGATGCCCTCGCTGACCCCCTGGATGAAACGCCGCAGCACGACGCCGCGGCCGTTCGAGGTGATCGAGGTGTCGAGGAAGTCGACCTTGCCGTTCTCGGCGACCGCGATGTTCTCGTACGCGGCGGTCGGATGCGTCGCCGCTCCCCAGAGCACCGTCTGCGAGGGCTCGAGGCCCTCGGTCTTGATGTAGAAGCCGTCCTCGGTGCCGAACGCGCGTCCCTCCCGGGTCATCAGCACGACGTCGTCCTGCTTGATGATCGCCTTCTCGGGTTCCTTGAGACCGTGGTCGTGGAGCGTGAGCGTCGTCTTTCCCGTTCCGGAGAGCCCGAAGAGCAGGAAGCCCACGTCGCGGAGCTTCCCGTCCGGCCCGGTCACGCGCAGGATCTTCGAGCCGGCGTGGAGCCCGAGGCCACCCCGCCGCTTGATCCAGTACATCGCCTGCCGGAGCATCGACTTCTTGGCCTCGCCGGGGTAGTCGGTTCCGAGGATGTACGTGTAACCCTGGTTGACGTCGAGAAAGATCAAGGTCTCCGGCCAGTCGGGCACGTAGACCGAGATGAAGTCCGGCTCCTTGGACGAGTCCGACGGAAACAGCATGTTGTGCCACATGTAGGCGATGCGGGCGTACTCCTTGGGCACGTAGAGACGGCAGCGGAGGGGAGCCTCGGGGCTCATGCCCATCCGCCGGTCGACCTGGATCAAGTCCATCTTCGAAAGGGCGTCCTGGACCTCGCGGATCTTCTCGGCGGCGCGGCCGCCCTCGATCGACTGCTGCATGACGCCGACCTGGACTCCGTCGGCCACGACGTAGGTCTTCTTGGCGGAGCGGTTCTTGATCCGGGTGGCGTAGACCGGCGACCCGTACTCGGTCGTCTTCTCCCCGGAGCGGGCGAGCGCGCGGAGCTCCTCTCCCGATAGGTCCTTCAGAATCGAACGCGCCCGAATGGTTCGCGGAGAAACGGCCTCGACGGTGCTCATGAGTGCAAGTCCTTTTGCGACAGAGAGATCAATTTCACCGGGAACCGATATTTATAGCAGATTCCGTGCCGGTATCGGCTCAGAGGCCGATCTCGTCGGCGATCGGCTTGAGCGATTCGATCAGGAAGGAGACGTGCTCCTCGAGAGGGACTCCGATGGCTTCGGCCCCCCCGTAGACGTAGGAGCGATCCACGGAGCGGGCGAAGGCCTTGTCCTTCAGGCGTTTCACGACCGAGGAGGCCGGCAGATCCGCGAGCTTCTTCGTCGGGCGGACCTTCACGCAGGCCCCGATGAAGCCGACCAGCTCGTCGCAGGCGTAGATGGCCTTCTTCATGGGGCGTGTCGCGGGGGATCTTCATGTAGTCGGCGTGCGACTGGATGGTCTCGACCATCTCCTCGGCGTAGCCCCGCTCGCGGAGGATCCGGCCGCCGACGTGCAGGTGCGTGTCCTCGGTCGGGTTCTGCTCGTAGTCGAAGTCGTGGAGCATCCCGACGATGCCCCAGCGCTCGATCTCGGCTTCGTCCGTCACGCCGGCGCGGCGCGCGCAGGCCCGCATCGCCTCCTCGACGGCCCGGCCGTGCTTGCGCAGGGCGTCGGACTGCGTGAACTCGAAGAGGAGGGCCCGGGCTTCGTCCCGCGTGGGCCAGCGGCTGGAGGCGCTCATGCCGGGATTCTATCGGGCGCCTGGCAAGGGGCCGTTTTGGCGTTTTGCACACCAAAATGTGCATGATTGGCAGGTTTTGACGTCAATTTCGAGTTTTGGCGCTTGCATTTCGTCCAAATGACACTAGAATCCTGCATCAACGTCAAAAAAAGGGAGGCGGCATGGCGAAGGCGAAGGTGCTCAAGTTCGACGCGGCGGGCGGGGGTCTATCCAAGGCCGAGATTCTCAAGGTGTGCGAGGCGGAGAACGTCCGCTTCATGCGCCTGCAGTTCACCGACATCTTCGGCGTGATCAAGAACGTCGAGCTGCCGAGCTCGCAGTTCAGCAAGGCCCTCGACGGCGAGATCCAGTTCGACGGCTCCTCGATCGAAGGGTTCACGCGGATCGAAGAGTCCGACATGAACCTCGTGCCCGATCTCGATTCGTTCGCGATCTATCCGTGGTCCCACAACGGTCAGAAGGTCGGCCGCCTGATCTGCGACGTCTACAACCCCGAAGGCAGCCCCTTCGCCGGCTGTCCCCGCATGACGCTGAAGAAGCAGATGGACAAGGCCTCGGCCCTGGGCTACACGCTCGTGACGGGGCCCGAAGCCGAGTTCTTCCTCTTCCGGCGCGACGCCAACGGCGACCCGATCGTCGACACGCACGACGAGGGCGCCTACTTCGACCTGACGCCGGTGGACCGGGGCGAAGAGGCCCGTCGCGACATCGTGATCGCTCTCGAGCAGATGGGCTTCGAGGTGGAAGCCGCCCACCACGAAGTCGCCGCCGGCCAGCACGAAATCGACTTCAAGTACGCCGACGCCGTGACGACGGCCGACCGCGTCTCGACGTTCCGCTTCATCGTCAAGAAGGTCGCCATGGACCACGGCCTCCACGCCACGTTCATGCCGAAGCCGATCTACGGGATCAACGGCTCGGGCATGCACGTCCACCAGTCCTTCCTGGACAAGAAGGGCAACAACGTCTTCTACGACGCGAAGGCCAAGTACCAGCTCTCGAAGACCGCCATGCACTACACGGGCGGCATCCTGCGCCACGCCCGCGCCTTCGTCGCCATCACCAACCCGCTCGTCAACTCCTACAAGCGGCTGGTGCCGGGCTACGAGGCCCCGATCAACGTGGCCTGGTCGATGCGCAACCGCTCGCCGCTCGTCCGGGTTCCGGCGCGCCGCGGCATGGGCACCCGCATCGAGGTCCGCATGCCGGACCCGTCCTGCAATCCGTACCTCGCCTTCGCGCGTGATGCTGGCCTCGGGCCTCGACGGCGTGAAGAACCGGATGGATCCGGGCGAGCCGGTCGACCGCAACATCTTCAAGATGAGCGAGCGGGAGAAGCGGCGCCTGCGGATCGATCAGCTCCCGGCGAACCTCTCCGAGGCCTGCGACAACCTGGAGAAGGACGGCGTCGTCACCGATGCCCTCGGCGAGCACATCCTCACGCACTTCCTCGAAGCCAAGCGCGGCGAGTGGGCCGAGTACATCTCGCGGGTGCAGCCCTGGGAGGTCGAGAAGTACCTGGAAACGTACTGACGCCCTCCCGATAGCTTTCCGAATGTTATTAGGCCAGAGGCAACTCTGGCCTAATTTTTTTAGCCACAGCGGTTGGCTATGCTAGGAATCGATGGGCGTTCTCTCCAGGCGCTTCCTCGAGCGGCTCCGCTCCGGGCCGCCCCTTCTGCTGGACGCGGCGATGGGCACCGAGCTCCAGCGGCGCGACGCGGACACGACGCCTGCCGCTCTGGAGCGCACGGCCGCTCCTCCGCGACCCCGAGCTCGTCTGGACCGTGCACGGCGACGAGGTCTCGGCGGGCGCCGAGATCCTGACGGCCAACACGTTCCGGACGCATGCGCGCACGCTCGCGAAGGCCGGCCTCGCCGAACGCTCGGGAGAGCTCACGGCGCGAGCCGTCCAGCTCGCCCACCAGGCCGCGGCAGCGCCCGGGCGCGAGGTCTTCGTCGCCGGGCTCGCTATCGCCCCTCGAGGACTGCTACCGGCCGGACCTCGTCCCCGATGACGCGGCGCTCGCGCGCGAGCACGGCGCCCAGGCGCGGTTCCTCGCCGAGGCCGGCGTGGATCTGATCCTCGCCGAGACGCACAACACGATCCGCGAGGCCGCCGCGGCGCTCTCCGCCGCGAAAGCGGCCGGCGCGCCGGTCATCCTGTCGCTCGTGACCGACGGCGAAGGGAAGCTCCTCTCCGGGGAGACGCTCGAGGACGCGGCGCGCGCGCTCCTGCCTCTCGCGCCCGACGCTCTCGGCATCAACTGCGTCCCGGCCGCGAGGCTCGCCGGCGACCTCGCGCGCCTCGCCGCGGCGGCTCCCGGCGTGCCGCTCGCGGCCTACGGCAACCTGGGCCTTCCCGCCGACGACAAGGGCTGGGCGTTCACCGACGAGCTCTCTCCCGACGAATACGCGGAGCACGCTCGCGCTGGCTCGCCCTCGGTGCCCGCATCGTCGGGGGCTGCTGCGGCACCACGGCGCAGCACACCCGGGCGCTGCGGGGGCTGCTCGACGCGCCCGTGTCTCCGGAGCCGGTGCGGTACTCGGACACCGGAGCCTCCGGTCAGAGAGCTGAGCGGAGCGAGCTGAGCGCGGCGGTCGTCAGGCGATCAGCATCGCGTCGCCGAAGGAGTAGAAGAGGTAGCCCTCGCGCACGGCCTCCGCGTAGGCGGCGAGCACGCGCTCGCGGCCGGCGAAGGCGGATACGAGCATGACGAGGCTCGAGCGGGGGAGATGGAAGTTCGTCAGAAGCGCGTCGACGGCGCGGAACTCGAAGCCCGGCGTGATGAAGAGATCGGTCGCGAATCGCAGCTCGCCGTCGGCAGGCGCACCGGACAGTCGGGCGGCGGCCTCGAGCGACCGGGCCACGGTCGTTCCGACGGCGACGACGCGCCGTCCCTCTTGCCTCGCCCGTTCGATCGCGGCGCGGGAGGCGGCGGGAACGCGGACGCTTTCCGGAGCCAGCGAGTGCGCGTCGGTGTCCTCGACCGTCACGGGCTTGAAGGTGCCCGCGCCGACGGCGAGCGTGATGTCCGCGATTTCGACGCCTCGCCCGGAGAGGGCGGCGAGGATCTCCTCGGTGAAGTGGAGGCCCGCCGTCGGAGCCGCGACGGCGAGGGGCTCCCGGGCGAAGACGGTCTGGTAGGCCGCGCGGTCCTCCGAACGGTCCGGCGCGCCGGCCTCGCGCCGGATGTACGGCGGGAGGGGAGTCCGGCCGATGCGGTCGAGGAGCGCCGGGTCGAGCGGGCGGTCGAAGAGAACGTCGCGCCCTCCATCCCCGCGCACCTCGACGATCTCCGCCGAGAGCCCCTCGTCGAACGCGATGCGCGAGCCCGCCTTCGCCCGCCGGCCGGGCTTCGCGAGGGCGCTCCAGCGCGTGGCCTCGGCGTTCTGCGAAAGGAGAAAGATCTCGACGAGTCGTCCCGCCGAATCGCGACCGTAGAGGCGCGCCGGCCTCACGGCCACATCGTTGCGCACGAGCAGGTCGTCCGCCCGGAGAAGGTCGGGAAGCTCGGTAAACTTCCGATGCGCGATCGCGCCGGTTCGACGATCCAGGACGAGCAGGCGGCTGGTTCCGCGCGGCCGCGCCTCCTGGGCGATGCGCTCCGGGGGCAGGTCGTAGTCGAAGAGGTCCACGCGCACGGGCAGTAGCCTAGTCGGAACGCGCGTTACCGCTGGTAACGCGGGCTCTGGAAGGGCTCCGCGGTCGGACGCTCCCGTGGCGAACGCAAGTCGCTGCACTGCCACGACTTGACGCGGTCCCGGCGGGGCGTGGCACGAGAGTTGGAGTACAGGAGCGTCGAAAGGAACCTCAAATGACCGAACGCCTCTTTCGCTCGCTGTCGGCGATGCTCGCGCTCGTCGTCGCGCTCACCATCGTGACCCTCGCGTTCTGGCCCCTGCCTCCCGGCTGAAACAGCCCCGCCGGCGGAGGGCGATCCTGCTTGCCTTCCGGCTGAATTAGCCTTGGGGTCGTGGCTGAGGACTATCCGGGCGGCCGCGGCCGCGTCTCGATCGAGGCGGCCGGGATCCCGATCGACGGTGTCTCGATCGCAGGCCACGAGTCCTTCTACAAACTGCCGACATTCCGCACGCTGCTCGAGTTCGGCCGCGCTCCCGAGGACACGGTCGGCTACGCGAACGTCTGCGTTTCGCACGGGCACCTCGATCACATGGCCGGGCTCGCGCACCACGGCTCGCGCCGGAAGCTCGCCGGCCTCGCGCCGGGCCGCGTCTTCATTCCGAAGGCCTCCCTCGACGATGTCCGCGCGTGGGTCGCGGCGTCGGAGCGCCTCGAGCACGTCGCCTACGGGACCGAGCTCGTGCCCTCCGAGCCCGGCGACTCCTTCGCGCTGCGAAACGATCTCGAGCTGACGATTCTCCCCGGCTCCCACCGCGTGCCGACGGTGGGTTACCTCTTCTCGGAAGTGAAGCACAAGCTTCTCGACGAGCTCGTCGGACGGCCAGGCGAGGAGATCGCGGCCCTTCGCCGGGAGGGCGCCACCGTGACGCGGCGCGAGGAAGTGCCGCTCCTCGCCTATCCCGGTGACTGCGGGCGGGAGATCTTCGAGGCGGCGCCCGAGATCTTTCGGGCGCGCGTGCTGCTTCTCGAATGCTCCTTCCTGTTCCCCGAAGACGTCGCGCGCGCCCGCGAGTACGCCCACATCCACCTCGACGACATCCTCGCCCGCGCCGACCAGTTCGAGAACGAGGCGGTCGTGCTGACGCACTTCTCGCAGAGGTACCGCCCCGAGGACATCCGCCTGGCGCTTCGCCGGATTCCGGAGCCTCTGGCCTCCCGGGTCGTCGCCTTCCTTCCGCCGTTATGATGTCTGCGCGCTTGTGGGGTAGTTGAGCTGGTACAACGTCCGGCTGTTAACCGGAAGGTCGGTGGTTCGAGTCCACCCCCCACAGCCAAACTCAGACTCCTAGCGGCCCGCTGCGCGGGCCAACCGAGGAGAGAGGGAACGTCCCTCGGGAACCCTCTCCCTCGAACTCGACACCGCTTGCCTAGTCCTCCTAGCGCCGCGCCTTGGAAGCTCAAACCCTTCCCCCGCTGGCCTTCCCTTTGCAGTAACCTCCGAGCGGGGAGGTGGGATGTCGACTGGCCGGCGGGTCCTCTTGATGGCGGTCTGCAGGAACTGTGGACGGCGTTTCTCGACCGGAATCCACACGGACGCCGAGTCTCCTTACCGCGTCAAAGGCTGGAACCAGAAGTGTCCCCATTGCTCGACCGAGAATTCGCTCAGCAGCGAAGATCTCCACCCCGCGGCCATCCTGCCGCGCTGGCAGCCGAGACCGTAGCCGTCCCGGGGCGCGTCGCGCGAGGACGCGGGCAAGTCGAGCGCGCACAGGCCCGGATCTAGGCCTCGGCCTTCAACCTCTCGAGGGCATATCGCGCCATCGCTTCGGCGAGCTCCTGCTCGCCCATGACGGCCTTCCCGACATTCTTGCCCTCGAGATACGCGCGCTCGGCGTCGCTGTGCGTGCGGACGACGATGTCGATCTCGGGGTGGATGCGCCGTGCGAGCTCGATCGCGGCCCGTGCCTGGAAGGCGTCCGGGGCCGTGACGACGAGCAGGCGGGCCTCCTTCACACCCGCGTGCTCCAGCACGCCCGGTCGGGCGGCGTCGCCGTAGACGACCGGAATGCCCTGCTTGAGGAGGCCGACGGCGCTGTCGAGGTCGGCCTCGACGACGACGTAGGGCAGGCCGCGGGCGCCGAGCGCGGCCGCGACCCGCCCTCCGACGCGGCCGTGGCCGATGAGCACCGTATGCGCGCGGAGATGCGTCGGGGAGCACGAACTCCTCGGCCTCCGGGGTGACGAGCCGCGTCGCCAGGCGGGACTCGATCGACGCGATCGCCCCGAACATCAGGGGGTTGAGCGTGATCGAAATCAGCGCTCCCGCGACGATGAGGCTCTGCGCATCCGGAGGCAGGAGGTTCAGCGAGAGGCCGAGGGCCGCGAGGATGAACGAGAATTCGCCGATCTGGGCGAGGCTCGCCGAGATCGTGAGCGCCGTGTGGAGGGGGCGGCGGAACGCGAGCACGATGCCGAGGGCCGCCAGCGACTTGCCGACCATGATGATGAGGACGACCGCAATGACCTCCAGGGGGTCGCGGACGAGGACCATCGGGTCGAAGAGCATCCCGACGGCCACGAAGAAGAGCACGGCGAACGCGTCCTGGAGCGGCAACGCATCCGAGGCCGCCTTCGTCGAGAGATCCGACTCGCTGATCACGACGCCGGCGAAGAAGGCGCCGAGAGCGAAGGAGACACCGAAGAGAGACGCGGCGCCCACGGCGATGCCGAGGGCGACCGCGAGGACGCCGAGCGTGAAGAGCTCTCGGGAGCCCGTCCGGGCCACGCGCTCGAGCAGCCACGGCACGGCCCGGCGGCCGACGACGAACATGATGCCGATGAAGGCCGCGACATAGGCGAGCGTCCAGGCGATCTCGATCCACATGGGGCCCGACGGGGCGGCTTCGCCGGGGTCGCCGCCGAGGGGGACCGCCAGCGCCGGAAGCAGGACGAGCACGAGCACGGTGACGAGGTCCTCGACGATGAGCCAGCCGACGGCGATCCGGCCCTCGCCCGTCTCGAGCGCGCCGCGGTCTTCGAGCGCCCGCAGGAGCACCACGGTGCTCGCGACCGAGAGGCAGAGGCCGAACACGAGCCCGGAACCCCACGCCCAGCCCCAGAGGTGCGAGACGAACATGCCGAGCAGCGACGCCACGGCGATCTGCGCGAGAGCTCCGGGCACGGCGATCTTGCGCACGGCCCAAAGGTCCTTCGGCGAGAAGTGCAGGCCGACGCCGAACATGAGCAGGATCACGCCGATCTCGGCGAGCTGCGAGGCGAGGCCCGAGTCCGCGACGAAGCCGGGCGTGAACGGCCCGACGGCGACGCCCGGCGAGGAGGTACCCGACGAGCGGCGGCATCCGGAGACGAACCGCGATAAGGCCGAAGACGAACGCCAGCCCCAACCCTCCGGCGATCGTCGCGATGAGCGCCGTGTCTTCGTGCATCGAGATGGGTCGCTACTGCGCGGAGCGCAGCGACAGGGCCTCGACCGGGAGCTCGTAGATGTCGCCGAGGCCGTTGCCGGGAGAGCGAATCGCCTCGAGGAAGCTGGCGTACGCCATCGGGGCGATCGGCGGGTTGTCGAAGGCGCCCTTCACGCTCGTGAAATAGAAGGTCTTCCCGTCTGGCGAGATCAGGGGCGTGTAAGGCGAGTAGGCCGCGTTCAGCTTCGCATCGAGCGGCGACGGGGCTCGACCAGGCGCCGTTCTCGAAATAGGTCACGTAGAGGCCGGTCTCGGCGCCCGGACGCTTGGACATGAAGATCATGAAGCGCCCGTCGGGGGAGACGTACTGGTTGGAGTCTTCCTCGCCGGCGTCGATCGGGGCCGGGAGGGGCTCGGGAGCTTCGTAGCGGCCGCCGACGAGCCGCGACCGGTAGAGCCTCCGGCCCGTGCGCGGCCCGCCCTCGCGTCCCGAGGCGCCGATGTAGAGCGTCCCGTCGGCGGTGACCGCGGTCGTGGTCTCCGAGCCGGCGCTGTTGACGGGAACACCGAGATTCTTCGGTTCGCTCCAGCCCGATGCGGTTCGGTCCATGACCCAGAGATCGAAGTCCTTCTTCGGGGCGGCGCCCATCGCCTTCCGTCGGGTCGAGTCGAAGCGAAGAAGAGGCGCTTCCCGTCGGGGGAGATCGTCGGATCGATGTCGTTGTAGCGCCCCGAAAACGGAGCAATCTCGGGCGTCGTCCACGCGCCGTTTTCGAGCCTCGAGACCACGATCCACATCGCGCGCTTCATGCCGGGGCTGCCCTTGGTGAAGTAGAGCGTCTTGCCGTCCGGCATCAGCGCGGGACTGAACTCGATGTCGCCGGTCGAGACGACGCCGGGCGCGAGGAGGCGAGGCGTCGGGGTCTGCGCCGCGGCGGCCGAAGCGAGCATCGACGCGGCGAGGCCGAGCGCGGCGGAGCGTCTCGTCATGTCCGGGGACTATAGACGAGAGCGCGGCGAGTCAGCGGCCGGGAGTGACGCGGTCCATCGCCGACTTGCGCTCGGCGACGGCCCAGAGGCCGAGGTGGCTTCGCCAGGCGCCGGCCGAGGCGCGCGCCAGGACGAACTCCAGCTCTTCGTCTCCGGGACGCGTGAAACGAAGGACCTCGAGCCGCAGAAGCTTCCTCCCGCTCGCGAGCCGTTGCCCCGTGGCGATCTTCTGGATGCGGGACGTCGGCAGGAGCTCGCTTTCGCCGAAGAGTCCCGAGAAGGAGACGGCGTTTTCTCTGAGGCCCAGCACGCCGGGGATTCGCCGATGCTCGCCGGTCACGAGCTCGGCCCGCGTCAGCAACTGAAAGCTTCCGCTGGACTCCGCGAGGAGGCGCGACGCGAGCCGGTCCTGAGCCCGCGTGATCAGCCAGCGCGGCAGGAAGACCGCGAGCGCTGCGAGCGCGAGCAGGCCGGCCGCGGCGGCGAGCACCGTCATCACCGCCGGAGCCTACAGGAGTCGCGCCGCGGGGCGCCGCCGTTCACAGAGCCGGCTGCGGGAATCCGTAGAGCAGGAGCTCGAACGTCTTGACGAGGAAG
>CAVRRE010000008.1:0-187556 GCA_963723535.1 uncultured Acidobacteriota bacterium
CCTCGCTGTTGACGTACTCCATGGAGAGGTATTGCTGCCCCGTCACTCGCCGACGCGTAGACTCGGCAGACGTGCCCTGCGTTCCGAGGGGTGCCGGGCGACGGCGCACTCGGCGAAGAATAACCGATCGAGCCGGTCCGCTTAGCCGTCTGCAAGATGGGCGCGGTAGGAACTTCAGCGCGACCGCCTGGCCGAGTTTCCAGATCGTCGGCCCTGTAGACCTTGCCCCATCCATCCATGTCCCAGCAGGCCGATGATCCGATAGCGCTCCGCCAGAACCGTCCCGGGCGCGGAACCCGCCCGTGCTCGATCGAGTCGGAGGCCGCCGAGCGCCTGATCGGGCGCCGGAAGACGAAGGGCTCCTTCGGCGTGTTGCTGGTCGGTCATGGACGGCTCATGCCAGTGCTTCGTTCGGGCATCTGCGGAGACGGAGGACACGGGCCCGGCCGCACGCCGGGCAGAAACTGGCAGACCCGGGACCTCGGGCGAGCAGGACGCGGAGCGGACTGACGTCGCAGGGATTCGAGTCCCTCGATGCGGCAGGGGTCCGACGGACCGTTCGGGCCCTCGGACGCCTCTTCCAGCCGCGCGGGCGCGAAGGCGGGTTTCCCGTCGAAGAGCAAACCGTGATGCTGACACAGTCAGGGCGACGTGAAAGCCATTGAGGGTCTCAGAGGGAGACGAATACCATCGGCACAGGTCCAGCGTGAGCGGGACCTGGGTCAGTGAACTGGTCGCGAAGTTCGCGCGGAACGCGGAGCGCGAGGTTCCTGTTTACCGGCCGAAACGAGGACGATGGGCGCCGCGATCGCGATCCCGGCGGCACCTCCACCGCGAGTTCTCTCGGAAAGGTTGAGCTCCATGAGGAGAATCCCGTGAACGCGATGGCCAGCCATTTCCGGCGCAGGACGATCTGATCGACCACCAGGAGGGTTATGACGGCGAGTGTGCGGAGAACCGCATCCCGAAGAAGCCAGAAGAAACGGCCCGCGGCGGCTCCCGGACCCGAGAAGAAGGCCCCTGAAGGGGGTACCGGCGTCATGCCAGGCAGATCAACCAGTTCGGAAGGGCCTGGGACCCTCCGAGCACAAGCCAGAGCAGGCGCCGCCGAGGATGCCCAAGAGCGCGTCCCGCCCAACGAGGGGGTCGCGGAAGCGCAGACGAGGCGTGTCCAGGGATCAGAAGGTCCGGCCATCGCCTCCGCACGATCGGTTCGATCGCCACGTACGCCAGCCAAGCGAATACCGCGAAGAAGACGCTGCGCGAGAGAGCGTCCACGAAGATCAAGGTCTGGGGCCGCAGTTCGAGGGTGTGGTGCGCCGAGAAAGCCACCACAGAAACGAAGTGGTGAGCACAAAGGCCGACAGCCGAAAGGCTCCGCGGCGGTCCCCTCGGCCGAGCCGCAGGTTCCGGCGGGCGAGAAGGAACGCCCCCGTCAAGAAGGACACGACCAGGATGGCGAACGCCACGTTGCGGGCGATCAATCCGCCCGCCCAGGGCGTCACTTGCATACGGGAGGGAAGGCGCCAGGGACCGATGACCTCGAAGAAGACAGGTTTGCCCCGATACGCGGCCGCGGCCACGTGGATCGGCGACGCCGGGTTGGACGCTAGGTTCCGTCCCAGTCTTCGCGCGTGTCGAAGGGCTCGGTCGGAAGCCACTTCGGCGCGGAAGGCGTCAGACGCGCGGAGTCGAGGCCGGCGGCGGAGAGGAGCGGCTTTCAATCCGGCGGAGCCGTGGGCGCGACCGGAATCTCGAGCTGAGGCGGCACCGCGCGAAAGTGCACGAGGTTGCCGCGCGCGTCCATCGCCAGATCGACCATGCCCGAGACCTCCGCCGGCGGATCGTCGGGCCGCACCGGGCCATCGCTGTTGGCCGGCGTCAGAGAACGGGGGCTCTGGCGGTACCAGAACCACCACGGGTGGGGATCGCCGGCCAGATCCCGCAGCCCTTTGTGGATGGGATTTGTCTCGCCCGATTGCGGAGATAGTCGTAGTCGCGGTCCCACCAGTAAGCGCGGTCCGCCGGCTCCTCGGCGTAACCCAGCGTCCGGACGAGCTCGCGCGCCCGGTCTTCGAGCGCCTCCGGGCTCTTCGGAAGCGGCGCCACTCCATGGTCCGTCGCGAATCGCGCGACCCACACACCCGCCGCCAGAGCCGCGAGCACGCATCCGAGCAGAGCCCATGCCTTCGCCGGGGCCAGCGCACCCTCCTCGCCCGCCGCCGCGACCATCTCGGGCGAGGGCGTCTCGCCCGCCGCCAGAGCGGCCGCCAGAGGATCGCCTCCCGGCAGCGCGGCCGCGACCTGCGAGGCCGAGGCCGGCCGCGCCGACGGCTCCTTCTCGAGGCACCGCAGGATCACGCGCTCGACGACCGGATCGAAGCCCGGCGAGATCTTCGAGGGCGATGCCGGCGCGTCCTCGGTGTGCTTGCGCCTCAATTCCTGAACGGTGGCGCCGTCGAAGGCCTTGCGTCCCGTGTAGAGCTCGTAGAGGACGAGGCCCAGGGAATAGATGTCGCTCCGAATCGACGCGGCCTTGCCCGAGAGCTGCTCGGGCGCCATGTAGGCCGGCGTGCCGGAGACCTCTCCCTCGATCGCCTCGCCGGCCGCGACCGCGAGGCCGAAGTCGGTGATGCGGGCGCGGCCGCGGCCGTCCACCATCACGTTCGAAGGCTTGAGGTCGCGGTGCAGCACGCCCCGCTCGTGCGCCGCGGCCAGACCCGCGCAGAGCTCGTGCGCGATGTCGAGCGCTTTGTCCGCCGGGAGGTGGCCGATGCGCTTGAGCAGGGACGCGAGGTCCTCGCCGTCGACGTACTCCATCGAGAGGTATTGCTGGCCGTCGACCTCGCCGACGTCGTAGACGCGGCAGACGTTGGGATGCGACACCTGGCGCGCGATACGGACCTCGGCGAAGAAACGCTCGAGGCGGTCGTGGTCGGAGGCGAGATGCTTCGGAAGGAACTTCAAGGCGACCGGCTGTCCGAGCTTCAGGTCGTCGGCACGGTAGACCTCGCCCATTCCGCCCCGCCCGAGCAGCCCGATGATGCGGTAGCGCTCGATCAGGATCGTGCCGGGTGTGAAGCCGCCGCTCTCGATCGAGTCGGAGGACGCCAGCCGGCCGACCTTCGAGGAGGAAGACGGCCCGCGCCGCCGCGCCGCCTCCTCGACCGAGGGCGACGCGAGGTTCGTCGGCATCTGCGAGACGGAGGACACAGCCTGGCCGCACGCCGGGCAGAAACTGGCCGACCCGGCGATCTCGGCTGAGCAGGACGCGCAGCGGACCACCTCGGAGGGATTCTAGTCCCCCCGACGCGGCGGTTCCGGACGGACCGTGCTTTTCTTACCGGAAAGTCGAAGATCAGTCCTCGACGCGGAGGGTTCACGGACGTCGGCCCTTCTTACGCCTCTTCCAGCCGCGCGCCCGCGAAGGCGGATTTTCCTCCGAGCGAAACGCGGAACGCCCAGACCGCGAGCGCGACGAGATCAGGGCGACGAGGAAGAGACCGCGTGCCGCGTACCAGCGGGACAGATCCAGCGTGAGCGGAGCCGCGGCCAGGAGGAGGTCGCGCGAACAGGGCGACCGTGAAGGCGAGGATCCCGAAGCGGACGGCTGCGAAGATGAGGAGAGCGGTCACCGCGAACGAGGCCGGAATCTCCACGGCGGAGTTCTCGCCGGAGATGCTGAGGAGGACGAGCAGGAGCCCGGTCAGTCCAACGGCCAGCCATCGACGACGCAGGACGCACCTGGCTCAGAACGAGGATGGTCAGGAAGCCGAGCCCGTTTAGCGGCGCATGAGCGAAGACGCTAGAAGAAGCAGACAGGCGGCTCCGGCGGCGCTCAGCACGTCGCCGCCGACGGGGGCATCGGGGTCATCCCGGCGCAGATCGAGCCAGTTCGGGAGCCGCACACGCGGCTTCGAGCAGGAGCAGAGTCAAAGCCCCGATGAAGATCCCCGGCGAGCAGGTCGCGGCCCACGAGGGGATCGCGGAACCGTCCGGAGAGCAGCCGGCTCCAGGAGAACAGCAGCTCGGGCCAGCTGCGCCGCACGATGGGCTCGATCGCGATGTAGGCGAGCCAGACGAAGGCGCCGCGAGGAACACGGCGCGACGAGAGCGTCAGGAACATCCAGCCCTCGTCCTGACGTCGGCACGTGGTGAGCCGAGAAGATCCAGGAGAGGAACGACTCCGCTGAAGACGAAGATCGCGATGCGAATGGCGCCACGCCGGTCGCCGCGGCCCAGCCGCAGGTTCCGACGGGCCAGAAGAACGCGCCGCCGACCAAGAGGATGAAGACGAAGAGCAAACCCGTAGTTGTGGAGCGATCGAGCCCGGCCGCCTGCGGCCTGCTCCTGCATGCGCTGGCGGGCAGGCTCCAGGGACCGAGGACCTCGAAGGAGACCGGCTTGCCGCGCCAGGCCGCGGCCGGTCAACGTGGATCGGCACGTCCGGGCTCGAGGCGTAGGCGCCGTCCCAGTCCGCGCGCGCGTCGAAGGGCTCGCTCGGCAGCCAGCGCGGCGGCGACGGCGAAAAACGCGCGAGGTCCAGACCGGCCGCGGCGAAGAGCGGCTTCCAGTCCGGCGCGGGCGGCGGCCCGCGACCGCCCTTCCCTCGACCTGCGGCGGCACGGCGCGCAGGCGCATCAGATTTCCACGGGCGTCCAGCGCGAGGTTGACCATGCCCGAGACCTCGAGCGGCGGGTCCGTCGGCCGGATCAGGTGGTCGTCCCCGAACGGGTTCTCGGGCAACGAGAAACCGCGGGCTCTGGCGGTGCCAGAACCACCAGGGGTGAGGCTCGGGTCGGGCGAGGCTTCGCCACCAACTGGTCGAGGGCTCGTGCGCCGCCCGGTAGCGTGAGGTAGTCGTACTGGCGATCCCACCAGGAGCCTCGTCCGCGGGCTCGGCGGTGTAGCCGAGAGCTGCGGATGAGCTCGCGCGCGCGTTCCGTCAGAAACTCCGGGCTCTTCGGAAACGGCGCGAGGCCCTGCTCCATGGCGAAGCGCGCGAGCCCGACGCACCGCGCCGAGAGACGACGAGCCGCATCCCAGCATCGCCCACGCCTTCGCGGGAGCGAGCGCGCCCTCCTCGCCGGCGGCCGCGACCATCTCGGGCGAGGGCGTCTCCCCCGCCGCGAGCGCCGCCGCCAGAGGATCGCCGCCCGGAAGCGCCGCCGCGACTCGAGCGCCGACGCGGGCCGCGCCGACGGCTCCTTCTCGAGGCAGCGCAGGATCACGCGCTCGACGGCCGGATCGAAGCCGGGCGCGATCGTGGACGGGCGAGGCCGGCGCGTCCTCCGCGTGCTTGCGCCTCAGCTCCTGCAAGCGTCGCGCCGTCGAAGGCCTTGCGGCCGGTAAAGAGCTCGTAGAGGACGAGGCCGAGCGAGTAGATGTCGCTCCGGACCGATGCGCCCTTGCCCGCGAGCTGCTCCGGCGCCATGTAGGCCGGCGTGCCCGAGACCTCGCCCTCGCGACCTCGCCCGCCGCGACCGCGAGGCCGAAGTCGGTGATGCGGCGCGGCCCCGGCCGTCCACCATGATGTTCGCGGGCTTCAGGTCCCGGTGCAGCACGCCCCGCTCGTGCGCCGCGGCGAGCCCGGCGCAGAGCTCGCGCGCGATCTCGAGCGCCTTGTCCGGAGGGAGTCGGCCGATGCGCTTCAGGAGGGAGGCGAGGTCCTCGCCGTCCACGTACTCCATCGACAGGTAGTGCTGGCCGTCGATCTCGCCGACGTCGTAGACGCGGCAGACGTTGGGATGCGAGACCTGGCGCGCGATACGGACCTCGGTGTAGAAACGCTCGAGGCGGTCCTTCGTCCGAAGCGAGATCGCCGCGGCAGGAACTTCAGCGCGACCGGCTGGCCGAGCTTCAGGTCGTCCGCGCGATAGACCTCGCCCATGCCGCCGCGCCCGAGCAGGCCGATGATCCGGTAGCGCTCGGCGAGGACCGTGCCGGGCGTGAAGCCGCCGGTCTCGATCGAGTCGGACGAGGCCAGCCGGCCGACCTTCGAGGAGGACGACGGCCGCGCCGGCGCGCCGCCTCCGCGACCGAGGCCGATGCGATGTTCGTCGGCAGCTGCGAAACCGACGACACCGACTCGCCGCATTTCGGGCAGAAGCTCGCGTCCACCGGCGTCTCCGCCGAGCAACGAAGGGCACTCGAGGAGACGCGGTCGTTCACACAGTCTGTTCGGTCCCGGAGCTTCTATCCCTCGTCCAGTCGCGTACCCGCGAAGACGGACTTTCCGCCCAGAGCGACACCCGAAACGCCCACACCGCGAGCGCCACGACGACGCCGGCGAGGAACAGCCCGCGCCCGGCGTGCCACCGCGAGAGATCCAGCGTCAGCGGCGCCTCGATGAGGATGAAGTTCGTGAAAAACGAGAAGAGCAGGGCGAGGATGCCGAAGCGGGCGGCGACGATGATGCTGATGGCGGCGATCGAGGAGTCCCGCCGGCACTTCGACGGCGTAGTTCTCGCCGGAGAGCGAAAGGGACATCAGCAGCAGCGTCGCGAAGACCGCCGCCAGCCACCGCCGTCGAAGCACGAGCACGGCGAGCACAAGGACGGTCATGACCGCGAGGCCCTGCACGACGCCGTCCTTGAAGCGTCTCGGAAAAGTGCCCGAGGAGATCCGGCACGCCGAGGAGGTACCTGGTCGAGGGCGGGGCGGGTGTCATGCCCCGCAGATTCACCCAGTTCGCGAGGCTGTTCGAGACGTTCAGGACGAGAACGCTCGCCGTCGCCGCCGAGGATCCCGGCGAGCGCGTCGCGACCGACGAGGGGATCGCGGAACCGGCCGGCGAGCACCCGGCTCCACGAGAAGAGCAGGTCGGGCCAGCGCCGCCGGACGATCGGCTCGATCGCGACGTAGGTGATCCAGACCATGGCGCCCTCGAAGAGGGCGTCGGCCACGCCCTGGAAAAAGATCTGCGCCTCGGCGCCCGGCGACGGAACGTGGTGTGCGAGGAAGAGCCATGCGAGCATCGTCGCCGCGCCGCAGAAGAGGGCCACGCGGAACGCGCCGCGCCGGTCGCCGCTCCCCATCCGGAGGTTGCGCCGGGCGAGCAGCGCTCCGGCGACCATCACCGAGAAGATGATGAACAGGATCGCGGCCTCGCGCACGCGAGATCCGCGCCGCGCGCCGCGACTCCTGCATCCGCTCCGGCACGGCTCCAGGGGCCGACGATCTCGAAGGAGACGGGCCGGCCGCGCCAGGAGGCCGCGTCGACGTGGATCGGCACCTCCGGCGATTCGGCGTACGCGCCGTCCCAGGATTCGCGTGCGTCGAAGGGCTCGCTCGGGAGCCAGCGCGGCACTGACGGCGTGAAGCGCGCCGGGTCGAGGCCGGCCGCGGCGAAGAGCGGCTTCCAGTCGGGAGCCGCGGCCGGACCAGGAGAATTCTCGACCTGCGGCGGGGCCGCGCGGAAGCGGACGAGCTGGCCGCGGGCGTCCAGCCCCACCGCGACCATCCCCGACACCTCGAATGGCGGATCGTTCGCGCGGACCGCGATGTCCGTCGTTCAGGGGCACCATTTCCCGAGGGCTCTGCCGGTAGAAGAACCACCAGGGATGCGGACGCGCTGTCGCGAGCTCCTTGAAGTTCCGGATGGACGGGATCGTCGCGGCGCGGTAGAGCAGGTAGTCGTACTGCCGCACCCACCAGGTCGCGCGGTCGGCCGGAGGCTGCTCCCAGCCGAGCGCCGCGACGAGCTCCCGCGCGCGGTCTTCGAGCGCGTCCGGGCTCTTCGGGAACGGCATGACGCCCTGGTCCATCGAGTAGCGCGAGAGAACGAGGATCGCGGCGATCAGCCGAGCAGAACCGCGCCGAGCAGCGTCCAGGCCTTCGCCGGAGCGAGCGCGCCCTGCTCGCCCGCCGCCGCGATCATCTCCGGGGAGGGCGTCTCCCCCGCCGCGAGCGCCGCCGCGATCGGATCGCCGCCCGGGAGCGCGGCCGCGACCTGCGAGGCCGAGGCGGGGCGCTGCCGAGGGCTCCTTCTCGAGGCAGCGCAGGATGACGCGCTCGACGACCGGGTCGAAGCCCGGCGAGATCGTCGAAGGCGAGGCCGGTGGATCCTCGGCGTGCTTTCGCTTGAGCTCCTGGAACGTCGCGCCGTCGAAGGCCTTGCGGCCCGGTGTAGAGCTCGTAGAGGACGAGGCCCAGCGCGTAGACGTCGCTCCGGACCGACGCGCCCTTGCCGGCGAGCTGCTCGGGCGCCATGTACGCGGGCGTGCCCGAGACTTCGCCCTCGACGACCTCTCCGGCCGCGATGGCGAGACCGAAGTCCGTGATGCGCGCGCGGCCCCGGCCGTCGACCATCACGTTGGCGGGCTTGAGGTCCCGGTGGAGCACGCCTCGCTCGTGCGCCGCCGCGAGCCCCGCGCAGAGCTCGCGCGAGATGTCGAGGGCCTTGTCCGGCGGCAGCCGGCCGATCCGCTTGAGCAGCGAGGCGAGGTCTTCGCCGTCGACGTACTCCATCGAGAGGTACTGCTGCCCGTCCATCTCGCCGACGTCGTAGACGCGGCAGACGTTGGGATGCGAGACCTGCCGGGCGATGCGCACCTCGGCGTAGAAGCGCTCGAGGCGGTCCTGGTCCTCGGCCAGATGCCGCGGCAGGAACTTCAGCGCCACGGGCTGGCCGAGCTTCAGATCATCGGCGCGGTAGACCTCGCCCATGCCGCCGCGGCCGAGGAGGCCGATGATGCGGTAGCGCTCGGCGAGGATCGCGCCCGGCGTGAAGCCTCCGGCCTCGATCGAGTCGGAGGAGGCGAGGCGGCCGACGCGCGAGGAGGACGCCGGACGCCGCGCCGCCTCCGCCACCGACGGCGACGCCAGGTTCGTCGGCATCTGCGACACCGACGACACGGCCTCGCCGCAGGCCGGGCAGAAACGAGCCGACGCCGGGACGTCGGCCGAGCAGGAGGGGCAGCGGATCACGTTGACGGAGGATTCTACGAGGAAAGAAAGGGCGGCCGTGAGGCCGCCCTTCGACTCGACACTTCAACCTTCGACCAAAACGAGGGCGGCCGCCAGCCGCCCTTGCGAGCGATCCGGTCAGCGTCTTGGTCGACTTGCCTTCCGCGGCCGTCTTCCAGGTGCTGCCGCCGTCCTCGGACACTTCCCACTTGAACGTCTGCGTGGTCGGCGACGTCATGACGATCGTGTACTTGGACTTGATGAGCTTGCCGCCCATCTTGTCCTCGCCCGTCCAGTTCCAGGTGTTGCCCGAAAGGTTGCCGGTCGCCTGTCCCATCATGCCCATGCTGTCGAAGCCCATGTACTTGTAGACCTTCTCCTCGCCATTCCAGCCGAGGACGGCCTCGGACTTCATCTTTCCCATGGCTCCGCTCGAGCTATCGCGGCAGACCATCTGGAATCCGCCCTCGTACCAGGAGCAGTCCGATTCGGTCGTCATCTTGCCGCCCGGGCCCCACGGTCCCGGCTGCATCGTGGACTCGCCCTTCCACTTCCCGGCAAAGACCTCCAGCTTCTTGGTCTCCGGCCCGGGCTTGGGCGCCTCCGAGTGCTGGTTGGCCAGGGCCACGCCGGCGCCGAAGCACACTCCCGCGAGAACCGCTGCGACTCCTCGACCCGTCATCCGAATCTTCATTCCATCCTCCTCATCGCTAAAGAAACGCCGTTTCCGACCGGAGGTCACGCCCGGTCAGCGCTTGACCGCAGGAGAGCCGCTCTTCGTGACATGGCCCTCCATGATCGTCGTCTGACGTCCTCCTCCCCCGAATTCTATTCAACGCCGGCCGGGATTCCTTTAGGCTTCGCCCATATGCGTCCCTCCGGGCGGTGTTTCTGCTCCCAGGCTTCGCAGCGGCCGTGCTGGCGGCGGCCTCCGCGGCGACCCAGGGCTCGGCCGGAGGGGTGAATTGGACGATGCCGCCCGGCTGGGAGGTCGCTGCGGAGCGGAAGATGCGGGTCGCGACCTACGCGATCCCGCCCGCGTCCGGGCAGGAAGCCGGAGAGTGCGGCGTCTTCTTCTTCGGACGCGGCCAGGGCGGCTCCGTCGAGGACAACCTCTCCCGCTGGAAGAGCCAGTTCGAGCCGCCGCCGGCGGCGAAGCCGGTCGAGCGCACGGTCAACGGCCTGAAGGTGCACGAGATCGCTCTCTCCGGCACCTACCTCGCGCCGGGCGGGCCGATGATGCAGTCGCAGGGAAAGAAGCCCGGCTGGCGACTGCTGGGCGCCATCGTGGAGGCGCCGGACGGCCTGGTCTTCTTCAAGTGCACCGGCCCGGCGGCGACGATGGCGAAGGCCGAAAAGGACTTTCAGGCTCTGGTCAAGTCGCTCTCGAAGGCGAGCGAAGGGCTCGCCGTCATCCTAGAGCCGAGCGACAGGATCCCAATCAGCCGCGACAGTCTGATCCTTCGGCCTCCGCCCTCAGCATGACCGCTACGCCGCCCTCCCCTCCTCAGTACCTCGCCAGCTCCTCCCTCAGGCTTCCCTCCTGCGCGCCGCGCAGGGCGATGCAGAGGTCCATGCCCTCGAGGACCTTCGCCAGGTTGCGCGGGCCGCCCGGAAGCTTCTCGGCGCGGCCCGCGAAGAACTCCGCGACCTCGCTGCGGTGCTTCTCGTCGCAGAACCCCGACGCGTAGTACGGCATGACGCCCGTGACCTCGCGCGGCATCCGGGCGACCGTGGAGTCGTAGTTCGCCTGCAGGAACTTCCAGGTCGCCGCGCGTCCCTCCGGAGTCTGCAGCGAGCTGTAGATGATGTAGCCGGACTCCCGCGTGTCGAACTCGGCCGACATCGCGAACGCGAAGGCATCGTCGAGGATCGCGGGGTCCGTGAAGGCGCCCAGCCCGCGGAAGAGGCGGTTGCGGTCGCGCCGCTCCCGCGACGTCTTGATCCCCTCCTTGTACTTCTCGAAGAGCGCCCGGTCGCCGTGCCGCGCGGCGCTCTCGAGAACCGCGAGGACCATGTCGGCCTCGACGGCCGACCGGTCGGCGAGCCATGCGAGCGCGAGCCGCCTCGCCTCGGCCTGGAGCTCGGGCTCGTCCCCGTCCTTTGCGACGTACTCCACCAGGGACACGCGCAGGAGCCGCGTGTCCTCGTCCTCTCCCGGCTTGCTCTTGAAGCCGAGGGCGCGGGCGCGCTTTCCGAACGTCTTCGAGACGTAGCGGGCGTACGCCGGCCGGAGCGCTTCCGGCAGGACGCTCTCGCCCGCATCGGAGGCGATGCGGATCGTGGCCTGGACGATCTGGCGGTCCGGGTCGTTCGCGAATCGCGGGGCGAGCGCGAGCGCCTCGCCCATCGACATCGCGCCTCCGATCGCGAGCGCATCGACGTCGCGGAGCAGCCCGACGCGCTCGGCGACCGTGAGCTCCCGATCCGCGACGGCGAGCAGCTTCTCGAGGCCGTCGTCCCGATACACCGCGCGGTAATAGCCGACCTCGCCGTCGTTCGCGAGCACCCAGGCGGGACAGCCGCCGGAGGCTCCGGGCGCCGGCATCGTGCCCGTGGCGCTCGTCAGGAGCGCGCAGGCCCTGGCGCGCTTCGCCGCCTGCCGCCGCGCGGGCGCACACCGGGATCTGCCACGTCTGCGCGGCCGAGCCCTCGGAGCCGACCGGCAGGAATCGTCTTCTGCGAGAGCGACAGCTTCGGGGCCTGGCCCCCGGCGCACTGGAGCGTCACGTCGACGAGCGGCACGCCGGGCTGGTCGAGAAAGCTCGAGAACGCGGCCGCCACGCCGGGCCGGCTCTCCGCCTCGATCGCCGCGAGGAAGTCCTTCGAGGTGCCGGTCCCGTACGCATGCGCCTTCATGTACCGGCGGACGCCGGCCTGGAACTTCTCGGGGCCGATCCAGGCCTCGAACATCGAGATGACGGCGCCGCCCTTCTGATACGAGATCGAGTCGAAGGCGTTGTGGATGTCGTCGGCGCTCCGGATCTCCTGGCGGATCTTGCGCGCCGAAACCAGCGTGTCGTCGCCCATGACGTTCGAACGGTCGACGATGCGATCGACGGCGAGTCCCCACGTCGGCTGCCACTTTGCGAGCGTGAGGTCCGCCATCCACGTGGCGAAGGACTCGTTCAGCCACACGTCGTCCCACCAGGCGAGGGTCACGTAGTCGCCGAACCACTGGTGCGCGATCTCATGGGCGTTGATCGAGGCCTGGACGCGCCGCCACTTGATCGACTCGTCCTGCGGCGCGGCGAGAAGGCACCGACTCCGACCAGGTCACGAGGCCCGCGTTCTCCATGGCGCTGAAGGTCACGGTCTGCGGAATCACGAGCTGGTCGAGCTTGGCGAAGGGGAAGGGCATTCCGAAGTAGTTCTCGATGATCTCGAGGATCGGGCCGCTGGTCTCGGCGGCGTAGCGCGCGCGCGAGGCCTTGCCCTTCGGGACGATGATGCGGATCGGCGTCTTCTTCATCCCCGCGCGTCCCGCGTCGACGTAGTCGAACGGCCCGATGCCCCAGGCAATCAGGTAGGCGGGGAGGGGCTCGGTCTTCCCGAACCGAACGACCTTGCCGCCGCCCTTCGCCGGAGCCTCGGACACGATCGGCGTGTTCGAGACGGCGCTCGTCCCGGGCGGGATCGTCAGGGTGAGCTCCCAGGGAGTCTTGTAGGCAGGCTCGTCGAAACAGGGAAAGGCGCGGCGGGCGTCCGTCGTCTCGAGCTGGGTGTAGACGTACCAGGCGTCCCCGTCCTTCTGCCGGAAGACCCCCTGCGTGGAGGTTTCGTCGATCGAGCCCTCGTAGTCCACGTGGAGATCCATCTCTCCGGCCGGCAGCGGCCGGTCGAAGGCGAAGCCCACGAAGTCCTCGCCTCCCGGAACGACCCGGGCCTCGACCTCGGCGCCGCCCGCGCGGGCGCTTACCGTCGCCTTCTCGATCTCAGCTCCGTCCCGTGCAGCCAGAGGAGCTCGGTCGGAGCCGCCAGCCGGATGCCGATGTCGACCGAGCCGCGGAAGCTCGGTTTTGCCGGATCGATCGTCAGGGCGACCCGGTAGCCCGTGGGAGATGCGGTCTGGGGGAGGCGGAGGGCCGGGGGCGCCGCGTCGGGCGAGGCCAGGGCGGCGGCGGCGGCCAAAAAGGAGACACAGATAGCGAGCAGTCGGTTGACCATGACCTCTTATTCGTATCGTCCGGCCAAAAGTTCACCCCCCGGAACCGGGTTCGGGGACGGCGGCCGGACCCCTTGTAGACTCCCCCGCCGGAGGGCCTGAATGCCGTCGATCATCACGGTCGCGCTCGCGGGAGCGCTCACGCTCGGTCTCATCGCCGAGGGAGGTCCGTCGGAGGCCATGAAGCAGACGATCGCCCGTCTCGAGAATGAGCTCGCCCAGAAGTACGGCGAAGCCGAGCGCCCGCGGATCGAGCGGGGCCTCCAGCAGGCCGCCGGGTTCTGGCGCCCCGAGGACGGCGACGAGAAGGCCTTCGAGGAGGTCGTCCGCACCTACATCGCGGTCGACTCGGTTGCCCGCAACGAGTTCTTCAAGCGCATGGAGAAGTGCCTCGAGTCCCTCGACGGCCACATGCTCGAGATCGCACGGGACTTCCGGTGGCAGACGGATCTGGACCTGGGCGAGATCTACCCGTTCGATGAAGTCCTCGCCGGCTACGACCCGTCGGCCCACTTCGTGGACGACTCCTTCAAGAACCGGCTGGCCTTCGCCGTGCTTCTCAACTTCCCGGTCACCACGCTGAAGGAGCGGCTCGAGCTCGGGCCCAACTGGACGCGGCGGCAGTGGGCGGAGGCGCGGCTCGGCGAGAGATTCTCCAAGCGCGTGCCGGCCGAGGTCAACCTGGCGATTACGGAGGCCGGGGCGGAAGCCGACCGCTACATCGCCGGCTACAACATCTGGATGCGTCACGTCGTGGATGCGAAGGGGACGCGTCTCTTCCCGCCGAAGATGCGGCTGCTGTCCCACTGGAACCTGCGCGACCAGATCCGGGCCGACTACTCGGACGAGAACGGCGGCCTCGCGAGGCAACGGCAGATCGCGCAGGTCATGGACCGCATCGTCACGCAGACGATCCCCCAGGTCGTCATCGACAACCCCTACGTGGACTGGGATCCGGCCGCCAACACGGTCAAGGCGTCGCTCGAGCGCGACTCGGACAAACCCGCGCCGCAGGCCATGAAGGCCACGAACGCCCCCGAGCCCGACACGCGTTACGCCATGCTCCTGAAAACGTACCAGGCCGCGCGCCGGGCCGACCCGTACTCGCCGACGGCGCCGACCCTGATCGCGCGCCGTTTCGACGAGGACCGGCAGATCCCGGAGGAGCGGGTCCGCGCGATGCTCGTCGAAGTCCTCTCGTCGCCGCTCGCGCCGCGGGTGGCCGCGCTCATCCAGAGCCGCCTCGGCCGGCCGCTCGAGCCGTTCGACGTCTGGTACAACGGCTTCCGGCCGCGCGGGCAGTACACAGAGGAACAGCTCGACGCCATCGTCAAGAAGAAGTACCCGACGGCCGAGGCCTTCCAGGAGGACATTCCGAACATCCTCGTCAAGCTCGGGTTCTCCAAGGACCGCGCGGACTACCTCGGTTCCCGCATCCTCGTCGATCCGGCGCGCGGCTCGGGCCACGCCGCCGGGGCCGCGCGGCGCGCCGACAAGGCGCACCTGCGCACGCGCGTCGAGAAGGACGGGATGAACTACAAGGGATACAACATCGCCATCCACGAGCTCGGCCACAACGTCGAGCAGACCTTTTCGCTCAACGACATCGACTCGACGCTGCTGGAGGGCGTGCCCAACACGGCGTTCACCGAGGCTCTCGCCTTCGTCTTCCAGGCCCACGACCTCGAGCTGCTCGGCCTCGCGAAACCCGACGCCCAGAGCCAGGCCCTGAAGGCCCTCAACGACTACTGGGCGACCTTCGAGATCGCCGGCGTGGCCCTGGTCGACATGGCCGTCTGGCACTGGATGTACGAGCACCCCAACGCCAACGCCGCGGACCTGAAGGCCGCGACCCTCCAGATCTGCAAGGACATCTGGAACACCTACTACGCGCCGATCTTCAAGAAGAAGGACGTCGTCGCGACGCTCGGCATCTACTCGCACATGATCCACTCCTTCCTGTACCTGCCGGACTATCCGATCGGGCACCTCATCGCCTTTCAGATCGAGGGCCAGGTCGCGAAGGCCGGCAACCTCGGCAAGGAGTTCGAGCGCATGGCGAAGGCCGGCAACATCGCTCCGGACATCTGGATGACGCAGGCCACCGGCTCGCCCGTCGGCGCACAGGCGCTTCTCGCGGCCACCGAGAAGGCCCTCGCCGTCGTGAAGTAAGCGGCCGACAGCCTCCCGCGCGCACTCGTGACGGACGTAAACCGCCGCGACCTCCGGAGGCTCATCGTCGCCTCGAGCCTCGGCACGCTCTTCGAGTGGTACGACTTCTACCTCTACGGATCCCTCGCGGTCTTCTTCGGGGACCTCTTCTTCCCGCCCGGCAACCCCCGGGCCGCGCTGCTCGCGAGCCTCGCGACCTTCGGCGCCGGCTTCGGCGTGCGGCCGCTGGGCGCGCTCGTCTTCGGGCGCATCGGAGACCGCGTGGGCCGCAAGTACACCTTCCTCGTCACGATGGTCACGATGGGCCTCGCGACGGCGCTCGTCGGGTTCCTGCCGACGTATGCGACGGCGGGGCTGCTCGCGCCCGTGCTCCTCGTCCTGCTCCGGCTCGTGCAGGGGCTCGCGCTCGGCGGCGAGTACGGCGGCGCCGCCACGTACGTCGCCGAGCACGTTCCCGATGCGCGCCGCGGGTTCTACACGAGCTTCATCCAGACGACGGCGACGCTCGGCTTCTTTCTCTCTCTCGGCGTCATCGGCGCCTGCCGGGCCTGGCTCGGGCCCGAGGCCTTCAAGGCGTGGGGCTGGCGCGTTCCGTTTCTGGCGTCCTTTCCGCTGCTCGCCGTGTCGCTCTACATCCGGCTGCGGATGCGCGAGTCGCCGCTCTTCTCGAAGCTGAAGAGCGAAGGCCGCGTCTCGAAGAACCCGCTCAAGGAGAGCTTCGCCAACCCGAAGAACCTCCGTTACGTCCTGCTCGCGCTCTTCGGCGCGACCGCGGGACAGGGCGTCGTCTGGTACACGGGGCAGTTCTACGCGCTGACCTTCCTGCAGAAGCCGCTGAATCTCGACTGGCGGCTCGCGTATGCGATCGTCGCCGCTGCGCTCGCCCTGGGCACGCCCTTCTTCGTGGTCTTCGGAAGCCTGTCGGACCGCATCGGGCGCAAGCGCGTGATGCTCACGGGGTGCCTGCTCGCCGCGCTCACCTACGTGCCGCTGTATGCGGCGACGAAGGCGCTCGCCAATCCGGCCATGGCGCCGAGCGTCACCGGGCTGCCGTGGCCGAACCTGCTCGGGCTCGTCGGCCTTCTCTTCGTCCAGATGATCTACGTGACCATGGTCTACGGGCCCATCGCCGCGTATCTCGTCGAGCTCTTCCCGACCTCGATCCGCTACACGTCGATGTCGCTTCCGTACCACCTCGGAAACGGGTGGTTTGGAGGATTCTTGCCTCTGATCGCGACGGCCGTGACGACCTCGGCCTGGGCCCAGGCGACCTTCGGCCCGAACGCGATCTACACCGGCCTCGCCTACCCGATCGCGATCTGCCTGATGACGCTTCTCGTCGGGGGCCTCTTCATCCGCGAGACGAAGGACCACAAGATCGACACACCGATCCGGTGAGGCGCCCGGCCGCCGGTTGGATGTAGCATCGCTGCTTCGGAGGCGAAGCCACGGAGACACTATGACCAAAGATCCGGACGACACCGACGAGCTGCCCGCCCTTCGGAATGTGGACGCCCCGGCTCCCGCGGGAGAGTCGTCGTGGGTCGAAGTGGACATCGCGGCCATCTCGCACCCCGGCCGGGTCCGGAGCAACAACGAGGATCACTACTTCGTCGCGCGCATCGACCGCTCGTTGCAGACCCTCCAAACCAATTTGCGCGAGGGCGAGATTCCGGAGGACTACTCCGAGACCGCGTACGGGTTGCTCGTGGCCGACGGCGTCGGAGGCGCGGTGGCGGGCGAGGTCGCGAGCCGAACGGCGGTCCAAGCCCTGATCGACCTCGTGATCTCCACGCCGGACTGGATCATGCGCATGGACGAGCCCCTGGCCAACGAGGTCCTCCAGCGCATGGAGCGCCGCTTTCAACAGGTCCGCGACATCCTGATGGAAAAGGCGAAGGAGGACCCGGCTCTGCGCGGGATGGCGACGACGATGACCGTCGCGGCCACCCTCGGAACCGAGCTCCTCACCGCGCACGTCGGCGACTCCCGAGCGTACGTCTTCCGGCGGAACGGCGGCGTTCTCGAACGCCTCACGCGCGACCAGACGCTGGCCCAGTCGCTCGTCGACGCCGGCGCGATCACCCGCGACGAGATCGCCACGCACCCCTCCCGCAACGTGCTGACGAGCGCGCTCGCGACCCGCGGAGCGTTCGTCCAGGTGGAGCTCAAGCGGTGGAAACTCGCCGACGGCGATCAGCTCCTCCTCTGCTCCGACGGCCTGACCGACATGGTGCCCGAAGAGACGATCGCAAGAGAGCTCGCGGTCCCCGGAACCTCGGCCCGCGTCTGCGAGCGCCTCGTCGATCTGGCGCTCGAGGCCGGCGGCAAGGACAACGTCACCGTCGTGCTCGGCCGATACAGCATGCCGCAGACTCGGCCGGCTCCCGGATCCCACCGCCACTGAAACCGTCGACACAGTTCGAGGAGGAGGATTCGATGTCGCTTCGCCGCCCGTTCCTCGCCCTGATGCTCTGTCTCGCTCCGACCTTCGCGCTCGTCTTCCCCGGGCTCGCCCTCGCGCAGGAAGGCTTTCCGCTCTTCACGACGGACTTTCCGCCCGAGGAGTTCGCCGCGCGGCGGGCGAAGATCTACGAAGCCATCGGGCCGGAGGCGATCGCCGTCCTCCAGGGCGCGCCGAATCCGCCGGGCTACACGCGGTTCCGCCAGGCGAACGAGTTCTACTACGTGTGCGGCATCGAGACGCCCCACGCCTACATCCTCCTCGACGGCAAGACGAAGAAGGCGGCGCTCTTCCTGCCCCACCGCAACGAGAAGCGCGAGTCGGGAGAGGGAAAGCTCCTCTCCGTCGAGGACGCCGACGAGGTCAAGAAGCTCTCGGGCGTCGACGAGGTCTACGCGACGGAGCTTCTGGCCGAGCACCTCGAGGGCAAGTACCTCAAGACCGGCAAGCGCGCGCTCTACACGCCGCTCGCGCCGGCCGAGGGCGGGTCGATGAGCCGCGACCTCGCGATGCGCTACGTCGCCGACACCGGCTCCGACCCCTTCGACGGCGGCACCTCGCGGGAGGGCCGCTTCGTCGAGCTCATCCGCCTGCGCTTCCCGGTCTTCGAGATCAAGGACCTCTCGCCGACGCTCGACGCCCTGCGGCTGATCAAGAGCCCGCGCGAGCTCGACGTCATCCGCAAGGCGACGCGGCTCTCGGGCCTGGCGCTCGTCGAATCCATGCGCTCGACGCGGCCGGGACAGTACGAACGCGAGCTCGACGCCGTCGCCAAGTTCATCTATCTACCGCAACGGCGCCCAGGGGGACGCGTACTACTCGCTCATCGGCAGCGGCAAGAACGCCTACTGGCCGCACTACAACGCCGGCAAGCGGCAGATGCTCGACGGCGACTTCCTCCTCATGGACTACGCCCCCGACTGGGGCTACTACATGGCCGACGTCACGCGCATGTTCCCGGTCAACGGCAAGTTCTCCGGCTGGCAGCGCGAGCTCTACGGTTTCTACCTCGCCTGCTATCGCGAGATCCTGAAGGCGCTCGGACCCGGGCAAGACGGGCGCGCAGGTCATTTCCCAGGCCGGCGCCGCGATGGACCCGATCCTCGCCGCGGCGAAGTTCTCGAAGCCCTCGCACCGCAAGGCCGCCGAGGACTTCGTCGAGAAGTACAAGAAGAGCGGCGAGAGCGAGTACCCCTACATCGGCCACTGGGTCGGCATGGCGACGCACGACGTCGGCTCGCACGAGGGGCCGCTGCGTCCCGGCATGGTCTTCACGATCGAGCCGGCCCTGACGGTTCCCGACGAGAAGATCTACGTGAGGCTCGAGGACATGGTCTTCATCACCGAGACGGGCGCCGAGGTCGTTTCGACCGAGGCCCCGTGGGACATCGACGCGATCGAGAAGCTGATGAAGGAAGAGGGCATGCTGGAGCGGTATCCGCGGGTGTATCCGCCGCCGCAGGCGTCGAAGGACGCCGTAGGCGTCATCCTGAGGAGCGCAGAGCGTCCGCAGGACCGCAGCGACTCGGCAGCGCCGCGACGAGTCCGGATCCTTCGTGCTTCGCTCAGGATGACGGCGTGGAGACTCGCCCACCTGCACGGCTACGGTACCGGCGGTTTTTCCGGCTCCACGACCACCGGCTGCGGCTCGGGCGGGACCTCGGGCTTCGGCTCGCCCGACTCCCAGTCGACGGTGCCGGCGATCTCGACGAGCTTCGCGCCTCCGCGCACGGAGTCGATCGTCAGCGGCAGGTTCGGCGGCATCTGGAAGAGCTTCATGCCGGTGTAGGACTTCGTCAGGAACGGCGAGATGAAGTTGATGACCCAGCCGACCGCGCCTTTGCAGTGCGTCTTGACCTTGACGTCGGTGAGATGGAAGGCGCGCGCCTCCTTGTCGACGACGAGGTTCGCCGACGCGATGGGCGAGCAGAACTGCGAGAAGAGGCGCTTCAACCGGTTCTGGGACAGCTTCTCGGCCGTGACGTCGATCGCCAGCGTGAAGCAGGACTCGCCGCACGGACGGAACATCTTGGGGGCGATCGTGAAGTCGATGTTCTGGATCGCGAGGTCCTGCTGCCACTTCGCTTCGAGCGCGGCGAGCGCGGCCTGCTCGATCGGCTCCCACGGCGCCTTGAAGACGTAGGTCCCCGTCACCTCGCCGTCGTCGCCGCCCGCGTCCTTCAGGTTCAACGACGACGCGAAGGGCCCGTGGAAGTCGAGCATCAGCTTCTTCTCGGGTATCTCGTCGATCGGGTACTTGACGACGAACGGGTACTCGAGCTGGTAGTTGAAGGCGATCTCGAGCGGTCCCGTGGCGCGCCCGTCGACGATCGTCAGGCCGGGCGTCGTCAGCTTGATGTCGGAGGCCGAGATCGTCGCGCCCTTGCGCGACAGCTCGCCCGTCTTGCCGGCGAGATCGAGCTTCGCGACTCCCGAGAAGTGGCCGTCGGAGGTGACCTTCACGGCGGCGACCCCGAAGGTCGAGCCGGAATCGAGCGCGACGCCCATGCCTCCGGGCACGACGAACTTCCCCGAGGAGAGCTCGAAGAAGATGTCCTCGGCCGACAGGGCGGTCGCCAGCTCGCCCTCGTCGTTCGACTTCGCGTGGAACGCTCCTCCCCGGATGTGACCGCGCGCGATCGTGCACTGGTTGGCCTGAAAGTGCATCTCGCCGTTCTCCATCTCCCCGTCGATCGTGCCGTCGAACTCGACGAAGTGCGGCGCTCCGCCGCGCGCGGGACGGAAGACGCCCTTCTGGACGGTCAGCTTCAGGGCCTCGCCGGACTCCGGCTGCGAAGCCGTGTAGAACGCGACGAACGGACGCAGAAGAACCGGACGCCCGCCGAACGCCGTGACGACCATCTCTTCGATGCGGACCTCCCGAACGAGGTCCATGAACGAAGGCGTCGGCGCCGCCGGCGGCGCCCCCGGGGCGGGCGTGGGAGTCGGGGTCGGCGCCGCCGCGGGCGTGGCGGCCGGAGTCGTGCGCTTGCCGCCGAGGATCTCGCCCTTCATCACCGACGGGATGTCGGTGCGGAACTCCATCTTCCGCACCGCGGAGCGCGCGATGCCTCCGAAGATCGCGACGATCGGCTTCCAGATCCCGAGGCCGTGGAACTTCATCTTCGTGATGCCCTTGGGATCCTCGAAGTCGAGCGATTCGATCGCGACCTTCGGCCGCAGGCCCTTTCCCCGCACGACGAGCTTTCCGTTCTCGACACCGAAGTGCATGCGCGTGACGCGGCCGTTCGACCGCCTCCGCTTGGATCGTCGTCTTCGGATCGCCCTGAACCTCGAGCGTGTACTTGGGGATCGCCGGCACGCTGCCCGCCATGAGGTCGGCCTCGACCTTGAGGCGCCCGTCCTTGACCAGGGCGCCCAGTCGGTCGAGCGCTTCCTCGACGTTGGTGGCCGGCTCCGGCGGCGGAGGCGTCGGCTCGGGTGCCGGCGTCGGCGTGAGCTCCGGAGCCGCGGCGGTCTCGCCGGCCGGCGCGGGCGTCGGGGGCGGAGTTTCGGTCTGTGCCGGGGCCGACGACGACGACGACAGGATCAGCACGAGCACCCACAGCGCGCGCCGCATCCCCCGGACATATCACAGCTATCCCGGAGAAACAGGGTATGGAGCCCTTGTGCAATGCGTCATAGTGCAATGTCATGCGTGAACAGCTGACCGTCCGATTGCTGAAAGACTTGAGCCGGCGTCTCAGCGCCGCGGCTCGCCGTTGGCACAGTCGGCCTTCGGAGATCGTCCGGGCGGCACTCCGCGCTTACCTCGAGCCCGCGCGGAGACGCCCCGGCACGCCGTACGAGCGGATGAAGCACCTGATCGGATCAGTCGACTCCGGGATTCCGGATCTCGCCGAAAGGCATAGCGAGTACGTACTCGAGTCGCTCAAGCGTGGCCGCTGAGCTCCTCCTCGACACGAGCGGCCTCGTTTCGCTGATCGATCCGCCGCTCGAAGACGTTTCGAATTCTTCCCGAGTAAAGAATGACGGGGGATTCGATTCGGGCCGTCGTGATGCCCGGGCCGGCACAACCCCTGGAGGCCCGCATCTTTTCCGCGCCTCGCGCCCGCGAGGGCGGCGCGATTCTCGAGACGGTGGCGAGCGAAGTCTGCGGCACCGACGTGCACCTGCACCACGGGCGGCTTTCGGGCGTGCCGTACCCGATCATCCCGGGTCACGTCAGCGTCGGGCGAGTCCTCGAGACGCGCGGCCTGCTCCAGGACGTAGAAGGCGAGCCGATCGCGACGGGCGCGCTCGTCACCTTCTACGACGTCTACGGAACGTGCGGCGCCTGCTGGCACTGCCTCGTCGCGCGCGCGGCGACGCGTTGCCCGAAACGCCGCGTCTACGGGATCACGGCGCCGGCTTCGGACGGGCTTCTCGGCGGCTGGTCCGAGCGGATCGAGATCCTGCCCGGCGTGCGACTCGTGCCGCTGCCCGAGAGCCTCTCGGCGGAGGATTTCCTCGGCGGCGGCTGCGGCCTGCCGACCGGATTCCATGCCGTCGAGCGCGCGGGCATCGCGATGGGCGACACCGTGGTCGTCCAGGGCTCGGGCCCGGTCGGCCTGAATGCCGCGATTTTCGCGCAGCTCTCGGGCGCCCTTGCGTGTCTTCGTCGTCGGCGCTCCGAAGGCCCGCCTCGACGCGGCGCGCCGTCTCGGCGTCGAGGAAACGCTCGACATCACGGCGATGAGCGATCCCGCCGCGCGCGCGGCCTGGGTCCGCGACCGGACCTCCGGGCGGGGAGCGGACGTCGTCATCGAGGCGTCGGGCAACCCGGCCGCGGTCCCGGAAGGCCTCGACATGCTCCGCGACGGCGGCCGCTACGTCGTCGTCGGCCAGTACACCGATTCCGGGGACGCGACGCTCAACCCGCACCGCCACATCAACCGCCGGCACGCCACGATCCTGGGCTGCTGGGGCTACGAGTTCTCCCACCTCCACCGCTCGCTCGCGATGATGGCCAGGCACGCCGGCCGCTTCCGCTGGCGCGAGCTCGTCACCCGGGAGTACCCGCTCGAGAAGGCCGGCGAGGCGCTCGCGGACATGGAGAAACTCTCCGTCATCAAAGCCCTGATCCGGCCGTAGAGCGATAGACTCCGAAGCACCATGCCGCTCGCAACGGGCGCGCGCGTGGGCTCGTACGAGGTCATCGCTCCGATCGGGCGGGGCGGAATGGGTGAGGTTTACCGGGCGCGCGACTCGAGGCTTCATCGCGACGTCGCCCTGAAGGCGCTGCCGGACGCCGTTTCGCAGGATCCGGAGCGGCTCTTGCGGTTCGAGCGCGAGGCGCGCCTTCTGGCCGCTCTCAATCACCCCAACATCGCCGCGATCTACGGCCTCGAGGATCAGGACGGCTCCCGCCTCCTCGTCATGGAGCTCGTGGAGGGGCCGACGCTCGCCGAGAGGCTCGTCGCCGGTCCGCTGGCCGATTGAGGAGGCGCTTTCCGTCGCCTCCGGCATCGCGTCGGGCCTCGAGGCGGCGCACGAAGCGGGCATCATCCACCGGGACCTGAAGCCGTCCAACGTCAAGGTCCGGCCCGACGGCGCCGTCAAGGTGCTCGACCTCGGGCTGGCGCGCGTCGCGGAGACCCTCGAAGCGCCGCCGTGGACTCCTCGCTTTCCCCGACCATCACGACTCCCACGACGCACGCCGGCGCGATCCTCGGAACCGCGGCCTACATGAGCCCGGAGCAGGCGCGCGGCAAGCCGCTCGACAAACGCACCGACATCTTCTCCTTCGGCTGCGTGCTCTACGAGTGCCTGACGGGCAGGCAGGCGTTCTCGGGCGAGACTGTGTCCGACACGTTGTCGGCGATCCTCCGAGCAGAGCCGGACTGGTCCGCCCTGCCCGCGGCGACGCCCGCGCGGGTGCGCGAGCTCCTCCGCCGGTGCCTGCAGAAGGACCCGAAACGCAGGCTCCACGACATCGCGGACGCGCGGATCGAGATCGAGGAGGCGCAGGCTGCAACGACTTCCGGGTCGACGACGACGCCCGTGGAAGCGCCGAGCCGGCGAGGCCGGCTCGCTTGGACTGCCGGAGTAGGTCTTCTCGGCGCGGCGATCGGGGTGGCCGCAACCCTGCTCTTGCGCCAGCAGGCGCCGAAGCCCGCGCCGACCGCCGTCCGCGCCGTTCTGCCTCTCCTGCCGGGAGAACGACCGACGTGCGCTGGAGCCCGACCGTGGCCATTTCACCGGACGGCCGAACGATCGTCTTTCGCGCCTCCATGAAGGCGCGGCGGGTGCTGTTCCGGCGTGCTCTCTGAGCGGCACCGCCGCGGAGCCCATCGCGGGGACACAGAGCGCGTCTTCGCCGTTCTTCTCGCCGGACGGGCAGTGGATCGGGTTTTTCACGCGCCTACCAGCTCAAGAAGGTTCCGTTCTCGGGCGGAACGGCCGTCGTTCGCTCTCAAGCGTGCCGCCGATTCCGTGCGGCGCGAAGCTGGGGGGAGGACGGTCGAATCGTCATCGACCGGCAGTTCAACGGCCCGCTCGACGCCGTTCCGGAGGCGGCGGCGAAATGCGAACCGCTGACGCGTCTCGACCGGAGCCGGGGCGAACACGCGCATCTGTACCCCCAAGCATCTTCCCGGCGGGCGCGGGATTCTGTTCACGCTTCGGCAGGGACGGGACTTCTGCGACGCGGCGCCTCGAACATCGCCGTCCTCGACTCCGCAACGGAAAAGCGGAAGACCGTCCTCGAAGGCGCGAGCTTCGCCCGGTACGGCGCGCGGACGCCTCGCCTTCGTCCGTGGAGGCTCGGTCTTCTCGGCTCCGTTCGATCTCGAGCGGCTGTCGGTGACGGGACCCGCGGTCGCCCCTTTCCGGCGACGTCCCAGTGAACCGGGCCCACAGGGGGTTCGGACCAGTTCGACGTCTCCCCGGTCGGCACGCTTGCGTTCTTCGACGGCGCGCCGAGCCCCGACGCGACGACGTTGATCCTCAGCCTCGACCGCAACGGGAAAGAGAGCACGCTCCCGCTGCCGCCGGGGGAATACTACGCCGCTCGGTTCTCTCCCGACGGCGGGCCGCCTCGCTCTGACTCGCTGGACGGGAATCCGGGCGATCGGTCGTCATCTACGATCGGGAGCGGCGCATCCTGTCGATGCTGACGCCCGAGCCGGGCTCCCATTTCTTCGCGGTCTGGTCGCCCGACGGCCGCCGGGTCGCCTTCAGCCGCTTCGAGGCGACGAACCCTGCCCTGAGCGTCAAGAACGCCGACGGGAACGGCGAGATCGAGGCCCTGACCGAACCGAGCGAGGACGCCCAGTTCCCCAACTCCTGGTCTCCGGACGGCAAGACCTCCTCTTCACTCGTGGGGTACCCCGCCGACTCGCGGACCGAAACGAAAGCTCCTCTCGACGGACCTCTGGCTCGTCTCACCCGGCGACCCGCGGTCCGCGCGGCCCTGGTTCGAGAGCCCTTTCGAGAGAGTGGCGGAGCGTTTTCGCCCGACGGCCGGTGGATCGCATACGTCTCGGACGAGTCGGAGGTCCGGGAGATCTACGTCCGGCCTTATCCGGGCCCGGGCGCGCCGTCAAGGTGTCGACGGCTTCGCCATCGAGCCTCTCTGGTCGCGTGACGGCGGGAGCTGTACTACCGTGCCGGAGAGAGCGCCGAGAAGTTCATGGCCGTCGAGATTCGGTCTGCGCCCGGCTGATCACTCCGCGCCTCGGCTTCTCTTTTCCTCCGGAGCTCGCGGTCGGGGGCCGCGAGGACGAGTTCCGCGAGTACGACGTCTCCGCCGACGGGAGTTCGTCGCGTAGCGACACGCCAAGACCAGGAGCCGGAGCGCCAGCCTGACGATCGTGACGAACTGGGCCGCGACGCTGGGACCGTGAAGCCCGGAGATCCGACGGCACGACCCGACCCCGCCACGGCACGAGTCTCGCACCGAAGGAGGCCCATGAAGACTGTCGTCATTCCTCCGACCTTCGGCGGATGGCGGGAGGCGGCCCGACGCTTGATCGCGGATGGTGTCGAGCCCGCCGATGTGGAATGGCGGGAGGAGGCTCCGGAGGCGGGAAGCATGCCGGCGCCCGGTCTTTTCGACGAAGCGCCAGCGTCGAACTCGGCGTTACGCGTGCCTCGCGTCTTTCTGGAGCTCGCGGGGAGCGCGGCCTCGCACCCGGACCCGAATCGCTGGAGCGTTCTCTATGCCGTCCTCTACCGAATGGCTCACGGGGAGCCGGATCTGCTCGCGTCTTCGGAGGATCCGGACGTGAAGACCCTGCGGCGGCTGGCGGCGGAGGCACGGGACGCGGCGACGGTCGCATCGCCCGGAGGCGCCGCGCCTTTCGTGCCAGCGACCGACGATCTCGAGGAACTCGCGCGTGCCGCCAGAGCCTGCCGCGGCTGCGATCTCTACCGTGACGCGACGCAAACGGTCTTCGGGCAGGGCCCGAAGTCTGCGAAGGCCGTCCTCGTGGGCGAGCAGCCGGGCGACCAGGAGGACATCCAGGGCGCGCCCTTCGTCGGTCCGGCGGGCGCCGTGCTCGAACGAGCGTTGACCGAGGCGGGATTGCCGCGCATCGAGGTCTGGGTGACCAACGCCGTGAAGCACTTCAAGTTCGTACGCACGCCCAAGAGGCGACTGCACAAGACTCCAAACTCCGCGGAGATCGAAGCCTGCCGTCCGTGGCTGGCCGAGGAGATCCGCATCCTCCGGCCGAAGGTCCTGGTCTGCCTGGGCGCGAGCGCCTCCAAGGCGCTTCTCGGTTCGCAGTTCCGCATTACGCGCGACCGCGGGCGCTTTCTGGAGTCGAGCTGGGCGCCGAAGCTGCTCGCGACGTACCACCCCTCGGCCGTCCTCCGCGCCGAAGATCCGGCCTCGGAGGCGCGCATCTACAACCTGATCGTCGACGATCTCAAGCTCGCGGCGGAGGCGATTCGCGGGCCATCCTGAGCGGCGCGCCGAAGTGCGCGAAGCCGAGCCAGACCCGGGCTCCGTGGGGATAGACTCCCGAGCACCATGCCGCTCGCACCGGGGGTGCGCGTTGGCTCTTACGAGGTCGTCTCTCCGATCGGGCGGGGCGGCATGGGCGAGGTTTACCGGGCGCGCGACTCGAGGCTTCATCGGGACGTCGCGCTGAAGGCCCTGCCCCCGGGCTTCGAGCAGGACCGCGAGCGCCTCGCCCGCTTCGAGCGCGAGGCGCGCCTCCTCGCCGCGCTCAATCACCCCAACATCGCCGCGATCTACGGCCTCGAAGACCAGGACGGCTCCCGCCTCCTCGTCCTGGAGCTCGTCGAGGGACCGACGCTCGCCGAGAAGCTCGCGACGGGGGCTCTGCCGATCGAGGAGGCTCTCTCCGTCGCCTCGGGCATCGCGTCGGGCCTCGAGGCGGCGCACGAAGCGGGCATCATCCACCGGGACCTGAAGCCTTCCAACGTCAAGGTCCGGCCCGACGGCGCCGTCAAGGTGCTCGACCTCGGACTGGCGCGCGTCGCGGAGACTTCCGGACGCTCGGTGGACTCCTCGCTTTCCCCGACCGTCACGACACCCGCCACGCACGGCGGCGTCGTCCTCGGGACCGCCGCGTACATGAGCCCCGAACAGGCCCGGGGAAAACCGCTGGACAAGCGGACCGACATCTTCTCCTTCGGCTGCGTGCTCTACGAATGCCTGACGGGCCAACAGGCGTTCTCGGGCGAAACCGTATCCGACACGCTCTCGGCGATCCTGCGGGTCGGAGCCGGACTGGTCGGCTCTGCCCGTGCGCACGCCACCCGGCGTCCGAGATCTCCTCCGCCGCTGCCTGCAGAAGGATCCGAAGCAGCGGCTCCATGACATCGCCGACGCGCGGATCGAGCTCGAGGAGGCCCGGAGCGCGAGTGGTTCGGGAGCGGTGATGCCGATTCCGCTCGAGCGCCGTCCGCGAGACCGATTCGCCTGGGCCGTCGGCGGAGCGCTTCTCGGAGCAGCGATCACCGCCGCAGCGATGCTTCTGCTGCGCCGGCCCCAACCGGCGCCGGCCCCGACCCGCGTCCACGCCGTCCTGCCGCTTCCGCCGGGCGATCGCATCGGAGTCAGTAATCCAGCCGTGGCCGTCTCTCCAGACGGCCAGACGATCGTCTTCCAGAGCATTCGCCGGGTCTCGGACGCGGGAAAGACCTGGTGGGATGCAGGTTCCGCGGCCCTGTTCCGGCGCGCGTTGAGCGGCGCCGGAGCGGAGCTGATCCGCGGAACGGAGGGGGGCTTCGCTCCCTTCTTCTCGCCGGATGGCCAGTGGATCGGCTTCTTCACCCGCCGTGAGCTCAAGAAGGTGCCGCTCTCCGGCGGAACCGCCGTGACCCTGTCGTGGGTACCGCCGGTCACCGCGGGCGGGAGCTGGAGCGAGGACGGCCGGATCGTCCTGACCCGCGCGTTCAACGGAGCGCTCACCGACATTCCCGAGTCGGGAGGAGAGTTCAGGTTCTTGACGCGGCTGGACGCGTCCCGCGGGGAGCGCGCGCACCTTTTTCCCCAGGTTCTTCCCGGCGGGCGAGGGGTTCTCTTCACGCTCCGGCGAGGCCGGGACTTCACCGACGCCGAGGCTTCGGACATCGCCGTTCTGGACCCCTCCACCGGGAAGTGGAAGACGGTTCTCGAAGGCGCGAGCTTCGCGAGATATGGAGCGGGGCGCCTCGTCTTCGTGCGGGGAGGTTCGGTCTTCCAGGTCCCGTTCGATGTCTCGCGCCTCGCGGTGACCGGGCCCGCCGCCGTCCTGAACGAAAACGTCACGGTCGATGAGGAGGAACGGTTCGGGCACTTCGACGTGTCTTCCGCAGGGACCCTCGTCTTCCTGGATGGACCTCCGAGCCCGCACATGACGTCGACGGTCCTGACGCTCGACCGCAGCGGTAAGGAGAACGCGCTTCCTCTTCCGCCGGGTTATTACATGCTCGCGCGGTTCTCGCCGGACGGCGGGCGGATCGCGCTGACGCGCTTCTCCGGCATTCGAGGATCGATCGTGATGTATGAACGCAAACGCCACATCGTGTCGACGCTGACACCCGAGCCCGGCACGCACTTCGTCCCCGTGTGGTCGCCCGACGGCCGCCGAATCGCGTTCAGCAGTTTCGCGGAAAGAAACCCCACGTTGAGCGTCAAGAACGCCGACGGGAGCGGCGAGATCGAGCCTCTGACCGAACCGGGCGAGGATGCCCAGTTCGCGAACTCGTGGACTCCGGACGGCAAGACGGTCCTGTACACGCAGGCATACACCGCCGACCGCGGCCCGAAGCGGAAGCTGGCCTCGACGGACCTCTGGCTCGTGACCCTCGGCGACCCGGGGTCCGCCCGCCCGTTCTTCGAGAGTCCTTTTCGCGAGACGGGCGGCGTGTTTTCGCCCGATGGCCGCTGGATCGCCTACGTTTCGGACGAGTCGGGAGTTCAGGAAGTCTATGTCCGGCCCTATCCGGGTCCCGGCGCCAGCGTGAAGGTCTCGAACGGCTTCGCCATCGAGCCGCTCTGGTCGCGCGATGGCCGGGAGCTGTACTACCGCGCCGGAGAGAAGGCGGAGAAGTTCATGGCCGCCGAGATCCAACCGTCGTCCGAGCTTTCGATCTCGGCGCCCCGGCTTCTCTTCTCTTCCGAGCTCGCCACCGGGGGGCGCGAAGACCGATACCGCGAGTACGACGTCTCCGCCGACGGGAAGGAGTTCGTGTCGGTGCGCTTCAGCCGCCCCGAGGAACCGGACCGGCGCCTCACCGTCGTGACGAACTGGACGGCGACTCTCCGTCCGTGAACGCACGGAGGACCGGCGTCTTCGGACCTTCCGTCCTTCAGCCAGAGCGGATCCGGCACGCGCACGCCGAACCGCACGGAAGCCATCCGCAGGCTCACGACCGTGACGAACGCGAGCCCCGCGCCGGCGAGCGGCGGCGCGCCGAAGTCGCGCGGCGCCCGAGGAAGACCCAGGCTCCGGCGAAGGAGGACACGGCGTAGAGCTCGCCCGGCCGGAAGATGACCGGGATCTCAGTCGAGACGACATCCCGCAGCACGCCGCCGAAGGTCCCGGTGATCACGCCGATCAGCGAAGCCACGAAGGGCGGCATGCCCTGGTGCAGCGCAAAGCCCACTCCGGTCAACGTGAAGAGGGCGAGGCCCATCGCGTCGACGAGGACGGCCTGCCCGTGCCACTGCCGGACCCGCGCGTGGAACGCCCGGCTGTAGACGAAGGGAATGCACAGCATCACGATCACGAGCAGGTATTCCTCGTGACTGACCCAGAAAAACGGCCGGCGGTCGATCAGAAGGTCGCGAAGCGTGCCGCCTCCGAAGGCGGTCAGAACGGCGAGGCAGTACGTCCCCACGATGTCCATGCCCTTGCGCGCGGCCGTGATCATTCCCGAGACCGCCGAGAGGACGACGGCGGCGGCCTCGAGCGCGGTCGCGAGGGCGGCGGCGTGAGCAGCCGACAAGCGGATCTAGCGCCGGCGCGTGACGAGGTTGAACCCGCACCGGCGGCGGCGAGAGGATCGGATACCCGTTCGGCGCCGATCGGGGGCGGCACCGATCCGGGCGAGCCCGGCGGCGCGAGGATCGGAAAGCCGTTCGGCCCGATCCGCGAGGGCACGTCGCGGCGGCGGCATCGGGCGCGGGGGCGGAAAGTAATCGCCACCGTAGTAGTAGTCCCCGTAGCCGGAGTAGCCCGAGTCGACGTAGTTGTCGTACGAAGACGCCGGCGGCGCGGGCGGCGCCTCGTAGTTCGGCCCCGCGAGGGCGGGGCCGACGTAGAGCGTGGCCCCGGGCGCGAGCGTCTCCGCGGGCGGCGGCTCCGCTTCGAGCGTGGACACCTTCTCGACCTCCGCCGCCGAGAGGCTGAGGTACACGCCGTCCGGGTACCTGTGGAAAAGGACGACTCGGCCCTTCCGCACCGGCGGATCGAGCGAATAAACCTTCGAACCTCCACGGAGGTCGAGGGCGTAATAGGTCATCGAGCCGGCGAGGGAGGCAGTAGCGGCCAGCAGCCCCGACAATCCCCAGAAGACCAGACGTTTCATGGTCCTCCCCCTGTTCTTTGGGCCAGTAAGCGTATGGTATAGACTCATAGGTCTGGGCGAAACAAGGCCGGTTCCGGCACGGGTGGTGGGGTACCCGCCCAGCTCAAGAAAACTGACAACAGCGGAGTAGGGGAATATGTCTGTCCGAAACGATTCGGGCACGGTGCCCGATGGTGTTCCGAGTCACACGAGGCGCGACTCGGTCCGCAACGCGGTCGAGGCGGCGCAACGGTATCTCCTTTCGATTCAGGCCGAGGACGGTCACTGGTGCGGCGAGCTCGAGGGCGACACCATCCTGGAATCCGAATACATCCTCACGATGCATTTTCTTGGAAGGACCGGTGAAAAGCGGGTAAAGAAGGCCGCCGAGCACCTTCGCCGCAAGCAGCTCGCGGCCGGCGGCTGGGCGATTTACGAGGGTGGCCCCGCGGAAGTCTCCTCTTCGGTCAAGGCCTATTTCGTCCTGAAGCTCATGGGCGACGACCCGAACGCGCCGCACATGGTCAAGGCGCGCGAGACGATTCTCTCGCTCGGCGGGATCGAAGCCTGCAATTCCTTCACGCGGATCTATCTCGCGATCTTCGGCCAGTGCTCCTGGGACGCCTGCCCGGCGGTGCCGCCCGAGATCGTGCTCCTGCCCGACACGTTCGTCTTCAACATCTACAAGATGTCGTCCTGGTCGCGCGGCATCGTCGTTCCGCTGTCGGTCATCTGGGCGTCAAAGCCCTCCTGCCCGGTGCCGGACTTCGCCGCGATCTCCGAGCTCCACATCCGCCACCCCAAGGCGCCGCACGTACCGCGCACCCAGAAGGAGCGGTACTGGCGGCGGTTCTTCACGCGGATCGACCACGTCTTCAAGCGCCTCGAGTCGGCGGGCCTCACGCCTCTCCGCAAGAAGGCGCTCGCGGCCTGCGAGACCTGGATCCACGAGCGGCTCGTCCAGTCCGACGGGCTCGGCGCGATCTTCCCGCCCATCATCAACACGATCATCGCGTTCCGCTGCCTGGGTTACGCGATCGACGACCCCCGGCTCCTCGCCCAGGTGCGCGAGCTCGAGAAGCTCGAGCTCGAGGACGAGGAGACGCTGCACGTCCAGCCGTGCTTCTCCCCCGTCTGGGACACCGCCCTCGTGATGGAGGCCCTCTCCGACGGCGGCACCCCGGCCGACGATCCCGCGATGCTCAAGGCCGCGCGCTGGCTGCTGGACAAGGAAGTCAAGAAGATCGGCGACTGCAAGAAGGCCTGTCCCGAGGCCGAGCCCGGCGGCTGGTACTTCGAGTACGCGAACGAGTGGTACCCCGACACCGACGACACGGCGGAGGTCCTGACCGCGCTCTCCCGCGCGAAGTTCCCCGGCGAGGCCGACGACCTCGCTCGCCAGGGCTCGATCGCCCGGGGCCAGGCCTGGCTTCTCGCGATGCAGAATCGGGACGGCGGCTGGGGCGCCTTCGACAAGGACTGCGACAACGAGGTCCTGACGTACATCCCCTTCGCCGACCACAACGCCATGATCGACCCGAGCTGCGAGGACATCACCGGCCGCGCGCTCGAGGCCATGCACGCGATCGGAGTGCCGGCGGATCATCCGGCGGTCCGCCGCGCCGCCGCGTTCATCGAGAAGAAGCAGTTCGACGACGGCACGTGGTACGGCCGCTGGGGCTGCAACTACATCTACGGTTCGTTCCTCGCGCTGCGCGGGCTCCTCCATGCCGGCGCGGACCTGCGCGAGTCCCGCTACCAGAAGACGGCCGCCTGGATCCGCTCGTGCCAGAACGCCGACGGAGGCTGGGGCGAGCTGCCGCACTCCTACGACGATCCGTCGACCAAGGGCCAGGGCCCCTCGACTCCGTCCCAGACGGCGTGGGCGCTCGTGGCCCTCTTCTCGACCGGCGACCGCGATTCCGAGGCCGTGCGGCGCGGCGTCGAGTACCTGCTCGCCCACCAGCTGTACGACGGCTCGTGGAAAGACGAGCACTGGACCGCGACCGGGTTCCCGAAGGTCTTCTACCTCCGGTACCATCTCTACGCGACGTATTTCCCGCTCCGGGCCCTCGCGCTCTATGCGCGCGAGGGAACGACCGGCGTTTCGCGGCGGGCCGAGCACGGCGAATCCGTGGCCGTCCGCCGCCTCGAGCATGGAGTGAACTGATGCGCTTCCCCACCCACATCATGACGGACACGATTCAGAACTCGGTCCGTAACGTCCTCCGCGGCAACAAGCGGTACCCGTTCGTCCTGATGCTCGAGCCTCTCTACACCTGCAACCTCGCCTGCATCGGCTGCGCGATCGAGCGCCACACGGGCAAGCTGAAGGACCGGCTGTCGGTGGCCCAGTGCATCGAGGCCGTCGAGCGCTCCGAGGCGCCGGTCGTCTCGATCTGCGGCGGCGAGCCCACGATCTACCCGGAGCTGCCCGAGCTCGTCGAGGAGATCATCAAGCGCAAGCGCCACATCTATCTCTGCACCAACGGCCTGCTCCTCGACGAGAACGTCTACGAGACGATCCAGCCTCACAAGCGGCTCATGATCAACGTCCATCTCGACGGGATGCGCGAGACGCACGACTACGTCTGCGCGCGCAAGGGCGTCTTCGACAAGGCGATCGCCATGATCGAGAAGGGCGTCGAGCTCGGCCACCACATGATGGCCAACACGACCGTCTTCAAGGAGACCAACGTCGACGAGGTCGAGGAGCTCTGCGAGCTGCTGACGAACATGGGCGTCGAGGGCATGCTCGTCTCGCCCGGCTATCACTACGACTCGGTCGGCGCCGACATCTTCCTGACGAAGTCCGAGATCCACAAGAAGTTCAAGCGCGTCCTCGACATCTCCAAGAAGTACAAGCTGACGTCGACGCCGATGTTCCTCGAGTTCGCCGCGGGCCTGCGCGAATACAAGTGCTCGCCCTGGTCGACCGTGACCTACACGCCGAACGGCTGGAAGGGCCCCTGCTACCTCATCGGCAAGACCTGGTCGCCGACCTTCGAGGAGTTCTGGAACGGCACCGACTGGGCGTACTGGGAGTCCCGCAAGGATCCGCTCTGCCAGAACTGCCTCATGCACTCGGGCTTCGAGGCGTCGGTCGTGATGGAGCTGCCCAAGCATCCGGGCGACATGGTCCGGATGATCGCCTGGAATCTGGCCGCGTAGCGAGCGCGAGCGCTCGCGGAGCGGCCATCCCGAGGCCGCAGGCCGAGGGATCCCGTCGTCGACCAGGCGGGCAGTCGAGTCCGGGATCCTTCGTCGGTAAACGCCGGCCGTTGGCCGGCGTTGCCTACTGCTGAAAGCCTGCCTTCGGTGGCCGGCTCGCTCCTCAGGATGACGGCGCAATGGGACTTCACCAGGGCGCTCCGGTGACAAACTAGAACCATGGACCTCGTCACCGGCGGCACCGGCTTCGTCGGCACGCACGTGGTGCGCGCGCTCGTGGCCCGCGGAGGTGCGGTGCGGTGCCTCGTGCGTCCCGCGTCCCGCCGGGAGAACCTGGCGGACCTCGACGTCGAGATCGTCGAAGGCGACCTGACCGATCCGGCCTCGCTCGCGCGCGCGATGAAGGGCGTCTCGACGCTCTACCACGTGGCCGCGGACTATCGCCTCTGGGCGAAGGATCCGCAGGAGCTCTACCGCGCGAACGCCGGAGGGACGGAGAACGTTCTCGCCGCGGCGGCGGAAGCGGGTGTCTCGAAGGTCGTCTACACGAGCTCGGTCGCCGCGCTCGGGCTGACCGAGGACGGGACGCCGGGCCACGAGGGCACGCCGGTCTTCCGCGAGCGGATCATCGGCCACTACAAGAAGTCCAAGTACGACGCCGAGCGTGTCGCCGCGGGCTGGGCCGCGAAGGGCCTGCCGGTCGTCATCGTCAACCCCTCGACGCCCGTGGGCGAGCGGGACATCAAGCCCACGCCGACGGGCCAGATGATCGTGGACTTCCTGAACCGGAAGATGCCGGCCTACGTCGACACGGGCCTGAACCTGATCGACGTGCGCGACGTCGCCGCGGGCCACCTCGCGGCTGCCGAAAAGGGAAGGACCGGGGAGCGCTACATCCTGGGTCACCGCAACATGAGCCTGAAGGAGATCCTCGACACGCTCGCGCGGGTGACCGGCCTGCCGGCGCCCTCGGTGCGGCTGCCGCACTGGATCCCGCTCTCCGCCGCGGCGGTCGCGACGGGCTGGGCGAGGATCTCCGGGAATCCGCCGCGCTTCTCGCTCGAAAGCGTGCGCATGTCGACCCACCGGATGTTCTTCGACGGCTCCCGGGCGGTGCGCGAGCTCGGCCTTCCGCAGACGCCGGTCGAAGAGCCCCTGACGCGCGCGGTCGAGTGGTTCCGCTCGAAGGGCTACGTCCGTGGCTGAGGCCGGACCGGTCGCGATCCTCACGGCGATTCCCGAAGAGCTCGCGGCGATCCGACGCGCGGTTCCGGAGTCTCGAGCCGTCGTCCTGACGGCGACGGGCGACGGCCCGAAGCGCGCCGCCTCGGGCGCGGCCACGTTTCTGGAGCGCCACCGGCCGTCGGCGGTCGTCGGGGCGGGCCTGGCCGGCGCTCTCTCGCCGGGACTCTCGGTCGGCGACATCGTGGCGTCCCGCCGCGTCCGCTTCGAGGTCGGCGATGCGGCGACGCCGGATCCCGGTCTTCTCGAGCGGGCCATCGCGGCGGGAGCGCGGCCGGCCACGCTCGTCACCGTCGACCGACCCATCGTTTCCACCGCCGTCAAGGCGGTGCTGGCGAGCACGGAATCCGGCGGCGACCCGCTGGTCGTCGACATGGAGTCGGCAGCGTGGGCACGAGAAGCCGCGGCACGCGGAATTCCCTACGTGGTGGTGCGCGTGGTCAGCGACGCAGCCGACGAGGCGCTTCCGGCGTTTCTCGCCGAGGCTCTCGGCACGGACGGCAGCATCCGCCGGGGCGAAGTCGCCCGGCGCGCGCTCCTCGAGCCCTCCTCGTGGGGTACCCTTCTGCGAATGCGCCGGCGCCTGCACGATTGCTCCGCGGCCCTCGGCGCGTTTCTCGCGCGGATGCTCGCGTCATGAAGACCGCCTCGCTCGAAGATCTCCTCGAGAAGACCAGCCGCACCTTCGCGCTCTCGATCCCCGTGCTCCCCGAGCCGACGCGGCGCGAGGTCATGATCGCGTACCTCCTCTTCCGGATCGCCGATACCTTCGAGGACGCGTCGCACTGGACTCCCGACGATCGCATCGCGGCGCTGGCCGACTTCAACGCTCTGCTGCGCTCCTATTCGCGGGAGAAGGCCGAGTCGCTCTGCCGCGACTGGGTGGAGCGGGAGGTCGCGCACCACCCCGGCTATCAGGAGCTCATGGCCGAGGTGCCCTTCGTGCTCGACGCCTTCTTCGCCCTCTCCCCCGGCGCCATCCCGCCCATCCGCGAGCACGTCGCCCGCTCCGCCGACGGCATGGCCTCGATCGTCGCGAAGACGCGCGGCGGAGAGCTGACGCTCCACTCCGTTCGCGAGCTCCGCGACTACTGCTACATCGTGGCCGGAATCGTGGGCGAGATGCTGACCGAGCTCTTCCTCCTCGACCGTCCGACTCTTTCAGGCATCGGGACCTATCTCCGCGAGCGCGCCGCGACGTTCGGCGAGGCCCTCCAGCTCGTCAACATCCTCAAGGACTCCGCCGTCGATGCCGAGGAGGGACGCCGGTATCTCCCGGCGGAAGTCCCGAAAGGCGACGTGTTCGCGCTCGCGCGGAAGGATCTCGGAGTCGCCGGCGACTACATCCGCACGCTGCAGAAGGCCGACGCGCCCCGCGGCCTCGTCGAGTTCACGGCCCTGCCGGTCCAGCTCGCCTGGGCGGCCCTCGAGCGCGTCGAGAAGAAGGGACCCGGGCTCCAAGGTCTCGCGCCCGGAGGTCTTCCTCATCACGCAGCGGCTGAAGAAGGCGCTGGATCGGGGCGAGCCGGCGGTCTGACCCGCTACGGCCCGATCGCCAGCGGGACGAAGAAGGGATTCCTCGGGTACTGCGCGGTGTCGTAGACGGCGTCCGCAGGGGACGTTCCGTCCCAGGCCTTCTTGTCGGGCCAGGACGGACGCGGCTGGCCGTCGACGAAGGCCGCGATCTCCTGGGCGTCGCGGGGATCCAGCGTGCCGGGCTCGTCGCGCGGCATGGCGTGGCGCAGGAAGCCGGCGAGCGTGTACACGCGCGCGAGGCCCGCGACGTCGTTGTACGAGCGCGGCCCCCAGACCGGCGGCACGTAGTCGTAGGGCAGAGGCTCACGCCGCTCGCGGTAACCCTGGCCGTCGAGCCCGTGACAGCCCGAGCAGAGATCGCCGTAGCGGGCGCGGCCGCGCTCGGCGTTGAGCTCGCCGAAAGGAACGATCGCCGCGGCATCGATCGTGCTGCGGTCGGCCGCCTCGGTGTCGCCCGGTTTCGCGATCGAGCCGATGTACGCCGCGAGCGCCAGGACGGTCTCGCTCTTGATTTCCGGCGAGCGCCCCGCGAGGCTGTGCGTGAAGCAGCGCACGATGCGATCCTCGAGTGTCACGTGCTGGCCGCCCGCGTCCTTCCTCGGATAGGACGCCGCCGCTCCGGTCAGCGCGAGGGCCCCCGCCATCTTCCCGCCCTCGAGGTGGCAGTTCGTGCAGGCGAGCGCGTTCGAGCCGAGCGCGGCGGCGCGCTCCTGCGTGCGCAGAAAGATCCGCTCGCCCAGCGCGGCGTCGCGACGGGCGACGGCGGTCGAGCCGCCCTCGCGGCCGCACCCCAGGAACGACGTGGCGAGCGACAAAAAGAAAGCGGCCCGGATCTTTGCGGTCATCGTCGAGTTGGAGATAATGCGGCGTCCTTCAGAACCGACGAATGATTCCTGAAATGATACGGGACCTGACTGCCCGGCTCCAAGCGCGCCTTCCGAAGTCCGCGCTTCTCGCCGTTGCGCTCGCCTCCGTGGCGGCCGGGGCGAGGGCGGACGAGTTCCGGCTCTTCCCGGAAACGCCGCCCGGGTCCCGCTTCGCGGATGTGCATTGGACCGAGGCTCCCGTTCCCACAATCGACTTCGAGCGCGCCGTCCTGCTGGAGACCTCGACGCGGGGGGCGGATCCTTCGCCGATGCCCCCGGCCGCCTGGGAACCTCACCCCCGCCCCGAGAAGCTCTTCACGACGGCGACGACGGTGTGGACGGCCAGCGCGGTGGCCGCCGGGGTGCTGCAGGGGCTCGGAGCTCCGCTGCAGTACGGCTGGCAGAGCTGGAACACCACCGACGAGGGCTGGTTCGGCCGCGACACCTACACGGGCGGAGCGGACAAGGTCTCGCACTTCATCATCTCGAGCGCCGAGGCGCGGCTTCTCTACGAGGCGTACACGCACCTGGGCCATCCGCCGGAGCAGTCCTTCAATCTCGCCATCGCCACGGCGTTCACGAGCGGCCTGATGGTGGAGGTGATGGACGCGTTCTCCGTGTACGGCTTCTCGTTCCAGGACCTCGCGGCCGATGCGCTGGGCGTGACCGCCGGCGCGCTGATCAATCGCTACGAGCTTCAGGATCTGCTCGGGCTGCGCCTCGGACTCTCGGAGACGCCGATCCCCGCGAGCGCCATCGGCGACAGCGTGCCGACGCTCGGCCGCAGCTACAACGACGAGATCTATGCCGCGGACCTCAAGCTCGGCGGCCTGATCCGGCGGATGAACGGGGATCCCGGGCTCGCGAAGTTCTTCCTGACCTCGTTCACCTACTTCACGAAGGGCTTCGGCTACGACCCGCCGCTTCCGACGCGCTACCAGGAGATCGGCTTCGAGGTGGGCCTGAACTTCCCGGAGATCCTGAGGTGCCTGGGAGTCTCGGAGAAGACGTGGTGGGGCACCGGGCTGATCGCGATCTTCAACTTCTTCCGCTTCCCGTTCACCCAGATCGGCGTCTACTACAACCTGTACGACCAGAAGTGGTACGGGCCGGGAGCTCCGCGCCAGTACTACTGAGTCGGGGCCGGGCGGCGGCTGCCGGCCGCCATCACGAGCAGGGCCGCGAAGAACACCGGCGTGCCGATCGCGACAGGCAGGAGAAACCAGTAGGCCTTCCCGAAGAGCGCGAGCACCATCACGAAATAGATGAAGTCGCGGCGGGCAAGGGCGTCGAGGACCTCCACCAGCCGCGACCGGTGAGACGGGGAAACCGTCGTGAGAAGCGGACCCGACCCTGTCCGGGGCCGCATCGCGTAGAAGTAGATGAAACCGGCGCTCAGGATCGTGCTCGAGACGGCCAGCGCGCCGAGAAGAAGCGGCCATGATTGCCCGCTCGCGGTCGTCCACGCGATCGCGAAGGCGGAGAAGACCGCGACGTGCACGAGGTTGTCGCACCAGAAGTCGAGCACGCCGCCCAGTCGGGACTCCTGAAACTTCAGGCGCGCGAGCTCGCCGTCGCAGCCGTCCAGGATCGAGTGCAGGAGGAAGAGCACGCCTCCCGCGATCTGGCGGGGCAGCGCCGGAGACGCGAACGACCACGCTCCGAGAAGGCCCAGGGTCAGGCAGACGAGCGTCATGGCATTCGGCGTGATGCTCGTTTTCGCGAGGCGCCGCGTCGCGGCCAGGGAGATCTTCCGGCTGATGAGCCGGGTGAGAAGCCCGTCCTGCTTCTTGACGAGACCTCGGAGGAGACGCGTCTCGGCCTCGGCGAGCGCCGCGGCGTTCGTCACTTCGAAAGGCGACTCGACGGCCGCCGCGGACGCGCCGGGAGGAAGCGCGGCGGCCCACTCCGACAGCACGGACGAAAGGCCCGACCGGCGGGCCAGCGCCCGGGCGAGCGGCGCCGGCTCGAGAGTCTCGACGATGGCCCCGGCCCCCAGACGGTAGAGCCGCCCCGGCTCGGCGGGCGCGTCGCGCAGGCTCCGCAGCCATTCCGGGCTCGCGGCCACGCGATCCGGCAAGAGGACGATGCGGCCGGGCGGCAGCTCGGGGATCTCGTTCCGCCCGCCGCTTTCCCCGTCGACGCCGAGCACGTGCACGCGATCGAATCCCGCGCGCGAGGCGGCGAGCGTCGTCCGCCGGATGAGCGGCAACCCGAGCAGCATCGTGTCCCTCGTCGGCGAGCCGGGAGCCGCATCGTCGGCGGGGGCGAGAACGAGAGTCGCGGCCCGCGTCATACCGCCACGCGCGCGCGCCCGGCGCAGCCGCGCCGCCAGGTGCGCGGCGATGCGGTCCGCGGCCTCCTCCCGATAGAGCGCGAAGCTCGGCCACGCGTTGACGTCGATCAGGAAGATCTCGCCCGCGGGCGTGACGATGGCGTCGCCGCCCCAGACGTCGAGCCCGAGCGCGGAGGCGGCCCGGCTCGCGATGTCGAGGAGAGTCCCGGTGTCGAACGCGTGACCCGCCACGGGATGCTCCCTCGGGTGAAACCACTCGAACCAGGATGGGATGGCCGCCGCCTCGCGCGCAGCCTCCTCGTCGGGGGCCACGCCGTAGAACTTGACGAGATCGCCCGCCACGTGCCGTTGAGCCACGGCGCGCGGCTGCCCCCGATCGCGCAGCCCCTCGAGAGCGTCTTCGACCTCGGAAGGATCCGAGGCGAAGACGACGTCTCCCTCGCGCGTCTTGTGCCCGATCGCCTGCTTGATCCAGCACGCCGAAAAGAGGCGGTCGTCGTCTGTCCCGCGCGGAAGCGGGCCGCTGCAGTCCAGAAGGCGGCTCTCCGGCACGGGCACGCGCCTCTCTTCGAGCAGCGGGATCATGTTCGCGCGATGCGTGTTCTCGACCGCGCGCGGGCTGTTGATGACGCAGACTCCCCGGCGCTCCCACTGCTTCAGCACCTCGAGCGCCGCGCGACCTTCGCACATCGCGAAGGCGAGCGCCGGCAGATCGGTCTCGCGGCCGCTGATCTCCCCGGGCTTCCGGTAGTCGACCAGATACTCCGGGCCGGCTTCTTCGAGCTTGCGGCCCGCGGCCTCGAGGATCGCCGCGTCGTCGGCCTCGCGGCCCGGCGAGTGCTCGACCTCGCGGAAGATCCCGCGACAAACGACGGTCGCGCCGGCCGCGCGCTTCCGCTTCACAGGTCGAGCCTCGAAAGCTCCGCAAGCCGCGCGATCACCACATCCTCGGGACAGCAGGGACCGCCGCCTCCATTGGCCGCCGCGCTCTCGGGGCGAAGCCACACGTGCCGCATTCCCATCGCACGCGCCCCGGCCATGTCCCGCCGCAGGGAGTCGCCGACGAAGACGGCCTCTTCCGGCGACGCGCCCAGCGAGTCGAGCGCGGCCCGGAAGATCCGAGGGTCGGGTTTCTTGCAGCCGACGAGGGTGGAGTCGATCGCCACGCCGATCGACGGGGTCAGGCCGGCCTCGTCACAGACGGCCTGGAGGTTGCCGTAGAAGTTGGACACGATGCCGATGCGGTAGCGCTCGCGCAGGCGGGAGAGGAGAGCGGCGCTCTGCGCGAGCTGCCGGAGAGAGTCGTCGGCGAACCGATCGCCAATCCTGCGCAGGAGCGCCTCCTCCCGCCGCAGCCTCACCGCGAGGCCCTCGGCGACGCGTTCGACGGTTTCGCGAAAGCCGGCGGAGCGGGAGATCGTGCCCTCGAGGATGTCCGTCGCGCCGTAGAAGGCGCGATCGAAATCGGCTTGCGGCACGTCCAGCCCCTCCTCGCGCGCCAGCTGGGTGAATCGGTCCTTCCAGGGCACGCCTTCCGCGTCGAGCGTGCCGCCGAAATCGAACAGGAGCGCGCGCGCGGAAGAAGTCATCGCAAATGCCCGGACCGGGCGGCGAGCTTCGGGCTGCTTTCCGCGCCAGCGTGCGGCGCGATCGCGACCGGGTGACGATGGAGAGTGAAGAGACCGGGCAGAACCCACAGGATCTCGCGCGCCCGGCGCACGAGACCGTAGGCCACGCCCGTCGAGGCCGGCATGCCCAGCAGGACGAAGACGCCGGTGCGGACGCCCTCGGCCGTGCCGGCCCGCCCGGGCACGAAGAGGAACATGTTGTTGAGGAGCATGGCCAGCGACTCGACCGCAAACGCGGTCGCCCACCCGCGGCCGGGAGCGAGCAGGCGCAGCACGATCCAGGTCTCGACCAGGCCGCCGCACCATCCGAGCAGGCACCAGCCGGCCGCCGAGAAGAAGTGCGGGCGCCGGCGAGCGTAGAAGCGACGGATCATCTCGTCGAGGTGATATGCCCCCGCGCGGTGGTGCGCCAGCCGCATCGCCAGCGGCTTGAAGCGGCTCAGGAACGAGAGGATCAGAGCGAAGCTCCCCTTCTGGAGCCCCCACGTCACGAGGACGAGGAGACCGCACAGGATCCCGAGGCTGCCCAGCGCGGCCCAGCGCACGCCGCGGGGGAGTTCGAAAAACACGACCGCGACGGCCAGGCCTGTCGCCACGAAAAAGGCCTGGGAGGTCATATGGGCGTGCTTGAAGATGGCCACCGAAGCGATCGCGCTCGGCGTCTCCATCCGGTGGCGCAGCATGCTCACGCGTACGGGCTCGCCGGCGACGCTGCCCGGGGCGAGATAGTTCAGGGCGTTCCCCACGAGATAGATGCGCAGGAGCTCCGGAAGGCTCGAGAGCGGAGGCCGGGGCTCCATCACCGAACGCCATCCCAGGACGAAGGCAATCTCCGCCAGAGAGTACAGGGCGGTCAGGCCGAAAAACCACCAGCCGATCGAGGCGAGGTTGGCCTGGATGGCCGGCCAGCCCGTCCTCCACACGAGAATCAGCGCCAGCGCGACTCCCGCCAGGAAGAGGACAATTCTGGCGTGTCTGGCGCGGGCCGCACGCCGTTCTCTCGAGAGCATTTCGATCGATCCGAAGATATCAGCCGGGGAGACGGACCCTCCCCGACCTCAGGCCGCCCTTTCCTCCGAGCTCGTGGGACGTGACGAAGAGCCGCGCGGAAGGACCTTGACGACCCGACGGATCACCGAGGGCACCATCGTCGGCCGCAGCAGGCGCGGGTCGTAGCGCGACAGCCGCCGGTCGTTCTCGGCGAGGCAGAGCTCGAGGAACGAGCGGAGAGAGAAATCACCGAAGATCGACGCCGCGCCCATGGTGAAGCCGGCCTTCGAGTTGTCGATCACCGGCTCGGCGACTTCGTTCTTCTTCCCTTTCGACTTGCCCTTGCCGCCGCCCGCCATCTCGAGCGCGCCCTTCAGACGCCCGAACGCCTGGGCCACGACGTTCCACGCACGCCAGACGTCGAACGCCGGACGGGCCACGACCGGGCGCTGGGCCCGCAGGTAGGCCGCCCAGTTGACGATGAAGAGGATGTGGCGCGCCTCCTCCTGCATGATCGTCTCGAAAATCGCAACGATGGCCTTCGGGAGGTACTCGGCGCGCTCGCCCATCCGGAAGATGCCGAAGGCGAAAAAGGAGTCCATGCACTCGCCGTAACCGGTCCGCAGGAAGGCGCGGGTCGGGTTCGCCGGGACCTCCGGCGGCGGGAACGGGGCGACCTCGATCCCGTAGTGGCGGGCGAGCAGCTGCAGGACCTCGGCGTGGCGGCCCTCCTCGTATCCCTGGAGGCTGATGGCCTGGGCCAGGAGAGGGTCCTTCTCGGTGTCCCCCAGGGACTGCACCCTCACGGCGGTGTTCGCCTCGGTCTTGGTGGCTTCGTTCCAGACAGGCATCGCCTTGAGCCGCGCCAGGGACTCCGCGTCGAGCTCCGGCCAGCGGATTTCGGACGGCTTGAAGGGGTCGTGGGTGTCGATGAACATGCGGCAGAGCAGCTCTTTATGCTCCAAACTGCCGATCTTGAGCATATTTTTCATGGCCGGTTGTAGAGTATCATCCGCGTTTCTTTTCGCCGGGGGGTAGGGAACCGTATGTCCATTCTCAGCCGTGTCCAGGGTCCGGAGGACCTCAAGAGACTCTCCTACGGAGAGTTAGAGGAGCTCTCGCAGGACTGCCGCGAGGTCATCATCCAGACGATCACCAAGACCGGTGGTCACCTCGCTTCCAACCTCGGCGTCGTCGAGCTCACGATCGCGCTTCACCGCAATTTCGACAGCCCCAAGGACTGGCTCGTCTGGGATACGTCCAACCAGTGCTACACCCACAAGCTCGTGACGGGCCGGCGGGACCAGTTCGCCTCGATCCGCACCCCGGGAGGCCTGTCGGGCTTCGCCGAGCCGAGCGAGAGCTGCCACGACACCCTGGCCGCGGGCCACGCCGGCACCGGGCTGTCCTACGGCCTCGGCGTGTCCATGGCCCTCCAGGGCGCCGCCGAGGACCCCTACGTCGTCGTCATCGTCGGCGACGGGGCTCTGACGTCGGGGCCGTCCTACGAGGCGCTCAACAACATCGTCCACGTCAAGCCGAAGCGCCTCGTCGTGATCCTCAACGACAACGGCTGGTCGATCTCCGAGAACGTCGGCTGGCTCGCGCACTGGCGGAACCGCTTCGAGTTCCACCCCACGTACCAGAAGTTCGTCGATGCCGGGCACAGCTTCTTCAAGCGGCTCCCCCACGGCGACAAGGCCTGGGAGCTCGCGCGGAAGCTGAAGTCGGCCGTCGAGGGGGTCTTCTTCCCGAACCTGATCTGGGACGAGCTCGGCTTCCATTACGTCGGGCCGGTCAACGGCCACGACTTCAAGGAGCTCGAGGAGGCTCTTTCCCGCGCCAAGGACGTCTCGAAGGACGGCACGCCGGTCGTCATCCACGCCCTGACCCACAAGGGCCGCGGCTTCCAGCAGGCCGAGCAGAACCCCTCGAAGTTCCACCAGCCCGGCACGCCGACGGGCCTGCCCGGCTCGGGCACCCGCTTCACGTATTCGCAGGTTTTCGCGAAGACGCTCATGACCATGATGGAGAAGGACCCCAAGATCGTGGCCATCTCCGCCGCGATGCTCGAGGGGACGGGGCTGATCGAGGTCAAGAAGCGCTTCCCCGACCGGGTCTTCGACGTCGGCATCGCCGAGGAGCACGCGATCATCTGCGCCGGCGGCATGGCCAAGGCCGGCTGGAAGCCCGTCGTCTCGATCTACTCGACGTTCCTCCAGCGCTCCTTCGACCAGCTGATCCACGACGTGGCCCTCCAGAAGCTCCCCGTGACCGTCTGCATCGACCGCGCGGGCCTCGTCGGCGACGACGGCAAGACGCACCAGGGAGTCTTCGACATCTCCTACACCCGCATGATTCCCAACATGACCGTCGCCGCCCCGAAGGACGAGAACGAGCTCCAGCACATGCTCTTCACGGCCATCACCTCGGGCAAGCCCTGGGCCGTCCGCTATCCGCGCGGCATGGCCCTCGGCGTCGAGCTCGATCCGAAGCTGTCGACGGTTCCGGTCGGCAAGGGCGAGATCCTCCGCGAGGGCCGGGACCTCATGCTCGTCGCCTACGGCTCGATGGTCTCGGTCGCGACCGCGGCGGCCGACGAGCTCGAGCGCCGGGGCCTTTCGGTCGGCGTCGCCAACGCCCGCTTCGCCAAGCCGCTGGACATGGAGATGCTCGGCAAGATCGCCGCCGCGTGCCCGCGCATCCTGACGCTCGAGGAGCACCTCGCGGCCGGAGGCTTCGGCGCCGGCGTGCTCGAGGCCTTCCACGCCGCGAATCTCCCGACCGCGGGCCTCAAGGTCCACGCGATCGACGACCAGTTCATCGAGCACAGCCCGCAGCTGCAGCAGCGCCACAACCTCAAGCTCGACGTCGAGGGCGTCGTCGAGAGGGCCCTCGCTCTCTTCCCCGACCTCTCCCGCTCGGTGACGGGCTCGGGCCAGGCCGCCGATTCCCGGAAGAAGGAGAAGTTCGCGGAAACGGTGAACTGGTGACCCCGCCGGGCGATTTCTCCGGGATGCGTGTCGAGAAGCTGCTCGTCGCGGGTCTGCGCGGGTTCTGCGCGGGCGTCGTCCGCGCGATCGACGTCGTCGAGAAGGCCCTCGAGGTCGTGGACGGCCCCGTCTACGTCCGCAAGGAGATCATCCACAACCGCTACGTCGTCGACGAGCTCCGCGACAAGGGCGCCCGCTTCGTCGAGGAGGTGGACGAGGTCCCCGACAACGCCTCGCTCATCTTCTCGGCTCACGGCATCGCGCCGCAGGTGCGGACGATGGCACGGGAGAAGAAGCTCCACACGATCGACGCGACGTGCCCCCTCGTCACCAAGGTGCACCTCGAGGCGATCCACTACGCCAAGCAGGGCTACACGATCATCCTCGTCGGCCACCACGACCACGACGAGACGGTCGGCACGCTCGGCGAGGCCCCGGACGCGATCCGGCTCGTCGAGACGAGGGAGGACGCCGAGAAGATCACGGTGCCCGATCCCGACCGCGTCGCCTACCTGACGCAGACGACGCTCTCGATCGACGACACCCGCGAGATCCTCGAGGTCCTCAAGCGCCGCTTTCCGAACCTCAGGGCTCCGTCCAAGCAGGACATCTGCTACGCCACGCAGAACCGCCAGGACGCGGTCAAGGCGATGGCCCCGCACGTCGACATGCTGCTGGTCCTCGGGGCGCCGAACTCCTCGAACTCCCTCCGGATGTGCGAGGTCGCGCGCGCCAACGGCGTCGCGTCGCACCTGATCGAGCGTGCTCGCGACATCCGGCCGGAATGGCTCGAGGGCGTCCGGATCCTCGGTCTGACGGCGTCGGCCTCGGCGCCCGAGATTCTCGTCCAGGAGGTCGTGACGTTCGCGCGCGAGCGGCTCGGGGTCCGGACCGTCGAAGAGTTCGAGACGGTGAAGGAGGATGTCTCCTTCCCGCTGCCCCAGGAGTTGAAAGCGCTTCTGCCCGTCAAGGTCTGACTCGTTAGAGGGTTTCATGACGGCCCCTCCCGCGCCCGCCGCGGCGCCGCTCTCCGACTCGGTCGCCCGGCCCCACGAGGCGCGGGCGTGACGGCCATCGTCTCGGGCGCCGTGATCGCCGCCGGCGAAGGTTTGCGGCTCAAGGACTTCGGCGTGCCGAAACCGCTCGTCGAGGTCGCGGGCGCGCCTCTCATCGCGCACGTCCTCGACAACCTCGAGGCGGCCGGCATCGCTTCCGCGGCGGTCATCTTCAACGAGGCCGAGCGCGACTGCGAGGCGTTCGTGCGCGAGCGGTTCGCGCGCCTCGTGACGACGATCCGGATCAAGTCCACGCGCTCCTCGCTCGAAAGCTTCCGGGAGATTCTGGCCGTGGCGCCCCCGGGGAGGCTGCTGGTCTCGACGGTCGACGCCTTCTGCCCCCGGAAGGACTTCGTGAAGTTCGTGCGCCGCGCCGAGGCGCTTCCGGCGGACGCGACCGTCCTCGCCGTGACCCGCTACGTTCACGACGAAAAGCCGCTCTGGGTCAACCTCGCCGACAGACGCGAGGGCCGCGTTTCGGCCATCGGCGGATCCCGAGGCGACGCCGTCACGGCCGGGATCTACGTCTTCCCGGAGAAGGTGCGGACGCTCGCCGTGCCCCACCACCTCGGCCGCCTGCGTGAGTTTCTCGCGTGGCTCGCGACCGAGGACTACCCGATCGAGGCACTCGAGATCGAAAAGGTCGTCGACGTCGACCGCGCCGAGGACGTGGCCGCGGCCGAGGAGCTCGCGCTCGGGCTTCGGCTCGGGACTACCGGACGATGAAGCGGTCCTGCTGGGGCATCTACCGCGAGGTCGCGCACTCCCCGGGCCGGGAGACCGACGACGCCGAGATCCTGCGGGCGACGGCCGCGGAGCTCGCGGCCCACGGCTTCGAGGTGACGCTCAAGTCGCCCGACGAGCTTCCGTCGGCCGGGGACCCGGACGTGCCGGCTTTCCTCTTCGCGATGTGCGAACGGATCGAGGCCGTCGAGAAGCTCGCCGCCTGGGAGCGGCGGGGCGCGCGGGTCGTGAATCGACCCGCGGGCATCCGCAACACCGACCGCGAGCGCACGATCGCGCTCTTCGCCGAAGGCGCCGTGCCGTTCCCGCGAAGCGTTCTCGTCGACACGGCGGAGGCGGCCCCGTTCCCCGGCCCGTGCTGGGTCAAGCGCGGCGACATCCACGCCACCGAGGCCGGCGACGTCGCCTATGCCGGCGACCCGACGACGCTCGCCGCGCACGTTTCGCGCCTCGGCTCCCGGCGGATCGCCCGCGCCGTCGTCCAGGACCACGTCCCTGGAGACCTGATCAAGTTCTACGGCGTGGCGGGCCTTGCGGAGGACGCGGAGAGACCCTCGTGGTTCGAGTGGTTCTACCATCGTGACCAGAAGCTCGAGAACCACGCGTTCGACCCCAACCGGCTCGCCGCGGCGACCTCGCGCGCGGCCTCCGCCCTCGGGCTCGATGTCTACGGGGGCGACGCGATCGTCTCGCGGGATGGAAACGTCGCGATCATCGACCTCAATGCCTGGCCGAGCTTCGCCCTCTTCCGCCCGGTCGCGGCGGCGAAGATCGCCGCGCTTCTGTCCGCGCGCTTCTCGCGCGCCGCGCTTCCGATCGGAGCGGTCCGATGAAGGAGGTCGGGCACCGCCTCGAGGTCGGCTCGCGCTCGAAGGAGATCGTCGAGCTCGAGCAACGCCACATGGCGCCCGGCCTGCAGTCTTTCGCCCTCTATTCCGGCCTCGCCATGGCCACCGGCTCAGGCAGCCGCATCTCCGACGCCGACGGCAACGCCTACATCGACTTCATCGCCGGAATCGCCGTGGGCTCCGTCGGCCACTGCCATCCCCACTACGTGAAGGCGCTCCAGGAGCAGGCGGCGAAGCTGACCTTCGGAAGCTTCACGACGGAGGTCCGGGCGAAGTTCCTGAGCCTTCTCGCGAGCGTTACGCCGGCCGGGCTGACGCGCATCCAGCTCTTCTCGGGCGGTGCCGAGGCCGTCGAGGCCGCCTTTCGCCTCGCGAAGGCGGTCACGAAGAAGTTCGAATTCGTCGGCTATTCGGGAGCCTTCCACGGCAAGACGGGAGGCGTGCTGCCGCTGCTGTGGGGCGACTTCAAGGAGGGGCTCGGCCCCTTCGTCCCGGGCATGTACTCGGCCCCGTACGCGTACTGCTATCGCTGTCCGCTGAACCTCGACGTACCCCGACTGCGGCATCGCGTGCGCCGAGAAGACGCGCGACGTCATCCGAAACCAGTCGGCGCAGAAGATCGCCGCCGTCATCGTCGAGCCGATGCAGGGCACGGCCGGCAACGTCATCCCGCCTCCCGGGTTCGTCTCCGCGGTCCAGGCGATCGCGAAGGAGGCCGGGGCCCTTCTCATCGCCGACGAGATGATCACGGGCTTCGGGCGCACCGGCGCCTTCTGGGGCGTCGAGCACGACGGGGTCGTGCCCGACGTGATGACCTGCGGCAAGGGCATCGGCGGGGGTTTCCCTCTCGCCGCCGTGGTCTCGACGGACGCGCTGACCGCCGCGAAGCCGTGGTCGAACCCCTCGGGCAGCTCCTCCTCCTATGGAGGCAACCCTCTCGCCTCGGCCGCGGGGCTCGCCGCCCTCGAGATCATCACGCGCGAGAACCTCGTCGAGAACTCCCGGCGCGTGGGCGCCGCAATGCTCGCGAGGCTCCAGGCGATGCAGGAGAAGCACCGGATGATCGGCGACGTGCGGGGCAAGGGGCTCCTTCTCGGCCTCGAGCTCGTGAAGGACCGGCGGACGAAGGAGCTGATCCCGAAGGACGCCGCGAAGGCCCTCTTCCAGGAGTGTCTGCGCCGCGGGCTCCTCGCGATGTCGTACACGCCGATCATCCGCATCAACCCGCCGCTCAACATCGACGAAGCGACCGCGCTCGAGGGCCTGGACATCCTGGACGAAGCGCTCGGAGCCGTCGCCCGCGACTGGAAGCTCGCCTGACCCGGATCGGCGGCCGCGGATGCTGAGGGGCGCGTTCCTCGGTTTCGGCCACGTCGCCGAGCTCGCCCACGCTCCCGGCTGGAAAGCCCGCCCCGACGTGTCGATCGTCGCTGCGGCGGATGCGCGCCTCGAGCGCCGCGACGCCTTCCTGGCGGCCTTCCCGCAGGGCCGCTGGTACCCGACCGCCGAGGATCTGCTGACGCAGGAGTCGCTCGACTTCGTCGACGTGTGCACGCCCCCCGGCACGCACGCCCTGATCGTCCGCCAGGCGCTTTCCCGCTCGCTCCACGTCCTCTGCGAGAAGCCGCTGGTCGTTTCGCCCATCGAGTTGCGGGGCCTTCCCGCCCTCGCCGCCGAGAAGGAGCGCGTCCTCTTCACGGTCCACAACTGGCGGCACGCGCCGGCCCTCGTCCGCGTCAAAGAGGTCCTCGCCCGCGGAGGAGTCGGCGAGGTCCGCCGCGTGCGCTGGGAAACTCTGCGCGAGCGGCCCGCGGCGGCCGCCGCCGGAGACACCGAGAACTGGCGCCTCGACCCCGTCCAGTCCGGCGGCGGGATCCTGATCGATCACGGCTGGCACGCGTTCTACGTCGTCTCGGGCTGGCTGAGCTCTTCGCCCCGCACGGTCGCGGCGAGACTCGAGACGCGCAAGCACCACGAGTGGCCCGTCGAGGACACCGTCGACCTCTTCCTCGTCTACGCGGTCGCCACGGCGGAGATCTTTCTGACGTGGGCCGACAGCGAGCGCGCCAACCGCGCCGAGATCACCGGCACGAAGGGCGTTCTGCGGCTCGATGGTCCACGCCTCGAGCTCCTCGACGCCGACGCGAGCCGCACAGTCGAGGCCTGGACCGTGCCTTCGATCGCCGAGGGCTCGCAGCATCCCGACTGGTTCATCGGCGTCATCGACGGCTTCTTCGACGAAATCAACGACGCGAAGTGGCGAGGACGCAACCTCGCGGAGGCCACTCTCTGCGCCAACGTCATGGCTCTCGCGCGCGAATCGAGCCGCCAGGGAGGCGTCCCCCTGGCGATCGAGCGCATGCGCCGGTGAGTCGCACGCTCGCGCTCGTCGGGCCTCCGGGATCCGGGGCGGGATCGGCGGTTCCCCCGGAGACGCCGCTGCTCGGGCTCCCCATCGTCCGACGCACGGTGCTTGCGGCGCGGCGCGCCGGCTTCTTCTCCGTGGCGGTCGTCGGGGCCACACCCGGAATCCGCGCTGCGCTCGAGGGGACGTCCGCCGAGCTTGCGGCCGCGCTTCCCGAGGGCGCGACTGGTCCTGCCGTGGAACCGCGTCGTCGGCGTGCGGGACCTCGAGGCCATCGGGAACGGCGCGCCCGAGGCCGGCGTGAGCGTCGAGTCGCGCGCGGACCTCCCTCGCGCCGAGCGCCACCTGCTCGAGAGCCTCGTCAAGGACAGCGAGGGCTTCATGTCGCGGCACGTCGAGCGGAAGATCTCGCTCGCCGTCAGCCGCCGTCTCGCGGGAACGTCCGTGACGCCCAATGCGATGACGCTCGTCTCGCTCGCGGTCGGCCTGGTCGGCGCGGTCTTCTTCCTGACGCCGACGCCGCGCAGCGAAACGATCGGCGCCCTCCTCTTCCTCCTCCACTCGATCCTCGACGGCTGCGACGGCGAGCTGGCGCGGCTGAAATTCCAGGAGTCCCGCTGGGGCGGGTTGCTCGATTTCTGGAGCGACAACCTCGTGCACGCGTCGGTCTTCGCGGCGATGGCCGTCGGCTGGAGCCGGGCGCTGGAGGCCGCGGGCGCGCCGAACACCGCCTGGCCGTTTCTCCTCGGGGCCTCCGCCGTCCTCGGGACCTTCGCCTCGGCCTACTTCGTCTACCGCCGGACGATGACGCCGGCCCGCCGCCGGGACGGGCCGCTCTACACCTCCGTCGCCACCGAGGGTGAAACGCGGCTCTCGCGCCTCGCGGACGCCGTGTCGCGCCGGGACTTCATCTATCTCGTTCTGATACTGTCCGCGTTCGGCAAGGCCCGCTGGTTCCTCGTTCTCGCGGCCGTCGGCGCGCCGGTCTTCTTTCTGGTACTGACGGCGATCGCCCTTGCCGAACGGCGTCTAAGGAGCGTTTCATGACGGACCGGACTTCGTTCTATCCCGAGCTCGCAAAGAAGATCGCGCCGGCACAGGGCAAGCTGGCGGTGCTTCTGCCCGGCCTCGGCGCAGTGTCGACGACGCTGATCGCCGGCGTGCACCTGATCCGCAAGGGTCTCGCGAAACCGTTCGGCTCGGTCACCCAGATGCAGAAGCTCCGGCTCGGGAAACGCTCGCAGCCCCGATTCAAGCCCGTCAAGGAGCTCGTGCCGCTGTCGGAGCTCTCGGACCTCGTCTTCGGCGGCTGGGACATTTTCCCGGACAACACCTACGAGGCGGCGGCCAAGGCGGGCGTTCTCTCGAAGGAGATGCTCACGTCGGTCCGAGGCGAGCTCGAATCGGTCCGGCCGATGTCGGCGGTGTTCGAACGGACGTGGGTCAAAAACCTCGACGGCCCGAACGTCAAGAAGGGCGCGTCGAAGATGGACCTCGCCGAAGCGCTCGTGAAGGACATCGAGAGCTTCCGCAAGAGCTCCGGCGCTTCGCGCGCCGTCATGGTCTGGTGCGGCTCCACCGAGGTCTACGCGCAGCAGAAGCCGGTCCACGAGACCCTCGCCGCCTTCGAGAAGGGGCTCAAGGAGAATTCGCCCGACATCCCGCCGTCGATGATCTACGCCTACGCCGCGATCGCCAGCGGGACGCCGTACGCGAACGGCGCGCCGAACCTCTCGGTCGACGTGCCGGCCCTGATGGAATTGGCGAGGGCGAAGGGCGTTCCGATCGCCGGCAAGGACTTCAAGACCGGCCAGACGCTGATGAAGACCATCATCGCGCCGGGACTGAAGGCCCGAATGCTGGGGCTGCAGGGCTGGTTCTCGACGAACATCCTCGGCAACCGCGACGGCGAGGTCCTCGACGATCCGGGCTCGTTCCGCTCGAAGGAGGTCTCCAAGGCCTCCGTCCTCGACGCGATCCTCCAGCCGGAGCTCTATCCCGAGCTCTACGGGGACTACTTCCACAAGGTGCGCATCGAGTACTACCCGCCGCGCGGCGACGCGAAGGAAGGCTGGGACAACATCGACATCGTCGGCTGGCTCGGCCAGCCGATGCAGATCAAGATCGACTTCCTCTGCCGCGACTCGATCCTCGCGGCGCCGGTCGTGCTGGATCTGCTCCTCTTCCTCGATCTCGCCGGCCGCGCGGGCCTGTCGGGCATCCAGGAGTGGCTGTCCTTCTACTTCAAGTCGCCCATGGCCCGGCCGGACCTGCGCCCCGAGCACGACCTCTTCGTCCAGCACATGAAGCTCGTCGAACACGCTGCGGATCCTGGTCGGCGAGGAAGTCATCGACCACTCCGGGCTGGACTACTACGAAGGGGACGTCGTCTAGACTTTCCCGGTGTGACGCTGCGCCGGATTCTCCACGTGGACATGGACGCCTTCTACGCGTCCGTCGAGCAGCGCGACGACCCCTCCCTCAAGGGACGGCCCGTCGCGGTCGGCGGCTCGCCCGAGAGCCGCGGCGTCGTCGCGGCCGCGAGCTACGAGGCGCGGAAGTTCGGCGTGCGCTCGGCCCTTCCCATGGCCCGCGCCGTGCGCCTCTGCCCGGAGCTCGTGATCCTCCGGCCGGACTTCCGGAAGTACGCCGCCGTCTCCGAGCAGGTCTTCACGATCTTCCGGAGCGTGACGCCCCTGGTCGAGCCGCTCTCGCTCGACGAGGCGTTCCTCGACGTGACCGAGAACGCTCTCGGCCTTCCGCTCGGCGTGGAGGTGGCACGCCACCTCAAGGCCCGCATCCACGAAGAGACTCGGCTCACGGCCTCGGCCGGCGTCGCGCCCAACAAGTTTCTCGCCAAGATCGCCTCCGGCTGGAAAAAGCCCGACGGGCTGACGGTCATCGCGCCCGAGCGGGTCGAGGCCTTCCTGCAGGACCTCCCGGTCGACGCGCTCTGGGGCGTCGGTCCGGTAACCGGGGGCAAGCTCCGCGCGGCCGGGATCCAGAAGCTCGTGGACGTTCGCACGGCGCCCGCCGACGTGCTCCAGAAGGCCGTCGGGAGCTGGGCCGAGGGCTTGCGCCGGCTCTCCTTCGGGGAGGACGACCGGGCCGTCGAGCCGAACCGCGAGCGCAAGTCCGTGGGCTGCGAGGAAACCTACGCGAAGGACCTCGAAGACCTCGCCGCCATCCGAAACGAGGTCGAGACCCTCGCCCGCCACACCGCCGGCATCCTCGAGCGCAAGGGTCTCTTCGCACGCACCGTGACGCTCAAGCTTCGCTATTCGGACTTCAGCACGATCACGCGGAGCGACACCCAGGACCCGGCCACACGCGACGCCGGGGCGATCGCCTCGCGCGGCCGTGACGCTTCTTGAAAAGACCGAGGCCGGAAAGCGGAAGGTGCGCCTCCTCGGCGTCTCGACGCACGGCCTCCGCGTCTCGCCGGCGCCTCCCGACGCGGATTCGAAGGACTCCTGCCGCTCGTTTAGTGGGCGATCGGAGCGAACGCCGCCCGGCGCTCGAACATCTGGAACACGTGGTGCGCCTCGTGGTGCGCCATGTACTCCATGCAGAAGTGGACGTCGTAGGTGGAGTAGTCCGGGTGCTGTGCCCGGGCGGTGCCACTCCGCGGGTGAGAGCGCGATGAGCCGGGCGACGATCCGGGCCCGCCCGTCCCGGAAGAGCTTCAGAAGCTCCGTCGACGGCTTCGCGGCCACCGCGGCGAAATCCGCGTCCCCCTCCGGCGAGTAGGAGACGATCGGCGGGCTCTCCTGGGTCAGGAGCGCCTCGAGCCGTCCCTCGAAGACCTCCTGCATGCGCGTGAGGTGCGCCAGCACTTCCTTGACGGACCACGTTTCGGGCCTGGGCCGCTTCGCAATCGCCTCTTCTTCGAGCCCCGCGCAGAGCCTCCGGATCTCCTCGCCCTGGGCCTCGAGCTTCTCCACCACCCGGTGATGCGCTTCGTGCTTGTTGGCCATGACGTCAGGAATGCTATCGCGGCTTCTCGCCGGTCGAGATGCCATTGCGGACCGCCGCGAGCGGCGCCGCGTCGTCGAAAACGATCCGACCGCCCCGGGACGACACGCCGAGCCGCTTCCAGAGAGCGGCGAGATCGACCGTCTCGCCTCTCTTCCCCATCCTTGCGTAGAGCTCTTCGAGAACCGGCACGCCGGTGGCGCGGTCGCCGATCTCGAGCGCACGCTCGAGCGGCCAGGCCGTGGTCACGTTGCCTCCGGCCCGGACGATGCCGCGGAGCGCGTCGTCGAGCGACTTGCGGTTGCCCGTGCGCTCGCGGATCTGGACGTCCGCCAGAAAACAAAACGTCGCGCCTCCCCAGTACGTGGCCGCCCAGCTCCCCGACTGATCGAGTCCCCGCCCGCCGAGGCCGTCGAGACCCCGCGGCACGCCCCAGAGCAGCCAGCGCCAGATCTCCTCGGGCGCGATGAGGCCCGCCCGGGCGCGGGCGATCGGCTCGACGTAGGTGGCGAGCCCCTCCTCGATCCACTCGCGTCCCGTCATCGACGGAAATCCGAGGTGGACCATCTCGTGCACGAGCACCCAGCTCTCCTGGAGGTCCTGCGGCGGAGGTGTCCTCGCCGACCGTGATCACGATGCGCGCGATGCCCCCCTCGCCGTACGTGCGCCCTCCCGTGATCCCGCCCGGCCGCCCCGTGCGCACGGTGAGCTCGACGCGCGAAACCGGAAGCCCGCCGTAGTAGGCCGCCACGGCGCCGGCGGCCTTCTCGATCCAGTCGAGAAGCGCCGCGCGCGCGGGAGCCGCACCCGTCCCGGCGAAGGAGACGTCGACCACGCCGCCCGGAACTTCGATTCGGGCGTCGGAACCGGGAAGAGCCAGCAGCGCCGTGGAGATCGCGAGAGAAAGCCCGGTCAGCGCTTCTCCATCGGCACGAACGGCCGTTCGCCCTCGCCGAGATACACCTGGCGCGGCCGGGCGATCTTCTCCTCGGGATCCTCGAGGAGCTCTTCCCACTGGGCGAGCCAGCCGGAGGTCCGGGGGATCGCGAAGAGCACCGTGAAGGCCGCCGTCGGAATGCCGATGGCCTCGTAGATCAGGCCCGAGTAGAAGTCGACGTTCGGATAGAGCTTGCGCTTGACGAAGTACTCGTCCTGCAGGGCGATGCGCTCGAGCTCGAGGGCGAGGTCGAGCAGCGGGTTGCGGCCCGTGACCTCGAAGACTTCTTCGGCCATCCGCTTGATGATCTTGGCGCGCGGATCGAAGTTCTTGTAGACGCGGTGGCCGAAGCCCATGAGGCGCTTCTCGCCCTTGCCTTCCTTGACTTCCTTGATGAAGGCCGGGACGCGGTCGACCGAGCCGATCTCCTCCAGCATCTTCAGGACTTCCTCGTTGGCGCCGCCATGGAGGGGGCCGTAGAGGGCCGCGGCCGCGCCGGCCACCGCGGAGTAGGGATCGGTGTGCGCGGAACCGATGCCGCGCATCGCGTTGGTGCCGCAGTTCTGCTCGTGGTCGGCGTGGAGGATGAAGAGCACATCGAGCGCCCGCACGAGCGTCGGGTTCGGCTTGTAGTTCTCGGCGGGGGTCTTGAAGAGCATCGTCAGGAAGTTCGCGGTGTAGTCGAGATCGTTCGACGGGTACACGTAGGGCATGCCCATCGAGTGCTTGTAGGCGAACGCCGCGACCGTGGGCATCTTCGCGATCAGCCGGTGGATCTGCTTCGTCCGGATGGCCCGGTCGTGGACTTCGCGCGCCTCGGGATAGAAGGTCGACATGGCCGCCACGGTCGCGATGAGCATCCCCATCGGGTGCGCGTCGTAGTTGAACGCGTCCATGACCTTCTTGAGGCTCTCGTGGATCATGGTGTGGTACGTGATCGCGTGGACCCACTCGTCGTACTGCTTCTTGTTCGGGAGCTCCCCGTAGAGCAGGAGGTAGGCGACCTCCATGTAGGTGCACTTCTCGGCCAGGACCTCGATGGGGTAGCCGCGGTAGCGGAGGATCCCCTTCTCGCCGTCGATGTACGTGATCCGGCTCGCGCAGGAGGCCGTGTTCAGAAACGCCGGATCGTAGGTCATCAGGCCGAAGTCGTCGGGCCCGGTCTTGATCTGCCGAAGGTCCATGGCGCGGACCGTGCCGTGGGTGATCGGGACCTCGTAGACCCGGCCCGTGCGCTCGTCCTTGATCGTCAGCGCATCGCGTTTGCTCTCCGCGCCGGCCGCGGCGTCTCTTCGCCCTTCGCCGTTTCCACGGTGCCCATGGGGACCTCCGCGGCCTATTCTCTAACGAATTCTGATCGAGACACCGGGATCGTTCCGATTGCGGGGAAGAACGAGGCTGCGGCAGAGCTGCAGAAAATGCCCGCCGTGCCGAGCCTGCAGGACACCTACGCGCCGCAGAACCGATGCTTCGGCTGCGGCCCCGCGAACGAGAAGGGGCTGCGGATCAAGAGCTTCGTCGACGGCGACACGGTCGTCGCCGAATGGCGGCCCGAGCCGCATCACCTCGCCTTCGAGGGCATCCTGAACGGCGGGATCTGCGGCGCGCTCCTCGACTGCCACAGCAACTGGACCGCCGCGCATCACCTCATGACGCAGTCGGGCGCCGATTCGCCGCCCTGCACGGTCACGGCGGACTTTCATGTCGTCCTGAAGCGCCCGACGCCCATGGACGCGCCGCTGAAGCTGACGGCGCGGGTGGCCGAGTCGAGGGAGGACCGCGCCGTCGTCGACGCGACGCTCGAGGCGAACGGCAAGGTGACGGCGACCTGCCGCGGGACGTTCGTGGCGGTCAAGCCGGGCCATCCGGCGTATCACCGATGGTGAGCCGCGCGCGAGCCGTCTCGCCGCGCTCGTCCTTTTCGTCCTTCCGCTCGCCGCCGGCGCCGCCTCGATCGAGCAGCGGAGCGTCGTCTCGCGCGAGAAGAAGCGCACCTACGCGTTCTACGTTCCGGAGAGCGTCAAGCCCGACGTGAAGGCGCCGATCCTCGTGGCCATCCACGGCTCGACCGGGAGCGGGCGGAACATTCTGGAGCGCTGGAAGGACATGGCCGACGCCCACGGCATCCTCCTCGCCGGCCCGGACGCGACCGACAACGCCCGCTGGGCTTCCCCCAGGACGGGCCTCTCTTCCTGAAGGACGTCGTCGACGACGTCGCCACCCGCTACGCGATCGACGGCCGGCGCATCTACATCTTCGGCCACTCGGCGGGCGCCAACTTCGCCCTCCAGATGGCCATCCTCGAGTCCGAGTACTTCGCCGCCGGGGCCATCCACGCCGGGGCGGTGAGCTCGGACTACTTCTCGATCTTCGACTTCGCCACGCGGAAGATCCCGCTTGCGATCTACATCGGCACGAAGGACCAGTTCTACCCGATCGAGGTCGTTCGCGCGACGAGCGAGGCCCTGAAGAAGCGCGGCTTTCCGCTGCTCTACCGGGAGATGCCCGGCCACGACCACAACTACAAGGCGGTGGCCCCGGAGATCAACAAGGAGATCTGGGAGTACTTCACCTCGAATCCCCTCCCCCAGGATCCCCGCTACACGCAATACAAGGATCCATAAGCGGTAAGATCGGCGGCACGAACCCCGAAGTCGTCGCCGCGATCGAGAAGCTTCGCGCGCAGGGCGTTCTCAACGACGCCCAGGCGAAGGCCTTCGCTCCGGTCGCCCGCGGCGAGCTCGTCTCGGTCCGCGCCGAGCTCCGCGTCGTTCTCTACGGCGGCGTCCTGCTCGCCGCCTCGGGTCTCGGCCTCTTCCTGAAGGAGAACCACGACCGGCTCGGGCCCGCCGCCATCGCCGCCGTCGTGGGCGTCGCGGCCGTCGCCTGCCTCGCGTACGTCGTGCGGCGGGCGCCGCCCTTCTCGTGGAGCGCGACCGAATCCCCGCACGTGGCCGTGGACTACCTGCTGCTGCTCGCGATGCTCCTGATCGCGGCCGACCTCGCCTACGTCGAAGCCCAGTTTCGCTGGCTCGGGCCCAACTGGGGGTACCACCTGCTCGCCGTGTCGATCCTCTATTTCGTCGCGGCCTATCGCTTCGACTCGCGGGCGGTTCTGACGCTGGCCCTCACATCCTTCGCGGCCTGGCGCGGCGTCGAGGTCGGGATGCGCTTCGAGGGACTCGGATCGCCCGGCCTCACGCGCCTGAACGCGATCGGCTGCGCCCTCCTGTACCTCGCCGCCGGGGCCCTCTCGCTCAAGCTTCGCCGCAAGCCCCACTTCGAGCCGGTGTACGTGACGGGCGGCCTCGTCCTCCTCTTCGGCGCGATGCTGACGGGGGCCTGGGACGAGCGGACGGGCGCATGGATCGCCTGGCTCCTCGCCGTCGTCGTCGCCGCGGGGATCGTCCTCGTCTTCTCCTATCGTGTCCGGCGGCCGCTGGACTTCGGGATCGCGGTGGCGGCCCTGTACCTGGTGGGCCTGAGGCTTCTCGGAGAGGCCGGCGGCAACCGCTCCACCTTCTTCCTCGTGGCCGGCTGGAGCGTGGCGGCGCTCTACGTTCTCATCCGCGCCACGCGCCGGATGCGGAGGCCCGCGTGAAGCGGGCGTGGGCCGACGCCGCGCGGACCGAGGAAGTGCGCGCGGCCGCCCGCGGCTGGGCGCACGCGAAAGCCATCGACCCGCCGACGCTTTCCGCGATCGAGTCGGCGTACCCCGAGACCCGTATCACGCTGCACCCCGTCTGGCGCGTGCTCATCTTCCTTCTCGGCTGCGTGGCTCTCGGCGCGCTCTTCGGGGGCGTGTTTTACACGCTCCGCAGCATCGAGAGCATTCGCTGGGCGACGGCCGTCTCCGCCGCGGTGCTCGTCGGCGTGACCGAGGCCCTTCGCGGGTCCCGGATATCCGGCACAGGAGCCGACGCCGCCACGTCGTTCGTCGGCCTTTCTTTCCTCCTGACCTCCGTGGTTCTGTTTCTCACCGTCGAGAGCGGGCCGTCCTGGACGACTCTTCTGGCGTTCGCCACGGCCGCCGGAGCGCTCGCGGCGTGGCGCTGGGGCTTCTGGTTCTACGCGATGGCCGGAGCGGCGTGCGGATTCGTCCTGGTCGGCCGCATGCCGTACGCGCGCCTCACGTGGATCGTCCTTTCCGTGCTGCTCATGGCGCTCATCCACCCGCGCCTCGATCGAGCCGCGATCGCGCCGCCCCACCGCCGTTCGCTCGCAGCCGTCTTCGTGGTCTCGGCGGCGGCGCTCTACATGGCCGTGAACCTCTTCGCTCTGGATCACCAGTTCGTCGAGTGGATCCGTTTCGAGCGGATCCGCGCGGAACAGTTCGCAGGCCGGCCGGCGATTCTTCCCGCTGCGGCGAGCCTGCGGATCGCCGCGGCGCTCGCCACGGCCGCGTTCCCCGTAGCGTTCCTCCTCCGGGGGATCCGCACGCGGCGGCGCCTCCTGATCGGCATCGGCCTCGCGTCGGCAGTCCTGTCGGCCGCGACGTTCCGCTACTACTTTCCGATCGGTCCGCGCTGGGCCTGGCTCACCGCCTGCGGCGCGGTTCTCGTCGGGGCCGCCATGTGGGCCCATCGGCGGCTGCGCGACGCGGCCGGCGGGACCTGGCGCGGCCTCACCGCCTCGCCGCTCTACGCCGGGGACGAAGCGGGGATCTCTCCCCTCGGCGCCCTCGGCGCCCACGTCGCCGTTCCGACGGCGCCGGAGCCCGAGCGACCGGGTTTCACCGGCGGCGGCGGCGAGTACGGCGGCGGCGGCGCCTCCGGGCAGTACTGACTACTTGCCGGCCTTCAGGAGCTCGATGCCGCCGTTGGAGTTGGCGAGCGTCAGCGGGCACTGCCCGTCGCCGATGCGGCCGTTCAGGAGCTCGGTCGACGAGCGAGCCCGCGATCGTCAGGGGCAGCTCCGACTTGATCTTTCCGAACGACGTCCGCGCGTCGACGGTGTAGCCCGAGCTCTCGGGCAGCCGGACCACGATCCCGCCGAAGGACGTCTCGAGGGAGATCGGCGCGCAGGCCTTCGACGGCGCGGCCTGGACCTCGATCGAGCCGTTGGAGTTGTCGACCTCGATCTTGCCGCCGACGTCGTTCAGCCAGACCGGTCCGAACGAGGTCCGCACGGTGGCCGCGCCCTTGATGACGGAGCCCTTGACGGCGCCGTTGGAGTTCTCGACGGTCAAATCGCCCCCGATCCGCTCGGCCTCGGCCGCGCCGAAGCTCGATTTCAGAAACGCCGTCCCTTCGATGTCCGATGGCCGAAACGGCCGCGTTCTGCGCCACGATCTTGACGCCCTTCTTGACCTTCGACGCGGATACCTTGGCGAACGAGCCCCGCAGATCCGCCGCGCCCTCGATGCCGGACACGGAGATCGCGCCGTTCGAGCACGTCACCGTGGCGTCGCCGCCGATCGACGAGAGCAGGACGTTGCCGAAGGAGGAACGCACGGTCACGGGCCCTTTGACGCCCTCGGCGTTGACCGAGCCGTTGCCGTTCTCGACCTCGAGCGAGGCCGCGAGGTTGCGGGCGTCCACGCTGCCGAACGAATTCGTCACGGATGCCGCGCCCTTGACGTCGGTGACGATGGCCGCGCCGTTCGAGCCGGAGACCGTCACCTTGCCCTGGATCCGCGAAGCGGTGACCTTGCCGAAGCGGTTGCGGATCTGAGCGTCGCCGATCACGTCCGCGACGGAGACGTTGCCGTTCGCGCCGCTGACGTCGACTGCGCCCGTGTTGCCCGTCAGCTCGATCGCGCCGAACGAGTTCTCGAGGCGCTGCGCGCCCTTGCCGTTGCGAAAGACGACCTTGCCGTTGGCGTTCGTGACGTTCCCGTTGGCCTTGAGGTTCTCGACCGAGATGTCGCCGAACTTGTTCCGTGCGGAGAGGGGCATCGTCTCCGGCATCAGGATGTCGAAGTCCACGGAGTAGGACACGAAGCCCTTGTCCGAGAAGTGCCACTTCTTCTCGGGGTACCTGGTCCGCACGACGATCGCGCCTTCGCTCTCCTCGACCGTGATCGCGATCCCCTCGCCGAAGGGCTTCGCCTCGCCCGTTGCCGACGTCGAGACCTCGACGCGGGCGCGGATCCGGACCTCGGGAGCCGAGTGCGTCGTGATCCGCAGCGCGCCCTGGCTGTGATCGACGTCCAGGCGCTGGCCCGGCTTGACCGGGACGTTCTTGAAGAAATCGCGCTGGTAGTCGTCGCGCGCCTCGCGGCTCTCGCCGGCGAGGGAAGGAGCCGCGGCGAACGCGAGCAGGAAAAACGCCGCCAGAGCGGCCCGACGGGACGGACGGTTCATGACTTGACCTCTTTCATCAGCTCCTGCAGCGTTTTCTGCTTCTCGCGGTAGACCGTGAGGAGCTCCCGCCGCAGGTGTGTGTTGTACCGGTTCTGCTCGATCGAGGACCGGAGGTCCGCGATCGCGGAATCGAGGACCGCGAGCCTTTCGCGGTAGTTGAGAGCGACGGGAGAGGACGCGGCCACCAGGCGCGGCTCGGCGAGGCGCGAGAGCTTCTCGATCGAGTCGACGTAGCTCTTCTCGGCCTCCTCCACTTCGTCGGCCGCCGTGTCCGCGAGGATCGGGTCCTTCGTCGTCTGCCAGTGGGCGACGAGCGGGTCACGGCCGCCGCTGTTGCGAAAGACCAGCAGGCCCGCCGCGGCCACCCCGAAGAGGGCGGCCATCGCCGCCGCCGGCAGGAACCGGACCCACGCCCTCGGCGCTCGCCGCGCGGCCGGCTTCTGCGACTCCTCGGCCAGCCGCTGGCGGATCGCCGGCCAGAGCTCGGGCGAGTCCCACGACTTCCGAAGCGACGGCGCGGCCTCGGCGATCCGCCTCCAGCCGGCGAGCTCCGGAGCACAGGTCTTGCAACTCTGCGCGTGCGCCTCGAACGCGACCAGCAGCTCGGGGTCGCCTCCGGAGAGGGCGCGCTCGAGGTCGGCGCAGGACGCTTTCACGAGGCCCCCGGTGGAGAAAACGCTCCGGAGGAATCGAGCGCCTTCTGGAGATGCCGCCGGGCGCGGAAGAGAAGAGCGCGCGACGCTCCCTCTCCGACGTCGAGGATCTCGCCCGCTTCGCGGTGAGAGAAACCCTCGACCTCGCAGAGGAGAAACGCCGCGCGCTCGCGCGGCTCGAGACCAGAGAGCGCCTTCTCGATGGAGAGGCGCAGGGGATGATCCCGCGAGCCCGCGGGCGCGGCGGCCAGAGAGTCCGGCATCGGCCCTTCGGCGCGCCGCCGGCTCTGGCGCAGGAGGTCGTAGCAGGTATTCAGCAGGATGCGGTAGAGCCAGGTCGATACGCTCGCGCCGCCGCGGAAGCGCGCCGCGCCCCTGTAGGCCTTGAGCATCGCCTCCTGGACGGCGTCCTCGGCGTCGGCCCGGTTGCCCAGGATGTTCGCCGCGATGGATTTCATCCTTTCTCCGTGATCGGCGAAGAGCCTCTCGAAGGCCGGAAGGCTGCCTGCCTGGAGGCCCTGGAAAAGCTCTGCTTCGCCGGGGCGGGCTTCGGTGCCTGACAGGTCCAACTCCTTTGCCGTCTGTGTGATGGGGACGAGCGATTCCAGCCTACACCTGCCTCCCGAAACGTCTGAAGATCCATTCCCGGACCCTTAGACGTCGGGGAGGGGTGTTTCGTTAGCGGCGGGCGGCTTCTTCTTCTTCGTTCAGGAAGACGACGAAGGTCGCGCCCTCGACCGTGGAGATCGCGTAGTCCTCGGTCCCCGGCTCGGAACGGCAGTAGTCGCCGGCTCGGAGGAGCTGTCCGGAAAGCCACGCCGACCCTTCGAGAACGAAGATCTCCTCGAGGAAGTCGTGGCGATGGTCGGGGAATTTCGCGCCAGGCTCCATGCGGTAGAGGATGCGATCGCGCGCCGCGCTGCGGGTCGCGATGGATCTCCTTGTATCGCACGCCGGGCGCCGGGCCGTTCCTCCACTCCGAAGCCTCGGTCCGGACGACCGTGACGCCCGCGCGCGGCGACGTCGAGATCTGCGGCGCCGCTCCGACGGCCGCGAGGACGCGCGCGCGCAGGCTGTCCGGCGCCGCCTGGACAGCGGCCAGTCCGAACCGGGGGTCCAACGCTCCTTCGCTCCGGGCGTCCGCGGAGCGCGGGGTCTTCTTCTTGTCGGTCACGACACGTTCTCCATCGACAGAACGGGGGCGAGCGCTTCCCGCAGCTTCATCATGCCCAGGCGGATCCGCGACTTCGTCGTCCCGATCGGTAGGCTCAGTTGCTCCGCGATCTCGACGTGCGTCAGGCCACCGTAATAGGCGAGCTCGAGCGCGAGACGCTGCTCGGCCGGCAGCTCGCTGAGCGCCCGGCGCACGATCGCGCCCTGCTGCGCGATCCACGAAACCTCCCCGGGGCCCCGGGCGTCGTCGGCGACGTCCCGCTCCTCATCCAGAGCCGTTTCCGCCCGGCGCACCGGCCCACGAGCGCGGAGCCTGTCGATGGCGCGCGAGCGCGCAAGGACGAGGAGCCAGGACAGCGCGGAGCCGCGGTTCGGGTCGTACCGGGCGGCGTCCCGCCAGACCTGGAGAAAAACGTCGAGCGCGACCTCTTCCGCTTCGGCGGGATTCCGCAGGATCCGCAAGGCGAGCCCGTACACGGCGGCGCTCGTCGCGTCGTAGAGCCGCGCGAAGGCATCCTGGTCGCCGGCCGCGGCTCCGGCGAGCAGCGCCTTCAGGTCGGGCGCAACGAGCGGACCTTCCGCCGTGACCATCACGGCCGGATCTCCTTCGGAGACCGCGGTCCGTTTCCGGCCAGCGGCCACCCGAAACGGTCGGACGTTGTCATCCAGCTCCCGAGCCAAGGCTATGGTCCTCCGGCAAATCCTGTCAATCCGCCCCGGATAGATTCCTACGAGGAAAGAGAGTCTGCGGATCACTCCGGGATAGGCTCGGCCCATTCCGGCAGGAGGTCTTCATGCGCCGACTCGCCGTCCTCGCCGCGGTCGCGGCGGTCCTCTGCAGCGCCGTCGCGTCCGCCCAGAAAGCCGTGCTGGTCGTCCGCCACGGCGAAAAGATCTCCGAAGAGGACGAGCGACTCACGGAGGCCGGGCGCGCCCGCGCCGGCCGTCTGACCGAGATGCTCAAGAACTCGGAGATCGCGGCGATCTACTCGACCGACACCGAGCGGACGATCGGCACGGCGCAGCCGCTGGCCGACGCCCTCGGCCTGAAGATTCGGATCTACGAGGTGAAGCCCGGCGAAGGGCAACGCTTCGACTTCACGCCGTTCGTCGAGCGCCTGCACGCCGAGGTCCCGATGGCGTCGTCCTCATCGTCGGCCACAGCAACTCCGTTCCCCCGATACTCCGCGCTCTCGGCTGCGCGGAAGACGTGACGATCGCCTCCGACGAGTACGACAATCTGTTCGTCGTCGTCCCGACACCGGGCGCGAACCCGCACTCGTCCGGCTGCGGTACTGACCCCGACTTTCTTAGAGTTTCTTCAACTGTTCTTAGAGTTTCTTCAACTATCAATCCGGCCCTCTCGTTTCCGCGTACACCACGCGTCTCGCCTCGGCTCATCGCCGGGTCCGAAAAGGAGGGCTCATGCTTTCGAAGAACTGGAAACGATCGGTGGGATTCGCCCTGGCCGCGCTCGCCGCGGCGGCGGCGGGTTCGGGTGAGATTCTGACGGCGGTGGGCGACGGAAACGTCCTGTTGACGTTCGACCATGCCGCACCGGGAACGACTCTGTCTTCGCAGCCGATCACCGGACTCGAGACGGGCGAACAGATTCTCGCGATCGACTTCCGGCCGGCCAGCGGCCAGCTCTACGCGCTCGGAAGCACGAGCCGGGTCTACGTCGTCGATCCTTCGACGGGCGCGGCCTCCGCCGTCGGCGCCGGCCCCTTCACACCGGCCCTCGCGGGCGAAAGTTTCGGTCTCGACTTCAACCCGACCGTCGACCGCATCCGGCTGGTCAGCGACGCGGAGCAGAACCTCCGGCTCCACCCGGACACCGGCGTGGTCGCCGGCACCGACGCGCCGCTCGCCTACGCGTCCGGCGACGTCGCCGCGGGCGCCGATCCCTCGGTCACCGCCGTGGCCTACACGAACAGCGTCGCCGGGGCGACCTCGACGACGCTCTACGCGATCGACGCAGCTCGGGACACGCTCGTCCGCATCGGCTCGATCGGCGCCTCGCCGGTCTCGCCCAACACCGGGCAGCTCTTCACGGTCGGCGCGCTCGGCTCCGACGCGGGCGGCGCGACCGGCTTCGACATCTCGAGCGCCACCGGCGTCGCCTTCGCGGCCTTCTCCCCCGCCGGCGCGCCCGGGACCGGTCTCTACACGGTGGACCTTTCGACGGGGACCTCGACCTTCGTCGGCGTGATCGCCGGAACGGTCGGCATCGGCGGCCTCGCGGCGGCGCAGGCGCCCGTGCTCTTCACGCTGCCCATCGTCGGGCGCGTCGAGGGACTGAACGGCACCCTCTTTCGGACGGACCTCGCCATCGTCAACGGCGCCTCGTTTCCGGCGACGGCCCGCCTGGATTTCTACGCTTCGTCGACCGCGGCCGGAGCCGGACCGACAGCCTCGAGCGACCTCACGTTCGCGCCGGGCGAGCAGAAGTCCTATCCGGATCTCGTTGGCGGTCTCTTCGCGACGCCGTCCTCGACGGGTGCCCTGCGGATCACCGCGTCCCGGCCGCTCGGCATCGTGGCCTACGTTTACAACGACCAGCGCGGCGCCGGACAGGGGACCAACGGAACTCTCCTGAGAGGCTTCGAGGAGAGCGACCGCCGGACAGCGGGCATCCTTCCGAAGATCGAGAACGCTTTCGGCACGGCGGGAGCGGACTTCCGCGCCAACCTCGGTTTCTTCAACCCGGGAACCGCCGACGTCTCCGTCACGCTCACGGCCTACGACGCTTCGGGAGCGAGCCTCGCCACAGCCGACCGACTCGTGCCGGCGCGGAGCCACCAGCAGGTCGCGCTGACGGAGGTCTTCCCCGGCCTCGGCACGGTGTCGAACGCCTCCATCCGATTCACGACGACCGGCGGCTCACTCTTCGTCTACTCGGCGGCCGTCGACAACACGACCGGCGACTCGAGCGTCACAGCCGCGATCCGCAACTGAACCGGGCGGGGACACGCCCCGCCCCACGACTGAGCGGGTAAGGCGCGAGGCGCGCCACCCCGAAAGGAGGCCTTGTGAGAAAGCGAGATTGGAGATGGAAGGCACGCTTCTTGAGTTCCGGCTTCGGCGCGCTGGTCGCGGCGGCGTCCGCCGGCGAGATCCTGACGGTCGTCGGGGACGGAAACGTCCTGCTGGCCTTCGATAACGCAGGGGAGGGGGCAACGTTCTCTTCGCAGGGCGTCACGGGCCTGCAACCGGGAGAGCAGATCCTGGCGATCGACTTCCGGCCTTCGAGCGGCCAGCTCTTCGCGCTCGGCAGCTCGAGCCGGACATACGTGGTCGATCCGGTCACGGGCGCAGCGGCGACGGTGGGTCGCGCCTTCACGCCGGCCTTGGCCGGCTGGCAGTTCGTCTACTCGGCGGCCGTGGACAAAACGACCAGCGACTCGAGCGTCACCGCCGCGATCCGCATCTGAAGGCGGCTCTCATTCCCCTCTCCCTCTTCGGGGGGAGAGGGGCTTCCCTTCGCCGGGGCCCGAAAACAGCATGTAACTGCCGACGTCGGCACGGGGATAGGTCGGTTCGATTCGTCTCGGGAAGCTCAGGATCGGCGACCACGGGTGCATCCAGGCCGTGTACGTGTCGACGGCGCGCCCGACCGTGATTCCGGCGCCTTCGGTCGCGAGGTCGCCGTCCACGAAGGTTGCGTCCGTCTCTTCGACGAGAAGAATGGCGCCCGCGCTGATGCGCTTCAGCTCTCCGATGACCGCCTGTGCCTCCGCATCCCTCATGTGCTGAAGGACCGTGAACGTCATCGCGAAATCGAACGCGGACGATTCCGCGGGAAGGCGGGCCAGCGAGGGCGCCTCTCGAAAACCGATGGCCGGCATCAGGGCGCGCGCCTGTCGCAGAAGATCGGGTTCCCGCTCGAATCCGACCACTTCGGCCGCGAACTCCGAAAGCACCATCGTCAGCCGCCCGTAGCCGCAGCCCACGTCCGCCGCGGCGCGCAGCGGCTGTCGTTGCGACGCGGCGCGAAGGCAGAGGCGCAGATCCTGCTGTTCGAGATAGTTCCGCAGCAGCGCGGCGGGGCCGGAGACGTCGCTGACTTCCGCCGTCGTCCAGCGATGGGGTGGGGACGCCGGCGCCATCGTCATGGGCTCCCCTACCAGCCGACCGGCTTGCCCTTGTTCTGCTCGTCGAGCCACTTCTGGAGCGGGGCGAAGTAGTCGCGGATGGCGGTCGCGTCCATCTGCCGCTGGCCCGTCAGGGCCTCGAGCGCATCCGGCCACGGCCGCGACTGCCCCATCGCGAGCGTGTCGCGCAGCCGCTTTCCGGCCGCGGCGTTTCCGTAGATCGAGCAGCGGTTCAAGGGGCTCGTGCAGCCCGCGGTCTTCGCCAGCGCGCGGTGGAACTGGAACTGGAGGATGTCCGCGAGGAAGTAGCGGGTGTACGGAACGTTCGCCGGCACGTGGTACTTCGCGCCCGGATCGAAATCGTCCGCCGAGCGCTCGACGGCGGGAGCGACTCCCTGGTACTTCCGCCGCAGCTCCCACCACGCCTTGTTGTAGTCGGCCGGCGAGATCTCGCCCGCGAAGACCTTCCAGCGCCACTGGTCGATCAGGAGGCCGAAGGGCAGAAACGCCACCTTCTCCAGCGCCCTCTGCAGGAGAAGGCCGATGTCCTTCGAGGCATCCGGCGCCGAGGAGATGAGGCCGAGCTTCACGAGGTATTCCGGCGTGACCGAAAGCGCGATCGTGTCGCCGATCGCCTCGTGAAAGCCGTCGTTGGCGCTGTCGCGGAAAAGAACCGGCTGGTGGTTGTAGGCGCGCTGGTAGTAGTTGTGGCCCAGCTCGTGGTGGATCGTCACGAAGTCCTCGGCCGTGATGTCGATGCACATCTTGATCCGCAGATCGTCGACGTAGTCGAGGTCCCAGGCGCTCGCATGGCAGACGACCTCGCGATCCGCGGGCTTCGTGAACATCGAGCGTTCCCAGAACGTCTTCGGCAGAGGGTCGAAGCCGAGCGAGCTGAAGAAGCCCTCGCCATACTTGACCATCTGGATCGCATCGGTCTTGCGCGACTTCAGGATCTGCGTCAGGTCGTAGCCGGGATCGGCCCCCTGGGGAGCGACGAGCCGGTAGACGTTGTCCCACGTCTGGGCCCACATGTTCCCGAGAAGGTGCGCGGGGATCGGGCCCTTTGCGGGGACGACGTCGCCGTACCTCTCGCGAAGCTTCCACCGCACGTACGCGTGGAGCGACACGTACAGGGGCCGCACCTGCTCCCAGAGCCGATCGACTTCCGCCGCGAAGTCGCCGGGCGGCATGTCGTACTTGGAGCGCCAGAGCGCGCCCGCATCCTTGTAGCCCAGCTCGCGCGCGCCCTTGTTGGCGAGCTCGACGTACCGGACGTAGCTGGGCTTGATCGGGGGAGCGACGGAGTGCCAGCCGGCCCAGACATCGAGGAGCTGCTTCGCGTCGCGGGACGTGGCCATGATCTTCGTGATGTCCTCGAGGTCGAGACACTTGTCTTTCTCGGGACAGTACTTGCCCTTGCCGTACATGCCCTCCATCGCCGCGCCCAGGCGCGTCAGCTCCGCGGCTTCGGCCGGATCGGCGGGAGCCGCCGCTGTCAGCGAAAGCTTGAGGAGCTTCAGCTTCCGCGCCGTCTCGGGATCGACACTGATGCCATCGAAACGCGTGGCCTGCTTGGCGTACGCCACACCGGCGGAGATCGCCTTCTCGTTCGCCTGGGCGGCCAGGATCTCTGTGTCGTCGGTGATGTAGGTCGACTTGACCCAGTCCGCCCGGCCGGCGACGATCCAGAGCTTGAGCAGTTCCTGCTCGGCGTCGTCGACGAACTTTTTGGCCTCTTCCGCCGTAGGGGGTTTTGTGGCGGCTGCCGGAGTCTGGGCGCTCGCCTCAGCGGACACGAGCCCACCCAGCAGACAAAACCCGGCCGCGAGGCCGGAGAACCGACTCTGCATGAAGCCCTCCCGAATGTCGCTTGCTCTCGTGCAACGAGAGGGGAATCTACAACAGGCCGCGGCAGTCGGGTCTACCCCGTCCGCACGAAGTCGATGAATCCGCGCTCGACGTCGGTCGAGATGAGCTTGACGCGCAGCTTGTCGCCGACCTCGAGGCCCTCCCAGCCGTGGACCAGCTTGCCCTCGACCGGAGGCTGGAAGATCCGGACCCAGGTGCCCTTCTCCGACGCTCCGGTGACGACCCCTTCGAAGCGCTGGCCGATCCGCTGCTCGAGAAGAAGCGCCGCGGCGGACTTGCGCACGAGCCTTTCGACTTTGTCGGCGTCGTCCTCCTGATCCGTGCAGTGCGCGGCGAGGGCGTGAAGCTCCGCCGTCTGGTACGGCACGGGCTCGCCCGCGAGCGCCGCCTTGAGGAGGCGCTGGGTGATGAGGTCCGGAAAGCGGCGATTGGGAGCGGTCGAGTGCGTGTAGTCGCGCACCGCGAGACCGAAGTGTCCGATGGGACGTCTGGCCCGATTGCTCGACGACGTACTCTCCCGCGCCCATCAGCTTGACGATGACGAGGGAGAGGTCCGGAAAGCGGAGGGGGTCCGCCCGGCGGCGGCGGACGAGAAAGGCCTCGAGGGCGCGCGCGTCGGGCTCCGCCGGGAGTCGGTCGCCGGTCTCGGCCGCGACGGCCACGATCTTCTGCCAGCGCTCGGGCGAACGGACGACGCGGCGGAGGGAAGGGACGCCCTCGCGCGCCAGAAACCGCGCCGTCGCTCCGTTCGCCGCGATCATGAAGTCCTCGATGAGCTGTCGCGCCCGGTTCTTCTTCTGGACCGCGAGATCGACGACGGTATCGTTCTCGAAGACCGCTCGCGGCTCGATCGTCTCCAGATCGAGCGCGCCTTCCTCGTGCCGGCGGGCGCGCAACGCCTGCGCCGCCGCGTCCTGGGTGCGCAGCTGCTCGACGACGCCCGGGATCGCCTGCGCCTTCTCGGGAAAGGACCCTCCCTCGAAACCGACGGACACGGCGTCGTACGCGAGCTTGGCGTGGTTGCGCACCGCCGCGCGGTAGAGCTCGCAGCGGCCGAGCTGTCCGTCGCCCGCCACCACCATGTCGGCGACGACGGCGAGGCGGTCCTCGCCTTCGTTCAGCGAGGTCCAGTCCGTCGAGAGCTTTTCCGGGAGCATCGGGAAGATCTCCGCCGCCGTGTAAACGCTCGTCGTGTTCGTGCGCGCGTGGACGTCGATCGCCGAGCCCTTCTCGACGACCGCATCCACGTCGGCGACGGCGACCAGGATGCGCGAAGCGCCTCCGGCGAGTGTCTCGGAGACGGTGAGCTGGTCGAGGTCTTTGGAGTCGTCGTTGTCGATCGAGACCCAGAGCCACTCGCGCAGGTCCCGGATCCCGTCGCCCGAGGGCCGCGCCGGCCCACGGAGGGCCGAAAGCTCCGCGAGCACGTCGCGCGAGAAGTCCGGTTCGAGCCCCTTCTCGACCATCGCGCGGCGGGCGATGGCCTTCAGGTCCGCGCGGTCATGGCGGGCATTTCGTCCGTCGCGTGCCACGCGCGGGAGTCTATGCGACGAAACGGGCTTCGCTCGCAGGCGCTCGTCGCTCTCAGTCCTGGCGCGTATACGGGAATCGCACCGGCTCCCGGCCGTTGAACTTGACGACGTCGAAGCAGGGAGACAGGTCGAAGTCCTGCGGGACGCAGAGGCTCGGGTGGCGGGCCTTCAGGAATCCGCTGTAGGCGCTCCGCGTCGGCCGGCCGAAGATCCGCTCGCGCAGCCGGCTCCGCTTGACCGCGCGGCGGCGGATGTGAAGCGGCAGAATCGAAAGGCCGACTCTCTCGAACGCCTCGGCGAGAAACGACGAGCAGATCGTCTCGGTGTCCTTGCCGCTGCCGAAGTGCAAGGCGTCCTCCCGGAGCCTCATGGGGACCAGTCGCAGAGGAAGGAGGTAGCGGAACAGATCCAGGATGTTGCGGCGGTCGTAGTGAAATCCCAGACGCGCCACGGCCTCGTCGAGCACGGTCTTGATGCGCTCCGGCGTCAGACCGATCGGACGGCACACCCGGATGTTGAAGTCGATGTACTTGACGAGCGGTGAGACGACGACGCCCCGGTCCACCAGAGCCTCGACGATCAGGTAGCGCGATTCTCCGCCGAACTCGCGTCGGGTCTGAGCGCGCTGCGCCGGATCGCGCAGGAAGCGGCTTCCGACGAAGATTGCGCTGTGCGACCAGGGCGACATGGTGAGGTACTTGACGACCTGTGAGACGCGCTGATCGCCGTCCACGAGCACGACGTCCCCGGGGCGGATGCGGCTCTTCAGTCTCTCGGGGTCGTTGAAGACGTAGCGCCGATACTCCTGCCTCGGGCGCGTGATGCGCGCGACGACCCACTCGGCCAGCGCCTGGGGGGGCACGGCTCCATTGTGCGCCTCATTTCGCGGACGGAATGAGGATCAGCTCTTCCTGCGGCGGATTGAGGTATTCCGCTCCTTTTTCCGTCACGACGGCCATCTCCTCGACGGAGATGCCCTTGGTCGTCTTCGCCGAGGCGTCGAGCTCCCAGCAGAAGAAACCGTCGAAGGCGAAGGTCTGGCCCGGAGCCAGCCTGCGCAGCGAGCGCGGGTTCGGAGGCCGGTCGCTTTGCGCCCCCGAGAGCGTGGGGCCGAGGTCGTGCGCCCAGTAGCCGACGGGGTGCCCGGTGCCCCAGGGCATCGGCAGCGAGCCGGCTTCCTTCATCCAGGCGCGCTGCGCCTTGTCGACGTCGTATCCGGTGGCCCCCGGCTTCATCGCGGCGAGCGCGATGCGGCTTCCCTTCTTACCTTTCTCCCACTTCTCGATCGCCGACCTCGGCGCCTCCGTCTCCCCGGGCGCCAGCACGTACGCAAAGCGCTGAATGTCGGTGACCCAGCGGCCGTGCACCTTGATGCCGAAGTCCGTCTGGATGAAGTCGCCCGGCTGGATGATGCGGTCGGTCGCATGGGAGTGCCCACGATCGGGCCCGGAATTGACGTTGGGGTTCTGGTCCGGCGCCCAGGCGTCCTCGTAGCCGAGCTCGAGCATGCGTTTCTTCAGGTAACGCGCGACGTCGGAGTCGCGCGTCTTGCCCGGGACGACCTGCTTGTAAGCATCGATCTCCAGATCCGCGGTGACGGCCGCAGCGTGCCGCATGATCTCGACTTCCTCGGGAAGCTTCACCGAGAGCCACTCGATGACGAGATCCTCCGCGGAGACCAGGCGCGCCGACCACTCCGGCCCGAGGGCCTTCTCGAGCTCTCGCCGCTGCGTCCACGACAGGCCGTCGGTCACAGGAGCGACGCCGGAGTTCACAGCGATCTTCCGCGGAGCTGCCCTCCGCAACGCCGCCGCGGCGGCCTCCCAAACGCTCTCTCCCGGCTCGAGCACGACGACCTCGTCGACGACGCCGACATCCTTCAGCGCCGTGGCTTCGCCCGTCGGGGAGATAGCTGCGGACGAAACTCGGCCGTCCTTGCGAAAGAAGAGAAACGCCGCGGTGCCGCCGGCGTTCTCGCCGCCGACGTGCGCCGCCAGGGGATCGTTGTCGTTCTCGCGACAGACCACGATCCACGCATCGACGCCGGCGCGCTCCATCGCCGCCGGCAGCAGCGTCCGGATCCGCTCCTTGCGGATCCGGGGCCACGGGTTCTCGGAGGAGAGCGCGGGGACCGCGACGGAGACCAGGAGCGCCCACAGAGCCGCCGTGCGAAGTCGCATCGGCGGATGCTACCCCGGCATCAGCTCCCTTCGACCGCCTGGCGCAGCGTGACGATCTCGACGAGCCCCGCGCAGCCATAGATCGCGGGCAGGACCTTCTCCGGCGGGTGGCGGCGCCGCAGGTCCGCGACCACTTCCGTGCCGGCGCGATAGGCGGGCAGGTTCATGCGTCCGAAGAGCGGGTGCTTACCCCACGCGCCCGCGAATTTTCCGGCGCGCTCCTCGGAGACGAGGCAGTCGCGCCGCAACGACGCCGCGATCTCCTCCTGCGGCGCGCCCTCGCCCCACGTCCGGTACGAGGCCTGGTTCTTCGCGTCGTCCTGGAGGTGCGCAAGCCAGAGGCCGATCTGCAGGTCCACGTCCGGGACCTGCTCGACTTCGGTCAGGCCCATGGCCATGAGCACGGCGTTGTTGCCGATCCCTTCGGCGAGGGTCCCCCAGCGCGTGTTCATTGCGAGGATCGTGGCCTCGAAGCCGACGCGTCCCTGCACGTAGAGGCCCTGCATGAGGGCCGCGGTGGTGACGTGGCCCGGCACGACCTCGTGGCCGACGAGCTGCTCGAACTCGGGCACGCTGATCTGGAGCGAGGCGTTGATCTCGTACAGCGCCTCGTACTGCGGCGAGCCGTCCGAGTTGCGCGCGCGCCCGACGTAGCTCATGAAGCCCGAGAAGAAGGCGTCCTTGATCGGAACGAACGTCATGTTCGAGCGCGGGACACCTTGTAACTCGGCTGGTAAATGCGGCGCGAGGTTCTTCGTCGTGCCGGCGTCGAACCGCGCGATGAACGCGTTCGCGAGCGTCGGAATCGTCTTCGGGGGCACCATGCGCTCGCGGCGCCAGGCGTCGACGGCGGCGAGGAGCTCCTCCCCTGTCTTCGAGGGATAGCCCGCGCGGGCGAGAAGCTCCGAAAGCCGGCGGCGCTTCTCCTCCGGCCGCGACGGCGACGGCGGCTTTCCCGTCGACGCCACGACGCAGCGGTCGTAGGAGACCGTCGGGCCACGGCCGAGGATCTCCATCGAGAGGTCCCACATGGCGGACAGGCACTCGCCGAGGCCGTCGAAGAACGCGCCGCGCAGTCCTGGAAGCGCCTTGCCCTCTCGCCACACGGCGTCGATCGCGCCCTTCACGTCCACGGCCGCGAGGTAGGCGTCAATGGCCGCGCGGTCGGGCTCTTTCGCGGCCACGCCGCCGCTCGCGCGGAGGGAGGCCGCGGCCGGATGCGTGTATGCCTCGGGCATGGGCGCGTCGGAGAACCAGGAGTCGACGACGGCGCGGCCCGTGCCCGAGGGGTTCATCACGTCGCCGCCCCACAGAGCGTCGATGCCGAGGAGCGCGGTCGCCGTCAGGGCGTCGAGGCGGCTCGAGTCCGTCAGGCGAGCTTCTCCTTCTTCATCGCCCCGAACCAGAGATAGCAACTGATGAGGATGAAGGCGATGGAGCTCACGATCTGGGACACCGGATCGTTGTCGTAGAACGGCAGTTTGATCAGATCCTCCCGGTACCATCCGAAGAGACGCAACCCCGCGCCGAAAAGGCCTCCCAGAGCCCCTCCGGCCATGAGACCCGAGGCGATGATGATCGCCCTCTCGCGCATCGTTTGCCCGGCCGCGCCGCCCGCCTTCTCCGACCGCTTCTGGACGTAGTGGGACATCACGCCGCCGACCAGCGCCGGCGTGTTGAGCTCGAGCGGCAGATACATACCGAGGGCCACGATCAGCGGCGGGACCGCCAGCATCTCCATCGCGATGGTGATCATCGCGCCGACGGCGAAGAGCACGTACGCGACAGGCTGCCGGCTCATGAAACCCTCGACGAGCGCCTTCATGATCGAAGCCTGCGGCGAGGCGAGGATCGGCCGCGTGTCGCCCTGGGCGGCTTCGCCGAACTGATAGTTCTGCGCGAGCGCGACGATGGTGACGCCCACGACGATCGCGGAGCAGATGACGCCGTAGAACTTGACCTTCTCCTGCACGGCGGGCGTGGATCCCAGCCAGTAGCCCGTCTTCAGGTCCGTGATCGTCTGGCCCGACACCGACAGGGCCGTGCAGACCATGCCGGCGATCGCCATGACGAAAAACATGCCGGTCCGCCCCGAGACGCCGAACTCGAGCAGGACGACCGACGAGATGATGATCGTGAGCATCGTCATCCCCGAGACGGGATTGCGGGCGGTCGTCGCGATCGCGTTCGCCGCCACCGACGTAAAGAAGAAGGAGAAGACGAGCGTCAGCCCGAGGCCGACGAGCGCGATGACGGCCGTGGCGCCGAGGTCTCCCAGGAAGATCGCGACGGCGACGGCGGAAACGACCACGCCGATGAGGATCTTCATGATCCCCATGTCGCGGTCGGTCCTCTCCGTGCCGGCGTGCTCGCCGTGCTTGAAGGCCTTCGCCGCGATCGTGAACGACCCCGCGACGATCTTCAGCGACTTGATGATCCCGAAGATGCCGGCCGTGGCGATGGCGCCCACGCCGATGAACCGGACGTAGTAGCGGAAAATCTCTCCGGCGGCCATCTTGGCGATCGGGACCGCGCCCGGGTAGATGACGGCGTCCGGGGCGAAGTGCTGGCCGAGAAACCAGATCAGGGGCACGAGCACGAGGTTGGAGAGCACGCCGCCCGCGCACAGCAGGGTCGAGGCGCGCAGGCCCATGACGTAGCCGAGGCCGAGGATGAAGGAGATGGCGTCGAAGCGGAGCACCATCCGCGCCTTTTCGCCGATCGCGTGCACGACCGGCACAAACTGGAAGTCCAGCATCTCCTTCCATACCTGGAAGGTCGTCACGAAGAAGTCGTAGACGGCGGAGATCCCGGTCGCCTGCAGCAGCAGCCTCGCCTGCGAGCCCCCCTTCTCTCCGGTGACCAGCACCTCGGTGATCGCGGTGGCCTCCGGATACGGCAGCTCCCCGTGCATGTCGCGCACGAAGTAGCGCCGCAGCGGAATGAGGAAGAGAACGCCGAGGCAGCCGCCGGCGAGGCAGATGAAGATGGTCTGCCAGGGGTGCGGGTCGAGCTTGAGGATATAAAGCGCCGGCAGTGTGAAGATCGCGCCGGCGACGACCGAGCCCGAGACGCCGCCGACTCCCGTGATGATGACGTTCTCGAGGAGGCTCGAACGCCGGCGGTAGACGCGCGCGAGGCCGATCGCGAGGATCGAGATCGGGATCGCGGCCTCCATGACCTGGCCGACCTTCAGCCCGGAGTAGGCGGAGGCGGCCGTGAAGATCGCGCAGAGGAAGAGCCCCCAGAGAACCGAGCGCCAGGTCGCCTCCGGCAGTTGCGCCGAGGGCGGCACGACGGGTTTGTAGGTTTCTCCCGGCTTCAGGGGTCGGTAGGCGTTCTCCGGCAGGGACTTCGTCTCGGACGCGTCCATCGGCCCTCCCGCGGCATTCGGGCTATCGTCGCCGGGCGTGCCCGCCGCAATTGCGGCGGATCTTACCGGACTCGGCGCGGACGCGAACCCCCACCCTCAGGCTTCGCCAAGAATCGGAAGCGGCGCGCGGCGCTATAGTCCGCGCGACAGAAGGAGACGATCTTGAGAACGAAACTCTTCTCCGCGGCGCTCGGAATCCTGCTCGCCGCCACCGCAAGCGCTCAGTCCGGAACGGCGCGCCCTCCCGCCCGAGAGCCGATCGCCGCGCCTCACGCCGACACGGTTTCGGTGGACGCCATTCTCGCCGCCCTCTACGCCTCGGTCAGTCACCCCGACGGCCAGGAGCCGGACTGGGCGAGGATGCGCAGGATCTTCCTTCCCGTGGGCATGATCGTCCCACCCAAGCGCCCCAGAGACGACATGTTCACGGTGATCGATGTGGACGGATTCCGCGACCGTGTGCGGAAGGGGGCGGCCGACGCGAAGGCGAAGGGCGAGTCGACCGCCTTCTTCGAGATGGAAGTCGCGCGCCGCCTCGACTGCTTCGGAGCCGTCTGCCAGGTCTTTTCGACCTACGAGGCCCGCCGCGCTCCCACCGACGAGAAACCCTTCGTCAGCGGCATCAACAGCATCCAGCTCCTCAATGACGGCCAGCGCTGGTGGGTCGCTTCCATCGTCTGGGACACAGAGCGGGAGAACAACCCCATCCCGCCCGAATACCGGAAGAAGTGAGGAGGCGGGAGTGAGAACGAGACTCTTCATCGCGGCGTTCGGGATCCTCGTCGCGACGTCCATGGCCGCCCAGTTCGGGGCGCCGACGCGCCCGCCGATGGCGCCGGTGGCCCCCGCTCCCGTCAAGCCCGTGTTCCTGGAGGAGACCATGCCGCCGCCCGGCGAGCCCTTCGAGCGCCGCACGCCCACGCCTCTGCGGTCCGGCAATCCGCAGGCCGCCTCCTCCGTCGCGGCCGACACGTCGTCGGTGGATGCCATCATCGCCGCGCTCTACGCCTCGGTGAGCCACCCCGACGGCCAGGACCCGGACTGGGCGCGGATGCGCAAGATCTTTCTGCCGGTCGGCATGCTCGTCCCGCCCAAGCGCGGCAACCAGGACATGTTCACCGTTCTCGACGTCGACGGTTTCCGCGACATGTTCCGGCAGGGCATGGCGGCCGCCAAGCAGCGTGGCGAGACAAACGCCTTCTACGAGGTCGAAGTCGCCCGGCAGCTCGACTGCTTCGGCAACGTCTGCCAGGCCTTCTCGACCTACGAATCCCGCCGAGCGCCCACCGACGAAAAACCGTTTACGAGGGGCATCAACAGCATCCAGCTGCTCAACGACGGCCAGCGCTGGTGGATCGCCTCCATCGTCTGGGACTCCGAGCGCCCGGACAACCCGATTCCGCCGCAGTACTCGAAGAAGTAGGCGTCAGACTCCGCCGAGCTCCTTCGAGCGGGCGGTCGCGGCCTCCACGGCGTCCATCAGGATCGCCCGCAGGCGGTTGCGCTCGAGGCTGTGCAGCGCGGCGATCGCCGTGCCGCCGGGCGAGGTGACCATGTCCTTCATCATGGCGGGATGGATCTTCATGACCTCGGCCATCTTCGCGGCGCCGAGGACCGTCTGCACGGTGAGCGCCGAGGCCACGTCCCGGGAGAGGCCGACGCGCACGCCGGCGTCCGACAGGCCCTCGATGATCTGGAAGACATACATCGGGCCGCTGCCGGAAAGACCCGTGACCGCGTCGAGCTGATACTCGGGCAGCTCGACGACGAGGCCGATCGACTCGAAGATCTTGCGGGCCTCGGCCATTCGGGCGGCCGTGGCGTGCCGGCCCGCGCAGAGGACTGTGGCCGAGAGCTTCACGACGGCGGCGACGTTCGGCATCGCCCGCACGACGGGGACGCGCTCCCCCACGATCGCTTCGATGCGCGACGTCGGGAACCCCGCGGCGATGGACACGACGAGCTTCTCGCGCGAGATCGCGGAGCGGATCTCGGAGAGCACCCGTTCGAGGATCTGCGGCTTGACGGCGAGGATGACGATGTCGGCGGACCGCGCGGCTTCGAGATTGGAGGCGACGACCCGGATGCGGAGCTCCTTCGCGAGCGCCGAGGCCTTCGCGGCCTTCGGGTGCGAGGCCGTCAGTCGCCCGCGGCGTCCCCAGCCCGACGCCAGGATCCCCCGAAGGAGAGCGGCTCCCATGTTGCCCGCGCCGAGGACGGTGATCCGTTTCTTGTCCATTCCGGGAGAATAGCGCCATGAAGAAGATCAATTTCGGGCGGGTCCTCCTCGGCGGCATCCTCGCCGGCATTCTCATCAACATCTCCGAGTACCTCCGCTACGACGTGGTGATGCGCGGAGAGTTCGAGGCCGGGCTGCAGGCCCTCGGCAAAGGCCTTCCGAAGGGCGCCGCCGCGACGACGATCTGGACGCTGTGGGGGTTCGGCCTCGGGATCGCGGCGGTCTGGCTCTACGCCGCGATCCGTCCGCGCTACGGTCCGGGGGCCGCCACGGCGGTGCGCGCGGGCGTCGCCGTGTGGTTCTTGACTTCGCTTCTCACCATCATCGCCATGCGCGCTATGGGCCTCTTCGCCATCTCTCCCGCGGCTCTCGTCTGGACGCTCGTCGCGTGCGTCGCCGCGACCCTCGCGGGAGCCTGGCTCTACAGGGAGGCGGAAGCCTAGCCGAGCGCCTGCGTCAGGTCCTCGATCAGATCGTCCGCGTGCTCGAGGCCGACGGACACGCGCAGGAGGTCCGGCGGCACCGTCGAGCCCGCTCCTTCGCTCGAGGCCCGATGCTCGAGGAGGCTCTCCGTCCCGCCGAGGCTCGTCGCAACGACGAAGAGCCGGACGCGCGAGGCGACCCGGATCGCGGCCTCGCGCCCGCCCCGCACCTGCAGCGACAGCATGCCGCCGAAGGCCTTCATCTGCCGCTTCGCCACGGCGTGGCCGGGGTGGGACTCGAGGCCGGGGTAGTGCACGGTCTCGACCTTCGGATGCGCCGCGAGCGCCCGGGCGAGCGCCAGGGCGTTCGCGCTCTGCGTCTCCATACGGCAGGCCAGCGTCCGGATCCCGCGCAGGACGAGCCACGAGTTGAAGGGCGAAGCCACGGCGCCGAGGATGTAGCGGACGTGGAGCGCCTTCTCGTAGAGCTCGCCGCGCTCCTTGAACGCGATCGAGCCTCCCTGCACGTCGCTGTGCCCGCCGAGATACTTCGTCGTCGAGTGCACGACGGCGGCGGCGCCGAGATCCAGCGGACGCTGCAGCGCGGGCGACGCGAACGTGCCGTCGACCACGAGGTGCGCCCCCGCGCCGCGAGCGACTTCTCCCAGCGCGGCGAGATCCGCGACCTTCATCAGCGGGTTCGACGGCGACTCGGCCCAGATGAGCTTCGTGTTCGGCCGGAGAGCGCGGCGCACGTTCTCCGGGTCCCCCATGTCGACCGCGGTGGAATCCATCCCCCAGCGCGGGAGGTAGTCCTTCGCCATCACGCGCATGCCGTAATAGACGTCGTCGGGATAGAGCACGTGCGCGCCCTGCGGGAGCGCCTGGAGGATCGCCGAAGTCGCCGCCAGTCCGGAGGCCAGGGCGAGGGCCGCCTGCCCGCCGTCGAGCGCGGCGAGGGCTTCCTCGAGCTTCTCCCCCGTCGGGTTGCCCTCGCGGATGTACATGAATCCACGCGGGATCTCGCCAGCGGGCCCGTGCTCGAAGGTCGTGGACAGATGAATCGGCGGTGCGACGGCACCCGTCGCCGGGTCCTTCTCCGAGCCGGCGTGAACCGCGATCGTTTCGAAGCGCATGGGCACCCCCGCTTTTTCGGGCGAACTCTTTCACAGGCCGAGGCTTTCCGCCACGGAATCCGCGGAGCGGCCGGCGTCGTACTTCATGCGAAACCATCCGGCGGGCGCCGGAATCAAAGGCGCTCGGAGGGGGTTTCGCCGTAAGGAGGTCCATTCCTTGAATCCCCGACTGTTCCTGCGAGTCGCGCTCGTTCTGTTTGCGGCCTGCGTCGCAACGCCGTCACTTTCGGCTCCCAACGAGGTCGCCGTGTTCGCCGGAGGCTGCTTCTGGTGCGAGGAGAGCGCCTTCGAGGATCTGCCCGGCGTCGTCTCCGCCGTCTCCGGCTACGCCGGCGGCACGGCCGTCAACCCGACCTACGAACAGGTCTCGACCGGCCGCACCGGCCACGCCGAATCGGCGCAGGTCACGTTCGACCCCTCGAAGGTCTCGTATCAGAAACTGCTCGACGTGTACTGGCACAACATCGATCCGACGCAGAAGGACGGCCAGTTCTGCGACAACGGATCGCAGTACCGCTCGGTGATCTTCTACGCCAACGAAGCCCAGAAGACGGCGGCGCTCGCCTCCAAGGCGAAGCTCGAGCAGGAGCCGCGGTTCAAGGGACGGATCGCGACCGAAATCGTTCCGCTGACGAAGTTCTATCCCGCGGAGGAGTACCACCAGAACTACTGCAAGGTGAACCCGCTCCGCTACACGGCCTACTACAAGGGCTGCGGCCGCGAGGCGCGCCTCAAGCAGATCTGGGGCGACGCAGCCGGAGGTCACCAGTGAAACGCGCCTTTCTTTTTCTCGCGCTCGGCATCCTCGGGCTCGCGGCGGCCTTTGCGGCCTCCCGCGCTCCGCAGACAGCGGCGGCGGCTTCCTCCGCGCCCGCCGCGGGCTCCGCTCCTCCGCGCTGGACGGGAACCTTCCAGAAGCCGTCCGACGCGGAGCTCAAGAAGCGGCTCACGCCGCTCCAGTACGAGGTCACGCAGCACGAGGCCACCGAGCGGGCGTTCGCCAACACCTACTGGAACAACAAGAAGCCCGGCATCTACGTGGACATCGTGTCGGGCGAGCCGCTCTTCTCGTCGCTCGAGATGTTCGATTCCGGCACCGGATGGCCCAGCTTCTGGCAGCCGCTCGAGCCGTCCAACATCAAGCAGAGCGGCAACTCGGCGGGTTCCTGGGAACGTACGCCGAGGTGCGCTCGGCCCACGCCAACTCGCACCTCGGACACGTCTTCAGCGACGGGCCGAAGCCGACGGGACTGCGTTACTGCATGAACTCGGCGGCGATGTGGTTCATCCCGGCCGAAGATCTCGAGAAGGCCGGCTACGGGAAATACGCTGCCCTGTTCCAGACGAAGCCGTAGAGGTGTGACGAGGAGTTCAAGTGTTGAAATGTTGAAACGTTGAAAGGGCTGAAGCCACCTTCAACACTTGAACATTTCAACACTTTCAACTTTTGCCCTAGGGCGTCAGGCCGGGCTCGTAGTGGATGAGGAACTCGAGGAACCGGATCGTCTCGATCATGTCCTTGCCCCGAAAGCGGATCGCGTGCGCGTCCGTGCGCTCGACGATCGGCAGGTAGGCGAGGACCTCCGACGGCCGATAGCTCTTGAAGCGCACGTCGAGCGTCACCGGGGTCGTCAGGACGTAGGGCTTCATCTGCGACAGCCGGCCGAGCGCGGTCTTCGCGGCCGCGCGGATCCGGTCGCAGCTCGCCTCCGGCGTCAGCGTGCGCGCCGAGTGGAAGCCGTAGTTCCACTTCACGACGGCGCCCTCGATCGGGCCCAGCAGCGCCTGGGCCTCCTTCACCGCCGCGTCGTCGCCCGAGATCATCGCCACCGGCACCCGGTAGTGGCCCGCGATGGCCGCGTCGAGGCCGGCCTCCGGGACCGAGACGCCGTTGAGCCGCACGTCCGCGAGGTTGGCCGAGGACATGGTGTGCGCCCGCACGCCCTCGGTGTACGTCGTCGAAGAGTGAAACCCGACGAAGAGCACGGCGTCGAAGCTCGCGTCGATCCCCTGCATCATGGCGAGGGGCCGCGGCCACGCGCGCACGATCTGGACGTCCTTCGGGAAACGCTCGATCAGGAGGTTCTGCCCGTTGCCGTGGGAATCCGACACGAGGATCTCCGTCGCTCCGGCCGCCCGGGCCCCGTCGATCGCGGCGAGCACCTCGTTCGTCATGAACCCGCGGAACCGCTCGTACTCGAAACCCGAGGGACCGAGCTGCTCTCCCGTGACGACGCCGGCAATGCCTTCCATGTCGGCAGCGATGTAGACCTTGAGCTTCGGCTGGGCGAACCCCGTCGCGGCGGGCGCCGCGAGCAGGAGCGCAAGGACGAGGAAGCGGCGAAGCGCGATCGTCATCCGCCGGTGGCCGGGGGCTCCGTCCGCGCCTTCGGCATCGCGAACCGCGAATCGTCGATCGGGACGTTGATCTCGATCTTCTGGAACTCGAGCGCCTGCGTTTGCGGCACGCCGGAGGCGGACGCCTCGAACAGGTGCGGCAGCATGATGCCGTCGACGTTCTTGTAGTCGCCGATCTTGCTCCGGATCTCGACGGTCTGTCCGTCGGCCGTGCGCTTGGTGACGGCGAGGACCTGGAGGTACGTCTTTGCGTCGAGGTAGAGGTCGCGCGCGTCGCCGTTCTTGCGGATGATGCGCAGGTGCCACGTCTCGACGCCGCCCTCGATCGTCTCCTTGCCGACGAGCTCGATCGTGTTCCCCTTGGCCGCGGCGTCCACGAGGGGACCATCGACGTCGGCCTGCATCTCGATGTCCCGGGCTTCCTGGTCGGTCATGATCTGGGGCCCGGTGTCTCCTTCGAACGGCATGATCATCCACGCGGTCTTGCCGTCGTACGCCTGGACGGCCGTCTGACCCTCGAGGGTGAACTCCCAGCGCGACTTGTTGGGCCGCTTCAGCTCGAGGCTCGTCGGGAGACGGTCGTCCCCCAGGCGCATCGTCCCCGTCATCCGCATCGACTGGATGCTCTTGATCTTCTCCAGGCCGCCGCGGGCCTGGATGTTCTTCGCGACGATCTCCTCGGCCGTCTCGGCGGACGACAACGCCGCGCCGAGCCACAGCCCGATTCCCGCGAGTCCCTGGATCTTCCGGTGCATGGCGGCTCCTGTCGCGCGTGACTCTACCCCAGGGGCCGCGACCGTCACCGGTCTGAACGGCCTCGTGCCGGCGGGCATCGTCTTCGCGCTCTTCCGTCGCGCCGGCCGGGGCGATAGAAGATAGTCTTCGCCTCCATGCTGGCGATCGAAGACCTTCCGACACCGTCGGTTCTGGTGGATCTCGACGTGCTCGAGCGGAACGTCCGCGCGATGCAGGAGCGCGCCCGGGCCGCCGGCGTGAAGCTCCGGCCCCACGCCAAGACGCACAAGTCGCCCGAGGTCGCGCGTCTGCAGCTTTCGGCGGGCGCGGCCGGCCTGACCCTCGCCAAGACCTCGGAGGCCGAGATCTTCGCGGCGCTCGGGTTCGACGACGTCTTCATCGGCTATCCCGTCTTCGGCGGCGACAAGGCGAGGCGACTCCTCGTACTCGCCGACAGGATCCGCCTCACGGTGGGTGTCGACAGCGCCGAAGGAGCGACGAGCCTCGGCGATGTGTTCCACGCCGCCGGCCGGACCCTTCCCGTCCGCCTGAAGATCGACTGCGGCTATCACCGGGTCGGCGTGGCTCCCGAGAAAGCCGTCGAGACCGCCCGGAGAATCGCGGATCTGCCGGGCATCGCGCTCGCGGGTGTCTTCACGCATGGCGGCCAGGGCTACGCCGGACGCACGCCGGAAGAAGTCGCCGAGGCGGGGCACGTCGAGGGCCGTGTCGTGGCCGACTCGGCCGAGGCGATCCGTTCGGCGGGCCTGCCCGTCGAGGAGGTCTCTCTCGGCTCGACGCCGACGGTACGCTCCGCGCTCTCCGAGAAGGGCATCACCGAGTGCCGGCCCGGGACCTACGTCTACAACGACTTCTCGCAGGTCCAGCTGGGCAGCGCGCGGCTCGAGGACTGCGCCATGACCGTCGTCGCGACGATCGTGAGCGCGCCCGCGCCCGACCGCGCCGTCTGCGACGCCGGGTCGAAGACCATCTCGAGCGACCCGCTGCGCCCCGCCGGCCCGGGCCACGGACAGATCCTGGGACGGCGGAGCCGGGTCGCCCGGCTCTCCGAGGAGCACGGCGTCATCGCCGTCGAGCCCGGCGAGGCCTTTCGGGTGGGCGAGCGCGTGCGGATCCTGCCCAACCACGCCTGCATCGTGTCCAACCTGCACGATCGCCTCGTGGCCGTCCGCGGGGGACGCGTCGAAGGCCAGATCACCGTTGCCGCCCGCGGCTGCGTGCAGTAAAAGACGGGTTTCACGAAAGGAGACACCACGATGTTCCCACGGCCCCGCTTGTTCGCTCTGCTCCTCGCCGCCGCCACCCCGCTCGGCGCCGCCGACACCTACACGGTCGACAAGAACCACTCCGACGCGAGCTTCCAGGTCCGGCACCTCGGCTCCAAGGTTCGCGGCGGATTCACCGACTTCGAGGGCACGATCCAGGCCGACGCCACGAAGCCCGAGATGTCCTCGGTCGTTTTCAAAATCAAGTCCTCCTCGATCGACACCAACAACGCGGACCGCGACAAGCACCTGCAGTCGCCCGACTTCTTCGACGCCGCCAAGTGCCCCGACATCACGTTCACGAGCTCGAAGATCACCCCGGCCGGCAAGGACAAGTACGAGGTCGCCGGCACCCTGAACATGCACTGCGTCTCGAAGCCGGTCACCCTCCCGGTCAGCTTCGGAGGCTTCGTCAAGGATCCGTGGGGAAACGACCGGGCGATTTTCGAGGTGACCACGCGGCTCAACCGCAAGGACTACGGGATCAACTGGAACAAGGCTCTCGATGCGGGGGGATTCGTCCTCGCCGACGACGTCGACATCATGATCAACCTCGAGACGGTCAAGAAGAAGCCCGAGGCGGCCGCCACGAAGTGAGTCCTGGTGTAGAGTTTTTCGGATGACTTTCGATTCTGTGGCCGCTCCGGGAAGCCGGCCGAGGCGGCGCATCCGTTTCTCCTCGATCGCCGGCTTCGCCTTCGTGCACGTCGCCGCCCTCGGCGTCTTCGCCGTCGGCTTTTCCTGGAAGGGCGTCGCCCTCTGCCTCGGCTCGTACTACCTGAGGATGTTCGCGATCACCGCGGGGTTCCACCGGTACTTCAGCCACCGGACCTACCGCCTCCCGCGCGTACCGCAGTTCCTTCTCGCGCTCCTGGGACAGGCGGCGGCGCAGAGGGGCGTGCTCTGGTGGGCCTCCAACCACCGCCACCACCACAAGTACTCGGACCGGCCGGAAGACATCCACAGCCCGATGCAGAGCGGATTCTGGTGGAGCCACATCGGATGGATCCTCTCGCCCGACTACGACAGGACGGACTACTCCCGGGTTCCCGACCTGGCGAAGTATCCCGAGCTCGTCTGGCTCGACCGGCATCCGTACGTCGCGACGGTTCTCTACGGCGTCGGGCTCGCCCTCGCGTTCGGTCCGATCGGTCTCTTCTACGGCTACTTCCTCTCGACCGTGCTGCTCTGGCACGGCACCTTCTCGATCAACAGCGTGATGCACGTCTTCGGGCGCCGCGCCTTCGCGACGACCGACGACTCGCGTAACAGCTTCCTCTTCGCTCTGCTGACGATGGGCGAGGGCTGGCACAACAACCACCACTGGGCGCCGGGCTCCGCGGCCCAGGGCTTCCGGTGGTGGGAGATCGATCCGAGTTTCTACATGCTCTGGCTGGGGGAGCGGCTCGGCCTCGTTCGGAACTTGAATCGGCCGCCGCGACGCTGGCGCGAGGCCGCCCGCGAGGCCACGCATACGGGCCGAGCCTTTTCGTCGGCCCGCCTCCACGTCGAGGTCCGGACGCTGACCGAGCGCTGGGCGAAACTGCGGGCGTCCGCCCGCGTCACCGCCCACGACGCGCTCGTGGAGCTCGAGGCGGCGCGGGAACGCGCCGCGTCGCGGCTCGAGCGGCTCCACGAGGAGGCCTCGGCCGCGGGCGTGCGCGCCGGACGGCGTCTGGAGGAGATCCATGGCGAGATCGAGAAGGCGCGCGCCCACCTCGTCGAGATCCTCCGGCGTCTCGTGACGACGGCCGAGTCCCTCGGCCTGCCGGACCCGCAGCCGGGATAGAGATGCGCTCGGCGGACGCCGCGTCATGAACGGCCCGGCGCAGGCGCTCTTCCTTCGCCGCCTCGCCGCGATCCGCGACGGACGTCTCGAGCTGCGGCTGCCCGACGGCGCCGTCCGCGAGTTCGGGGATCCGGCTTCCGGCCTGCACGCGATCGTCGAGGTCCGCGACCCCGGCGTCTTCCGCCGCTTCGTTTTCGGCGGCGACATCGCCTTCGGTGAAACCTACGCGGAGGGCCGATGGAGCTCGCCGGATCTGCCGAGTGTCGTGCGTCTCGGCGTCCGGAACATGCGCGCCTTCGACGCGGGCCGGCGTCTCACCTCGATCCTCTCGCGCGCCGGCGATCGGCTCCGCCACGCTCTCCGCCGAAATACGGTCGCCCGCAGTCGCCTGAACATTCGTTACCACTACGACCTGGGCACCGACTTCTACTCGCTTTTCCTGGACCCCTCGCTGACCTATTCCTGCGGCATCTTCGAGACGCCGGAGACGTCGCTCGCGCAGGCGCAGCTCGCCAAGCTCGACCGGATCGCGCAGTCGCTCGAGCTTGCTCCGGGCGACCGGGTGATCGAGATCGGATCGGGCTGGGGCGCCTTCGCGATCCACGCCGCGACCCGCTACGGCTGCCGCGTCGCGACGACCACGATCAGCCGCTCCCAGTACGACTACGTGCGCGAGCGGCTCGCGCGCGAAGGGGCGTCCGGACGCGTCGAGCTCCTCTTCGAGGACTACCGCCGCCTCACCGGACGCTACGACAAGGCGGTATCGATCGAGATGTTCGAGGCGGTGGGTCTCGCGTTCTACGACACATTCTTCTCGGCCGTGGACCGTCTTCTCCTTCCGGGCGGCGCGATGCTGCTCCAGACGATCTGGATGAACGAGGAACGGTTTCCGCAGTACCACTTCCAGCCCGACTTCATCCAGCGCCACATCTTTCCGGGCTCCGAGCTCGCCTCGATCGGCGAGATTCGCCGCTCGCTCGCGCGCGCCACGTCGCTCTCCGTCGCCGGCATGGACGAGATCGGCCTGCACTACGTCCGTACGCTCGGGGCGTGGCGGCAGAGCTTTCTCGCCAACCGCGAGCGCGTGCGCGCTCTGGGCTTCCCCGAAACCTTCATCCGGATGTGGGACTACTACCTCGGCTACTGCGAGGGGGCGTTCGCCGAGCGCTACATCGGCGACGCGCAGATCCTGCTCGCGAAGGCCGGGACCGCCGCCGCGGCGGGTCGCCCCGCCGCGGGCGAGCTCGAAAAGCGCCGGGCGTGACCCTCCGCGGGTCCCTCCGCTCGAGGATCGCCGCGCCGGTCCTGGAGCAGCTCACGCAGGGCCTCTCGGCGGACACGATCGCGCTCACGATCGGCGTCGGCCTGGCGATCGCCGTCATCCCCGTCATCGGCGTGACGACCGTCCTGAGCATCCTCGCGGCCTGGGCCTTCCGGCTCAACCACCCGATCATCCAGGCCATCAACTGGACGAGCGCGCCCCTCCAGCTGCTGCTCCTCTTTCCCTTCATCCGGATGGGCGAGCGGCTCTTCGGAGCTCCGAGGCTCACGCTCTCGCTCGACGAGCTGGTCGCGATGGGCAAGGCCGACCCCGTGGGAACGATCTCGCTTCTCGGCGCGACGGCGGCGCACGCGGTGGCCGCGTGGATGCTCGTCGTGCCGTTCGTCATCGCCGGCTCCTACTTCATCGCGCGCCCTCTGCTGCGCGCGGCCGCGCGGGCCCGATCCTCGACCCGCTCCGATCCGCCTGCGATAACGTGAGCCCGAGTGAATCTGCCCACGCCGCTCGAGCCGGCGCCGCCGGCGCTCGCGAACGGCCGGACGATCTACCTCAAGCGCGAGGACGTGCACGAGCTCGGCGCGTTCAAGTGGCGCGGGGCGCTCCCGACGATCGAGCGCTACAAGGCCAACGGCGCCAGCAGCCGTCGTCACGGCCTCGACCGGGAACCACGGCGCGGCCGTGGCCTGGGCGTGCAGGAAGCTGGGCCTGCGCGCCATGGTCTACGCGCCCGCCGGCGCCTCTCTCGCGAAGCTCGCGCTCATGGACTCGCTCGGCGCCGAGATCCGGCTGATCGGCACCGACCTCGACTTCGCCAAGGACGAGGGCAAGCGCTTCGCCTCCGAGGCGCACGTTCCGTTCTTCGAGGACGGCGTCGAGCCGACGCAGTTCGAGGGCTACGGCGCGATCGCCGAAGAGATTCTCGAGCAGCTCGGCGCGCCGCCGGCCGCCGTGGTCGTCCCGGTCGGAAACGGGGCCCTCATCGGAGGAATCGGCCGGGCCATGAAGACGCGCGCGCCGGAGACGGAGGTCGTCGGCGTCTCGGCCAAAGAGGCGCCGGTCATGGCCCTGTCGTTCGAGGCCGCGCACCCGGTCGAGTGTCCCCGCATGGCGACTTTCGCCGACGGCCTCGCGGTCCGCGTCGCGATCCCGGAGGCCGTGAGACTCATCCAGGGCGTCGTGGACCGCATCCTCCTCGTTTCGGAGCGCGCGATGGCGGAAGCGATCCGCGACTGTCAGAGCGCGGGCATCCGGATCGAGGGCGCCGCGGCGTCGGCCTTCGCCGCGATTCCCCAGCTCGACAATCCTTCGCCGCCGCCGGGACCGATCGTGCTCATCGTCACGGGACGCAACATCGACGACGCCCTCCACCGGCGCGCCGTCGAGACGCCCGCTTCGTTTCCGGACTGACCGGGAGCGACGCCCTCAGACCTTCAGGTCGGCCGTCGGCAAGAACCGCGGCGGCTTGCGCGCCCTGGTCGCCTGCTCGAAGGCATAGGCGATCTTGAAGAGCGTCGGCTCGCTTCCCGCCCGCCCGAAGAAGGAGAGGCCGACCGGAAGGCCGAACGACCAGCCCGCGGGAACGGTGACGTCCGGATATCCGGCGATCGCGGGGAACGAGGAGCTTCCACCGGAGCCGTAGGAGCCGTTCACGAGGTCGATGAGGGAGGCGGGCGCCGAGGTCGGCGCGACCAGGCAGTCGAGCCGGTGCTCGTCCATGGTCTTGTCGATGCCCTCCGCGCGCGTCAGGCGCAGGTCCTTCGCGAGCGCGTCGACGTAGGTCTGGTCGGTCAAAGGGCCTTTCGCTTCCGCCTTCTCGAAGATCTCCTGGCCGAAGTACGGCATCTCGGCCGCGCGGTTCTTCTCGTTGAAGGCGATCAGGTCCTTCAGGCTCCGGTACGGCGTCCGGCTTCCGAGACCGGCGAGGTACGCGTTCAGATCGGCCTTGAATTCGTAGAGCAGGACCTCGAGCTCGGATTCGTCGGTGTCGCCCAGGGTCGCGATGTCTGCCGGGTCCACGATGACCGCCCCTTCGCGCCGCATGACATCGAGCGCGGCTTCGGCGACGGCGTCGGCCGCCGGGCTCTGGTCGTAGAGCTTCTTGCGCGGCACGCCGATCCGCATGCCGGAGAGCCCCCGCCGGTCGAGAAACGCCGTGTAGTCGACCGGGGCCTTGCCCGAAAGCTCCCGCGTCGCGGAATCCGCCGGATCGAAGCCGCACATGACGGTGAGCAGCACGGCGGCATCGGCGACCGTGCGCGTCATCGGTCCGGCCGTGTCCTGCGAGTGGGCGATCGGGATGATTCCCGTGCGCGACACGAGCCCGAGGGTCGGCTTGAATCCCACGAGCGCGCAGTTGTTCGCGGGCGACACGATCGAGCCGTCGGTCTCGGTCCCGACCGTCACCGCGCAGAGACTCGCCGCGGCCGCGGCGCCAGAGCCGGAGCTCGAGCCGGACGGATCCCGGTCGAGCGCGTACGGATTGCGGCACTGTCCGCCCCGCCCGCTCCAGCCGCTCTGGGAATGCGTCGAGCGGAAATTGGCCCACTCCGAGAGGTTCGTCTTGCCGAGGATGACCGCGCCCGCGTCGCGCAGGCGCTTGACGATCGGCGCGTCCGCCGCCGGAATCGCGCCGATGAGCGCGAGCGAGCCCGCCGTCGTCTGCATCTTGTCGGCGGTTCCGACGTTGTCCTTGATCAGAACGGGGATCCCGTGGAGCGGTCCGCGGACCTTGCCGGCTTTGCGCTCGGCGTCGAGGCCCGCGGCGATCGCAAGGGCGTCCGGGTTGATCTCCAGGACCGCCCGGAGCGCGGGCCCGCGGCGATCGACGGCCTCGATGCGCGCGATGTACTTCTCGCACAAAGAGCGCGCCGAATCGGCGCCCGAGGCCATGCGCTTCTGGAGATCCACGACCGTGACCTCCTCGAGCTCGAACGAGGGGATCGTCTCCGCAGCCGCCGTGGCGGCGACGGCTTCGGCTTCGGCTTCGGATCGTCCCGCGAGAGCGGCCGCCGCGCCCGCGAGAGTGCCGCCTTTCAGAAGCGACCGGCGATCCATCATGACTTCCTCCGCGATTGGTGCGGCAGAGATATCACGACGCCCAGCAGGTTGCTGAAAAGGGTGTGGGATGGCGTTACGTGCGCCGCGGGGTCAGATGCAAGGAAGCGCGACGATGGCGATGCATTCGCATCGTCGAGGAGCGATGACGCCGCAGATGGCCCCGCGCCGCCGTAACCCGAAGGGTGGACGGCACTTTGCCGGCGCCCGCCAGCGAGTGATGACGGTCCGAGTCGCGACAGACCGAAACGGGCGCCCGATGCAAAGTGCCGGACACAATGCCCGCATCCATTTTCAGCAGCCTGCTAGAACAGGTGCGCGATCGAGCTCGCGTAGTACTGGAGTAACGGGATTTCCTCGGGACGCGCCCGATAGAGCCCGTCGGCGGAGTCGACGAGCCGGCGGAGCGTGAGCATCCGGAGGCCGACCGTGATCGCGTAGTCCTGGTCGCTCCGAGGCACGTAGACGTGGGCGCCGCGCCGGCCGAGCTCCCCCATGAGCCGGAGGACCTCGCCCTTCAGCTCGAGCTCGCTCCAGCTCCGCTCGGGAGCGCGCACGAAGACGGTCGCGACGAGGGAGACCGGAACGACCGGGATGACCCTCGCGATCTCGGCCATGAGCTCGCGCGCCAGATCCTCGAGCCGGCGCGAACGATCCTCCCGGGAGAGCTGCCGGAAGTCGATGCCATGGCGGACCGTGTAGCGGCGGAGCGAAAAGGGAGACCCGAAATTCACGCAGGCGTAGCCGAAGCGGTGCCAGCGGTTGAGCGTCCGCAGCCAGACGTTGCGGCCGACGAAGCGCGCGGTCGTCGCCGCGGTCGCCGTGGCGGTGGGCCGGGGCGTCCCGGGATCGAGCTCCTGCAGAAAGCTCCGATCCTCGAAAGTGCGGTCGTAGTTGATCCCGACCGGCACGAAGACGATGTCGCGCTCGCCGCCCGGATCGAAGGCGCGCACCATGTAGTCGAGGATTCCGAGCTTCGGGGGCCGCAGCTTCCCGTCGCGCGACAGGCCGCCCTCCGGAAAGACCGCCTGCGTGACTCCCCCGGCCGTCGCCATGCCCACGTAGCGCTCGAGGACCTTGCGGTAGAGCGGGTCCTTGGAATTGCGGCGGACGAAGTAGGCGCCCATCGCCCGGATCAGCGTCTGGAGGGGCCAGATCCGCGCCCACTCGCCGACGGCGTAGGAGAGCGCGGCCTTCTCCGCCGCGAGATAGGAGACCAGGATGTAGTCCATGTTGCTGCGGTGATTGATGAGAAAGACGACCGTGGCCTGCGGAGGGATCCCCGCGAGCCCCTCCTCGTCCTCGTAGCCGAGCCGGACGCGGTAGAGCGAGCGGGCGAGGTTGCGCGCCAGCCAGTAGCCGACGCGGAAGTACACGTAGGCGTTGAACGCCGGAACGATCTCCCGGGCGTACCGGCCGATCCGCTCCATGACGACCTCGCGCGGCATCTTGTTCTCGCGAGCCTCGGCCTCGGCGGCCTGCTGGACCTGCGGGTCGTAGAGCAGCCGGTCGATCAGCACGTCCCGCTTCGTCAGCTCGAAAGGGGCGATCCGGATCTTCAGACGCGTGTTGATCTCTTCGAGGACGCGGTTGACGCGGCGGCGGAGGATCCACCGCACGCTCGGGAGCAGCAGACGGTCGAGCGCCGCCCACGCCGCCAGCAGTCCGAGCAGAACGACGAGCCACACGGGAAGCGAGACGCTGTCGCTCATCGGGATCTTGCCGACCGGGAGCATAGGACAGCCCCGCACTCGAGGTGCACGAGAACCGCGGGTAGGATTCCTCCTGTGGCTGGGAATGCCGAGTGGACGCGCGGGCCGTTCTCGATCTCGACGGATCCGGCGCTTCTCGACCGGCCCCTCATCCACGCGGTCCTGAGCGGCTCCTACTGGGCCGCCGGCATCCCGCGCGAGACCGTCGAGCGGTCGATCGAAGGGGCGCTCTGTTTCGGAGTCTACGAGGGCGCCGCCCAGGTGGGATTCGCGCGGGTCATTACGGACCGCGCCACGTTCGCCTACCTCGCCGACGTGTTCGTCCTCGAGTCCCACCGCGGGCGGGGTCTCGCCGTCTGGCTGATGGAGGTCATCCGGTCGCATCCCGAGCTCCAGGGCCTTCGGCGCTGGATCCTGATGACGCGCGACGCCCACGGCCTTTACGAGAAGTCCGGGTTCCGGACGATCGAGGACCCGGGCCGCTGCATGGAGATCGTGGATCGTGACGTGTACACACGCCGCGGGCCGGGGTAAGATTCCACCGCTGAATATGCCTGCCATCTCCACTCGCTAGCGGTCCGGACGACTCCGGCCGCTTCCAAGTCGCAAGAATTGGCGTCGCGCCGTAGAGGCGCGCAGCGAGAGTCGCGCCGTAAAGGCGCGTAAAGGAGTTCCTCTTGAACGCACCTCCGGATTGGTGGAAACATTTTTTCAGCGGTCTCGCGGTCGATTTCTGGCGCGCCGCCCTGCCGCCCGAGGCGACGAAGGCCGATGTCGACTATCTGTGGAAACACCTGCGGCTCTCCCCCGGCGACCGTGTCCTCGATGTGCCCTGCGGAGCTGGGCGCCTCACGATTCCTCTCGCCGAACGCGGCTGCGCGATGACCGGCATCGACATCTCGCAGGAGTTTCTCGACGCGGCCCGGGAAGTCTCGGCCGAGAAGCGTCTGAACGTGGAGCTCGTCCAGGCCGACATGCGCGCCGTACCGACGCAACGGCAGTTTCGACGCCGTCTTCTGCTTCGGCAACAGCTTCGGCTACCTCGACGACGCCGGCAACGAGGAGTTTCTGCAGTCCGTCGCCGCGGCCTTGAAGCCGGGCGGGCGCTTCGCGCTCGACTTCGGCCAGACGGCCGAGGGCGTCTACCCGAGGCTCGAGCCGCGCCAGGAGGGCGAAATGGCCGGCTTTCGCTTCATCGAAGAAACCCGGCTGGATCCCGCGACCTCCCGCATCGAAAATGTCTTCGAGTTCTCGAAAGACGGGAAGACCGAGAGGAAACTCGCGTCACAGCGCGTCTACCTCGCGGGAGACGTCGTCCGGCTGCTGGCGGCAGCGGACCTCGAGACGCGAGAGATCCTGGGCTCGATCGAGGGCGAACCGTTCGGGCTCAGCTCGCAGCGGCTCCTGGTCGTGGCGGAGAAGCGGGGCGGCGCTTCAGGAGGGAAACGAGGCTGATGAGCGCCCAGGAGCCTTCGAGCGCGGTGAGGCCCGCGTTTCTCGCCTCCAAGGCGAAGTAGGTGAGGATCACCGAGCCCACGAGATTGAGAAGCAGGTAGGCGAGATTCTCGCGGCCGAGCTTTCCGGCCTGCTGCGCGGCGAAAGCCGCGAGAATCATCGCCGCTCCGAGCACCGAGACGACCTGCCCGATCACCGCCCGACTCCGGCCGGAGAGCCGATGCCGGTCCCGCTCGAGACGGCGCCGGACAGTCGTACCAGCGCCTCCTGAAGCCGCCGCTCGATCGCGGCGGCGCGGTCGGGCGAGATGCTCCAGGACAGTGCCCGGGCCGCCACCACCGGTCCCATGCCGGGGAAGCGGAAGCCCTTGAGCTCGAGCACGCCGTCGAGCTCCTCCCAGGAGAGGGCCGTTTCCCAGCCCGTTCTGGAGAGGACGCGCCCGGTCAGGCTGTCGCCGCCGTGAAGCCGGAGCGCGCAGGAGGCTCCGACGCCGGCACCGTCGAACGAAGCCGACGTCGTGAGCCATCGGTCCAGGCCCTCGGCTGTGGCGTAGAAGGGCAGGAGGTTCGAGAGCTCGTAGGCCGCCGGATTCATCACGAGAATCGAGGTCTTCCGCCGGCCCGCGTAGTTCTCGAGATAGTGCTTGAGGACGGCCAGCGCGTTCGTCCAGCCGGAGACTATGCCCTCGAACTCTTCGTCCCACTCGGAGCCGTCGAGAAACCCCGAGTTGACCAGCGTCACGCGGGTCTCCCCGCCCTCCCGGGCGATCGAGACCTCCAGCAGGAATGGCCCGCTCTTCGGCGCCTCTCCGCCCAGCGCGAATCGCCGGCCCGGCTCCGCAACGACGACTTCGTAGGGGATTTCGTAGCCGAATTTTTCGAAGACCCAGGTGAAAATCGAGCCGACCTCGGCCTTCCCCTTCGCGCGGTCGACGAACCAGTGTGCGATTTTCTCGGGGTCCGCCCAGGCCTCGTAGACCTCCTCCGGCGTCGCCCGCGTGCGCATTTCCACGACGAGCCGCCGCCCCCGATGCCGCGATTCCGTCACGTGGTCCTCCCTTCCTCGTTCTCCTCGGCCTCGATTCCCGCCGCCACCGGATAGCACGCGAGCACCAGCCGGTACGGCCGTCCGCGTCCGGGGCGGCCGTTTTCGCGCAGGTTGGGCGAGGTGTGCCTCGCGATGACCTCGACCAGGGCCTGCCGCAGCGCCTCGGCAAAACGGGTGCGCGCTTCCGGCGTCTCGAAGCGAAATTGCGATTTCACCGACAGCGTCGACAGCCGCTTGTCTTCCGCGGCGGCCTCCTCGGAAGCCCGGGTCACGTCGGAGCGCACCTGTTCGGCGAGCGCCATCACGTAGTCGGCCGAGGCCGTATCGGCGATCGACCGCCAGTCCGGCGCCAGCGGGCCCAGGAGGGCCGGCGCGAGGACGTAGGAGCGCGCGGTCGCGACGTAGCGCTGCTCGATGAGGTTCCGGCGGCGGCGCCGGCCCGCAGGCGCGGAGCAGGCCCGCGCGCTCGAGCTTCCGGACGTGGTAATTCACCCGCTGGCGCGGCAGGCCGAGGCGCCGGGCCAGCTCCGTCGCCGACGCCGGCTCGCGAGCCATCGAGAGCAGGCGCGAGCGGAGCGGATGAAGCAGCGCGCTCGCCCGCCGGGAGCTCGCCACGGATTCGAGAGGCGTCGTGCTTTCAGCCAGGGCCACAGACAGTATTATTTGTACGGACAAATCTTCTTGTCAATAGGCAATCTGCTCCCCTTCGCCCGGTCGGAGCGTATTTCCTGGCGTGATCACCATCGGAACCTCGGCCGACCCGCGTCGCTACAATCAGCCCGTGCGCAGAATCGAGGCGATTCGCACGGTTTCCGGGTCGGCCTGACCGTGGCGCGTCTGGGGCTCGGGGCCGGAGGCCTCTCCTCCCGGGCCATGAAGGCCGAGCGGCGGGGCGGCCGGCCGCCGCGGCCCGATGAGGACAAGAAGAAGAATCCCCTCGCTCTCAAAGTCATCCTGAGGGACGCCGGCGAGCTCGTCGCGGCGCGCAAGGGCCGCCTCGCTCTCGGCTTCGGGCTGCTTCTCGTCAGCCGCCTCTGCGGGCTCGTCCTGCCGGGCACGACCAAGGTCCTTCTGGACGATGTCATCGGGAAGGGCCGTTCGGAGCTTCTTCCGAAGATCGTTCTCGTGGCGGGCGCGGCGACGCTGATCCAGGCCCTCACCGGCTTCGGCCTTTCCCAGGTCCTCGGCAAGGCGGCCCAGCGCTCGATCACCGAGCTGCGGCGGGCCGTCCAGTCCCACGTGGGCCGTCTCCGGGTGGCCTTCTTCGACCAGACCAAGACCGGCGTGCTGCTCTCCCGCGTCATGACGGACGCCGAGGGCATCCGCAACCTCGTCGGCACGGGCCTCGTGGAGCTCGCGGGGGGCCTTCTGACGGCGCTCCTCGCCCTCGGAATCCTCTTCTACTTCAGCGCCAAGCTGACCCTGATCGCGCTCGGCGTCCTCTCGCTCTTCGGCCTGGTTCTCTCCTACGCGTTCAGGACCCTGCGGCCGCTGTTCCGGGAGCGCTCCAAGATCAACGCCGAGGTCTCGGGCCGGCTGACGGAGTCCTTCTCCGGCATCCGGGTCGTCAAGGCCTACCGCGCCGAGCGACGGGAGGCCCTGGTCTTCACGAAGGGGGCGCACCGGCTTTTCCGCAACGTGGCGCGCACGATGACCGCCTTTTCGGGAGTCTCCGCCCTCTCCACGCTGCTTCTGGGGGTCGTCGGCGTGGCCATCATGTGGGTCGGCGCCCACGAGATCCAGGCGGGCCGCATGACCGTCGGCTCCTTCGTCTCATTCACGCTGTACCTCGGGCTTCTGGTGGGGCCGGTCATCCAGATCGTCTCGATCGGCAGCCAGGTGACCGAAGCCTTCGCCGGCCTCGAGCGGATCCGCGAGCTCCGCGACGAGCTCGCCGAGGACGCCGGCGACCTCGCGCGGGAGCCTCTGCCCCCGATCGACGGCCGGATCGAGTTCCGCGACGTCTCCTTCGCGTACGAGGTCAACGCGCCCGTGCTGCACGACGTCTCGTTCGTCTCGCCGCCGGGCACGGTCACGGCGCTCGTCGGTCCCTCCGGCTCCGGCAAGAGCACGATCATCGGCCTCGTCGCGGCGTTCCACCGGCCGAGCTCCGGAACGATCCTCGTGGACGGCCGCGACCTCGCGAAGGTGCGCCTCGCCGACTACCGGGGCCAGATCGGCGTGGTGTTCCAGGACAACTTCCTCTTCGACGGCTCGGTCTACGAGAACATCGCCTATTCGCGGCCGGACGCGGGGCGGGAGGACGTCCTGCGCGCCGCCCGCATCGCCAACTGCGACGAGTTCGTCGAGAAGATGCCCGAGGGCTACGACACCATCGTCGGCGAGCGCGGCGTCAAGCTCTCGGGCGGCCAGCGCCAGCGGGTGGCGATCGCGAGGGCGATCCTCGCCGACCCGCGCATCCTCATCCTCGACGAGGCCACCTCCTCGCTCGACAGCGAGAGCGAGGCGCTCATCCAGGAGGGTCTCGCGGAGCTCATGAAGGGCCGGACGACGTTCGTCATCGCGCACCGCCTCTCGACGATTCGCCGCGCCGACGCGATCCTCGTCGTCGAGGCGGGCCGCATCGTCGAGCGCGGCCGGCACGAGGAACTGCTGGCCCGCGGAGGCCGCTACGCCGACCTCTACACGCGCCAGTACGGCCTGGAAGCCAACCTCTTCCTCAACCCCGGCGAGAACGTCCGGGTCGAGGAGGAGGCCGCGGCGCCCGTCGCCTCCGCCGACTCCGGGATCGGGCGCCTGCCGCTCGTCGGCGAGTAGGGGCGGGGCTCGTCCCCGCCCTCTCTAGTCCCTGCGCCCGCCGAGGAACCGCAGCAGGAACAGGAACAGGTTGATGAAGTCGAGGTAGAGCGAGAGGGCGCCCACGACCGCGTAAGAACCGGTCTGTCCTTCCGGGAGGGCCGTGGCCATGGCCTTCAGCCGCTGCGCGTCCCAGGCGGTCAGCCCGGTGAAGATGATGACGCCGGCGACCGAGATCACGAACTGCAGCCCGTCGGACTTCACGAACAAACCGACGACCGACGCCAGGATCAGCCCGATGAGGCCCATGAAGACGAACTGGCCGACGCCGGCGAGGCTCCGCTTCGTCGTCGAGCCGTAGAGGGCCAGGGCCCCGAACATTCCGGCCGCGACCGCGAATGTCGTCGCGATCGACGTCCCCGTGTAGATGACGAAGATCATCGCGAGCGTGGCGCCGTTCAACGCGGAATAGAGCAGAAAGAGACCGGACGCGGTGCCGGGCGCGAGCTTCTGGACTCGGGCCGAAAGGTAGAAGACCAATCCGAGCTCGGCGGCGATGAGCCCGAAGAAGAGGAGCTTGTTGCCGAAGATGGCCTGCAGCAGCGTCGGCGAACCGGCCACGCCCAGAGCCACCGCAGCCGTCACGCCGAGGCCCACGAACATCCAGCCGTAGACCTTGCGCAGGAAAGCCGTCACGCGCTCCGCCGTGGCCGCGGCCGTCGGCGAGAAGGCGGTTTGAGGCGTCATTTCGAATTCGTTCATGCTTGTTCCTCCGGAAGCGGGGATTCTATCCCGCGGGGAAGAACCTTCGGGGCGCCCCCCGGATTCCCGGGCCTCAGTTCACCTTGTAACGCAGCATCTCCAGAAACGTCAGAGCCATCGGATCTCCCGGGCTCTCGGCCAGAGCGCCCTCGAACTCGGCGACCGCCTCGGAGATCTCGCCGCGCGCCGCCCGGAGCCGCCCGAGGTTCAGGTACGGAAAGTGCCTCGGCTCGTAGCGCGGCGCCTGCTTGGCCTTCTCGAACCACGGAATGGCGGCGTCCATGTCGCCCTGCTCCATCAGGTAGCAGCCGATGTCGTTGTAGGGGTTGCCGAAGGTCGGGTCCGTCGCGATCGCTTTCCGGCACTCCTCGATCGCCTCGGGAAGCCGCCCCGCGAAGGAGTAGGCCCAGCCGCGGAAGGTGTACGCCTCGGCCGTCGGCTCGGTCTCGAGAGAGCGCGTGAACAGCGCGACCGCCTCCTCGAGCTCGCCGGAAAGCAGCCGGTGCGTGCCTTCGCGCCAGAGCTCGAGCGCTTCCTCCGTCCGTGCGGCCACGAGCGAATTATAGAATCCGGTGTTGCGCCGTGGAGCGCGCCCGAAAAGGACCGATGAGCGACGACCGCAAGTACCGCCACCGCGGCTACCAGGAATCCGACCGCGACTCCTCCGGGAGGCGCCCCAGCGGGCCGCGCCCTCCCCGCAGCGACGACGGGGCGCCCCGGGGACGCGGCATCGATCAGAACAAGGCCGTGGTCTTCCGCTGCAAGCACTGCGGCGAGAAGGTCCTCGACCTCGACTCCATCGGGATCGAGGCCGTTTGCCGCAAGTGCGGCGCCGCCCTCCACGCCTGCAGCCAGTGCTCCTACTTCGATACGTCCGCGCGCTTCGAGTGCACGCAGCCGATCCCCGCGCGCATCCCCTCGAAGAAGGCCGCCAACACCTGCACGTTCTACGCTCCCGCCAAGACCTTCGATTTGACCGGAAGCCGCGGGAGCGAGGCCACGCCCGACGACGCCCGCTCCGCCTTCGACGCGCTGTTCAAGAAATGAGTCGACAGCTCACAGTCGGCAGTCGACAGCGCGCTCCTGTCAACTGTTGACTGTCGACTGTCGACCGCTCTCGGCCACCCTCACCGCCTTCCTCAACACGTCCCGCAGCATCCCCTGCGTCAGCTTCCCGGTGAACGTGTTCTGCTGGCTCGGGTGGTAGCTCGCGAGCAGCCGGTCCTGCCCGATGCGATGGTCGGCTCCGTGCGCGAAGCGCGGTCTCGGCCTCGGCAGCGGCGCGCCCTCCTCCGCGAGCGCGGCGAGGCAGGCCGAGAAGGCGAGCGCCCCGAGCGCCAGGAGGACTCGCGGCCGCGGGAGGACGGACAGCTCCCGGCGCGATGTACTCGCGGCAGTTTTCGAGCTCCTCGGGCAGGGGTCTGTTGGCCGGCGGCGCGCACCGGCAGGCCGCCGTCACGAGCGCGCCGGAAAGCCTCAGGCCGTCGTCTCGGTGGATGGACTGCGGCTGGTTGGCGAGCCCGACGGCGTGGAGTGCCTCGAAGAGAAACTTGCCGGATTCGTCGCCGGTGAAGATTCGCCCCGTGCGATTGCCGCCGTGCGCGGCCGGCGCGAGGCCGACGAGGAGGATGCGGGCCCGGGGATCCCCGAACGCCGGAAGGGGCTTCGCCCAGTAGTCCTGTCCGACGAAGCGCCTGGGCGGATGGCGCGCGGATTCCTCGCGCCAGCGCACCAGCCGTGGACAGCGCCGGCAGGCCACGACGTCCCGTTCGATCGAGGCGAGGCTCGGATCGCGACGCGCTCTCAAGGGCTCCTCTGAAAGACGAGAACGGCCTTCGGGCGCAGCAGCCGCGCTCCAGCCCGGGGGATCCGAGTGTCCGCCGCGTCGGGTTTCAATCGCGGCGGTAGGTCCCGGTCAGCTTCGCCTCGGCGAGCACGTGGCCCTTCATCGCCGCCTCGACTTCGCCGCGGCCGGCGCCCGCCGGAAGCCCGAGCTTCGCATCGAGCGCGAAGAGCCGGAACTCGTAGTGGTGCACGCCGTGGCCACGCGGTGGGGCGGGTCCGCCCCACCCGAGCTCGCCGAAGTCGTTCTTCCCGTGCGAGCCGCCGGTGGCGTGGCGCCCCGCCTTCGCGACGCTCGAGGGAAGGCTCGACGACGGAGGCCGGAACGTCGAACAGGATCCAGTGCAGCCAGCGCGCCGCGGGGCGCGTCGGGGTCGTCGCAAATGAGAGCGAAGCTTTCGGTGCCCTTCGGCGCATCGGACCAGGCGAGGGCGGGGTGCGAATCGGCCCCATCCCGGGAGTGCTCCCTCGGGATCGGTTCGCCATCACGAAACGACGCGCTCTCCAGGCGCACGGGCTTTACTTCTTGGCGGGCAGGCCCTTTGGAACGCCCATCTCACGCCAACGCTTCTTCTTCTCCTCCCAGTCCTTCTCGGCGCGCTTGCGGTTCCTGGCCGCGGCCGCGGCCCGGGCATCGTCGCCGGTCTCGGCAGCCGGGGGAGGAGTCTCGGCTTCCTTCGTTTCCGTCACGGCCGCCATCTTAACGCCGACCCGGCCTACTCGATGAGCAGCAGCCCGATCATCCCGGCGTGCTGCTCGGGATCTCCGCCGCAGTCGCTCCGGGTGCAGACGAACGGATAGCTGCCGCGCTGCCAGGCCTCCGGCGTGAAAGAGGGAATGACGAAGTCGTGCCCCGGCGAGATGTCGTCGGTCGGCCGAAGCCCGAGTTCGGAGACGCCCGAGAAGCCGTGCCGCGCGCCGGGCGTGCCGGGCAGATCGGCGTTGCGGAAGATGAGCGTGTAGGTCGTGCCGACTCGAAGCGTGAGCGGCGGCGAGACCGGGCCGCCGGGCGAGAAGTCCCAGGCGCGAACCGAGATCACGACGGTCTGCGGGCCGGTCGGCGCCGGAGGCGAGGCGTCCGCGGCCCCGACCACGAAGATGGGATCGCTGGTCGCGTCGTCGATGACGGCGGCATAGGAATACAGCGGCGCGGCGGCGCCGCTCTCGACGACCACGACTCCGTTCCCCGTCGAGAGCGCCGCGACGCCCGCGCGCCCGAAGACGTCGTTGATCTGGGCGCCCGACCGCGCCGGCAGCGGCGCGTCCAGCCGCACCGTTCCGAGCAGCGCGGCGCCGTCGTAGAGGCGGAAGGTCGGGTCGGCGTCCGAGGGTCCCGGGTTGTAGACGCCGACATTCGTCCGGAAGCCGCCGTTGCGCAGAGACGTCAGCACGGACACCGGGTGCGCCGCGGAGGCGGGGAGCCCGGGCACGAACATGCCGACGGTCGGCACGGGCGCGGTCGAGTAGAGCCGGCTCGTCACCACGAGGGCGCCCTCGGCGCCGCCATGGGAGAACTCGACCGATCCGGCCGAGTCGGGCGAGTCGAAGAGCGAGACGCAGATGTCGTCGAAGGCCCGCGACTCCCGCGGCCCGAGGGTGAAGCTCCGCGGAGCGCTCGAGCAGGTTCCGATGAAGCATCGATATTCGGCCGTGACCTCGAGCGAGGCGGTGTAGGAGGAGTTGAACGCCCGGACGTCCGAGAAGAAGGGCGACGCGCCGACGACCGACGCGGCTGCCGGCAGCGTGACGGTCTCGGCGAAGAACGTCGCGGCCGTCGCGAACGGCAGCACGAAAGCGAGGAGCGCGAAGCGCCGCATGAAGGGCCTCCCCTGCATCCGACGAGCGGGGCGGGGGTTCGTTTACGGCGGCGACACGAGGACGACGCCCCGCATCTGGTCGGAATGGGGATCCGTGAAGACCGGAAAAAGAAGGCCGCCCTCGCGGGCGGCCACAGGGGAACGGAAAGCGGGGAACCGAGGCGACGCTTACGGATTCACGATGACGGTGCCCGTCATGGCCTGTCCGTGCGGTATGCAGAAGTACGGGAAGGTTCCCTGCGAGTTGAACGTGTGCTCGAAGCTGCCGGTGATCTGGATGCCCGAGTTCCAGGTGCCGTCGCCGGACAGCAGGGGCCGGAAGTCGACGAGTGCGGCATGCCCCCGGCCCACTCCCAGCGGATCGTGTCGCCGACCTGGATCGTGGACGTGCTGTTGGCTGTCCGCGTCGCGGAAGGTCAATGTGCCCCCCGGGCCGACGGCGACGACCGCGTGACGCCCGCCGGCGGCGTGGCGTGGCGTGGCGGTCGGCGCGGCGGTCGGGTCGGCGTGGCGGTCGGCGGCGCCGTCGGTCGGCGTCGCCGTCGGACCGCTGGGCGTGGTGGCCTGGAACGGCTCGTCCTCCGCTCCCTGCACGAAGATCGGATCCTGCGTGTGGTTGTCGATGACCGCGGCGTAGGAGAAGACCGAGTGCGAGGCCGAGACGACGATGGCGGCGTTATCGGTCGACGTGGTCGCCCTGGCCGGCCGCGATGAAGATCCCGTTGACCTGGCCTCCCGAGTGCCCAGGCACGTTGATCGTCACATCGTTGCCGATCTGCGCGCCCCCCTCGATGATCCGGAAGGTCACGTCGACAGCCGAATCCTCGCGGTTGAAGACGCCGACGTTCGTGCGGAAGCTCGGGCCGGCTCCCCCGTTTCGGATGGAGGTCAGCACCGTCGTCTCGTGCGCCTCGTCGTTCCGCACGCCGGGGATGAACATCCCGACGGTCGGTTCGGGCTCGGTCGAGTAGAGGCGGCTCGTCACGACGAGCTGGTCGCCGCCGCCCGACTGCTCGAACTCGATGCCGCCCGCCGTGTTCGGCGCCTGGAAGGTCTGGCGCGACCATGTCGTTGAAGGCCATCGACTGGCGCGGAGCCGAGCGTGAACTGGAATTCCGGCGTGCCGACCGCCGTGCAGGTCAGAGAAGCAGCGGTAGCGTGCCGTCACGTCCAGCGCGTCCGTATACGACGTGTTGAAGGCCCGGACGTCCGAGAAGAACGGCGCTCCGCCCACGATCGACGCCGCCGCCGGAAGGGTCAAATCCTCGGCGCCCAGAGTCGCGGCCGCCGAGAGCACGATCGAAAGACACCAAAAGCTTGCGCATAGACACCTCGCTCCCTTACGTCCTCGCAGGCTAGTCGCAGCCGCCCGCTCCGTCCTCCGATTTAAGAAGCCTTCAGGATGCCGCACGTATAATCCTCAGCCATCGTGACTTCCTCGACTTCCGCGATGGAACGCCTGCGCCGCGGGTCGGTCGACCTGATCGACGAGGCCGACCTCGCTCGGAAGCTCGCCCGGGGGCCCCTGACCGTCAAGGTCGGGTTCGACCCCTCGGCGCCCGACATCCATCTCGGGCACACCGTCGTCCTGCGAAAAATGCGCCACTTCCAGGACGGGGGCCACCGGGTCGTGTTCGTCATCGGCGACTTCACCGGGGCGATCGGCGATCCCTCCGGCAAGAAAACGACCCGGCCGCAGCTTTCCCGGGAGGAGATCGAGGAGAACGCCCGGACCTACACGAAGCAGGCCTTCAAGATCCTCGACGCCGAAAAGACGGTCATCGAGTTCAACTCGAAGTGGCTGAACGCGCTCGGCGCCGCCGGCCTCGTTCGCCTCGCGGCGAAGGTCACGGTCGCGCGGATCCTGGAGCGCGACGACTTCCAGAAGCGGTGGCAGGCGAAGCAGCCCATCGCCCTCCACGAGCTCCTCTATCCGCTGGCGCAGGGCTACGACTCGGTCGCGCTCAAGGCCGACGTCGAGCTGGGCGGCACGGATCAGCTCTTCAATCTGCTCGTCGGCCGCGACCTCATGCGTGCGGAGGGCCTCGAGCCCCAGGTGGTCATGACGCTGCCGCTTCTCGTCGGCATCGACGGTGTCGAGAAGATGTCGAAGTCGCTCGGGAACGCCATCGGCGTGCTCGACCCGCCGGGCGACATGTACGGGAGGGTCATGTCCATCCCGGACTCGCTTCTCTGGAGCTGGTACGAGCTTCTCACCGACGTGCCCGCCTCCGAGCTCGCCGCCCGCCGCCGGAGCATCGAGGGCGGCGCGAACCCGCGCGACGCCAAGGCGGATCTCGCGGCCCGGATCGTCGAGCGACTTTCACGGCGAAGAGGCCGCGGCACGCGCCGCCGAGGACTTCCGCCGGGCGTTCTCGCGCGGAGAAGTGCCCGATGACGTCGAGTCGAAGCGACTGCCCGCCGCCGGCGGCGGTCCCGCCGCGAAGACACTCGTCGAGGCCGGTCTCGCGGCCTCGATGCGCGAGGCGCGGAGAAAGATCGACGAGGGCGCGCTGAAGGTCTACGCCGACGGGGCCGGAGAGCCGCGGGAGGTCCGCGATCCCGAGGAGAAGCTGGCCGGCGCGCCGGGCGGAGCCGTCGTGCTCCGCCTGGGCCGGCGCTTCATCCGCGTGGTCTGGGAGTAAACGGCAGGCGGTCCCCGAGGTGCTCGTCCTCGGAGGCGTCGGACGCGGACGCGCCCTTCGGACGCCGGGGCCGGCAGGACCGGCAGATCCCCCGCATCTGGTGCGTGTGGGAGAGCAGGACGAAGCCGTAGCGCTCGGCCACCTCGTCCTGGAGCTCCTCGATGCGGTCCTCGCGGAACTCGATGACGCGGCCGCAGTGGTCGCAGATCAGGTGGTCGTGGTGGTCCCCGGCGCGGAGCCGCTCGTAGCGGTACCCCGCTTCGCCGATCCGCACCCGGCCGACGATGCCGGCGTCGACCATGAGCTCGAGCGTCCGGTAGATGGTCGCCCGCGAGATTTTCTTGTGCTTGGCGCGAAGCCGCATGTGCAGCTCGTCCGCCTCGACGTGCTCGTGCCGGCTGAAGAGCTCGTCGAAGAGGGCCTGCCGCTCGGCCGTCAGCTTGAGGCTCCGCCGTTCCAGATACTTGCGGAAGATCGTGTGCTCGCGCTTTTCCATGTGATTGCGACTCGGTCTCAATTGCGATACTGTGCCGGTTCTCCGGCCGTGTCAAGCCGGGATGGGGAGGCCGTCGATGTGGCAGGGGTTCACGATCGCGCTGCGGGAGGGGATCGAGGCGTTTCTGATCGTGGCCCTGACCCTGTCCTACCTCGCCCGCACCGGCCGGAAGGGGCTCTCCCGGGCCGTCTACGCGGGGATCGCGGTCTCGACCCTCACCTGCGCGGCGGCGGGCTGGCTCTTCTCGAAGGCCGTCAACCAGCCGCTGTGGGAGGGCATCCTCGCGCTGACGGCGGCGGCGCTCGTCGGAAGCCTGCTCGTGTACATGAAGCGAGTCTCGGGCCGCCTCAAGTCGGACATCGAGGGCCGCCTCGAGGCGCGCGCGAGCGCCGGCACCCCCGCTCGGGCGTTCTGGGGCGTCTTCGCGTTCACGCTGCTGATGATCACGCGCGAAGGCATGGAGACGGCTCTCCTCGTCTCGACCGCGCTCTTCCAGCTGCGCTCCTCGGCGGTCTTCGTCGGGCTCCTTCTCGGGCTCGTTTCGGCCGCCGCCATCGGCTTTCTCTGGACGAAGCTCGGCAAGGGCGTCGACCTGAAGACGCTCCTGAACGTTTCGGCCGTCTTTCTCGCCATCTTCCTCATCCAGCTGGTGCTCTACGGCATCCACGAGCTCTCGGAGGCGCGTCTCTTCCCCGCTTCCCAGGCGATCCACGACGCGACGGAGATTCTCGGGCCCGAGGGCAAGATCGGCCAGCTTCTGGCCTACGCGCTCGCCGTCATCCCGACCGTCTGGCTGTTGGGCACGTGGTGGAAGCGCCGGCGCGCGGCCTCGCATCGAGGCGGGCGCCGCTCGCACGCACGCAGCCTAGGCTTCAGGAGCCGGGCGTCGGGGAAGGAGTCGGCTTCGCGCCGGGCGTGATCGGACGCCGGCCGGACTGGAGCATCGCTTCGATGACGGCCGAGGAGACGCCGGCCCCCCGCAGCTTCTGAATCTCCTCGAGGCTCATCGAGTAGATCTTCTTCTCGGCGGCGATCTTCTCGAGGAGCTTTTCGTCCGAGGCTCCGGTCTGCTTCATGCGGAGGATCTCGACGTAGGGCTTCTCGGATGCCGCAGGCGTCCCGAAATAGGACTGGTCCGGGACGACGACGGCCGGCCGGGGCGCCGTGACCGCCGGCGTCGGCGTGACAGGGAGGATCTCGCGAAGATACCCGGCAGGGTGCGCCTTGTCGCCGCAGCCTTCGCCGCCCGGAGCGTGCGTGAAGCGGATCAGATCCGGCCCCTCGGGCGTCTCGACGTACTCGCCCCGAAGCTCCACCTTGTCGCTGACGGCGAGGGAGAGCTCACCGCCGCCGCACGATGGGTCGTAGACGACACGGACCAGCCCCGTCATGTCGACGGCGGTGCCGCGATCGGCGCCCGGCGGCTGAGCGGGGGCCAGAACGTAGGAGCTGAGCTCGACCTCGAGCTCGAGGAGCTTGCGGCCGTCCTTCGGCACGGTCCGGGGCGCCGTCATGACCTGCGCCCGCGCATCGATCTCGACGAAACGTTGCTTCGCGGGAGGCTTCGACGTCTGCCCGGCCAGCGCGGCGGACATGCAGACGCAGGCGAGCCCTCCGGCGAGTCCCTTCGAGCGCATGGCCCGCATTATGCGGTCGGCCCCTCGACCCTCGCCATACGATTCCCTCCACAAGGAGGCACCATGTCCAGAACGTTCGTCGCCATCGGAACGAGGGTCTGGATTCCGCTCGCCGCCGCGCTGCTGGCGCGGGATCGCGTCGGCCGAGGGACATTGTCGCTCGAAGCCGCTCCTCGAGGCCGGCGTGCGCGCCGAAGAACTTCGGCACGAAGGATTACTCGGTCACCGTCGTATCGGGGCTCTCTTTTCCCAGACGTTATCGAACCTTCGGCTACGAATATCTGGCTTTCGCCGAGCCTCGGCCGCTACTGCGGAAACTGCACCGGAGTCGGTCAGATCTAGGAGCTACTGGGCGGCCCTTGAATCTGCCGGAAGGAGTCGATGATCGACTACATCGGATTCAACACGACGACGGACACGGACGGCACTCTGCGGCGTCGGGATGTGGCAGCGGAACTACGGCGGGGACATGCAGTTTTGCAACCGGCTTTCTCGTGCTCCTGCGCACGGCTGGGAAACGGACTGGGCGGGGCCGCTCGAAATTTGTGATCCCGTGCCAACGTAGGAGCGGGAATTCGTTCTGCAAGTCGAGCAGGCGGGTCATCCCAACCCCCAGTTCTTCGCGTGGGTCGAGATCTGGTGGCGGCGCACCGTCAGCGACGGCCCCCTTCTCTGCGACGTTCGCCGACGTCCCGACAGGCCATCCGTTCTTCCAGTTCGTCGAAGCGCTCTACGACTCGGGAATCACGGCGGGCTGCGGCGGAGCCAACTACTGTCCGGACAATCCGGTGACGCGGGGACAGATGGCCGTCTTTCTCGCCAAGGCGCTCGGGCTCCACTGGCGGAACTGCTGCCGAACTGAGGCGGGCTATGTCGCCCGGAGACGTCTCCACCCCGAGCCCTCGTGGCCGAACGCGAAGGTTTCGGGATGGAGGATCTCGGCGAGGATCTCGAGCGTCTCCGCCAGTCGCGGGCCCGGACGGTTGAAGTACTGGTTGGCTTCGCAGAGGTAGACGCGCCCGGCGCGGACGGCGGACAGACGCTCCCAGCCGGGACGCTCGGTCAGGAGCCCGATTTCCCTCTCGACGCGCTCGAGCGGGAACCCGCACGGAAAAACCAGGAGGACGTCGGGATCCGCGCTGCGCAGCGCCTCCCATTCGAGCCATCCGGAGTGCCGTCCGGCCTCGCCGAACAGGTCGACTCCCCCGGCCATCTCGACGAGCTCCGGCATCCAGTTGCCGGCGGCCATGAGCGGCGACAGCCACTCGATCGTGGCGACGCGCGGGCGCGGCCGCTCTCGCGACGCCGCCGCGATCGCCGCCATGCGGTCGGTCAGGCGCGCCACCAGCCGCCTTCCGCGCTCGGGCGCGCCCAGGGCGCCGGCGACGCGCTCGATGTCGGCGAAGACGTCGGCCAGGCTGGCCGGGTTGAGTGGCGTCAGCCGCGGAGGCTCACCGACCCACCCGGAGAGCGCAGCCTCGACGTCCTCGAGAGAGACGGCGCAGACCTCGCACTGCACCTGGGTCACGACGTGTGTCGGAGCGAGGGACCGCAGCCGCTCGGCATCCACGCGGTAGACCGAAAGCGCCTGCGCGAGAAGCGCGCTCACCGAGCGATGAATCTCCTCCGAGCCTCCCGCGGGGTCGACCTTCGGCTCGGTGCAGACCGGCAGATCGGCGACCTCCTCGGGAAAGTCGCACTCGTGGGATCGGCCGACGAGCGCGTCGGCGAATCCGAGGGCCGCCACGATCTCGGTCGCGGAAGGCAGCAGCGAGACGACTCTGGGCGGGGACGGGGTCATGGCGCGGCGGCGGAGACGCGCTCCGCGAGCTGGAGATCCGCGAACGCGAAGCCGTCCCGCTCGACGACATGAAGCGCCCCCGCCGCGGTCTCCACCGGAGACTCGAACATGGGCCCGTTGGTGACGCACGTGTGGAACTCGCCGTTCTCGCCGCAGGGATCGACGTCGTCGGGAAGCTCCGTCAGAAACGCCGCGTCGAACGCGCGGCCGGCGAACGAGGGCGGCAGTCGGCGCGGATCCACGCAAACCACGGTCGCCTCGAGGCCGGCTCCGATCATTTCCGCCGCCAGAGCCGCAGTGTCGCGGCCCCAGAGCGGAAACAGCGGCGTCATCCCCGAACCCGCGAGCATGCGCTCCCGATACGCCCGCACGTCTTCGAGGAAGAGGTCACCGAACACGATGTGCGTGACGCCGTCCGCGCGCGCCGTGGCGACCGCCTCCCCCATCGCGCGCTCGTAGTCGGCGTTGACGCACCCGGCGGGGATGCGGACCTTGCGGCACGGCAGCCCCAGGGCCTCCGCCTGGCGGTCCAGGATCGCTTCGCGGACTCCGTGCATGGAAACCCGGCCGTATGGATCCGTCAAGGTCGTCAACAGGCCGACGAGCTCGACCTCGCCGCGATTCCGCTCGAAATGGAGAGCGAAGGCGCTGTCCTTGCCGCTGCTCCAGGCGACGAGCGCTCTCGGCCGCACGGCGCTCCGCCTCGTCAGGCCCGGCTGTCCCAGAGGACGTCCGGGACACCGACCCGCTTGTTCTCGTGCCGCGCCATGACGAAGAGGGCGTCGGAGAGGCGGTTCAGGTACTGGATCGCGAAGGGGCCGATGGTCTCCTTGCGCGAGAGCGCGATCACGAGCCTCTCGGCGCGGCGGCAGACCGTGCGCGCGACGTGCAGGGCGGCGGCCGAAGGGCTGCCGCCCGGAAGAACGAAGTTCTCGAGCGGCGGAAGCTCTTCGGAGAGCCGGTCCATCAGAACCTCGAGGGCGTCGACGTGGCGCGACTCGATTCCGGGGACCGGCCGCTTCGCCTTGTCCTTCTCGAGAATCGCCAGGTCGGATCCGAGATGGAACAGCTCGTTCTGGATTCCCGCGAGCGGCGCTCGAAGAGCCTCGCCGACCCCCGCCGCGACGGCGACCCCGATCAGGCTGTTGAGCTCGTCGACCGTGCCGTAAGCGGCGATGCGCAGCGAGTCCTTCGCGACGCGTTGCCCGCCGCCGAGGCCCGTCGTCCCGTCGTCGCCGGTTCGCGTGTAGACCCTGGTGATCCGAGGCATGCTGCTGCTAGAACTTTACGTCCAAGCCGCCCGCCACGAGCCGCCCGGCCGCCGGATATCCCGCCGCCTCCTCGTAGGCGTGGTTGGTCGCGTTGATCATCCGCAGGTACGGCGCGAGGATGGAGGTGGCCTGCCAGCGGAGAACGAAGTCCAGACGCAGATAGGAAGGATCCTCGACAGGGTCGCCCGTGAGGGGGTCCGCGTCGGCCCGCTCCCCGACATAGAGGAGGCGCGGCGCGAAGCTGAAATTCGAGATGGGCGACCAGGAGACGCCGAGCGATGCCCCGTTCTCGGGCCGGCGCAGGAGCGGATCCCCGGTCTCGAGGTCTTCGGTCTTCAGGTACATGTACGTCGCGTTCACGGCCAGCGTGGGCAGGATCGTCTGTTGCCAGCCGACCTCGACGCCCCAGGTCCGCGCGTGGCCGATGTTGAAGTTCTGGAAGGCCGCGAAGTCGTAGACGATCAGATCCTTCAGGTCGTTCCAGAAGACGGAGACCTCTGCCCGGCCATTTCCGAAGTAACGCTCGCCGCCCACCTCCGCGGAGACCGAGCGCTCGGGGAGAAGGTCGGGATTGCCCGAAAAGGGGTAGTAGAGCTCCCCGATCGAGGGCGCGCGGAAGCCGGTGCCGCCGGAGGCGCGAACCTTCCAGAGCTTGTCCGCGGAGAGCCAGGAGATCGTGCCTCGGGGGCTCCAGGCGTCGCCATACGTCGTGTAGTGGTCGTAGCGCAAACCCGCCGTCAGCGTGAAGGCGCCGAACGTCGCGGTGTCCTGCGCGCCTACGCCCCACAGCGTCGTTCGCGCGTCGTCGAGGTTCACGCCGAAGTTGCTCTCGTCGGAAACCTCCCAGCGCTGCCAGGAAGCGAAGGCCGTCAGCGTGTGCGCGCCCAGCGTCGCCGTATCCGAGACGCTCGCCTGCAGCGTCCGGGCGTCGGTCTGCGACTCGAACCCGCCGGCCGTGTCCCGGTAGGCCGGTTCGGAGCGGACGCCGGCGAGCAGGACGTCCAGATGGTTCGTGTCGGAGAGCGCGAAGCTGCCGGGCACCGACAGCCGGCCCTCATGCGTGAAACCGCGGGCCGTGGACGGCGCGCCGAGGGGCCCGGGGTTGCCGACTTCCCCGTCGATCAGCCCCCACTCGACACCGATGCGGCTGGCCTCGCCGAGCTTCGCCGAGAGGCTCGCCGATCCGTTTCTCTCGCGCCAGTCGGTGTTGGGGCGATCCCCGTCGAACGCCACGTAGCGATAGCTCGCAGACCCCGTGAACGGCCCCTCGCCCAGCGACACGAATCCGGAGCCCTGACCCGAGCCCTGGTTGCCGAATTCGCCGGTCGCCCGACCGGCGACGCCTTCCGCGCCGGGGCGGGTGAAGATCTGGACCACGCCGCCGATGGCGTCCGAGCCGTAGAGCGCCGAGTAGGGCCCGCGGGCGATCTCGATCCGGTCGATGTTTTCCGTCGTCAGCCCGGACCAGTTGTAGCCCGAGAAGTACGGCGAGTTCATCCGCACGCCGTCGATCAGGACGAGCGTCTGCGTCGAGTTGGTCCCCCGCGTGAAGAGGGACGTCACGGAGCCGGGCGTCCCGGACTGCGTGAGGTCGAGGCCCGGGACCGATCGCAGAGCGTCGGAGACGACCACGATTTCGTTCATCTCGAGCTCTTCGCGGGTGATCACCGTGATTGCCGAGCCGACGTCCTTCTCGTTCTCGGGAACCGAAGTTGCGGTGACGACGACGTCTTCGGACGCCGGAGGCACCTGCGGCGGCGCCTGCTGGCCGCTCATGGAAAGCCGGCGTCGCGAAAGCGGCGAGAGCGAGGACGGCCGCCAACGCGCGGGCCCGCTGGCGGCGGGACAGCGCATCCAGCCCGAAGAGCGCCGCCGTCCCGAGGAGGTCGGCCGCGAGCGTCGCCCAGAAGAACGGGATGGCCGCGACAAAGCAGAGTGAGAGTCCGGCCGGTGTCTTCGGGTACTTCGGGTCGACGATCCACTCCGCGAAGTTGGACGTGACGAAGAAGAGGAGCGAGGCGCCGACGGAGAACGCGGCGAGCCGGCCCGGACGCGCGCGCTCTCGCAGTCGGCGCCCGGCGAGCACGATCACGGCGAAGGTCGCGTAGATCGTGAGCCGCATGGCCGAGACGGCCGCCCGCCCGGTGCCGAAGTCGAGGACCGCGTCCGAGAGCGCGAGGGCTCCGACGGGCACGGTCCACGCCCAGCGGAGCGGCAGACGCGCGCCGGAAAAGAGCGCGAGAGCTCCCAGGGCAACGAAGTTGGGTGGATGAGGAATCAGCCGGGAGAAAGCGCCGAGCAAGACGAGCAGAACGATTCCCAGGGTCGCCATTCGAACCTCCCGTTCGACAAGACGGCTGTCTCGGGCGGGTTCGAGAAGAGTCCCGCGCCCCGGGAATTCGAAGGCGCGTCTCTCGTGGGCCCCGTCCGAGAAGCGTTTCGTCCGGCAGGTCTCCTGGCTTCCGGATCTTCCGCCTGCGGGCTCCTTCCCGGACGCGCAACCGGCGTGGGCCGATCTCTCGCATCCAGTGGTTTGCCGCCCGAGGCGTCCCCGGTGACAGTGGCGGGGGCCGCGCGGGATTTTCACCCGCTTCCCTTCGCCGAACGATTCAAAGAGCCGCGAAGGGGTCGAACCATAACGCGTCGCCCGACTTCACGCAACCTCCGCATAGAATGCAAAAAATGCGCGGTCCCGACTACACGCTCGATCTCGACCGCCTGCGGCGGGTCGGGTTCCCCGAAGTCGTGCTCGCCGAAGGCAAATCCACCGCGCAGATCATCGAGATCTGCCGGCAGTTGTCGCGAGCGCACGACGTGCTCGTCACGCGCCTCTCCCCGGAGGGCTGGGAGGACGTGTCGAGCTCGCCGCTGCCGGGCCGCGCCGACTACGATCCGCGTTCCGCCACGCTCCATCTCTCGGTCGGCAAGCCCATGCCCCGCGTCGAGGGCACCGTGGCCGTGGTCACGGCCGGCACCTCCGACACGCCCGTCGCCGAGGAAGCGCGGCGCTCGCTCGAGTACCTGGGCGTGGCGTCCTCGCTCGTGCCGGACGTCGGTGTCGCGGGCGTGTTGCGCCTGCTCTCGCGCCTCGAAGAGATCGAGCGCGCGGACGTGATCGTCGCCGTCGCCGGCATGGAAGCCTCGCTCTTCTCGGTCCTGGGCGGCCTCGTGGGACGGCCGATCGTCGCCGTGCCCACGTCGCGCGGCTATGGCGCCGCGTTCTCGGGCCTCGCGTCGCTGCTGTCCGCGGTCAACTCCTGCGCCAACGGAGTGACCGCGGTGAACATCGACTCCGGGTATGCCGCGGCCATGGCGGCGTACCGCATACTTTCGGGAGGTCCGAGACGATGGGATCGAAAGGAAAAGGCTCCCTCGCCAGCGCCCGCGAATACATCCACGCCGCGGCGGTCGGGGTCGACCGCAAGAGGAAGAAGGCGCTCCTCAGCCGTCCGACGACGGCGATAAAGGTCGAAAAGACCACCACGGTCTCGGAGCTGCTGGACTCCTACCGCGAGGCATCCTTCCAGGCCCGGGCGCTCGGCAAGGCCGCGGCCGTCTTCGAGGCCATGCTCCGCGACAAGAAGCGGCCCACCATCTTTCTGGGCATGGCCGGCTCCCTCATCGCCGCCGGGATGCGCCAGGTCATCGTGGATCTCATCGAGCAGAACATGGTCGACGTCGTGGTCTCGACCGGCGCGATCATTTCCCAGGACTTCTACCAGGTGCGGGGCGGCCGCCACTACCACGGCCACCCCGACGCCGACGACAAGGAGCTGCGCGACCTCTACATCGACCGCCTCTACGACACGTTCATCGACGAGGAGAAGTACTGGGCGACCGACCTCGCGATCTCGAAGTTCGCCGACTCGCTCTCGGGCAAGGTGATGTCCTCGCGCCAGTTCCTCGCGCTTCTCGCCGAACAGGCGCGGCACGACGCGGGCTCGATCCTCGGCGCCTGCGCGCGCCACGACATCCCGCTCTTCGTGCCGGCGATCAACGACTCCTCGATCGGGATCGGCCTGACGGAGCACTACCATCGCGCGAAGAAGGAGGGGCGGACGCCTTTCCGAATCAGCTCGATCGCCGACAACTACGAGCTGACGCAGATCGTCGTCCAGAGCCCGGCGACCTCGGCGCTCTACGTCTCGGGAGGCGTTCCGAAGAACTACATCAACGATTCGATCGTGATGTCCTACATCTTCGGCATCGACACCGGCGGCCACAAGTACGCCCTCCAGATCACGACGGACGCGCCGCACTGGGGCGGCCTCGGAGGATCGACGCTTTCGGAGGCCACGTCCTGGGGCAAGGTCTCCAAGCAGGCCACGCACGAGATGGCCTTCGTCGAGACCTCCGTCGCGCTGCCGCTGCTCTACGGTTATGCGCTCCAGAAGAACGCCGCCAAAGGCCGCAAGCGCCTCGCCTATGCCTGGGACGGGGACATCCTCAAGTCCGTCCGGCGCGTCGCGTCATGACCCTCCCGTAGGGGCGGGGGCGCGGCCCCCACCCCGCCCCGACCATGGGAATTGATCGGCTCGTCGCGGTCTGATCGCCGTGCGTCGGCTCCTCGTCCCCTGGATCGTGGCTCTCGCCTTCGCGGCTCTGGCGGCCCTGCTCTTCGTACGCCTCGCGACGACCGCGCGCGAGACACGGCGGGCCGATGCGGCCCCCGTCGTGGCCGCGATCAAGAAAATCGCGCACCTCGCGACCGTCGAAGTGCAGATCGCGGACGTCGTGCGTTTCGAAGAGCTCAAAACCGTTCTGATCTTCGATTTTCCCAAGTCGGCGACGCTGCGGATGCGCGGCAAGGCCATCGCCGGCTTCGACCTCCAGTCGCCCGACTTCAAGATCCGGACGGACACCGGCCAGGGCAAACTCGAGGTCGACCTGCCTTCCCCCCGCATCCTCGCGATCGACCCGCGCCTGGAGTGGTTCGACGAGAAGAGCGGCCTCTTCAACCCGATCACGTCCCAGGACCGCACGCGCTGGATGCTCTGGGCGCGCGGCCAGCTCGCCCGGGCCGCCAAGCAGGCGGGCATCGAGGCCAAGGCCATCGAGCACGCTCGGGAGCTACTCGCGGCGACCGGGGCCGCCCTCGGCTGGACGGTCGAGGTGAAATCCGTCGGGAGCCGTCCACCGAAGGCAGACCCCCGGCAGTAGCAACGCCGAGCCTAACGCGGGCCGTGAGGAACGCGTGCCGGCGCACTAGGTGGGACGCCCCGTGCCGAGCCGTCACCGAAGGCAGACCCCCGGCAGTAGGCAACGCCGAGCTTAACGCGGGCCGTGAGGCACGCGTTTGACTCGGCGGTACCTCGAGTGAGCGATGCCGTGCGGAACCAGACGCCGAAAAGAAAAACGCCCCGGTGGCCCGGGGCGTTTGAATTCCGGATGGGACCGGGTCGACTAGAGCGCTTCGCCCTTCAGCGGGATCTCGATGACGCCCTTGTCCTTGTCCGTCGTGTGGAGCGTGACCTTGCCTTCCACGGCGCCCTTCTTGACCTTGTCCGAGGCCTTGACGACGACCGTGTAGGAGACGCCTTCCTGCGTGGGGACGACGTCCGTCATGAAGCCCGGAACGCTGACCTCGGCCTTCGTGACCTTGACCGGCGTGCCCGGCTTGTTGTTCGTGACGACGATGTTGCGCGTGATCGGGTCCTTGCCCGCGGTGAAGTTGCCGAAGTTGACCGTGATCGGCGAGACCGACACCCGCGGACGCACGATGCCCGAAACCGGGATCTCGAGCGTCGGCTGCTGCTGCACTCCGGTCGTGATCCGGACCGGCGCGTTCAGCAGGCCTTCCGGAGCGTCCGGGAGGACCGAGACGTTCAGCTTGTACTGCTCGCCCGGCCGTCCGGCGATCTTGTCCTTGTCGCCAGCCGGGGAAACCTCGGCCTTCACGTAGGGCTGGGCCGTCTCGGCCACCGTGGGCTTGAAGCCCTTCTCTTCGGAGATCAGCACGACGTCCTGGGAGGCGGCGTCGCCCTTGACGACCGAGAAGCGCACGTACTGCTGGGGCGCGACGTCGACGAACGGCTTGACCATGGCCTTGACGAAGAGGTTCAGCTGCGGCCGGTCGGGGTCGTTCGAGACGACGAGGACCGACTTCGAGATCGGTCCGGAGAAGCTCTTCGTGTCGACGCTCGTGTGGACCTTGCCCTCGGCGCCGGGCTTGATCACCTTGTCGAACGAGGACACCGTGCAGCCGCACGAGGGCCGCGCGTCCGAGATGACCAGGTCCGAGCCGCCCGTGTTCTTGATCACGAAGTCGGTCTCGATGACCTGGCCCTTGGCGATCGTGCCCATGTCGCGGGTTTCCTGGGTGACGTCGATCTTCGGCGCCGCCACGGCTTTGCCCGGGGCAGGGGCCTGGGCCTTGCGCGGGGCCGCCGGCTTGGGTTCGGCGGGCGCCTGGGCCAGCGCCACCCCGGCCGTCAGGAGCGCGGCGAAAGCGAGCCGGCCGATTTTCAGGACATGAAGCATCTTAGGTTTCCTCCTGTATTTCGGGATGCCGAAGCGCACAAACCCGCGGGAAACGGGGGTTATTTCCGAAAACCTCTCAATTAGACCAGACTCCCGCCGAAGTATGTCGAGAAACCGCCGTTTTCACTTCGTGCCCGTGGGAGGGACGGCCATGGTGCCCCTGGCCGCCCTGCTTCTCGAGGAAGGCCATCGGGTCACGGGCAGCGATCTCGCCGCGATTTACCCCCCCATGTCGACCACCCTTCAGCGCCTCGGGATCCCGGTGGCCGTGGGCTACTCCCCGGACCACGTGCCGCCGGACACCGACGCGGTCGTCGTCGGAAACGCCGCCCTCAGGGACAACGTCGAGGCGGCGGAGGCCGTCCGCCGGGGCCTTCCTGTCCTCTCGCTGCCACAGGCCGTGCGCGAGTACCTGCTGCCGGGCAAGACCTCGGTGGTCGTCACGGGAACGCACGGCAAGACGACCACCTCGGCGCTCACGGCGTGGCTCCTGCTCGATTCCGGACGGGACCCGGGGTTCCTCGTCGGCGGCGAGATGAAGAACCTCGGCCGGGGCTATCGGCGGGGCGCGGGACCCCATTTCGTCCTGGAGGGCGACGAGTACAACGCCGCCTTCTTCGACCGCGGGCCCAAGTTCCTGCACTACGAGCCGAAGCATCTGTTCGTCGGCAACATCGAGTTCGACCACGCGGATCTCTACGCCGACCTCCCCGCCGTCCTCGAAGCGTTCCGCAAGGTCGTGGCGCTCGTGCCGGAAGACGGCGCCGTCGTCGTCAACGCCGACGATCCGCGCGTCGTCGAGATCGCCCGGGAGTCCCGCGCGCCCCTCGTCCGGGTCGCGCTCGAACATCCCGATGCCGACTTCTCGGCGCGCGACATCTCCTACGGGTCCGAGGGGACGGCTTTCACGCTCGTCGAAGCGGGGATGCCGACGGTCCGTCTCTCGTCTCCGCTGCTCGGCCTCCACAACGTGCGCAACGCCCTCGGCGCGATCGCTCTCGTACGCAGCCTCGGCCTCTCGGATACCGAGATCGCCCGCGCTCTTCCCCGCTTCGCGGGCGTCAAGCGCCGGATGGAGGTGAAGGGAGAGAAGGACGGGATCCTCGTCGTCGACGACTTCGCCCACCATCCGACGGCCGTGGCCGGCACTCTCCAGGCGGCGCGGACGCGGTTCCCGGGCCGCCGGCTCTGGGCGCTCTTCGAGCCCCGCTCGAACACCGCGGGCCGCAAGATGTTCGAGGACGAATACGCCGAGGCCTTCGCCGCGGCCGACGCCGTCGTCCTCGCGCCCGTCTTCCACGCCCAGCGCCTCGGCCCGGACAACCAGATCGATCGCGCCGCCCTCACCCGGCGGTTCGCCGCCGGGGGCAAGCCCGCCTTCGCGCCCGAATCGATCGACGCCATCCCCGAGATCCTCCGCCGCGAAGCCCGGCCCGGCGACGTGCTGATCCTCATGTCTTCGGGGGCCTTCGGAGGACTTCCCGAGACGCTTCTCGATCGGCTGTGAGCGCCGGCCGCCGGACCCTTCTCTGGGGCCTCCTCGGCGCCGCAGGCCTCGTCCTCTACCTCTGGCCGGCGCTCGTCGCGCCGGTCGTCGTGTCGTCGGACAGCGAAATCGATCTCGCGCAGGCGCGCGAAGGCTCGCCGATCGGTTCTGTCCCGGGGCAGCTTCACGCGCCCAAGCCCGGCTACGTGCTCTTCCTCATGGCCGCGCGGCGGCTCGCGCCCGGGCTCGGCGAGGCCCGTTCGGTCGCCGTCGTCCAGGCGGTCCTCGCGTGGGCGGCGATCCTTGGCGCGGGCGTCCTCATGAGCCGCCGGGGCCGGTTCAGGGGCATGGCGCTGACCGTCGTGCTCTTCCTTTTCCTGCGCGTCCGGGACGCTTCCAGCGCCCTGCACTCCGATGCGCTCGCCGCTGCCCTCTGCCTCGTCCTCCTCGCTCTTCTCCTTCGTCCTCCGCGGCGGGCCGTCACGTGCGGCCTCGCAGGCGCCGGATTCGCCTTCCTCTTCCTGGTTCGGCCGAACGTGGGAGGAATCGCGATCCTCGTCGCGACGACTCTCTTTCTGGCACCGGACCGGCGCCGGAAGCTGTGGGCGATGCTCGCAGGAATCGCGGTCGTCATGATCCCGGCGTGGCTCGCCACGCGGCAGACGGATGCTTTCGAGGGGGGGCTCGGCGCGCCGCTGCTGTTGGGGAGCGCGACTTATTACTGGATCCCGTCGCCGAGCGCCGAGGACGCCGCCCGGTCCGGGGATCCGGTCGGATCGGCCGTGCGCAACTGGCGCGCGTTCTTCGCGGACTTCGACGGCGATCGGCGTCGGGAGCTGGTCTGGAGGGCGTTCCACGGCCTCTACGGCACGGAGTTCTACGATTCCCGCTGGTCCCCGGCGTACGCGAAGCTCGACGACCTCTCGCGCCGCCTGTCTCCGCTCCTCGTCATGGCGGCCATCGCCTGGATTCTCGTGGCCCGCTTCGAGACAGGAGCGGAAAAGGCCGCCTCCGTTCTGCTCGTGCTCCTGCTCGTGGCGCACGACCTCGCCTTCGGGTCTCATCCGCGGTACATCCTTCCGTTTCTTCCGGCGCTCTTCCTTCTCGCCGTCGCGGGGGCGAGCTCTCTCGACGCCGCGCGCCGGAAGCGGGCGGTCCTCTTCGCGAGTTTGTTCGTGGTCGTGCAGGTGGCTCTCGTGCGCGCAATTCCGGGCCTCGTCGACGCGGAGTGGGGTCTCGTCGAGCAGGCCGGCGTGCGAATCTCGCAGACGATCCCGCGAGGAGCGCTTCCCGAGCGTCCGCCGGCGACCTTCCACGTCCGGATCGCGACGCCGGTGCTCCCAACCGAGGCCGGGCTCGAGGTCTTCGGGCCCGGGGGGATCCGGCTCTATTCGAGCGCCGACGATCCCCACCGGGAAAGACCCGCGATCACGCTGGCTCTTCCCGACTCCGTCCTCGAGGCCAACCGGCGCGGGCCCGTAGCGATCGACCTCGTCTCGACGGGCCGCCTCGACGCCTTCCACTTCCTCCTTTTTCCCGTCGTCCCGCGGCCATGGGCGGCGCCCGCGCACCGCGCCGGCGCGAGGGAGCTGTCGCCGGGGACCGGAATCTCATCCGGGTCGCTCGACTGGTGGGCCCACGAAGGCTTCCCCTGATGCCACGGAGAAGCCGGTCAGACGCGCGCCTCCCGAAGAGGCTTACCGATCCCCTTCCTCGTCGTCGTCTTCGTCCGTCGCCCGGATCCAGCTCGCGCGCATCGGTGCGGGCATCGGGCGATCGGCGCCCCGCACCGACCGCCAGACGATCTCGTTGAGCAGGAGATCGGGCGCCCGGTCGGCCTCCTCCAGATTCATCCGAAGGGACGCATCGGCCCCCCAGGCGTCGGGCCGGTTTTTCTCTTCCAGTGAGACTCGGGGCGCGAGGGCGGTGAAGGGCCGCGCGTCCGGCGTCGTTTGAAAGGCCGCGTACATCGGAGTGGCCGAGGCGTCGTACTGGCTGAGAGGCTCGAGGCCGAGGATGAGCTCGATCGTGCGCAGCACGCCCGACGTCGTATAGAGCGTCGAGTCCAAAGCGCCTCGCCGGGTGTACGGGCTCGCGACGAGCAGGACGGAACGGTGGGCGTCGACGTGGTCGGGGCCGTTCTGCGCGTCGTCTTCGAGGACGAAGATCGCCGACTCCTTCCAGAACCGGCTCTTCGAGATCGCTTCGACCACGCGGCCGAGCGCCAGGTCGTTCTCGGCGATCATGGCCCGCGGCGTGGGCATCCCCGGGCGCGTTCCCGCGGTGTGATCGTTGCCGAGGCGCAGGATCGAGAGGCGAGGGAGGTTCCCGTCCTTCTCGAAGCGCCGGAACTCCTCGAGCCAGGCGTCGACGCGCTTGTTGTCGGGGATCGAGAGGTCGTAGGGCGGATAGTCCGGGCAGACGTGGCCGCGCAAGCCGGGCACGGATCCCAGATATGGAGGGCTCCCCGCCGAATCCAGGACGGGGTCAGTCTGCGGGACCGCGAACTCCCCGTAGCTCCGATAGGAGACCCCGGCCCGCGCGCAGGCATCCCAGATGTAACCGGCCGCAGGGGCGGTCACGTTGCCGTAGGCGTTCCGGTTCGGTCCGCCTCCCTCCGAAAGGTACTCTCCTCCGCGGCCGGCGTAGAGCGTGGGCCAGATCTTCTCCGTGACGTCCGTGGCGTACGCGCCGGTCGAGAAGGCGTGCCCGTCGTGGCTGACCTCCGCGTCGACGTAGAAGTTGTCGAAGAGGACGAACTCCTTCGCGAGCGCGTGCGCGTTGGGAGTGACCTCCTCGCCGAAGAGACACAGCGAGGGATCGCCGTCGCCCATCGGCAGATCGCCGAGGATCTGGTCGTACGTGCGGTTCTCGCGCACGATGTAGAAGACGTGGCGGATGGGCGAGGCGTCGCCGACGCGCCGCGGGATCGGAGAGTCCTTCGGCGGACTCGCCGGTGTCAGCCGATGGGCGTCCCGATACGGCGTCAGCTCGTGGACTCTCCGGGTGTAGGTCGCGAGCTGCGCCTCCGTCGGCATGTCGATCGCGGAGAACGCTCCCGCGATGAGGGCCGCGATGTACTGCCCGGGCGATCCGTCGTCGGCGGGCTGCGGGCCGCGAGGATTGGCCTGCGACAGGAGACCCTTGCCGCTGATCACGAGGATGCGCTTCCCGTCCGACGTGAAGCGCGCCCCGGTCGGATACCAGCCGACCGGAAGGAAACCCTTCACCCGCGACTCTTTCGAGGCGACGTCGACCAGAGCGACCATGTTGTTGTCGGCGTTCGCGACGAGCAGGCTCTTGCCGTCGGCCGAGAGCCCCAGGCCGTTGGGCGTGCTGCCGGGCGGCGCCTTGGGCTCGAGCGCGATCGAGATGCGTTCTGTCACCGCGCGCGAGGCGAGGTCGATGACCCAGACCGCGTTCGTGTTGGCGCAGGCGACGAAGAGACGCGCGCCGTCCGGCGAGAGCGCCATCGCGGAGGGATGCTCGCCGACGGGGATCTCTCCGAGGATGGCGAGGCTCTCGGGATCGACGCGCAGGATCCGGGAGCCGCCCCAGAGCGAGACCAGGAGCGTCTTCCCGTCCTTCGTCATCAGGCAGGTGTACGGCTCGGCGGGAAGGGGAACCGTCCGGACGAGGCGGCCGGCCTCGAGGTCGACCGCCGAGAGCGTCGCGGCGAGCGGATTCACGATATATAGCCGGCGGCCGTCGCGGGACACGTCGAGCCCCGCGAGAAAGCTCTTCTCGAGCTTCTCGCCGAGGGCGATGCGCTTTTCCTTCTTCAGCTTCCTCCCCTCCCAGAGCAGGACGTCGACGGCGTTGTCGCCTCCCGCCGAGGAGTAGAGCCGCTTGCCGTCGGAGCTCCAGGCCAGGCCGAGCCACGCGTTGCCGGGCTCGAAGCTCTGCCGAACCTCCATCCTCTCGATGTCGACCACGGTGAGCCTGGGGGTGTCGAACCCTCCGGTGGAGACCACCGCGCAGCAGCCGTCCGGCGACTCGAGGACGGTGAGCGGCAGGTCTCCCGACGCCGATATGCCGGCCGGCCGGATCGATGCGCCAGCCGTTGGGGAGCAGCGTGGAGTCGCGTTCTCGGCCGGGCTGCTTCTCGTCCGCCGGGCGCTCGTCCGCCGGGCCGACGCCTGGCAGAAGCGCCGCCGCGAGGAAGAGCACGAGGGCGGCTGCAATCGTCCGCGCATGGAGCTCTAGTTTCGCACTCGGTTCCGCAGAACGCCGACGTTCTCGATCTCGACCTCGACGACGTCTCCCGGCGCGAGCGGTCCCACGCCCGCCGGCGTGCCCGTGAGGATCAGGTCTCCCGGCTCGAGCGTCATCATGCGCGAGACGTATGCGACCAGGAACGCCGGCGAGAAGACCATCGCGGAGGTGCGCGAGGACTGGCGAACGGCGCCGTTGACGCGCGTCTGGATCGCGAGGTCGGAGGGATCCAGCCCCGGGACGATCGCGGGGCCGACCGGACAGAACGTGTCGAAGGACTTGGACCGCGCGAACTGCTTGTCCTTCTTCTGGAGGTCGCGCGCGGTGACGTCGTTCGCACACGCCACGCCGGCGAGCGCCTCGCGCCAGCGATCCTGAGGCCAGGCCTTGATGCGCCGGCCGATCACGAGCGCGAGCTCGCCTTCGTAGTCCACGCGCTCGGACTCCGGGCGGCAGCACGATGTCGCCGCCGTCGAAGACGAGCGCCGAGGGCGCCTTCAGAAAGAGCATCGGCTCGTCCTCGGGCGCCGCGTTGCCGAGCTCGGCCGCGTGCTCGCGGTAGTTCCGTCCGACGGCGACGATCTTGGAGGGAAAGGGAGGCGCGCCGGCGGAGCCGAAGCGAACCGGCCCGCTCACGCCTGCCAGGCCTCCTCGAGAAGCTCGCCCGCGTAGACCTCCCGCGCGTCGCCGGTCAGGCGCACGCCGGTGAACGCGTCCTTCTCGTCCGAGAACTCGACCACGAGGTCGACGCCGCTCTTCGTCGCGCAGGTCACGGGCGAGGCCGCGAGGCCCGCGCGGCCGGCGACGATCGCCGCGGCGACGACGCCGGAGCCGCAGGAGAGCGTCTCCCCCTCCACGCCCCGCTCCCACGTGCGCACCTCGATCCGGTTGTCCTTGCCGGCGCGCACGAAGTTGGCGTTGGCGCCCTCCGGCATCGCCGGATGCTGCGCGGACGAGCGGGCCGAGCCGGTCGATCGGAAGCTGCGAGAGGTCGCCGCGCATGAAGACGACGAGGTGCGGAACGCCGACCGCATCGGGATCGCCGTCGGCGGAAGCCCCTTTCCCGAGATCGGAACGGGATCCTCAGGCGCCGGCACGGCGGGCAGGGCGAGCGTCACGAGGTCGCCCTGGACGTGGGCCGCGATCGGCCCCCAGCCGGTCTCGAGCACGAGGCTCGGGCCGGCGGCGAGCTCGTGGCGGATCGCGTAGCGGGCGGCGCAGCGGGTCCCGTTGGCGCAGAAGGTCGCGGCTCCCCCGTCCGAGTTGAAGTAGTCGATCCGGATCCGCCCCGGCCCGTCGGGCGAGAGAAACAGCGCGCCGTCGGCCCCGACCGAGAGGCCGCGCCGGCAGACCAGGGCGAGGCGCTGTCTGGTCCTCGTCGGTCAGCTGGCGGCCGTCCGCCTCGAAAACGAGGAAGTCGTTTCCGCCTCCGGCCATCTTGACGAAGCGACTGGGCAGGGGCATGGGAGCGGGAGTGTAATCGAAGCGCGAGCGACCGGTCGCGTCGTCGCGACCCCCTCAGAAGGGCTCGGCGACGACCTTCGGGGAGGGGCTGCTCTCGTTGCCGGCACGGTCGACCGAGCGGACGGTGTAGCGGTATCGAACCCCGACGCGAACGGCCCGTGTCGTTGAAGAACGGATCCACGACGGGCGCCGGCGTCAGGCGGACGGGCGCTCCGCCGCCCTCCGCCCGATCGACGAGGTATCCCGCGAGGTCGGCCGCGTCCACCGGATCCCAGAGGAGCCGGACGAGGTTCGGCTCCGAGAGCGCGTCGACCCGGGTGCGGGGCGGGCGGCGGATACGTGTCGCGCGGAGACCACGACGAGCTCTTCGGCCGGCAGCCCCTCGACCTTGCGGGTTCTTCGCGAGCGTCGCTCGCACGGTGTACGCGAGGGGCACGCCGTAGGGAGCCGTCCGGTCCACGAAGGAGGTCTCCGGCGATCGGGTTCGCGTTCGAGCGGGGCTTCGTACGCGTCCTGCGACAGCGGGCGGCGGTAGACGCGGTAGCCGCCGATCTCGACCGGCTGGAAGAGCACGTTCTGCACGGGGCGCGCTCCACTCGAGGCAGACGCGCCCCTCGTCGAGGATCGCGGGCAGAAGCTCCGGCGCCTGGGGCGCGACGCCGGGCGTGAACGACACGATGTTGGAGAGCGGGCTGCGCTCGCCGCCGCTCCGCACCGAGACGACGGCGTAGGCCAGAGGGTGCGGCCGCCTCCTCCTGCAGAAACAGCGGAGCTGAGCGGGTCGCGGTAGACGACCGACGCGCCGCGCGTCGCCTCGGCGATCGCCGGCAGGGAAAGCGCGGCGACGCGCTCGGAGTCGCGGTAGAAGGCCTCCTCGGCGAGCCGCACGTTCGTCGCCGCGCGCCGCTCGGCGAGACCCAGCTCCGCGCAGCTCGGCTCCCGAGGCCGCCGGCGCCCGCCCCGGCGGCGGCGCCGGTCCGGCGCGGCGCCGTGAGCCCCGCGGGCGGATTGACGACGCGGATACACCTCGATCGGACTCGAGGTCCGTCAGGGGCGCGCCCGTCTGCAGACGATCGGGGAAGCTGAAGGTCAGGACCGCGTCGTCGCCCTCCTGCTCGACCGCGAGGTCCTTGACGGCGTTGGGGCCTCGCGGCAGCGGCGGCTGCGGATCCCCCTTCTTGCCGCAGGCGAGCGCCAGCAGGCAGATCGCGAGGACGCAGAGGCGCTTCACGCGAGCGAGCTTACCGAGAGGGTCCCGGCGACTTCCCGCTCTCGTCGGTCGGTCCGCGAGCGGACCGCTCACAGCACGTAGCGCGACAGGTCCTCGTCCTTGCACGAGATCGGCGAGCGCCGCCTGCACGTCGGCGAGCTCGATCCGGATCGACTTGCCCGCGTTCTCCGGCCCCGCGAAGGAGATGTCCTCGAGCAGCCGCTCGAGGATCGTGTGGAGCCGCCGCGCGCCGATGTTCTCGAGCGCGCGGTTGACGCGCTCGGCGTCGCGCGCGATCTCGCCGATCGCCTCGTCGGAGAAGCTGCAGGTCGACGCCCTCGGCCCCGAGCAGCGCCCGGTACTGCTTGAGCAGCGCGTTCTCCGGCTCGGTCAGGATCCGGACGAAGTCCGCCTCGGTCAGGGAGTCGAGCTCGACGCGGATCGGGAAGCGGCCCTGGAGCTCCGGGATCAGGTCCGAGGGCTTCGAGACGTGGAACGCGCCGGCCGCGACGAAGAGCACGTGGTCGGTCTTGACGAACCCGTACTTCGTGTTGACGGAGGTGCCCTCGACGATCGGCAGGAGGTCCCGCTGGACGCCCTCGCGCGAGACGTCCGGGCCCGCGCCCCCGACTCGCGCCCGGCGACCTTGTCGATCTCGTCGAGGAAGACGATGCCGGAGGACTGCGCGCGCTCGACCGCCTCGCGGGCGACCTGGCCCGGATCGATCAGCCGGCCCTCCTCCTCCGCCTGGAGGATCTGGCGGGCCTCCGCCGACCGAGGTCTTGCGGCGCTTCTTCTTTCCGCCGAAGAGACCCGGGAGCATCTCCTTGACGTTGATGTCCATCTCCTCGACGCCCTGGTTCGTGACGATCTCGAAGGAGGGGAACGTCTTGTCCGCGACCTCGATCTCGACCATGCGGTCCTCGAGCTTGCCCTCGCGGAGCATCGTGCGCAGCTGCGCCCGCGTCTCCTCCCCCTCCGCGTCCGGCAGCGCCGGCAGGAGCAGCTCGAGCAGCCGCTGCTCGGCGCGCCCCTGCGCGCGGTCGCGGATCTCGAGGGTCTTCTCCTCGCGGACCATCTGGACGGCGACCTCGGTCAGGTCGCGGACGATCGACTCGACGTCGCGGCCGACGTAGCCGACCTCGGTGAACTTGGAGGCCTCGACCTTCAGAAACGGCGCGTCCGCCAGGCGCGCCAGCCGGCGGGCGATCTCGGTCTTGCCGACGCCCGTCGGGCCGATCATCAGGATGTTCTTCGGCAGGATCTCGCGCGACATCTCGGGCGAGAGGCGCTGGCGCCGCCAGCGGTTGCGCAGGGCGATCGCCACGGCCTTCTTGGCGCGCTTCTGCCCGATGACGTACTTGTCGAGCTCGGCGACGATCTCGCGGGGGGTGCGCGCCGCGGCCGGCGGGGCCTCGGCTTCCTTCTCGCCCGGCATCAGGAAGACCATGGCAGCAAAATATCAGAGCCGCCGCCAGGAGGCGGGGCGTCAGAGCTCCTCGATCGTGAGGTGGTCGTTCGTGTAGATGTCGATCTGGGAGGCGATCAGCAGGGCCTCGCGGGCGATGTCCTGCGCCGACATGTCGGGCCGGTGCTTCAGCAGCGCCCGCGCCGCCGCGAGGGCGTAGGCGCCGCCCGGAGCCGATCGCGAGGACGCCCTCCTCCGGCGAGATGAGGTCGCCCGTGCCCGAGATCAGGAGCGAGCTCTGCCTTGTCGGCCACGATCAGGAGGGCCTCGAGCTGGCGGAGCATCTTGTCGGTCCGCCAGTCCTTGGCGAGCTCGATCGCGGAGCGCTCGAGGTTGCCGCGGTGCTCGTCGAGCTTCGCCTCGAAGCGGGAGAAGAGGGCGAAGGCGTCGGCCGAGGATCCGGCGAAGCCCGCGATGACCTCGCCGCCCTCGAGGCGGCGGATCTTGGCGGCCGTCTGCTTCATGACGGTCGTGCCGAGCGTGACCTGGCCGTCCGAGGCCATCGCGACTTTGCCGCCGTGCTCGCACGCAGAGAACCGTCGTGGAGTGCCAGCGAGGCGGTTTCGGCATTGCGCAGAGAGATTACCGCAAGAGGGCGGACGGGCTCCCGCGAGCGCCTGGATCGCCGCCTCGACGATCGGCGTCCTCCTGCCTCCTCGGCCGCCGGCGGGGCGGTCGGCGACGGCGACGTCCGGCTCGACGCCCCGGCCTTCGTAGCTCTTCCCGTCGAGGCTCTCGATCGCCCGCTCCGTAGAACCAGAGCATCGAGCCGTCGGAGAGCTTCACCGCGGCCGCGCCGCCGCTCGCCATCCCGGCGGTCCGCTCGCCGACGATCGGCCCGATCTTGTGGGCGCGGAACTTCAACGCCAGCGCCTCGGCGTTCGACGCGGTGCCGGAGTTGGTCAGCAGCGCGACGGGCAGGGGCTTGTAGTCCGGCGGCGACGAGCCGCTTCGCGTCGCGCGAGATCACGTAGTAGTCGGCCGCGTTCCACCGTCCGCGCAGAAACGTCGGGAGGATGTTGGGGTCGTAGCCGCCGCTGTTGCCCCGCACGTCGAGGAGAAACCCGTCGATCTGCGAGAGCCCGCCGAGGTTCGGCCGCGAGCCCTCGGCGCCCTTGCGGATCCGAGAGCATGTCGACGATCGCGAGCGCCGACTCGGCGCGACATGCCCCAGAGGCGCGCGTAGCCGTAGGCCTTGCCGTCGCGCCGGATGACGCGGGCGCTCTTCCAGACGAGCGCGTCGACGGGCTGCTCGGGCACGCGGACGAGCTTCGGCGCGTCGCCGGAGGGCCCGTCCCGGCCTGCCAGGTCACCTCCACGGCGGAGCCGGGCGCGCCTTCGAAGACGAAGAAGAGGTCGCGGAAGTTGACGCGCTCCGCGCCGTAGCGTCCGCCGTCGACCGCGAGCACCCGATCGCCGATGCGGCAGCCCGCGCCGGCCGGCGGCGCTTCCCGGGACGACGCCCTTGACCGCGTAGCCGTCGCCGTCCTGGCCGATGCGCAGCCCCGCCGTGCCCCAGTCGTGCTCGGGCAGCCGGCCCGCCGGCACGCGGAACGTGTGCGAATCGCCGAGCGTCGCGAGCAGGCGGTCGTAGATGCGCGTCCGCGTTCGGCGACGGCTCGGAGCGCGCGAGCTCCGCGGCGGCCTTCGCGACCGCGCGCGCCCCAGTCGACGCCCTTCAGCTTCGGGTCCAAGAACTGCTCGCGGATCGTCCGGTCGATCTCGGCGAGCAGCGGCGGCCTCGCCGGCGCGGCCGTCTGCGCGATCAGGCAGCCGCGAGACCAGGAACCCGAAGGCCGAAAGCGTCCTACGCCTTGGGATGCGCATTCCGGTACACCTCGCGCAGCCGCGCCGCGTCGAGGTGCGTGTACTTCTGCGTCGTCGACAGCGACGCGTGGCCGAGCAGCTCCTGGATCGCGCGCAGGTCCGCGCCGGCCTGCAGGAGGTGCGTCGCGAACGTATGGCGCAGGGCGTGGGGCGAGATCTCTTCCGGCAGGCCCGGCGGCGCGCAGGCGGCGCTTCAGCAGCCGGGCCATCGAGCGCGACGTGAGCCGCCCGCCGCGAGCGTTGACGAAGAGCGGCTCGCCGCCGCGCGCCTCCTCCCGCTCCGCGCGGTGGCGCAGCGCGTCGCGCGAAGGCAGGTACGCGCGCAGGGCGTCGGCCGCGGCCTCGCCGAAGGGCACGATGCGCTCGCGGCTGCCCTTGCCCGGTCACGCGCAGCGAGACGCGAGGAAAAATCCACGTCCTCGAGATCGAGGCCCGCGGCCTCCGAGACGCGCAGGCCGGTCGCGTAGAGGAGCTCGAAGAGCGCGCGCTCGCGCTCGGGAACGAAGGCCTCGTCCTCGTCGGCGCCGAGAGCAGCCGCTCGGTGTCCCGAGCGTCATCGCCCTCGGCAGGGTCCTCGGGCACCCGAGGCGAGGGCAGCCCGCGCGCCGGGTTCTTCTCGAGGTGCCCCTCGCGGCAGGCCCACCGGAAGAAGGAGCGGAGCGTCGAGAGATGCCGCGCGAGCGAACGGTTCGCGAGCCGGTCGCGGTGGAGGTGCGCGAGGTAGGAGCGCACGGCGAGCGTGTCGACCTTCGAAAGCGGCGTCTTCGCGGCGGGAGGTTCGCGAACTCGCTCTCCCAGAATCCCGCGAACCGCTCGAGGTCCGCCCGGTAGGCTTCGACGGTCCGCGGGGAGAAGCGGCGCTCGTCGGCCACGTAGGCGTCGAAGCCTTCGATCGCGCGGGCGAGGGAGATCACGCGGAGCTCAGTGTAGCGCGCCGTTCGGCGCGCCGGGCACGGGGTCCCTCGCTCCGCTCGGCATGACGGCCTTAGAATCCCCCGCCATGGAATTGCGACCGTTTCGCTCGATTCGCTTTTCGCCCCGCGTGATCCGGGAGCGCGGGCTCTCGACGGTCTTCGCGCCGCCCTACGACCAGATCTCGCCGGAGCGGCAGGACCAGCTCTACGCCCGAGCGCCCGGAGAACATCGTCCGCGTCACGTATCCGAAGAAGGACGGCGAAGACCCGTACGCCGGCGCGGCGAAGACGCTCTCCGACTGGCTGGCCGCGGGCACGCTCGAGAAGGAGAAGCGTCCGGCTCTCTGGACGTACCGGCAGACCTTCACGGAAGGCGGGCGGACGATCGTCCGCGACGCCCTCGTCGGCCTCGTGCGGCTCGAGGAATACGAGACGCGGGACGATCCGTCCGCACGAGCGCACGCTCTCGAAGCCCAAGGAGGACCGCCTCGCGCTGCTTTCGGCCACGAAGGCCGACCTCGAGCTGCTCTTTCTCCTGACGCGCGCCCCTCTGACGGCGGCCCTCTCGACGCGCCGCGCGCCGAAGCTCACGGCCACCGACGCCGACGGCGTCCGGCACGACGCCTTCCGCATCGCCGACTACGCGGCGCACGTCGAGCTCCAGGGCCTCGTCAAGAACGCGGAGGCGATCATCGCCGACGGCCACCACCGCTACGAGACGGCGCTCGCGTTCTCGAAGGATCCCGCCGCCGAGAAGATGCCGGGCGCGAAATACAAGCTCTGCGCGATCGTCGACATGGCGTCTCCCGGCGTCATCGTGCGTCCGATCCACCGGCTCCTCTCGGGGCTGCCGGACTGGCGTCCCGTCAAGACGCTCCACGCCGCCCGCGACTACTTCGAGCTCCGCGAGTTGGGCTCGGCGCAGGAGGCCTACGCCGCGCTCGAGGCCCACGCCCGCCGCTTTCCCGGCCTTCGTGCTCTACGCGCCGCCCCCGGCCCGGCCCGTGCTGCTGACGCTCAAGGAGAAGCCCGAGCCGCTGCCCTGGCCCGAGGGACGCTCCGAGGCCTGGAAGTCGCTCGACGTCGCCGCGCTCGAGGTCGCTTTCTTCGACAAGCTCCTCGGCATCCGCACCGACGCGATCGCGAAGGGCGAGCGCATCTCGTTCACGTCGGACGCCGAGGCGGCGATCGCCGCCGTCGACTCGGGAGGCGCCCAGGCCGCGATCCTGATGCGCGCCACGACCGTGTCGGACGTCGAAGCCGTCGTCGGCGCCGGCGACCGCCTGCCGCAGAAGTCGACCCACTTCTTCCCGAAGATGTACTCCGGGCATCTTCGGCGTCTCGCTCGAGGACGCGGTGTATTAGGACCGGCCGCGCGTACGCTGCGTGCGCCGCTACGCCGAGGAGCACCTGGCCGCGGCCGGGCAGAAGCAGGCGATCGCCGCGTGCCGCGAGGCCCTCGCTCTCGAGCCCGACTGCCTCCCGGCACACATCTGCATGGCCCGGGCGAAGCTGCCGGGCGAGGATTTCCTGGCCTACCTCGCTCACTTCCACGAGACGCTGCGGCCCCGGGTCTATCTCGAGATCGGCGTGGACGTCGGCCGGACGCTCTCCCTCGCCCGGCCGGCGACACGGGTGATCGGCGTCGATCCGGCCGCGAAGGCGGGGCACGGGTTCGCGGCGCCGACGACGCTCTTCGCCCTCGAAAGCGACGTCGTTCTTCGAATCGGGCGCGGCGGAACGGGCGCTCGCGGGCGAGACCGTCGATCTCGCGTTCGTCGACGGCCTGCACCTCTTCGAGCAGGCCCTGCGCGACTTCCTCCACATCGAGCGGCACGCGGGCCCCGGCACCGTGGCGCTCTTTCACGACTGCCTGCCGCTGACCGCGGCGACCGCTTCCCGGAAGCGAATGACCGGGTTCTGGACCGGCGACGTCTGGAAGATCACGCCGATCCTCCGGCGGCTGCGCCCGGACCTCGAGGTCTTTCTCATCCCGGCGTACCCGACGGGCCTTCTCGTCGTGCGCGGCCTCGACCCGCGCTCCCGCGTCCTCGAGGAGCACCTCGGCGCAGTGATCGAAGAGTGGGGTCCGAAAGAGTGGAGCGACGGACCGTCCGATCCGCCGCTCCCGCTCGTTCCCAACGACTGGAACGCCGTGCGCGCGCGCCTGGCGCCGCCGGCCTGACCCGTCTACTCCTTCACTTCGGAGCGAACCCCCGCACGTCGAATTTCACGAGGCTCTCGATCTGCTCCTTCGTGAGCTTCTTGCCGAACGGCGGCATGTCGTCCTTGCCTTCGGTCACCGCCTCGATCATCTCCGCGTCGCTCTCGCTCGACTGAAACTCGGAGTCGGTGAAATCCCGGGCGTCGAGGCTCTTGCCGCGCTGCGTCTGCGCCTTGCCGTCCTCGCCGTGGCACTTCGCGCAGTACTTCATGAACTCCTCCGAGGGATGCTTCGTCTGGCCATAGAGGGCCAGGCCCAGGCCCACGATCCAAACGAACACGAGCGCGCCGAGAAGCCGGGTCCGCCTCATCCCTTCCTCGCTTTCTGCAGGTCCTGGAGCACCGTCTCGGGCTCCCACTGCTCGCCGTAGTAGACGGTCGCGAGCCTTCCGTCGGGATCGACGATCGCGACCGCCTGGGAGTGAACGATCTGCGCCTTGTCCGGGTAGTAGAGGACGCCGAAGCGCTCCGCCACGCGGGCGACGTCTTTGGGGTCGCCCGTCAGGAACTTCCAGCGCGCCGGATCCGCCCCGACGCGCGCGGCGTAGTCCTTGAGAACGGCGGGCGTGTCGTTCTCCGGATCGACCGTGACGCAGAGAAGCGCGCCGAACTTCTCCTTCTTCAGTCCCGCGTCGATCTTCGAGAAGCGAGCCACCGTGAGCGGACAGGCCGTCGCGATCGGACAGCGCGTGTAGACGAAGGTCACCGCGACCGGCTGGCCGCGGAACTGCGAGAGCCGGACGCGGGCGCCGGTCTGGTCGGTGAGCGTGAAGTCCGGGATGGCGTCGCCGACCGCGACGCCCTTGTTGGGCTCGGGCTTCACGCCGCCGCCGCCGAAGGGCGTCGGTGTCGGGACGAAGCCCTTCGTCAGCACCTCTTCGAGGAAGTAGTTGCCGCCGTCGACGACGAGCCTGGCCTCGATGAGGTCGCCCGGCCGCAGAAACGCGATGACCTTCGGATCGTCCCGGATCGGGAAGTCCATCGTCATCGCCGACATGTAGCCCGGAATCTCCTCGTGCTGCACCGTGACCCGCTGGCGCCCGGCATCGATTTTGGTCACGACGCCCTTCAGCGCATAACGCTTCGCGTCGGGGCCGACGGTCGGCTGCCGACCCACGACGATCGCGGGCCTCGAGGGCGCGTTCGCGGGAGCCTCCGCCTTCCGGCAGGCCCCCGCGCACACGAGCGCCGCAGCGAGAGCGGCCGAAACGCCGACGCGTCTTCTCACGGCGCCTTTCCTACCGGATTCCGGGGGCCGTTTTCAAAGGTTAACGAGGCCCAAAGACTCTGCCAGTCCGCGTCGACGCCCGCCGGCGCGGGAGACATCTCGACCGCCTTGATCAGCCAGAAGCCCGGCCGCGAAAGACGCAGGGAAGCGCGGCCCTGGCGGTCGGTGCGCACCGCGGCCCTGGCGCCCGAATCTCCATGGAGCTGCGCCTGGACGAGGGCTCCGGCGAGGGGCTTGCCTTCGAGCAGCAGGCGGACCGGCAGCTCGCCGCCCGGCCCGAGCGCGTAGGGATCCTTTTCCGCCACGAGCTCCAGCGTGAGCCCCAGGGCCCGGTCGCGGCCGGGATTCGCGGAATCCCCGGAGAGCAGGAGGGCCTTCGCGCAACGCGAGAACGCCTCGCGCGCCGGCTTGTCCGCGTCGCCTCGCTTCTTTCGGATCTCGGAGATTTTCTCGAGCCCCTCCTCCTTCAGGTAGGACTCGAACTTCGCGGCATCGATCGTCACGTCGTAGTTGCGGCTTCGATAGGCCGCGATCTGCAGTCCGGGACTCTCGATCCGCAGCGCACCCGCGGGATCGGCGCCCGCGCGGCCCGGAATGTCGCGCTCGCTCGGGGGCGCCGAGGTGACCAGCACGAAGCGCGAGAGAAGCTGCGGAACGCGCGGAAAGGGCTCGCCCTCGAAGTTCGGGCCGACGCGCAGCCGAAACTCCACGACCGAGCCGACGGCCGGCCGAAAGCTCGAAGGCTCGATCCAGAAGTCGTGCGCCGACAGAGGCTGCCGCGACGCGGCGAGGGCCGCCGCGAATCCGAGGACGAGGCGGAATTTCATCCCGCCGCCGCGGGGACGGGACGCGACGCGATGTAGTCGGCCAGCTTCGAAAGATCGACGTTGCCGCCCGAGAGCACGACGCCGACCTTCCGGCCTTTGAGGTCGGCCTTCCGGTGGCGGACGGCCGCGGCGGCCGCCGCGCCCGAGGGCTCGATCAGGACCTTCATCCGCTCGAGCATCCAGGTCAGCGTCTCGACCATCTCGGCGTCGGACACGAGCAGGATGTCGGCCAGCTCCTCCTGCATGATCGCGAAGGTCAACTTCCCGGGCGTCGTCACGCGCAGGCCGTCGGCGATCGTCGGATTCTGTTTGACCTCGACTCGCGATCCGGCCCGAAGCGAGCGCCTCGCGTCGTCGGCGGTCTCCGGCTCGGCGCCGTAGATCCGGATCCCGGGACGCAGGTGCCTCGCCGCCGTCGCCCAGCCGCCGATGAGCCCGCCTCCCGAGACGGGCACGACGACGGCGTCGAGGTCGGGGACGTCTTCGAGAAGCTCGACCGCTCCCGTGGCCGCGCCGGCCATGATGAGCTCGTCGTCGAAGGGCGGCACGAGGAGCGCATTCCGCTCGCGCGCGATCTGCGCGGCCAGATCGTCCCGGCTCTGCGCCTCCCGGTCGTAGACGACGACCTCGGCCCCGTAGCCGCGCGTGGCGTCGAGCTTCGACTGGGGCGCGTCGTTCGGCATGACGATGGTCGCGCGGATCCCGAGGAGCTTCGAGACGAGCGCCACGGCCTGCGCGTGGTTGCCCGAAGAGAAGGCCACGACCGCCTCGACGGGTGCCCGCTCGCTCTCGGCCTTGATCTTGTTGTAGGCGCCCCGGAACTTGAAGGCCCCGCCGCGCTGCAGGTTCTCGGCCTTGAAGTGGACCTCGGCGCCGCACTCCGCGTCGAACTGCCTGGAGTGGAGGACGGGGGTGCGATGCGCGACGCCCGCGAGGCGCCGGCGCGCCGCTTTGATGTCTTCCCAGGTCGGCATGGGGCTTCCTCTTCAGCGCTCCGCGTCTACGATACGACGGCCGGCGAAGCCGGGATCTCTTCTTTCTGCTTCCACTCGGCCAGGGCCGCGAGCGCCCGGTCCACCATCTGCTGGCGCCGCAGCTGCTTGTCGCGCACCGGCGAGTGCGAGGTGTCCTCGATCAGGCCGAACGTCACGTTCATCGGCTCGAACTTTTCTTCGGGCGGCCGCTCCGAGCAGTGGCGGGCGAGCGAACCGATCGCCGTCGTATACGGGATCGGCACGGGCTCCTTGCCTTCCAGGATCTGCGAGAGCGCGAGCCCGACGGCGAGCCCCGTGGCCGCGCTCTCCACGTAGCCCTCGACGCCCGTGATCTGCCCCGCGAAGAAGATGCGGGGCTCCCGGCGCATCCGGAAGAAGCGGTCGAGGTGGGCCGGAGCGTGAATGTAGGTGTTGCGGTGGAGCATGCCGTAGCGGGCGAAGACGGCGTTCTCGAGGCCCGGGATCATGCGGAAGATCCGCTGCTGCTCGGGAATCTTGAGCTTGGTCTGGAAGCCGACGATGTTGTAGTGCTCCTTCGCGAGGTCGTCCTGCCGGAGCTGGACGACGGCCCAGGGACGCCGGCCGGTCCGCGGATCCGTCAGCCCCATCGGCTTCATGGGGCCGTGGCGGAGAGTCTCCCGGCCGCGCTCCGCCATGACCTCGATCGGCAGACACCCTTCGAAGTAGACGCCCTTCTCGAAGTCCTTGATCGGGACGGTCTCGCCGGCGAGCAGAGCGTCGATGAAGCTCTCGTACTGCTCGCGCGAGAGCGGGCAGTTCCAGTAGTCCTCCCCCTCGCCCTTCCCGTAGCGCGAGAGCGCGTACATCTTCGAGAAATCGAGCGAGGAGGCCTCGAGGATCGGCGCCATCGAGTCGTAGAAGTAGAGGTCGTCAGTGCCGAGGAGCTCGCCGATCGCGCGGTCGAGCGCCGGCGAGGTCAGAGGACCGGTGGCGAGGACGGCGAAGGTGTCGCGAGGGATCGCGGTGACCTCCTGGCGCACGAGCTCGATCTCAGGCCGCGAGGCGATCGCCTCGGTGACGAGTCCGGCGAAAACGCTCCGGTCCATCGCGAGGGCGTCTCCGGCCGGTACGGCGGCCTGCCGTGCGCACCGGATCACGAGAGAGTCGAGCGCTTCCATCTCTCGCTTGAGCAGTCCGACGGCGTTTCGCGGATTGTCCGACCGGAAGGAGTTCGAGCAGACGAGCTCGGCGCAGCGGTCGGTGTGGTGGGCGGACGTGGAGACCGTCGGCCGCATCTCGTAGAGGCGCACGTGGTGGCCCCGGCGGGCAAGCTGCCAGGCGCATTCGGAGCCGGCGAGGCCGGCGCCGACGATCGTGACGGATTCGCGCACGGAGGGATTCTACGAGGAGCGAGCCTTCCGGGCTCGCCGGCCTCCCGCGAGTTACCAGCCGCCTCCCCCGCCTCCGCCCGAGCTTCCGCCGCCTCCCCCGCCTCCGCCGCCCCCGCCGCTCGAGGACGACGACGGCGCCGAGACTCCCGCCGCGAGCGCGCCCGCGGCGACGGCCCAGGATGCGGACGCGCCCGCGCCGCCGAAGGCGCCGCCGCCGCCGGTCCAGCCCCCGCCCGGGGAGGACGACGAGGACGAGCCCGAGGACGAAGACGATCCGGAGCCGCGCGAGGCGGCGCCGGCGGAGGCGGCCGATGCCGCCCCGTGCGCCCGGAACCACCGGTCGGCCTCCGAGGTCAGGCCGAAGGCGAGGACGTAGGGGAACCATTCGTCGGTCAGCCGCGGGGCCGAGCTCTTCAGCTCACGCTGGAAGTACGCCCGGGCCGCGGCGAGCTCCTTGCGCCGCGCGATCCGCCGCGGACCGCTGCGCGTCTTCGCGAGGTTGAAGAGACTGACGACGATGGCCATGCGGAGAAGCATCGTTCCGGCCACGATGACGAGGCTCGTCCGGCTCGATTCCCGCGTGCCGAGCCACGCGAAGTAGAAGATCAGGACCGGCACCGCAAGAAGGAGCGGCGAAGAGGCGTCGAGCCGGGCGACGCGCTTTCGGAAGGCCCACGCGATGCCCGCGCCAATGGCGTAGAGGAGGCCGAAGACGATCGCCAGGCCGATGGCCTGGCCCAGCTCTTCCTTGTCGGTCAGCACGGCGTAGCCGTGGCACAGCAGGGCGCCGAGCAGCAGGAGCGCCGCCGGCCAGCGCGAGGGTGCGGGCGACTTGTATCGGAGCTCTGCGTGCTTCTCGAGCTCCTTCTCGAGCCCGGGCCGGATCTTGGAGGCGGGGTCGAAGCCTCGCGACTTGTAGTGCTTCTTGATCGCGTCGGTGTCGGTTTCCTTGCGGCCCCCGAAGAACAGCGCCTCGATCAGCTCGCGGTCGTAGCCGTCGAAGTCCTTTACGGGCACGAGCAGGCGCATCGTGAGCGTCTTGCCTTCGGCCGCGGTCGCGATCTTCTTCTCGGCCGAGAGCCGCGCCAGCACCGCGGCGACTTCGGGCGGGCCGATCTTCTCGTCCCAGAGCGCGCCGACCTCCTCGGGCGAAAGTGTCAGGAGGTTTTTCTCGAGCCAGGGCTGGTCGATCTTCGACGGATCGTCGAGCGACGCAAAGCGCCCGAGGGCCGTCTCGCGTCTCCGCCACGCGAGGTAGCGAAGACGATCGACCGCGGCGAGAAGACCGAGCAGGCCGCGACGCCACGCGGGCGTCGCGACGCCTTTCGCCGCTTCGGGACTTCCGCTTCCCGTGTACTCGAGGGGAACGCTCACGAGGAAGCTCGCGCCGGGCGCGAGGACGCCGCTCGTCCAGGAGCCCGGGAAGGGGCTTCAAGGGTTTCCAGACCGGATCCAGCTCCAACGAAACCGTGAGCTTCTGGATCGGCCACTCGCGCTGCGGGAACGCGAAGTCGTGATCGAGCAGATAGCTCCGGCCCTGCTTCACGAGAACGCCCGAGATCCTGTACGCGAGCTCGTAGACGATCTCGGTGTTCGAAAACGGCGGGTCCTCCGGAAGCCGGCTCCGCCAGCGCAGAACGTTCTCGCCTGTCCAGCCAAACTCGTCCACCGCGGCGAGGCCTCCCTCGGTGAGCGGGTGGCGCGTGCCGTCCGGAGCGATGCGCGTCACCGACGAGAGCGTCAGCGACTGACCCGGCAACACGCGGAAGGTGCGCTCGCCTCCGTTCCAGTCGCCGTCGAAGACGACCGTCTGGGTCTCGACGACGTGCAGCGCGCCGCGCTCGTCCAGCCGCGCGCGCACGTCGATCGACCGCCAGGAGAGCTCCTTCGCCGGGAGGCTCGCCGAAGCGAGGATGGCCAGAAGAACCGGCCCGAAAGGTCGAAAGAGGCGGAGCACGTTTCGCGCATTGTATGCGGAGCTGCTTGACCCTCGGTGCCGCCGCGGCTACGCTCGATCGCGTTCTCCATCTCCCGAATTCGATGCTCGCGCGCGCCTCCTTCGCCGGCCTCGCCGCGCTCCTCCTCCTCGGAGAAGCCTCGGGGGCCCAGTCGCTCGCACGCTGGGCCGACCAGCCGACGATGACCGGCGACTGGGGAGGCGTGCGCACCCGCTGGAGCGAGGCGGGCGTCTCGATCTTCGCGACCTGGGGCGTCAACCTCGCCGGGAATCCCGTCGGCGGGCTCGAGCAGAACACGACGTACACGGACGACCAGTCCTGGGGGGCCGACTTCGACCTCGGCAAGCTCTTCCGGCTCGAAGGGACGGCCGTCCGCCTGTCCTTCAACAACCGCGACGGCGTCTCCCTCTCCTCCGACATCGGCGCGCTCTTCGCGGTGCAGCAGCTCTTCGGCGGCGGCGAAATTCCGCGCCTGATGGAGCTCGCGATCTCGCAGAGCTTCCTCGGCGGCCGACTCAACGTCCGGGCCGGACGCGTGCTCGGCGCCTCCGACTTCGCCACCTCGCCGCTCTATTGCGAGTACATGAACCAGGCGCTCTGCGGCAACCTCGGCAATCTCGGCCAGAACATCACGTTCTCGTTCTACCCGGTCGCGTCCTGGGGAGGGCGTGTGCAGTGGAAGCCCGACGACTCGAACCGCTTCCTCGTCCAGGCCGGCGTCTTCGAGGCGAACCCGACGCTCGTGAACGACAACGGATTCGACTGGAGCACGTCCGGAGCCATCGGCACGGTGACCATCGGCGAGTTCTGGTACACGCCCGGAGCGGAGCGCGGATACCTCCCCGGCCACTACAAGATCGGGGCGTACTACTCGTCGGCGAACGTTCCCGATCTCTACTTCGACGCCGACGGGCGCCCGTACGTCGAGTCGGGCCAGCCGCCGCTCGAGCACTCCGGCCAGAGCGGCGTGTACTTCCTCGCCGACCAGGTCGTGATTCGCGAGGCCGAGGAGGGCAACCAGGGGCTGACCGCGCTCGGAGGCATCTCGTTCGCGAGCGAGTCCACGAACACGATGCCGTTCTTCTTCTTCGTCGGCCTCCAGTACACGGGCGCCTTCGCCGATAGGCCCGACGACATCGTCGGGTTCTCGGTGGCCCAGGGCCGCATCAGCTCGAACCTGGCGGCGACGCAGAGGCTCCTGGGACAGCTCCCCCAGGACGCGGAGACGCTCTTCGAGCTCAACTACTCGATGCGGCTGACGAACTGGTTCGTCTTCGAGCCGAACGTCCAGTACATCCTGACGCCCGGAGGCACGGGCGCGATCCCGAACGCCTTCGTGCTGGGGCTGCAGACGACGCTGACGTTCTAGCGGCGCTCCTCGGCCGAAACGGCACGGGCGCCCACGACGCGCCCATCGGCGAGCTTGACCGGATCCTGAAGCGCCCGCGCCTGATCCGGTGGCATTCCCTCGGCGTCGAGGTAGACCTCCGTGCGCCGACCCGGCGCGATGACGACCGGGACGACCACGGTCCCCGCGTTGGCGGCGCGGGCGCGCACCTGATAGAGCCCGGCCTTCAGCGGCACTTCCTCGGGCTCGTTCTCGACGGTCGCATTGTGGTTGTCGACCTTCTGGAGGATCTGCCCGTTGGCGTGGAAGATCACGTAGCCCGTGTGCGGAAAGGCCGGGGCGCTGCGGTGCTTCGAGACAGGCAGCTCCTCGGAGTAGACGACGAGGATTCCCGTCATGACCGTCTCCTCCCCCTCCGCGGGAGCAAGCGTCGCCGCGCCGGTCGGGCCGATCGCGGGAAGCGCGACCGGCGGATGCGCCGCGCAGCCCGAGAAGACGACGAGGAAGAGCGCCAGCCCCGCCGGAGAGCGCCGAGCCATGGAGGGATTCTAAGGGGGGGCGCGCACGAGAAACTCCGCGCGCAGCTTCGGCCGCGACGGGTCCACCGTGTCCTCGACCGTCACCTCGACGCGGCCGGGCTTCGCGAGAAGCGCCGGAGGCACGGCGGCGCTGATGAGCCGGCTGTGGCCGTAACCCGTCCGGAGAGCGTGCCCGTTCCAGAAGATCGTGTCCCCGCGCGTCAGGCCGGTGCCGTGGACGACGAGGCCCGACTCGCCCGTCTCGAAGCTCTGGAAAACCTCGCCCGCGCGGCACTCCGCGGGCACGAGAGCGCGCAGGCTCCGCGCGTCCCGGCCTGCGGCGCGGGTGAGGCGGCCCGTCGGGATCTCCGGAGGCGCCTCCTCCCGGCACGCCGCGAGCAGCAGGAGGCCCGCGAGCGCGACCGAGGCCGGCGAGCGCCAGGTCTCAATCCGCACGGTCGATCCGGACCTCACCGGGAGCGAGGCTCGCATCCGGTCCCTCGCCGCCGGCCGCGGCGGCCACGCCGGCCTCGGGCTTCGTGAAAGGCAGATACCCCAGCGAAAGCAGCCGCGTCACGACGTCGCTCGGGAGCGTGTGCCGCGCACGCTCGCGCCGCGGCGACGGCGGCGTCGTGAAGACGGCCGTCTCGGTCCCGGCCGGCAACCGCTCGCGCCCCGCCCAGCCCAGGCCGTTCCACTCGTACGACCCGGGTTCCAGACGGCGCCCGGCCGCCGACGCGGCGGGCCCGGCCCCGTCGATCCGCAGCGCCAGCGCGCGGGACTCATCCGGCTGAAACGCGAGCCAGACCGGCGCGCGCGGCCGCCGGAAGCGGATCTCGGTCCGCGCGCCGCGCTGCGAAAGCTCGCCCCGCGCGGCGAGGCCGAAGCTTCGGAGAGACGGCGCCTCGAGACGGCCGCGGGCCGAGACGACGATCTCGCGGCCTTCCTGTTCCGTCGACCTCGGCAGGCGCACGATGAGCGAGTCCGGAAAGCCGGAAGCGAGGTAGCGGTCCACTTCCTCGAGAAGATTCCGGCCCCAGTCGGACGCCGAGGGCAGCGGTGTGGTCTCGCCGGGGATCCCGCGCGAGGTCGAAGGACTCCTGGACCGACAGGGCGAGGAACTCGGACGCGGCGGTCCAGAACTTCTGAGGCATGCCGGTCCGGCGGATGAGCTTGTGGTCGTCGATGCGCGCGGCGAGAGACTCGAGCGGCGGCGCCTCGGACACGATCGGTCGGCCGGGAGGAGGCGGCGACGACAGCAGCGAGCGGCCCTCGAAGGCCGCGGGCGCTTTCAGCCCCGCGGCGTCGAGAAGCGTCGGCGCTACGTCGAGCTGGGAGGCGTTGCCGCGGATCACTCCGCGCGCCGCCGGCATCCACGGAACGCGGACCTCGAGCGGAATGAGGAGCTCCTCCTCGAAGAGATACGGCGTGCCGTGCCCGAGGGAGAGACAGTTTCCCCAGAGCAGCCGCTCGCAGAGCGCCTCGCCATGGTCGGACGTCAGGAGGATGGCCGTCCGGGACAGCCGCTCCTCCCGCTGGAGGCCGTCGAGGAGACGGCCGAACGCCCCGTCCACGCTCCTGAGGGCCGCGTCGTAGCGGCGCCGCATCCAGTCGACGTACTCGGGGCGAGTTCCATGCGCGCGCGTGAATTCCGAGTAGGTCGAGCGCCAGTCGGGTCCGAGCGCCGAGACGCCGCCGAAGAGCTCCCGGGCCGATTCCTCGTCGGTGGTGTACTCGTGAAGCTGGTACGTGTGGAAAAACAGGAAGACCGGTTCGTTCCGATGCTGCCGCAGAAGATCGAGAGCGCGCCGGACGGACCGGTCGGCGGACTCGTTCACGTTGAGGTAGCGGTCGAAGCCCTGCGCCAGGCCGAAGGACGAATCGACCAGACCGCCCCCCGTCACGGCGATCGTCCGGTAGCCGGCCGCGGCCATCGTCTCCGCGAGCGTGTCGAAGCTCTCGGCGAGCATGGTCCCGTAACGGCCGGCGTCGTGGCGGGCGACCGGCAGCGACGTGAAGATCGAGGCGTGCGACGGCAGCGTCCAGTTCGCCGCGGCGATGCACGTCTCGGCGCGCAGACCCTGCCGGAAGTAGGCGTCGAGCCGCGGCGTCGTCGGGAGCGCGTATCCGTAGGCGCCGACGCGGTCGGGGCGCAGCGTATCGACGAGGAAGAGGACGATCGTCCGCGGCGCGCCTCGCGCGGGGATGCTGAGCGAGGGCTCCGCGAGAAAGATCGACCGCGGTAGGTCGCCGGGGCCGTCGTTCTCGTAGGCGAGCTCGAGCTCGCGCGGCGTCCGCGACTTCGGCAGCTCGACGGAGAACGCGTGCCAGCGCTCCGGATCCGCGGAGACCGCCACGCTCTCGGAGCGGTCGGCGCCGGAGACCCGGATCCGCAGGCTCCCGGGCGGATCTCCCGCGAGCAGGCTCGCGTAGGCCCCGTGGAGGCGACGCGCCGGGCCGGCCGGAAGCGACCATCGCACGCTGTCTCCGGGCGAGAGCCACATGCCGGGCCGCGTCTCCGACGCGACGGCGATGGGCTCGGCTTCGGGCACCGGGAGGCGGACGACTCGGCGCGAGCGCCCTTCGCAGGCGAGCGTGAGGGCGGCCAGAGCGACGGCGCCGGCCATTCGGGCGCGGGGGCGAGGTCGTTTCGCGAACATCCTCAGCGCCTCGGGCCGGCCCTTTCCTTCGCCTTGCGCCGCGCGACCGGAATGACGAACCGGATCGAGGTCAGCCGCGGGGAGAACGCCGCGATCTTGTTGTCGACGAGACCCGCCGCGAGGCCCGCCTTCTGGACGTCGAGCCACGTGTAGGGAAAGTCGAGCTCCGCCGCGAAGGGCTTCTTCGGAAGGACGACCCAGAGCGAGCCCGCCGGCTCGAGGCGCTCCTCGAGATCGGCGAAGAAGGCGGAGAGCGAGCCCTCCGAGGGCACCTCCGCCATCACCCAGGCATGGCGCCCGGCGGGAAGCTTCGTCACGCGCTCGACGAGCGGCCCGAAGATCTCCCGCATCGTCGCGCACGAACTCCGCCGAGCGCCCCGTCGCGTACGAGGCGCCGTCGCCGGCGGGGAGCGAGAATTTCTCCCACGGCGCCTTCATGGCGTCTGGATTCTAGGGCCTAAGATTGCTCCATGGCCTTCGAGGCCGATCTCTATCCCGACGAGTATTACGACGGGCTCCATCGCGTCACGGCGTTCGCGGCGACGCCGCGCAAGTGGCGGGAGCGCGATCGGGACATCCTGCGGCTCGCGCAGCCCTCGACCCGACGGAAAGCGTCGTCCTGGACCTCGGCTCGGCGCGCGGGGACGTCTGCTTCCTGCTCGCGCCGCGCGTGCGCGAGGCCATCGGCGTCGACGCGTCGCCGCGGGCCCTCGAGATCGCCGAGGCCGAGCGGGAGCGCCGGGGCCTCGCGAACGTCCGCTTCGTCCAGGGCGACGTCGCGACGCTCGACGGCGTTCCCGACGCCTCGATCGACGTGGCCGGCGCCTTCGATCTTCTCGAGCACGTCGACGACGCGCACCGTGCGGCAGATGCTCCGGGCTCTGGCGCGGGTCCTCAAGCCGGGCGGCGTCCTGGCCGCGTACACGCCCAACCGCGAGCACTACGTGGAGCGCCTCAAGGCCCACGACTTCATCCTGAAGCAGTTCCCCGAGCACATCGCCGTGCGGCGGCCCGCGGGAGATCCGCCGCTTGCTCGAGGCCGAGGGCTGGCGGCTCCTCGAGATGACCTACTCGCCGGCGCCCTTCCCCGTCGTGCACTGGATCGAGAAGCTTCTCTGGCGGGTGCCCGGGCATCGGCCGCCTCTTCCGCTACCGGATCCTGCTGCGGGCGGCGCCGCCGCGCTCGCGATCCGAGAGATAAACTGATCGGTTCATGCGCGCCAGCGTCGTCATCCCCTGCCGCAACGCCGCCCACACCGTACGGGACGCGGTCGGATCGGCGCTTTGCGCAGTCGGAGCCGCCCGCGGAGGTCGTCGTCGTGGACGACGCCTCGACCGACGGCTCCGCGGACGCCGCCCGCGAGGCCGGCGCCCGCGTGATCCGCAACCTCTCCCGCCGGAACGCCGGGGGCGCCCGCAACGCCGGCATCGAGGCGACCCGCGGCGAGCTTCTCGGGTTTCTCGACGCCGACGCCGTCGCGCCGAGCGACTGGCTCGCCCGGGCGCGCAGCGCGTTCGAGAGGGATCCTTCGATCGTCGGGCGTCGGGGGCCGCATCGTCAACGGCCGGCCGGGCCGCTACGGCGAGCTCGACTACTACCTGAACCACTCGGAGTGGATCGGCGAGGGCCGTCCCGGCGAGAAGGCGAACATTCCGACGATGGCGATCGTCTATCGGCGGGACGCCATCGGCCCGGTCCGCTTCCCCGAGACCAACACCGGCGAGGACACGGTCTTCGCGCTCGCCGTCACGGCCCGCGGCGGCAGGCTCTGGTACGACCCCGGCATCGCGGTCACGCACCGGCACGAGCGCCTCGACTGGCGGGCGTTCTGGGAGAAGCAGGTCGCCTGCGGGCGGACGATCTACGAGACGCGCCGCGACCACGACCGGCCCGGCAAGTCGCTCGTCCGCTTCCCGGCGCTGCTCCTTCTCTTCCCGCACCTGTGGATCACCCTCGGCCGGATGCTGCGGGCGGGGCATGGCGGCAAGGCGGTGGCGCTCTTCCCGTGGCTGTTCACCGGCGAAGTGGCGCGCATCAAGGGATTTTTCGAGGCCCGGGCCGCATGAACAAGCTCGCCCAGGGCCTCGCCCTCGCCCGCGACTGGATCGCGCCGGGCGACGCCATCGCGCAGTGGACGCACTTCGTGACGTCCGTCTGCAACGCGCGGTGCGCCCACTGCTTCTACCCGATCAACGCCGGCAAGAACGAGCTGACGCTCGAGGAGCTCGACCGCTTCGCGGCGACACTCCCGCCGATCCGTCTCCTGCTGATTTCCGGAGGCGAGCCGTTTCTCCGGCGGGACCTGCCGGAGATGATGAAGATCTACTTCGAGCGCTGCCGGTTCTTCTCCGCCTCGATCCCGACCAACGGCTTCTCGCCGGAAGAGATCGCTCTCGCGGCCGAGAAGATCTGCGGTATCTCACCCGATCTTTCGCTGGGCGTGACCGTCTCGATCGACGGCTTCCGCGAGTTCCACGACCGCGTGCGCGCCGTGCCGGGACTCTACAACCGGGCGCTCGCGACGCTCGAGGCCCTGCTCGCCGTTTCCCGCCGCACGCCGAACCTGACCGCCGGCGTGACGACGGTCTTCATGCGCGACAACCAGGGCGAGATCGAGGATTTCCTCGAGTTCGTGTACGCGAGATACCGGCCGAACCACCACTCCCTCGGGTTCGTTCGCGGGGACGCGTACGATCCCGGCGTCAAGGAGGGCCTGGACGTCGATCTCTATCTCCGCCTGTCGAAGAAGATCGACCTCCGCTATCCTCCGGACGAGGCCCGGGGCGGCTGGAAGGGCGCGCGGACGCGGGCGCGGCGCGAGATCAACCGCCGGCGATTCGAGTACATCGGGCGACAGGCGAAGGGGGGCCCGTTCGAGGGGTTCTGCCTCGCCGGCGAAAGGGAGTACGTCCTGACCGAAGACGGCAACGTGCACGGCTGCGAGCTGATCTCGGACGTCCTGGGCAACGTGCGCGCGGCGGGCTACGACTGGGCGACGATCCGCGAGAGCGAGGCGGCCCGGACCTTCGTCGACGCGAAGCACGCCCGGCTCTGCCGCTGCACGCACGAGTGCAACGCGCGCACGATGATCCTCTTCGACAAGAAGAACGCGCTGCCCGTCGTCGCCGCGATGGCGGGGCTCGAAGCGCGGCGGCCGCCCGTCGGAGACAGGACGTGAGCAAGGGCAAGAACGGCCTGCGCCTCCACTCGCTCAAGTACATGCTGGAGCTGACGTCCCGCTGCAACCTCCGCTGCGGGATGTGCCCGATGGACGTCCTCACGCGCCCCTTCGAGGACGCCCCGTTCGACATGGTCGAGGACGTCGCCCGGCAGATGCGGGAGCTGAAGCTCCCGATGAAGTACCTCCACGAGATGGGCGAGCCCTTCCTCTACAAGCGGCTCTGCGAGGCGATCGACCTCTTCCCGGGCGTCTGCGTCTCGACGAACGGGACGCTGCTCTCCGAGCAGTGGGCGAAGGACATCCTCGCGAGCTCGCTCTCGAAGCTGCGCATCTGCATCGACACGCTCAAGCCCGAGGTCTACCCCATCGTCCGCAAGGGCGGGAAGTTCGACGTCGTCGTCGAGAACATCCGGCGGTTCCTCGAGATGTCGAAGGGGAAGAAGATCGTCGTCGAGATCCAGCGGATGATCACGACGCAGACCCACGACGAGTCGGTCAGGTCGTTCCGCGAGTTCTTCCACCTCGACCGCTATCCCCAGGCCACGATCATCCAGAAGACCTGCGAAGGCCTGGACACCTCCGAGGTCACCGAGCTCCACCAGGCGTATTACGGCTGCTTCCAGGGCACGCCGTGGCAATGGTTCGTCATCCTCTGCAACGGCGACGTCACGCACTGCTGCTACGACTACGACGGCACGCAGAAGCTCGGCAACGTCCGCGAGAAGTCGATCGCCGAGATCGCCAACTCGCCTTTCCTCGCGACGATCGAGGAAGGGTTCCGCACTCACGATTTCTCGCAGCTCCCCCGCTGCGCCGAGTGCTTCAAGAACCCGGCGGCCAAGCCGCCGCTGACGGACCGCCTCTGGCGCTACGCGCAGGCGTTCCCGTGGAAGGACCCGTTCCGGAGGTTCTTGAACGTTCCGGGCGTCCCGGGCGGAGAGAACTGACCGGGGCTCAGACCCTCGTAGGGGCAGGGTCGGCCGCCCTCAGGGTGACCGCCGGCGCGGTCGGCGTTGCTTACGCCGGCGGCCTTCCGCGCCCGCGGCTTCGCTGCCTTCTTGGCGGCGGCCGCCACGACCACCGGATCCGGGAGATCGGGCGGCGCCTCCGGCGTGTACTCGATGATCGGCGGCAGCTCCCCCGCCGGCTTCTCGAAGCCGCAGCCCGCCTTGTCGCACGCGAAGACGTTGCCCGACTTCCTCTCCCGGAAGAGCAGGTACTCGTTGCCGCACTGCGGGCACTTCTCGGGAATCGGGCCGGACCGAGAGCGAGAAGTCGCAGTTCGGATAGTTCACGCAGCCGTAGAAGGGACGGAAGCGGCCGCGCCGCTCGGCGATGATGCCGCCGTCCTTCGGGCACTTCACTCCCGTGTCCTTGATCGGCTTGGGCGGCTTGTACTTGCAGGCCGGGTAGTTCGAGCACGACACGTACGCCCCGTAGCGGCCGTGCCGGCGCACGAGCGCGTTGCCGCAGCGCGGGCACATCTGCCCGGTCGGCTCGTCGGGCCGGGCCTCGGCCTTGCCTCCGGCCACCGCGATGTTCACGACGTTGCGGCATTTGGGGTACGCCGTGCAGCCGAGGAAGGTCGAGCCCGTGCGGCTCTGGCGCACCTTCATCGGCTCGCCGCACTCGTCGCACGTCGTCTTCTCGATCTCCGAAATGTCGACGGCGTCTTCCTCGGGGTCCGGGATGTCCTGCGTGAACGTGCATGACGGGATAGCCGCTGCACGCGATGAACAGGCCGTTCTTGCCCATGCGGAGCTTCAGCTTCTTGCCGCAGTTGGGGCACTTCTCGTCGATCGCGGGGACGGCCGAGAGCTTGAGCTTCCTCGCCTGGGCGAGCGGAATCCCGGCCTTGCTCGAGTGCATGCCTTCGAGCGCCCGATTGCGGTCGCGCGTGAACGTCTTGTCGAAGTCGGAAAGCGCCTTCGTCCAGGAGAGCTTGCCCTCCTCGACGTCGTCGAGCGCTTCCTCCATGCGCGCCGTGTAGGCCGTCTCGAAGAAGTCGTCGAAGTACGGGATGAGCAGCTCGATGACCGTCCGCCCGAGCGCGGTCGGGATGAACCGTCGGTCCTTGCGGTGGACGTAGCGCCGCTCCTCGATCTTGCGAAGGATCTCGGCGTAGGTCGAGGGCCGCCCGATGCCGTTCTCCTCGAGGAACTTGACGAGCGAGGCTTCGTTGAAGCGCGGGGGCGGCTGCGTCGCCTTCTTCTCGGGCAGAGCCTCGAGGAGCTTGAGCTTCTCGCCCTGCGTGAGCGGCGGCAGCTTCGGGGAATCCTTGTCGGCGCCCTCATCCTCTTCGTCGGCCGAGACTCCGTAGGCCGCCAGGTATCCCGCGAACTTCAGCGTCGAGCCCGAGGCGCGGTAGACCGCCCGGCCCGCCGTGATCTCCGCGGAGGTCGTGTCGTAGACCGCAGGCGACATCTGCGAGGCGACGAAGCGCTCCCAGATGATCCGGTAGAGCTTCGCTTCGTCGGCCGCGACGTACTTGGCGACCTCGTCGGGCGGCAGGTCGAGGTAGGTCGGCCGGATCGCCTCGTGGGCGTCCTGCGTGTCGCGCCGGCTCTTGAAGTAGCGCGCCGACTCGGGCAGCGACTCGGGGCCGTACTGCGTTCCGATGAGCTCCCGCACCGCCTTCAGCGCGTCGTCGGAGACGCGCGTCGAGTCCGTGCGCATGTACGTGATCAGACCGACGGTGCCGCGCCCCGGTATCTCGCGGCCCTCGTAGAGGCGCTGCGCGATCTGCATGGTCCGCCGCACGGCGAAGCCGAGACGGCGCGCCGCGGCCTGCTGGAGCTGAGAGGTGATGAAGGGCGGCGCCGGGTTCTTGCGGCGCTCCGAGGTCTCGACCGTCGAGACCATCCAGTCGGCCTTCCGGACGTCCTCGACGACGCGCGTGGCCGCCGCTTCGTCCGGAAGGCGCGGGTCCGTGCCGTCGAACTTGAGCTTCTCGCCGTCGAAGGACGCGAGGCGCGCGGTGAACTCCGGCGGCACCTTGCCGGAGAGACGAGCGTCGACCGACCAGTACTCGACCGGGACGAAGGCCTCGATCTCGTTCTCGCGCTCGCAGATGATCCGAAGCGCCACCGTCTGGACGCGGCCGGCGGAGAGTCCCCGCCAGACCTTCTTCCAGAGCAGGTCCGAGACCTCGTATCCGACGAGCCGGTCGATGATGCGACGGGCCTGCTGGGCGTCGACGCGGCGGCCGTCGATCTCGCCGGCCGCTTCCATCGCCGCGAGCACGGCCTTCTTGGTGATCTCGTTGAAGCGGACGCGCCAGAAGGTCGTCTTTCCGGCGCCGGGCTTCAGCGTCTCCTGCAGATGCCAGGAGATCGCTTCGCCCTCGCGGTCGGGGTCGGCGGCGAGGTAGACGGCGTCCGCGCCCTTGGCGGCGCGCTTGAGCTCGTTGATCGTCTTTTCCTTGCCGGCGAGAAGCTCGTACGTCGGCTCGTAGGAGTGCTCGCGGTCGACGCCGAGGCCCTTGCGCGGCAGATCGCGCACGTGCCCGTACGAGGCCATGACCTTGAATCCCTTGCCGAGGAATTTCTCGAGGGTCTTGGCCTTCGCGGGAGACTCGACGATGACGATGGACTTGGCCATACGGGGCGGGGAACCTCTCACAACACCGGAGAAAGAGCAAACCGAGGGTGTTTCACGTCTGGAAACAAATGCCTATTCCCGAGAGCGAGACGTTGAGCGTTAAGGGTTGAGCGTCAAGGGTTAACGCTTCCCGCCCGACGCTCAACACTCGACGCTCAAACTCTCGACGCTCGTCAGTGCCTCCGCACTCCGTACCGTCCCTCCTGCGCCTTCGCGAGACCCGCGGCCTCGAGCTCGAAGAGGCCGGCGAGAACCGTGGCCGCCGGCAGCTCGAGCGCCTGCGCGAGCTCCTCCGCCGAGAGGGAATCGTCCTTCGTCAGCGCCTCGAGCATACGCCGCGCCTCCGGCGAAAGCTCGGCGGCCGGGACGGCGGGCGCGACGCGCTGCGGCGGGCCGACCGAGGGAAAGAGCTCCGCGAGGACGTCTTCGGCGCCGCGGCAGAGGATCGCGCCGTCTTTCAGGAGCGCGTGCGCGCCGACCGAGGTCTCGGAAAAGACGGAGCCCGGCACGGCGAAGACGTCCCGTCCGAAGTCGGCGGCGAGCCTCGCCGTGATGAGAGAACCCGAGCGGCGCGACGCTTCGACGACGACGACACCCGCCGAGAGGCCCGCGATGATCCGGTTGCGGATCGGAAAATTCTGCGGGCGCGGCTCGACGCCCGGCGCGTACTCCGAGAGGACCAGGTGATCCACGGCGAGACGCTCCTTCAGCCGGCGGTGCTCGCGCGGGTAGTCCACGTCGATTCCGCACCCGAGGACGGCGATCGTGCCGCCGGGGCCCTCGAGCGCCGCCTCGTGCGCCGCGGCGTCCACGCCGCGCGCGAAGCCCGACGCGACCGCCACCCCTGCTCCCGAGAGGTCCTGCGCCAGCCTCCACGCGACGTCGCGGCCGTAGCGGGAGGCGTCGCGGGAGCCGACGATCGCGACGATGGGAAGCCGGAGTCTCTCGAGTCGGCCGAGCGCGAAGAGAAGCAGGGGGGGATCCGCGATCTCGCGCAGGGCCTGCGGGTATTCGGGATCGAAGGCCGTCACCAGGCGCACGCCCGTCTGCTCGATCCGGGCCGCCCAGCGCTCGGCCTCCGCGTCGTCTCCCGCCCGCAGCACGGCCCGGGCCCGGTCCCGAGAGCCCAAAAAAGCGGACAAGTCCGCCTCTTCGGAGGACAGAAGCCCTTCCACGCCGCCGCGAGCGCGGAGGACCGGCCAGAGTTTCTGCGGGGTGAGGCTGCTGCGTGCCCACGACAGCGCGGCGCGGCGATCCAGGGAATACGCGCTCACGTCTTTTAGTAATCTTTCATCGACAGCGAGGCGACAATTCTCCGATCCTCAGTCGACGCCAAACCTATAATAGCCACCCCGACACGGGAGGCGGGTGGCAGCTTGAGGAATGGCGGCGTGTGGGTCCTCACCCTACTTCTTGTCGCGGGTGCGTGCACCTCGTACCCGCACACGGACCGCGCCGAGACTCAGCTCGCCTTCGGAACCGACGTCGCGAAGGAAGGCCACTGGCGGGAGGCGGCCTTCCGCTTCGAGCAGGCGATCGCCAAGGACCCGGGCAACGCCCGCGCGCACAACAACCTCGCGGTGTCCATGGAGGCCAACGGCGATTTCGCGCGCGCTCTCACGGAGTACAAGAAGGCGCTCGAGCTCGAGCCGAACAACGAGTACATCCGCCGCAACTACGCCCGCTTCGCCGAGTTCTACACGTCGTACACGAAGACGACCGGAAAGGCCGCCAATGCGCCCACGCCGTAGAGGCCGCCGCCTCGCCGCGGCCGCCGCGGCGCTCTCGCTGCTGCTGGCCGCCCCGCCGGTCTCGGGCGGCGTCGATCAGGTGCGTCTGCGGCTCCCGCTCAAGGCCAAGCTGCCCCTTCGCGGAAACGAGCGGATCGGCCTCGCCCCCATGATCATCGTCACCGACGCCGAGAAGGGGCGCGACAAGCGCCTCGCCAACGTCGACCTCCAGGCCGAGTTCCAGCGCTTCCTGAAGAAGCAGCTGGAGAAGCGGACGCGTTTCGAGATCATCCAGACCCCGCCCGACATCAAGCTCCCCACGCAGGTCCTCACCGAGCTCGCCAAGGCGCAGGAGTTCTGGGCCTCGGTCGGCACGCAGACGGGCGCCGAGATCCTCGTCTCGGGAAGCCTCGAGTTCAAGATCGAGGACCGCTCGGGCTACAAGACCGAGGAGTACACCTCCCCGATCGACGGCCGGACCTACTACCGCCAGGTCTACGTCGAGCAGACCGGCTTTCTCTTCGACATCGTGCTGCTCGTCCTCGACGGGCGCACCGGCGAGAAGCTCCTGCAGGACCAGTTCAAGGACTTCCGGCAGACCGGCAGCCGCCGCGCCGACGAGCTTCAGGGACTCTTCGAGAATCTTTTTTCGCTGGAGAGCCAGATCCTGAACACGTTCGTGGCCCGCGATCGCGAGGCCGAACGCTACATCTTCACCAACTGAACTCCCCGAGGTCAGAATGAAGAAGCTGTCCGCCGTCGCGTTACTCGCCGTCGCCGTCGCGGTCTTCGCCGCCGCCCCGGCCTCGGCCCAGGTCATCGACCCGTACTACACGTACTTCGGAATCAACAAGATCGCCTACGACACGTTCACCTGGAAGACCTACCGCTCGACGCACTTCCTGATCTATTTCCACGACCGCGAGGAGATGTCGCTGCAGAAGGTCGCGTCCTACGCGGAGAGCGCCTACGACGACATCTCGCGCTCGCTGAACTTCCAGATTCCCAAGCCGATCAACATCATCTATTACGCGACCCACACCGAGTTCGAGCAGACGAACACGCTGTCGGGGTTCATCCCGGAAGGCGTCGGCGCCTTCGCGCTGCCGACGCGCAACCGCATGGTCCTGCCGATCGACATGCCCGACGAGGAGCTCCAGAAGCTGCTCGCCCACGAGCTCACGCACGTCTTCCAGTTCGAGATCTTCTTCGGGGGCAGTTTCATCCGCGCCTACACCTCGGGCGCCCCGCAGTGGCTGACGGAGGGCATGGCCTCCTACTTCGCGGCCGACGAGGATTCCCGCGACCAGATGGTCCTCCGCGACGCCGTCCTCGCCGATCAGGTCCCGGAGATCGCCGAGCGGGGCATCTTCGGCTTCTTCGCCTACCGCTTCGGCCACGCCGTCTTCGACTTCATCGAGGCCGAGTGGGGCAAGGACGGCGTGCGCGACTTCGTCTTCGAGTACCGCGGGCAGCTCGGCCCGAACATCGACCGCGTCCTCCAGCGCACCTACGGCGTTTCGGCCGAAGACTTCGACATCCGCTTCCGCCGCTACCTGCGGCAGCGCTTCCTCAAGATGCTGACGGAGCGGGGCGAGCCGATCGACTTCGGCGACCAGGTCCGGCTCTCCCAGGAAGGCTCGGCCGAGGTCTCGGTCCGTCCGTTCCCCTCCGGCGACTTCGGGGCCGCGATCTCGACGCTCGGCCAGGACGCCAACGTCGTCGTCTTCTCGCCGCGCGACCGCAAGCTCTACCGCAACCTGACCAAGGGCTTCAAGACGGACTACGAGTACATCGTCGCCCAGTGGCTGACGACCGGCCCCGTCGGCGGCGTCGATCTGGCGGTCTCGCCCGACGGCAACACGCTCGCCTTCTTCGTCAAGCGCGAGCGAGGCCGCGAGCTTCTGCTGCTGAACGCCCTGGACGGGAAGATCGAGACGATGATCCCGATGCCGGGCCTCGACCAGCAGCTCAACCCGGCCTTCTCGCCGGACGGCAAGCAGATCGCCTTCCTCGCCGTCAAGGGCGGCAACGCCGACATCTACACCTACGACTTCGAGACGAAGGGCATCACCAACGTCACGCAGGACAACTCGTTCGACTTCGCGCCGACGTTCTCGCCCGACGGGCAGTGGATCTACTACTCCGGCGTCCAGGGCACCTCGGCCAAGATCTTCCGCCTGCGGCCGGGCGTCTCGGGCTCGCGCGAGCAGGTCACCTACGGCGACTCGAACGACGAGGACGCCGCGGTCTCCCCCGACGGCAAGCGTCTCTTCTTCACCTCGGACCGCAACGGCGGGATCTACAACGTCTACTCGGTCGATCTCGAGAACGGCGAGACGAACATGTTCACGAACGTCGTGGGCGGCTGCTTCTCGCCCGCGATCCTGACGGCCCGGGACGGCTCCGAGCGGCTCGTCTTCGCGGCGTACTACAAGCGGCAGTTCATGCTCTACGTCACCGACGCGAAGAAGCCGTTCCGCAAGCTCGCCGAGCTCAACCCCGCGCCCTCGCCGGCCGGGCCGGCGACCATCGCCCCGTTCCAGCCCGCGATCGAGGTCTCCGTCGACCCCGAAAAGATCGAGAAGCCCAGCCGCAAGCTCTTCATCGAGAACGCCCAGATCCTCGCCGGCGTCGCGTCGGACGGGCAGTTCCTCTCCAACACGATCCTCACCTTCGGCGACAACCTCGGCGATCGGCGCCTGCAGGCGGTCCTGTGGACGGTCTCGGGTTACACCAACGGCAGCCTTTCCTACATGGACATCGGCCACCGTCTGCAGAAGGGCGTCATGGCCTTCTACAACCGCAACTACTATTACGTCCTCAACACCGACGGCAGCGTCGGCACACAGAGCAACTACCAGTTCATCGGGGGCAACGTCTTCGCGGCGTATCCCTTCAACCGCTACTACCGGCTGGAGGGGGACGTCGGCTACGTCGACCGCGACTTCAACGGGTATCCCGTCTGGGTAGAAACCGAAGAGGGCTCCGGCATCATCGGCATTCCGACCCAGAACAGCTACCCGACGATCGGCGCGCGCCTGGTGGGCGACACCACGCAGTACGAATCGTTCGGGCCGATCTCGGGCCGCAAGCTCTCGATCGGCCTCTCCTGGGCGCCCTACGTCAGCGGCACGAAGATTCCGGGACAGGACGGCATCACGCTGTCCTGGAACGCCACCATGGACCTGCGCCACTACTTCAAGATCACGCGCCGCTCGCTCTTTGCGATCCGCCTCTACGCTTTCCGCGCGGACGGCAACCTGCCCGACGTCCTCGCGTTCGGCGGCATCGACACGCTGCGCACGTTCCCCATCTACGGCCTCCTCGGCAACACGGCCGGCTTCTTGAACGTCGAGTTCCGCTTCCCGCTGATCGACCTGCTCGCCACGCCCGTCCTCGGCATCCGGGAGATCCGGGGCAAGGTGTTCATCGACATCGGCGGCGCGGCCCTGAAGAACCAGCCCTGGCAGTTCTGGGACGACTACGTCCTCTGCGGCAACGGCAACGCCGCGTTCGGCGGCGCGCCGGCGGGCTGCAACGGGTCGCAGGGCGGCTTCTCCGACTGGGGCTTCGGGTTCCAGACGAACTTCCTGGGCTTGCCGCTGCACTTCGACGTGGCGCGCCAGTGGAACTTCAAGAACCAGCTGACCGACTTCAAGCTCTTCTTCTACCTCGGACAGGAGTTCTGAGGGCCGGCGCTCGCCGGCCGATTCGAGAAAGCTGCCTTACAATCGCGCGACCGTGACGTCGCGCAAGGCCCTGGCGATCCGCGTGCTCGGACCCTACGGCGGGTCCGCGCCCGGCTACCGGATGACGACCTTCCTCATCGACGGCGAGACCGCGCTGGACGCGGGCGCGCTGACCGAGGCGCTGCCGCTCGCCGCACAGCGGCGCCTCCGCCGCGTCGTGCTCACGCACGCGCACCTCGACCACGTGGCCTCGCTGCCGTTTCTGGTCGAGAACCTCTACGGGCGCGAGCGGCCCCTCGAGATCATCGCGCCGGCCCCGGTGCTCCGCACGCTCTCTCGGCACGTCTTCAATGACGCCGCGTGGCCCGACTTCACGCGCCTGCCGTCGCGGCGGCGGCCGACGATGGTGTTTCGCCCCGTCGCCGTCGGTCGGCCCTTCCTGGCGGGAGGCGTGCGCTTCACTCCCCTGCCGGTCGATCACATCGTGGCGGCCTACGGCTACCTGGTCTCCAAGCCCGGCCGATCCGTCCTCTTCTCGGGCGACACGATGCCGACGCGGCGGCTCTGGGAGCACGCCGCGCGGGCGCGCGACCTGAAGGCGATTTTTCTGGAGGTCTCCTTCTCCGACGCCCAGGCCGACGTGGCCCGGGCGTCCTGTCACCTCACGCCGCAACAGCTGCCCGGAGAGATCGCGAAGTTGCCGGCCCGCTGCCCCGTGTTCCTGTACCACATGAAGCCGCCCTCGCTGCCGCGCATCCGACGCGAGGTCGCCCGGCTCGCGGAGCCTCGCCTGCGGCTGCTCGAATCGGAGAGATCCTTCCGGTTCTGACTCGGTTCCGAGCCGAGGTCGCGCCGCTCAGGAGGGAATCGCGACCGCGATCCCGCGCCAGCGCTGGAGGCGAAAGCGCGCGACGCTGAGGGCGCAGCGGGTGATGTGCCCGAGCACGATCGCCGTCCAGATGCCTTCCGCGGTCAGCCCGCGCGTCGCCTGCAGCGCCGCGCAGAGCCCGAGAGGGATCACGACCTGGGACACGATCGAGATGTAGAGCGGCCCCCGCGTGTCGCCGGTTCCCTGGAGGGCGCCCGTGAAGCACAGGGCCACGGTGATGAAGAGCCCCGAGATCGAGAGATACCGCAGGAGCTGCTGTCCGAGGGCGCTCGCCGTGGGATCGTCCATGCCGAAGATGCCGAGCAGCAGGTTCGGGACGGCGAAGAACAGCAACCCGACCGCGGCCGCGGCGCCCAGGCCGATGCGCGAGGCGACGCGCACGCCTTCGATGACGCGGTCGGGGCGGCCCGCGCCCAGGTTCTGTCCGGCGATGGCCGCCGCCGCGCCCATCAGGCCGACCGACGTCCACGTGATCAGCGAGAAGAGCTCGGTGTAGGCCACGGCGTAGGCCGCCTGGGCCGCGGCGCTCTGCGGCAGCGATCCGATGAACCGCAGCAGGAACACGCCCGCGACGTTCATCACGATGCCCTGAAAGCCGGTGGGCAGGCCGAAGCGGAAGAGCTCGCGGATGACGGCGAGGTCCGGCGCCTTGCGCATGCCGGGCTCGAGGTGGATCACCGCGTCCGGCTTGGTCAGCCGCCAGAGGCCGTAGGCGGAGACGATCGTGCTGCTCGCGATCGTGCCGAGCGCCGCGCCGAGGGTGCCCAACCGCGGAATCAGAATCACGTTGAAGACGATCGTGAGGGCCGTCATCATGACGCCGAGCCGCAGAGGCGTGCGCGCGTCGCCGGCGGCGCGCATCGCTCCGCTCAGCAGGAAGAAGACCATCATGCCGACGATGCCGACGAGCATCGCGCGCAGAAACGGCAGCGCCTGGACCCGGACCTCGGGGGCGGCATGGACCAGATCGAGCAGGCTCGGGGCCGCGATCCAGCCGGCCGCGGCCGCGAGCGTCACGGACAGCCCCACGGCCGTCAGGAAGGCCTGGTAGAAGACCCGATTCACCTTCTCGGGCTGGTTCGCGCCGGCGAAGCGAGCGATGAGCACACCCATCCCGCTGAAGACCGAGCTCGCGAACACGATGACGACGATCACGATCTGCCAGCTCACGCCGATGGCCGCATTCGCCGTGTAGCCCACGAAGTGGCCCACCATCGCGTGATCGATGATGCCCTGCAGGCCCGCGATCACGTTCTGCAGCATGGTCGGCCAGGCGAGCTTCCAGACGGCCGGCCCGATCGGCCCTTCGACGAGCGAGCGATCGAACGTCCTCCGCGGCCGCGCCGGGGCCGTGAACGCCTTCGCCTCGGCCACCCCGTCGGGCACCGCGGCGTCGCTCGCCGGCGAAACGGGCACTTCGGACGAGTCTCCGGCGCGCGTCATGAGTGTTACTACGGTTTCAATGCGGTTTCGGTCTCAACTTCTTCCGAAAAACCGGTCCGCGGCTCCTTAGAGCATCCTTCCCCAGGCCAGAAGGTCCACGGCGAGGTTCGCGGCGTATCGGCCGCGAAGCGAGTCGTTGCGGAGCAGGTCCTCGCGCGCGCCGGACAGGACGGCCTCCCGCATCAGATAGGTGCGGCCGTCGCGCGTCTGGGCCCGGTAGGAGGAGCGCTGCTCCGCCGCTCCCGCTCGGCGGGTCACCGCGACGCGGCGCGACTCGGGATCGAGGGTCACTTCGTCCTCGAGGCGCGCCTCGGGCCCGGCGCCGGAGCCGGGCGTCAGCGTCAGCCGGAATCCGGAAGGCGTCGCGGCGAGATCGCCGACCTCGGCGACGCCCTGCAGGAGGCGCCGATATCCTTCCGGCGAGGCGATCGTGCCGTAGGCGGCCGCCGGCGAGGCGTCCGTCTCGAGGTACGAGGTCAGCGCCGCGTCGGCCCCCGCCGGTTCCGGGTCGCCGGCGATCGTGAGGGCCCGCGCGAGCAGCTCTTCGTCCAGGCCGAAGAGCGTCCCGAGTGCCGAGGCGCGGGGAGCCGGCAGCGGCACGCGCAGCCGCGAATGCCGGTCGTCGACGCGGACCTCTCCGCGGGAGAACGCGAGCACGCGGTTGCCGAGATCCCGGCGTAGCGTGACTTCCTGGAGAAACGGCGCGCCGTTGCGGAACGTCCGTCGCCAGAGCTCGTGGTAGCTCTCCGGCGAGACGGTCGCCGACCAAATGGCGATCTTCCGCGGACCCTCGGGCACGCCGCCCTCGAAGGTCACCTCGAAGCCGTCCGCCGTTTCCTCGATCCGAAGCCCGGCGAGCGCGGTCTCGACGAACCCCGGGGCCGCGGGAAAGATGGCGGGCAGCGGAAAGCCGACGTCCGCGATCTTCTCGCCGGCGGGCGTCTGCACGAAGAGCGCCGCATGGTCGTTCGGGTTGCGGACCTGGCCGAGGACGCGGCGCGTGCGGAAGCCGACGTCGGTGAGCAGGGCGTCGAACGCCGCCACGCGGGCAAAGCAGGTCCCGCCGGCGCCGCGTTCGATGTGGTCGGCCCAGAAGACCTCCGGCGAGCGCGGTTTGGATTCCGCCTCGGCCACGTCGGCGTTGCGGACGATCTTCGACGCGTTCTCGAACGGGACGCGGTCGTTGAAGCGCGCGAAGAGCGCCTCGAGAAACCCGGACCCGGGCTCGGCCCTCGAGAGGTCGAGGGACTCGAGGAGCTCGTCGACCGGAATCACGCCCGGCTCGAGAGCCGGGCGACCATGTCGCGGACCCGCAGGCGCGCGTCGTCCGAGAACCAGAGATCGAGGAAGGGGTCGTGGTCGCGCGCCGCATCGAAGCGAGCCAGCGCCGCAGCCCGCGAGCGCCGCTTGATGGCCGCGTGGGCCGGCCCGGAGAGGCCGCCCAGCACGCGGGCGCGCTCGAAGGCGCGCTCGGCGAGCTCCGCCGCGGGCACGGCCCGATCGATGAGGCCGATGGCCAGCGCCTCCTCCAGGGTTCGGTTCTCGCCCGTCACGGCGAGCCGCTCCATCTGCCGCGCGCCGAGGACGTGCCGGAAGGGTTCCATCAGGCACTGCGGCACGGAGACGCCGAGGATCACCTCCGAGAGGCCGAACTTGCCCTTTCCCTCGGCGGCGATGCGCTCGTCGGCCGCCATCGCGACGATGAGCCCGCCGGCGATGGCGTGTCCCGGAAGCGCCGCGATGACCGGCGGCCCGGCGATGAAGATCTGGCGGACGAGGTCGCAATAGGCGGAGACGAACTCCTCCATCGAGACCCGATCCCGGTCGACCAGCAGCGGCAGATCCCAGCCCGCGGAAAAGATCCCGGGAAGCGCCGACCCGAGGACGATCGCGCGGGCGGTCTCGACCTCGACGAAGGCGGCGGAGAGCTCGGACACGAGCTCCGGCGAGAAAGCGTTGGCCTTCGGGCGATCGATCGTGAGGAGAGCGACTCGTCACGCGTGTCGATACGGACTGAACTCATCGGCTCATCACGAGAAGAGTTGAAGACTTTCCGAATTCAGGCGCTCTCGCGCCGGGCTTGCTCCGGCGCCGCTTCCGGGGCGAAGAAGAGCCGGTGGATGCGGCGATCCGACGTCAGCTCGGGGTGGAACGTCGCCGCGGCCACGTTGCCCTCGCGCACGACGACCGGCTCGCCGCGGTGGCGCGCCAGGACCTCGACGCCCGGGCCGGCGCTCAGGATGCGGGGCGCGCGGATGAAAACGGCCGGCATCGGCGCTCCGAGACCCGGCGCATCGACCTCGCCCAGGAAGGAGTCGACCTGGCGGCCGTAGGCGTTGCGCGCCACGGCGATGTCGATGAGGCCGAGACCGCGCTGCGGCGGGTTCGTCACCTCCCTCGCCAGCACGATCGCTCCCGCGCAGGTGCCGAGGATGGGACGGCCGCTGTCGGCGAAGGCGCGAAACGCCTCCTCCCAGGGCTCGGCCTCGAAGAACTTCCAGAGCGTCGTCGACTCGCCTCCGGGGATGATGAGGCCGTCCGCGCGGTCGAGATCCGCGGGGCGCTTCGCTTCGAAGCTCTCGACGCCGATCTCCGCGAGCGCCTTTCGATGGGCCTCGAAGTCCCCCTGGAGAGCGAGGACCGCGACTCCTCGTTTGGACGGACCGCCGACCGCGGACCGCGGAGAGCTTCTTACCATCCGCGCGTCTGAAGCTGGGCCTCTTCGGCCAGGCTCGCGGCCTCGATGCCCTTCATGCCTGAGCCGAGCGACTCCTCGGCCGCGAGCAGAGCGGTCGCGTCCCGCCAGTGCGTCGTCGCCTGCACGATCGCGCGCGCACGCCGCTCGGGGTCGTCGGACTTGAAGATCCCCGAGCCCACGAAGATGGCCTCCGCCCCGAGCTGCATGCAGAGCGCGGCGTCGGATGGCGTGGCCACGCCGCCGGCGGCAAAGTTGGGCACCGGGAGCTTGCCTTTCTCGGCGACCTCGACGACGAGCTCGAACGGAGCCTGCAGCCCCTTCGCGGCCGCCATGAGCTCGTCCTTCGTCAGCTGCGTGAGCATCTTGATCTCGCGGTGCACCTCGCGCAGGTGCCGGACGGCGTGCACGATGTCTCCGGTGCCCGCCTCCCCTTTCGTGCGGATCATCGCGGCGCCCTCGCCGATCCGCCGCAGCGCCTCGCCCAGATTGCGGCAGCCGCAGACGAAGGGAACGGTGAAGTCGTGCTTGAAGACGTGGTTCGCCTCGTCGGCGGGCGTCAGGACCTCGGACTCGTCGATGAAATCGACCTTCAGCGCCTCGAGCACGCGCGCCTCCGCGAGATGCCCGATGCGGCACTTGGCCATCACCGGAATCGAGACGGCCTCCTGGATTTCGCGGATCTTGGAAACCGGCGACATCCGCGCCACTCCCCCGTCGCGCCGGATGTCCGCCGGCACGCGTTCGAGGGCCATCACCGCCGCCGCGCCCGCGGCCTCCGCGATCTTCGCCTGCTCGGCGTTGACGACGTCCATGATGACGCCGCCCTTGAGCATCTCCGCCAGACCGACCTTCAACCGAAAGCTCTCTTCGCGACTCATGTCTGTCTCCCCTGTCGACGGTGGGCTGTCGACTGTCGACTCCCGTTCACACCACGTGAGCGGCCAGCGCCGCTCTCGATCTCGTCTGCACGTCCCGCACGGCCTCCGCGAGGGCCGCGATGCCCGGACCGATGTCCTTGCGCTCGACCCGGGAGACCGACAACCGCACATTGCTCCGATCCTCGCCTCGCGGGTCGAAGTCCTCCCCCGCCGCGACTCCGACGCCGCGCGCCGCGGCCGCCTCGGTCACGCGACGGCCGGAGGTGCCCTCGGGAAGATGGAGCCAGAAGAGCGGGTTGGCTCCCGCCCCGCCCCACCAGCTGACCTCGGGCAGCTGCTCGCGGAGCGCCTGCTTGGCCGCGGCCGCGCGCAGCGAAACCTCTTCCGCGCGCGCCTGTCGGAGCTTGCGATCGCCGTTCGCCTTCAGAAAGGCCGCCACGGCCGCCTGGAGGGGCACCGGCGTGGCGAAGTCGGTCGCCTTCTTGACGCGGGCCACGCGCTCGACGATGGCGCGGTCCGCGGCGATCCACCCGATGCGGAAGCCGGGCACGAGGTCCTTCGAGAGCGTGCCCAGCCAGACCGTCCGCGACGGCTCCCGCGCGGAGAGCGGCGGCTCCCCCGACTCCGGCTCTTCGTAACCGTCTTCGATGACGAGGGCGCCGGTGGAGAGCGCCGCCTGAAGCAGGGCTTCCCGCCGCCGCGGCCCGGTCGTGATGCCCGTCGGGTTCTGCCGCTCGGGCATGACGTAGCAGAGCTTCGCCCGTTTCCCGTAGAGCGGAATCGGATCCGGCCCGCCGGGGTCCATCGGCAGCGGAAGCAGGGCCACCTGCGCGAGACGCGCGAGCGAGAGCGCGCCGGAATACGTCGGCGATTCCATGGCGACGAGATCGCCCGGATCCGTGAAGGTCCGAAAGAGGAGATCGAGGCCCTGCTGCGCGCCGCTGACGACGACGATCTCGTCGGGCGAGCGCGAGAGTCCGATCTCGAGAAGCCGGCGCGAGATCTCGGCGCGAAGCTCCTCGGAGCCGAGCGGGGGAGCGTACTGCCAGAGCTCGCGCCGGCGGCTCCAGGAATACGCGAGCGTGCGCGTGAACTCCTCGAGCGGGAAGAACCGCTCGTCGGGCGCGAGACGCGAGAAATCCGCGACCGGGGGCTCCGCCATCACGACCGGAGTCTCCTCGGGCAGCTCGCTCGCGCGACGCGACAGCATCGCGCCCAGACGAAACGGGGAGACGGCGGGGGAGTGGCGGCGCACCACGGTGCCGCTTCCCACGCGGCCTTCCACGAGGCCGCGCTTCTGAAGCCGGCGGTAGGCGGTCTGAACGGTGCCGCGATTGACTCCGAGCGCGGCGGCGAGCTCTCGGGTCGTCGGGAGGCGGCTGTTCTCGGTCAGGACTCCGCCGGCGATCCGGCTTTCGATCGCTTCGTAGACCTGCTCGGCCAGAGAAGCGCCTGCGCCTCTGTCGATCGTGATCTGGTTGAGATCCAATTGGGCTACCACCGACCCAATTGTATGATCCTCAGCCGCCGGATGGAAGGGGCCAGCGAATACAGTGTGTCAACTGTAAGTCGCTCAGCTTCTTATGTTTGGGAAAAAACTACTGTGGAATTTAGGCGCCGTGCTTGCGGAGCTCCTCTTCGAGCGACCGGGAGAACAGGAACTCGCGGTCCTTTTCGCTGATCGAGCGGCGCTTTGAGAGCGCAGTCCGCACTTTTTCCTCGAGCGCGTCGAGCTCCTTGAAGCTGTCGGTCAGCTCCCGCACGACGGCCCGGCGCACGGTCTCGTCGTCGGCTTTCTGCTCGAGGTTGCGGTTGTCCTTGAGGGTCTTCAGGACCACCCGCGCCAGGTAAAGGATCCGGTCGGCGGAGGCCTTCACGAAAGCCTCGGCTTCCCCGGCCGCTCCGCGGAGAGCGGGTGGAAAAAGAGCTGCTCGATCACCAGCCCCGGCAGGACGGCGACATCGGCGCCCATCACCGCCGCGTCGAGGACGTGAATCGGGTTGTTGGCCTCGGCGACGACGATCTGGGTCTGATAGCCGAAGTTGTCGTAGATCCGGATCACCTGTTCGACGAGATCCATTCCGATCGTTCCGACGTCGTCGAGCGGCCCCACGGCCGGCGCCACGTAGGCGACGTTGGCCTTGGCAGCGATCAGAGCCTGCGCCGCCGAGTAGCAGCCGGCCGCGCAGATCGCGACCTGGTCCTGGGCCAGAAGACGCGCCACGCGCATCCCTTCGGGCGCGAGAGGCACGCGCACGACCACGTCCTTGCCGAGCTTCGCGAGCTCGCGCGCCTCCTTGTACATCCCCTTCGCGTCGCTCGCGGACAACTCGACGAGCACCGGACCGTCCGTCAGCGACGCAAGGTCGCGCACGGCTTTGCGGTAGTCGGATCCGGCCTCTTCGGCGGCGTCGAGCGAGAGCCACACGCCGTCGAGCAGCCCGAGATCCTTGATTCGGCGCGCCTCCTCGGCGCTGCCGCCGTCGAGAAAAAATCGCATGGGGGCGGGATTCTATACCGCGGCTACGGACCGGAGCCTCGCCGCGGCGACCGGCGGGGGAGAGCCGGGCGTGGCGGCGTTCGTGCGTCCCCGGGTGACCGCCGGAGCTCCCGTGGCGTAGACGGCGACGCTGCGGGAGCGTCTATTCGTCGTCTTCGTCGTCTTCGTCGTCGTCGCCGAGGAAGCTCGTCTCGCTCTTCTTCTCCGGCTTGGAGGCCGGGGCCTTGGGAGCCGCGGCCTCGGCCCCGGGCAACGCGGCCTGCGGCTCCTCCTCGCCCTCGTCGCTCTCGGCGAGCTTCGCGATGCCCACCAGCCGGTCGCCCTCCTCGAGCTGGATGACCCGCACTCCCTGCGCGGCCCGGCCGGTCTCGCGGATGTCTTTGACCTTGATGCGGATGAGCTGGCCGCGCTCGGTGATCAGGAGCAGCTGATCGGCGTCGACGACCGACTTGATCCCGACGACGGGGCCGTTCTTCTCGGTGACCTTGACGTTGATGACGCCCGAGCCTCCGCGGCCCTGGTAGCGGTACTCGGCCACCTCCGAGCGCTTGCCGTACCCGTTCTCGGTCACCGAGAGCAGGTGGGCCTTCTCGTCGACGACGTCCATCTCGACGACCTCGTCGTTGTTCTTCTTGAGCGAGACGCCGATGACGCCGGTCGTGTCGCGACCCATCGGGCGGACGTCCTTCTCGGAGAAGCGGATTCCCATGCCCTGGCGCGTCCCGATGAAAATCTGGTCCTCGCCGCGGGTGATGCGCACCGACAGCAGCGAGTCGCCCTCCTCGAGGTTGATGGCGATGATGCCGCCGGAGCGCACGTTCGAGAAAGCCGAGAGCGCCGTCTTCTTCACGACGCCGCTCTGCGTCGCGAACATCAGGAACTGGTTCTCGGGGAAGTCCTTGGTCGCCGCCATGGCGACCATGCGCTCGTTGGGCGAAAGCGAGAGCAGGTTGACGATGGCCTTCCCGCGCGTCGCGGGGCCGAGCTGCGGGAGGTCGTAGACCTTGATCCAGTGCATCCGGCCGCGGGAGGTGAACGCCAGGACGTACGCGTGGGTCGAGGCCACGAAGAGGTGCTCGACGAGATCCTCTTCCTTGGTCGTTGCGCCGATCCGGCCCTTCCCGCCGCGCCGCTGGGCGCGGTAGAGGGACAGGGGAGAGCGCTTGATGTAACCGCCGCGGGACACGGTGATGACCATGTCCTCCTCGACGATGAGGTCCTCGATGTCGATGTCCGTGGCCTCGGCCACGATCTCCGTCCGCCGCTCGTCGCCGAACTGCTTGCGGATCTGCTGGAGCTCGTCGACGATGATCTCGAGGACGAGCTTCTCGGAGCCCAGGATCTCGCGCAGCTTCGCGATCAGCCCGAGGACCTCCTTGAACTCGGCGACGATCTTTTCCCGCTCCAGGCCCGTCAGGCGGTGGAGGCGCATGTCCAGGATGGCCTGCGCCTGGATCTCGTCGAGGCGCAGGACCTGGGTGCCCTTGCCCCCCTCGTCCCCGAGCGAGCTTCCGATGAACTTTTCGAGCGCCGAGCGCGTCATCGAGATCTCGGCCGAGAGGCGCTTCCGCGCCTCCTGCGGGTCCTTGGACGCGCGGATGATCTTGATCACGAGGTCCAGGTTCGCCAGGGCCAGCGCGAGGCCGCGCAGGAGGTGGGCGCGCTCCTCCGCCTTCTTCAGGTCGAACTGCGTCCGACGGATGACCACCACCTTGCGGTGATCGACGAAGTGTCGGAGGAGGTCGTGAAGGGGCAGGACGCGCGGCTGGTTCTCGACGATCGCGAGGAAGATGATCCCGAAGGAGCTCTGCATCGGGGTCAGGGCATAAAGCTTGTTGAGGACGACCTGGGCGTTCTCGCCCCGCTTGAGCTCCACGACGATGCGCATGCCCTCGCGGTTGGACTCGTCGCGCAGGTCCGCAACGCCCTCGATCTTCTTGTCGTTGACGAGCTCGGCGATCCTCTCGATGAGCTTGGCCTTGTTGACCTGGTAGGGGATCTCCGTGACGACGATCGACTCCTTGTCGCCGCGGGCGGCCTTCTCGATCATCGCCCGGGCGCGCACCTGCACGGAGCCGCGACCCGTCTTGTAGGCGTCCTTGATCCCCTGGGCGCCGTGGATGAAGGCGCCGGTGGGGAAGTCGGGGCCCGGCAGCTTCCTCATGAGCTGGCCGAGGGTCGCGTCGGGATGCTTGATCAGCTCAATCGTCGCGTCGATGACCTCGGAGAGGTTGTGCGGCGGGATGTTGGTCGCCATGCCGACCGCGATGCCCGTCGATCCGTTCACGAGGAGGTTCGGAAACTTCGCCGGGAGCACCATCGGCTCGACGAGCGAGCCGTCGTAGTTGGGCGTCCAGTCCACCGTCTCCTTGTCGATGTCGTCGCCGAGGAGCTCGGCCGAGAGGCGCGTCAGCCGGACCTCGGTGTAGCGCATGGCCGCGGCGTTGTCGCCGTCGACCGATCCGAAGTTCCCCTGGCCGTCCACCAGCGGATAGCGCAGCGAGAACTCCTGGGCCATGCGGACGACAGAGTCGTAGACGGCGCTCTCGCCGTGGGGGTGGTACTTGCCGAGGACGTCTCCGACGATGCGGGCGGACTTGCGGTACGGCTTGTTGTGGAGGTTGCCCTGCTCCCACATGCCGTAGAGGCTGCGGCGGTGCACGGGCTTGAGGCCGTCGCGGACGTCGGGAAGCGCCCGTCCGATGATGACGGACATGGCGTAGTCGAGGTACGAGCGGCGGACCTCGTCCTCGATCGTGACCGGGATCTTTTCTTCGGGCGTCAGGAGGTTGGCCATGGGGGTTGAGAGTTGAGCGTCAAGTGTTGAGCGTCGAGCCCGCGGCGCGGGTCTGAGGCACGCTCAACGCTAAACGCTCGACACTCGACATCTCCTCAAATATCCAGGTTCCTCACGTTCAGCGCGTTCTCCTCGATGAACTCGCGCCGCGGCTCGACGGCGTCGCCCATCAGGATCGAGAACACTTCGTTGGCCTCGACCGCGTCCTCCACGGCGACCTGCAACAGGCGCCGCGTCTCCGGGTTCATCGTCGTGTCCCAGAGTTGCTCGGGGTTCATCTCGCCGAGGCCCTTGTAGCGATTGATCGTGAGGCCCTTCTTCGCCGACTCGTAGATCGCATCCACGACCGCCGTCAGCGTTTCGTGCTTCTCGGACTCGCCGTTTCGGGCGACGACGTACGGCCCGTCGAGGAAGGCTCCGATCGCCTTGGCCGTCTCCTTGATCCGCTTGAATTCGTAGGAGGCCACGAAGTCCGAGTCGATGCGCGCCGACCGGGGCACGCCGTTGACCTTGCGCAGGATCTCGAGCGCCCAGCCGGAGTGCTCCTCGTCGGCGACGACTTCGGCCTTGTCGACGCCGAAAGCCCGCACGGCCTTCGCCAGCTCCTCGAGCTTCTTCTTCTCGACGAACTCCGCCTTCGTCGTCATTCCCCGATCCAGCAGGGCCCGCAGCAGCCCGTCGGGTATCCCCTTGTGCGACAGCTTGCCGACGTGCGTGCGGTACTCCTCCATCTTCTCGAGCAGAGCGGCCAGCTTGGCGCCCGACGCGGAGCTTCCCGACATCTCCGAGGAGAGCGTCCGGTCTTCGCCGAGCCGGCCGAGAAGGAACTTCGACATCTCCTTCTCGTCCTTGAGGTACGTCTCCTTCTTGTTCTCGGTGACCTTGTAGAGCGGCGGCTGCGCGATGTAGAGGAAGCCCTTGTCGATGAGCGTCGCCATGTGGCGGAAGAAGAACGTCAGGAGCAGCGTGCGGATGTGCGAGCCGTCGACGTCGGCGTCGGTCATGATGACGATCTTGTGGTAGCGGACCTTCGCCGCGTCGAAGTCCGTCGAGATCCCCGCGCCCAGCGCCGTGATGAGGGTCCGGATCTCGGCCGAGGCGAGCATCTTGTCGAGTCTCGCCTTCTCGACGTTCAGGATCTTGCCGCGAAGCGGCAGGATCGCCTGGGAGCGGCGGTCGCGGCCCATCTTGGCCGAGCCGCCGGCCGAGTCGCCCTCGACGATGAAGAGCTCGGAGAACGCCGGGTCCTTCTCCTGGCAGTCGGCGAGCTTGCCCGGCAGGGCTCCCGAATCCAGCGCGCCCTTGCGCCGCACGAGCTCCCGGGCCTTGCGGGCCGCCTCGCGGGCGCGGGCGGACTCGACGATCTTCTCGACGATCTTCTTGCCGACCCGCGGGTTCTCCTCGAGGTAGGAGCCCAGCTTGTCGTAGACGACCTGCTGGACCCAGGTCTTCACCTCGGAAGAGACGAGCTTGTCCTTCGTCTGTGACGAGAACTTGGGATCCTTGACCTTGACCGAGACGACGGCGGTGAGGCCCTCGCGGCAGTCGTCGCCGGAGAGCGTCGTTTCCTTCAGGCCCTTCGTCAGCCCGTTGTCCTCGGCGTACTTCTGGATGGCCCGCGTCAGCGCCGTCTTGAAGCCCTCGAGGTGGGTGCCGCCGTCGCGGTTGTTGATCGTATTCGTGAAGGTGAAGAGCGTCTCGGCGTATCCCTCGTTCCACTGGAGGGCGATCTCCACGCGTTCCTTGTCGGCGTCGCGCTTGGGATCGTTCGTGCCTCCCTTGACCTCCTGGAAGAAGATGACCTTGTCGTGGATCGCCTGCTTCGCCTTGTTGAGGTGCTCGACGAAGCTCTTGATCCCGCCCTCGTAGGCGAAGTCGTGCTTCTTTTCGGTGCGCTCGTCGAGGATCGAGATGCGCACGCCGGGATTCAGGAACGACAGCTCGCGCAGCCTCTGCGAGAGGCTGTCGAAGTGGAACTCGGTGACCGAGAAGATCTTCGGGTCCGCCCAGAACGTGATCTTCGTGCCGGTCTTCTTGGAGGTGCCGACGTTCTTGATCGGGTTGGTCGGCTTTCCCTGCTCGTAGGCCTGCTGCCAGACCTTCCCGTCGCGGCGGACCTCGACCTCGAGCCGCTTCGAGAGGGCGTTCACGACGGACACGCCGACGCCGTGGAGGCCGCCCGAGACCTTGTAGGAGTTGTCGTCGAACTTCCCGCCCGAGTGGAGGTCCGTCATGATGATCTCGAGGGTCTCGCGCTTGTGCTCCTTGTGGAGCCCGACGGGGATGCCGCGGCCGTTGTCCTCGACGGTGACCGAGTTGTCGGCATGGATCGTGATCGCGACGTGGTCCGCGTAGCCGACCTGGGCCTCGTCGATCGAGTTGTCGACGAGCTCGAAGACCATGTGGTGGAGGCCCGAGAGATCGTCGGTGTCCCCGATGTACATGCCGGGGCGCTTGCGAACGGCCTCGAGGCCCTTCAGCAGCTTGATGGAGTCGGTGGTGTACGCCGTGCTCATGGGGCTCCGTTTTTCACGCTTCGACCGCGCGAAGGGCGCGGTTCGGCGCAACGTCTTTCGAGGCCGGACGCGCGCATCCCCCGCGCATCTCCAGAACCGCCGCGGCGCGCTTCGACCAGCGGCCGGCGGGCGCCGCCGTCGTCAGGAGGACTTCCGTCTGCGCGGGCAGCGCGTCGAAGAACTCCTCCACCCAGCCCTCCGAAAGTCCGGCGTCGAAATCGTCGGCGGCGAAGAGCGGCGGCTCCCCGGCCGCCCGGGCGACGGCGCTCCACTCCGCGAGCTTGACGAGCGCGACGGTGCGCGCGACCTCTCCGGAAGAAGCCTCCGCGGCCAGCGGACGGCCCTCCCGGGTCCAGAGCAGATCGTCGCGGTGCGGGCCGGCGAGCGAATACCCCCGCCGGCGCTCCAGGGGAAGCAGCCGCTGGCAGTCGGCCCGCAGCTCGTCGACCGAGTCCCCGGCGGCCGAGTACTCCGCGCGGACCCCGCGGTACGCCTCCCCGGCCGCCCGCGCGAGAGGCTCGAATTCTTCCTTCCAGAGCCCCAGCGCCGCGCGCCGGTGGCGCCGCACGGCCGCTCCGGCCACGGCGAGCTCTTCCGTCCAGGCCTCGAGCTCCCCCGGCGCGGCCGAGCCGCCCTGGCGGCGGGAGCGCGCGAGCAGGGCGTTGCGTTCCCGCAGCGCCGTGCCGTAGCGCCCGAGGTCGTCTCCCGCCGCGGGCTTGAGGCCGAGCACGAGCCGGTCGAGAAACCGGCGCCGCGCCGCGGGCGCGCCGAGCAGGAGCTCCCGGTGCTCCGGCGCCGAGAAAGACGGCCGGGGCGAGGGCCGAGACTTCGCGGAAGCCCGCGGTCTTTTCGCCTCGCTGGAACTCGCGGCCGCCGTCGCGCGACCAGGCGACGGTCGAGGCGATCCGCCCGCGCACCCGAGCCTGCGGCTTCGACGACGCCCGTGATCGAGAAGGCTTCCCCGTCGCGCGCCATGGCCGCCGACGTGGCGCCGCGAAACGAGCGTTGCCCGCACACGAGGGCCGCGGCCTCGAGGAGGTTGGTCTTGCCCTGCGCGTTCTCTCCTGTGATCAGCGTGACACCCGTGCCGAAAAACACGGGGTCGGAGGAGAGATTGCGGAAGCCCTGGTTCGAGATCTCGGAAAGCTGCAAGCGGTCCTGTCCCACCTCGAGAATTCAGAGACGCATCGGCATGACGACGTAGAGATACCGGGAGGCGCCTTCGAGGCCTCCTTCCGGCTGGCAGAGGCACTGGGTGTTCTCGTCCTTGAGCTCCAGTCGCACCGACTCCGTCTCCGCCTCTTCGAGAAAATCGAGGAGGTATTGCGCATTGAGACCGATCGACAGCGGCTCGCCGTCGAACGAAACATCGAGCGTCTCGGTGCCCTCGCCCAGCTCCTGGCTCGCCGATGCGACCGTGAGCAGGTCTTTTTCGAACGAGAGCTTGACGCCGCGCGAGCGCTCCGACGAGAACAGGGAAACGCGGCGGATCGCATCCTTGGTCGCCGCGGTGGGTACCTGCGCGACGCGGTCGTTGGACTTCGAGAGGATCTTCTCGTAGTCGGGGAAGTTCACGTCGAGAAGGCGGGCGACGAGCTGGCGGCTGCCCACGGTGAAGAGCAGGTGGTTCTCGGAATGGCGGATCTCGAGGCGCGCATCCGCGCCGCCGCCATCCATCTTCAGGATCTCGGCGAGCGCCTTCTTCGGGATCAGGACGTTCGGAACGGTCGCCTTGGCGTCCTCCTTCGGGAAGTCGATCAGGGCCAGCCGGTGTCCGTCCGTCGCGACGAGCTCGAACTCCTTGCCCTTGTCCTTGAGGAGCGCCCCCATGAGCTGAAACCGTGTCTCCTCGGCGGAAACGGCGTATAAAACCTTACGGGTCAATCTCTTCCATAGATCGAGAGGGAATGTAACCCCCTTCTTAGCCTCTACCTTCGGGTACAGTCGGGAAATCCTCCGCCGGCTGCGCCACGAGCCGGAAACTGGACCTCTGACAGGTGACCCCGAGGTAGTGGTTGTCCAGGAGCTTGAGGGCCACGTCGGCTTCCGGAAGGTTGCGGATCAGGTCGAAGAGCTTTCGCGCGGGAACCGTCACGCTGCCCGGCCGCGACACCCTGGCTTCGGCCTGGGAGAGCAGAGTCAGGTCGAGGTCCGTCGAGGTGAACGACAGATGACCGTCGGCCGCCCGGAGCAAAATGTTGGAGAGGATCGGAATCGTGTTTTTCCTCTCCACGACTCCCTGCATGAGCGTGAGCTCATTCAAGAAGTCACCCCGTTTTGACCGTCAATTCCATCGGGATTTCCCACCTCCGGAGAGAGAAAAAAGTCTATCACATTTAGTCGTTTTAATAGGGTCGCGGAAGAATCGCGAACATCGAAAAAACCCAATAAAAATGGGGTCGAAATCGATATCGGCCCTGCGGACGCCGGACGCGTGCATCCACAGAAGCGAGAGTCTTCGGTCGCTCGCGGAAGCGTGCGGAAAACGGTCTCGCGGAAAAGCCGCGGCGAAACGCGATTTCGTCAGCGATAGGCGTGCAGAAAGCCGTCGATGACCCTGCGGAAATCGGCGTCGTCTTCGATCATCCGCTCGATCTTTTCGACCGAATGCATCACGGTCGAGTGGTGCTTGTCGTTGAAGAGGCGCCCGATCTCCGGGTACGAGAGCTCGGTCAGCTTCCGGCAGAGGTACATGGCCACCTGGCGGGGGAAGGCCACCGGCTTGGCGTTGGATTTGGCCTTCATGTCCGAGACCCGCAGGCCGTAGTGGGAGGCCACGGTCTTGAGGATTTCGGAGGGGGCGGCCTTGTGCTCCTCGGTGCCCACGATGTCCCGCAGCGTCTCCCGGGCGAGCTCGACGGAGAGGGGCTTTCCCGTCAACGATGAGAAGGCAACGACCCGGTTCAGCCGCCCCTCGAGCTCCCGGATGTTGGACTTGACCGTGGCGGCGATGAACATGGCGACGTCGTTGGGAATTTCGACCTTCTCGGCCGCCGCCTTCTTGCGGATGATCGCGACCTTCATCTCGAGATCCGGCGGCTGGATGTCCGCGATCAGGCCCCACTCGAATCTCGAGCGCAGCCTCTCCTCGAGCGTCGGGATCTCCTTGGGCAGCGCGTCCGAGGTCAGAACGATCTGCTTCTGCGCGTCGTGGAGGGCGTTGAAGGTGTGGAAGAACTCCTCCTGGGTGGAGTCCTTGCCGGCGATGAACTGCACGTCGTCCATCAGCAGCACGTCGAGCTCGCGGTAGCGCCGCTTGAACTCATGCATGCGTTCGAAGCGAAGGGCGTTGATCAGATCGTTCAGGAACCGTTCGGCCGAGAGGTAGAGAACGTTCGCGCCGGGGTTGCGCTTCAGGACTTCTCCGGCGATCGCGTGCATCAGGTGCGTCTTTCCCAGACCGACGCCGCCGTAGAGGAAGAGGGGGTTGTAGGAGCGCGAAGGCGTCTCGGCCACGGCGCGGGCCGCCGCGTGCGCGAACTGATTGGAGGAGCCGACGACGAACGTGTCGAAGGTGAACCGCGGATTCGCGGTCTGCCGGCGCTCGACGGGCGGGCCCGCGACCGCCGCCGCCATCGGCAGGCCCGCGGGCTCGGTGGCGGCGGCCTCGAAGCGGATCTCGAGCCCCGGAAATCCCGCCGCCGCCGCCTCGCGCGAGAGAAGCTCGCCGTGGCGGGACTGAATCCAGTCGGCGAACACGCGCGACGGCACCGAAACCGTGAGGACTGGGACCGTTCGAGGAGGCCGCGAGCTCGAGCTGGCGCGTCGGACCGAACCAGGTCTTCAGCTCCTTGGCGTCGAGCTTCGCCTCGATTTGCTTGAGGATGGAGGTCCAGATCTCAGTCATCGTGCGCACCGGGTTTTCCACACGTTTTCCACAGCTGTGGAAGGCTGTGGGAACCCGGGGGCCGGGAGTATATGCCGAGCTGTCCGTCTGAGCTATCGGCTGTCAGCTTTTCGCTTTCGCCAGGCAGTGCTGGACTCCCCGGCGAGCCGATGAGAGCGAACCGCGGAAAGCTCTAATCCTTGACTTCTGGTCCCCCGCCACCTAGCATTCGCGCTTCTTTATGAAGCGCACCTACCAGCCCAACAATCGGCGACGCAAGCGTACACACGGCTTCCTCGTCCGGATGCGGACGCGGGCCGGTCGCGCCGTGCTTTCGGCACGCCGGCGCAAGGGGCGCAAGAAACTCTCGGTGTGAACTCGGGCCCGGCCGTCTCCGAGACCTTCTCGAAAGACGACCGCCTCCGCAAACGCAGGGAATTCGAAGAGTGCTACTCCTCCGGGGTGCGCGTTTCCGGACGCCACATCCAGGTCTTTCTTCTCGCCGGATTCGGCCGGCCGGCGCGCGTCTGGGGATCTCCGTGCCGCGCCGGGTCGGGAGCGCCGTCGACGCGGAACCGCGTGCGGCGTCGACTTCGCGAGATCTTCCGGCGCACGCGACCGCTGCTTCCGCGTTCCCGCGCGGCTGGTCGTCAACGCGAGGCCGTCTTCCGCCGCCGCCGCGTTCGCCGAGCTTCTCGAGGACTACCGCTCGACCGTGACCCGGGCGCTCTCGCGACTGCCCCGGCCGTGAGCATCCGGCGGGCGGTGCGCTTCGCGCTCGCGCTGCTCGATCTCTACAAGCGGTTTCTCTCGCCCCTTCTGCCGCGGGCGTGCCGCTTCGAGCCGACCTGCTCGATCTACGCCCGGGAAGCGATCGCCCGATACGGCCTCGGCCGCGGCGGAGCGATGGCCGTCCGGCGCCTGTTTCGCTGCCACCCGTTCCATCCCGGCGGGCTGGACCCGGTGCCCTAGAGAGACGCCGACTCTTGGAAAGACGCCTCCTCGTCGCCGCCGGCCTGTCGCTGCTCGTGCTGCTCGCCTGGGAGTGGCTCGCGCCCAAGCCGGCGAAGCCGCCGCAAGCCGGCGGCGGTGACGCCGTCCGCCTCGGCGCCGCCCCCGGCATCCGCGCGCCGGCCCCTCGGACGCCCCGGCCGCAGCCCCCGAGACGGAGGCCGCCGTCGCGAAGCCGGAGCCCGCCGCCGCCGCGGCGGAGGAGTCCGTCCGGATCGGCAACGGGCTCTTCACGGCGACCTTCTCCAACCGCGGAGGCGTGCTGACCTCGTTCACGCTGGCGAAGTACTCCGACGAGCAGAAGAAACCTCTCGATCTCGTGCGCGCGCTGCCGCCCGAGCTGCCGCGGCCCCTCGCCCTCGATTTCGGCAAGGACGCCGCGCTGACGAAGACCATCTCGAACGCCCTCTTCGTCGTGGAGCGGCCCTCGGATCGCGTCCTCCGCCTGCGGTATGCGGACGCCTCGGTCGCGGTCGAGAAGGAGATCCGGATCGCCGACGGGTACCTCTTCGACGTGAAGGTGTCGGTTTCCGGCCCCGCGTACGAGGTGCTCGTCGGCCCCGGCCTGCGCAATCCGACCGAAGCCGAGCGCAAGTCGAGCTACGTGATGCCGGCGAGCGCCGTCCTCGCGACGACGGACGGCCTGAAGCTCATCCGGGCCGACAAGGCCGAAAAGGAAAAGCTGGAGGCTCAGAAGAAAAACCAGCCGAACCGGCCTGGACCGTGCCGGCGCGCGCCTTCGCCGGTGTCGAGGACAACTACTTCCTCGAGGTCCTCGTCCCGTCGCGCCCCGCGACGGCGCGCCTGCTCACGTACACCGCGCCCCGCCCGGACGGCAAGCCCTCGACCGAGATCGCGACGGGCGTCTCGGCGGACGGAACGCTCGAAGCGTCGGCGTACTTCGGGCCCAAGGACGTTTCGATCCTGGAGAGCTACGGGCTCGGGCTCGAACGCACCGTGGATTTCGGCTGGTACGCGATCCTCGCGCGGCCGCTGCTGTGGATGATGAAGAAGTCCTACGCGGTCGTGCCCAACTGGGGCGTGGCGATCCTCGTCGTGACCTTCCTCATCCGCCTGCTGCTCTTCCCGCTGACGGCCAAGAGCTACACGTCGATGAAGAAGATGCAGAAGCTCGCGCCGAAGATGAACGCGATCCGCGACAAGTACAAGAAGGCCAAGACCGACGCGGCGCAGCGGCAGAAGATGAACGCGGAGCTGATGGCCCTCTACCAGTCCGAGGGCTACAACCCGATGAGCGGCTGCCTGCCGGTCCTCCTGCAGCTGCCGGTCCTCGTGGCCTTCTACAACGTGCTCTCGCGCACGATCGAGCTGCGGCACGCGCCGTTCGTGCTGTGGATCAAGGACCTCTCGGCCATCGACCACACCTACGTGCTCGTGATCCTGATGATCGTGTCGATGTACGCGCAGCAGGCCATGACGCCCTCGACGCTCGATCCCGCGCAGAAGAAGATCTTCATGTTCATGCCGGTCCTGTGGGGCTTCTTCCTCAAGGACATGCCCTCGGGACTCGTGCTGTACTGGCTGTTTTCCAACCTGCTGACGATCGTGCAGCAGCTCGTGATGAACCGGATCGTGAAGGAGGACGACCCCGCGCCGCCCGCCCGAGGGAGCGAAGGCCCTGAAGCAGGCGCGCGCCTAGGTCGAGAAGAAACCATGAGGTACGAAGCGAAGACGGTCGAGGAAGCGGTCGAAGGCGCGGCCCGGGCGCTCGGAAAAACCGCCGCCGAGCTCAAGTACACCGTCATCCGGGACGAGAAGTCGTTCTGGGGCGGGCGCGTCGTCGAGATCGAGGTCGAGGAGGGGGGAGCCGGGGAGGCCGCAGTCGACCACCGGTGGACGACAGCGAGGAGCCCACGCTGGGTCCGGAGATCGCCCCGGAGAAGGAGACGCCGCTGCCGGCGGAGGCCTTCGGAGCCGTGCCCGCACCCGCTCCCGCGCGCGAGCGCGGACGCGAGTTCGCTCCCGGCGCCACCGACGCGGAAGCGGTCGCGCTCGTCGAATCGACGCTGACGGAGCTTCTGTCGGCGGCCGGGCTGCTCGTCGAGATCCGCCGCCGCGAGTCCTCGGGCGACGAGCTCCTCTTCGAGCTCATCGGCGACGACGTCGAGCCGCTCCTCGCCAACAAGGGCGAGGGGTTGACGGGCCTCGAAGTGCTCGCCGGCCGCATCGCCGCGAAGCGCCTGGGCCGGCCGGTCCACCCGCGACTGGACGCCGACGGCTTCCGCGCGCACCGCAAGGATGCCCTCGAGGAGCTCGCACGCCAGTCCGCCGAGGAGGTCCGGCGCTCGCGCCGGCCGAGCCTGCTTCCGCCGCTCGCGCCCTGGGAGCGCCGGCTCGTGCATCTCGCTCTCGCCGACGATGCCGAGGTCGAGACCCAGTCCGAAGGCGACGGCTTTCTGAAACGCGTGGAGGTTCGTCTCAAGAGCCGCTAGGAAGCCGCGTCGCGCTTCGAGCAAGCCATGCGGCCCTCCGACGCTCACCTCGACACGATCGTCGCGCTCGCGACTCCCGCGGGGCGCTCGGCCATCGCGCTCGTCCGCCTCTCCGGCCCCGAGGCCCCGCGCATCCTCCGCGCCCTCGCACCGGGCCTTCCCGCGGCGGAGAGGCTCAGGCCGCGCCGGCCGTATCTCGCCGGGCTCCGTGAAGGCGGCGCCGACGGCGAGCCGATCGACTCGGCGCTCGTGACCTTCTTCGCCGCGCCCGGCTTCGGCGACGGGCGAGGATGTCGCGGAGCTCTCGATTCACGGAAGTCCCGCCGTCGTGGAGCGGGTTCTCCAGGCGGCCATCGCCGCCGGGGCACGGCCGGCGAGGCCGGGGGAGTTCACCGAGCGCGCGTTTCGCGCCGGCAAGATCGATCTGGTCCGGGCCGAGGCGGTGCGCGACCTCATCGACTCGAAGACGGCCGCCGCGGCGCGCTTTTCGGCGCGCCGGCTCGAGGGGGGGCTGTCGCGTCGGCTCGAAGCCGTCCGGGAGGACCTGCTCTTCGCCGCCGCGGCGCTCTCGGCCGCGCGTCGACTTCTCCGAAGACGTCGGGACCGAAGTCGATCCGCAGACGCTCTCGCGTCTCGAATCGGCCGAGCGCGAGCTCGCGCGGCCTGGCCGCGACGTATCGGACCGGGCGGCTGCTCTCGGGCGGCTGCCGCGTCGCGATCCTGGGCCGGCCCAACGCGGGGAAGTCGACCCTCTTCAACGCCCTCGTGGGCTCCGCCCGGGCGATCGTGACGGATATCCCCGGGACCACGCGCGACGCGCTCGAGGCCCTCGTCGACGTGCGCGGCATCCCCGTGACCCTCGTCGACACGGCGGGCCTGCGCGAAAGCGCCGAGCCCGTCGAGAAGATCGGGGTCGCGCGCGCCCGCGAGGAGGCGGCCCGAGCCGACGCGGTTTTCTACGTCTTCGACGTCTCGGCGGGGTTCTCCGCCGAGGACGAACAGGCGTTCGCCGATGTCGCGGAGAAGCCGCGGATCCTCGTCGCCAACAAGTCGGATCGCGCCCCCGGCGGCTCGCTGCCCGAGGGTGCGGCACCGATCTGCGGCCTGTCCCCGGAGGCGGGCGCGCGGCTCTCGCGAGCTTCTCGGCGCCGTGATCGCCGGTGACATCCAGACGGCGGAGACCTCGGAGGTCCTCGGCTCCCTCCGCCAGCGCGACCTCGTCGAGCGCGCACGGGAAGCCACGGCGCAGACGCTTTCGGCGCTCGAGCGCGGCGACTCGCCCGAGTACGCCGTGACCCATTGCCACGCGGCCCTCGACGCCCTCGCCGACGTCACCGGCGAGACGACGTCGGAGGACGTTCTCACGCGGCTCTTCTCGACCTTCTGCGTCGGGAAGTAGCCGTCGTCAGGGCGCCGCGGGCCCGGGCCAGTGGAGGCCGAGAGCCTTGGCGAGAAACGGCCATCTGGCCGCGCGAGAGGGGAGTCGGGGCAGTAGACGCGTCCGCAGCGCTAGACCTTTTGCGAGACAATCCGCCCCGTGCGGTACGAGGTTCTCGTCATCGGCGGAGGTCACGCGGGCATCGAGGCCGCGCACGCCTCGGCGCGCATGGGCCGGCGCACGGCGCTTCTGACGGGGTCGCTCGACGCGATCGGCCGGATGTCCTGCAACCCCGCGATCGGCGGGCTCGCCAAGGGCCAGCTCGTGCGCGAGATCGACGCGCTCGGCGGCGTGATGGGCGGGCTCGCGGACGCCGCCGGCATCCAGTTTCGGATCCTCAACCGCTCGCGCGGGCCGGCCGTCTGGGGGCCGCGCGCGCAGTGCGACCGGGCTCTCTACGCCAGGCTCGCGCGGGCCCGCCTCGAGGCGACGGAGAACCTGACGATCCTCGAGGGCATGGCCGAGAGCCTCACGACGAAGGGCGGGCGCGTCACGGGCGCGGTCGACGGCGGCCGGCGAGGCGCATCGAGGCGGACGCGGTCGTCGTGACGACGGGAACGTTTCTGAACGGTCTCATGCACACGGGTGCGCGCCGCACCGCGGGAGGCCGCGTCGGCGAGGCCGCGGCGCTCGGGCTTTCGGCGTCGCTCGCGTCGCTCGGGCTCGCGCTCGGCCGCTTCAAGACGGGCACGCCTCCGCGCGTCCATCGCGACTCGGTCGACTACGCGGCGTGCGCCGCGCAGGACGGCGACGATCCGCCGGTCCCGTTCTCGTTCCGCACGAAGCGGCTGCCCGCTGCGGCAGGCCAGGCGCTCTGCTGGCTGACCGCGACGAATCCGCGCGTCCACGCGCTCATCCGCGCGCACCTGCACGAAAGCCCGATGTACTCGGGCCAGATCCACGGCACCGGGCCGCGCTACTGCCCCTCGGTCGAGGACAAGGTCGTGAAGTTCGCCGACAAGGGCGCGCACACGATCTTTCTCGAGCCCGACGGCTGGGATTCCGAAGAGATCTACATCAACGGGCTCTCGACCTCGCTGCCCGAGGACGTGCAGCGCGCGATCCTCGCCGAGATTCCGGGGCTGTCGCGCGCGCGGATGATTCGTCCCGGCTACGCCGTCGAATACGACGTCGTCTTTCCCGAGCAGCTCTCCGCGGCGCTCGAAGCGCTCGAGGTCCCGCGACTCTTTCTCGGCGGCCAGATCAACGGCACGTCCGGCTACGAGGAGGCCGCGGCGCAGGGACTGCTCGCCGGGATCAACGCCGCGCTCGCCGTGCGCGGCGAGGAGCCCGTTCGTGCTCGACCGCTCGGAGGCCTACGCGGCCGTCATGGTGGACGACCTGACGACACGAGGCGTGGAGGAGCCGTACCGTCTCTTCACCTCGCGCGCCGAGTACCGGTTGCTGCTCGGCGTCGACACGGTGCTCCCCCGTCTCTTGCCGCACGGCCGGCGCCTGGGCCTGATCGACGAGGCGGAGTACCGAAGCGCGATGGAGGGGGAGACGCGGATTCGCCGGGCGGAGGAGGCCCTCAGGGACCGTGTGTACAACCCGTCGACCGAGAATCGGGCGGTTTTCGGCGAGGTCCTCGGCATCGGTCTGGATTGCCCGGTGTCAGCACTTAAACTATTGCAACGAAACGACTTAACAATCAGATTCGGTCAGGGTGCTGTACCCGGAGGCCTTCGAAGGCCTTTCGCCCGAGGAGCGGAGCTACCTGGAGAGCCGCATCCGCTACGAGGGCTACATCCGACGTGAAAAGGAGCGGCTCGAGCGGCTCAAGCCCTTCGATTCGCGCCCCATCCCCGAGGGCTTCCGGTATGCGGGGCTTCCGGGACTCTCGCGCGAGGTCGTCGAAAAGTGCACGCGAAAGCGGCCGCGGACGGTCGGCGAAGCCGCCCGGCTCCCCGGAGTGACCCCGGCGGCCGTCGCGATAATCTCGGCCCATGTCGCGCGATCGGCAGCAGGAGGCGCCCCGCTCTCCTGAGGCCTTTCGGCGGCTTCTCGAGGACGAAGGACCAGCGTTTCGAACTCGAGCTCTCGCCCTCCACGGTCGGCCGTCTGGCCGATTACCTCGCCGAGCTCGACCTCTGGCGGCGCAAGGTCAACCTGACGGGCCGGCTCACACCGGCCGAGCTCGCCGCCCACGTCCTGGAGTCGGTCCTCGGCTCCGGGCTAATTGCTCATGGCGCAAGGGTTGTCGATATCGGGAGCGGGCGCCGGATTTCCGGGGCTGCCTCTCGCGATCGCACGTGAGGATCTCGACGTCACCCTCGTCGAGCCCAGAGCCAAACGATGCACGTTCCTGCGACATGTCGTCCGGACCCTGGGCCTCGAGAACGTCCGCGTGATCGAGGCCCGCATCGAGGAGGTCGGCGGGCAGACTTTCGAGGTGGCGACCACCCGCGCGGTCGGCGGCTTCGCGGACTGGCTGGGAGATATGCCATTTCTGGAGCGGTCCGGCCTGGTCCTCGCCTGGGCGACCGACACCAGCGGATCTGGAAGGGGCGCTTGGCGGCGGCTTCCGCCTCGAAAGCGCTCTGTCGGTCCCGGGCTCCGCCCGCAAGCGGATCGCGGCGTTCCGGCGAACGGGATGAGTGTTCCCCGGGGAACACTTCGATTTGGCGCTTCGGACTTCGCCGCCGAGCGACGATAATCCCCGTCCACATGAGCCGCATCCTCGCGATCGCCAACCAGAAGGGCGGCGTCGGCAAGACAACCACCGCGATCAATCTGGCAGCCGCGCTGGCCGCGTTCGACAAGAAGGTCCTCCTGATCGACCTCGACCCGCAGGCCAACGCGACCTCCGGGCTCGGGTTCTCCAAGAGGGAGGAGTCGACCGTCTACCGGGCCCTTCTGTCGGGCGGAATCGGCCGAAACCGTCCGGGAGACGAGCTTCGCCAACCTGTGGGTCGTGCCCTCCGGCCGCGACCTGGTGGGTGCCGAAATCGAGCTCGTCGGGCAGCCCGACCGGGAAGCGAAGCTCCGTTTCGCCCTCGGGAGCGTCCGGGGCGCCTACGACTACGTGCTCATCGACTGCCCGCCATCGCTCTCGCTCTTGACCGTCAACGCCCTCGCCGCGGCGGATGCCGTGCTCGTCCCGATCCAGACCGAGTACTTCGCCCTGGAGGGTCTCACCGAGCTCCTCGAGACCGTGGAGCGGGTCCGGGACTCCTTCAACCCGCTGCTCACGATGGAAGGCATCGTCTTGACGATGTTCGACGAGCGGACTAACCTCGCTCGACAGGTCGTCGACGACATCCGCCAGCACTTCGGCGACAAGGTATTCGAAACCGTGATTCCAAGAAACATCCGACTGGGCGAGGCGCCCTCCTTCGGCAAGCCCGTGCTCGCCTACGACATCAAGTCGAAGGGCGCCGAGGCGTATCTCGCCCTGGGGCGGGAGCTCGTCCAGCGCCGGGAGGCCCGATGAACATCGGCAAGAAGCCCGCCCTGGGCCGGGGACTTTCGGCGCTCCTGCCCGGAAAGGACGACGTTCCACGTGGAACGCAGCGGGAGGCGTCGATCGGGCAGCTGACGCCCTCCCGGTTCCAGCCGCGGCGCGACTTCTCCGAGGCGGCCCTGGCCGACCTGGCGCAGTCGATCCGGGAGCAGGGGATCGTGCAGCCCATCGTCGTCGTGGCCAGGGGCGCTTCGGGCGACGCCTTCGAGATCGTGGCCGGCGAGCGCCGCTGGCGCGCGGCGAAGCTGGCCGGCCTCGATCGGGTTCCGATCGTCGTCCGGGAGCGCGCCTCGGACCGGGAGCTTCTGGAGCTCGCGCTCGTCGAGAATCTGCAGCGCGAGGACCTCAATGCGCTCGAGGCGGCGGAGGCCTATGCGCGCCTGCGCGAGGAGTTCCAGCTCACCCAGGAACAGATCGCGGACAGGGTGGGCAAGGAGCGCGCGACAGTAGCTAACTCATTGAGACTATTGAAGTTATCAGTCACAGGTCAAGGACAGGGTGCGCTCCGGGGAGCTTTCGGCGGGCCACGCCAAGGCCCTCCTCGCGCTCTCCTCCGTGGACGACCAGGAGAGGCTCGCCGAGGAGATCGTCCGGCGGGCGCTCTCGGTGCGCCAGGCGGAGAAGCGGGCGGCGACGATGGCCGCCGGCGACCGGGTCCTCAAGGCGAAGCGCCGCGACCCGTTCACGCGCGATGCCGAGGAGAAGCTCACGCGCCGTCTCCAGACGAAGGTCCGGATCGTCCGAAAGCGTCGCGGCGGGCGGATCGAGCTGGCGTTCGGCTCGGAGGAAGAGCTGATCGGTCTGTTCGAACAGCTCATGAAGAACCAGTGGCAATGAGAATCGGAATGCCTCGAGCGGGAGAACGGAGCAACGCATGAAATCGCGATCCGAGGGCGCGACGCTGAACGGGTTTCTGGACAAGGGCAGCCGCTTCAAAGGCGAGCTCTCCTTCGAGGAGACCTTCCGCATCGACGGGAAGTTCGAAGGAACGATCCCGGGAGGCAGCGAGCTCGATCCTGGGCGACTCCGCGGAAGTCGACGCCGTGATCCGCGTCGAGCGCGTATCGATCAACGGGACGCTGAAGGGAACCGTGCACGCGAGCGAGCGGATCGAGATCCACCCGCGCGCGCGCGTCACGGCGGACCTCCACGCACCCGTGCTGCGAATCGAAGAAGGCGCGTACTTCCAGGGCACGTGCGACATGAGCGGCGAGGCGGCGCCGAAGCTGCTGGAGATGCCGGCGCACGCGCAAGTGACTGCTGCCGCAAGGATTAAGCGAAAGTCGAGCGTCAGAGTCGAGGGTCGGATCGAAGCCGCAACGCGAGCGAGCGTCTCCGCAGACGCCGACCGCTGCGTCACGCGTCCGACTCTCGACTCTCGACTCTCAACTCCCCCTGTGTTATTCATCCGCGGTTCCGCTTAACGTCGTCGGGAAATCTCCATGATCGAGCTACCCAACGTCACGAGTCTCTATGTGCTTCTTGCCTTCGGGGTGAGCTACGCCATCCTGAAGAGGTACCTCTTCGTTCCGCTTTCGGGGATTCTCGAGGCGCGCGAGCGCGAGGAACGCGAAGCGCAGAAAGCCTACGCCGAGAGCCTCGAGGCGCTCGAGAAGGCCGTCGCCGCCGGCGAGCAGAAGCTCTCGCTGGCGCGCCGCGAAGCGCTGAAGACGCGCGAGGAGCTCCGAAGCGAAGGCGCGGCGCTGCTCGAGCACGAAGCTCGGCGAAGCGCGGGCGCGCGCCTCCGAGGAGATCGCCCGCGGCAGCCGCGAGATCGAGGCCCAGGCGTCCGAATCCTCCAGGCAACTTCCCGAGCGGGCCAGGAGCCTCGCGCGCGAGCTCGCGGAGAAGATCCTCGGCCGAAAGCTCGCCGCGTGACCCTGCTCGCCCTTCCGTCCACCGCGCTTTCGGCCGCCCTTCTGTTCTCCACCGAGGAAGGGGAGCACGCGAGCTCGTTTCTCGGCCTGCCGCTGACGGTCTGGCAGGTCCTCAACCTCGTCCTCTTTCTGGCGGTGCTCCTCTACTTCGTGGCCAAGCCGATGAGCGCGGCTTTCCGCAAGCGCCAGGAGGAGATCGAGGAGCGGCGCCGGCGAAGCCGAGAAGCAGCGGGCCGCCGTGGAGCGGCTCTCCGCCGACATCCGGGAGCGGACGGCGAAGCTCGAGCGCGAGATCGAGGAGATCCGCAAGCAGGGGATCGTCGAGGGGCAGGCCGCCCGGGCCGAGCTCGCCGCGCGGGCCGACGAGGAAGTGGCCGCGTGCGGCCCGCGAGGCGAAGGAAGAGATCGAGCGGCGCGTGGCGGCGGCGCGGGAGGACCTCAAGCGCGCGGCCGCGGACCTGACCGCCTCGGCGGCCGAGGGGATGCTCTCGCGCGAGATCAACGACGCCGACCGGCAGCGCCTGCTCGCCGAGAGCGTCGAGAAGATGAAGGCCTCGCGATGAGCTTCGCGCTTCCGTACGCCCGGGCGTTTCTCGAAGCGGCGCCCGAAGGGCTACGACGTCGAGGCGTTTCTGGCCTCCGCGGGAGGCCTCGCGCCGCGCCGATCGAACAGGATCGCACCCTGCGCGCCTTCCTCTCCGCGCCCGGCGGTTCCGGAAGAGTCCAAGCGCAAGGCCGTCGCCGAGCTCGCGGCGCCGCGCCGGCGTCGACGCGTTCGGCGCGCGGTTTCTCGAGGTGCTCTTGAAGCACCGGCGCATCCTCGCCATCGGGCGCGATCCTCCAGAGCCTGCGCGACGCCTTCGACGCGTCTCGGGGCGTCCTCGAGGGCCGCGTCACCGTCGCCGCCCCGATCGGGGACGCCGAGAGGGCGGCGATCGAGCAGGCCCTCGGGGCGAAGCTCAACGGGCGGGTGCGTGTGAAGGTGGCGGTCGACTCCCGGATCCTCGGCGGATTCGTCGCGCGCGTGGGCTCGAACGTTTTCGACGCCTCCGCGGCGGCCGGGATCCGGCGTTTCCAGGAGCAAGCGAAAGGAAGAACGGGAGCCTGAGATGGAGATCAAAGCGGACGAGATCACGGCAATCCTGAAGCAGCAGCTCGCCGGCTACGAGAAGGCGATCGACGTGGCCGAGGTCGGCACGGTGCTCTCGGTCGGCGACGGCATCGCGCGCGTCTACGGCCTCGACAAGGTCATGGCGGGCGAGCTCGTGGACTTCGGCCACGACCTGTTCGGCCTGGCGCTCAACCTCGAGCAGGACCAGGTCGGCGTCGTGCTCCTGGGCGAGTCGCAGCACGTCAAGGAAGGCCAGGAGGTCCGCCGCACGCAAGCGCATCATCCAGGTGCCCGTCGGCCCGGCGCTCGTCGGCCGCGTCGTGGACGCCCTCGGGCGCCCGATCGACGACAAGGGCCCGATCAAGTCGACCGAGTCCTATCCGATCGAGCGCATCGCGCCGGGCGTGATCGACCGGCAGGGCGTCAAGGAGCCCGTCCAGACGGGCCTGAAGGCGATCGACGCCATGATCCCGATCGGCCGCGGCCAGCGCGAGCTCATCATCGGCGACCGGCAGACCGGCAAGACCGCCATCGCCCTCGACACGATCATCAACCAGAAGGGCAAGGGCGTCGTCTGCATCTACGTCGTCATCGGCCAGAAGAAGTCGACGGTCGCGCAGGTCGCGAAGACCCTCGAAGAGAACGGGGCGATGGGCCACACGATCATCGTCTCGGCCACGGCCTCGGATCCCGCGCCGATGCTCTACATCGCGCCCTACGCCGGCTGCGCGATGGGCGAGTGGTTCCTCTACAACAAGAAGCACGCGCTGACGATCTACGACGACCTCTCCAAGCACGCCGCGGCGTACCGCGAGATCTCGCTGCTGCTGCGGCGGCCGCCGGGCCGCGAGGCGTACCCGGGCGACGTCTTCTACCTGCACTCGCGCCTGCTCGAGCGGGCCGCGAAGCTCTCCGACAAGGAAGGCGGCGGGTCGCTGACGTCGCTCCCGATCATCGAGACGCAGGCGGGCGACGTCTCGGCCTACATCCCGACGAACGTCATCTCGATCACCGACGGCCAGATCTACCTCGAGAGCGACCTCTTCTACTCGGGCGTGCGCCCCGCCGTCAACGTCGGCATCTCGGTCTCGCGCGTCGGCGGCAACGCCCAGATCAAGGCCATGAAGCAGGTCGCGGGCACGCTGCGCCTGGACCTCGCGCAGTACCGCAACCTCGCGGCGTTCGCCCAGTTCGGCTCGGACCTCGACAAGGCCTCGCAGGCCCAGCTCGCCCGCGGCCAGCGCATGGTCGAGCTCCTGAAGCAGCCGCAGTTCGATCCGATCGACGTCGAGCTGCAGGTCGCCTCGATCTACGCGGGCACGAAGGGATTCATGGACTCGCTGCCGGTCGATTCCGTCCGGGCGTTCGAGAAGGGGCTGCACGAGTTCCTGAAGTCGTCGAAGAAGGAGATCCTCTCGGCCATCGTCTCGACCGGAAAGCTCGAGAAGGCGACCGAGGAGGCCCTCTCCGCCGCCATCAAGGAGTTCAAGGACCGCTTCGTCAAGGAGAACGCCGACGGGCGGCGGCCTAGCCGTAGCGGAACGATGGCTTCCCTCATCGACATCCGCCGCCGGCTGCGCTCGGTCAAGAGCACGCAGCAGATCACCAAGGCCATGAAGATGGTCGCGGCGGCGAAGCTGCGGCGCGCGCAGGAGCGCGTGATCGGCGCGCGGCCCTACGCGAAGCTCCTCGCGGACGTGCTCGCGCCCGTCACGGCGCAGGCCGGGGAGCTCAAGCACCCGCTCCTCGCGGTGCGGCCCGAGAAGAAGGTCATCGTCATGGTCGTCGCGGGGGACCGCGGCCTCTGCGGCGCCTTCAACACCAACGTCAATCGCGCGACGGCGCACCTGCTCGCGACGCACCCGGAGTGGACCGAGGTCCGGCTGCTCCCGGTCGGCAAGAAGGCCGTCGAGTACTGGAAGCGGCGCAAGTACCCCTTCACCGAGAAGACCTATCCCGGCATCTTCGGCGACGCTCAAGTACGCGGACGCCCGCGAGATCGCCGACCTTCCTCGCGGAGGAGTTCCTGGCCGAGCGGGTCGACGCGGTCTACATCGTCGTCAACGAGTTCCGCTCGATCCTGTCGCAGGTCGTGCACGATCGGACAGGCTCCTCCCGCTCTCGCCGGAGGCCGCCTCGAAGAGCGACCCGAAGGGCTCGGCGGCCCTGCCGGTCGACTACCTCTACGAGCCCGACGCGCCGTCGATCCTGGCGTGGCTCCTGCCGCGGTACCTGGAGTTCACGGTCTACCGCGCGCTCGCCGAGTCGGCCGCGGCCGAGATGGGCGCCCGCATGACGGCGATGGACTCGGCCTCGAAGAACGCCGGCGAGATGATCGACAAGCTCACGCTGACCTACAACCGCGCCCGCCAGGCGCGCATCACGAAGGAACTGATCGAGATCGTCTCGGGCGCCGCGGCGCTGGAGTAGATCGTGCTGAAGAAGGGGAATCCATGGACGAACAAATGGCAGAGCAGAACGTCGGAAAAGTCGTCGCGATCATCGGGCCGGTGCTCGACATCGAGTTTCCGGAGGGCAAGCTCCCCGCGATCTACAACGCCGTCCACATCCAGGACGACGGGAAGACGACGGGCGAGCCGATCGACGTCATCGCCGAGGTCGCCCAGCAGCTCGGCGAGACCGTCGCTCGCTGCGTGTCGATGAAGCCGACCGACGGCATGGTGCGCGGCATGAAGGCCGTGGACCTCGGCGCAGCCGATCTCGGTGCCGGTCGGCACGCGAGACGCTCGGCCGCATCCTGAACGTCATCGGCGAGCCGATCGACGGGCTCGGGCCCGGTCAAGGCCAAGGAGCGCTGGCCGATCCACCGCGAGCCGCCGGCGTACGACGAGCAGGCGACGTCGGTCGAGATGTTCGAGACGGGCATCAAGGTCATCGACCTGCTCGAGCCCTACACGAAGGGCGGCAAGACCGGCCTCTTCGGCGGCGCGGGCGTCGGCAAGACCGTCATGATCCAGGAGCTCATCAACAACGTCGCCATGCACCACGGCGGCTACTCGGTCTTCTCGGGCGTGGGCGAGCGCACGCGCGAGGGCAACGACCTGTACCACGAGATGACGGAGTCGGGCGTCATCACGCCGGGCAGACCCCGAGAAGTCGAAGGCCGCGCTGATCTACGGCCAGATGACCGAGCCGCCGGGCGCGCGCCTGCGCGTCGGCCTGACGGGCCTGACGGTCGCCGAGTACTTCCGCGACACCGAGGGCAAGGACGTCCTGCTCTTCATCGACAACATCTTCCGCTTCACGCAGGCGGGCTCCGAGGTCTCGGCGCTCCTCGGCCGCATGCCCTCGGCCGTCGGCTACCAGCCGAACCTCGCGACCGAGATGGGCGAGCTGCAGGAGCGCATCACCTCGACCAAGAAGGGCTCGATCACGTCGGTGCAGGCGATCTACGTGCCGGCCGACGACCTCACGGACCCGGCGCCGGCGGCGGCCTTCGCCCACCTCGACGCGACGACGGTTCTCTCGCGCGCGATCTCCGAGATGGGCATCTACCCGGCCGTCGATCCGCTCGCCTCGACCTCGACGATCCTCTCGCCGCGCGTCGTCGGCGAGGAGCACTACAAGTGCGCCCGCGACGTGCAGGCGGTGCTCCAGAAGTACAAGGACCTCCAGGACATCATCGCGATCCTCGGCATCGACGAGCTCTCCGAGGAGGACAAGCTCACCGTCGCGCGCGCCCGCAAGATCCAGCGCTTCCTCTCGCAGCCGTTCTTCGTCGCCCAGCAGTTCACGGGCCTCGAGGGCCGCTACGTCAAGATCGCCGACACGATCAAGGGCTTCCGCGAGATCGTCGACGGCAAGTGCGACGACATGCCCGAGCAGGCCTTCTACATGGTCGGCACGATCGAAGAAGCCCGCGAGAAGGCGGCCCAGCTGGCGAAGGTGGCGTAAGGCGTCGCATGGCCCTTCAGCTTCTCGTCGTCACCCCGGAGCGCAAGGCCGTCGAGACCGAAGCGGACGAGGTCGAGCTGCCCGGCTCCGAGGGCTACCTCGGCATCCTGCCGGGCCACACGCCGCTCATCACGCTGCTCAAGCCCGGCGTGCTGTCGTTCAAGCGCGGCCGGCCGCTCGCAGGCCTTCGCCGTCTCGTCGGGCTTCGCCGAGATCGTCGTCGGACAAGGTCTCGGTCCTCGTCGGACTCGGCGGAGGCCGGCGCCGAGATCGACGCCGCGGCCGCCGAGCGCGAGAAGGCGAAGGCCGAAGAGGA
>CAVRRE010000009.1:0-560469 GCA_963723535.1 uncultured Acidobacteriota bacterium
CGCCAGCCCGAGATTGAGAGCCCAGAACGAGAAGCGGACCAACCGGTCGCTCCAGTCTTCCGGCCGGAGCAGGTACCGCAGGCAGAAGACCAGCAGCGCCGATGGCCAGCATGCCGTAGACGCCCATCATGGCGGCATGGCCGTGGTTCGCCGTCAGCTGCGTGCCGATCTCGTAGTAGCTCACGACCGGCAGGTTGATGAGGAAGCCGAGGACTCCCGCCCCGAAGAAGTTCCAGAAGCCGACGGCGCCCAGAAAGAACACGGCCCAGCGATGCGGGAACGGCTCCGAGCCCGGCCTGCTGGCGGGCGCCGAGCTGGAGGAAGCTCCAGGCCTCGACCGTCAGGAAGGTCAGCGGGATGATTTCCGCGGCGGAGAAGAACGCGCCGAGGGCCATGTGGATCGGCGGGCGTGCCGCTGAAGTAGAGGTGGTGCATCGTCCCGACCACGCCGCCGAACGAGTAGAGCAGGATGTCGAGGTAGACGACGCGGGTGGCGGTCTTCTCGGACACGACGCCCAGCAGGACGAAGAGGTAGGCCACCATGATCGTCGTGAACAGCTCCATGAAGTCCTCGACCCAGAGGTGCACGACCCAGAAGCGCCAGAAATCGGCGATCGCGAAGTCGGACTCGGGTGCGGGCGAGCAGGCCCACCGCGTAGAACGCCGGGATCGACAGCGCGCTGTAGAAGAAGAGATACGGCAGGTTCCCCCGGCTCTCGGTTCGAACTTCGTGCGCAGTCCGCGGAAGAGGATGACGCACCAGAGAACCAGGCCGACGATCAGGAGGATCTGCCAGAGGCGGCCGAGGTCGAGGTATTCCATGCCCTGCGCGCCGAGGAACGGCGCGTCGGTCGCCCCGGATCCAGCCCTTGTAGCTCGCCGCCTCGCCCGCCAGGCTGCCGACGACGACGACGACGAGCGCCCCGAGGAGCCGTAGCGCGAGCAGCCTCTGCCGGCGCGGCTCTCGACCCGTGATCATCGGGGCGAGGAAGATTCCGGCGGCCAGGAAGGCGCCCACGACGAAGAAGAGAGCGAGCTGCAGGTGCCAGGTGCGGGTCAGGTTGTACGGAAGGACGCGGGCCAGGTCGATCCCGAAGAACCCGCCGGTTTCGGCGTGGTAGTGGGCCGTCGCTCCGCCGAGCAGCGTCTGGACCAGGAAGAGCGCCATGACGATGAAGAAGTACCAGGCGGTGGCTTTCTGGGCCGGCGTCAGCGGCGACTTCGCCGGCGGGACGGAACTGCAGCCGCCGCTCCGCCTCGCCGTGCCAGCCGAGGAAGTTCGGGATAGCGGCCGAAAAGGGTGAGCAGCGCCCCGATTCCGCCCAGAAGGGCGATGATCGAGAGCGCGCTCCAGACGACCGCTTCCTGGGTCAGCTCGTTGCCGACCAGGCTGTCCGGAGGCCAGTTGTTGGTATACGAGTGGGGCTTGCCGGGCCGGCGGGCCGCGGCGGTCCAGGCGGTCCAGGCGATGAAGGCGACGATGCGTCGGGATTCGTCCGGGTCGGTGACCGCGTGCGGCCCGAGCCCGCCGCCCCCGCTCTTCTCGCGGTTGAGAATCTCCTTCTCGTAGTGCGCCCGGAGGACGCCGAACGCGTCGACCTGCGCCTCGGTTCAGAGTCAGGTGTCGGTCGCGGCGTCGTAACGGTTCTCGCGCAGCTCTGCCGGACGCGCTCGGCCGCCGCCGGGTCGCCGCCGTAGTGCTGCTGCATCTCGACAGCCTGGCGGTGCAGGTAGTCGGCGGTGAAGTCCGGGCCCAGGTAGGCGCCGTGGCCGTAGATCGAGCCGTACTGCATCAGGCCGTAGGTCAGGAAGAGCTCCTGGCCGGCGCGGATGTCATCCGCCGTGAAAGGGTCTGGCCGGATTCCGAAACGACGCGGCCCGGGGACGGGCGGGTGGTCCTGGTAGACCCGGATCGCGAGGTATCCCAGAATCGCGAACCGAAGAGGAAGGTGAGGATGACGACCTGCAGCCACTTCGAGGAGAACCACCATGGATGTGCGCGCCTGTTCGTTCATCGTCTTGCCTCCTTCCGGGAGTTACGAATAGCTCCTGAGGCCGGGTCGCGCGTTGGACTGACCCTCCTCGGCCCTCACGACCGAGCGATTTAGCGCGAGCAAGGGGAGTCTCGCGGCTCCCGCTGTCTTACCGAGGCGGAGCTTTCGGCACGTCGCCGGGCGAGGCCACGACCGCGTTTCCCGGCGCCCAGGCGTCGTCCACTCCGGGAGTCCCGTAGTAGATCCAGTTGTCCGGGGATGGACTTCCGATTGCGTTCTCGACCGGAGCGGGCTGCGCCGGCATGACGGCCGTGCCGCCCTCCATGGGCAGGTTGCCGATCGGCTTGGGGCCGAAGTACTGCAGGTGCGCCTGGAAAATCTCGACCGGCGTGAGCCGCGTGATCTTCTTCACGTCCGCCTGACGCAGGCTCATCAGGTTTCCTCCCTGCCAGCGGTGGAACGTGTACGTCGTTCCCTTCAGCACGGGGTTGTCGCGGGAGAACATCTCGCCCGACGGGGCGAGGTCGATCCGATAGGCCACCTCGCTCTGGAGCTGTTTCGTCCGCGGCGTGATCTTCTTGACCTTGGATTGCGCGAGCCGGACCGTCGAGCGATCCGGCCAGACCTGGAAGACCCAGACGTCGCCTTCCTGAACCGGCTTGGTCACGGCGAAGCCGGTGCCGGTCGGCACCAGATCGACCTGGTAGATCTCCAGCGGCCCCGCGGGGGTCGGCGCCGGCGCCGGATTCTGCGCTTCGATGCCGGCGGCGAGAAGCGACGCGACGAAGCCGAGAACTCCGAACTTCCGCATCCCGTCCCCCTTTCTCGAACCAGGCGTTCCCGCGAAACCCCTCGCTAATCCTTCTGTTCTTCCGCCCTCGTCGTCGCGAACTCCGGCACGTCGGCCGGCGGCGGCGCCTCGGTGCCGGGCGACTGCCAGGTCGGGTTCTCGAGATTCCATCCGCCGCCGAGAGCCTTGTAGATGTCGACGTAGTCGATCAGGAGATCGAGGCGCGCTCGGGCGAGGGCGATCTCGGCCGGGAAGAGCAGCTGCATCGAGTAGAGCACCTCGAAGTAGTCCGCGAGTCCGCTGTCGTAGCGCACCTGCGAGAGGCGAACCATCTCGCCATAGGCGGCGACGGTCGTCTCGAGCTCGGCCACGGCGGCGGCGATCTTCGTCCGCGCGTAGAGAACCGTGGTCGTCTCCGCGAATGCTCCCGTGACGACCTGCTCGTAGAGGGCCTTGGTCTGCTCCCACTGCGCGTAGGCCACGCCGTACTCGCTGCGAATCCGGCCGCCCTGAAACAGGGGGCCGAGGAGGCTGGCGGCGATCGACCAGGTCTTTCCGGCCGGATAGAAGAAGTTGTCGATCTCGGGGGCGACGGCGCCGAAGAGCCCGGTCAGGCTGAGCCGGGGAAAGAAGTTCGCGAACGCGACGCCGACGAGGGCATTGGCCGCGATGAGATCCTCTTCGGCCTGACGGACGTCGGGACGCCGAAGGAGCAGCTCCGAGGGAAGGCCGGGCGGCACCTCGGGGGGAATCGGCTGCGTCTCGATCGACTCGTCCGCGCGGAATCGGCCCGGGATTCCGCCCGAGGAGCAAGCTGAGCTGATTCTCGGTGGCCTCGATCCTCCGCTCGATCTCTGGGATCTGCGCCGCGACCTGCCCGAGCGCCGCGGCGGCGTAGGAGGTCTCGATCGCGGAAGCCGCGCCCTGTTCGAGCTTGCGCTCGAAGAGGTCGTAGGTCTCCTGGAAGGAGTTCACGGTCTTGCGCGTGATCTCGAGCTCGGCGTCGAGCTCGCGGAGCGAGAAGTAGGTGCGCGCGACGTCCGAAATCAGCGAGAGCAGGACGCCGCGCCGCGCGTCCTCGCTCCCGAAGAAGCGCGCCTTCGCCGATTCGTTGAGCCGCCGGATCCGGCCCCAGATGTCGAGCTCCCAGCCGAAGTTGACGTTGGCGTCCCAGAGATTTGCCGTCGCCGTGCTGTTGGGGGCGAGGAAGACCGAAGTCCGGCCGCGGGAAAAGCCGCCGCCGATGTCGATCTGGGGGAAGAACTCCGAGCGGGCGATTCCCGCGTTCGCCCGGAACTCGTCGACGCGCCAGGCCGCGATCCGGACGTCGTAGTTGCCGGCGAGGGCCTCGTCGATGAGCCGCTTCAGGACCGGGTCGCCGAAGACGTCCCACCATGGCTGATCGGCGAGCGACGGCGCCGGCGTCGGCGGTCCCTGAATCTCGCGGTACTGGTCGGGAACGGTGAGGGGCGGTCGCTCGTAGTTGGGCCCGACGGCGCATCCGGTGAGCACACCCAAGGCGAGCCCTACCGCGACGAGCTTCCTCATCTCAGTGCGCACTGCCGGCACCGGTCGGGGCCGGCGCGGCCGCGCCGGTGGGGGCGGCTTCCTGGACCTTGGCCTTGCCCTTGCCGGCGAGCTTCTCGACGATCACGAAGAGCGAGGGGATGAGGAAGATCGCGAGGGCGGTCGCCGCCAGCATGCCGGCGATGACCACCGTTCCCAGGATCTTGCGCGATTCGGCGCCCGAGCCGGATGCCAGGTAGAGGGGCACGCAGCCCAGGATGAAAGCGAAGGACGTCATCAGGATCGGCCGGAGCCGGAGCTTCGCGCCCTCGAGCGCCGCGTCGACGAGAGTCTTGCCTTCCTTCATCTGCAGGACGGCGAACTCGACGATCAGGATCGCGTTCTTGGCGGCGAGACCGATCAGCATGACGAGGCCGATCTGGCCGTAGACGTCGAGATTGAACTTGCGCAGGAGCAGCCCGAGGAAGGCGCCGAAGACGGCGACGGGCACGGAGAGCAGAACGCTGAAGGGCAGCGACCAGCTCTCGTAGAGCGCGGCGAGGATCAGGAAAACGAAGATGATCGAGAGCACGAAAACCCTCGCTCCCGCACCTGCGGCCTTGACTTCCTGGTAGGACATGTCGGCCCAGTCGTAGCCCATCTCGCGCGGGAGAACTTGCTTCGCGACCTCTTCGAGCGCCGCCGTGGCCTGACCCGAGCTGTAGCCGGGCGCGGGGATTCCGGTGACCTGCGCCGCCCGGAACAGGTTGAAGCGGCTGGTGAACTCGGGTCCCTCGATCCGCCGGGTCGTCACGACGGAGGACAGAGGGACCATCTGTCCATCGTTGTTGCGGACATAGAACTGGTTGATGTCGGAAGGCTGGACGCGGCCGACGGCGTCGGCCTGCAGGAAGACCTTCCACTGTCGACCGAAACGGTTGAACTGATTCACATAGATGCCGCCCAGGAACGCCTGCAGCGACTGATACACGTCCCCCACGGCGACGCCCTGCTTCAGGACCTTGTCCCGATTGATGTCGGCGTAGATCTGCGGCACCGAGGGTCGCCAGACGCTGTTGACGTTGGCCAGCTCGGGTCGCTTGCGCGCGGCCTCCAGGAACTTCTGGAGGTTCGCGTTGAGAAACTCGACGGTCCCGCCGCTCCGGTCCTGGAGCCAGAGGGAGAAACCGCCACCCGTGCCCAGACCCTGGATGGCCGGAGGCGGAAACGCGAATGCGGCGGCCTCCGGGATGTTGGCTCCCAATGCCATGTTGACCCGCTGCATGATCCGATCGACGTGCAGCTCTTCGGCCTCGCGCTCGTCAAATGGGTCGAGCGTGACGAAGTAGAAGGCGGTGTAGGGCGCCGAGGCCCCGGAAAGAAGGCTGTAGCCCGCGACTGTCGTGATGTATTTGATGCCTTTGATCTCGCCCAGCATCTTCTCGATCTTCTGACACACCGCGTCGGTCCGCTGGAGCGAAGAGGCGTCGGGCAGCTGGACGTTGACGAAGAAGTAGCCCTGGTCTTCGTTCGGAAGGAAGCCGGCGGGCAGCTTCTTCCCGAGGAGACCGGAGAGCACGACGAAGCCGGCGAGGATCGCGACGGTCAGAAAGGCCCTGACGAACCAGGATGTGCGAAACCTTCACGTAGCCGTCGGTCGCCTTCCCGAACACGCGGTTGAACCAGGCGAAAAACTTCCCGAGCGGCCCCCTCGCGGGCTTCTTGGGCTTCAGGATCAGCGAGGCGAGCGCCGGCGACAACGTCAGGGCGTTGAAGGCCGAGATCAGCACCGAGACCGCGATCGTGATGGCGAACTGCATGTTCATCCGACCCTGGATGCCGCCCATGAAGGCCACCGGGATGAACACGGCGGAGAGGACCATGGCGATGCCGATGACGGGCGCCGTGACCTCCTCCATCGCCTTCCGCGTCGCTTCCTTGGGCGGGAGGCCGTGCTCGATGTGGTGCTCGACCGCCTCGACGACCACGATGGCGTCGTCCACGACGAGGCCGATGGCGAGAACGAGGCCGAAGAGGGAGAGGGTGTTGATCGAGAAGCCGAGCATCGGAAAGACCATGAACGTGCCGACGAGCGAGACGGGCACGGCGAGCAGGGGGATGAGCGTCGCCCGCCACCCCTGCAGGAACAGGAAGACGACGATGATGACGAGCACGATCGCCTCGAACAGCGTGTGCTCGATCTCCTTGATGCCCTCGGTGACGGGCAGCGTGGTGTCGAGGGCGACGACGTAGTCGAGGTCGTCCGGGAACCGCTCCTTGAGCTCCGCCATGACCTTCTTGACGCCCTCGGCCACGGCGATGGCGTTGGAGCCCGGGACCTGGAAGATGCCGATCGGGCAGGAGGGTTTGCCGTTCAGGCGCGCGCGCTGCTGATAGTTGAGGGCGCCGAGGTCGATCCGGCTGACGTCCTTCAGGCGGACCATGGACCCGTCGGGATTCAGTCGGACCACGACGTTGCCGAACTCCTCCGCGGTGACGAGACGCCCCTGCGAACGGACGGTGTAGGTGAATTCCTGCCCCTTCGGGGCGGGCTCCGTGCCGATGCCTCCGGACGGGTTGACCGCGCTCTGCTGGTTCAGGGCGGTCAGCAGATCGGGGACCGTGAGCCCCAGGCTCGCGAGGCGCTCCGGCTTGACCCAGATGCGCATGGCGTAGTCGGCGGTTCCGTAGTTCTGGATCTGCCCCACGCCCGGCACGCGGTAGATGGCGTCGTTGACGTTGATCGTCGCGAAGTTGCCCAGGAAGAGGGCGTCATAGGTCCCCTTCGGGGAGTAGAGGGAGACGACCAGCAGGGGATTGCTCGTCGCTTTCTTGACCGTGAGCCCGAACTGATTGACGTCGGCGGGCAGGTTCGGCTGGGCCTGGGAGACGCGGTTCTGCGTGTTGACCTGGTCGAGATTGATGTCGGTCTCGACGTCGAACGTCACCTTGAGCGTCATCGTCCCGTCGTTGGCGTTGGTGGACTGCATGTAGATCATGTAGTCCACGCCGTTCATCTGCTGCTCGAGGGGAGTCGCCACCGACTGCTCGATCGTGATCGCGTCGGCGCCCGTGTACGTCGTCGAGACCTGGATCTGGGGCGGCACGATGTCAGGGTACTGCGCGGTCGGGAGCTTCGTCATCGCGACGGCGCCGGCCATCGTCATCAGGATGGCGATGACGATCGCCACGATCGGGCGGCGAATGAAGAATTCGGCCACGGTTCTATTTCCCGGTTTTCCCGGCCGGGGCCGCCGCCGGCTCCGGCGTACTGGATGCCTCCTTCGGCACGACGGTCATCCCCGACTTCACGCGCTGCAGCCCTTCGACGATGATCCGGTCGCCGGGCTTGAGGCCCTCGTCAATGACGACCATGCTCCCCTCGTTCGGGCCGATCTTGACGACCTTGATCGTCACCTTGTTGTCCGGACCGACGACGGCGACCTGGTGGCTTCCCTGCAGCTCGCTGATCGCCCGCTGAGGAACGAGGATCGCTCCCTTCCGGACGTCCATGGCGACACGGACCTTGGCGTACTGTCCGGGGCGCAGCAGGTTGCCCGGGTTCGGGAAAGCTCCGCCGAGCTGGATCGTGCCGGTTTTCACGTCCACCTCGCGCCCGACGAGGAACGGCTTGCCGCGCTGAGGGAAGGCCGAGCCGTCCGAGAGAATGAGCTCGAGGTTCGACGCCTCGAGGCTCTTGTAGGCCTGGAGCGTCTTCTGGACCGGGCCGTGCTTTTCGACCCAGGCCAGGTACTCCTGCTCGCTCGGATTGAAGTACACCTTGATGGGGTCCACCTGCGAGACCGTGGTCATGACGACCTCGCGGTTCACGAGGTCGCCGACCTGAGACTTGGCGACGCCCGCGATGCCGTCGATCGGGGAGACGACCTTCGTCCAGCCGAGATCCAGCTGCGCCTTCTCGAGGCTCGCCCGCGCGCTCTCGACGTTGGCCTGCGCCGTCCGCTCGCGCGTCTCGGCGTCGTCCAGCTCCTGCTGGCTGATCGCCCTTTCCTTGGCCAGAGGCCTGTAGCGCGCGGCCGTCAGCTTCGCGTTGGCGAGCGTCGCCTCGTACTGGGCCAGGGCGCCCTTGGCCTGGTCATAGGTTGCCTGGAACTGGCGCGGATCGATCTCGAAGAGGGTCTCGCCGGCCTTGACGAGGAAGCCCTCGCGGTAGACGCGCCGGAGCACGTAGCCCTCGATCTGCGGCCGGATCTCGGCGTTGACGAAGCCGTCGAGCGAGCCGATCCACTCCCCGTAGACGGGCACGTCTTTCTGAACGACGGGCGCGACCTCGACGGCCGGAGGCGGCGGAGGAGGAGCCTCCTCCTTCTTGCCGCAGGCGGCGGTGAGCACCGCGAGGGAGGCGAGCATCCCGTAGATCCAACCCGATCCCGGTCGTGCCATCGAACCCACCTCCCGGCTTCCGCCGACGGACCACCAAGAGTCCCGTCGTTTGCTGGGGGGATTCTATGTCGACGGCGCGGGGCCTCAAGTCCGAACTGGCGCCGAAATGGAAGTTTCTCCTGAGTGGGCGAGTGGGTCCCGGAGAGCCGTTATATAAACCGCGTCGAGGTTCACGCCGCGCATGGCCCAGAAGTTTCCCATCCTCTCCCTCGCCCGGCACGGAGAGACCGCGTGGAGCCTCTCGGGCCAGCACACGGGCCTGACCGACATCCCGCTGACCGAGAAAGGGGAGCAGGACGCGCGCCGGCTGGGCGAGCGTCTCCGCGAGATGACGTTTGCGCGGGTCTTCACGAGCCCTCTCCAGCGGGCCCGCCGGACCTGCGAGCTCGCCGGTTTCGGAAACGTCGCGGTCGTGGACCCCGATCTCGTCGAGTGGAACTACGGCGATTACGAAGGGCGTACGAGCAAGGAGATCCACGCCGAACGGCCGGACTGGCAGCTCTTCCGCGACGGCTGCCCCGGAGGCGAATCGCCGGAGCAGGTCGCCGCTCGGGCGGACCGCGTCGTCGCGAATGCGCGAGCGGTCGGCGGCGACGTTCTCGTTTTCTCGAGCGGACACTTTCTCCGCATGGTCGGCGCCCGCTGGCTCGGGATGGACCCCATCTGGGGACGCTGCTTCTATCTCGTGACGGCGAGCCTGTCGCAGCTCTCCTACGAGCACGCCCTGCCCGTCATCCGGCTCTGGAACGACACGGACCACGCCGCAAACTGACCCGATGCAACCTTCCGTGCCCCTTCGGTCACTCATGAGCGACCGAAAAGGAGGGGGGCCATGCACGTTTCTCTCGTTGCGGGATTCCTTGCACTGTGGATCGTCGGAGCGGATGCGGCGGACGCGCCCGCCGGAGACGGTTCCCGCATCGGCGGAGCTGTCGAAGGCCGCGTTCGAGCGCCTCAAGGCGCTCGCCGGAGACTGGGACGGCAAGAGCACGAAAGGCTGGGAGGAGACGCTCCAGTACCGGACGATCGCCGGCGGGACGACCGTGCTCGAGACCTCGTTCAACGCCCATCCCGGGCAGGAGATGGCGACGGCGTTCTATCTCGACGGGGACCGGCTGATGCTGACCCACTACTGCATGGCCAAGAACGCGCCGCGTCTGGAAGCGACGTCGTTCGCGGACGGGGGGAAGACGGTGATCTTCACTTTCGTCGACGGAGCCAACATCCCGACCCGCGACCGCGGGCACATGGACAAGGCCGTCATTCGTTTCGAAGGGCCCGACCGGACCACGTCCCGCTGGACCTGGTACGAGAACGGAACGGAGAAGTGGTTCGAGGAAATCGTTCAGACCCGCCGGCGCTGAGCGCCGTGCTCCCGCCCGAGGAGGAGGATCGCGGCCTCGTCGCGCGCTTCGTCGAGAGCCGCGACGAGGCGGCGTTTCGAGCGCTGTACCGCCGGCACGCAGGCTTCCTCTATCGCTTTCTCCTGCGTCTCTCGGGCGGCGACGCTTCGGCGGCCGAAGAGGGCGTGCAGGAGACGTGGGTGCGTGCGGCGCAGGGTCTCGCGGGCTTCGCGTGGCGTTCGTCGCTGAAGACGTGGCTCGCCGGGATCGCCATTCGCTGGTGGCGCGAAACGCGCCGGGCCGCCGGACGCGAAGCCGAGATGCCCGAGGAGGTTCCCGCGGCGCCCGCGGTCCGCCGCGAGATCGAGCGGGTCGACCTCGAGCGGGCCCTCGCGGCGCTCGCACCCGGATACCGGCGCGTCCTCCTGCTGCACGACGTCGAGGGCTACACGCACGAGGAAGTGGCCGAGCTGACGGGAGTCGACGTCGGGACCTCGAAGAGCCAACTTTCACGGGCGCGGAGCGCCTTGCGCGCGCGCCTTTCCGGGAGGAACCCATGAGCGGAGCCGACGATCTGACGCCCGAGGAGAAGCGGGCCCTCGAGGGCCTCGCGTCCGGGCCGGAGCCGCCGCCGGCGCTCGAGGAGGCCGTCGTGTCGCGCCTCACCGAGCGGGGTCTCATCGCGACGCCGCGGCCGCGACGGCGGCCGGCCGGGGCGTGGGCGCTCGCCGCAGCGGCCGGCGTCGCGCTCTTCGCGGCGGGCCTGGCCGTGGGTCAGAGGCAGGGCGCTCCGCCTCCGGCGCCGGCCGCCGCCTCGGCGCCCGCGGGCAGCCGCTACGTCCTTCTTCTGTATGACGCGCCCGACGAGCCTGCGCTCTCCGACGCCGAAATGGCGGCGCGCGTCTCGGAGTACCGCCAGTGGGCGATCGGGCTGCGCCGGCAGGGCAGCGACATCACCGGCGAGAAGCTGGCGGACGGCCGCCTCGATCTCGGCGCGGCCGACGCCGTGCCCGGGCCGGAGCCGCTCGGCGGCTACTTCGTCTTCTCCGCGAAGGATCCCGAAGCCGCGCTCGCCATCGCGCGCTCGTGTCCCGCACCTGAAGCATGGAGGCCGGGCGGAGCTTCGCGCGATCGAGGAGACGTAGAGCGAAGGCGTCATCCTAAGCGCAGCCAGCGCGATTACGACGTCATCCTGAGCGAAGCGAAGGATCCCAGACTCGACACGCGTGGCGGGAAATCACGGGATCGTTACCGCCGACCTGCGGTCGGCGTTGCCTACTGCCGTGGGCCTGCCTTCGGTGGCCGGCTCGGCGCTGCGCTCCTCAGGATGACGCGGCGGGACGCCGCGGTCATTTCTTCCGCGTGTACTGGATGTCCATCAGCTTGATCATCTTGCCGTTGGGCGCCTTGGCCCAGAGCTCGAAGCTGTGGTGGTCGTTGTCGGTGACGACGATCTTGGACTCGACCGGGAGAGGCTTCTCGGTGAGGGGGTCCCAGATGCGAGCGCTGCCGGCGATGGTCTTGCCCGACTTGTCGGCCGCCGACGTCAGAAACATCATGCCCGTGCCGGCCGTGTCCATCCACACCGAGACGAACTTCTTCTGCACGTTGTCGTAGCCGGTGTAGCCGATGCCCCGGTAGGGCTCGCCCATGAACTCCCCGTCGAACTCCTGCTCGACGTAGCGGCCGCCGAGCACCCAGGTGTTGACCGAAGTGCCGACGGACTCTTCCGCCGGGCGCGACTGGTCGACGGTCGAACGGACCTTGGCGTCGAACGTTCCGACGAGCGCGTCGAGCTTCTTGTGACCCTCGGCCGGCGTGGCGGCCCGCTGCCAGGCCTCCATCATGGCCTTTTCTTTTTCCTTGTCGACCTCCTGCGCGCCGAGTGGCAACGCGAGGGCGAGCGCGAGCGGTGCAAACAACTTCCGTGCGGACCGACGGGTCATCCTCATCCTCCTCGATGGCATTCGTGCGCAGGGATTGTATGCCGTGCGGTAGAGTCGCGTCATGAGTCGAAACGTTTTTGCGGCCGCTCTGGCGGCGGCGAGCCTGAGCACCGGGCTCCTCGCCTCGCCCGGTCCGGCGGCGAAGCCCGCGCTCGCCGTTCATCGAGGACGACTACCCCCGGGCCCTCGCCGAGGCGCGCGCGAAGAAGGTCCCGATCTTCGTGGAGACCTGGGCGCCCTGGTGACACACGTGCCGCTCGATGAGGGCGTTCGTCTTCACGGACAAGGCCCTCGCGAAGCACGCCGGGCAGTTCGTCTGGCTCTCGATCGACACGGAAAAGTCCGGGAACGCGGCCTTCGCCAAGAAGTACCCGATCCGGGTCTGGCCCTCGTTGTTCGTCATCGATCCTGAAAAGGAGACGATCGCTCTCCGCTGGGGCGGCGGGGCGACGGTCGGCCAGCTCGAGAAGCTCTTCGCAGAGGGGGAGCGGGCCGTCCGGGGAGGACGAAAGGGAGCCGAGGCGGCGCTCGCGCGCGCCGACGCCCTCTACGGGGAGGGAAAGTACGCGGAAGCGGCCGGCGCATACCGCGACGCGATCCGGCTGCTACCGGCCGACTCGCCGGAGTATCGCGCGTGCCGTCGACGCTCTTGTTTTCTGCCTCCGGGTCGAGAAGCGGTATCCCGAGTGCGTCGACCTCGCCCGGCAGGCGCTGCCGAAGCTGGGTCTCTCGCCCTCCTCGGCGAACGTCGCCCCTCTGGGGCTCGACTGCGCCCTCCGCCTTCCGGCGGATGCGCCCGGACGCGCGGAGGCGCTCGCGTCCCTCGAAGCGGACGTGCGGACCATCCTTTCCAATTCCCGGCTTCCGCTTTCGGCCGACGACCGGTCGTCCCTCTTCGAGGCCCTGGTGGACGCGCGCGAAGACGCGAAAGACGAGGCCGGCGCCCGCGCCGCCGCCCGGCAGTGGGTCGAGTATCTCGACGGCGTGGCCGCGTCGCTGACTGACCCCGAGCAGCGCACGGCCCTCGATCCGAACCGCCTCGGGGCGTACCGGGCCGCCGGCGAGATCGAGAAGGCGATCCCGATGCTCGAGCAGTCCGAGAAGGACTTCCCGCAGGACTACAACCCGCCGGCGCGTCTCGCTGCGGTGTATCTGAGGCTCAAGCGTTACGACGAAGCGCTCGCCGCCTCGGATCGGGCGCTCGAGCGGGTCTACGGCCCTCGCCGCGTGCGTCGTGCTCGAAACCCGGGCGGGCATCTACGCCGGCCGAGGTGACGCGGCGGCGGCGCGCCGGACTCTCGAGGAGGCGCTGCGGTTCGCCGAGGAGCTTCCGGTCGGACAGCGCTCCGATTCGCAGATCGCGGGGTTGAAGAAGCGGCTCGCGTCCACGGCCGTCACGGCGCATTAGCGCGGCGACTCTCTGCTACCATCCGCGCTCTGTGCGCGCCGTGTCCCTTGCCCTGGCCTTCCTCGCAGTCACGGCGCCGGCGGCCCTCGCCGCCGACGCTCCCGGCCAGCTGCGGGCCCTCTTCGATGAACAGTGGGAGTTCCGCCTCGCGGAGGACCCGCTCTTCGCGACGAACGCGGGCGACCAACGCTACGGCGCACGCCTTCCCTCGATGACCCCCGAGGACTTCGCGCGTCGCGAGGCGTTCGCCCGCCGCGTGCGCGCGCAGCTCGAGGCTCTGGACGCCTCGGCGCTGTCGCCCTCGGACCGCGTCAGCCGCGACATGCTCGTCCGCGAGCTGACGCACGAGATCGCCGGCTATGAATTCGGGTCGTACCGGATCCCTCTGAACGCGGACAGCGGCTTCCAGACCGATTTCGCCGACATCCCGAACCGGATGCCGTTCCGAACGGTCCAGGACTACGAGAACTACCTGGCGCGACTCAACGCGTTCCCGCGTCTCGCGGCCCAGGAGATCGCCCTCATGCGGCGAGGCCTGGCCGCCGGCTTCTCGCTGTCGCGGGCCGTTCTCGACGGCCTGGATTCCACGATGCTCGCGCACGTCGTGGCGGATCCCGGGAAGAGCGTGTTCTACGCGCCGTTCCGCTCTTTCCCGTTGGGCGTTCCGGCCGCGGAGCGAACGCGGCTCGAGGCCGCCGGCCGCCGGGCCATTCAGGACGCCGTCGTTCCCGCGTACCGGACGCTCGCGGATTTCATGCGGACCGAGTACATGGCCGGGGCCCGGCGGTCCGTCGGCGCCTCGGAGCTGCCCCGCGGGCGCGAGTACTACGCGCACCTCGTCCGCTACTACACGACGCTCGACGTGACGCCGGAAGAGGTGCACGCGATCGGTCTCGCCGAGGTCGCGCGGATACGCGCCGAGATGGAAGCCGTGATGCGAAAGACCGGCTTCACGGGGAGCTTCGCCGAGTTCCTCGCGTTTCTTCGGACGGATCCGCGCTTCTATGCCCGGACTCCCGAGGAGCTGCTCGCGAGCGCCTGCGTGTTCTCCAAGAAGGCCGACGGCAGCCTCCCCGCGCTCTTCGGCCGGCTGCCGCGCCTGCCGTATGCGGTGGAGCCCGTGCCGGCACACCTCGCTCCCAAGTACACCGGTGGCCGCTACGTCGAGCCGCCCGCCGACGGCACGCGGCCCGGCATCTACTGGGTGAACACGTACGCTCTCGACAAGCGTCCGCTCTACACCCTCGAAGCGCTCACGCTGCACGAGGCCGTTCCCGGCCATCACCTCCAGGTCGCGCTCTCGCAGGAGCTGACCGGGCTGCCGCAATTCCGCCGTTTCTCCGACGTCGGCGCGTTCGGCGAAGGTTGGGCGCTCTACTCCGAATGGCTCGGGCGCGAGGCCGGCTTCTATCAGGACCCCTACAGCGACTTCGGCCGGCTGACCTACGAGATGTGGCGGGCCTGCCGGCTCGTCGTCGACACGGGTCTGCATGCGATGGGCTGGACCCGGCAGCAGGCGATCGACTATCTCGTGGCCAACACCGCGCTGTCGATTCACGAGTGCACGACCGAAACCGACCGGTACATCTCCTGGCCCGGCCAGGCGCTCTGCTACAAGATGGGGGAGTTGAAGATCCGGGAGCTCCGCCGGCAGGCCGAGATGACGCTTGGCGAGCGCTTCGACGTCCGCGGTTTCCACGACGCCGTGCTCGCGAACGGCATGGTCCCTCTGCCCGTGCTCGAAGCCCAGGTCGGCGCCTGGATCGCGGCGTCGGCGGCGTCCTCGGAACGGAGGGCCGCGCCATGAGCGCGCACCGGGATCCGCGGTTCGGCCCGCGCGCCGCGTTTCGCGGGCGAAACCCGGCCACGGGGGAGACCCTCGAGGACGAGTACTTCGAGGCGACCCCCGCCGAGATCGACGCGGCGGCCCGCTCCGCCGAGCGCGCGTTCGAGCCCTACGCCGCGCTGCCCCCGGAGAAGCGCGCCGAGTTCCTGCGCGCGATCGCCCAGCAGACGCTGGGCCTCGGCGAGGATCTCCTCGCGCGGGCCCACGCGGAGACGGCCCTGCCCCTGGCGCGCCTCGAGAGCGAGCGCGCGCGCACGGTCTCGCAGATCCTCCTCTTTGCCGAGCTCATCGAGGAGGGCTCCTGGGTCGACGCCCGGATCGACCGCGCCCTTCCGGAGCGCAAGCCGCAGCCCCGGCCGGATCTGCGCCGGATGCTCTTTCCCGTGGGCCCCGTGGCGGTCTTCGGCGCCTCGAACTTTCCGCTGGCCTTCTCGGTCGCGGGCGGCGACACGGTCTCGGCGCTCGCCGCCGGCTGCCCGGTCGTCGTCAAGGCGCACCCGGCTCATCCCGGGACTTCGGAGCTTTCCGCCGCCGCGATCCGCCGGGCGGCGCGCGAGACCGGCATGCCGGAGGGCGTGTTCGCGATGCTGCACGGCACGTCTCCCGAGGTCGGCATCACCCTCGTCACACACCCCGCCATGCGCGCGGCGGCCTTCACGGGATCCCTGCGCGCCGGACGCACGCTCTACGACGCGGCGGCGCTGCGTCCGGAGCCGATCCCGGTCTTCGCCGAGATGGGCTCGTCGAATCCGGTGTTTCTGCTTCCCGGCGCGCTGCAGGATCGAGGCGAGGCGATCGCCCGCGGCTTCGCGGCCTCGGTGACGCTCGGCGCGGGGCAGTTCTGCACGAACCCCGGGCTCGTGGTCCTCCTGGACGCGCCCGTCTCGACGGCCTTCCTCCACACGGCGGGAGACCTGCTCGCCAACACGTCGGCCGGCACGATGGTGCATGCCGGCATCAAGGCCGCCTACGATCAGAGCGTCGCGGAGGTCACGCGGCTTCCCGGCGTGCGGATCGCGGCTCGCGGGCAGACTCCGGGCGCGCACCCCGAGACCGAGGCGCACGCCGCCCTCTTCCTGACGGACGCGGCGACGTATCTCGGCCAGGCCGCCCTCGCGGAGGAGATCTTCGGCCCCGCTTCGGTTGCGGTGAGCTGCGCCTCGCGGCCCGAGATGGTCAGGATCGCGCGCACGCTCCACGGCCACCTCACCGCCACGATCCACGGCACCGAGAAGGATCTCGCCGACTTCTCCGAGCTCGTGGCCGTGCTTCGCCGCAAGGCGGGCCGGCTCGTCTTCAACGGGTTCCCGACCGGCGTCGAGGTCTCTCACGCGATGCAGCACGGGGGCCCGTATCCGGCGACGACCGACTCCCGCGAGACCTCGGTCGGCTCCGCCGCGATCCACCGTTTCGTCCGGCCGGTCTGCTACCAGGATTTCCCGCAGTCGGGGTTGCCCGAGGAGCTGCGCAACGAGAACCCGCGGGGCATCTGGCGGCTCGTCGACGGCGCTCCAACCAGGGACGCCGTGTGAAGCGACTCCCGGAGTCGATCGAAGTGGTCGACTCGCACACGGAGGGCGAGCCGACTCGAGTCGTCATCGGGGGATGGCCGGAGCTGTCCTCGGCGACGATGGAAGGCCGGCGCGAGGAGCTCGCGACGCGCTTCGAGGATCTCTGGCGGGCCGTCGTCCTGGAGCCCCGAGGCCACGACGCCATCGTCGGAGCGCTCCTGACCCCGCCCATCACGCACGGCGCCGTCGCGGGGGTTGTCTTCTTCGACAACGTGGGTCCCCTCTGGATGTGCGGCCACGGCACGATCGGCGTGGTTCGAACGCTCGAGCACCTCGGGCGCATCGCCCCCGGAAAGGTGCGTCTCGATACGCCGGTCGGAACGGTGGGAGCGGAGCTGGCCGTGGACGGCCTCGTCACGATCGAAAACGTTCCGGCGCGCTGCCTCGCGAAGGACGTCGCCGTCGACGTGCCCGAAGTCGGCCGCGTCGTGGGCGACGTCGCGTACGGTGGCAACTGGTTCTTCCTCGCGCGCGACGGCGTCGAGCGTGTGAGCCCGGACAACCACGAGCGGCTCCGAAGCGTCACGCTCGCGATCCAGCGGGCGCTCGCCGCCCAGGGCATCACGGGCGAGGGCGGGGCGGTGGTCGACCATGTCATTCTTTATGGGTCCCCGGAGCGCACCGACGCGGACAGCCGAAACTACGTGCTCTGCCCCGGAGGGGCCTACGACCGCTCGCCCTGCGGCACGGGCACGTCCGCCAAGATGGCCGCGCTGCACGCCCGCGGAGAGCTGCCCGCCGGCCAGCGGTACCGCCAGGAATCGATCACGGGAAGCCTCTTCACGGGCTGGCTCGAGGAGCGCGACGGGCAGCTCTGGCCCCGGATCCAGGGCCGGGCCTACGTGACGGGGCGGGCCACCCTGTACTTCGATCCGCGCGACCCGTTCCGGACCGGCCTTCCCTCCGCCTCCGGAGGTCATGCCGGCGCCTGACGTCCTCGTCGTGGGCGCGGGGATCGTCGGAGCCGCCTGCGCGGACGCGCTTTCGGCCGCCGGGCTCACGGTCGAAATCCTGGAATCCCGCTTCGCCGGCGCCGGCACCACCGCCGCGGCGATGGGGCACGTCGTGGTCATGGACGACTCCGAGGCGCAGTTCGCGCTGACCTCCCTCTCGCGGCGGCTCTGGGTCGAGATGGCTCCCGAGATTCCCCGCGCCTGCGAGGACGAGGAGACCGGAACGCTCTGGATCGCGGCGGACGAGGAGGAGCGCGCGCTCGTGCGCAAGAAGGCCGCGTTCTACCGGGGGCGCGGCGTTCCGGTGGACGAGCTCTCGGGCGAGGACGTGGAGCGTGCCGAGCCGTCGCTCCGGCCCGGGCTCGCCGGGGCCCTGCGCGTGCCGGGAGACCGGGTGCTCTACCCGGTGAACGCGGCGCGCTGGCTGCTCGCGCGCGCCGCCGCGCGAGGCGCCGTGCGGCGCGAAGGCGTCGAGGCCGTCGCGATCTTCGGCCGCCGCGTCGAGACGCGGCAGGGAAGCCTCGAAGCGGGCGCCGTCGTCAACGCCTGCGGAGTGGCCGCGCCGCTGCTGACCCCGGGCCTTCCGATCGCGCCCCGCAAGGGACACCTCGTGATCACCGACCGCTATCCGGGTTTCTGCCGCCACGAGCTGGTCGAGCTCGGCTATCTGAAGAGCGCCCACACGCCGGCGCCCGAATCGGTGGCGTTCAACCTTCAGCCTCGCGCGACGGGTCAGATGCTGCTGGGCTCTTCGCGCGAGTTCGTCGGGCTGGACGCCTCGATCAACCGCCGCATCCGCGCGAAGATGGTGGGCCGCGCCCTCGAATATGCGCCGGCCCTCGCCGGCCTGTCGGCGATTCGGACGTGGGTCGGCTTCCGGCCGGCGACGCCGGACAATCTCCCGCTCGTCGGCGCGTGGGATCCGGCCCCGGGGCTCTTCATCGCCGCCGGCCACGAGGGCCTCGGCATCACGACGGCGCCGGCGACCGGAAGGCTCATCGCCGACGCGATTCTGCGACGTCCGAGCCCCATCGACCCCGCGCCCTATTCGCCGATGCGCGCGTTCGCGGCGGCCGCCCATGCCTGAGCTCACGGTGGCGGCCGCCCTCGAGAACGCGGGCCGTTCTCTCCTGCGGCGGTCCGTCGCGGGCGAACCGCGCGGGGTCCTGTGCGCGATGGGGGTCTGCTTCGAATGCCGAATGGAGATCGGCGGATCGCCGCACCGTCGCGCCTGCATGGAGATGGAAGGGTCTCGTCCCGACCGCCCGGCGACCTCGATCGAGAGTCTCGAGTGCGAGGTCGCGGTCGTGGGCGCGGGGCCGGCGGGTGTCGCGGCGGCCTGCCGCTCGGCGGAGGCCGGCGCGCGCACGGTGGTCTTCGACGAGAACCCGGCGCCGGGCGGTCAGATCCATCGGCACCTTCCCGGGAAACCGCCGCCCGAAGGCGCGCGGGTCTGGCTCGAGAGGCTGGCATCTACGGGCACGGTCGTGCGCACCGGTGTCTCGGTAGTCGACGCGACGCCGGGTGTCGGGGGATTCCGGCTGTTCGCGGAGGACGGCGAGGGCAACGTCGTGACCGTGCGCGCTCGATCCGTCGTCCTGGCGACCGGAGCGCGGGAGCTCTTCCTTCCGTTTCCCGGGTGGACGCTGCCGGGCGTCATGGGGGCCGGGGGAGCGCAGGCGATGGCGAAGATGGGCGCCGACTTTCGCGGGCGCGTCGCGGTCGTGGCGGGCTCGGGCCCGCTGCTTCTGCCCGTGGCGGCCTACCTCGAAGGCGCCGGCGCCGAAGTGGCCCTCGTCGCCGAGCAGGCGGGTCTCGGCGCTCTCGGGCGCTTCGCCGCCGGGCTCGCGCTGCAGCCGCGAAAGCTGCTCGAAGCGGCCCGCTACCGCGGCGGTTTCTTTCCGGCGCCCTACCGATCCGGCACCTGGGTCGCGGAGGCGCACGGCCGCGAGCGGGTCGAAGCCGTCACCGTCACCGACGGAGCGAACCGGTACACGCTCGACTGCGACCTCGCGGCGGTCGGTTATGGGCTCGTGCCCAACACGGAGCTCGCCCGGCTGCTCGGCTGCGAGCTTCGGAAGGGAGCCGTCGCCGTGGACGCGTCGCAGCAGACGAGCGTGCGCGGCCTCTTCGCGGCCGGCGAGCCCTGCGGTGTCGCGGGGCTCGAGACGGCGATCGCCGAGGGCGAGATCGCGGGGCTCTCGGCGGCCGATCGCTTCGACGCGGCGAGCGCCGCGGCTCGACGTCTGGCCGGGACGCGCGCGCGCGGCCGACGCCTCGGCGTCGCGATGGAGCGGACCTTCCGCCCGCGCGCGGAGCTCGCCGCCGCGGTGCGCGCCGATACGATCGTCTGCCGCTGCGAGGACGTGCGGCTCGCCTCGATCGCCGCCGCGGACAGCGCCCGCGAGGCCAAGCTCGCCACGCGCGCGGGCATGGGGCCCTGCCAGGGCCGCGTCTGCGGGCCGGCGCTCGAGTTTCTCTTCGGCTGGGATTCGGATACGGTACGGCCGCCCGTCAAGCCGGCGCGTCTCGGCAGTCTCGTCGCGATGGAGGATTCCGCATGAAATGGCAGGGCGTCTTTCCCGCCGTCACGACCCCGCTTCGCGAGGACCTCTCGCTCGATCTCGACTTTCTTCCACGACAGCTCGAAGCGATGCTCACGGCCGGCTGCCGCGGATTCGTCCTCCTCGGCTCGCTCGGGGAGTCGGCGACCCTGAGCTTCGAAGAGAAGGGCGCCGTGCTCGAGACCGGCAAACGGATCCTGGCCGGCCGGGTTCCGCTCGTCGCCGGGATCGCGGCGCTCTCGACCGCCGAGGCCGTCGCGACGGCGCGGCTGGCCGAGGCGAAAGGCTGCGACGGCCTGATGGTCCTGCCCGCCTACGTCTATCGGACGGACGCCCGCGAGACGGCGGCCCACTTCTCCGCGGTCATCGGCGCGACGCGTCTTCCCTGCATGCTCTACAACAACCCGACCGCTTACGGGACGGACGTCCGGCCCGAAGAGCTGGCCGCGCTCGCCGCGAAGCTCCCGAACCTCGTCGCCGTCAAGGAGTCGAGCGAGGACGTGCGGCGCGTGACGGCGATCCGGGCCGTGCTGGGGGAGCGGCTGGCGATCTTCGTCGGGGTCGACGACCTCATCCTCGAAGGCGTCGACGCCGGCGCCGTCGGCTGGGTGGCCGGGCTCGTCAACGCTCTCCCCGTGGAGTGCGTGCGGCTGTTCGAGCTCGCGGCTGCCGGAAAGAGGACGGAGGCCCGCGCGCTCTACGACTGGTTCCTGCCGCTCCTCCGCCTCGACGTGGTGCCGAAGTTCGTGCAGCTGATCAAGCTCGTGCAGCAGGAGACCGGAACGGGATCGGAGCGGGTGCGGCCGCCCCGCCTCACGCTCGCGGGGAAAGAACGCGACGAGGCGCTCGCCCTGATTCGGGAGCGCCTCGCCGCGAGACCGAAGAGCTGATCTCTTAGCGCCCGAAGCGGCTCAGTTCGCCGCGAGGGCCGGCATGTTGTCGAGCATGCCGAGCCGCATCAGGGTCGTGAGGTAGTCGTCGATGTGGACGAAGCGGCCGGCCGCCTTCACGCCGATCTTCGGGCTGAGGATCCCGAAGTACTTCATCCGCAGGTCCAGTGTCTGCTTCTGGATCGCGGCCGACTCGTTGACCATCTTGGTCAGGTCGGCGTCGCTCAGCGTCGCGAACCGGTCGGTGTAGTCCTTCAGGAGGTTCAGGCGCGCAACCATGTTCGCGTCGCGCTCCTTCTCGAAGTCGGCGTAGACAGCCCAGAACGCCTGCTGCTGATCCGCGCTCAACCCGCCCATGCCGGCGGCGAAGAGCTCGCGGCGCTTCTTCGAGAGCGCGTTCTCGAGCTTTGCCATGTCGATGTCCGACTTCGACATCTCCGGCATCGAGGACTTCGGTGCCGCTTGCTGAGCGGCGGCGGCGGCGGCGATTCCGAGGAGCAGGAAAAGGGAGAGGGCCTTCTTCATCTCGATCTCCTTTGTTTTCGTCAGCGTGCGCCGGCGTGCACTCCGAGGTCGTCGCCGGGTGCCGACAAGGCCGCGGAATCTATCACGGACCCGCAACCCGTCAGACGTGGCAGGCGCCGCCACCGCGCTTCTCGAAATACTTCTGGTGGTATTCCTCGGCGCGCCAGAAGCGGCTCGCGGGCGTGATCTCGGTGACGACCGGCCGGTTGAAGCGGCCGCTCTTCTCGAGCCGCTCCTTCGACGCGCGCGCCGCCGCCTGCTGCTCGGGCGTGTGGAAGAAGATGGCCGACCGGTACTGGGAACCCACGTCCGGGCCCTGACGGTTCAGCGTGGTCGGGTTGTGGTTGTTCCAGAAGATCTCGAGAAGCTGGTCGTAGGAGACCTTCGCCGGGTCGTACTCGACCTCGACGACCTCCGCATGGCCGGTCTCGTCGGAGCAGACGTCTTCGTAGGTCGGGTTGTCCGTCTTTCCGCCCGAATAACCCACCGCCGTCGCCAGGACACCCGGAACCTTGCGGAACTCCTCCTCGACTCCCCAGAAGCAACCCGCGCCGAACGTCGCCTTGGCCATGAGCCCTCCTTTATCCGAGGTCTCGGAAAACGCCGCTGAACTCCGCGTTCTTCCCGGGGCGTACACCGTAACGCCGTGTCAGACGTTGACCGGAGTAAGGATATTTTCTTCCCGCAGGTACTCCTGGTGGCAGCGGACGAACTCCATGGCTCGGGGCATGCGACGAATGTTCCAGGTGGCCTTCACATAGGCATGCGACCGCAGGGCCATGGCCGGGTCCCATCGGAAACGGAAGTACTCCCGGTCGAAGCCGTGAATGGGTGGGTAGACGTAGGTGGCCACCGCGCGAGGATCGAAATAGGCGCGAAATCCCGCCGTCCAGGCTCGCATCGCGAGGTCCAGGTGTTCCCGCGAATTCAGCGCGGGCAGGGGACTCATCGCGCGTAGGGCCTCGGTCTTCAAGAGCATCGCATGGAGCTCGAACCGGTGCACGCGGGTGTGTCCGGCTTCGGTATCCGGAGAGCGCCGCTCGAAGACTGCCACCCGCCCGTCCGGCTCGCGCTCGAAGCGTCCCCGGGTTCCGCCATCTTCATCCCGGTGGGGCACCGGGGCTTTCCCCGGCTCCGCCTCCAGCGTGAGGGGAGCCACGATCTCACAGTCCAGGGCCCGACTCGTCTCCGAAAGGAAACCCAGAAATCCCGGTTCCACGAACACGTCGTTTTCGATCTTGCAGAGAAAGGGCTCGGTGGCGCGGGCGGTGACGAGATTCAGGGCTTCGTTGGGATAGAGGAATCGATCAGCGTCGATCCACTCCACATGGGCCCGACTCTCCAGAAAGGCTTCCATGCCGGCCCGGATCTCCGGCGGGTACCCGCAGTCGACGATGTAGATGGTGAAGGGCTCCGGGCAGTTTGCGTAAAGCCGTCTCAGGCTTTCGAGGGTCCAGCCGAATTTCTCACGGATGATGAAGGCGACCGCGATGTCAGGACGATTCGGCACGAGGGCAGGCATTCAGCACCTCCGGGATCATCTCGCGAAGCGGTACGCGTGGATAGTCTCCGGGCAGCCGGAGCGAGCGGCCACGGCGGCCTCCTCCAGCCAGTTGGACATGCGGAAATTGACGGCGACCTCGAAATCGCTCCTCACGGATTCGAAAAAACTCCGGGCATCGTCGAGGGTCCGAACGGCTTCAGCGACCCGACCCTGGGACGCCAGAAGCTCCGTCAGCACCATGGCGCTGTTGAGGCACTCCACCGGGAACTTCAACGATCGTGACTCTGCCGCGATGCGAAGATAGGGCTCGGCTTCCGCCACCTCGCCGTCCTGGAAGAGGGAATAGCCGAGGAACCAGTCATAGCGATACCAATCCGGCTCCCGTCGGATGGCGCACCTGAGACGCTGGCGATAGAACACTTTTTTCCAGGCGACGCGCCTGGGGCTGGGACGGTGCAAGACCGTCAGCCAATCGAGCCAGCGGGCCGTCCCGCCCTTCTCGCGGATGTCGATCTGCACGTTGTCGTGGACGAGGCCGCGCTTATGGAATCCGTGGCGGAACAGAAACAGCTTGTAGTCGTCGAAGGGCTCGCTGCCCTCGAGTTGGTTCAGCCACCGGCCAAAATAGCCCGAAATCCCGGGCTCCTCTTCCATGGCCACGATACGGATAAGGTCTTCGCGGTCCATGCTCTCGTCGGCATCCAGGCAGAGGATCCATGGCGTCGACAAGAGATCAAAGCCCAGATTCCGAGGCTCACTGCAGTTGTAGCACCGCTCCTCGGAGAGCTTCACGGGGATTGGATCGATGCCGTAGCGGGAGCGTAAGAGATCCGCCGTGCCGTCGCTGCTGTCATTGTCGAGCACCACGACTTCAGCGGCAAATTCCAACGCGGGTTCGAGGCAATTCACGAGACGAGTGGCCTCGTTCTTGACCATCACGCACAGGCCGAATCGCATTACCAGCTTCCGGCCCGGATGAGCGGACGTTCACAGGAACGGACGGGGGTCCGGCCTGAGGTTCTGGGGCACCCGCGCCAAACGTCGCCCTGGCCATCGTCAGCTCTCCTCCGAACGGATCCTGAAATCGCGGCGAAAGCCGGCAGTGTTCCCGAGGCGATCCTACCGCCGCGTTTGCCGCACCCTTCTGGCCGTGCTATCCTGCGCGCCCTCTTCCGCGTGGGGCTGTAGCTCAGTTTGGGAGGCGCGTGAATCGCACTCGCGCGGCGCCGGTCGTCCCGGGTCAGCTACACCGGAACGGCCTAACCACAGCATAGCCCAGCCGGCCCCGCTGGATAACCGGCGACCAGGGGTGATTCGGGGGGCGCTATGCACAGCCCCCCGCTCAAAGAAAGCGTCCGGAACCGGACCCCGAGCGACGAGGCGGGCCAGTTCGATCCCGGTCAGCTCCACCAAGCCGTCCACCGAAGGCAGGCCCCCGGCAGTAGGCAACGCCGGCCGAAGGCCGGCGGTAACTCGAATGTGACTCGAAGCGCGGCTCGCCCGGAGGCGGGCCGGTTCGATCGCCGTGCTCACACCGCCGTCCGAACGCGAGCGCCGGCCGTCCCCGGCGTTGGCGCGCAGTCCGAAGACGCTTCGGCCGGGAGAGCCGCCGCGCCGTCGAGCGCGGACTGCGCTCAGGCGGCCAGGCGACTCGGCCGCCCGCCGGCGGTCCGCCGAAGCCCGTCGCGCTCGGCACAGGCAAGCCGCTCGCACGCGAAGGCCGGCGGTAACTCGAGATCGTTGCAATGGACGGCGGGACGAACCGCGACCGTGAGCGTACGGTCTCCAAACTGAGCAGACCTTTGGGGCGCGCAGGATAGCACGTTCGTGCGCGGCCAAACCGCGCCTGGCCGCTCACCGCCGGTCGGACGCCGCTGCGCCAGGACCTGAACCGCCCACACGATGCCGGCGATCAGCACGAGGTCGATCATCGCGTGGAACACGTACAGGTGCCGGACGAGCTCGAAGTGCGCATCGGCGAAGGCGCAGATGGCGAATTCCAGAACGGCCATCCCGCAGAGCGTGAGCAGTCCGGCGCGAGCGAGACGGCCTCGCGGCGACGCCCGGCGCCAGGTCGCGAGAGAGGCGGCGGCGCAGGCGAGGAGTAGGCCCGGCCAGATCCAGACGGTCCACGGGCGGATGAGAAACTTGAAATCGCTCCAGAGCGCGAAACGCCGGCTCTGCGCGCGCTCGGGTCTCCCGGCCTCCTTCGCGAGGTCGCCGAAAAAGGGCGGCCGCATCCGGGCGCCTTTCCAGGCCGCCCGACGCAGGACCGCGACGGCTCGGCCGGGGTCAGCGAGATAGATGCGCGCGAGGGGCCCATAGCCGACGCGCGCGTCGAGCTCCGCGCGAACGGCGGGATCGCCGAGCGGAGCCCCTCCGCGTATGCCGTCGCGCCGGAGTAGCGAGCGAATCCGGGGGGCAGGCCGAGGCGCCGGAGGTCGGCGCCGGGATCGGGCGAGTTCGGGAGCAGCTCCATGAAGACGGCGTCATACAGCGCCACGCGCCGGAGAGCCGGGGGCGTCCCGCGGAAGTAGACGTATGCGATGCCGATCAGGAGCAACGCGAGAACGGCCGCCCGCCGTCGCGCGACCGCTCCGCGCGAGGCCCAGGCCGAGGGCCGCGAGCAGCGGCGCGTGCAGGGACTCCTGCGGCTTCGAGCAAACGAACAGGGCGGCCGCGAGGAAATACGCCGGCAGCCACGCACCGGAAAGCCCGCCGCGGCGCATGGCGACGGCGGCGATCCCGATGGTCACCAGGAAGAAGACAAGCGACGCGGCCTGGCCGTACAGCGAATTGAGCGGCGCGGCGTAGGCGACGTCGGCGAAGACGAAGACCAGGAGGATCGCCGCGGTCCATCGCGCGGCCGGCGCGAGATCGCCCGCGGCGGCGATGGCGAGCCCGAGGCCCAGGAGGAGGAGAGCGGCGTGGAGGGCTCCGAGGACCCGGATGTCGAAGAGGCGCGCGTTGGCCAGCCGCGCCGCGGCGGCCGCGACGCGCGCAAGGAGCGCTTCCGTCGTCCGATAGCCGTCGCGATCCGGCCGCGGAGAAGCGAACGCGAACGTCGAGGGTGCCCAGCGGAAATACCGTTCGGGCTCCGGCTGCGCGTACGCGAGACCCGCGGGCTGCATCACCTTGAAGAAGTCTCCGTTGTCGGCGAGGCCGACGATCGGCGGGAGCATCAGGGTCGTGACGAGCGCGGCGGCCGCGGCGGCCAGCGCCCCGGCGACCAGGAGAGCGCTTCGCCGCGACGGCGGCTCCGCACGCATCGGCGCAGCCTAACCCGGATCGACTAGGATCCGTGCCGATGGAGCACGGCGTCGACATCGGCGCGTTTCTGCTGGCGTTCGCCGCCGCGCTCTTCGGCGCCAAGCTCTTCGGCGAGCTCGCGGAGAGAATCGGGCCAGCCGTCGGTACTCGGCGAGCTCCTCGCGGGCGTCGTCCTGGGCCCCTCGGTGCTCGGGCTCGTTCCGCTGTCGGAGGGGATCTTCCTGCTCGCGGAGATCGGCGTGGTGCTGCTCCTCTTCGAGGTCGGCCTCGAGACCGATCTCGAGGAGCTGCTCCGGGTCGGCGGCCCGGCGCTGGCCGTCGCCCTCGCCGGGATGGTGCTGCCGTTCGCGGGCGGCTACGCCCTGACGCGGGCTCTCGGGTCATCCGACGCTGACGGCGATCTTCGTCGGCGCGGCGCTGACCGCGACGTCGATCGGCATCACGGCCCGCGTCCTGTCGGAGCTGGGGGTTCTGAAGACGCCCGAGGGCCAGATCATCCTGGGCGCCGCGGTGATCGACGACGTTCTGGGGCTCGTCGTGCTCGCGATCGTCAGCAAGCTCGCCCAGACCGGGACGCTGTCGGCCGGCGCCGCGCTGAAATCCGACCGTGCATGGCCATCGGCTTTCTCGTCGTGGCGGTGGTCGTCGGCACGCCGATCGGCAAGACGTCTGATCCACGTCGTCGGCAAGTCGAGCGTCCGCGGCATGCTCGGCGCGGCCGCCGTGGCCTTCGCGGTCTTCGTCGCCTGGGGGGCCAAGAAGGCCGAGTCCGCCCCGATCGTCGGCGCCTTCGCCGCGGGCCTGGTGCTGGCGCGGACGAACCGGCGGCACGACATCGACCACGGCGCTCAAGCCGGTCGTCGACATCTTCGCGCCGGTCTTCTTCGTCTACGTGGGCGCGCGAGGTCGACGTGCGGCTTCTCAACCCGGCGGTCGCGGAGAACCGGCCGGCGCTGCTGCTCGGCCTCGGCCTGACGCTCATCGGCTTTCTCGGGAAATTCGCGGCGGGTTTCTGCGCGTGGGGCAAGGTCCGCCGCGCCTTCATCGGCGCCGGGATGGTGCCGCGCGGCGAGGTCGGGCTGATCTTCGCCTCGCTCGGCCTCGCCGAGCAAAGCGCTGCCCGATCGGGTATTCGTGGCGGTTCTCGTCGCGGTCTTCGCGACGACTTTCGTCGCGCCGCCGCTCCTGAAGCTTCTCCGGCCGAAGCCGGCGCTAGACGCCCGGTCCTACGGACGGGGATTGCGGGCCGTGTCCGGCCGCGCGCGAAGCTGCGTCAGCGTCGTCCCGAGGAGGGCCCGGCGCTCCGACTCCAGGCGGTCGAAGAGGGGCTCGAGCACCATGGCCACGCGGTCCTGGCCGCCGGGATTGACGTGGAGCAGACCGGGGGAGAGCGCGTCGATGATTCGGGCGACCGTGATCTGGCGGCCCGACGCCGCCAGCCGGAACCCGGCCGCGGCGTCTCCCTCGATGAGGCCCGCCTTCCGGAGGTCTTCGAGAATCGCGAGCGTGTCGGCGGGGGACGCGTCCGGGTTCGTCTCGAGGTCCTTCAAGGGCGACGGCTCGACCGACGACATCCGCAGAAGCATCCGGATCGCCTTCTCGGCGCGGCCCTCGCGCCGGCTCTCGGTCGACGCGCCGGAGCTCTCCCTCTGGAGCACGTGGGTCAGCTCGACGCCGAAGAGGATGAGGGCCCAGGCGAAGTAGAGCGAGATGATCGCGAAGAGGGCGAAGGCGAGCGAGCCGGCGATGAGGTTCATCCGCAGCAGGGCCTCGACGTAGAGACCGAATGCGACGCGCAGGACCTCGAGCCCGAGGGCCACCGTCAAGCCGGCGACCGCGGCCGGGGCCAGCCGGACCCGCGCGTTCGGTACGTAACGGTAGATGAGCATCAGGAAGAAGGCCTTCAGGATGAACGGGGCGGCCGCGCCGATGGCCGGAGAGTTCAAGCAGGGAGCTCGAGTCCGCCTCCCGGATGCTGCGGAGTCCCCAGCCGATGCCGCCGAGAACCAGACCCAGCGCGGCGAGGGCGAAGACGTAGATGATGAAGCGGGAAACCCGCGCCTTGCGCCGGGGAGCGCCCCACACGGCGTTGAAGATGCCCTCGACGACGAAGACGAGCCGGACGGAGGCAAGAACGAGCAGGACGAGCCCGACCCCGGAGATGGCCGTGGATTCGGCGACGAACTCCTGGAGGTTCTTCGAGAGCCGCTCCGTCGAGTAGGGGATCACGGCGTTGAGGATCGCGAGGACTTCGTCGTCGTACTCGTGGAAGAAGGTCACGAGGAACAGCGAGAACGTGGCGACCAGCGGAACGGCCGTGAGCAGCGTCGTGAAAGCGAGCGAGCCTGCGAGATCGGCGCCCCGGTCGGCCCGGAAGCCTCGGAGCGTCTCGGAGATCACGCCTCGGATGGTCCAGGACGGCCGGAGGTCGCGGGATGGCCGGGCGAGCGATCGATCGGTCTTCAACGAATCTCCGTCCTCAACCGGGCAAGGGTATATGATGCGGCCCCGAACCGGAGGTGTCCATGGCGAAAGAAACCCCGTTCGACCGAGCCCGCGACTTCGTGGAAGAAAAGATCGACCGCACCAAGGAAACCCTGGGTGACTCCTACACGAAGGCTCGGGACCAGTTCGACGACGTGAGCGATGACGTCCGCAAGACCGTCAAGTCGACGGCCAAGCAGATCGAGAAGGACTACGGCTACCTCTGGGACGACCTGCGCGGGTACGTCCGGGAGAATCCGGGAACCTCGATCGCGATTTCGGCGGCCGTCGGTTTCGTCCTCGGGTTCCTGCTCCGCGGCGACGACGACTAGGGGCGCAGGCGTCGCGGCGGCGAGCGCACCGCGCCCGCCCGAACCCCGCGCCTTCGGGTCAACTCCTATAATCGCGTCGTGACGATCGCCCCGGCGGTTCCCCGGCCCCTCTCGACGTTCGCGTCGAGCGCCGGCTGCGCGTGCAAGATCCCGCAGTTCGATCTCTCGGCCATCCTTTCGAAGCTCCCCGCGGCGACCGACCCGAACCTGCTCGTCGGCAACGCCGAGTCGGACGACGCCGCGGTGTACCGGATCCCCGGCGGCCACGCCGTCGTCCAGACGATCGACTTCTTCACGCCCGTCGTGGACGACCCCCGGCTCTTCGGCCGGATCGCGGCGACGAACGCCCTCTCCGACGTCTACGCGATGCGCGGCCGGCCGGTGCTCGCCCTCGCGGTCGTGGCGTTCCCGATGAAGGTGCTCCCGCGAGAGATGCTGGAAGAGATCATGGCCGGCGGCGCCGAGAAAGTCGCCGAGGCCGGGGCCGTGATCGGCGGCGGCCACTCGATCGACCATGACATCCCGCTCTACGGCCTCTCCGTCACGGGCGTCGTCGAGGAGTCACGCGTCACGCGGAACGTCGGCGCGCGTCCGGGCGACGCCCTCGTGCTGACGAAGCCCCTCGGCGTCGGCGTGACGATTCGCGCCGGGCGGTCGGACTCGGCGTCCTCGTCGTCCTCGCCGGGGACGCGGCGCCTGTCCGACGCGGCACTCGAGGAAGCCGTGGCCGTGATGTGCACGCTCAACCGGGCGGCCATGGAGGCGATGGAGGGCTTCACGATCCACGCCGCCACCGACGTCACGGGCTTCGGCCTGCTCGGTCACACGTACGAGATGATGGCGGCGTCCGCGACCACGGCCGAGATTTCGGTCGGGAGAGTCCCCCTGTTGTCGCAGGCACGCCGTCTCGTGGCCGAGGGCATCGTGCCCGGAGGCTCGAAGGCGAACGCGCAGAACCTGCGGACCCGCGCCGCGGTCGCCGACGGAGTCTCGGACGACGACTTCCTTCTTCTCTCCGACGCCCAGACCTCGGGCGGACTCCTCGTGGCGCTCCCGGAGGAGGAGGCGGCCGCGTACGCCGCCCGGTGTCTCGAGAGGGGCGCGCCCGCGGGAGCGGTCGTCGGAAGGGTGATGGAGCCGCGGACGGAGCGGCTCTCCGTCCGCCGGTAGAAGCAAAGGCGAGAAGGCGGCCGAGCCGCCGCGACCGAACGACACCGAAAGGGGAGACCATGGCCGAGGACACGGAAGAGTGGGTCGAGGTCGCGTCCTCCGGCGACGACGGGGAAGCCGAGATCATCGCCGGCCTGCTCGAATCGGAAGGGATCCCCGTGGAGATCGAGGGTGCGTCTTCCTCGTTTCCTGAAGACCTCGGAGCGCTCGGAATGACGCGCGTGCTCGTACCGCCCGACCGGGCCGAGGAGGCGCGCGCCCTGATCGCCGAGCGCGAGCGCGACGCGGCCGGCAACCTCGCGGAGGAGGGCTCGGGTTCGGATACGGACCGCCCCGAGGAATGAGCGTCCTCCCCCCGGGCTCCAGGCTCGGGCGCTTCGAAATCTCCTCGGTGCTCGGCCAGGGGGCGATGGGCGTCGTCTACCTGGCGCACGATCCCGAGATCGACCGGCCGGTCGCGATCAAGACGATCCACCCGGAGGCCGCCCGAGGAGAGTCGGCGGCCGAGATCGAGGCCCGCTTCCTGAAGGAGGCGAAGCTCGCCGGCCGTCTGCAGCATCCCAACATCGTCACCGTCTACGACGTGGGCCGCGACCGCGACCTCTACTTCATCGCGATGGAGTACGTCGAAGGCCGGCCGCTCACGCGCTACCTCGGCGGAGGAGAGGATCTCCCGCTCGCGGCCAAGGTCGCGATCATCCGCCAGGCGGCCGAGGCCCTGGCGCACGCCCACGAGCGCGAGGTGGTCCACCGCGACGTCAAGCCCGGCAACATCCTGATCGCCAAAGACGGCCGCGTGAAGGTGACGGACTTCGGCATCGGAAAGTTCACCTCCGCGACGTCCTCCGACATGACGCGGACGGGTCAGATGATCGGCAGCCCCGCCTACATGTCGCCCGAGCAGATCCGGGGCGAGAAGATCGACGGCCGCTCCGACCTCTTCTCGCTGGGCGTCGTGCTCTACGAGCTTCTGACCGGCGCGCGGCCGTTTCCGGGCGAGTCGATCACGACGCTCGTCTACCAGATCCTCCACACGGAGCCCCGCGACCCGCGGGAGATCCGGTCCGACCTGCCCATGGCCACGCGGGAAGTCATGGCGCGCATGCTCGCCAAGCGGGCGGAGCGCCGTCCGGCCGATGCCCATGAGTTCGTTCGCGAGCTGCGGCGGATCGAGAAGTTCCAGCGCGAATCGGAGATGACCCGGCGGGCGGTCGCCGCCGGTCCCGCGGCGGCCGGGCGCGCTTCCGCGGCGGCGCCTCCGACGCTGCCGGTGTCCCGCGTCCCGGCGCCGGGCCCGCCGCTCGAGCCGGTTTCGTCGGGCGCGCCGACGGCGCCGCCCGCACGGCCGGACCGCCGGATCTTCGAGGGCACGATCTTTTTGCTCGCCGGGGCCGCGATCGCGGCCGGGCTTCTCTTCTTTCTCGTCTTCCGAAAGCCGCGCGCGGCGCCCGTGCCGACTCCGGTGGCCGCCGCCCCGACTCCGGCGTCGGCGCCGGCCGCTCCGACGCTGCCCGCGCCGGCTCCCGAGGCCGCGGCCGCCGAGCCAGCGCCCATCGTCCTTCCGACGCCGGGACCCGGCGAAGCCGCGGACGCCACGGTCGGCGCCCCGCGGCTCGTCGATATGCCGGCCGCGCGTCCGACACGTGTGCGGCCCAGCCCCGTGCCGACGCCCGAGCCTCCAAGAGTCGCCGCGCGCGCGGAGCCCGAGGCGCCGGCGCCTCCGCCAGGCTCGTCCGCTCCCGCGCGGCCGGCCCGCGTGGACGCGGTGTACGAGACGCGCGGCACCGTCCGCTTCACGTCCAGCCCCGAGCAGGCGCGGCTCTACGTCGACGGGCGCTACGTCGGCATCGCCGACGACTGGGACAACCGCGGCGGGGGCCGGCCCCTCGAGCTCGAGAAGGAAGGAACGCACTACGTGCGGATGGAGCTGCCGGGTTACCGGCCCCTGCATCTCCAGATCGACGTCACGCCCGACGGGGACGACTCGATCTCGATCGACGAGGAGCTCGATCGGCGCGAGCGGGTGGCCTACGAGAAGCTGCCGGCCGTGTACGACCGCACGACGTCGGAGGTCGAGTTCTCGGTCACTCCGCCCGAGGCGGACGTGTCCGAGGATGGCAAGGCCCTCGGCCGCGCTTCGGATTTCGGTTCTTCTTCGCCGCTGAAGCTCTCGGGACCGATGGTTCACGACCTGATGTTGTCGGCCCCGGGTCACCGGCCGAAGCTGGTCCGCATCCTCGTGGCGCCGAACGCCGGCAAGGACCGCGCGAAGGTCACCGAGAAGCTGAAGACGCCGTAACGACGGCTCGGGTCAGCCCGGCCCGGCGAGCACGCGCCAGTTGGCCAGCCGCTCGGCGGTTTCGACGGCGCGCCGGGCCGCGAGGCGGCAGAGAAGCGTCGACAGCTCGGCGCATCCCTCCGGGTCGGCGGCCTCCAGGGCCTCGAACCGGGCGCGGGGCAGCTCGAGGACCACGGCCTCCTCGTGGACGACGGCGTCCGCCGAGCGGCCGGAACCGGGGTCGAGGATCGCCATCTCGCCGAAGATCTCGCCGGCGGAGAGGAAGGCGAAGGCCTCCTCGCCTCCGGAGATCCGGCGCGAGATGCGCACGCGGCCGCGCGCGATGACGTAGATCGCGTCGCCCGCGTCGCCTTCGCGGAAGATCACGGCATCTGCGGGGTAGCTCTTCTCGTCGGCGAACACCGCGAAAAGGAAGCGGTCGGATTCGGAGAGACCGACCGTCGTCAGCGAACGCGAACGGTCCTCGAGGGAGAGCTTGTCCGCACCTTCCGCGGCGTCGTCGACCCGTCGCGCCGCCGGGGCCTTCGCCTCGTCCGGAAAAAACTTGCGGAAGAGGTCGTTCAGGCGTGCCAGCCGGCGGGCGAGACGCATCCGCAGATAGCGCAGCCAGACGGCGCGGTCCGGATCGGAGTAAAAAAAGTCGACCGTGAACCCGAGCAGCGTCACCGGACCGCGCGCGCGCGCGTCGCACGTCCGCGGCGCACCGACGAGCGCTTCCTCGCCGACCAGATCACCCGGCTGCGCTTCGCCCATGGGCTGGTCCCCGACGGGTGTGGGCCGCACGAGGTCGAGCGTGCCCTGCACGACGAAGGAGATCTCGCCCGAAGACTCGCCGCTCCGATAGAGGGGGCTGCCCGTCGCGAGACGCCGAAGCTCGCCGGCCGCTGCCGCGGCGAAGAGCGCGCTCTCGTCGAGACCCTGGAGGGCCGGCAGCTCGGCGAGGCGGCGCGCGCGGTCGAGCACGCCTTCCGAGGCGGCTCCCCGGCGCCGGATCAGGGACCGCAGCAGATCCGCCGACCGGTCCGGCCACGGGACACCGGCCGCCCGCCGCTCGGCCTCCGCGGTCAGCCGGTCGCGCGCCGCGGCGACCGCGTCCGGCCACGAGGGAATCTCCGAGGGAGCGAGGGCGCGGGCCGCGCGCAGGAATCTCCGGTCGCCGCTGTCGGGCAGGCCGTCGGGCCGCAGGAGTGCGGCCTCGAGAAGGTCCCGCACCGCTTCGGCGAAGCGCTTCTCGAGAAACCCGAGCCTCCCGCGTGCGGAGGCGATCCGGGGATCGAAGGGATCACGGCGACGCGCCTCGTCGAGGAGGCGGCGGGCCTCTCCGAAGTCGTGGGCCTCGAGCAGCAGCCGGGCCACGAGCACCGGGTCGTTGCCGTCGAGGGCGAACGGCCTCGCCTGGTCGATGCGGCCGGCCGAGAGGAGCACCCTCGCGAGCGACGCGGCGGCGGCGGCGCGATCCTGAGCCTCGAGGGTCTCGGCGAGGCGGAAGAGCATGTCCGCCTCGGCGGAAAGGCCGGCCGATTCGCACCGTCGCGCCGCGCCCCGCGCCCGCTCCGCCGGCGAGTCCGTCACGCCCGGTACGGGTCGGCCCCGCCCCGGGCCCTCGTCGAAGTCGGGCGCATGCGCCCGGATTCTATGGCGTTCGGCAGCTTTCGCCGGAGGCGCGACCCTTGTGCTAATTTCTCCGTCCTCATGTCCGTACCCGCGACAGCGCCCGCCGCACTCAAGCGGACGCCGCTCTACGCGCTGCACCGGAGTCTTTCCGCGCGGATGGTCGATTTCGGCGGGTGGGAGATGCCGGTCCAGTACGCGGGGATCCTCGAGGAGCATCGCGCGGTCCGCGAGCGCGTCGGCCTCTTCGACGTCTCGCACATGGGCGAGCTCCGTGTGGCGGGCCGGGACGCGCTCTCGAGCCTCCAGGCCCTGACCCCGAACGACGTGGCCAAGCTTTCGGACGGGCGCATCCACTACACCGCCTTCCTGACCGACAAGGGGACGTTCGTCGACGACCTCCTCGTCTATCGCAAGGCGGCGGACGAGTACCTTCTGGTGGTCAATGCCGGCAACACCGACAAGGACTACGCCTGGGCGAAGGAGCGCGCGCGGGGCGACGTGAGCGTCGAGAACCACAGCGACCAGTACGCCCTGATCGCGGTGCAGGGGCCGAAGGCGGCGGGCCTGCTCGCCCGTGTCTCTCAGCCGGATCCCGGAGAGCTGCCGTACTACGGCTTCCTCGAGGGGAAGGTCGCGGGCTTTCCCGCGCTCGTCTCGCGGACCGGCTACACGGGCGAGGACGGCTTCGAGGTCTACTGCCGTCCCGAGGACGCGGAAGCGATCTTTCGGCGGCTGCTCGACGAGGGTCAGCCCGAGGGCGTCATGCCCTGCGGCCTCGGCGCGCGGGACACGCTGCGCCTGGAGGCGAAGATGGCCCTCTACGGCAACGACATCGACGATACGGTCACGGCCTACGAGGCCGACCTCGGCTGGATCGTGAAAATGGGGAAGGGCGATTTCGTGGGCCGGGACGCCCTCGCGGCGCAGAAGGCCGCCGGCGTGCCTCGAAAGCTGGTGGGCTTCGAGATGGTCGAGCGGGGCATCGCGCGTCACGGGTACCCGGCGAAGACGGCGGCCGGCGAGGGTGTCGTGACGTCGGGAACACACTCGCCGACGCTGGGCAAGCCCATCGGCCTGGCGCTTCTGCCGACCGCCGCGTCGTCCGTCGGGACGGAGCTCCAGGTGGACATCCGCGGGCGCGGCGCGGCCGCCCGCGTCGTGCCGACACCGTTCTACAAGAGGAAGGGAAGCTGATGGACGACCTGCACTACAGCGGGAGCCACGAATGGGTCCGCGTCGATGGCGATATCGGCACGATCGGCATCACGGATCACGCCCAGAAACAGCTCGGCGAGATCGTGTATCTGGAGCTGCCGGAGGTCGGACACGTCTACAACGCCGACGACGAGTTCGGAACCGTCGAATCCGTCAAGGCCGTCTCGGAGCTCTTCATCCCGGTTTCCGGCGAGGTCGTCGAGATCAACAAGTCGGCGGTCTCCGAGCCCGGGATCATCAACGACGATCCCCAGGGCGACGGCTGGCTGATCAAGGTCAAGCTCTCGACCGACGAGGAGATCTCGAAGCTCATGACGGCCGACGCCTACGCGACCTACGTGCGCGAGGAAGAGCAGGCGAAGTGAAGTTCCTCCCGCTAGCCCGACACCGAGCGGCGGGAGATGCTCGCCGCGATCGGCGTTGGCTCGGTCGAAGATCTCTTCGCGGCCTTGCCGGCCGCCGTGCGCCAGGCGCCGGACCTGCCGGATCCGCTCTCGGAGATCGAGATCCGCCGCTTTCTCGGCGGCCTCGCCGCGAAGAACGCCAACGCCCGCGACACCGCGTTCTTCCTGGGTGGCGGCGTCTACAACCACTACGTCTCGGCGATCGCCGACCAGATGCTCTACCGGGGCGAGTGGCTGACCGCGTACACGCCCTATCAGCCCGAAGTCTCGCAGGGCACGCTCCAGTCGATCTTCGAGTTCCAGACGCACGTGTGCCTGCTCACCGGCCTCGAGGTCGCGAACGCCTCGCTCTACGAGGGCGCGTCAGCCCTGGTCGAGGCGCTGCTCATGGCCGAGCGGCTCTCCAAGGGGAAGAAGCGCGCGCTGCTCTCGGCCGGGATCCATCCCGAATACAGGGAGACGGTGCGGAGCTACTTCGCGAATCTGGGCCTCGAGCTCGTCGAGGTGCCGCTCGGCGCCGACGGGGCGACGGACGCGAAGGCCCTCGCGGCCGCCGTCGACACGTCGACCTTCGCGGTCGCCGTGCAGTCGCCCAACTTCTTCGGCGTCGTGGAGGACTGGGCCATCGGATCGGCCGTGGCGAAGAACGCGGGCGCCGCGTCGGTCGCGGTCGTCGCCGAGGCGGCCTCGCTCGCGCTGCTCGCGCCGCCAGGGAAGGGTGGCGCCGACATCGCCTGCGGCGAGTTGCAGTCGCTCGGCGTCCCCATGCAGCTCGGCGGCCCGCTGCTCGGCTTCCTCGCCTGTCGGATGGAGCACCAGCGACAGATCCCGGGTCGTCTCGTCGGGGAAACCCGCGACCTCGAGGGGCGGCGCGCCTTCTGCCTGACGCTCTCGACGCGCGAGCAGCACATCCGCCGGGAGAAGGCGACGTCCAACATCTGCACGAACCAGGGCCTCATGGCGCTGGCTTCGAACATCCACATGTCGCTTCTGGGCAAGAAGGGGCTGCGCGAAGTCGCCCTCCAGAGCCACGCGAAGGCGGAGTACCTCAAGGGCGAGATCGCGAAGATCCCGGGCTTCCGGATTCCCTTCGCGGGGCCGACCTTCAACGAGTTCGTCGTCGAGGCTCCGGAGGATGCCGCCGCGCTGCTCGACCGGCTCGCCGCGCGGAAGATCCTCGCCGGGATCCCGCTCTCCCGTTACGACGCCGCCGACCGCAACCGCTTCCTGACGGCCGCCACGGAAATGAACACGCGGGCGGAGATGGACCATCTTGTCGCCGCTCTCACGGCTTCGGGGAACCCGTCGTGAGCGTCGAGATCCGCGAGCCGGCCGAGACGGCCGCGGGTACCGCCGTGAACCCGCGTCCCGAGCCGCGCGCCGAGCCCCTCGTCTTCGAGCGCTCCGGCGAGGGCAAGGTCGGCTACTCGCTGCCGCCGCTCGACGTGCCCCCGACCGTGGCGATCCCGGAGGGTCTCCGGCGCGGCGAGGTCGAAGGCGAGACCGAGATCACCGAGGTCGAGGTCGCGCGCCACTTCACGCGCCTCTCGCGTCTGAACTTCTCGATCGACCAGGGGCTCTATCCGCTGGGCTCCTGCACGATGAAGCACAACCCGCGGACGAACGAAGAGATGGCGAGGCTTCCGGGCTTCGCCGCGGCGCATCCTCTCGCCCCCGAGTCCGTCTCGCAGGGCGCCCTCGAGCTCGCGTGGCGCCTCGAGCGCATCCTCGCGGAGCTGACGGGACTGGCGCGGGTGACGCTGCAGCCCTCGGCCGGGGCCCAGGGCGAGCTCGCCGGCATCCTCATGGTGCGCAAGGCGCTCGAGAAGGCCGGCCGCGCTCGGACGACGGTCCTCATCCCCGATTCGGCGCACGGGACGAACCCCGCCTCCGCGCACTTCGCCGGTTACAAGGTCCGGGAGCTGAAGTCGAACCCCCGCGGCACGATCGACCTGGCGGTGCTCGAAGCCGCGATGACCGAGGACGTCGCGGCGCTGATGCTCACCGTGCCGAACACGCTCGGCGTCTTCGAGGACCGGATCCTCGACATCGCCCGGATCGTGCACGACAAGGGCGGCTATCTCTACTGCGACGGCGCCAACTTCAACGCCTTCGTCGGCGTGGCCAAGCCGGGGCTCATGGGCGTGGACGTCATGCACATGAACCTCCACAAGACGTTCTCGACGCCTCACGGCGGCGGAGGGCCCGGCTCGGGGCCCGTGGCCGTGGTCGAGAGGCTCGTTCCGTTCCTGCCGCGGCCGACCGTCGAACGGCGCGCGGACGGCACCTTCTTTCTCGACGCCGACCGTCCCGACTCGATCGGCCGGCTGCGGACCTTCCTCGGCAACTTCGGCATGTTCGTGCGCGCGCTCTCGTACATCGCGGCGTACGGGAACCGCATCGGCGAGGTCGCGCGCGGCGCCGTGCTCAACGCCAACTACATCCGGGCGAGCCTCGCGGACACCTATCACCTCAAGTACGACGCGCCCTCGATGCACGAGGTGGTGTTCTCGGACAAACGCCAGACGGAGCACGGCGTCTCGAACATGGACATCGCCAAGCGCCTCATGGACTACGGCTTCCATCCGCCGACCGTGTCGTTCCCGCTCATCGTGCACGGGGCGCTGATGATCGAGCCCACGGAGACCGAAGGCAAGCCGGGCCTCGACGCCTTCATCCGGGCCATGCGGGAGATCGCCCGGGAGTGCGCGGAGGCGCCGGACTTCGTCCGGGCGGCGCCCCACTCGACGCCCGTCAAGCGGGTCGACGAGGTCGGCGCGGCCAAGAAGCTGATCCTGCGCTGGAGGCCTTAGCCCTCGACGGCCGCGTCGCGGAGATCAATCGGCTCGTCGCCGCCGCCAGGCAGGAGGCGGCAGAGATCACTCGGATTCTGCCGAAGAAGGCCGCAAAGCCGTAGGGCCGTGGCGGCCCGGGGCCCTGATATTCTTCGCCCACGAGCGCCATGAGCGACGCCTTCCACCGTAAGTGCCCGCTCTGCGGGGGCGAGATGTTGCGCTCGCGCTCGAACACCTCGGGCTACACGTCCTACTTCTGGAAGAAACCCTGGCGGACCGGGATCTTTTCCTGGGGCGTCGAGAAGGTCTTTCCCTGGGCATGCATGGGCTGCGGCGTCGTCCTCTTCTACCTCGACCGCCTGCCCGCGATCGCCGAGGAGTACCGCGCGTCGGCCAGCACGAGCCGCGCGCCGGACGGGTACCCGGCGACCATCAAGCCTTGATCGCGATCGGCTACCTCGACGGCAACCGGCTCTCGCGGGCGGTCATCGCGGGGGCGCACTTCGTGGCCGAGCGCGCCGAGGCGCTCAACAAGATCAACGTCTTCCCGGTGCCCGACGGCGACACCGGCACGAACGTTGCCTCGACCCTGCAGAAGGTCGCGGCCGGCATCTCCCGCATCCGGCAGCGGCACATCCGCGAGATGTCGAAGGCGCTGGCGGACCAGGCGATCGGCGGGGCGCGGGGCAACTCCGGGGCGATCCTGGCGCAGTTCTTCTGCGGGTTTTCCGAGGGCCTGCCCGACTCGCCGCGCGTGACGACGCGCGGCTTCGGCGCCGCCGTCGTGAAGGCCGCGGAATCCGCGTACAGCGCGATCGCCCGACCCGTCGAGGGAACGATCCTGACGGTCATTCGCGACTGGGCCCGCCACGTCTCCGACCGCGCCGCCGAGGTCGCGGACTTCGGCGTCCTGCTGCCCGAGTCCCTCAAGACCGCCCGGACCTCGCTTCAGAACACGCCCAAGCAGATGAAGGTCCTCGAGAAGGCCGGCGTCGTGGATGCGGGCGCGCAGGGTTTCGTCTACCTCCTCGAGGGCATCGTCACGTACCTCCGCGAGGCGGCGCGCTTCAATCCGCCTCCGGTCGAGCCGGAGGAGGTGCGCGCGGCGGTCTTCGACAAGACGCCAGAGTCGATCCTGTTCCGCTATTGCACGGAGGCGCTGCTCGAAGGCGACGCCATCGACCGGGACGCCCTGCGGCGCGAAACCGCCCTCCTCGGCGACTCCATCGTCCTCGCGGGCGGAGCCTCGCGCGTGCGTCTCCACGTCCACACGAACGAGCCCGAGAAGCTCTTCGCGGTCGCGGCGCGCTTCGCCGACGTCGCGCAGACCAAGATCGAGGACATGCGGGCGCAGCACGAGTCGCGGTTCGATCAGAACCGCGCCGCCCGGGTGGGGATTGTGACGGACTCCACCTGCGACCTGCCCTCGTCCATGCTCGAGGAGCTCGGCGTCGGCGTGGTCCCGGTCCGCGTGTACTTCGGTTCGGAGAACTACCTCGACAAAGTCACGATCACGCCGGCCGAGTTCTATGCCCGCTTCGCCGTGACGGACCAGGCGCCCAAGACGTCCCAGCCGCCGCCGGCCGACTTCACGCAGGTGTACCGGAACGTCGCCGCGCACGCCGGCTCGATCGTGTCGGTCCATCTCTCCGCCGCGATGTCGGGGACCTACCAGTCCGCGCTCGTCGGCGCGCGTCCGGTGGAGAAGACCCGGATCACGCACGTCGACAGCAAGAACGTGACGGTCGGACTGGGCCTGGTCGTGCGCGCGGCGGCGGAGGCCGCGGCCGCGGGGAAGAGCGCCGAGGAGGTCGCCTCCGTGGCGCAGGAGGCGGCCGCGCGTGTGCGGACCTTCGTCGCCGTTCCGACGCTGACGCATCTGGTGCGCGGAGGGCGCGTCTCTCCGGCCAAGGGGTTCGTCGCGAAGCTCCTGGGGCTCCTGCCGATCCTGACGATCTCGAAGGAAGGCAAGGCCGAGCCGGCCGCCAAGGCACGCGGCTACGACGCCGCCCGGCGCAAGATGCTCAAGCTCCTCTTCGAGGAGGCGGGGGAGCGGGAGAGCGCGTCGCGCCGATTCGGGATCGCCCACTGCGACGCCGAGGACTCGGCCGAGGAGCTGGCCCGCGAGATCCGCCAGCGCTACCCGGAATCGGACGTCATGATCGCCGAGTGCGGCCCTGCCCTCGGAGCCCATGGAGGACCGGGGGCGCTCGCGGTGGCGGTGCTGCCGTGAAGCGTTGAGAGTTGAGCGTTGAGAGTTGAGCGTGGAGCCGGACTCGCACGCTCAACTCTGAACTCTGAACGCTCAACGTCCCATGATCTTCACGGTCGGCCACTCCAACCGCTCGCTCGCCGACTTCCTCGCGATTCTCCGGGCGCACCGGATCGACCGGGTCCTCGACGTGCGGCGCTATCCCGTTTCCCGAAAGTGGCCGCACTTTGACGCGGAGCCTCTGGCGAAGGCGCTGTCCGAGGACGGGATCGCCTATACGGGTCTTCCCGAGCTCGGCGGGAGGCGGAAGCCCCGGCCGGATTCCCCGCACACGGCCTGGCGCGAGGAGGGGTTTCGAGGCTACGCCGACTTCATGGACACGCCCGAGTTCGAAGCAGGGCTCGCGCGCGTTCTCGAACACGCGCGCGCGGGTGCCGGGCGGCCGGCGCTCCTGTGCGCGGAGGCCGTGCCCTGGAGGTGCCACCGCTCGCTGATTGCCGACACGCTTCTCGCCCGGGGGGTGGAGGTCGCCGACATTCTCTCGGCGACGTCGGCCCGGGAGCACGGGCTTCCAACATTCGCGCGGTTAGAGGCCGGTCGGGTGATCTATGACCGGGAAGTCGAGGGTCGAGGGTCGAGGGTTTAGGGTTGAGGCCGCCCCACTCTCGACCCTTGACCCTGGACTCTCGACTTTCTCAATGGAGGCGCTTCGCCGCGAGGAGCAGCACGTCCCGGCCGTCCGGCGCGATCCCCATCCTCTTCCACTCGGAGACCAGGGCGGCGAACGCGGCCGGCAACCCCTGGGTCTCGCATCCCCGCGCGAAGCGCTGGACCGACTGCTCCGCCGACGCCCGGGGGTCCGCCGCCTGCAGCGCGAAGAACCCGCGCGAGGCGATGACCAGGAGATCGTTCGCCGCCGTCTCGAGCGTCGCTTCGGCGACGTCGCCGGACGCGCGGGCATCGAAGGGAATCGGCCGGCCGAACCGCAGCACGAACGGCACGGGCGCTCCGCGCGAGGCCAGGAGGATCCGGTCGCCCTCCCATTGCGCCACGGTCACGGCGCAGCCCGGATCCACCTCCGCCGCGCGCCGCACGATCTCGGCGGGGGCCGTCTCGCCGAGCAGCGAGCGCGCGAGGCGCGAGGCGCGGACAATGGGGCCCACGGAGTCCTCGAGCTCGCGCGCGTCCTCGACGAGCAGCAGCGCGAGCCGCCCGGGGCGTGTTTCGACGGCGTAGACCGAGAGCCCCGAATCCTCGGACCGCCAGCGGAGCGGCGCGGACTCGAAACCGGGAGTGGCCGGCCACGCGGTCGGGTTCAGGAGCGGCGAAACGGCGCGGAGGACGGTAGCCGCGCCTTCGCGTCGGGCCTGGCGCACGGCCGCGACGTGCTCGCGGACGCTCTCGACCGCCAGGGCGGCGTGCGTGCCGACCTCCGAAAGAAACTCTTCGTCCTCTTTGGTGAAGTTCCGGCGCCGCTTGTTCAGGACCTCGATGACGCCCACGATCTCCCCCTTGGGCGTGCGGAGGGGCGCGGCCAGGATGGACTGGGTCTTGAAGCCGGACTCGGAGTCCGAGCGCTTGTCGAAGCGGGCGTCCCGGTAGACGTCGACGCTGTTGATCACCTGGCCGGTCTTGGCGACGGTGCCCGCGATCCCGGTCCCGACGGCCAGCCGGATCGGGTTGACGGAACCGCCCTCGAGGATCTGGCTGACGAGCTCGTCCGAGCCCGGCTCGCGCAGAAAGATCGTGCCGCGCTCGGCGTCGGTCTCGGACGTTGCGGTCTTCAGGATGATGCGGAGGGTCTCGGTCGGGTCGAACGTCGCGGCGAGAGACTTGTTCGCCTCGAGGATGACCATCAGCTTGACCATGCGGGCGCGGGTCACCGAGACCTCGGCCAGGACGCGGTCGAGGACCTGGCCCTCGAAGGCCGAGATCGCGTCGGAGAGCGCCGTGGCGTCCGGGAAGCGCGACTCGGGATCCTTGGCGATCGCGCGCTCGAGGATGTCGCGGAGCTCGGGCGGCAAATCCGGGCGGAGCGTCTCGACCTTCGGCGGCTTCTCCGTGATGACGCGGCGGACCAGCTTGGCCGTGTCGTTGTCGTCGAAGGGCACGCGCCCCGTGAACATCTCGAAGAGCAGCACTCCCATCGCGTAGACGTCGGTCTTCTGGGTCGGCATCGCCCCCTGCAGGAGCTCCGGCGCCAGGAACTGGGGGGTGCCGGGGACCGTATCGCCCGGCTCGCCCGTATAGAGCGCGGATTCGATGGCGATGCCGAAATCCATCAGGCGGGGCTCGCCGTCCTCGCCCACGATCACGTTTTCGGGCTTGAGGTCCCGATGGAGGACGCCGATGCGATGCGCCGCGGCGAGTCCCCCGCAGATGCCCTTGGCGATCGCGAGCCCGCGGCCGAGCGGCAGCATGCGCTCCTTCTCCTCGACGTCCTTGAGGGTCCCGCCGGCGATGTACTCCATGGAGACGAACTCTTCGCCTGCGATCTCGGTGAGGTCGTAGACGCGGCAGACGTTCGGGTGGGTGACGCGCCGCGACAGGATGATCTCGCGGCGGAGCGTCTCCCGCCTCTCGGGCGAGACCCGGTCGGGCCGGATGCGCTTGAGGGCGATCTCCTGGTCGAGCTTGAGGTCGCGGGCGCGATACACGACGCCCATCCCTCCGAAGCCGAGAACGGCGTCGATGCGGTAGCGGTCGCCGAGGATCGTGCCCACGGTGACCGGAGCCTCGCGGGCAGTGGTCCGCTGGGTCGTTCCGTTCCGCGTCGGCAACTCGCTCTCGTGGGTCAACTCGTGGATGATTCTAAGCCGCCGCCGGGCGGCGGCTTCCTTTGACTTTCGGCAGCCCGCGGTCTAGATTGCGGCCAGCGTGCCAATCGTTCGTTTCGATTTTCGAGTCTTCCAGACACAAGCGAGGGAGGAGCAACGTGAGACAGCGTTTTCGCGTCCGGGTGCCCCGTCTTCGTCTCGCCCTTCTGGCCGGGGTCGCGGCCCTACTCGTCAGCGCTAACGCGTTCTCCTCCGGTTTCCAGGTCATGACGCACGGCGCTCGGGCGACCGGCATGGGCCTGGCCTATGCCGGCATCGCCGGCGATCCCACGGCGGTCTTCTACAACCCGGCGGGGATCGGCTGGATGAAGCACTTCGAGGGATACGTCGGAGTGAACTTCCTGACCCGGACCGAAGGGGAGCTCGCGGGCGCGGCCCCGTTCCCGGGAGCGGGCGTCCTCGAGAGCATGGAGAACAACTGGTACTTCTTCCCCGACGGTTATGCCGTGCTTCCCCTGACGCAGGAGCTCAACGTCGGCGTCGGCGGCTTCGCCCAGTACGGCCTCGGGCTGAAGTGGGACAACCCGAACACGACGTTCACCGGCCAGTTCATCTCGCAGAACGCGGTCATCCAGTCGCTCGACACGAACCTCAACTTCTCGTACCTGCTGTTCCCGCAGCTCTCGATCGCGGCCGGCGTCGACTACCGGTTCTCGAAGGTCCAGCTCGAGCGCAACCAGGCCGCCATCAATCCGTTCACGGGCGCCGTCGTGCCGGTCGCGCACGTCAAGCTCAACAGCGAGCTGCTCTCCAACGGAGGCTGGGGCTGGAACGTGGGCCTCATGTTCAAGCCCGCCGAGAGCATCTCGATCGGGGCCGCATACCGCTCGAAGATCAACATCGATTACGAGGGCGAGGCGACGTTCACCCAGCGGCCGACCGGCAACGCCGCCCTCGACGCGCTCGTCGCGGCCTCGCTGCCGACCGGGAATCCTCCGGTGGAGACCTCGATCGAGTTCCCCTCGAGCCTCAACCTCGGCGTCGGCATCGAGCTGGGCAACCAGTGGCTCCTGGCGCTCGAGGCGGACTGGACGGAGTGGTCCCGCTTCGAGAGCCTCTCCATCATCTTCCCGACCCTCCCGGGCCGCGACGTCTTCCGCGCCACGCTCTGGGAAGACAGCTGGGCCTACCGGGCGGGTCTCGAGAAGGGTTTCGGCGCCTGGGCGGTCCGCATCGGCTACTACTACGACAACACCCCCCAGCCCGACTTCGACGTGAGCCCGCTCCTGCCCGATTCGGACCGCAACGTCTACACCGCCGGCTTCGGCTACAACACGGAGCGCTGGGGGTTCGACGTAGGGGCCCTGCTCCTCAAGTTCAAGGAGCGCGCCATCCTTCCCCCGACGCCGCAAACCGACAACTATTTCGGCACCTACAAGGAGACCGGCCTCGTCCTGACGGCCGGGATCCGTCTGGCCCTTTGAGGCGGAGGAAGCCATGAAAAAACTGCTGCGTTCCCTCGGTCCGGCCGCCGCGATCCTGGCCCTGGCTGCCGCGCCCGTCTCGGCCCAGTTCGACCACTACGTCGCTCTCGGCGACAGCCTGACCGCCGGCGTCGAAGGCGGCTGCCTCGTCGAGCGGAATCAGGAGGCCTCTTTCCCGGCGGTCCTCGCGGCGGCGCTCCACATGACGGACTTCGAGCAGCCGCTCGTCCAGGAGCTCGCGCTGACCAGCCCGCTCGTGGGGCCTCCGTGCCTGGGAGCGGTCTTCGCCAACAACACCATCACCGTCGGGCCGATCTCGCAGATGGGAGCACCGCTGAATTCGCTTCTCCCTCGGCCCTACGACAACCTCGGGATTCCCGGGGCGAACGTCGACGATCTCGTGCACCTGACGGAGGGCAACCCCAACTGGCAGACACAGTCCAGCGTTTCTCGGCGCTCGTCCTGCGCAACGTTCCGGGCTCGCCGTTCAACGGCCTCAACGCCGTGACCGAGGCGAACGCGCTCGGCCCCGACCTCATCACGCTCTGGATCGGCTCGAACGACATCCTCACTTCCGCGACCACGGGCGTCTTCCTCCCGGGCGTCACCGCGACGCCCCCGGACGTCTTCGACGCGAACTACGCCGAAGTCCTCGAGAACATCGCGATTTCCGGACGGACTATCGTGGCCGGCAACGTTCCGGACGTGACGGCGATCCCGTTCACGACCACGGTCCCGCCGCTGCTCGGCGTCGACCCGCTCGGCGCGGTCGCGGTTCTCGGCCCCGGCAACGACGCCTATCCGTGCGTGCCGGAGGCGCCGAACCACGGGTGCCCGGTTCCCGACGGCACGCTCGTGACGCTGCCCGCGTCCGCCCTGCTCGCGCAGGGCATTGGCGTGCCGGTGCGCTCGGCGGCACCGGCAATCCGTTGCCCAACGGCAGCTTCCAGGGCGGCGTGCTGACTCCGGGCGTCCTCCTCTATCCCGACGAGGTCGCCGGCATCGAGGAGTTCATCGCGGACTACAACGCGATCGATCGCCTCGCAGATCGCGGGCGTCGGCGGCATCGTCGTGGACATCAACGCCATCTTCGACGAGATCGGCGCCCATGGATTCCATCTCGGCGGAATCTCCCTCACGACGTCGTTTCTGAGCGGAGGAATCTTCTCGGCCGACGGCGTCCATCCCTCCTCGATCGGCTACTCCATCGTGGCCTCCAATTTCATCCGCGTCATGAACTTCGAGCTCGGCCTCGAGATCCCGCCGGTCGATTTCAGCCACGTGCTGTTTACGCCCAACGTGCCGCAGACCGGTGCGGGCGTGCGGGGCGGGGGAGAGTGGGGCTACAGCCTGGCGATGTGGCGCGACCTGCTCGAACGCACCGGCGCCGCGCGGGGATACTCGCTGCAGATGCCCGAAAGCGGCCTCGGGCGGATTCGCGGCGGGCTTCGTCGGGTCATTCGGGACTGATCCGCGAGCGGTCCGGTCTGATCGCCCCGGGGACTCCCCGGGGCTTTTTGTTGCGACTCGGATTTGTTGCGGCCCGCTGGGTTGCCGCCGTCCTGCGGACGGCGTCTCCTACTGCCGAGGGTCTGCCTTTGGTGGCCGGACTGCGGGCCGACCGAGGGGAGAGGGGAAGTCGCTTGTGGGCCCTCTCCCGGAACGACTCCGGTGGACGGCTGCGGCGAGTTCTGCTAGATTTCGCGGTCTTTTTCGGGAGTGAGGCTTCTATGGCGATGATCCCGGCGACCCAGCTTCGAAGCGGCATGCTCATCATCCACAACGGCGAGCTGCACCGCGTCCACGACATGGTCCACAAGACTCCCGGGAACCTGCGGGGGTTCGTCCAGGCCAAGATGCGGAACGTCCGTTCCGGGTCCATGAACGAGCACCGGTTCGGCTCGACCGATCGCGTCGAAAAGGCCTCGCTCGACGAGCGGGAGATGGAATACCTCTACTCGGACTCCGCCGGCCACCACTTCATGGACCAGACCAGCTACGACCAGGTCACGCTTTCCGACGAGGTGATCGGGGAGCAGATGAAGTACCTGCTCCCGAACACGGCGATCCACGTCGACTTCTACGACGAGAACCCCGTCGGCATCGAGCTTCCGAACACGGTGACGCTCAAGGTCGTCGAGACACAGCCGGGCATGAAGGGCGCGACGGCTTCCGCCTCGTACAAGCCGGCCACGCTCGAGACGGGCCTGCAGGTCATGGTTCCGCAGTTCATCGAGGCGGGGACGCGGGTCAAGATCGACACGCGCGACGACAGCTATCTCGAGCGCGCCTGAGGCGCGACCTCGAGCGCGCCGACGTCGAACGCGCCGAGGCTATCGAACGCGCCCGCGAGGCGCGACCCTCTCGTCGCCGGCGTTTCCGACTGTCCCGCGGCTTATGCTGATCCAGCATAAACATATGAGCCCCAAGAACTTTTTGTGTTGACGGCCCGGGGGTCGGTTCGGATAATCCGGTTCGTGCGAAATCGTTCGGGTATCTCGGCGGCTGCTTTGGCCGCAATTCTCCTCCTCGGATTCGGCGCCTCTCTCGAGGCGGAGCCTGCGTCCGGAGCGAAGTCGACGTCGAGCACGGTTTCTTCGAAGCCGGCCGCCTCGAAACAGGCCGCCACCGCCAAGAGGAAGGCCCGGAAGGCGAAAGCCAGGCCCTCGAAGAAGGCGCGCCCCGTGGTTCAGCAGGCCGGCGGAGCCGTCGTCGTCGACCGCGTCGCCGTCGAGCAGCCGGCCTTCTACGGGCCGTTCCTTCCGCCCGAGGTGGTCGACTACCCCCGCCCGCCGTGCGATCCCATGGACGTCGTGCTGGAGGCTCACGTCCACGAAACCGACGCCGAGACCCCGGAATCCGACGCCGTCGACGACATGCCCGAGGGCGAGGAGAACCCCCTGGCGCGGGCCGCGCGGAGCTTCGGGTCGCTTCTGCGGCCCAAGTCGGCGGAGTCGAAGATGCGTCCGGAGGACGTGGACCTCTCCGAGCTCCTCTCGGCCGGCGTCCAGATCCCGGTCGAGGGGGTCGATTCGAGCCGCCTGCGGGACTCGTTCCTCAACTCGCGCGGCCGGCATCGCAAGCACCTGGCCATCGACATCGGCGCCCCGAAGGGCACGCCGGTCGTGGCGGCGGCGGACGGGGAGATCGTCACGCTGCGTCGCGAGAAGCGGGGCGGCATCTCGCTCTACCAGAAGGACCCGAGCGGGAAGTACCTCCTCTACTACTGCCATCTTTCCAGGTACACGAAGGGCTTGAAGGTGGGCGATCGGGTCTCCAGAGGCCAGGTGATCGCGCAGGTCGGCCGGACCGGTCACGCCAGCGGTCCGCACCTGCACTTCTCGATCACCCGGCTCGCGGAAGAAGACGACAACTTCAAAGCCGGCGTCGCGATCAACCCGTACCTGCTGTTCCTCGCGGCCGTTCAGTAGGCCGCCGCTCCGCGAATCGCGGAGGACCTAAACCACTCTCGGGTCTTCCAGGCGGAACAGCCGGTCCAGCCACAGGTTCGTCAGCTTCTCCGAGACGGTGTTCTGTCGGAGGCGCGCCGCGAGATTCCCCCAGTCCATCTCGTCGAGCTTCTGGTCCTGGTTGAAGCACGAGAAAACGATCTCTTCACGGCCCGTCGCCGGGTCGACGTGCTTCTGGAGGCACTGGGCGCAGACCTCCTTCATCATGCACTGCATCGGGGAATTGATCGAGGCGATGCCCACGTGCCCCGGCGCGAGGTGGGGCGCGAGGGCATCCTTCCGGGCCCGGGAAACGGCCGCCATCATGCGGTCCGAGCCGATGACGATCAGCCGCTCCACCTGGGAGAGCGGAATCGAGACTTCGCCCAGCCGTCCCGTGGCATACGCCACCATGGCCTCCACGATGTTGCCGACGAAGCTCCGATCCGAGGCGCGCCGGGCCGGGATCGCCTCGCCCCGGTCGACCGAGAGGACGAGGACGTCGGCCGCAGCCTCGAGCTCGTCTCTCTTGTAGAAGTCCTCGGCTTTCTTGTAGCCCGCGAAGTAGATGACGCGATTCCCCAGGGCCCGCGCCTTCTTCCCGATCGAGAAGAGCACCGCGTTGCCCAGGCCGCCGCCGGCGAGCATCACGGTCGAGCCCGTCGGGAAGCTCGGTGGCCGTTCCGGTGGGCCCCATCGCGACGACCGGCTCGCCCGGCTTGAGGATCGAGCAGAGACGGGTCGAGCCCCCGATCTCCAGGGCGATCATCGACAGGAGCCCCCGTTCGGCGTCCACCCACGCGCCCGTCAGCGCGCAGGGCTCGATCAGGAGCGGCGAGCCCGAGAGTCGGGGTGCGAAAGACTCGAGGTTCTGCAGGCGGAAGAACTGGCCCGGCTCGAAGGCGCGGGCGGCGGCCGGCGCCCGGACGACGACCTCCACGATCGTGGGAGTCAGACGGTTCACCTCGACGACCTCCGCCGAGAGGTCCTCGCGGATCCGGTGCGCGAAGCCGTCCCACTCGGAATCGGGGTGGGCGGCGGGCCCGGCGCTCTCCCCGTTCAGCACCCGCGCGATCTCGCGATAGCCGTTGCGGGCCGACGCCATCGCCTTCACCACGTTGCCGTTGTACGCGGGGTGGTTGTCGCCGAAGAACGTGATGAACTTCCCGTCCCGCGAATAACCCGTGAAGAACGCCGTCTCGTCTTCGGCGTGGGCAGCCTCGAGGCGGAAGCCCGCTCCGGAGCGCACGGCCTTGTGCGGGGCGAAGAAGCGCCTCTTGGCATCGAGCGGCATGGAATCCGGAAACTCTTTGGCGTACGTGATGTTGGGCGTCGTCCCGGCGGCCACGAGGCAGGTGCGCGCCGGCAGCTCGACGGTCTCGCCGGAGCCGCCGCGCAGAAAGCGCATCGCCTTCAGCTTCCCGTACTCGTCGGGGACGGCCTCCTGCGGCTCGAGGCCCTCCACGAACGAGATCCCCTCCTCGAGGGCCTTGATGATCTCTTCGTGGTTGAGCCGGTAGGCCGGGGACTCCTCCATGGCCCGGCGGTACGCGATCGCCACGCCGCCCCATTCGCGGCAGAGCCGGGCGAGGTCGGGGATCTCGCCCGCGGCGTGGGAGCGCTCGCGCTCCTTGTGGACGGCCAGGCCGTGGGCGAGGAGGCGATCGAGGATGTCCCGCTCTTCCTGGTCGAACGTCGCCCGAACCGCGTCCTCTCCCTTCTCGGCGCAGAGCATCGCGTAACGGGCGAGCGTCTTTTCGGCCTGGATCGGGTAGTAGGCGAGCAGCTCCGTCGCCGTGTCGATCGCCGTCAGGCCGCCGCCGATGACGACCGCGGGGAGCTCGAGCTGGAGGTTCGCGAGCGCCTCCTCCTTGAAGGCGCCGGTCAGCTGGAGCGCCATCAGGAAGTCGGAGGCCTTTCGAACGCCGCGGATGATGTTGTTCTTCATCGGGATGATCGTGGGGCGTCCGGCTCCCGCGGCGATCGCGACGTGGTCGAAGCCGGCGTCGAAGGCCTGGTCGGCGTTGAGCGCTCCGCCGAAGCGCACGCCTCCGAGGATCGTGAAGCGCCGCCGGCGGGCGAGCGTCAGGTGGATGAGCGTCAGAAAGTTCTTTTCCCAGCGGACAGTGATGCCGTATTCCGACACGCCTCCGAATCCCGCGAGGGGCGCGCTCGTCGAGGGGCAGGGCGAGCTCGCTCCAGTCGCGGACGGGTCGGATCCCGCCGCCGTCGGCGCCCGTGAGGTCCTCGGGCAGCGGCTCGATCTTGAGGCCGTCGATCCCGACGACTCCGCAGCCTTCGTTCAGCAGGTAATGCGCCAGCGTGTAGCCGGCGGGGCCGAGGCCGACCACGAGGACCTTCTTGCCGGTGTACGGCCGCGGGCTCGGCCGGCCGGGATGGAGCGGGTTCCAGCGCGTCAGCAGGCCGTAGATCTCGACCCCCCAGGGCAGCGCGAGGACGTCCGTCAGGACGCCGGTCTCGATCTGGGGAATGTTGACGGGGTCCTGCTTCTGGAAGATGCAGCCCTTCATGCAGTCGTTGCAGATGCGGTGGCCCGTGCCCGGGCACATCGGGTTGTCGATGGCGACGAGCGCGAGCGCGCCGATGGAGTCGCCCTCCCGGCGGAGCTGGTGCATCTCGGAGATCTTTTCGTCGAGCGGACAGCCCTTCAGGGCAATGCCGAGCGGGTTCTTCTGCCAGGCCGCCGTCTTCGCGTCGAAGAAGCCCTTGGAGCAGGAGTCCTTCTCGCGGTCGTGGCAGAGGAGGCAGTAGTGGGTCTCGCCGAGGATCTCCCTCCGGGTCATGCGGGGGTCCGTCAGCTGGAACCCCTCACGCCGCCGGTGGGTGGCCACGGGGCCCATCCGGCGCTCGGGCAGAGCGGGATCGGGGCGCTCGGTCGCGACGAGCCCCTGGTAGTCGAGCGTCTCCGGGAGCTTGAAAGAGATCCAGCCCTTGATGCCCGCGCGAAGCACAGGATGCTCGCGGCGGAGGTGACACCAGAGCGCATACCGCTCGAGGAGCTTGTGCAGAAACGCCAGCAGCTCCTCGTCGGAGTTCCCGGAGGCGCGGGGGAGATCGGCCGACGCCGACGCCGCGGCCCGTTCCGCGAGCGCGCGGGCCGCCGCGCGAGCCTCGGGCGAGATCTCCGGCTTCTTCTTCTGCCGGATCGTCGCGATGAACTCGGCCTCCACGTCGAGGAGCCGTACGGCCATCTCGGCGGTCGCGAGCTCCGGGTCCGCGTCCCAGGGCAGGTCGGGGTGCAGCTCGCGCTCGATGGCGCCGGCCGTGGCGCGAAGGGGAGAGGGGTCGAAGTGCTCCAGGTCCGGCGGCAGCTTGGTCTTGACGGCGCGCCGCATCAGGAAGTCGCGGCGGAAACGGAAGAGGACGGCTTCGGGCCCGGCGGAGGCGGCCTGCCGGCGCCATTCCGTCTCGACTCCGAAGAGGCGGGCCACGAACTCGCCGACCGGCCGGGCGGCATCGACGAGGAGCCGGGAGCGGTCCAAAGCGCCGACGGAGCCCGGGTTCGCGCGATAGGCCACGAGGCGGGCGTGAAGCTCCGGGTGCTCGGCCGCCAGCCGGTCCAGGAAGACCCGGTCGAGCTCGGCGAGGCGGTCCTCGCGGTGCAGGTCCTGGTAGTGGAAGCCCGGCTCGCCGAGAGGAAAATCCCTCTCGGCGGGAGTTGGCGGGGTCGTCGTCGACAAGCCCGGCGATTGTAACCGGAGCGGCCCCCGGCGCTCGAACAGGGCACCGCCCCCGCCGGCAATAATAGGGCTGCGTACGGACGGTGAAGGCTGCCCGCCGGACTGTGCTCGAAGCTGCCGGCGCAGCATCTAAGCCGCAGGAGGATGGAATGCCCAAGCTCGCCAACACGAAGACGCACGAGAATCTGAAGCACGCTTTCGCCGCGGAGTCCCTGGCGAACCGGCGATACATGTACTTCGCCCGCCGCGCCGACATCGAGGGCTATCCCGACGTCGGCGGGCTCTTCCGCGACACGGCCGAGGCCGAGACCGGCCATGCCTTCGGGCATCTCGACTTCATCAAGGAAGTCGGTGATCCGGTGACGGGCTTCGCGCTCGGCGGCACGGACCTGAACCTGAAGTCTGCCGTGGAAGGCGAGACCTACGAGTACACCCAGATGTATCCCGGGTTCGCGAAAACGGCCCGCGAGGAGGGGTTCACGGAAATCGCGGAGTGGTTCGAGACGCTGGCGCGCGCGGAGAAGTCCCACGCCGGCCGGTTCCAGAAGGGCCTCGACACCCTCGGCCGGATCTGACGCGTGAGAATCCCCAGGCGGCCCGGGAGGCGGGGTTGACGTTCGATCCCTCCGCCCACGACTTCTTCGACCGGGCCGCCGTCGATCTGGAGCTTCGACGCGTGGCGGACATCTGCCACACGTGTCGCCGCTGCTACAACCTCTGCCCCTCCTTCGACGTCCTGTTCCGAGCCTTCGACCGGCCGGAGGTGGACGGACACGTCGAGAAGCTCCCGGTCCGGGATCTCGGGGAGTTCTCGGACCTCTGCTACGAGTGCAAGCTCTGCATCCCGCACTGCCCCTATTACCCGCCGCACCGCTGGGATGTCGACGTGCCGCGGCTCGTCATGCGCGACCGGGCGAGCCGCGTCGCCGAGGCCGGCAAGCCGCCCCTGCGGGATCGCGTGCTCGCCTCCGCCGACGCGGTCGGCCGGATCGCCACCTTCGCCGCTCCGATCGTCAACGCCCTGCACGACAGCCGCCTGGCCCGGGTCGTCATGGAGAAGACGCTCGGCGTCCACCGGGACCGTCTGCTGCCCACCTGGTCGAGCGAGACGTTTCTCGAATGGTGGGATGCCCGCGGCGGCGCCACGCAGCCCGCTTCTTATCCAGCCGTCGCCGGGCGTGAGCGTGTCGCGCTCTTCGTGACCTGCGCCGTCGACGGTTCCTCCCCGGACGTCGCGCGGGCGGCCGTCGCGGTGCTCGAGAAAAACGGCTGCGAGGTCGCCGTGCCCGCGCAGCGCTGCTGCGGGATGCCGTTTCTCGAAAACGGGGACCTCGATTCGGCGAAGGAATGCCGGCGGGCCAACGTCACGACCCTCCTGCCGTTCGTCCGGGCCGGTTACACGATCGTCACTCCGGGGCCGACCTGCAGCCTGACCCTCAAGAAGGAGTATCCGGTCCTCGGGCCCGAGGAAGAGGCCCGCGAGGTCGCCGACGGGACGCTCGATTTGTGCGAATACCTGATGCGCCGGCACGCCGCGGGCCGGCTCTCGAGGGACTTCCAGCGCTCGCCGGGCAAGATCGTCTACCAGCTGCCCTGCCACCTGAAGGTCCAGGACATCGGCTTCAAGTCGCGGGATCTCCTTCAGCTCATACCCGGCAGCGAGGTCGTGACGGTCGAAAAGTGCACCGGCCACGACGGGACCTGGAGCATGAAGACGGAGTACTTCCCGTTGTCGATGAAGATCGGAAAGCCCGTTTTCGACGTCGTGGAAGCCGAGCGGCCCGACCGCGTCGCCACGGATTGTCCCCTCGCCGGCATCCAGATCCGCCAGGGGACCGGGAAGACACCGAAGCACCCGATCCAGATCGTGGCCGAGGCGTACGGACTTGAGGGTTGAGAGTTGAGAGTTGAGCGTGGGGCCATCGGTCGATCCAGTCTCCAGCTCTACGGCATGGACGATCCTCTCCGCTCAACACTCAACGCTCGAACGCTCAACGATCCCATGAACCCCCTCACGCCCGCCGACCTCTCCAACCTGCACGAGTACGAGCTCGAGCGGACCGCGTTTCGCGGACGGATCATCGCGATGAAGAGCCGGCGGCGTGCGGCCCTCGGGCCCCTGATGACGCTCGTCTTCGAGAATCGGGACACGGTCCGCTTCCAGATCCAGGAGATGCTGCGCGTCGAGCGCATCGTCCAGCCCGACAAGGTCCTCCACGAGCTCGAGACGTACAACGAGCTCCTGCCGGGGCCGGGAGAGGTTGCGGCGACGCTCTTCATCGAGGTCACGGATCCCGCGCGCGTCCAGCCCGTCCTCGACGGATTCGTGGGCCTGGACGAAACCGGGCATCTCCGGCTCCTCGTCGGCGGCACGGCGTATCCCGCGCTCTTCGCGGCGGGGCAGAGCCGCGAGGATCGGATCTCGGCCGTCCACTACATCCGCTTCCGTCCCGGGCGCGAGGGACGGGCGGCGCTCGCCGCCGGGGCGGAGGCCGCCCTCGAGGTCGCCCACGGAGACTATCGGGCGAGGCAGCCGCTCAGGCCCGAGACCGTCGAGGAGCTTCTTCGGGACCTCGGCGAAGACGAAAAGTAAGCCGATTCGGCGCATGCGGCGCCCGAACGCCCATGCCAGAAGGCCCCGGAGCCGCGCCGCGCGCCGAGGCCTATCGCCTCATCGAGGATCCCGGCCCGGCATGATCCACACGGGCGTGCCGCGGGGAAGCCACGGCCGCCCCCGAAGCGCGCGGGCGACGGGGCGCGCCGCGTAGACGGCCAGGAGCTCGGCGGGCTCCAGCGCGGACCAGCGGATTCCCGCCCGGGCGAGGGCCGCGAGGCCGCGCTCGCGGAGCCGGACGTGGCGAGCGCTCTCGACGACCCAGTCGTGCGGTCCGGCCTCGGCGACCGCCGCGAGGGCGGCGCGCGCGCGAGCCTGGTCCACGGGGCCCTCGAGAAGGAGCGCGGCCCGCGGACGGCCGGGGCGCCGCGCGCGAACGCCGGAGCGTTCGGGAGGCCGGTTCGCGGAGGCCGCCGATGGCGGCGTCGATGTCGGCCGGCGGCGCCGGCCATAGGAGGCGCACGGCGGCCCGGCCGAGAAAAGCGAGTCCGGCGGCCGCGCTCGCCCGCGTCGCGCAGAGGATCACGCGCGAGGGCGCGCCCGGACTCGCGAGGTAGGCGGCGAGCGACGCGGGCGCGATCGGGGAGTCCGGAATCCGCTCGCGGAGCGCGGACGCGGCGGCCTTCGCTTCGCGGTCCGATGCGGCGACGACCGCGACGGCGGCGGCGGGGGAACGGTCGGCCCGCCTGTCCTTCCCGCCGATGCGATTCGTCCCGTGCCGCGTTACACTGGCTTGCACAAAGTCCGATGGAAACTTACCTCTTCTCACTCGTCGTCCAGGCGGCAGGCACCGTCCTCCTGTTCGTGGTGTTCCTGCTCTTGTATCGCAAGTTCCGGCGCCCCGCGTTCCTCGACTGGATCGCATCCTGGGGCTTCTTCCTGGTCGGCCTGGTCCTCTCGGGCCTGACGAAGGCCCCCCTGGTCGAGCCGAGCCGCCCGGCCCTCCTCGCGCTGGTCCTGGCGCTCCTGGCCCACGTGTTCTTCCTCCTGCGCGGGGTCTGGCGGTCCCGCCAGGCGCGGCCGGTGTCGCGGCCCGCCGAGATGCTCTGGGCGGTGCCGATCCTGGCGGTGGCCTGGTGGCTGTCCTCGTTCCCGCTCGAACCGGCCGTGGGCTGGGCCGCCCCGATCTCGTTTCTGCGAGCCGGGGCCTACGTGGTGACCGCGTTCGCCTTCGCCATGACGCCGGGCTCGCCCGGCGGCCGCGGCCATCCTCTCGGCCTCCTTCCTGCTCTGGGGGGCCGAGCGGGCGATCCTCGGCTTCGCCTACCTTCGCTACCAGGACATCTCGTTGATGCCGGAAACGCTCCAGTACGCCTACTTCCTCGAGATGTTCCTCGAGATGACGATCGGCGTCGGCATCATCATCCTGCTCTTCGAGGCGAGCCAGGTGCAGCTGAAGGAGGAGATGCAGAAGCTCGTCGAGTCGGACTCCCAGGCCAAGGAGATGGGCATCCGCGACCGGCTCACGGGCCTCTATAACCGGCACTACTTCAACGACGTCATCCGGCGGGAGCTCGCCCGGTCCCGCCGCCACGGGACGGCGCTCTCGGTCCTTCTCATCGACGTCGATCGTTTCAAGGAGATCAACGACGTGCGGGGGCACCAGGTCGGCGACGAGGTGCTCCAGTTCGTGGCGAACTATCTGACGGCGTGTCTCCGCGAGTCGGACCTGGTGTTCCGGTGGGGGGGCGACGAGTTTCTCATCCTGCTCTCGCATTCCGACGAGGCCTCGGCGGCCCAGAAGGCCGAGGAGATGGCGCGCCGGCTGCCGCACATCCCGGGCGCCGAACAGCTTCAGCCGACGCTTTCGGTGGGATGGGCCACCCACCGGCCGAAGGCCGAGTTCCCGAAGACGCTGGCCGAGGCGGACGCCCGCATGTACGAGATGAAGCTCAACCGGAAGCGAGAGCGAGAAGCGCGAGAGCGGGATCTGGGGAGGCTCTGAGGAGCCGGTAGACCGAGCGCGCCGGCAGGCCCATCACATTCGTGAAAGAGCCGTGGATCTCTTCGATGAACCGGGCGCCGAGTCCCTGCACGCCGTAGGCGCCGGCCTTGTCGCGGGGCTCGCCGGTCGAGACGTACCAGGCGATCTCGGTCTCGTCGAGGGGCCCGAAGCGAACGCGGCTGACCTCGGCGATCCCCCGCGAGGGCGTCTCCCCGCGGCGCAGATGCACTGCGGTGACGACCCCGTGCTCCCGCCCCGCGAGGCGGCGCAGCATCGACGCCGCGTCCGCGTCGTCGCGAGGCTTGCCGAGGATCGCGCCGTCGAGAAACACGAGAGTGTCGGCCGCGAGGACCCAGGACTCCGGCCGCTCCCTCGCCGCGAGAGCGGCTTTCTCGGCCGCGAGCCTCGCCGCCGCGGCCTCCGCCGTCTCGCCGGGGAGCGGGCTCTCGTCGAGGCTCACGGGGTGGGTGGCGAAGGGGATGCCGAGCGAGCGCAGGATCTCGGCGCGGCGGGGCGATGCCGAGGCGAGGATGAGACGGTTCACGGCCTTCCTGTATTCTGCAAAGAGATCCCGTTTCCGCCGCAGGCTACAGGAATTTCCGACTGATCCGCCGCGTCTTCGTCCTTCTGCTGCTGGCGCCCTCGGGCGCCCTTGCGGTCAGCCCGCTCATCGTGGATGACGCGGACACCGTCGAGCGCGGCCACCTCCAACTCAATCTGGTGTGGTATTTCGATCACGCATCCGACCGGCAGTCGAGCCTCGTCCCGGTGAACCCGGCCCTCGGTCTGACGTCCCGGGGCGAGGTGAGCCTGACCTTCGGCTATCTGAGGGAGCAGTTTGACGAGCCCGTTCCGGACACCGCGAGCGGTCCTTTCGACCTCTTGCTCGGTACCAAGTGGAAGCTCTTCTGTTCCGACGGAGGCCTCCAGCTGACCGGCCGTATGGACGTCAAGTTCCCCTCGGCCTCCGAAAGCCGCCGCCTGGGCACCGGCGACACCGACGTCGGCGGATTCCTCATCGCCACGCGGTGCTGGGGACACACGTGTTTCGACTGGAACGTCGGCTATGTCGCGCACGCCCTCGCTGCGGACACCTCGTCCGACGACGCGTGGTTTCTGGGGCAGGCGGTGCGGTATTCCGCGACCGAGTCCTGGACGATCCTGACCGAAGCCTGGGGCCGCGTACGAAACGGCGCGAACGCCCCGCCCGCATCGGGCCGCGCCCTGGTCGGAGCGCAGTACGGAATCGGCGGATCGGTTCCTCCTGGCCGCGCTCGCCGGGGCGGGGTTCGGTGACGACGCTGCGGGTTTCGTCGCGACGCTCGGTCTGACGTGGACGTTCTGACCCCGAGCGCCTACGGGTAGTACCCGCTGATCGTCCTCGCCTGGAGGTTGGTGGGCTCGACCTTGACCTCGACCTTGCGCCACTGGTCGCGCTTCTCGTTGTTGGTCGAGTAGTAGGTCAGCAGGTACTGGGCGCGGAGGTCGTCGTTGATCTGCCGGTACACGCCCTCGAGGTTCTTGGCCGAATCGATGTAGAAGGTCTGCCCGCCGGTGACCTACGCGATCCTGTTGAGGTCGGACTTGACCTTCAGGTCGGTGGCCGGGATCTTCAGGCCGATCCCGTAGATGGAGATGCCCGACTTGCGGACGTACTCGAGCAGCGTGTCGTAGTCGAACTTGGAGGCCGTGTCCTTGCCGTCGGAGAGGACCACCAGGGCCTTCTTTCCCTTGACGCCGGTGAACTGGTAGAGGCCGTAGATGACGGCGTCGTAGAGGGCCGTGGAGCCCTCGGCGCGCAGGCCCGAGAGCGAGCGGACGAGCTTGTCCTTGCGTCCCGTCAGCTTGGAGAGGAGGTAGGGCTCGTTGTCGAAGGACACGACGAAGGCCCGGTCCTTCTGGGCGATCGAGTAATCGAGGAACTTCAACGCGGCCTGCTCGGCGTCGTGGAGCGAATCGAGCATCGAGGCCGAGGTGTCGATCAGGAGACCGACCGAGATGGGCAGGTTCTTGACGTACTCGAAGCCCTGGATCTTCTGGATCGACGCCGTCCTCGAAGACCTTGAAGTTGGAGGCCTGGAGATGGTTGACCGGCTTTCCCTTCTCGGTGACGGTCGTGTAGAGCTCGACGGCGTCGACCGTGACCTCCGAGACGAAGTCCGGCGCGTTGACGTAGCGCAGGTCCTCGGAGACGGCTCCGTCGTCGAGCGTCCCGACGACGCGCACGTAGGAGAGGGACTTCGAATCCTTGATGGTGACCATCTGCTCGTAGGGCGCCTGGTAGAGCGTTGCGACACGGTCGTCGTTGGAATAGAACTCGAGCTTCTCGAGGAGCTTGCCCTCCGGAACGACCACGGCGGCGAGGACCCGGGTCGGCCCCGTGACGCGGGAGCCCTTGTCGGGCGTCAGGATCCGGATCTTGAAGGCTTCGCGGCCCTCGTTGACGACGTACTCGTCCTCGCCGACCGAGCGTCCGGTCGGCCCGAACGCCACGACGCGGACCGTCTGCTTGCGGGGCAGCGGCCCGAGGTTCAGGTCGGCATCGTAGGGCGCCTTCGTCCGGGTCATGATCTTCGAGCCGTTGAGGTAGAAGTCGACCGTCTTGACGTTCTCGGCCGTCTTCGTCTCGAAACGCTGGAGGCCGGTGACGATCTCCTTGGCGATCGGCAGAAGCGAGATCGCCGACGGCAGCAGGCCGACGTCCCTGATCTGGCCGATCGCCGCCTTGCCGTCCGCGCGGGCGGCGGCGATCTGGGGAGGCGGCGCGTCCGGCTGTTCCGGCACGGTCAGGCCCTCGGAGATGCGCCCCTCGGCGTTCTGGTTGCCGTCGGAGATCTTGAGGATGAGCTTGTAGTCGCCGGGGTAGAGATACCGGCGCACCGTGAGCGGGATCTTTTCCCCGCCGATCTCGGCGGTCGGAATGTCGAAGCGATACTTGAAATTGTCGATCAGCCGTTCGTCCTTGACGACTTCGCCGATGACGTCCACGTTGTAGAAGGTCTCTTCGCCCAGCGCCCGGGCCTTCAGCTCCGCCTTCGGCACGAGCAGCGAGAGGTCCATGCCGATCTTGTTGGCCCGGACCTCGGGGAAACGGACGAGCTTCTGCACGCCGAGCGCGACCGAGTCCACGTGGAGATCGGTCGTCATCGAGAGGATCTGCTCGACGCCCTCGGTCTCGACCTTGGGCGGCGCCAGGAGCTTGCTCGAAGCCTCGAGGGAGAAGGCGCCCGACGCCCAGAGCGACCGACGAGTACTGGAGGGCCTGCTCCACCGTGCGCCACTCGAAGCAGCGCGTGATGTCCACCGGCCGGGCGCCCATGGCCATGCCCGACGAGGAGCCGACGCCGACGAGAATCACGCCGCGGCCGTCGATCGGGAGCCACATCTTCCAGGGTCCCGTGCCGTAGGGCTGGTAGAAGATCAGGTAGAGCTTGGTCTTGAGGACCTCCATCCGTTCGTAGAACCAGATCTGCAGCGGCACGTAGATGTCCTGGCAGTCGATCGGCACCACCGCGTCGGGCGGTCCCTGCAGGACGAAGACCTTCGCGCGGTCGTTGTGCAGGTCCCGGAACTGCTCGATCGCCAGCTGGACGCGGCGGGTGTAGACCGCGCGGTAGTCGGTGCGAATCCCCATGGAATCGATCGACCGCCGTTTCCAGAAGTTCTCGATGAACTTGTCGCGCTGGTAGTCCTCCTTGATCTGGAGGAAGACTTCCCGTTCGTCGTCGGTGATGATGAGCTCGGTCAGGTTCAGAAAGTCCCGGTACTTCTGCGGCAGCGCCTCGGCCAGCGCCTTCATCTCCTTCTTGGAGAGCTCGCGCTTCGCGGGAGCCGGCCGGGAGGTGCTCGCCGCCACCTCCGTTCCGGAGGCTGACCTTGGCCGAGGGGGCGCTCGGGACGACCGCGTCGCCGGCGGGGGCGTCCCCGCCGGGGCTCTGGACCGTCAGCGGCTTCGCGCCCTCGCTCGGAAGCGTCGCGAAACGTCTCGGCGAGCTTGTCGAGGCCCTCGGTCGAGACCGGCGGCGGCGTCGACATGGCCAGCGCGATGTCGGCCACGCCGCGGGCCCGGATGCGCTCGATCATGCGCGACGACGGCGCAGGCCGCATCGCAGGTCTGCGGGACGGCGTTTTTCGGGCAGAAGTCCCGCCGGCCGCCCGCCCTGGGCGCCCGCCGGGCGGCAGGCCTGCGTCGCGCTGCCAGGCAGGAGGACGGGGCGAGGAGTCTCGCGGTCCGGAATCGCCGGATACCAGAGCTTGCGCGGCGCGCCGAAGGACGGCCGGTAGAAGAGGAACTGGAGCTCCTTGTTGGTGCCCGCGCCGCGGCTCTGGTTCGGATAGGTCCAGACCTCGACCGAGCGGAAGACCTCGTTGCAGTCGCGGAACTCCTGGATCATCGGGATTCCGTGGAGGACCACGACCCGGCCCGGGGTCGCTCGTCAGCCCGTCGAACTCGCGTCGCCGCGGCCTCGCGGAACTGGGCGTAGCGGTTGCGGTAGCCCGGGCCCAGCGGTTCGGGAAGGCCGGCCTGCTCCCGGCGCTGCCAGAACTCCTCGCGGAAGATCTCCCGCTGGTGCGGCTCGGTGAGCTGGAGGAAGAGGTCCCGCTCGTCTTCGCAGGATGATGGGCGCGACGTACTCCTCGAGCCACTTCCTGTCGTCCGCCGGGAGAGCCGCGGTCTTGGCCGCGCGATCCTTCGCCGAGAGCTTCGGGATGGCTCGCGCCACGGCTACTTCACAGGTCGCCAGAAGCGCCGCGACGACGAAGAGCGTCACGGTTCGCGCCTTCATCGGATGTCGATCTTAACTCCCGATCGCGGTACGGCTATTCCTTCAGAAAAGTTTTTCGGAGAAGGGTTTCCGGAGGGATAATTTGAAGGAATCCGAGATTCTGAAGCGATGATCTACCTCGACCACAACGCCACGACGCCGGTCGATCCCGAGGTCCGCGGCGCCATGGACGCCGCCGCGGGTGTCTACGGAAACCCCTCTTCCGTCCACGCCGAAGGACAAAAGGCGCGCCGCGTCGTCGAGGAGGCCCGCGACGAGGTCGCCCGGCTGATCGAGGCTCGTCCCGAGGAGATCGTCCTGACCTCGGGCGGCACGGAGTCGAATGCTTTGGCGATTCTTGGCGCGACCGCCGGCCGGAGAGGGCGCGTCGTCGTTTCCGGTGCCGAGCACCCCTCGGTTCGGGAGATGGCCGCGCGGCTCGCCGCGACCGAATCGGGGGCCTTCGAGGTCGTGACGGTCGACCCGGAGCCCTCGGGCGCCCTGGATCCGGACCGGGTGCTCGCCGCCGTGGGGGCCGGGACCGTGCTCGTGTCGATCATGGCCGCCAACAACGAGTACGGCGGGCTCTACCCGATCGCCCGGCTCTCGGGCGAGATCCGCCGGCGCGGCGCTCTCTTCCACACCGACGCGGTCCAGGCGGCGGGCCGCCTTCGGATCGACGTCGAGGCCTGGGGCGTCGACCTGCTCTCGCTTTCGGCCCACAAGTTCCACGGTCCCAAGGGCGCCGGGGCGCTCTACGTGAGAAAGGGCGTCGCGCTTTCGCCCCACACTCCCGGCGGCGGTCAGGAACGGCGCCGGCGGGCCGGAACCGAGAACACGATGGCGATCGCGGGGTTCGGCGTCGCGGCGCGACTGGCGGCGCGGCGAGCGGAGCCCGAGGCTCCCGGCATCGCCGCGCTGCGGGACCGCCTCGAGCGGGGGATCCTCGAGGGGGTCGAGGGCGCGCGCGTGGTCGGATCCGGAGGCGCCGAGACTTCCGAACACGTCCGCGATCCTCTTCGAGGGAGTTTCCGGCGAGGCGCTGCTCATCCGGCTCGATCTCGAAGGCGTCGCCGTCTCCGTCGGGAGCGCCTGCTCGAGCGGCACGCTCGCGCCTTCGCCCGCCCTTCTCTCGCTCGGGCTCTCGCGGGAGCAGGCCCGGAGCGTCGTGCGGTTCTCGCTGGGACGCGGCACGGGCGGAGCGGAGATCGGACGCGCCGTCGAGATCGTGCCGGACCGCGGTGGACGACATCCGGCGCTCCGCGGCGTCAGGCCGGCCGGCCGAGGCCGCCGGACGGGGGCGCGCGTGATCGTCGAATGCGATCGTTGCCACGCGAAATATCACTACGACGAGGACCGCTTCGCCGGCAAGCCCTCCAAGAAACTGCGGTGCTCCAAGTGCCAGGCGATCTTCGAAGTGTTCAACACGCGCGCGTACGAGGCCGGACCCCCGGTCCGGCCGCCGATCGCCGAGGGCGAAACGAGAATGCGGCGCGAGCGGAGCGACTCCTCCGGCGCGCGCCCGGCGCCTGCCGAGCATCCGCGGGCTCCCCGCGCCCCGAAGCTGCCCGAGGACCAGAAGCTCTCGCTCGCCGTGATCGCCGGGCCCGACGCCGGAAAGATGTTCGCCATCGACAAGCCGCGCGTCGTGATCGGACGCGAAGAGGTGGACTTCGCCCTCGACGACCCCGAGATCTCGCGGCAGCATGCGGCGATCGAGGTGAGCGGGGAGAACGTCTTCGTCCTGGATCTGAACTCCACCAACGGCACCTTCGTGGACGAGAGCGCCGTGACGGAGGCGCCCCTCGAAAACCAGGACGAGTTCACGATCGGCGGCTCGACGATCATGCTGATCGTCACCCCGGCGTAGAACGTCGACTCTGGACCTCGGAGCGCCGTCCGCTGCCGCGGCGACGGCTCGCCGAAATGAGCAGGCGGAACGGCTCGGACCTCTAGCGGTCCGCTTCGCGGACCGTGAAAATGAGAGGGGAAGTCGCTTGAGTCTCCTCTCCCAGGAAGCGCCGTCCCGCCGAGCTGACAGCTGAGAGCTGATAGCTGATACCTTTTCCCCATGCGCATCGCGGTCGCCATGTCGGGAGGCGTCGATTCCTCGGTCGCCGCTCTGCTCCTCCGGGAGGAGGGCCACGAGGTCGTCGGCCTCTCGATGCAGCTCTGGGACCACTCGGCCGAGACCGGCCGCTCCGGGCGCTGCTGCACGCTCGATGATCTCGGAGACGCCCGGCGGGCCGCGTGGGCGATCGGGATCCGCCACTACGTCCTGAACCTGGAGGAGGAGTTCCGGCGCGACGTGGTGCGCCCGTTCGTCGGAGCCTACCTGGCGGGTGAGACACCGATCCCGTGCTCGGCGTGCAACACGAAGGTCAAGTTCGCGACGCTCTGGGACCGCGCGCGCGCGATGGGCTGCGAGGCCGTCGCGACGGGGCACTACGCGCGTGCCGGCCGCGACGCGGCCAGCGGCCGGGCCGTCCTCCGCAAGGGGCGCGACGCGGCCAAGGACCAGTCCTACTTTCTGTACGACCTCTCCGAGGAGCAACTCTCGGGCGCGCGGTTCCCGGTCGGGGAGCTCACGAAGCCGGAGGTGCGCGCCCGGGCGAGGGCCGCGCGCCTGCCCAACGCCGACAAGGAGGAGAGCCAGGAGATCTGCTTCGTCCCTCCGGGGACGCGGGCCGGGGAGTTCGTCGCGCGCAACGCCGCGGGTCTCGGATTCGGCGCGGCCCCGGAGTCCGGCGTGCTCGTGGACGCCGCCGGGACCCGGCTGGGCGGCCACGCGGGTCACTTCCGCTACACGATCGGCCAGCGGCGCGGCATCGGCGTCGCCGCGACCGAGCGCCTGTACGTCCTCGAGGTCGACGCCGCGAAGAATCGCGTCGTCGTGGGGCCCGAGGCGGCGCTCGAGAGCCGCAGCGCCGTCATCGGCGACGTGCGCCTCTCGGCCGCCGTGCCTCCGGGGCCGTTCCGCGCCGGCGTCCGTATCCGACACCGCGCCGCCGAGGTGCCCGCGACCGTCACGCCGGGGGACGGCTCGACCGCGCGAGTCGACTTCGATTCGCCGGTCCGGGCCGTGACGCCGGGCCAGTCGTGCGTCTTCTACGACGGGGATCTGGTGCTGGGCGGGGGAGTGATCCGGGAAGTCGAAGTTGAGAGCTGGATCACGGTCTCCGTTCCGTTGACGTGACGTGACCTAGTTCGTCTTGGTATCGCTCGGCACCGGCACCGCCACTCCAAAGTCGCTGCGGATCTCTCCATAGGCGCGCTCGTAGATCGACACGTTCTCCTGGAGGGCGCGGAGCAGCTGCTTGGCGTGAAAGGGAGTCGTGAGCACGCGACTCAGGACCTTGACGTCGGGGCGCCCCGGGACGACGCGGCCGAAGTCGAAGACGAACTCGGTCGGGTTGTGCAGGATGTTCGCGAAGTTGACGTACTGTCCCTGCGCGGTCGCCTCGTCGATCGTGAACTTCACCGGGACGGACTTTGGGCTCGTTCATGGCGCTCCTCCGGGGCGGAGTCTAAACCCGCGCATCGGGTAGACTGGTCGGCGATGCGCTCGCTCCGGCTCGTGGCCGCCGCCCCCGCGCTCGTCGTCTTTTTCGCATCGGGCCCGGCCGCCGCGCAGACGAGCACGGGGCCCGTTCGCTCGGACCGCACGCTCTTCCCGAGCTCCACTCTGCCGAACCCGCTCGTGAGCGAGGGCGACCGGATGTACATGCGGCGGCAGGACGGGCGAGTCGGGGTGAAGGCGAGCGTCGGCCCGATCAACCAGGCGATCTCCTTCTACGACCGCGCGACCGAGGCCCCGGATCTCGTCGAGGCGCGCTGGAAGCTCGCGAGGGCCCTCTATTTCAAGGGCGTGTACTGCGGCCTCGATCCCGACGCGCGCAAGGCCGTGTTCGTGAAGGCCCGCCGGGTGTCGGAGGACGCGATCGGCATCCTCAACCGCAGCCTCGAAGAGAAGGGGATCAAGGGTCTCCTCGATCTCACCCCGGACCTGCTCGCGGGCAAGCTGGCGGATCGGTCCGACGCGGCGCCGACCTACTTCTGGGCCGCGGCCTCGTGGGGACAGTGGGCGCTCTCCGTGGGCAAGGTCGAGGCCGCCAAGACCGGCGCCGCGGACAAGGTCCGGGAGTACGCCCTCACGGTCATCGCCCTGGATCCGAAGTTCGAGGAAGGCGGGGGATATCGCATTCTCGGCCGTCTGCACGACGAGGCCCCGTGGATCCCGTTCATCACTTCGTGGGTCTCGCGCGAGGAAGGCGCTCCGGTCGCTCCGCCTCGCCGTGCAGGTCGATCCGCGCAACATCGCCAACCAGCACTACCTCGCGGAAGCGCTCGCGAAAGGCGACCCGGCGGAGAAGGCGGAGGCCGTGACCCTCGAGGAGGCGGTGGTCTCGGAGTCTCCCTCGCCGCTGCACCTCATCGAGGACCTCACCGTCCAGGACGCGGCTCGAGCGAACCTCGCGGCCTGGAAGAAAGGCGCGTAGCCCCCGGCCGCCGGGGAAGAGCGCGCAGGAGCTCCGCGGCGGACTCGCCCGTCGCCGGATGCCGCCAGCCCGGCGCGAGCTCGGCCAGGGGCGCGAGCACGAACCGCCGTTCCGAGAGCCGCGGGTGGGGAAGAATCGGGTTGCTCCGCGTCCGCCGGAGACCTCCGAGGTCGAGAAGGTCGACGTCGATCTCGCGCGGCCCGTTCCGAAAGCTCGGCGAACGGCCGACGATCCGCTCCACGCGCTTGGCCAGCGCGAGCAGGCGCGCCGGTCCGCCCTTCCACGCGATGGCCGCGACCGCGTTCCAGAAGGCGGGCTGCTTCTCGAAGCCGACGGGGTCCGTGCGGTAGAACGAGGACGTCGCCAGGATCGGAGCGACGCGGGAAATCTCGGCGAGCGCCCGCTCGATGTGGGCCCGCCGGTCGCCGAGGTTGGAACCGAGTCCAAGAAACGCGAGTCTCGCGGGAGCGGCCCGCTCAGTAGACCTCGTCTTCCTCTTCTTCGGCCTCGGCGGCCTCTTCGCCTTCCTCGAGCTCGTCGTCGTCGAGGTCGCTCTCCTCGGGCTCCGCGGGACCGCTCTCCTCACCAAACTCCGGAGGGTTCTCGTCGGGGATCGTCTCCAGAAGCATCGAGCGACGCGGCGGGCGGGGCGCCGGGGCCGGCGCGTCGTCGGATTTCGCGTTCTTCTGGTTGGCTCCGCACTTGGGACAAAGCGCCTCGGGCTTGCCGAGGTTGTAGAACTTCGTGTGGCAGTTGAAACACTCGTACTTTTTACCGAGATCGGGCATTTACCCCTCGAAAGGCGGCCAAACCTAGCACGCGTGTTTTCAAGGGTCAACACATCCGGATGCTAAGATCCGCCGCCGATGCGGAACCGAGCCTCCTTCCTCCGTTTTCTCGGTCTCGCCGCCCTCCTCTTCGCCATCGTCGCTCTCGGCCCAGGCGCAGTTTCCATGGGTCGGCGCCCGCTCCACGGGCATGGGCGGCGCGACGGTGGCCGCCGTCGACGACGCCACCGCGGCCTGGGTGAATCCGGCGGCGCTGGCGAGTCAGAAGGGCGTGTCCTTCGCCCTCTTCGCCGGGGGCGTCGCTCAGAACCGGAACAATCTGGTGGGCACCGTCGTCGATCTCGCCGGCCTGCCCTTCGACGAGATTCTCGACGGCGAGCAGCCGGAGCTCATCCCCGTCTTCCTGGCCGACGTGGCGAACCTCGCCCGCCCGGGCACGAGCGTCATCTTCTCGGGATCCGCGGGCCTCATCGCCACCTGGAAGGGGTTCGCCCTGTCCATCGGCACGATTCCCTATGCGGGCATCTACCCGGTCATCGACCTCGTCCACATCGTCCCGGGCGGCGGGCCCGACAATGGCCTCGCCTTCAACGAGACGGGCCTCTTTCTCGCCGGACTCAACGCCCGGGAGGCGCGGGTGGCGTACGGCCTGGGGCTGCTCTCCGGGACCCTCGAGGTCGGCGGCGCCTTTCGATTCGTTTCGGGCGTCACGTACTTCGGGAGCTGCCGCGCTCCTCGACGAGGCCTGCCAGGCCGGTGACCTCGGCGACCTCATCCAGGACGCCTTCGATCAGAACGCCGTGACTTCGACCGACGTGACGTTCGATCTCGGGGCGCGCGCGAACCTCGGGATCCTGCGCCTCGGGATCGTCGGGACGTCGCTCTCGCAGCCCGAGCTTCGAAGTGGCCGACGTGCCCGGGAGTCCCGGATCGGTTCCTCTGCCGCGACAGTTGCGCGCGGGCGCCTCGGTCCATGCGCTCTCCTTTCTGACGCTCGCGGCGGACGGCGACCTGATCGCGAGCGACACGCTCGCGCCGGGGGTCCAGAGCCAGCAGCTCTCGCTCGGCGCCGAATTCAACATCCCGCTCTTCTCGTTCCGCGGCGGCGCGGCCTATGACTTCAAGGCGTCCGACCCGACGTGGGCCTACACGCTCGGGGTCGGCTTCGGGATTCCGCTCATCTCGATCGACGCCGCGGTGGTCTGGGGCCCGACCGGCGGCTTCAACTTCGAGAACCCGGACCGCGAGGCGCTGGGCGGCTCGGCGACGGTGCGCCTCCGCTTCTAGATCCGTTTGTTTGAGCTGCTCGCGCGCGACCCGGACTCCTCGGCACGACGGGGCCGGCTGCGGACGGCCCACGCGGAGATCGAAACGCCCTGCTTCATGCCGGTCGGCACGCGAGGCGCCGTCAAGGGCGTCGCCTTCGACTGGCTCGAGGCGTGGGACTGCCGCGTCGTCCTGGCCAACACGTACCACCTCATGGCGAGACCGGGTCTGGCGACGATCGAGAAGGCCGGCGGCCTCCACGCCTTCATGGGCTGGCCGCGGGCCCTCCTCACCGACTCGGGCGGCTTCCAGGTGATGAGCCTCGCCTCGCGGCGGCGGATCACGGAAGAAGGGGTGGAGTTCCGCTCGCCCGAGGACGGCACCAAGCACTTCCTGACGCCGGAGCGGGCGATGGAGCTGCAGTCCGTCTTCGGCGTCGACGTGGCGATGGCGCTGGACGTCTGCCCCGCGTTTCCCGCCGAGCGCGCGGAGATCGAGGAAGCCTGCCGCCGGACGCTCGCCTGGGCGGAGCGCTGCCGGCGGGCCTACTCGGGGCCGGGCCTTCTCTTCGGCATCGTGCAGGGCGGGACGCACGAGGACCTCCGGCGGCGGTCCGCGCAGGACCTCGGCGCGCTCGACTTTCCGGGCTACGCGGTCGGCGGGGTGGCCGTCGGCGAGTCGAAAGAGGCCATCCGCGAGGTCACCGCGCGGACGGCGGCGCTTCTGCCCGAAGACCGGCCCCGCTACCTCATGGGAGTCGGGACGCCCGCCGACCTCCTGGCTTCGGTGCGCGCAGGGATCGATCTCTTCGACTGCGTCCTCCCGACGCGGAACGGCCGGATGGGCCACGCGTACACGAGTCGCGGGGAGGTCGCGATCAAGCACGAGCGCTTCAAGGAGGACCTCTCGCCGCTCGACCCGGACTGTGGCTGCCCGGTCTGCCGGCGACACAGCCGCGCCTATCTCCGGAATCTCTTCGTGCTCAAGGACTTCTCGGCGCCGATGCTTCTCTCGATGCACAACGTCTACTTCTATCTGGAGTGGATGCGCGAGATCCGCGAAGCCATCGCGGGACGGAGCCTCGACGCGCTCGTCGCCCCGCTCGAAGAAAAGCTTCCCGAAGGAGCCTGAGGGCCGCTCCGGAGATAACATCGAGCCGTTTTCCGGAGGTCGCCCCTGGAGATTCCTCTCACGCCCCTCGAGTTCGCCCGGCGGACACGGCGGCTGCATGCCGGGCGCGAGGCGGTGGTGGACGGGACCCGCCGCTTCACTTACGGCGAGTTCTTCGAGCGCTGCGACCGCTTCTCCTCCCTCCTGCGGCGTCTGGGCGTCGGACCGGGCGACCGCGTCGCCACTCTCGCCTCGAACTCGCGCGCCCAGCTCGAGGCGTTCTACGCGGTGCCCCAGATCGGGGCCGTGATGGTTCCCATCAACTACCGCCTGACGGCGGACGACATCGGTTACATCCTGGAGCACAGCGGCGCCCGCGTCGTCTGCGCGTACGACGCCGGCGTCGAGCGCGTCGAGGCGATCCGCGCGAAGGCCCCGGCGCTCGAGAACCTCGTGGCATTCGACGGTCCGAGGCCGGGCTGGCTGGACTACGAGGGCGAGCTGGCCGCGTCCCCGCCGTCCTTCGACCGGCCGCCGCCGCCGCTCTCCGAGCGCGACCTCATTTCCATCAACTACACGAGCGGAACGACCGCGCGCCCCAAGGGCGTCATGATCACGCACCGCAACGCCTGGATGAATGTCGTGGGCACGCTCATCCACAATCCCATGAGCTGCGAGGATCGGTACCTCTGGACGCTGCCCATGTTCCACGCCAACGGATGGACGTTCGTCTGGACCGTGACGGCGGCGGGGGCGACGCACATCTGCCTGCCGAAAGTCGAGCCGGCCGCCGTCTTCGATCTCGTCAACCGCGAACGGGTCACGATGCTCTGCGCGGCCCCGACCGTCCTGATCGGCATCGCGAACGCCCCGGAGGAGATCCGGCGCGGCGCTCGAAAGGGCGTGCGCGTGGTGACGGCGGGAGCGCCTCCCGCGCCCGCGACGATCGAGCGCGTCGAGGGCGAGCTCGGCTGGACGATCCTGCAGGCCTACGGCCTGACCGAGACGTCTCCATTCATCACGATCTGCGAGCCCCGTCCGGAGCACGGAGCGCTCGACGCCTCCGGCCGCGCGGACGTGAAGGCGCGGCAGGGCGTCGAGCTCGCCACCTCCGGCGAGGTGCGCGTCGTGGACGAGGAGGGCAACGAGGTTCCCCACGACGGGAAGACGCTCGGCGAGATCGTGGCGCGGGGCAACGTCGTCATGGAGGGCTACTACCGGGACCCGGAGGCCACGGCGAAGGCCATGCGCGCAGGCTGGTTCCACAGCGGCGACGCGGCCGTCGTCCACTCCGACGGCTACATTGAGATCCGCGACCGCTTCAAGGACGTCATCATCAGCGGGGGAGAGAACGTCTCGTCGGTCGAAGTCGAAGGCGTCCTGCTCCGCCACCCCGCCGTCCAGGAGGCCGCGGTCGTCGGTCTGCCCCACGAAAAGTGGGGCGAGGCCCCGCACGCCTTCGTCGTCCGCCGCGCCGGCGCCGGCGTCACCGAAGAGGAACTCCACAAATTCGCGCGCGAGCGCCTTGCAGGGTTCAAGACCCCCAAGGGCGTGACGTTCGTCGACGAGCTGCCCAAGACGGCGACGGGCAAGGTCCAGAAGTACGTCCTGCGGGGAGGCCGCGCGGCGATCGCTCGGCAGTGACGATCAGGCGCCCACGCGGATCAGGACCTCGGCCAGCGCCTTCTTCTCGATGACGGGCACCTGCGCCCCTTCCGCGGGATAGCCCACCGGCACGAGCAGGTACGGCTTCTCGTGCGCGGGCCGTCCCAGGATCGCGTTCAGGAAGCCCATGGGCGACGGCGTGTGCGTGAGCGTGGCGAGGCCCGAGAGGTGGAGCGCCGCGAGAAGGAATCCGCAGGCGATGCCGACCGACTCCGCCACGTAGTAGTTCTTGCGCTTGATGAGGGTGCCGTCGTCGATGGCTCCCGGGGGCGCGACGGGCTCCCAGTCCATGCGAAAAACGGCGATCAGGTGGGGCGCGGTCTCGAGGAACGGCTTGTGCCAGTCGGTGCCGAGAGGGGCGAGGGCCTCGAGCCACTCCTCCGGCATGCGCCGCTCGTAGCTCTCCTTCTCTTCGGCCTCGGCCGCCTCGCGAATCGCGCGTTTGGCGGCGGGGTCGGAGACGACGACGAAACGCCAGGGCTGCCGGTTGGCTCCGGACGGCGCGAGGGACGCGCAGCGCACCGCGTTCTCGATCAGCGAAAACGGCACGGGCTCGGGCGAGAAGTCGCGGACGGTGCGCCGGGCCGCGATGCGCTCGAGGAATTTCGTGGAGCGGCGGGTCATCTCGTCCTCCGGCAGGCGCTCGAAGGCCAGCGGCTGGAAGCGGGGTGGCGTTCGCATGCCGGTGTTATAGCCTGCCGCGCATGAAAAAGCCGGTCGCCGTTCTCGCCCTGCTGTGGGCCGCCGGGATCGTCGGCGCCGAAACGCTGCACGAGCGCGCGATGCGTCTTCACAAGAGCGCGATCGTCGTCGACACGCACGAGGACGTTCCGGAGGAGCTCGAGACGCGCTGGAAGGATCTGGGAGTCCGCAACACGACCGGCCACATCGACATCCCGCGCTGGCGCGAAGGCGGAGTCACCGCGCCGTTTCTGGCGGCGTACGTCAGCGCGGACTACGCGACGGCCGGAGGGTCGGCGAAGAAGGCGATGGAATCCATCGACCTCATCCACCGGATCGTCGAGAAGCACCCGAAGGATCTGGTCTTCAGCGATTCCGTCGCGGGCATCCGGCAGGCCAAGAAGGACGGCAAAATCGCGATCCTGATCGGCATCGAAGGCGGCCACGCCATCGAGGATTCGCTCGGCGCGATCTCCTCTTTCTACCGGCTGGGCGTGCGCTACATGACGCTGACCCACACCAACACGAACAACTGGGCGGACTCCTCGGGCAACTTCTTCCGCCTGGGCTTCGACCCGAAGACCTACGCCGTGCACGGCGGACTGACGGACTTCGGCCGCGAGGTCGTCCTCGAGATGAACCGGCTGGGCATGCTCGTGGACGTCTCGCACGTGTCGGAGGAGACGATGGCCGACGTCCTCGACGTTTCGAAGGCGCCGGTCTTCGCCTCGCACTCCTCGTGCCGGGCTCTCTCGAACATCCCGCGCAACATGACCGACGAGCAGATCAAGGCCGTGGCCGCGAAAGGCGGCGTCGTCATGGTCAACTTCTCGACGCTCTTTCTGGATCAGAAGTCGGTCGACGCCTACCTGGCGGCACGCGCGGCGCTGCAGCCCGAGGTCGCGGCGATCCGCGAGAAGTTCAAGGACGACCCGAAAACCGCCGAGGCCGAGGTTCGCAAGCTCTTCAAGGCGAAGGCCAAGTATCCCGACGCCGACTGGCCGAAGGTCGCGGACCACATCGAGCGGGTCATGAAGATCGGCGGTTCGCAGTCGGTCGGCCTCGGCTCCGACTTCGACGGGATCGACGACCCGCCGGCGGGGCTCGAGGACGTCTCGAAGCTTCCGAAGCTGACCGAGGAGCTCCTGCGCCGGGGCCACTCGGAGGACGTCGTCCGGGGGGTTCTCGGCGAGAACTTCCTGCGGTTCTGGGACCGGGCCGAGGCCGCAAAGAAGGCCATGCCGGCCCGGACGACGCCTTTTCCGTTCTCGAAACCGAAGTAGGAGGAGCATTGAACACGAACGGGAGAAACGGAAGCCTCCTGGGTGCGGCCGTCATCGGACTCTGCGCGCTCGTCGGGCTCGCGGTCGCGGGCTTCTTCATCGGCCGGGGGACCGAGCGTCTGCGCTCGGCCGTCCGCACCGTGACGGTCAAGGGCCTCGTCGAGAAGGAGGTCAAGTCCGACCGGGCGATCTGGACGCTGAATCTGCGGCGCGCGAGCGCGGACATCAAGGACGCGGAGGCCAAGATCGCCGCCGACCGCGAAGCGGCGCTCGCGTTTCTGAAGAAGCAGGGCTTCGAGGATTCGGAGATCGAGCGGGCGCCGATCCGGACCATCGACAAGCTCGCGCGGGAGTACGGTCAGCCGCAGGCCGGCGACCCGCTGCGTTACATCCTGACCTCGTCGCTGGTGGTCACCACGCCGAAGGTCGACCTCGTTCGGTCCTCGCTGGGCTCGACCGACCAGCTCCTCAAGTCGGGGGTCGTGCTGGACGGCGGGGAGGGCGGCGGCGGTCCGGCCAACCCGCGTTTCGTCGTGTCGGCGTTCAACGACCTCCGTCCGCAGCTGCTCGCCGAGGCCACCAAGAACGCCCGGGAAATGGCCCAGCAGTTCGCGGCCGATTCCGGCGCCCGGGTCGGCAGCATCCGCTCGGCCAACCAGGGGCAGATCCAGATCTTCGGGACCGACGGCAACGACGAGTCCGGCGCCTTCTCGCCGACGAGCACGGTCCAGAAGAAGATCCGCGTCGTCAGCACCTTCGAGTTCGCGCTCGAGTGAGCCCCGGTTGATATGATGCGCCGGCTATGCTGACCTCACTGCTTCAGGGGGCTCCGGCCCCGACTCCGGGCGGCGCGGCGGGAGGGCTCGTGCAGTTCCTCCCGATGATCTTCATCTTCGTCATCTTCTACTTCCTCCTCATCGCACCGATGCGCAAGAAGCAGAAGAAGACCCAGGAGATGCTCTCGAAGCTCAAGAAGGGCGACGAAGTCATCACCGGCGGCGGAATCTACGGCCGGATCACGGCGATGGACGACGAGCGAGGCTTCGTGATCCTGCAGGTCGCCGACAACACGAAGATCAAGGTGACGCGCGCCGCGATCGCCGGCCTCGCCGGTGGTGCCGAACCGGAAGTAACTTCAGGTACTACAGCCACTTAGAAGGGAGAGGGTGCGGCTGGCGACGTTCCCTCTCTCTTCGGCCGCGTCGAGCGGCCGCTCAGACCACCTCGAGCGCCGATGAAAACAGACGGCTTCTCCTGTACACTGCGCCGTTCTTTTTTTCCGGAACCGGAGGAGACTTGGGTAAGAAGCTTCGCTGGCGCGTCCTGCTGATCGTCCTCGTGATCGTGGGCGCGGTTGCCGGCTACGTTTTCACGGGATACCAGCACGCGAAGAAGGAGTGGACCGGCCCGGGCGGGCCGACGCTCCGCGACGCCCTCAAGAAGGCGATCAAGCTCGGCCTCGACCTGCGGGGAGGCATCCACCTCGTCCTGCAGGTGAACACGGCCGACGCGGTGAAGGCCGAGCGCGACGACGCGGCCGAGACGCTGGAGCGCGAAGCCAAGGACGCCGGGCTCGGCCCGCTGGAGCTCCCGACGGACGTCTCCTTCGCCGTCGCCGTCACGCCGCAGACGGATCAGGCCAGGCTCGAAGACGTCGCCAAGCGATTCCTGCCCGACTGGACGTACTCGACGGGCGGCGGCAAGTGGACCTTCGCCCTGAAGGATGCCTCCCGCCGCGTGATCGAGGACAACGCCGTCGCTCAGGCCGTCGAGACGATCCGCAACCGGATCGACGAGTTCGGCGTGTCCGAGCCGCTGATCGCCCGCCAGGGCAAGGACCGGATCCTCGTCCAGCTCCCGGGGATCGACGATCCCAAGCGGGTCAAGGATCTGATCAAGAACACCGCGTTCCTGGAGCTCTCGCTGGTCGAATCGGGCCCCTCGACCGAGGAGGCGCTGAAGGCGCAGTTCTCGGGAGACCAGCACAAGATCGTCGAGGCGAAGACGGTCGCGGGCACGCGCGAGCGCACGTTCTACGCGGTGAAGCGGCAGGCCGTCATCACGGGCCGCGACCTCAAGAACGCGCGCCCCTCGCAGGGACAGTTCGGCTCGCACTCGGTGTCCTTCTTCCTGACGGCCGCCGGGTCGCAGAAATTCGGCACGGCCACCGGCGCCAACATCGGAAAGCAGCTCGCGATCATCCTCGACAACCGGGTGCAGTCTGCGCCCAACATCAAGGACCGGATCACCGAGCAGGGCGTCATCGAGGGATCCTTCACGGCTGAAGAGGCCAACGACCTGGCGCTCGTCCTGCGCGCCGGCGCGCTGCCGGCCGGGCTGACCTACCTCGAGGAGCGGACCGTCGGCCCGTCGCTCGGCCTCGACTCGATCAAGAAGGGGATCACGGCCTCCATCGTCGGCGCGATCCTCGTCTTCATCGCGATCGCTCTCTACTACCGCCGGGCCGGCTGGAACGCGATCTTCGCGCTCATCCTGAACGCGCTGTTCCTCGCCGCGGCCATGGCCCTGTTCGAGGCCACGCTCACTCTGCCGGGGATCGCCGGGTTCATCCTCACGATCGGTATGGCGGTCGACTCGAACGTCCTCGTCTTCGAACGCATCCGCGAAGAGCTGCGCTCCGGCCGGGCGCCCAAGGCGGCCATCGAGAACGGCTTCTCGAAGGCCTTCGCGACGATCGTCGACACCCACGCGACCACGATCATCTCGGCGTTGTTCCTGCTGCAATTCGGGACCGGCCCCGTCAAGGGCTTTGCGGTCACGCTCATCATCGGACTGCTCATCTCCATGTTCACGGCGGTTTTCGTGTCCCACACGATCTTCGAGCTCGAATACGGGCGCCGCCAGCACATCGACACGGTGTCGATCTAGAAAGCCGAGACGTCATGGAGTTTTTTCGTCAGACCAACATCGATTTCCTCAAGTACAAGTGGTGGGCGATCCTCGCCTCGTGGGCGCTCATCGCGGTGGGCGTCTTCACCGTCTTCGTCCAGAAGGGGCTGAAGTTCGGGATCGACTTCTCGGGCGGAACGGCGATCGCCATCCGGCTCGCCGAGCGCCCCGACATCGACAAGATGCGGCGGACCCTCGATGGGGCCGGCCTCGGTGAGATCGGCATCCAGCGGTACGAGGAGGCGGAGAAGAACTCCGTCCTGATCCGCGTGCAGCAGCAGGCCACCGAGGGGCGCGACGTTACCGGCGACGTGCTCAAGGTGCTCCGCGAGGGGCTGCAGGCCGAGACCGACCCGAACAAGATCGACATCAACACCGAGGGCCGGGCCACGCTCGGGGCCCGCCTCGCGGCGGCCGATCCGGACCAGGTGGCCGGCAAGCCCGACGTGAATCCCGCCGACTACTACACGCAGGCCGCGGAGAAGGTCATCGCGCGGCGCTCGGAGCTCGGGCTCTTCCGCTCGCCCGCGGACGTCGATTCGGTCCAGGGCATCTCGGATGCCGTCAAGGCGTGGATCAAGGCCAACACCGTGACCGGGCCGTTCGTGCTCCTGTCGGCCGAGAACGTCGGGCCGCAGGTCGGCGCCGACCTCCAGAAGAAGGCCATCCAGGCGATCATCTGGTCGACGATCGGCATGCTCGCCTACATCGCGTTCCGCTTCCGATCGATCCCCTTCGGCGTCGGCGCGATCGTGGCGCTCATCCACGACACGCTCATCACCATCGGAATCCTCGCGCTGCTCGGCCGCGAGTTCAACCTCGTCGTCGTCGCCGCGCTCCTGACGCTCGTGGGTTACTCGGTCAACGACACGGTCGTCGTCTACGACCGCGTCCGCGAGAACCTCAAGACGCCCAAGAAGGAGCCGCTCGAGGTCGTCATCAACCGATCGATCAACCAGACGCTGTCCCGGACGATTCTCACCTCCGGCGCGACGATGCTCGTCGTCATCGCGCTCTTCTTCCTCGGCGGGGAGGTTCTGAACACGTTCGCCCTGACCCTCATCATCGGGATCATCATCGGGACGTACTCCTCGGTCTACGTCGCCGCGGCCATCGTCGTCATCTGGAACGACTGGAAGAAGCGCCGCAAGCTCGCCGTGGTTCCCGCTCCGGCGAAGGTCGAGCCCCCGCCGGCGCAGCCGGTCGCCCCGCAGGGCAAGAAGAAGCAGAAGGGGCGGTACGGAAGTTGAGAGTTGAGCGTTCAGCGTTGATGGGAGCGCTCGACCGCCTGACTCCACGCTCAACACTTCGACTCTCAACCTCTCCTCGAGCCGCGGTGTACCCTTAAAGGGTGATCCACTTCGAGGAAATCCTCGAAAAGGTCGAGGCCTACAACCCCAACTCGGACCAGGAGCTCCTGCGGCGGGCCTACGTGTTCTCGGGCCTCGAGCACAAGGGCCAGGTCCGCCGTTCGGGCGAGCCCTACCTCGTCCACCCTCTGAACGTCGCCTCGATCCTGGCCGACCTCAAGGCCGACGACGTCTCGATCGTCGTCGGGCTCCTCCACGACGTCCTCGAGGACACGCTCACGACCAAGCAGGCCATCGCCCAGCAGTTCGGCGACGAGGTCGCCGAGCTCGTCGACGGCCTGACCAAGATCGGCAAGTTCTCCTACGTCTCCCGGGAAGAGGAGCAGGCGGAGACCTTCCGCAAGATGCTCCTGGCGATGATCTCGGACCTCCGCATCGTCCTCGTCAAGCTCGCGGACCGCCTTCACAACATGCGGACCCTCGGCTTTCTCCCCGAGTCGAAGCGGCGGGAGATCGCGCGGGAGACGCTCGACATCTACGCCCCGATCGCCCACCGCCTCGGCATGGGAAGCGTGAAGGGCGAGCTCGAGGACCTGGCCTTCCTCTATCTCGAGCCGGAGGCCCACGAGCGCCTCTCCCGGGAAGTGGCCCGCCGGATGAAGGTCTCCGAGGCGATGATCGGGGACATCCGGCGGCGCATCGAGGCGCGCCTCTCGGACGCCGCGATCCCGGCCGAGGTCTCGGGCCGGATGAAGCGCTACTACTCCATCTGGCTGAAGATGAAGCGCAACGGGGTCGAGGTCGCGCAGCTCTACGACATCCTGGCCTTCCGGGTGGTCGTTCCCGAGACGCGGGACTGCTACGCCACGCTCGGAATGGTCCACCAGCTCTGGCGGCCGGTCCCGGGCCGGATCAAGGACTACGTCGCGATGCCCAAGCCCAACTTCTACCAGTCCCTCCACACGACGGTGATCGGCGAGACGGGCCAGCCCTTCGAGATCCAGATCCGGACGCGGGAGATGGACCTGATCGCCGAGCGCGGCATCGCGGCCCACTGGAAATACAAGGAGGGCCGGCTCGGCCCGCACGCGGACGACGCCCGCTTCCAGTGGCTCCGCCAGCTCGCCGACTGGCAGAGCGAAGTCTCCGACCCGCGCCAGTTCCTCACCTCGCTCAAGGTCGACCTGTACCCGGACGAGGTCTACACGTTCACGCCCAAGGGAGAGGTCTTCGCCTTTCCGCGCGGCGCGACGCCGATCGACTTCGCGTACCGCGTCCACACCGACGTCGGGCACCGCTGCGTCGGCGCGCGGGTCAACGGGAAGCTCGTTCCCCTGCGGACGCCGCTCCAGAGCGGGGACATCGTCGAGATCCTGACGGCGCCCGGCCAGACTCCGTCACGCGACTGGCTCTCCTCGGTCGTCACCAGCCGCGCGCGCCACAAGATCCGGCACTTCATCCACGAGGAGGAGAAGCGGCAGGCCGTGGAGCTGGGGCGCCGGCTGCTCGAGCGGGAGCTCAAGAAGTTCAAGCGCACGCTGAAAAAGCTGGACGGCGACGGAAGCCTCGCCCGGGAGCTCTCGCACTGGGGTTTTTCGAAGCCGGCAGACCTCTTCGCTGCGATCGGCTACGGGAAGCTCGCGCCCCGAAACGCCCTCGAGCGGTTCGTGCCGGCCGAGGAGCTCGCGCGGCCGGAGTCCGAGAAGAAGGAGTCGGCCGTCTCCCGTGTCGTTCGCCGGATTTTGCCCTTCGGCGTTCCCGACATCGTCGTCGTGGGCCACAACGATCTGCTCGCCACCCTCGCCAAGTGCTGCAATCCCGTGCCGGGCGAAAAGATCATCGGCTACATCACGCGAGGGCGGGGCGTCTCGGTGCACTCCCAGAGCTGCCCCAACGTCCGCAACCTCCTCTACGATCCGGAGCGTCAGATCGACGTGGCCTGGGCGGGGGAGAAGCGGGCGTCCTACGCCATCGAGCTCGAGGTCTCGACCGAGGACCGGCCCGGTCTGCTCGCCGACGTGACCCAGGCGATCGCGGGCGAGGGCTCGAACATCCGCCGGATCGAGGCGCGCGTCGAAGAGACGAAGGACGCCTTCGTCACGGTCTCGCTCGAGACCTCGGATCTGAAGCAGCTCGAGAAAATCGTGGGAAGGATTCGCGCCATCCCGGGCGTCCGGGACGTCGTCCGCAAGTACAACGTGGCGAAGGCGGGCGAGAAGAGCTGACGCGCGACGCGTAGCCGTCGCGCGTCATCCTGAGCGGGAGCGAAGGACTCCCGGGACTCGAAGAAGCGCCTCGACCCTGGTCGCCGACGGGGAGCTGAGGCGGCGGGCTTCTTCCGCGCCACCGGCTTCGAGACCTTCCCCGAGCGGATGCAGCGGGTGCAGGCGGAAGCCCGCCGGGAAACGCCGCCGACGACCGTGCGCACGCTCTTGAGGTTGATGTGCCACTTCCGGTTCGTCAGGTTGTGGGCGTGGCTGACGCGGTGCCCGGACATGGGTGTCTTTCCGCAGAAGTGACAGTGCTGAGCCATGGGTCTCCTCGTTTGAGCGGGGCGGCCGAAAAAACCCGCGAAGCCTACAACGGTCCGGCGCGCGACGCAAGAAAGAACAGCTGGCCTTCGGCGAGGACCTGTCCATTCGGCTTAAGTCGTTGCTGTTTCGCATCTTCGGTGCTTTCGATCCCTTGACCACGGAATAACCTTTTGCTATTCTCGCAAACCAGCCGAATAAGTCCAAGTCAAAGCCCGTAAACGTCTTTCTTTTTTCGGTAAGGCGAAGCGTGCTGTTTAAGAAGTCCAAGAACCTCGTGGGGCTGGATATCGGGTCCTCGGCGATCAAACTCGTCGAACTCAAGGACTCGAAGGGGGGAGGCTACCGTCTGGTGAAGACCGGCCTCGAGTCCCTCTCCCCCGAGGCCATCGTCGACGGCGCCATCATGGACTCCTCCCTGGTGGTCGATACGGTCAACCGGATCGTGTCGTCCCTCAATGTCCGGAACCCCGACTTCGGGACCTCCCTCTCCGGGCACTCCGTGATCATCAAGAAGATCTCGCTCCCGGCCATGTCCCCGGAGGAGCTCGCCGAGTCGATCCGCTGGGAGGCCGAGCAGTACGTCCCCTTCGACATCAACGACGTCAACCTGGACTACGTCGTCCTCGAGTCGGGCGGCGGCGAAACGATGGACGTCCTGCTGGTGGCGGTCAAGAAGGACAAGATCGGCGACTACACGAGCGTCATCACCCAGGCGGGGAAGACTCCGGTGCTCGTCGACGTCGACGCCTTCGCCCTCCAGAACGCCTACGAGGCGAACTACCCCGTCGAGGCGGGCCGCGTCGTGGCCCTCGTCAACATCGGCGCCTCGGTGACCAACGTCAACATCCTGTCGGGCGCGAACACGATCTTCTGGCGCGACATCTCGTTCGGCGGGAACCAGTACACCGATGCGATCCAGAAGCAGCTCTCGCTGTCCTTCGACCTCGCCGAATCCCTCAAGAAGGGGGAGAAAACCGGGGAGCAGTCGATCCAGGACATCCTGCCCATCCTCCGGTCGGTTTCCGACGACCTGGCTCAGGAGCTCCAGAAGACCTTCGACTTCTTCCTCGCGACGACCTCCACGGAGAGGATCGACCAGCTCTTCATTTCGGGGGGGTCTTCGCGGGTCGTGAACCTCGACTCCCAGCTCAAGGAGCGGTTCAACATCCCGGTGGAGATCCTGAACCCGTTCCGCCAGATCGACATCGCGGGCGTTTCGGTTTCCGGGGAGTGGCTGACGGACAACGCCCCCAGCCTGGCCGTCGCCGTCGGGCTCGCGATCCGGCACGTCGGGGACGAAGCGGCTTGATCAGAATCAACCTCCTCACCGAGGCCAGGGCGGCGGCCGCCAAGAAGAAGGGGCCTGCCCTTCCGACGGGAGCGAAGCTCAACAACCTCCTGCTGATCGGCGGGCTGGCCCTCGGCCTGATCTACATCGGGACGATGTTCCTCGTCCTCCACAGCCGCAACCGCAAGCTGGACGCGGAGATCGGCCAGGCCAAGGAAGAGGTCGCGCGGCTGAAATCCATCATCGACGAGGTCAAGGGCTACGAGGACAAGAAGCGGAGCCTCGAAGAGAAGATCTCGCTCATCAACAGCCTCAAGACCAATCAGAAGGGCCCCGTCCGCCTGATGGACGAGATCTCCAAGGCGCTGCCCGACCTCGTGTGGCTGACCGACATGACGATGCAGGGCGACCAGCTCACGATGAAGGGGCGCACCCTCTCGCCCAACGCGGTGGCGACCTATCTCGAGAACCTCAAGAAGAGCCCCTATTTCGCGGAGCCGGTCTTCAAGAACCTCGGACGCGAAGCCGGCCCGCAGGGCATCTATGCCTGGGAAATGGCGGTCACGTTCACGTACGGCCGGCCGGCGGCGGGACAGCCCGGGGCCGCGAAGACCGGCGCTGCGCCGAAGCCGGGGGCATAGCCGATGGCCCTATTTGGCATCACCGTCGAAGACCGCCCGTGGTACTACGCCCTCGGGATCGGCGTCTTCATCGCCGCCCTGCTGGCGGGCGCCGTCCACTGGTTCGTCTTCAAGCCCAAGCAGGCCGAGATCGCGGCCAAGAAGGTCGAGCTCGAGGGTCTCAAGCAGGAGATCGCCAAGGGCCGGGCGGCCGAGCGAAAGCTCGCCCAGTTCCGCGAAGAGGTCAAACGGCTCGAGCTCGAGCTCGCCAAGCTCCTCCAGATCCTGCCCTCCAAGCGCAACACCGAAGAGCTCATCAAGCGGATCGAGACGTTGACGCGCCAGGGGGACTTCACGCTGCTCAAGTTCACCCCCGGGGAGTTCATCCAGAAGGACTTCTACGCCGAGTGGCCGATCGACATCCAGATCCAGGGCACGTACCACAACCTCGCCCTCTTCTTCGATCGGATGAGCCGCTTCTCCCGAATCGTCAACGTCGAGGACATGAAGATCACCACGCTCGACAACGTCCCCGGCAAGTCCATCGGCGCCAACTTCGTCGCGAAGACCTTCATCTACACGGGTGAGGAGCCGGGAGCACAGGCCACCGCGGCTGCGGCGGGCCAGACGCCGCCGGTCGGCAAGGCCGGCGCGAACGCGCAGACGCTCAAGTCCCGGGCCGAAGGCGGAGGTGTCGAATGAAGCGGGCGCTTCTCGCCGCGGCGCTTCTGGCCCTCGGCGCCGCTGGCCTCTTCGCGCAGACGCCCGCTGCCGCACCGGCCGCGCCGGCCGCCGGCCCCACGCCGTCGGCCGTGATCGCGCCCGTGCCCGAATCGCCCGGGCAGAGCCTCATCGAGCAGGACGAGTCGGCCATGGCCGGCCGTTCCTACACCTACGATCCCGCGGGCCGGCGTGATCCGTTCCGCTCGCTCCTCGTGCGCGAGCAGAGCCGCGGCGGTCCGCAGCGGCCTCCTGGAATCGCCGGAATCGCGATCGACGACCTCGTCGTCCACGGGATCTGGAAGACCAAGTCGGGCTACGTCGCCCAGATCCGGGCCACGGACAACAAGAGCTATCTGATTCGAGCCGGCGACCTGCTCTACGACGGCGAGGTCATCCGCGTGGGGCCCAATGAGGTGTCCTTCCGGCAGAACCTCAACGATCCGCAGAGCGTGAAGCCGTTTCGGGAAGTGACCAAGCAGCTCAACGCGACGGTCAAGCAGTGACTTCGAAACTCCACGGGAAGCTTTTCCGCGCGACGGGAGGAATGATGCGAATGGCATTCAGAGCAACCGCGACGGCCACGGCGCTCGCGCTGTCCTGGGCAGCGGCCGTGGGCTGCTCTTCCGGGGGCACCAAGACGCAGTCGGCGGCCGAAACAGGCCCCCACGGTGTCGGCGGCGCCCGAACCGGCGTCCGGCGGTCTCGGCCTCCCCGGCCGCAACGGCGACGATCACCCAGGCGGCCGTCAACGAAGACTCCGACGGCGCCCGCGTCGTTCTCTCGTCCAGCGCTCCGCTGCTCTACACCTCCTACGAGCCGCGGCCGGATCTGCTCATCGTCGACCTGCGGGACGCGGCCGTGGCTCCCGGCTTCCACGCGCCCTCCACGTCCGGCGGTCTGGTCGAGTCCATCAAGTTCGAAGAGCTCGACGAGCTCGGCCGCCGCATCACGCGGCTCTCGATCGCGCATCAACCCGAGTCCAAGCCCGATGTCCGCTCGGTCGGCCAGGGGCTCGCGATCGCGTTCAGCGGTCCGGCCTCGGCGATGGCTTCCGCGGAAGAGACTCCGGCTGTCGAGGCTCCGGCGGAAGCCCCCGCGGTCGCGGCCGTCTCGAGCACGCCGCTGACGGAGAAGCCCGTCTCCGGTGGCCACGGCGGCCGTGCCCGTCGCGGCTCGCGGAGAGACGGCGCATGTCCTCGAGAGCGTCACCGCGGAATCGCGGGACGGCCTGGTCTCGATCGCCCTGCTCGGCGACGGCTGGTTCTCGCCGAAGGACTTCGTCCTCGCGAACCCGCCGCGCCTGGTCATCGACCTGCCCGGCGTGAAGAACGAGGTGCGCCACCGGGCCATCTCCGTGAAGGGAGACGTCGTCTCCCGCGTCCGCGTGTCCCAGTTCCAGACCTCGCCTGAAATGATCACGCGCGTCGTCGTCGATCTCGCGCGTCCCGTGGCCTACGCCCTCGCTCCGAACGGCGAGACGCTGGCCGTCCTCGTCGGCGACGGAGTCTCGGCGGCCGAGGCCGTGCCCGCGTCGGCTCCGGCGACGGAGGAGACGGCGGCCGCCCCGGCGCCCGAGACCTCGCCTGCGGCCTCGACGACGACGATCGCCGCCGCGGCGGAGCCGATCGTGGAGCCCGCGCCGGCGCCCGCAGAAACAGAAGTCGCTGCGGCCCCCGCTCGGGCCGAGGCGATTCCCGAAGAGAAGCCCGCCGCCCCCGCGATCGCGCCGGCACCGGCCGTCGCCGAGGCCGCTCCGGCCCCGTCCGCTCCGGCTCCGGCTCCGGCCAGGGTCGAGACCGTCGCGGCCGCGCCGGCCCCCGCTCCCGCGCCGGCGGCTCCGGCGGCCCCTGTGGCGGCGCCTCCGGTCGAGACCGGCCGTGACCCAGGTGGCGCCCCCGCCCGCGGCCCGGCCCGCCCCGGTCCCGGCGGCGCGGCCGGCCCGGACCTCGACGAAATCGAACCGCGGCGAGGCTCTCTTCGAGGCCGCCGCCGCCGCCCTCGACCAGGAGCAGACCGCTCCGGCCAACAACCAGTACCGCTCCCGGACGATCTCCGAGGCCCAGTCCCAGTTCACGGGCGAGCCGATCTCGCTCGACCTGAAGGACGCCGACATCAAGGACGTCTTCCGGACGATCTCGCAGCTGACCGGACTGAACATCGTCATCGACCCCGAGGTCCGGGGCACCGTGACGGTCCAGCTGGAAGACGTGCCGTGGGACCAGGCCCTCGACCTGATCCTCAAGCAGAACAGTCTCGGGTACGTGCTCGAGAACAACATCATGCGGATCGCGACGACCGCCAAGCTCCAGGCGGAGGAGTCCGACCGCGCGCGTCTGGCCGAGGCCCGGCAGGCCGCGGAGCCCACCCGGACGGTCATCAAGAAGCTTTCCTACGCCAAGGCGACCGAGATCGTGCCGACGCTGCAGAGCGTCATGTCCAAGCGCGGCGCGATCGTCGTCGACGCGCGGACGAATACCCTCATCATCCGTGAGATCCCGACCTACCTGCCGGCGGTGCTCCAGCTCATCGACAACCTCGACACCGCCACGCCCCAGGTCGTCATCGAGTCGCGGATCGTCGAGACCACGAAGAGCCTCGGCCGCAGCCTCGGCATCAACTGGAGCGTCCGCGGCAAGGCCGACGTCGAGAGCGGCAATACGACGAACCTGATCTTCCCGAACACGGTCCTGGGCGGCATCGACGTCGGCCTCGGAAACGGCCCGACGGTCGCCTCGCTCGTCCTCGGCAACATCCTGAACACCTTCAACCTGGACATCGCCCTGACGGCCGCCGAGAACCAGGGCCTCCTGAAGATCATCTCGTCGCCGAAGGTGACGTCGTTGACGAACACGGCCGCGCTGATCCAGTCGGGCGTCCAGATCCCCGTTCAGACGACCGTCAACAACACCACGACGGTCATCTACGTGGACGCGACCCTGAAGCTCGACGTCACTCCGCAGATCACGGCGGAGGGCACGATTCTGCTGACGGTGAACGTGACGAAGCGCGAGCCGGCGGTGGCCCTCAACCTCGCGCTCGGCCAGAACGTTCCGCTGACGATCCGTGAGTACCGCGGACAGGTCCTCGTCAAGGACGGCGGCACGACGGTCATCGGCGGCATCTTCCAGATCAACGATCAGGACCAGAACAACATGATCCCGGGGCTCTGGAAGATCCCGGTCCTCGGCAACCTGTTCCGCAACAAGACGAGGACCGAGAAGCACGACGAGCTCCTCATATTCATCACTCCCCGAATTCTCAGGTCCTAAGGGAGACGCCCATGAAGACGATAAAATTCATTCCGCTGGCTCTCATCGCCGCCGCCCTCGCGTTCACCGCCGGGTGTACGAACCCGGAAGGCTCGACCGAGGCGCCCGTGTTCATCACGGTGGACCTCGAGGAGCAGCCGGCGTTCATCAACATCGCGAACGTCGCGCCCATCCAGGTCGAGACGATCAACCTGAACTCCGAGCTGAAAGACCCGGACGCGTCGGACCCCCAGGGGTTCGCCGACACTCAGATCAACAGGTACGTGGTGACGTTCACCCGGACGGACGGGGGCACGGCGGTTCCGCCGCCGCAGGAGTTCGGCGCCGGCGTCCTGGTCCCGTCCGGCGGCGAGGCCACGCTCGAAAACTTCCCGATCATGTACGCCGCGGCGCTCCAGCAGCCGCCGATGGACCAGCTGCTTCCGTTCAACGGCGGAATCGACCGGGAGACGGGCCGGAATGAAATCGACATGGCGTTCAATCTGACTTTCTACGGCACGCACCGTGTCGGGCAAGCGAGTTGAAAGCCAGACCGCGAGCGGAATCCTGATCTTCACGTACTCCGCGGCCGGGCTGACCGCGGGCTCGGCCAGGTAAGGGGGGTTCATGCGCCGCATAGCCAACGTTCTGACTCTCGCCGCGGCTGTCGTCTGGCTGCACGCGTGTGCGGCGGACGCGCCGACGGCCCCCCGACCGAATCCCCCCGGCGGCGGCGGCGGAGGAGGAGGGTCGGCCCTCCAGATCCTGCTCGTCACGAGCAACGCCAATCCGGAGGCGGGGACGTGCACGCTCATCCAGGCGACGGTGACCCTCAACGGGACCACCGTGGCGGACGGAACCAGCGTCAACTTCACGACCGATTTCGGCACGTTCGGTCAGAACGGGCTTCCGCTGATCTCGGTCGTCACGCAGGACGGAGTCGCCGTCACGGCGCTCTGCGGACCCGGGTCCGGGCAGGCCAAGGTCCGGGCGACCGCGACGGTCCGGGGGTCAAACCGGCGCGGCGAACCTCACGATCGTCTTTCAGTCCAGCAGCAACACGCTGCCCTTCGTGTCGAGCTGCAGCCCGAGCTTCGGACCCAAGGAGGGCGGGACCGTGCTGACGCTGACCGGCGGGCGCTTCTTCGGCAGCCCGGCCACGACGCGCGCGCAGTTCACCGTCAACGGCGTGACGAAGGACGGCATCGTGCAGTCGGTCTCCGAGAACCAGATCGTCGTCCTGACGCCGGGCTTTCCCGAGTTCGCCTCGCCGGGGCTGCAGGCGCAGATCACCCTGTCGCTCGGTACCAACCAGGCGCAGCCGGACGTGCTTTCGCTGCCGGCCTGCTTCTCGTACGGGACGCAGGACTCCGGCACGCCCTTCATCGCGTCGCTCCTGCCGGCCTCGGGCACGAGCGAGGGCGGCACCCGGGTGACGATCGTCGGATCCGGCTTCTCGACCGCGGGCGGCGTCCAGGTCTTCTTCGGCACGCTCGAGGCGACCGTCATCTCCGTCTCCTTCAACCAGGTCGTCGTCCTCTCGCCGCTGCAGGTCGGAGATCCGACGCCCGTCGAGGTCACGGTGCGCAACATCGCCAGCGGTCAGGTCTCCAACGGTGTGACCTTCAACTACACCGAGACCATGATCATCACCGGCGTCAGCAACAACATCCAGCCGCTCGGCGGACCCTTCTCGCCGATGATCATCTTCGGTCGCGGCTTCCAGGCCCCGATCGCGGTCTCGCTGGCCGGCGTGGCCGCGGTGGTCCAGTCCGTCTCGGCGACCGAGGTCGTCGTGGTGCCGAGCGCCCCGATCGCCCAGGGCTGCAGCGACATCACCGGCGAGATCGAGATCACGAACCTCAACACCGGGTCCTCGGTCGAAGGCAGCTCGTTCACCTACCTGGTCGCGCAGCCCGTCATCACCGACGTCCAGCCGCTCTTCGGGCTTGGCGGGGTCCAGGTGACGATCACGGGCGTCAACCTGCCCGACAACGTCGCCGACGCCGAGGTGAAGTTCGGCGTCCAGTTCGCCGTCGTGACCTTTGCCTCGGCCAACCAGATCGTTGTCCAGGCGCCGACGTCGATTTTGCCGTCACCGGTCTGCATCCCGCCCAACGTTCCGCCCGATCCGCAGACCGTCGTGAGCGTGCCCATCGCCGTGACGGATCGCGCGACGTCCTGCGCGGCGAACTCGGCGGGAGTCTTCCAGATGCAGCTCCCGTGCGTGGCGCCGCCGCCGACTCCGGCTCCGTAGTGACGATCGCCGCCCCCTTCGGGGGGCGGCGTTTCTCTCGCCGTGGCTGACCAGACTCCGGAAGCCCGCATCCGCGACCTCCAGCGACGCCTGGATCTGGATCCGGGCTCTCGCCTTTTCGTCTCGCTCGCGGAGGAGTACCGCCGGCTCGGCCGCGTGAAGGACGCGCTCTCGGCGCTGCAGAAGGGCCTCCTGGCGCACCCGGGCTACGTCGCCGCGCAGGTCGCCCTCGGGCGCGTCTACATCGAGGCCGGACAGACGACGGACGCGGTCGCCACGTTCACGAAGGTCCTCGTGGCGGACCCCGGAAACCTGGTCGCGGCCAAGTCGCTCGCCGAAATCTACCTCGCGCGCGGCGACAAGCTCGAGGCCATCAAGAAGTACAAGCTCTATCGGGCGCTTTCGGGCGACCGGAAGGTCGACCCGATGATCGCCGAGCTCGAGACGCAGGTGGCGCCGAAGCCCGTGATTCCGGCGAAACCCCAGGCGCCCGTGGAGCCCCCGCCGCCCCCGAAGTTTCAGGAGACGGACAAGGGCCGGCGGCGCTCGATCCCGAAGCCCCTGCCCTCGGTGGTCGACGAAGGACCCTTCGACATCGCCGCCCTTCCCTTCGAGCTCGGGGACGACTCCGGCAAGGAACGCGACAGTGGAGGAGCCGTTCCTCGTGCCGACGCGCGACGTGCCGATCGCCTCCCGGTTCTCCGCGGCGACTCCGACCGCCCAGAGCTCCGCGAGCTCGCCGGCACCGGCACGCGCCCCGGAGGCCCCGCCTCCGTCGGCTTCGGCGGCCCCTCCGCCGCCTGCGCCGTCGGTCGTCCTGCTGTCGGCCGTGCCGTCTCCGCCGCCCATGGAACCGGAGCTCCCGGCCCCATCGCCCGTCGCCGTCCCGGAGCCCGAGCCGGAGACCGAGCCCGCCCGGCCCTCCGGAAGGGCGCTCGCCGACCTCTACTACGCGCAGGGGCACTACGCCGAGGCCCTGCAGATCTACGACGACCTCGTCAGCCGCCATCCCTTCGATGAGGACCTCAAGCGCATGCGGCGCGACGCCGAGGCGAGGTTGCTCCCCGCCGGCTCCACGCCGGGCTCGTCGTCACCGGATCCGGGTCTCGAGGGCCGGCTCGCGCGCGTCCGCCGGCTGAAACGGTGGCTCGCCCAGGTCCAGGCCGGGTGAGTGCTCCGCCCCCCGACTCTTCGTGCCGCTTTCGCGTGTGACATCATCGGGACGCGCATGAACGTCTTTCAGGACACGCTTCGCCGCATCGCCGAGCGCGTGGAGGGCACCCGCGCCGTCTCGCTCGTGGGAGTCGACGGGATCCCGATCGATTCCTACGTCAGCGCGGAGGGCCTGCCCATGGACTCTCTCGCGGCCGAGACGGGGTCGGTCGTGAAGGCGGCGAGGGCCGCCCAGGCCCTCACCGAGCACGGTCCGCTCGAGCAGGTGACCCTGGCCTCCGACCGGGCCGCGACCATCCTCTGCCGGGTGACCGAAGAGTATTATTTGCTCCTCCTTCTGGCCCGGGACGGCAATTTCGGCAGGGGCCGATTCGAGCTTCGGAAGGCCGCCGCGGCGCTGGAAAAAGAGCTGGTGTAGGTCGATGCTCTCGATGAAGGAAATCCGCGAGCTCGTCGAGCTCGTGACCGAGCGGGGCCTCGCGGGACTCGAGATCGAGCGCGCCGGCTTCCGCCTGCGCATCGACGGTCCGCGGCCCGCGAACGCCGAGCCGGCGCATGCGACGATGCCGGCCGCGATGCACGCGCACCCCGCGGCCGCGCCCGGTCCGAGGACCGCCGAGGCCGCCGCCGTGCCGGAGATCGCGGCCGTGGACGAGAACGTCCACGTGATCACCTCGCCGATCGTCGGGCACCTTCTACCGCTCTCCCTCGCCCGAGTCGGATCCGTTCGCCGAGATCGGCCAGCGGATCGGAAAGGGCAAGATCCTCTGCATCATCGAGTCGATGAAGCTCATGAACGAGATCGAATCGGACGTCGAGGGCGAGGTCGTCGCCGTCTACCCCCGCAACGGACAGCCCGTCGAGTACGGCGAGAAGCTGTTCGCGATCCGCCTGGCCGCCTGAGCCGGGCGCCGGGCGCCGCGCTTCCATGTTCAAGAAGATCCTGATCGCCAACCGGGGCGAGATCGCTCTGCGCGTCATCTCCGCCTGCCGCGAGCTCGGCATCCGGACGGTCGCCATCTACAGCGAAGCCGATCGGGACGCCCTCCACGTCCGCTACGCCGACGAGGACGTCTGCGTCGGCCCCTATCCCTCGGCGGCGTCGTACCTGAACATCTCGGCGATCGTCTCGGCGGCCGAGATCACCGAAGCGGACGCGATCCATCCGGGATACGGCTTCCTCTCCGAGAATGCCTACTTCGCCGAGATCCTCCACGACTGCCACATCACGTTCATCGGCCCTTCCCCGGAAGCCATCCGGAAGATGGGCGACAAGTCGCTCGCCCGGCGCACGGTCTCCGCGGCCGGCGTGCCGACGGTTCCGGGCTCCCCGGGACCCGTCGAATCGGTGGACGACGCCGTCGCCTTCGCGCGCAAGGCCGGCTACCCGGTGATCCTCAAGGCCTCGGCGGGCGGGGGAGGGCGGGGGATGCGCGTGGCGCGCGACGAGCGCGAGCTCTCCGGCGCCTACGAGACGGCCCGGGCGGAGGCCGAGAAGGCGTTCGGCAACCCGGAGGTCTATCTCGAGAAGTACATCGAGAATCCGCGGCACGTCGAGTTCCAGGTCTTCGGCGACTCGCGCGGCACGCTTCGCCACCTCGGGGAGCGCGAGTGCTCGATCCAGCGGCGCCACCAGAAGCTCATCGAAGAGGCGCCCTCGGCCGTGCTCGACGAGGGGCTCCGCAAGCGGATGGGCGAGGCGGCGATCGCGGCGGCGCGGTCGGTCAACTACACGAACGCCGGGACGGTGGAGTTCCTCCTCGACGAGGACGGCAAGTTCTACTTCATGGAGATGAACACGCGGCTCCAGGTCGAGCATCCGGTCACCGAGGAGGTCACCGCCCTCGACCTCGTGAAGGAGCAGATCGCGGTCGCGGCGGGAGCGCCGCTCTCCTTCTCCGAGGGGGACACGACGCCGCGGGGCCACGCGATCGAGTTCCGCGTCAACGCCGAGGATCCGGTGACCTTCAAGCCCTCCCCGGGGCGCATCGCCTCGTTCCACCCGCCGGGCGGGCTCGGCGTGCGCGTCGACACCGCGGCGTACCAGGGTTACCTGATCCCGCCGCACTACGACTCGCTCATCGCCAAGCTGATCGTCTGGGGACGCGACCGCGAAGAGGCCATCGGGCGGGGCCGGCGGGCGCTCGACTTCTTCGTCATCGAGGGCATCAAGACGACCATCCCGCTGCACCGGCGGATCCTCGACGATCCCGACTTCATCTCCGGACGGCTCTCGACCCACTTCATGGAGCGGTTCTCGGGCACGGCGGCCTGAGGAGACCGGAGCTGCCGGCCGACGGAAGGCCCGCGACATGCGACTGCCTCCCGTCTACGCCATCACGGACCGCGCCGCGAGCGGCGTCGAGGACCACGCCGAAATCGCCCGGCGGCTCTTTTCCGTGGGCGTGCGCTGCCTGCAGGTGCGGGAGAAATCCCTTCCGGACCGGGCGCTGCTTCAGGCGGCGGATGCCGTCGCGGCCCTGGGCCGCGGGTGCGGCGCGCGGGTGTTCGTGAACGACCGCGTGGACGTCGCCCGTCTCGCGGGCACCGGCGTGCATCTGGGTGAAGAGGATCTCCCGGCCTCCGACGCCCGGAGGATCCTGCCGCCGGGGGCGCCGATCGGCGTTTCGACGCACGACCCCGAGGCGGCCGCGCGCGCGTTCGCCCTCGGCGCCGCGGACTACGTCGCGTTCGGCCCGGTGTACGACAGCCCGACCAAGGGCATCCGCGCCGCGCGGGGCCTCGACGCGCTCGCTCGCGTGGCGGCGGGGAAGACCCGGCCCCTCGTCGCGATCGGCGGGATCACGCTCGAACGGCTGGACGCGGTCTGGGATGCCGGTGCGGACGCGGCCGCGATGATCGGAGCGCTCTATGCCGGCGGCCGCATCGAAGAGAACGCCCGCGCGGCGCTCGATCGGGCCCGGCGGCGGCGCCCTCCGCGGCGGCTGTTCCTCGTCGGCTTCATGGCGAGCGGCAAGACGTCGGTCGGCCGGCGTCTCGCCGAGCGGCTCGGGCTGCCGTTCGTGGACGTGGACGCCGAGATCGAGCGCATCTCGGGCCGGACCGTCCGCGCGATCTTCGAGGAGTCGGGCGAGGGCGCCTTCCGGGAGCGCGAGGCGGCGTTTCTCGCGGGAACCGCGTCGCTTCCCGGCGCTCTCGTCGCGACGGGCGGCGGCGCCTTCGCGCAGGAGGGAGCCCGGAGCGCGATCTCCCGGCTCGGCACCTCGATCCTGCTCGACGTCCCGCTCGAAGCGATTCGCGGGCGGCTCGCGGGCAAGACCGACCGGCCCCTGTTCCAGAGCCCCGAGCAGCTGGCGGCTCTGTTCGCCGAGCGGGCGCCGTTCTATAGAATGGCGGACGTCCGCGTGAGTTTGAGCGGCGCGGAGACGGTCGAGGAGACCGCCGACCGGGTGTTGACGGCCCTCGAGGATCACGAGACCATCCCTGCCCCGGACTGAAGGAGAGACCGTCCCGCGTGCGCTACCTGATCCTCTCGGACATCCACTCCAACGACGAAGCCCTGGCCGCGGTCCTCGCGCGCGTTCGGCGCAAGCGCATCGATCGCGTGGTCGTGCTGGGGGACTTCGTCGGCTACGGAGCCAACCCGAACCAGGTCATCGACCGGATCCGCCGGATCGGCAAGGAGAAGGTCATGATCCGGGGCAACCACGACAAGGTCGTGTGCGGCCTCGAATCGGGCGACCTCTTCAACCCCGTGGCCCTGAAGGCCGCGCGCTGGACGACCGACAAGCTGACACCGCGAAACCGCAAGTTCCTGGAGACCCTGCCTCTGGGTCCCGTGACGGTGGACGGCGCGTTCGCGATCTGTCACGGCTCGCCCCGCGACGAAGACGCGTACATCTTCACGGATTTCGACGCCTATCTGAACTTTCGAGAGCTCGATGCAAACGTCTGTTTCTTCGGGCACAGTCACATCCCGTGCGTCTTCACCCTGGAGCCGCACGGGATTCTCGTCGAGCTCGTCTCGGAGTCGCGCGTGCGCTATCCCCTGCGCAAAGGGCTTCGCTACCTGATCAATCCGGGCTCCATCGGCCAGCCGCGGGATCGCAACGCCGCCGCCTCCTATGCGATCTACGATGCCGCGGCGCAGGTCGTGCACTTCGATCGTGTGACGTACCCCGCCGAGAAGGCGCGCGACAAGATCTACAAGGCCGGCCTCCCGCACATCCTGGGCGATCGCCTGCTGGTCGGGGCGTAGGGCGGCCGCCTCTTCGACTGCTTCTATAATCCGGTCAGATTCTTTTCCGAAAGGCGGGGCGATGCGGCGTGCTCTCGGCGCGCTCGGTGCGGTGATCGTGTCTGTCGCGGCGGGATTGGGTTCGAGCGCGGGTTGCTCGGCCCCGAAGCCCCGCCCGGCGGAGCCGATTCCCGCTCCTTCACCGGCTCCCGCCCACGCCGCGGCGATGGCCTCGCTCGAGGAGGCCGAGCCGGCGCTCGTCGCTCTCGAGGACCGCCGGTCCTTCGACGGCCGAACGCTCGAGGCCGCGGCTTCGTCGCCGGAGGCGGCGGTGCGCGCACGCGCGGCGCTCGCCGCGGGGCGGATCGGAGACGAGCGCGCCGGCGGGCATGCTCTCGCGCCTGCTGACGGACGCCTCTCCGGAAGTCGCGGGAGTCGGCGGCGTTTGCCGCGGGCATCCTCGGAGATCCCGCGGCTGACCGCGAAGCTCGTCCCGCTTCTCGGGGACACGGACGACCGCGTGGCGGGGCGGGCGGCATGGTCGCTCGGCTTTCTCGAACAGCCCGAGGGGCAGAAGGCCCTTCTCGAGGCCCTCCCCGGGCGCCGCGGCCGGCCGGCGGTCCGGCTCTCCTCTTCGCCCTCTGGCGCTACCCGACGCCGCCGGTCGCCGCCGCCCTCGCGCCCTACGCCGTCCGACCCGGACCCCGCCGACGCGCACCGCCGCGCTCTACGCGCTCGCCCGGCGGCCGCAGGAGTCGTCGCTGGCCGTCATTGACGGCCTGTCTTTCCGACCCGGACGCCACATGCCGCGGCTCTCTGCGCTCGCGCTCTCGGGATTCTCGGGCAAGCCGGAGTCGGGCGGACCGCTGTGGGTCGCGCTCGACGGCCGGCGGCCTCCGGTCGTCATCTCCTCGATGCTCGCGCTCTGGGCCATCCTCTCCAAGTTGCCCGCGGCGTCGGTTCCGCCGGATCGCGCGGCACGCCTGACCGCGCTCGCCGGCGACGCGAATCCCAACCTCGCGGTTCCGGCGCTCGCGGCTCCTGCAATTCGCGACGGCCGACCGCGAGGCCTTTCGCCGGCTCTTCTCGACCGCGTCGACGGGCCAGGGCCGGCGGCGGCAGGTCGCGCTGCAGGCCGGCATGGTCGCTGCGCTGCCGGAGCAGTCTCGGAGTCTCTGCTCGATTCCGCGATGGCGTCCTCGGATCCGTTCCTCCGGGGCGCCGCGGCGTCGGCGCTCGGGTCTCTGCCCGCTGCGGAGGCGTCGGGGCGGCGCGCGAAGCTCATGGCCGACCCCGAGCCCGTCGTGCGCCTCAAGGTCCTCGAGGGCCTCGAGGCGCCCGAGTCCATCCGGGCCTCACGCCCGCTCATCGACGCCGCGCTCGCCGACCCGAACGTGGCCGTGCGCGCGGCGGCGCTCGATCTCGCGGCCGGGGACGGGGGCGACGGAGCGTTCGCGCTCCTCGCCGAGGCCGTGGAGGCTTCCAAAAGCGACTCGAATCCGGACATTGCCATCACGGCGATCGGCGCCGCCGAGAAGAGTCCCGAGAGCGCGGAGGCTCGCGCCGTCGTGGAGGCGGCCTACCGTTCGCCTTCGACGCTCGTCTCGCGGCTGGCGAGGCGCTCGCTGGTGCGGAGCTTTCACGCCGACCGGGCGGCGTTCCCCTGGCGAACGTACGAGACGGGCAAGAGCGTGGCCGACTACGCGGCCCTCCTCCGGGAGGCCCGGACCGGCTGGACCGCCCGCGTCGAGACGGCGCGAGGCGTCTTCACGATCCGTCTCGCCGGCGGCGAGGCGCCGCTGACCGTGATGAACTTCGTCTCGCTCGCGAAGAAGGGCTACTTCGACGGTGCGCCCATCCACCGGGTCGTGCCCGGGTTCGTCGTCCAGGATGGCGATCCGACCGGAACCGGGAGCGGCGGGCCGGGTTACGAGATCCGGGACGAGCTCTCGGCGCTGCCGTACCGCGCCGGGACCGTCGGCATGGCGCTGTCGGGGCCCGACACGGGCGGCAGCCAGTGGTTCGTGACCCAGGCGCCGCAGCCCCACCTCGACGGCGGCTACACCGTCTTCGGGCAGATCCTCTCGGGCATGGACGTCGTGAATCGCATCGAGCAGGACGACCGCATCCTCCGAGTCACGGTGCAGGCGGGGGCGGCCTAGATGTACCGGCTCGCGCGCGCCGTTCAGTTTCTGGGCCTCGTCGTGGCCGGGGCGGCCTTCTTCGTCGGAGTCTTCGGCCACAACGTCCGGCGCGAGCTCCTGCTGCTCGGCATCGGCGCGGGGATCTTCTTCGCCGGCCGGGCCCTGCAGCGAGGCGGGCCGTGAGCGGCGTGATCCTTTCGACGCGGGAGCTTCCGGAGCCCTTCGACTCCCTCCGCGAGGAGTTCGACGTCCGGGTGCTCGGCGGCCCGACCGGGGAGCTCGAGCTCGCCGCCGAGATCCGGGGAGTCGACGCGCTGGTTTGCCTGGTGGACGACGCCGTCACCGGCACGGTGATCCAGGCCGCCGACCGCCTCAAGATCATCGCGAGCTATGCCGTGGGTGTGGACCAGATCGACCGGGCCGCCGCGGCGGCCCGCGGGATCGTCGTCACGAACACGCCGAACGTCCTGACGGACGCGACGGCCGACCTGACGCTGGCGCTTCTGCTGTCGCTCTCCCGCCGCATCGTCGAGGGCGACCGCATGGTGCGCGCGGGAGGCTTCGCGGGCTGGGCGCCCGACCTCCTGCTCGGCCGCGACCTCAAGGGCAAGGTCTTCGGCGTCGTCGGGCCGGGCCGCATCGGGAAGGCGGTCGCCCGCCGCGTCCGGGCCTTCGGCATGACGGTCATCGCCTTCGGCCGTTCGCCGCGCCACGAGGGCGACCCCGACGACCCGCCGCGCGTCTCGTTCGACGAGCTGCTCCGCCGCTCCGACGTCGTCTCGATCCACGTCCCGCTGACGGAGGACACACGGCGTCTCTTCCACGCCGAGACGTTCGCGAAGATGAAGCCGGGGAGCATGCTGCTGAACACGGCGCGCGGCGCGATCGTGGACGAGGTCGCCCTCACGCGGGCCCTCGAGGCGGGGACGCTGGCCGGCGCGGGGCTCGACGTCTACGAGAACGAGCCCGGGATCACGCCGGCGCTTCTCGACGACGACCGGGTCGTCCTGATGCCGCACGCCGGCAGCGCCACCGTCGAGACGCGGCGGGAGATGGCGCGCATGGTCGTCGAGGATGTCCGGCGCGTCCTGTCCGGAGAGAAACCCCTGCGGCTGGTTCCGCCCGAAGGAGGCCGACGATGAGATCCAGGTCCCGGAGCACCTTCTCTCCGCTCGACGCCGCGGCCGATGGCCTCCTGCGCCGCATGGCGCGGGGGGACAACGCCCTCGCGTGGCTCCAGGTCCGCTGGGGGCGGATCGTCGGCGAGCCGCTCTCGCGCAAGATCGAGCCCGTCGCGCTGCACGGCCGGCGGCTCACCGTCTCCTTGCTCGATCCGGCCTGGAAGCGGCCGGTCGAGGCGGCTCTCGCGGAGCTCGAGCGGAAGCTCGCGCTCGAGATGCCGGAGGTGCGGCCGCGAGTGACGCTGCGAGGGGAAAGTCCAGAGTCGAGGGTCAAGGGTCGAGGGTAGGAATCCATCCGTCTCGACTCTCGACCCTCGACCCACGACTTTTTCAGTTCACGACTCGAACCGCCCGCATGACCGGGCCGATGCCCTCGTCGATCTCCACCGCGACGATCGGCCCCGGGGAGTCGCCCACGAACCGCAGCGTCCGGACGGAGTCTCGGAAGACGTACGTGGTCTCCGACGTCGGGTACGCTGCGAAAGGCCGGCCCGCGGCCACGGAGAGGTGGTCACCGTCTCTGGAGACGACCCAGACGTCCCCGTCCTCGTCCCGGTAGCTGCCGGCGACGCGTTCCAGCGCCGCGGCCGGCACGGCGGCGATCGGTCGCTGGTCGAAGGGAATCCCGAGGAGCGTCGTGGCCGCCGTCAGGGCCAGTGAGCGGGGATCGGCGCAGCCGCCGCAGTTCGAAAGCACGGCGACGTAGATGCGGTCGTCGGGCAGCCGCATGTTGGCCGTCGTGAATCCGTTGACGCTTCCTCCGTGCTCGACCACGGCGTGTCCCGCGTAGTTCCAGACGGCCCAGCCGAACCCGTACCGCGTCGACCTCCCGTCGGGCAGGACGGCCGGTGTCCACATGCGCCGGCGGCTTTCGGCCGAAAGGATCTCGCCCCGGTCGAGCGCCGACTGCCAGCGGGCGAGATCGTCGACGGTCGAGAGGAGGGCCCCCGCCGCGAAGGGCTGCGTCATCGAGAGATACGGAGCGTTGATCACGCCGTCCGGAGTCCTCCGGTAGCCCTCGACCCGGCCGGGAATGATGGGCGCCTCGCTGTCGTAGCGAGTGTCTTTCATGCCGAGCGGGCGGAAGATCCAGTCGGCGACGACCTCCGCGTACGTCCGCCCCGTCACCTTTTCGAGGATGGCCCCGAGGAGGATGTAGCCCGAGTTCGTGTAGTGCCACCGGGTGCCGGGCGCGAAATCGAGGGGCTCGTCGTCGAAGAAGTCGATGAGCTGGTCCACGGTCCAGTCTTCGCGCATGTGGGGGAACCAGGTCGGCATGTCGGTGGCGCTCTTGATTCCCGAGGTGTGGGTCAGCAGCTGCTCGAGCGTGACGGCACGTCCGGCAGTCGGGTAATCGGGAAGGTACTTCCCGACCGGGTCGTCGAGCCGGAGCTTGCCCTGCTCGACGAGCCGGAGGATGCAGGCCGACGTGAACTGCTTGGTGGCCGAGCCCACGCGGAAGACCATTTCGGGCCGGATCGCGACGCCCAGCTCGGCGTTTGCGAGCCCGTAGCCCCGGCGCAGGACCGTCTTCCCGTCCTGGACGACGATGACCGCCGCGCCCGGGCCCGACGGCGGATACGCGTCGCGGAAGACCCGGTCGATCCGCTCGACCTGCTCGGGGGTCGCGGCCGCGGCGCTCGTGGCGCCGGCGGCGAGAAGCAGAAACGGGAGGCCGAAGACGGGAATCCGAGGGCCAGGGCGCCTAGGCGTACAGCCCTCGGACCATCGTGTCGTGGGCGACGCGGGAGATTCCGAGCATGTAGGCCGCGATCCGGTGGCTGACCGCGTACTTGTCGGCCATGACCACGACGTCCTTGAACGACTGGACCATGATGTCCTCGAGGCGTTCGTTGACCTCGCTCTCGCGCCAGAAGAATCCGGCGCGGTCCTGGACCCACTCGAAGTAGGACACGGTCACGCCGCCGGCGTTGGCCAGAATGTCGGGCACGACGAGGATGCCCTTGGCGTTGAGGATCTCGTCGGCGCGCTGCGTCGTCGGGCCGTTGGCGCCCTCGACGATGATCTTGGCCTTGATGTTGGCGGCGTTCTTCTGGCGGATCTGGTTCTCGTTGGCGGCCGGAATCAGGATGTCGCAGTCGAGCTCGAGGAGGGCGTCGTTGGTCACCGCCGCGGTGCCGGGGAATCCCTGCAGCGTCCGGTGCTGCTCGTAGTGCGCGACGAGGGCCGGGATGTCCAGCCCGGCCGGAGCGTGGATGCCTCCCTGGATGTCGGAGACGGCCACGATCTTCGCGCCGGCCTCGTGGCACATGCGCGCCGCGATCGAGCCGACGTTGCCGAAGCCCTGGACGACGATGCGGCTGCCCTTGAGCGTCAGGCCCCGCAGCGGCGCCGCCTCGCGGGCGATCAGCATCAGCCCCCGCCCGGTCGCCTCGACGCGGCCGCGCGAGCCGCCGAGGGAGAGCGGCTTGCCGGTCACGACGGCCGTCACCGTGTGCCGGGCGTGCATGGAGTAGGTGTCCATGATCCAGGCCATCGTCTGCGGGTTGGTGCCCATGTCGGGGGCGGGCACGTCCTTCTCGGGGCCGAACTGGTCCATCAGCTCGGCCGTGTAACGCCGGGTGATGCGCTCGAGCTCGGCGCGGGAGAGCGACTGCGGGTCGCAGATCACGCCGCCCTTGGCTCCGCCGAACGGGATGTTGACGACGGCGCACTTCCAGGTCATCCAGGCGGCGAGCGCGCGGACCTCGTCGAGGGTGACGTTCTTGTCGAAACGGATGCCGCCCTTGCCCGGCCCGCGGGCGATGTTGTGCAGGACGCGGTACCCGACGAAGACTTCGATGCGCCCGTCGTCCATGGCGATCGGGATCGAGACCTTGGTTTCCCGGACGGGCTCGCGGAGGACCTTGTAGAGTCCCGGGTCGAGCCCGAGCTTCTGCGCGGCCAGGTCGAACCGCGACATCATCTCGTCGAACGGGCTCGCGGAGTCGGTGCCGGGGGCAAACGAATCGACCGTCATCCGGGGCTCGTAGCTTGTGCTCACGTCCCTCTCCCGCGGGCCACGGGGCCCGGTCACACTAAAATGCCGGGGGATTCTAGCACCGGCCTCGCGCCCGATCCTGGAACCGAGTCGGCTCCAGTCGAGGCGCGGCGCACCGGAGGAAAGCCCGACGTGGAGGCCACAGGGACCGAGCTCGAAGACGGTGAGATCGTCCGCCGCGTTCTCGCCGGCGAGGAGGAGCTCTTCGAGACGCTCGTCCGCCGCTACCAGGTTCGGGTCGTCTCGCACGTCACGCGGATGGTCGGGAGCCGCGAGGACGCTCTCGATCTGGCGCAGGAGATCTTTCTCAAGGTCTTCCAGGCCCTCGACCGCTTCAACCCGGCCTACAAGTTCTCGACCTGGCTCTTCCGGATCGCCGGCAACGCCGCGATCGACCATCTGCGCAAGCGCCGTCCGAGGACCGTGCCCCTCGAAACACCCGACCCCGACGGCGCGTCGCCGCCGTTTCCGGCCGAGCAGCGGTCGAACTGGCTCGACCCGTACGGGGAGCTGCGAAACACCGAGAGGGGGCAGGCCATCCACCGGGCCATCCAGGAGCTTCCTCCGGACTTTCGGGAGCTCATCGCCCTGAGGCACTTCGCCGGGTTGTCCTACGAGGAGATCGCCCTGGTGAAGAAAATGCCCCTCGGGACCGTGAAGAACAAACTCTTTCGTGCCAGAGTCGTATTGAAGGACAGGTTGGCTGGAGAACTGACGTGACACCGTGCCCTCGCCCCCTGGATCCGATTGACGCCGAGGCGGTTGCCGCCGGGGCGGAACCGCTCGTGGCCTCAGATGCCGCCGCCCACGCCCGGGATTGTGCGGGCTGCCAGGCGCTGATCGTGGCCGCCAGGGCCCTTTCCGAGGCCCTGGAGGGCCTTTCCGGGGCTTCCGAGCCGCTCCCGCCGCAGGTCGCCGGGCTCGCCGAGCGGGTCACCCGCCTCCGGGCCTTCTCGCGCAGGGAGCGCCGAACTTACGCCCTCTGGAACACTCCGGTTCTCTTGAACGCCGGGCTTGCGCTCTCGGGGCTCGCCCTGCTGGCTCTGCCGGCCCTGACCGCTTCCGAGCAGGCCTCGCTGGGAGCGGCCGCGGCTGCGCCCCTGCTGGCCCTGGCCCGCTCCGCCGTCCGCTGGGCGGCCGACCTCTTCCGCCTGGCGCCGACCGCTCTCGAGGCGCTCTCGCAGGGGATGCGGCAGGACGGGGCGCTGGGCCTCGTCGCCCTCCTGCTTCTGCCTCCGCTCTCGCTGGGCCTCGCCCGCGTTCTCGCCCGCGCTCCCGGCTCCAAGCGGTAAATGAGGCCGGAGCCGGTCCGTTTCCTTCTCCGAATCGTCGGCGGTCTCTTCCTCTTCGGCATCGCCGGCGCGGCCCTCGCGATTCCGGGTTCCATCACTTCGGTCCGCCGCGACGTCGTCGTTTCCCAGGATCTGCCCGGCCGCGTCGTCGCGGTGCTCGCCGACGTCCGCATCGCGGCGCGCGTCTCGGGCGACGTCATCGTGTGGGGAGGCAACGTCTCGTTCGCTCCCGGAGGCGCGGTCGCGGGAGACCTGGTCGTCTTCGGGGGCGACGTCGAGCTTCCCGAGGGGCGCACCGTGCCTCCGGTCGAGGGCCGCGTGTCGACGCCCGGCTCGCTCCTGCACCTCTATCTCTCCGAGATGCGGCGCGCGCCCTGGGAGGAGAGCGGCTTCGGCACGTCCGTCCTCTCCGGACTCCATCTGATCGCGCTCGCCGCGTGGCTCGCGGTGGCGCTCGCCCTGCTCTGGCTCTTCTCCTCGCCGCTCTCCCGCGCGGCGATGCTCGCCGGCGAAGACTGGTCGGGCTCGCTTCTGGCCGGTGCGCTCGGCGTGTTGACGCTCTTTCTCGCGGCCGGGGCGGCTCTCTCGCTGCTTCCGGCGCCTCTCGGAATCCCGATCGCGCTCGCCTCGGCGGCCGTGGCGGTCGTCGCCAAGATCTTCGGCATGGCCGCGCTGTTTCTCCTCGTCGGCCAGAAGCTCGTGAAGAGCGTCGCTCCGGCGCGCCGGCCCGCCGCGCTCGCCGCGGGCTTCGCCGTCCTGGGCGGCGTCTCGCTGCTGCCGTTCGTGGGCGCCCTCGTCTGGAGCGTCGCCTCGATCGTCGCCGTCGGCGTGGCGCTCGTCTCGCGCTTCGGTACGCCCCGCTACCGACTGGCGTTTTAGGACTCGAGTCGCTCGAAGGCGAAATCGTCCGTCACGCTCCATGCGTGCGAGTCGCGTCGACTGCCGGGTCTCTCGCGTCCCGTCGGCCCGTCGAGGGCCGGTCGCGATAGAGTCTGCGCGTGACAATTCGGACCCTCGGGTGTCGTCGGGGGCGGGCAGATGGGCGGGGGGATCGCGCACGTGGCGGCGGCCTCGGGTTGCCCGGTGGTCCTCGTCGACGTGGCCCAGGCGCTTCTCGAGAAGGCCCGGGCCTCGATCGAGAAGAACCTCGACCGCGAAGTCGCGAAGGGAAAGCGGACCGCCGAGGACAAGGCGGCCGCTCTCGGCCGGCTGACCACGACGACGGATCTCGGGGCGCTGGCCTCCGCCGACGCCGTGGTCGAGGCGATCGTCGAGAACGAGGCCGTCAAGAAGGAGCTCTTCGGCAAGCTCGACGCGATTTGCGGGGCGGAGACGATCCTCGCCTCCAACACGTCCTCGATCTCGATCACCCGTCTCGCCGCGGCGACCCGCCGGCCGGAGCGTTTCATCGGGATGCACTTCATGAATCCGGTGCCCGTCATGGCGCTCGTCGAGGTGATCCGGGGCATCGCGACCTCCGACGAGACCGCCGCGGCGGTCGAGGATCTGGCGCGGCGGATGGGCAAGACGCCCATCTTCTGCAACGACTATCCCGGCTTCGTGTCCAACCGCGTGCTGATGCCGATGATCAACGAGGCGATCGAGGCGGTGCGCGAGGGCGTGGCCACCCGGGAGGCGGTCGACGGGATCATGAAGCTCGGCATGAACCACCCGATGGGGCCGCTGCAGCTCGCCGACTTCATCGGGCTCGACACCTGTCTCGCCATCCTGCGCGTCCTTCAGGAAGGCTTCGGCGATCCGCGCTACCGGCCGAGCCCGCTTCTCGTCCGGATGGTGGATGCCGGCTGGCTCGGCAAGAAGACGGGCCGCGGCTTTTACGAGTACCCGGCCTGATGTTCTGCCAGGTCTGCGGGCTGAAAAACTCGGACGAGGACGAGTACTGCGCCCGCTGCAACTCGAAGCTGCTGGTTCTCTCGGGGGTCGGGGTCGTCGAGGAGTCGGGGGAGCCGCAGGAGGAGATCCCCTTCGACGAGCATCTCCTCGAGCGGATCTCGACGCTCGAGGACGTCGTCAAACGCACGGCCGAGGCCGTGAAGTCCCTCTTCGAGTCCATGGGGAACCTCGAGAAGAACCTCTTCGTCGCCCACACGGGGATCCTGGCCCTGCAGGAGACCCTCGAGCGCCGCGGAGCGGTGCGGGCCGAGGAAGTCGTGGACCTCTGGGAATCCAAGATGGACGAGAGGATGCAGGCGGTCGAGAAGAAGGACCGCTTCCTCGAGCGGCGCGACCGGATCATCGCCCGTTCCTCCGGAAACGACCGCGAGGCGTTCCTCAAGCGGCTTCGCGAAGCCGAGTTCGCGATCCTGGCGCTCGACGCCGACCGGGGCATTCGCGTGCTCGAGGAGCTCTACCGCGCCGACCGCGCCAACGTCGAGCTCGGCTTCTATCTCGCCGAGACCTTCTTCTCGAGCGGGGATCTCGACCGCGCCTCGGCGCACTTCAAGAGGATCCTCGCGGTCGACCCGAACCACTTCGAGGCCCTCGTCTACAGCGGGATCGCCTCCTCCGAGGCCGGCGACACGGAGGCGGCGGAGGGCGCGTTGCGTCGCGCCATCGAGCGCAAGCCCGACGCCTTCCTGCCGCACTTCGCCCTCGGCACCCTCTGCGCTCACCTCTCGCGGTGGGAGGAGGCCGAGCGCGAGCTCGCCCGGGCGATCGAGGCCGCGCCCGTGCCCTCCGCGCACATCCTCCTCGGCAACGTCCTCCGGGAGAAAGGGGAGCTCTCGCGCGCCATCCAGCACTTCGAGGAGGCGCTGCGTCTCGCCCCCGAGTCCGAGGAAGCGGTCTTCCAGCTCGGTCTCTGCTACCTCGAGAAGAACTGGTCGAAACGCGCGCTCGAGTGCTTCCAGCAGGCCCTCGAGAAGAATCCGCGACGGCTCGAGTACCAGGAGGCCGTGCGGCTGCTCGAGAGGAAGGGCGGCTACGAGCTGCCGCGGGTGAACGGCCCGGGCGCGGCCGCCTTCCGGGACGCCGAGGAGAGCGCCGCTCGCGGATATCTCGAGCGCGCGCAGGAGCTGTATCGCAAGGCGATGCGGGCCGAGCCCCGCAACCCGACGATCCGCGTGTCGTTCGCCCTGCTCGCGGCCTCGATGGGGCGCTGGAAGGAAGCGATCGCGGCCTGCCGCGAGGTCCTGGCGGCGGACCCCGAGGACGTCGTCGCGGCGGCGGCCTGCTCGACGCTCGCCGAGGCCCTCCGCGCCGAGGGCAATCCGCGCGCCGCCGCCGAGTTCCTCCGGGAATTCCTCGAGAAGCATCCCTCGAAGACGGCGCAGGCCGTCGGCTACTACGAGCTCGCGACGAGCCTCGCCGAGTCCGGCGAGGATCTCGACCTCGCCCTCGACTATGCGGGCCGCGCCCTGGCGGCCGCGCCGGAGGAGCTCAAACCCTATCCGCTGGCCGCGCTCGGCTGGGTGCACTACAAGCGGCGCGAGTACGATCGGGCCATCGAGTGCCTGCGGCGCTCGAGCGAGCGCGCCGCGGCGCCGACGACGCTGCATCACCTCGGCATGGCGTACCTCGCGGCGGGACGCGCGGAAGAGGCCAAGGTCGCGTTCACGAGGGCCAAGACGGCGGCCCGCGGCGCGGGGATCGAGGATCGGATGATGCAGCAGCTCCGCTCGAACCTCCGTCTCGTCGAGAAGGTCGGGCCCAAGCGGAAAGAAGCGGCCTCGCCGGGCAAGAGCCGGGCCTGAGAAGTTTCCGCTGTCCGCTCTCCGCCGATAGCGGTTAGCTGATCGCGGACGGCTCTTGTATCCTCCGGTCCACCTATGCGTTGGAGTCACTACTTTCTACAGACCGTCCGTGAGGTCCCCGGCGACGCCGAGGCCGTCTCCCACATCCTGTTGACCCGCGCGGGGATGATCCGCCGCCTCGCGGCCGGCATCTACTCGCTCACGCCGCTGGGTCTTCGCTCGCACCGGAAGACGGAGCAGATCGTGCGCGAGGAGATCGACCGCGCCGGCGGGCACGAAGTCGAGCTCCCGATCCTTCAGCCCCGCGAGCTCTGGGAGAAGAGCGGGCGCTGGGCCCGCTACGAAAAGGAAGAGATCCTCTTCCACCTGAAGGACCGCAAGGACGGCGGGTACTGCCTCGCCCCGACCGCGGAAGAAGCGGTCACGACCATGGTGCTCTCGGGCGTGACGTCGTACCGTCAGCTGCCGGTGACGCTGTATCAGATCCGGACCAAGTTCCGCGACGAGATCCGTCCCCGCTTCGGCCTGATGCGCGGCCGGGAGTTCCTCATGTACGACGGCTACTCGTTCGACGTGGACCCGGAGGGGCTCGACCGCTCCTACAAGGCCCAGGACGCGGCCTATCGCCGCGTCTTCCAGCGCTGCGGCCTGGACTTCACCGTCGTGCAGGCGGACTCCGGCGCCATCGGCGGGACGGCCTCCGAGGAGTTCATGGTTCTCGCCGACACGGGCGAGGACGCGGTCGTGCGCTGCGCGGCGTGCGGCTACGGAGCGAACCTCGAGAAAGCCGAGACGGGCGCGCGTCCCGCGCCCTGGAAGGACGAAACGGAGACGCCGCTCGTCGAGGTCGAGACGCCCGGCAAGGGCGGCATCGACGACGTCGTCGAGTTTCTCGGGATCACGGCCTCGCGGATGATCAAGTGCCTCGTGTACGAGACCGAGAAGGGCTTCGTCGTGGCGCTTCTGCGGGGAGACCTCGACGTCAACGAGGTGGCGCTCAAGAACATGCTCCACGTCGACCACCTGGCTCTGGCCCCCGAGGACAAGGTCGAGCAGGCCACCGGCGCTCCGGTCGGTTACGTCGGCCCGCACAAGCTGCCGCCGCAGGCGGTCCGGATCGTGGGCGACCATTCCATCCGCGACGCAGTCAACGCCGTCACGGGGGCGGGCCGCCGCGACTGGCACGTCGCGGGGTTCGTCCAGAGACGCGACGCAAAGGTCGAGGCCTTCGGCAGCTTCGCGCAGGCGCGCGCCGGAGACCCGTGCCCGCGCTGCGGCAAGCCCCTCGACATCGCGCGCGGGATCGAGGTGGGGCACATCTTCAAGCTGGGCACCAAATACTCGGAGGCGCTCGGCTGCACGTTCACGGACGAGAAGGGCGAGACGCGCCCCGCGGTCATGGGCACGTACGGCATCGGCGTCGGACGCACGATGGCGGCCGCGATCGAGCAACACCACGACCCCGACGGGATCGTTTGGCCGCTGGCGATCGCCCCCTTCGAGATCGCCCTCGTGTCGCTGAACCCTTCCGACGAGGCCACGCGCCGGGAGGCCGACGCGCTCTACGACGCCCTGCAGGCCGCCGGCCTCGATGTCTTCTACGACGACCGCGACGAACGGCCCGGCGTCAAGTTCAAGGACGCGGACCTCATGGGCTTTCCGATTCGCGTCAACGTCGGCGGACGGGCGCTGAAGGAAGGGAAGGTCGAGATCGTTCGCCGCCGCGACAAGAGCCTGCGCACGGTCGAGACGGCCGGCGCGCTCGACGCGGTCAAGGCTCTGAGGACGGAGCTTCTGGGCGGCTGACGATGCGGAAGATGACGGCGGAGGAGGCGCTCGAGTACCACTCCCGCGGGCGCAAGGGAAAGGTCGAGGTCGTCCCCTCCAAGCCCTGCCGGACGCAGGAAGACCTCTCGCTCGCCTACAGCCCCGGAGTGGCGGAGCCCTGCCTCGAGATCGCGAAGGACCCCGACAAGGTCTACGAGTACACCTCGAAGGGGAATCTCGTCGCCGTGATCTCCAACGGCACGGCCGTCCTCGGGCTCGGAGACATCGGCCCCCTCGCCGGCAAGCCGGTCATGGAGGGCAAGGGCGTCCTCTTCAAGCGTTTCGCCGACATCGACGTCTTCGACATCGAGGTCGACGCCCGGGGCGTCGACGAATTCGTCGACACCGTCGCCCGCATCTCGCCGACCTTCGGCGGGATCAACCTCGAGGACGTGAAATCCCCGGAGTGCTTCGAGATCGAGGAGCGCCTCAAGAAGCGCCTCCAGATCCCCGTCTTCCACGACGACCAGCACGGCACGGCGATCATCTCCGCCGCCGCGTTTCTGAACGCCCTCGAGGTCGTCGGCAAGAAGATCGACAACGTGAAGGTCGTTTTCTGCGGGGCGGGCGCGTCCGCGATCGCGTGCGCGAAGCTCTACCTCTCCTACGGCGTGCGGCCCGACAACCTGCGCATGGTCGACAAGTCGGGCGTCATCTACCTCGGCCGGACCCAGGACATGAACCCCTACAAGGCCCAGTTCGCGGTCGAGACCTTCGAACGGACGCTCCAGGACGCGCTCACGGGCGCCGACGCCTTCATCGGCCTCTCCTCGGGGGGGATCGTGAAGGGCGAGATGCTCCAGGGCATGGCCCGCGACCCGATCGTCTTCGCGCTCGCCAACCCCAACCCCGAGATCACACCCGAGGAGGCGCGGGCGGCGCGGCCCGACGTCATCATCGCGACGGGCCGCAGCGACTATCCGAACCAGGTCAACAACGTGCTCGGCTTCCCGTTCATCTTCCGCGGCGCGCTGGACGTGCGGGCGACCGAGATCAACGAAGCCATGAAGCGGGCGGCCTCCCAGGCGCTCGCGGCGCTCGCCCGGATGGACGTCCCGGACTCGGTCTCGAAGGCCTACGGCGGCCAGAGCTTCCGCTTCGGCCGCGACTACCTCATCCCGAAGCCCTTCGACCATCGAGTGCTCCTCTGGGTCGCGCCGGCCGTCGCCGAGGCGGCCATGCGCTCCGGCGTCGCCCGCGAGCCGATCACGGACATGGGCGCGTACCTGCGCCGCCTCGAAGCGATGCTCTCGCGCTCGCGCGAGGTGATGAGCGTCGTCATCGAGAAGGCGAGGCGGGATCCGAAGCGGATCGTTTTCCCGGAAGGGGAGCATCCGAAGATCCTCCGGGCCGCGAAGATCCTGGCGGAAGAGGGCATCTGCCGGCCGATCCTCCTCGCGCGCGAGGCCGAGGTCGAAGCCCTCGCGCGGGACCTGCAGCTTCCGATGGACCGGATCGACTTCATCAATACGAACCGTTCCGAGAAGCTGCCGATCTACGCGCGGCGGCTCGAGGAGCTGCGGCGTCGCCACGGCATGACGCACCAGGAAGCCTCGCGCCAGGCGCGCGTCCGCAACGTCTTCGGCCCGCTCATGCTCGACGCGGGCGACGCCGACGGCGTGATCTCGGGAATGACGCAGTCCTACTCGGACACGATCCGGCCCGCGCTCCAGATCTTCGGCACCGCTCCGGGCGTGGGAAGGGTGTCGGGTCTCTACATCCTCATGCTCAAGCACCAGACCTACTTCTTCGCCGACACGACGGTCAACATCGATCCCACGGCGGAGGAGCTGGCGGAGATCGCGCTGCTGACGGCGCGCGCCGTCCGCCGCTTCGACATGGAGCCGCGGGTCGCGATGATCTCGTTCTCCAACTTCGGCTCGAACACACACGCGAACGCCCTGAAGGTCAAGAAAGCGGTGGCTCTCGTGAAGGCGGCGCGGCCGGACCTCCCGATCGACGGCGAGATGCAGGCCGACTACGCCGTCGTGCCGGAGATGCTCGAGGCCGAATACCCGTGGGCGACGGTGCAGAACCCGAACGTCCTGATCTTCCCGGACCTCCAGTCCGCGAACGCCGCCTACAAGCTCGTCTGGCGTCTCGCCGGCGCCGAAGCGATCGGGCCGATCCTCCTCGGGCTGGAGAGGCCCGTGCACGTCCTCCAGCGCGGTGTCGATGTCGCCGACATCGTCAACATGGCGGCGATCGCGGTCGTCGACGCGCAGGAGCGGGCCCAGGCGCCTCCCCGAGAGAGCCGATAGACGATCGCGGAGTCGATACCGATGGTGTATGCTTACGGCAAATCAAGAGGAGTTCGAAAATGACAGGACTGCGGCTCGGGGCTCTGCTGGTCTTTCTACTCGTGTTGTCCGGCTGCGCCACGACGCAAGATGCCGAGAAGGCGATGGGGTCGAAGTACATCGGTCAGGACAGCGACGCGTTTTTCTCCCGCTACGGCCCGCCCCGGTCGTACTTCGAGCTGAACAACGGCGGCCGGGTGTACACGTGGGTCGGTGGCGAGGGCTCGGTCCACATTGCCGAGGAAACGCAGACGATCGCGATTGCGCCGGGCGCGCAGAAGACGACGGAGAAGTCGACGACCACACAGAAAAAGACCGGGCCGAACACGACCGTGACCAAGACGACGTCCTCGAGCTTCAGCGTCGGGACACCGGCGACTGGCATGACCGTGGTCACGAAACCGGCCCAGGACATCCCCGTCTACTGCGAATTGCAGGTCACGACCGCCGCGGATGGCGACATCACGGACATCCGGGCGACCGGGGACACGCGATCGGTCGGATTCGTCGGCTCGCGCTGTGCGGAGATCCTCGGAATTAAGAAGTAGCCGGCTACCTCAGGTATCCCCAGTTGTGCAGCTTGTCGGAGTCCTCGGCCCAGCGCTCGCCGATGTCGTCGCGGTAGTACATGTTGGGGATGAGGATGTTCCGCACGCGCGAGTAGGCCTGCTCGCGCGCCTGCTTCATCGTCTGGCCGAGGCCCACCACGGTCAAGACGACGCCCGAGGTCCCGGCCACGAGCCACTGGCCCTCGACGATCTTGACGTCCTCGATGTGGACTTCCTCGGGCGTGCCTCTCTTGAACACGATGACCGCGTTGCGCGAGAAGGACTCGAAGGTGGCGTCGTCGTCGAAGGGGAAGGGCGGCATGACGATGCGCACGCCGACCTGGAAGCCGCTCTTGACCTTCAGCTTCGGGTCCTCGCCATGCGCGAGGTCCGCCAGGAAGAGTCCGATCGGCGTGATCATGCCCTCCTGCTGGATGAAGATGGTCGGGTAGCCGAAGCGTGACGTGAACTCGAGCGGGTAGATCCCGTTGTTGTTCACGATGCAGTTGACGTCGATGTAGCCGACGTAGCCTTCCTCGGCGAGCTTGGATGCCATCTTCAGGAGCGTCTGCTCGAAGATCTTGTTCGGCTCGCTCCAGAACATCGTCGTGCCCATCTCTCCGGTGGGAGGTCCGCTGTTGCCCGGAAAGAGCTTCTTGTGCTCGAAGTTGGTATTCACGGGGTAGACGAAGCTCTTGCCGTTGAAGAAGGCTCCGACGGCGACCTCGACGCCGACGACCCGCTTCTGGAGCTGGAAGACCTTGATCTCGTCGGAGAAGGCCTTCTTGTAGGCCTCGAGCATGCGGACGACGTCGCCCCCGTCCTCCTCGTCGCCCACGAAGAGACGCCGTTTGACGTTGCCGGCGGCGCCCGACGGCTTGATGACGTAGCGCGACGGGTTCTCCTGGACGTAGGTGATGGCCTCGTCGAAGTTGTCGAAGTCCCGGTAGGGGATGATCGTGACCCCGGCCTTCTTCAGCTCCTCCTGCCCGAAGGAGCGGTCGTCCTCGAGACGGTCGGTGTAGGGCGTGCCGCCCACGACCGCCTTGCCCCGCTTCCGCAGAGCGACGGCCTTCTCGCCCTGCCCGAGCGTGTCGTCGAAGACGATGACGTCGGCCCAGTCGACGTCCTTCTCCCAGTCCTCGGTCTTGGGCACGAAGCCGTCGGCGATGTCCTTCTCTTCGGGTCGCCGATGAAGTAGCGGACCTCATGGCCCTCCTTGAGGACCTGCCACGCGATGTCGCCCACGAGCCCCGTCAGAGAGACGAAGAGAAACTTGCGCTTTTTTTCCATCGAAGTGGGCGGATTCTACACGGCGGCGGACAGGTCTACGTGAAGCGGTGAATCACCGCGGCGGACGGGACGCAATCGATGCCGAAGTCCCGGCGAGGTGGCTCTTCGCCTCGAGCACGGCAGGATGCGATTCGCCGAGCGTCGGTCCCATGTGGGTAACCGCCTCGCCGAACAGCCGCCGCGCTTCGGCGTCCTCGCCCCGAGTCCGCTCGACCTCGCCCAGCGCGGCCTGGCTCAGTCCGACCCAGGCGGAGTGCGGGAATCCGCCGCGGAAACCTTCGGCCAGCTCCAATGCGCGTCGCGCGTGCTTGTCCGCCTCGTCGATCCGGCCCGACTGCAGCTCCAGCCTCGAGAGCTCGAGCAGGGTCTCGATGTGCGAGGCGTGCTTCTCGGCTGCCTTCTCGTGCATGTCGAGGGCTTCGGAGAGGAGCCGGCGAGCGTTTTCACGATCTCCCTCTGCGGCGGCCAGCATTCCCCGCTCGTGGGACAGGTCGGCCAGAAAATAATGTCCGGCCGGATACGATGTCCGTAGTGCGGGCTCCGCGTCCCGGAGGGCGGCCCGGGCGCAGTCGAGATCGCCGAGGCTGCGGCAGGCGCGCGCCAGTCCGAGGCTCGTCGTGCCGACGGTCGGAACGTTCTCGTGTCGCCGCGCGTCCTCTCGTGCGCCCGCGTACACGGAGCGGGCCTCCGCGTGTCGGGCGAGCCGATTCAAGAGCCGCCCGTAGTTCGCGCGGAAGGCCGCGGGTACGGTGGCTGATGACTCGCCGGCTTCCAGCACGGCGATGGCCCGGCCCTGCAGCTCGAAGGCGCCCAGCGTGTCCGTCGCGGCGCGCGTGATGGCCCAGTTGTTCAGGAGGGTCGCGCCGTCATTCGTGTCGTCGCGGCCGATCCGTTCGAACTGCTCCATGGCCTGTGCGTAGGCTCGATCCGCATTCGCGGTCTCTCCGCGCGCGTCGTAACCGAGGGCGAGCACGTGCATGGCATTGATGCGGATTGCGGGAAACGAGTTCGGGACCCGGCGCAACCGGTCGAGGGCCCCGCGCGGCGGCGGCGATCATCGTTTCCGGATCGCCCTCGCGTCCCGGCGATGTAGCCCTTGTCCGCGAAGCAGGCTCGCCACGATGTCGTCGAACCGCGCTTCGTCCGACGTCAGGGCGAGCGCCGCGTCGATCAGCCGCCGCGCCTCCGCGAAATCGCCCGATAAGGCGACCGTGCGCGCCCAGCCGCAGGCGGCGCTCGCCTGGACGGCGGGATCCGCGAGCCGTCGCGAGGTCTCGTAGGCCCGCCGCATCGTCCGCTTCGCGTTGTCGGTCTCTTCGATAGCGTTGTAGATGTCGCCGATCGCGACGAGCAGGTCCACGGCGAGCGCCTGATCGTTGGCGAACCGTTCGTCGACGAGCCGTTCGGCGCGGCCGAGCAGCTCGCGCATGGTGACCGCCTTGCCGCCGGGGACCGCCTGGCCCAGCAGGAACGCCGTGAACTCGTTGATGCCCCGTGAGCGCACCGAGCTTGTTGGAGGGCGAAGTCGCGCTGCTCGGTTGCCGCTGCGGGCCTCCCTCTCCGCCAGGGCCGCCTGCCGCGTCGCGCGGCGCGCCTGCGTGAGCGTGCCCAACAGTCCCGCGGCCAGGGCGAGCAGCACGAGAGCCGCCAGCGCCACGGCCGTGCGGTTGCGGCGCACGAATTTGCGCGCGCGATACGCGAGCGTGTCGGGCCGCGCGGCGATCGGCTCGTCGCGGAGGAAGCGCCGGATGTCTTCGCCCAGCGCGGTGACCGACGGGTACCGCTCGTCGGGCCGTTTCTTCAACGCCTTCGCGACGATCGTGTCGAGGTCTCCGCGGAGCTGCCGGCGCTGAGGCTCCGTCGCCGCCATCTCGGAGACCCGCCGCGGCTCGGTGTCGACGATCGAGCGAAGGAGGTCCGCCGGAGCCTGCCGCGCTCCCTCCGCGGGGTGCCGTCCGCTCAGGAGGAGGTACAGGACGACGCCCAGCGAGTAGACGTCGGTGGCGGTCGTCACGGCGGCGCCCGTGACCTGCTCCGGGGCCGCGTACTCGGGTGTCAGTACCGCTCCGCCGTCGCGCGTCAGCGCGGTGGCTTCGCCGGAGAGCGCTCCGGCTTCGAGAAGCTTCGCGATCCCGAAGTCCAGCAGCTTCACGGTCCCGTCCTTCGCCACGAGGATGTTGGACGGCTTGATGTCCCGATGGACGATCAGGTTCGCGTGGGCCAGAGCGACCGCGTCGAGGACGGAAAGGAAGAGTCGCAGTCGACCCTCGATCGGAAGCCTCTCCCGCTCGCAGTAGCCGTCGATGCGTTCGCCTTCGACGTGCTCAAGCACGAGATAGGGCTGGCCCGAAGGTGAGACGCCCGCATCGACGAGCTGCGCGATGTGGGGATGCCGGAGGCGGGCGAGAATCGAGCCTTCCCGACGGAAGCGTTCTTCGCCCGCTCGGCCCACCAGGCTCGCATTCAGGAGCTTGACCGCGGCCACGCCCTCGAAGCGACCGTCGCTGCGCCGGGCGAGCCAGACGGTGCCCATGCCGCCCTGGCCGAGCGGCGAAACCAGCGTATAGGCCCCGATCGATTGTCCCTCGAGGGTCGCCGCTCCCGCCGGGGGAAAGGGGGGCGTACCCAGAAAGCCCTCGGCGTCGAGGGCGCGGTGGTCCTCGAGCAGGAGCTCGACGTCCCGAGCGAGGGCCGGATCCTCGGCTCGGAGCCCCGCGAGCCACGCCGCACGTTCCTCGGCTGGTACCTCGAGGGCACGCTCGAAATGCGGGCCTACGGTGCGCCAGCGTTTCGGGCTCCAGGTGGGTTCCATCGCATCACACGGCGCGACGGAGGGTGCGGTACAGGCACGTCCGCGCCTTTTCCCAGTGCCCCTGAACGGTGCGTTCAGAGACACCCTGCATGGTGGTGAGCCCCGAGATCGTTGGCGCCACGGGATTGGCCTGGCCGATTGACATTTCGAGGCTAGCACACGCCGCCCGAAAGGGCGCTCTCGCCCTCACTCCCTCCCGTAAAGCGCGACGGAAGCCGGAGATTCGAAGAGCGCCCCGGCGTCGTGGTGGAAGACGACGCGTTCGACGGTCTCGCCCTCCGGGATTTCGATGATCGGACCCTCGTCGCCGGCAGGGATTGTGGACGCCGGGGACTCGAGACGCTCGCCCGAGGACAGCTCGACACGAATCCCGTGGATCCGGACGCGGCTGCCCAGCACGAGGAGCTTCACGGCACGCAGCTTGCGGGGAGGACTGACGGCGATGACTTCGAAGTCCACCAGGTTCGAGACCTGGCGGGTCCCGAGGAGCTGCCAGCCGCCCTCGTCGGGGGAGTGAGAGGCGCACGCGGAGGCCCACGCGACGAGAACGCCGACGAAGAAACGCACCAGCCGATCCGGCATCACTCCGGGATTGTCCCTCACGGCCTGGCGGCCAGGGCCGCGCTTGCGGGCGCCGCCCCCCGCCGCGCTTCGACGGTCTTCGGATGCTCCGCGCCGAGCGAGGGCTCGAGCTGGCGCAGCGCTGAGGCAAAGGCCTCTCGTGCCTCTTCTTGCTTGCCCTGGCCGTCCAGTGCGCGGCCGAGCATGAGATACGCGCGTCCGACGCCGCTATAGGCCCCCTCTGCGCCCGTGGCCTTTCGTTCCAATTCGAGCGCCCGCCGGGCATCCTCGCCGGCCTGCGCGTACCGGCGGGCACGCAGATTCACGGCGGCGCGGCGCAGAAGGAAGGTGGGCAGGTAGTCGAGTCCCTGGTCGTTCGCTTCGGCGAGTTCGATCGCGCTGCCCGCCTTCGCGACTGCCGCCGCATGATCCCCGAGCTCCGAAGCGAGCTGGGCCTCGTAGATCGGCAGGACCGCGAACGCGATGTGATCGGGTGGCATCAGCCGCTTCCAACGCGAGCCCAGCTCGCCGAGGATTGCGGCCGCTCGCGCCGCGTCGTGTTCCTCGATGGCGATGCCGAAACGCACGGAGAGAGTCTGCCCGACCACGATCTCGTCTCCGGCCTTCATCGCCTCGGCGTAGGCCCGCTCGGCGTAACGCCGGGCCTCCGGGAAACGGGCCAGCTCGTTGAGGACGCGGGCGAGGTTGTTGAGCAGCATGGGGGAGACGTTCCGCTCGGACGCGTCGGCGCTGCCGATCGCGATCGCGCGCCGGAACAGCCGTTCGGCGTCGAGCGGGCGCCCGAGGATGTGGACCGCCAGCCCCCAGTTGTTGAGGATCGTGCCCGCCCTCTCCGTCTCGTCGCGTCCCAGCGCCGATAGCCTGTCGAAGGTCTCCTCGAACGCCGCCGCGGCCTCGCGATTGCGCCCGGCCATCCGGTAGGCCTCGGCCACGCTCATCGCGACGCGCAGTTGGAGCAGGGGAGAGCCCTGTCCCGACTCGTTCAGGATGCGCCGGGCGGTCAAGGCCCGCTCGAGAGACGCCGGGGAGTCGCCGGCGATGTCGGCGACGTAGCTGGCTCGCAGAAGACAGGACACGCGCTGCAGGGCGAACTGCGGGGCGTCTCCGAGCTCGGTGAGGGCTTCGCGGATCAGACTTTCCGCGCGGTCGAACTCTCCGGCCGCCGCGACTTCGCCGGCGAGCTGGTAAGCGGCCTTGGCGCGGACCGAAGGGTCGGTTGTTTTCTGCGATAGCGCGTAGGCCCGCGTGAGCACCTCCCGCGCCTTCGCCTCCTCGTCCCGGCTGCCGTAGAGGCTCCCCACCGCGATGAGCATTTCGGCCCGGTTCTCCGGCGTGTCCGCCTGCTGACGGTCGACGATTCGCTCGGCGCGTTCCAAAAGCTCGCGGGCCGTGAACGGGCGGCCCGAGGGAGCCGCGTCCGACAGGAGAAAGGCGTTCAGGTCGTTGATCGCCTCGGCTCGCGAAAGCTGACGCATCGCGAAGTCCCGCTGCTCTCCGGCCACGCGGGCCTCCTGGTCGGCCCGGCGGCGCTGAGCCTCCGCGACCGAGGCGTGCCGCGTCGCGCGTCGCGCCTGTGTGAGGGTGCCGACGAGGCCGGCGAAGAGCGCCAGGAACGCCGCCGAGGAGAGGGCGACCGCGACGCGATTTCGTCGGACGAACTTGCGGGCCCGATACGCCAGCGTGTCCGGTCGCGCGGAGATCGGTTCGTGACGCAGGTAGTGGCGGATGTCTTCGCCGAGAGCGGTGACCGACGGATAGCGTTCTTCGGACCGCTTCTTCAACGCCTTCGCGACGATCGTGTCGAGGTCCCCCCGGAGCTGCCGGCGCTGGGGCTCCGATTCGGCCATCTCCGAGAGGCGCCGCGGCTCGGTGTCGACGATCGAGCGGATGAGTTCCGCCGGGGCCTGCAGCGCTCCCTCCGCCGGGTGCCGGCCGGAGAGCAGCAGGTACAGCAGAACACCGAGCGAGTACACGTCGGTGGCTGTCGTCACGGCGCCGCCGGTGACCTGCTCCGGGGCGGCGTACTCGGGCGTCAGAACCGCACCGCCGTCGCGCGTCAGCGCCGTGGCCTCTCCGGCACCGGCATCGGCTTCCAGGAGCTTCGCGATCCCGAAGTCCAGGAGCTTCACCGTGCCTTCCTTTGCCACGAGCACGTTGGACGGCTTGATGTCTCGATGCACGATCAAATTCGCGTGCGCGAGGGCGACGGCGTCGAGAACCGAGAGGAAGAGACGCAGCCGCGCTTCGACCGACAGCTTCTCGCGCTCGCAGTAGCCGTCTATCCTTTCGCCTTCGACGTACTCCAGGACGAGGTACGGCTGACCCCACGGCGAAACGCCGGCATCCACGAGCTGGGCGATGTGCGGATGCCTGAGCCGCGCAAGGATCGAGCCCTCGCGCCGAAAGCGTTCCTCGCCCGCACGTCCGACGAGGCTCGCGCTCAGGAGCTTGACGGCGGCCACCCCTTCGAAGCGCCCGTCGCTCCGTTTCGAAAGCCAGACGCTGCCCATGCCGCCCTGCCCGATCTGGGAAACGAGCGTGTAGGCGCCGAGCGACTGACCCGCCAGCGTCACTGTCCCGGGCGGTGGGGAGGCGGGTGTCTCGAGGAAACCTTCGCCGTCGAGCGCGCGGTGATCCTCGAGGAGGATCTCGAGGTCCCGGGCGAGCGCCGGGTCCTCGGCGCGCAGCGCCTCGAGCCAGGCCGGCCGGTCCTCCGTCGGGACCTCGAGGGCCCGCTCGAAAAGGGGCGCGACGGCGCGCCAGCGCTCCGGACTCCAGGTCGGTTCCAATGGTTTTCAGACCGCGCGGCGGAGGACCCGGTACAGGTAAGTCCGGGCCTTCTCCCAGTGCCGCTGAACGGTCCGCTCCGAGACCCCTCGCATCTCTCCGATCTCCGCGAGCGAAAAGCCGCCGAAGAACTTCAGATCCACGAGCTCCGCGAGGGGAGGCTCGACCGCGGACAACTCTTCGAGCGCCGCGCCGAGCTGCTCGAGCTCCGCGGCGTCGGCGGCCGGGCGCTGCGACCTCCTCGTTCATGGACGGTCAGCTCGAATCCGCCTCCGCGTTTCAGCGCCTGGTGGCTGCGCGCGTAGTCGATGACGAGGCCCCGCATGACCTTCGCGGCGTAGCCCATGAAGCGCGCGCGATCGGGAAAGCGCGCGCCCTCCCGGCCCGAGATGTTGAGGTAGGCCTCGTGCAGGAGGGTCGTCGTGCCGAGCGTGAACCCCGGCCCGCGGGCGAGCTGCCGGCGAGCGAGGGCGTGCAGCTCCGCGTAGAGGGCCGCGAACAGGGCGTCCGCCGCGGAGCGGTCGCCGCCCTCGGCCGAAGAGAGGAGCGACGAGATGGTCGGCGCCACCGGGATGTGTCTCCGAAAGGTACTTCTACCACGGCCGAGGGCTGTCGTTTCCCGGGACCCGTTTCCGATCTCCGGAGTGAGGGGAAGAAAGGAGGCTCGGATGCGCCGGACACTTTGCCTCGCTGGCCTCACGCTCGCCGCCCGGATCCTGCCGGCCCAACCGCTCGAAACGCCGGATACCTGGGGCCCGGCGACCGGCTACACGACGATCATGAACTACCGGCTCCAGGGCACCAACGCGATCGGTTCTCCTTACACGCTCTTCCATCAAGGGGGCGCCGGGACCTCCTGCCACGGCGACCCGGCCGCGGAATGCCTGGGCTACGCGCAGATCGAGGTGCCGGACGGCGCCCGCCTCGAGCTGATCGGCATCTGGGGGTATGACGACGCCGAAGATTCCGACCTGCATTGGGTCGTCATGCGGAACTGCGAGACCGTTCCTCCCGAGAGCGAGACGGTCGTCGCGCAGGGCGACATCGCCCAGAGCGAAGGCAACTTCCTCGCCGCCGCGGGCCTGAACGAAGAGACGGTCAACAACAAGCAATGCGGCTACACCGTTCGGCTGCGCCTCACGGATCCCGGCGATCCGCCGGCCGGATTCGCCATCCGGGTGCGCAAGGTGGCCATCGTCTGGACCCGCCAGGTCAGCCCCCCTCCGGCGGCCGCGACGTTCAACGACGTGCCGACGAGTCACCCGTTCTTCCAGTTCGTCGAGGCCCTGTCGCGCTCCGGCATCACGGCCGGCTGCAGCGCGGCGCCGCCCTTGTATTGCCCCGACGAACCCTTGACGCGCGGACAAATGGCGGTGTTTCTCGCGAAGGCGCTGGGTCTCCAGTGGCCACTGCCCCTTTCGGAATGAGGACAACGACGTGCCCGGCCCATCCGTTTTCAGCTTCAAGGAGGTTCTCATGCACGGCAAACTGTTCCTGCTCAGCGGGGTGGTTTCGCTGGGGGCGAGCGTACTGCTGGCGCAGCCGCGACCGAAAGCCGGGGCGGCAGAGTCGTTCGGTCTCGGCGACCAGACGCTGCACATCGGTGCGTCCGGATTCCATCCCACCGACTCCAGCGCCCAGTACTTTGTCTCGGAAGCCGACGGTTACGCGTATCGTGCCGATGGTTACCCTCGCCTGATCGCACCGCTGACTCTGCCCGAGGGTGCCGAGATCCGTCGGATGTGTCTCTACGCCTTCGACGGAAATCCGGATCCAGCGCAGGGCGTAGCCGTGTCCCTGGAAGTTGTCCGGCTCGTGTCTCAAGGAGAGGCACCGCTGATCGAGTCGGTTCACTCCGTCTCTCCGCCGTTGGACTTCGAAGAAGGCTATGGGGAGTTAAGCGGCGGCAGGAGTGCTGAGTGAGCAGCGCTAAGGGCGGTTTTTGGCGGTTGTACGGTTGGCAGCTCCTAGTCGGGGGCGCGATTACGCTGGTCTACGTTGTAGTTGCCTGGTCCTCGCCTGAGCCAGAAAGCTTGGCGATGCGCCTTGTCTGGTGGGTCGGGATCGTCGGATACCTCGCCCTGGCCATGGTTGCCAATGAGTGGGGCTTTGGATTAACCGCATCCATCCTTGTGGGTCTATGCACAAACGCGTTGGTTTGGGCTTTCATCCTCATCATCGCCAGCCGCGTGATGCCCCGGCTTAAGAGTCGTCATGTTCGCGACTAAAACGCCGCCTAACCCGCGGGTGCAGCGGACTCGCGTGGCGCGCTGCGCGCGCCCCGGCTCGCCGCTGACCCGCCACCCGTTCTGCGGCGACCATTCGCTCGGCTATACGTTTCGAGATGCCGGAGACATCGATGGTGACGGCCAGCCGGAGCCGCTCGCGCACCGCCTCCTCTGCTTCAGCGGAGCACCCAACTCGGGCGGACTCGGCGGTGTGCGGCTCTTTTGGCGCCGCCGGCTCAGCCCGGCTCCCGCCGTGGCGACCTACGGCGACGTGCCGACGACGCATCCGTTCTTCCCCTACGTCGAGGCTCTGTCCGCTTCGGGGATCACGGCCGGCTGCGGCAGCGAGAGCTTTTGCCCCGACCGACCGCTGACGCGCGGCCAGATGGCGGTCTTTCTCGCGAAGGCGCTGGGTCTCCAGTAGCCGATGTCGAACACGGAGTGAGGTGAGCGATGACGAACCGATCGATGCTCCACGCGGGATGTGCGGTCCTCGCGATCGCCCTGGGGCCGGGACGAGTGTCTCTTGCGGCGGAGCCTGAGACATACGGTGCGACCGAAGTCTCCTATGTCCGCGTACCGGCCGCAGCGTTCTTTCCTATTGCATCGCCCGGGGGCTACACGATCGACCTTTTGAACTACCGGCGCTGGGCGTTCAACGGGGAGCCGCCGCTCGCAGCTCCGGTTTCGCTTCCGGCGGGAGCGCGGATCGTCTCCGTGCGATTCGAGTTCTGGGATGTGCTTCCGAGCGGCTCGATCCGGGTGGCCCTTCTCGCGTGCCCTTTTACGGGCGAATGCTCGGCACATCCGGCCTCGGGAGCGGGTCCCGAGGATTGTCGGGCGCCCGGGAGGATCTGTTCGGGCAACGCCTTCGCGGACGGGTGGGGTTCCGAGAGCGTGGATATCTACCCGGACGTCATCACGGTCGACAATTTCGCCGTCTCGTATTACCTGCAGGTGAATAGCAGCAACAGCGGCCTGCAACTCGCCGGAATCGTGATCGGCTATGTCCTCCAGGTCAGTCCCTCGCCGGCCATGCCGACGTTCAACGACGTCCCGACCAGCCACCCCTTCTTTCAGTTCGTCGAGGCGCTGGCCCAGTCGGGGATCACCGCCGGCTGCGGGGGAGGGAACTTCTGTCCGAACGCGCCTCTGACACGCGGCCAGATGGCCGTCTTTCTGTCGAAGGCTCTGGGGCTCCAATGGCCATGAAGCGACTCCTGGCTCTGATCGTGTGGGGCGTCGCCGTATCCGCCGCCGCGCAGACGATCACGGAGTTTCCGGTCCCGAAAATCGGGACCGGCATCCGGGATCTCACCGTCGGCCCCGACGGGGCTCTGTGGTTCACCGAGTCCAACGGCAACGCCAACAGCATCGGACGGATGACGAGCTGGGGCGCGGTCACCGAGTTTCCGCTTCCCACGCCGGAAGCCGCTCCTTCGGGGATCACGGCGGGTCACGACGGGAATCTCTGGTTCACCGAAACCCAGGCCAATCAGATCGGGCGAATCACCATGGCCGGCGTTGTCACGGAATTTCCGATTCCGACGGCCGACTCGAATCCCGCCCGCATCACGGCCGGTCCGGACGGCAACGTCTGGTTCACGGAGGCGGCGGGCAACAAGATCGGGCGGATCACGCCGACTGGCGTCATCACGGAGTTCCCCGTGCCGACCCCGGGCTCGAATCCCTACGGAATCACAACGGGTCCGGACGGCTACGTCTGGTTCGTGGAAACCTTCGGTAACAAAGTGGGGAGGGTGAACGGAGACGGGTCGATCACCGAGTTCCCCATTCCCACCGCGAACAGCTCGCCCAACGAGATCACCATCGGTCCCGACGGGAACCTCTGGTTTACGGCGGGGGGCCGGCTCGGCCGTGTCGCCGGAGACGGCTCGATCACCGAGTTTCCCGTTCCAGGGTTCAGCGCCGCCGGGATCACCGGCGGACCCGACGGGAACATCTGGTTCACGCAGTTCTTCGACAACAAGATCGCCCGCCTCAACGCCGACGGATCGGTCACGGAGTTCGAGATCCCGACGGTCCTGGCTTATCCCATCGCCATCACGATGGGCCTCGACCGCCACCTCTGGTTCGCGGAAGAGGGAGGCAGCGCGCTCGGGCGATTGACGCTCATCCGCGAGGTCACGGTCCCGACCTCCGCCGCGGGTCCCACCGGGATCGCCGCCGGGCCCGACGGCCGCATCTGGTTCACGGAGTACCTCGCCAACAAGCTCGGGCGGATGAATCCGGATGGGTCGATCACGGAGTTCCCCGCCGCGTTTCGCCCGACCAGCCTCGCGAGGGGGTCCGACGGGCTTTTGTGGTTCGCGGCGAAGAGCGCCCACGAGATCTGTCGCCGGAACGCAGATGGCTCGATTACGGAGTTCCCGGTTCCAACCCCCGGCGCCGGCCCCGATCAGATCGCTTCCGGGCCCGACGGCGCCCTCTGGTTCACGGAGTACGACGGCAACCAGATCGGTCGGATCACGACCTCGGGCGCGATCACGGAATTTCCGATTCCCACCGCCGACTCGAGCCCGCGCGGGATCGCGGCCGGGCCCGACGGCAGCCTCTGGTTCACGGAGGTCGACGGGCACAAGATCGGCCGGATCACGACCTCCGGCACGATCACCGAATTCCCGGTGCCGACGGGCTTCTCCCGTCCGTTCGCGATCGCCGCCGGCTCGGATGGCCGCCTCTGGTTCACGGAGGCGGGCGCGAGCAAGATCGGCCGCGTCACGACCTCGGGGTCGTTCACGGAGTTTCCGCTTCCGACTCCCGACGCCCACCCGGTCGGCATCGCGGCCGGGCCTGACGGCAGCCTCTGGTTCACCGAACAGATCGGCAACAAGATCGGCCGCATCACGACGGCGGGCACGATCGACGAGTTTCCTCTCCCGAGCGCCGAGGCTCAGCCGCGCGGCATCGTCACCGGCCCGGACGGCCACGTCTGGTTCACGGAGGCGGTGGGCAACCGCATCGGGCGTCTCATTCCTCCATTCGCGACGATCGCGCCGGGATCCGGCCCGGCCGCCGGAGGGACCGCGGTGACGATCGCGGCCTTCGGCTTCGACGACGAAGCGGCCATCTCGATCGGGGGCGTGAGCGCGAGCGGAGTCTCGGTTCCGTGGCCGAACCGGATCAGCGCGACGACTCCGGCCCTTCCCGCCGGAGCCCTGTACAACGTGCTGGCGACGAGGCCGGACGGGTCCGTGATCGTCGGGCCACGCGCCTGGATGGCCGATTTCGTGGACGTTGCCCCAGCGGACATCTTCCACGACTACGTCGAAGCCGTCTTTCGGCGTGGAGTCAGCGCGGATTGCGGCGGCGGAGCCTACTGCCGCAACACGCCCATCACCCGCGCCCAGATGGCGGTCTTTCTGCTGAAAGCGAAGTACGGGTCCACCCATGTGCCGCCCGCGTGCGCCGGAGTATTCGACGACGTGGCGTGCCCCTCCGCCGACGCCAACTGGATCGAGCAGCTCGCCGCCGAGGGCATCACCGGAGGCTGCGGCAACGGAAACTTCTGTCCCGCCTCTCCGGTCACCCGGAAGCAAATGGCGGTCTTCCTGTTGAAGGCCCTCTCCGGGGGAGGCTACGTGCCGCCTCCCTGCGAGGGCGTTTTTTCGGATGTCGCCTGTCCGTCGCCTTTCGCGGACTGGATCGAGGAGCTCGCGGACCAGGGCATCACGGGCGGCTGCGGAGCCGGGGTGTACTGTCCGGAGGGGAGCAGCACGCGCGGCCAGATGGCGGTGTTTCTCACGAAGACGTTCCGGCTGCGCGGGTGGTGAGCCCGCGGCGCCCGAGACGCGAAAGGAACCATCCCGCGAGCGGCGCGATGGCGTCCTCGGCCGCCCAGCGATAGCGGCCGTTGACGGCCATCGCGGCCGAGAAGAGCGGGACGTAAAGCGCCGCCGCGAGGAAGCCCGCCGCGAGAGCGCGATCGCGCGAGCGAGCCGCGCGCGCGCCGCGGAAAAAGAAGCCAGAAGCCTCCGAGGGCGGCCACCGCGAGCAGCAGCCGGAGATGCGAAGGACTGCGTGAACGAGGCGGCGATGGCCGTCGAGCGGGTGGGGCGCGGGCAGGACGGCGATCGGCCCGCCGCGGTGCGGGATTTCCTTCGCGAAGATGGCGAACTCCGCGGCGAACGCGTCGTCCTTCAGCACGATCCCGAGCCGCGGAGCGTAGAGCCGGGCGGCGGCGCCCGGGATGCTCCGGATCCACCGCCAGGCCTCCTCCCGCGCGGCGTCGTCGATGGCGACGTGGCCGCGGGCGATGACGCCGGGGTGGCGCTTCTCGAGATCCTCGGCCCAGGCGTACCACTCGCCGGTGGCGTCGGGGTTGTTCGCGATGAAGATCCCGACACCTCCGACGAGGTTGAACGGCGTGAAGCGGCCGAAGCGTGCGCGCGTTGCGGATGGCCCAGGGCAGAAGGACGGCGTGCGCCACGACGAGCATCACGAGGAGCTCCCGGGCGATCCTCCGGGCGCCGAGTCGTGCGGCGAGCGCCCCGGCGAGCCAGACGAGCGGGACGAAGTAGAAGACGGCGCGCGTGAGGCAGAGCAGGCCTGCGACGAGGCCGAGAGAAGCCGCGAGCGCTGCCGACGAAGTCGCGCAGCCAGGACGTCGCGCAGAGAAGCAGATAGGCGAGGAGGAGCGGCGCCAGGAGGTTCTCGGCCGCGAGCAGGTCCGCCATCAGGACGGACCTGGGCAGGAAGGCGAGGATTGCCGCCGTCCAGAGCCCGGCCGCGTCGCCCCAGAGGCGCCGGGAGAGCGCCGCTGCCGCGAGGCCCGCCAAACGAAGAGCCCGATGTTCCCGAGCTTCGCCGCCGAGCAGCGCCCCCGTCCGGCGCCGCGCGAAACGCGAGCGAGAGCAACACCGGGTAGGCGGGGGAGCGGCGGGCGTCCGGAACGCCCGGCTCGGTCTCGTAGCGTCCGGTCGCCGCGAGGTTCCGGGCGACCTCGGAGTACCCGAGGAAGTCCGATACGGGCCGAGTCGGGATCGCGAGGACGGCCCAGAGGCGCAAGAGGGCTCCCGCGGCGAGGATCGCTCCGAGGCGAACGCGTAGCGTCGCGAAGCGGTCAAGCGCTATCGGCGTCCGTACAAGGAGAGCGTCGGCGCCGCGCCGAACAACGACGCGGGCTCGTAGTGAAAGACGACGCGCTCGACGCGGTGGGGCTCGCCGCCCTGGAAGATCACGACCTCTCCGCCGGCCGGAATCACGGAGCCGACTCGGAGCTCGGAAGAGTCCGCGGCCGCGGGCTCGACGGTCGTTCCGTAGAGGCGCAGCGGGCTGCCGATTACGACGAGCTTCAGATCGCGGAAATCCGCCGGCGGCTCGACCGCGATCACGACGTACTGGACCGTGCTCGAGGCCATTCGGGAGCCGAGGAGCTCCCACCCCGCGTCGGGATCGGAGCTGCTCGCGCAGCCGGCGGCGATGAACGCTGCCAACGCGAGATGAATCATCCTCGAGCCCCTCTCCGCTCGCTCATGAAAGAGCCCGGCGCGCTTCGAGCGTCGCCGGATGGTCGGCGCCGAGCGTCGTATTCAGATGGCCGACCGCCTTTTCGATGGTCGCTCGCCGGCCTGGGCCCGGCCGGCGGCCAGCTCGACCTCGCCCAGCGCGGCCAGAGACAGCCCGACGAGGTACGACGGCGCGCCCTTTTCCACGAACGACTCCGCGAGAGCGAGCGCGCGCTTTGCGGCGGCCTCGGCCGCTTCGGGATGGCCGGTCGCGAGCTCGGCGCGCGCGAGGCCAACGAGCGCCAGGACGCCATGGCTGAACTTCGCCGGGATCCCGTCGTAGAGACGGACCGCCTCGGCAAACTGCGTTCGCGCTTCGCCGGGCTTTCGGGCCCACGGCGATGATCCCGTCGTGTAGGCAAGGAATGCGCGGCGCAGAGGAGTGAAGGCCTTCGTGCCGAGGTAGTGGTCGAGGGTCGCGAGCGTCGTTTTCGCCTCTTCGAGCCGGCCGGTCTCGGCGTACATGGCGGCGAGCTCCATCGTGGCGAAGATCTCGATGTAGGTGACCTGGCGCGAGCGGGCCATCGGATGGCTTCCCGGAAGACGGCTCCGCCTCGTCGTAGCGCGCCAGCTGCTGGAGGACGCCGGCGTAGTTGTGGAGGACACCGGGGCTCACCTCTCTTCGCCGGCGATGGTCCGGTGGAGCTCGACGGAGCGGCGGTAGAGGGGCTCCGCCTTAGGATGTCGCCGCGGTGGTGCACGAGCCCCCAGTTGTTCCACGCGTCGGCGGCGGCCAGCGTGCGATCCCGGCCGTTACGCTCGAGCTCCTTCACGAGCTCGGCGAACGCCGCGTCCGCTCTCGCGTTCTGTCGCGTCAGGTAGTAGCCGTAGGCGAGCGCGGCCTTGGCGTCGAGGCGGATCACGAGAGACGGCACCGGCGACATCGCCAGCGCGTACAGCGCTTCGGACGCGCGGCGGACCATGGGCTCGCCCTCGTCCGTGTAGAAGCCGAACTCGCTCCAGCGCGCGAGGCACTCGGCGCGAGGCAGCGCGTGCTGCGGGTCCGGCGGGAGATCGGCGAGCGCCTTCGCGATCAGGGCCTCTCCCTCCTCTCGCTTTCCGCTCACGGCCAGGCGAGCGCGAGCGGGCAGCGGGCGCGAGCGCGAAGGGCGGGTCGCTCGACCGGCTCGCCGCCTTCTCCGCGCGCTCCAGAACCGGCTGCGCCTTTTCCCACCGCTGGGCGGCAGGTGCTGCATGCCGATTCCCGCGAGAAGCTCGGCACGGAGAGGATCGTCGCCCCGGAACTGTTTTTCGACGACGTTCGCGCCTTCCTCGAGCAGATCGGCGGCGACGAACTTCTTGCCGGCGGGAGCGGCCGCGCTCAGGAGAAACCCCAGGAACTCGCTCGAAGCGGTGGCGCGGGCGAGCTGCGCCTCGGCCGCGTCGCGCTGCCGGCGCGCCTCCCTGGCCTGCCAGAGGATCGCCGCGGCCCCCGCCAGAGCCGCGATCATCGCCAGACCCGCGAGGGCGACGCCGGTCCGGTGCCGCCGCACGAACTTGGCCGCGCGATATCCGAACGTGTCCGGCCGCGCTCCGATCGGCTCGTGGGCGAGGAAGCGCCGGAGGTCCGCCGCCATCGCGTCCACGGACGGGTAGCGTTCGGCGGCGACTTTCTTCAGAGCCTTCGCGACGATCGTGTCCAGATCGCCGCGGAGCTGGCGGCGCAGGCCCTCGACGGTCGTCGATCGCGCGGCGGCGTCGGCCGCCGTGGCGGTTTCGGACGGACGGCGGGGCTCGGTGTCGACGATGGCCTTCAGAAGCAGAGCGGGAGGAGCGCGCGGGGCCGGCCGGATGGGCGCCTGCGAGGAGGAGGTAGACGAGCGTGCCGAGCGCGTGGACATCGGTGGCGGTCGTGACGACGCCGCCCGTGAGCTGCTCGGGCGCGGCGAACTCGGGAGTGAAAGCCCGGCCGCCGTCGCGGGTCAGGGCCGTTTCGAGCGCCGGCCTCATCTTCGTCCTCGAGGAGCTTGGCGATGCCGAAATCGAGGAGTTCGACCTGGCCGTCCCTCCCCACGAGGACGTTCGAGGGCTTGATGTCGCGGTGGACGACGAGGTTCGCGTGCGCCAGCGAGACGGCCTCGGCGACGTCGAGGAAGAGGCGGAGACGCGCCTCGAACGTCCAGGCGCCGGCCGTCGCAGTAGAGGTCGATCTGCTGGCCGTCGACGTACTCGAGCACGAGGTAAGGCTGTCCCCATGAGGACACGCCGGCGTCGAGCAGGCGCGCGATGTGCGGATGCACGAGCCGGGCGAGGATCGAGCCTTCCCGCCGGAAGCGCTCCTCGCCTGCGCGGCCGACGAGGCTCGCGTTGAGAAGCTTGACGGCGACCCGTCCTTCGAAGCGGCCGTCGCTGCGCTGCGCCAGCCAGACGCTGCCCATGCCGCCCTGGCCGATCGGCTCGATCAGCGTGTACGCGCCGAGCGTCTGGCCGGCGAGCGAGGCGGTTCGGGGAGGCGCAGGAGGAGCGTCTTCAAGGAACTTCTCCCGTGCGACGTCGTCGTCCAGCGCCAGGAGCCCGTCGAGACCGTCGGCGAGCTGCGGGTCTTCGCTCGCAGTCGCGCGAGCTCGGCGGTCGCTCGGACGCGGAGAGATCGAGGAGCCGATCCAGATGAGGCTCCAGGTCCCGCCAGCGCTCGTCTTTCAAGCCAGGCTCTCCGGGTTCGCGTCCCGGAGCTCGCCCCGGAGGTAGATCCGCGCCTTCTCCCATCTCCGCTGCATCGTCCGCTCGGAGACGCCCCGCATGGCGGCGATCTCGCCGAGCGAGAAACCGCAGAAGAACTTCAGGTCCACGACCTCCGCCAGCGTCGGGTCGAGCCCGGTCAGCTTCTCGAGCGCCGCGCCGACACCCTCGAGGTCCGTCGCCCGGCGGCCGGAGCCCGCTCTTCGTCGAGCGTCGTGATCTGGAACTCCCCGCCGCGCTTCTGCGCGCGATGGTCCCGAACGTAGTCGAGGATGAGCGAGCGCATCACCCGAGCCGCGTAGGCCATGAAGCGTCCCTTGTCGGGAAACACCGAGCCCTCGCGCTGAGCCATGTCGAGGTAGGCCTCGTGGAGCAGCGTCGTGACGCCCAGCGTCAGATCCGACCCTCGCCGCGCGAGCTGCCGCTGGGCGAGCCGGTGCAGCTCGCCGTAGAGGGCCGTGAAGAGGGCATCTGCCGCGGACCGGTCACCCGACTCGGTGGAGGCGATGAGGACGGAGATCGTGGGCGCCACGGGTTCGCGGAGTCCTGGTGGGGCGGAGCCTAGCACTTTCCTCGGTCGGGATCGGAACGGGTGTCGGGTTTCGCCGGGAGCGCGCTTTCATAGTCACGGGGACGCCCGCGGCGGCGTCGAACAGGTTCGCGGAGAACGGACAAGGGGGAGCCATGTCGAGGAGCAGGAGGCTGGGCGTGATCCTGGGTGATTCGGGCTGCTGGCGGCCGCATCCGCCGCGGCTCCGCGGCAAAGCGGTGGCGGCGTCCGAAGAGCCTCGAGGACCGGGACGGTGTCGTGCCAAGCCGTTGCTGACGCAGACGTGGATCCGCAGGCGTTCGGGGAGGACTACCGGATCACGGTCATCTCGGGCAGCTCAGTTCCGCGTCGTACGCGGTGCGGATACCGGAACTCCGTCGACGTGTCCAACGACTGCATCTGCACCGATTGCCCGGTCTCGTGTCCACAATTACGCCTCGCTGGACATCCCTGCCGGAGCGGTCATCGACTTCATCGGCGTGAACAGGCCAGACGCGTGGACGCGGTCTATGGGCTTCTCGCTTCATCTTCCGCGATCATCTCGGCGGATCGCGAACAGCTCGTTGAGCTACTCCTTTCCGACGCATGACGGGGCTTCGTCACGGACTTCGGCGGGACCGCTCGGCATCCTGGTCCCGGGCAATCACGACCGATCATTCATCCTGGACGTGGAACAGGCGGCCCGGACGGTTCCAGACGAACTTCAGCTACGTCGAGGTCTGGTGGCGAGGCTCGTGTCCGATCCGCCGGCGTCGCCGACTTCGGCGACGTGCCGACCTCGCACCCCTTCTACCAGTTCATCGAAGCCCTCGCGAAGTCGGGGATCACGGCGGGTTGCGGCACCGGCGAAACTACTGTCCCGACGCGCCGCTGACGCGCGGCCAGATGGCCGTCTTCCTATCCAAGGCGCTCGGCCTGCACTGGCCGAACTAAGACCATCGCTGCCGATAGAACCGGGCCGGCCTCGCGCCGGCCCGGTCTATTGTTGGCGGGTTTTTCGGGCGAACGGCGCTTTTCATTCGGAGCGGATTGTCCGGACGACGAAGGAGGACTCGTGAAAACTCGAAGCGGCTCGGTGTTCCTCGCGGCGGCGGCGCTCCTGGTCAGTTCTGCCGCGCGGGCGCAGTCCTACGGCGACCAGAGCCAGGTGTTGACGGTCGGGGTGTCCCAGTTCCGGGGAATCGCGGGATCGCCATCGGTGATTGAGAGTGATTACTATCTCTACAACTCGACTCCGGGCGCCTACTACTACTACCTCGCGCCACTGGCTCTGCCCGAGGGGGCCCTGATCGAGAGCGTTTGTCTCTTTGGGAGAGACACCGACTCCGAATTCCTTTTCTATGTCCAGGCCTATCTGTTCGCCAACAAGCTCGTTCCGATCGGCGAGTCTCCGGCGACTTTGCAGGTTCCCGGCTCGTCTGCGTTTTCGTCGGGCAACGCCGGCTACGGCTCCTGGTGCTCGGAGCCGATGTCTTACACGCTGCGAGCAAGACTGGACGTCGACGGCGATGGCACTGTCGACGACGCCGTCCACTATGTCGGCCTCTTCCTTCCGCATTCCATCAGCGGACTGCTGGGTTTCGGCGGCGTCAAGATCACGTGGAAGCGCCAGGTCAGTCCGCCGCCGTCGGCGCCGACGTTCGGCGACGTCCCGGAGACGCACCCTTTCTCTCCCTTCATCGAGGCGCTCGCGGCGTCCGGCATCACCGGAGGCTGCGGCGACGGGTCGAACTACTGCCCGAACGCCGCGCTCACCCGGGGCCAGATGGCGGTGTTCCTGGCCAAGGCGCTCGGGCTGCACTGGGTGGATTAGGCCGTTCGAGCGGGGAGGCGCAAGGTGAACACATGAAGCCTTCAAAAGCTTTCGCGTCGAGCCGTGCTTCTCGGCGCCGTGCTCGCGTCAGTGAGTTCGGCCGCGAGCGGACAATCCTATGGTCCCGAACCCAGTGGCTGATGATCGGAGCGGCGGAATTTCGACCGGGGCACCGCTTCGAGCCGTGGGTCGGGGAGGACGGATACATGTCGCTCAGCGTCCACTACGAGATCTCCGAGCTCTCCCACGCCGATTTACTTCCAGGCCCCCGTATCTCTCCCCGAAGGGGCGACGATCGACGAGTTCTGCTTGTATGCGAACGATACGGACCTCGACGACGGAGGTCAGTGCGATTCTGGTCGCTGTCAAGCTCGTCTCGATCCGGAGAGGACGATGCGTGAAAGAGCTTCGGCGGCGTCTCCTCGGACGCGGCGGTGGGATATCGCCGCTATTGCGTGGAAATGGCCGAAGTCATGAGAGGAAGGATCGACGTCGACGAGGACGGGATCCTCGACGATGCGGCCTACTACGTGGAAGCGCATCGTCCCGTATCCCAAGCAGCGACCTCGAGTTCCTCTCTCTCGGCGGAATGCGGATCACCTGGAGACGCCCGGTCAGCCCGACGCCGTCGGCCCCGACATTCGCCGACGTCCCAGATTCACATCCGTTCTCCCGGTTCATCGAGGCACTGGCCGCTTCGGGCATCACCGGAGGCTGCGGCGACGGGTCGAACTACTGCCCGGACGCCGCGCTCACCCGTGGCCAGATGGCGGTGTTTCTCGCCAAGGCGCTCGGGCTGCACTGGGGGGAGTAGGCGTTCGAGCTGAGAGGCTCAAGGAGAAAGCATGAAGGCATCGAAAGCTTTCGCGCGCGCCGTGCTTCTCGGCGCGGTGCTCGCCCCGATGACTTCGGCCGCGAGCGGCCAGTCCTATGGCCCCGAACCTCAACGGCTGATGATCGGAGCGGGGGAATTTCGTCCGGTGGTCGGCTACGGCGGCATGTTCCTCGGGCAGGACGGATACATCTCCCTCAATCCCCCTCGCTGAATCTCCGAGCACTCCTACGTCTGGTTCTCTTCCTGGCCCCCGTATCTCTCCCCGAAGGCGCGGCGATCGACGAGTTCTGCTTGTATGCGAACGACACGGACCTCGTGCGACGAGGTCGAGGCGAGTCTGGTCGCTGTCAAGCTCATCCCTTCCGGCGAGGACGATGCGCAGAAGTACCTCGTGCGGCGTCTCCTCGGACGCGCAGGTGGGATACCGCCGTTACTGCGTGGACCTGGCCGAAGTCGTGAGAGGGAGGATCGACGTCGACGAGGACGGAATCCTCGACGATGCGGCCTACTACGTGCAAGCGAACGCTCCCGTACCTCTCCAGCGAGCTCGAATTCACCTCTTTCGGGGGAGTGCGGATCACCTGGAGGCGCCCGGTCAGCCCGACGCCGTCGGCCCCGACATTCGCCGACGTTCCGGACTCGCATCCGTTCTATCCAGTTCATCGAGGCGCTCGCGGCGTCCGGCATCACCGGTGGATGCGGGAGCGGAAACTTCTGTCCCGACAATCCCCTGACGCGCGGGCAAATGGCGGCACTTCCTTTCAAAAGCGTTGGGCCTGCATTGGTCGAATTGAGGTGAGTATGAAGTCGGCCGCTCTGGTGATCTGCGGATTGTTCATCGCCGGAATGGGCGCGCTGCCGGCGGCAGACGCCGGCGGTGAACCGTCCCCAAAGCCTACGGCATCGGACTTTCAGACATTGCACGTGGGGGCGGCGGCGTTCCACTCCAGTTATGGCGGGGGCAACGTTTTCTACGGGTTTATCGACGGCTACCGCTTCAACCTGGACGACTTCGTCGACGACTTCGAGGCGCCGGTGACTCTCCCGCCCGGCGCCGAGATCCATGCGTTGTGCGCGTATCTGCACGACGATCGTTCGGACGCGGACGTGGTCGTACGGCTCAAGGCGGGCCGGCTGGTTCCGGGCGGGCTCCAGCCCGGAGTCGTCGACATCGGTTCCGAGGTCTGGTCGAGCTGGGACACGGGGTACGGCGTGACCTGCGTGGACTTCGTTCCTCCCTATACGTACAGCGAGGCGGCCGACGAGGATGGCGTGGCTCTCGCGCATTACTTCCTGGCTCAGGTGCCCTCCGGACAACGCGCATCGGCGGCGTGAAGATCATCTGGCGCCGGCAGGTCAGCCCGCCGCCGGCGACGCCGACCTTCGGGGACGTGCCGGCGATCGATTCCGCGTTTCCAGTTCATCGAAGCCCTCGCGGCCTCCGGCATCACGGCCGGATGCGCCGGCGGCAACTACTGCCCCGATGCGAACCTGACGCGGCGGCAGATGGCGGTCTTCCTGTCGAAGGCGCTGGGCCTGCACTGGCCGAACTGAGCGAAATCGGTTCGTCGACCTCGGGGCCGGCCGTCGGGCCGGCCCCGGGTTGTGTCCCCGGCCAACGCGACGGGGAGAACCTACTTCACGCCGGCGACGAGCCTTTGGAACCTGGGGTTCCGACGCAGCGGGTCGAAGTTGGGGTCGATCGTGAGCCACCCGGGCGAGAGTGCGTACGGGATCTTCAGGAGCGGCTCGAGATTGTCGAGCGCCTTCTCCGCCTCGCCGACGAGAATGTAGATCCTTACGAGCTGGTGCTGCAGGTAGGGACCCATGTCGGCATCCTTCGCCAGCGGCAGCGCCGCGACACCGCGCAGTCCCTCCCGCATGGCTTCCTCCTTGCGACCCAGGTATGCCAGGGCGAGACCGAGAAAGACGCGGCGCTGCGCGTCCCCGGGATTGGCATGGAGCTGCTGCTCGAAGCCCTTCCTCGCCTCTTCGGCGTAGACCTTCACGTTTGCCCGGTCGCCCTTCAGGGCATGAGCCTCGAGCAGACAGATGGCCCACGTGGTCCGATCGTTGTCGAAGGCGCTGGGTGTGAGGCGAAGGAGCAGCCCGCGCTGTGGCTCGTCCAGCACCCATCCCAGATCGTTGGCCATCGCCATGTGGGCCACGAGCGCCGTGGGCGTGACCTCTTCCGGTACGGCCGAGAGGACTCTTCTCGCCCCGACCAGGTCTCCCTCACCGAGGAAGGTCATCGCCTTCAGCCTGATGGTTTCGAGGTTGCTGGGCGCCAGGGCCAGACCTCGGTCGTAAGCGTCACGCGCCTCCGGGTAGCGCCGCAGAACGAAGAGCACATAGCCGAGGCCGGGTAACGTCATGACCGAACGCGGATCGAGCCGCTCCGCTTCTCGATAGTGTTCGAGCGCCGCATCCCAGCGCCCGAGGGATCGTTCGGGACGCGCTCTGGCGGCGAGAAGATCCGCGTTGCCGGGCGCGAGGCCCTGACCTTTTGCGTAGTGCTCCAGTGAGCGGCCGACGTCTCGCGCGACGAACATCTCGTAGTCGCCGAGGGCCAGGTATCCTTCGAAACGGTCGGGAGTCAGCGCGACGGCTCTTTCAGCCGCCTCGAGGGCCCGGCTTGCAAGCTCGGGAGAGGGCGTACCGAACGCGTACAGGAACGTATGGGCCTGAGAAACCCGCCCCCACGCCTTCGCAAAGTCCGGGTCCAACGCGACGGCCTCTTCGTAGAAGCCGAGCGCTTTCCGCAGAGCGGGAGGGTAAACGGCTCCCATGGCCTTCGATGCCTCCTCGCCCTTGAGGAAGGCGTCGTAGGCGGGAAGGCTTTGCGTGGGCCCCTCGGACAACCGCTTCTCCTCCACCGCCCCGAGAGCCACGCCGAGCCCCTCGGCCACGCGCGCGGCGATATTCGACTGGACCTGGAAGACGTCCGTCAGAGGGGCTTCGAAGGGCTGCTGCCATTTCGATGTCGGAGCGCCCGAACTGGAGATCTCCACGAGCTCGGGTCTGACCTCCACCCGGCCCGCCGCGCCGGGCCCCTTCTGCCAGCGCACCGTCGCCGTCAGCAGGTAGCCGACCCCCAGCTCCTTCGCGATCTGCCCGGGCGTCTTGCTCGTCTTCATGTAGGGCGTCGAGCTGTCCCGGGCGATCACCTGAATTCCGCGCAGCGACGTGAGCTTCCCGCGCACCGCATCCGAAATGCCGTCGGCGAAGTAGTCGTCCTCGGAAGTGCCCAGATTCTCGAACGGAAGCACGGCCAATCGCTTGACGCCCGAAGAAACATCCCTGCCCGGGCGAGACGGGGCGAGCAAGAGGACTCCCGCGACGGCGACGACGAAAGCGGCCGCGGCGGCGAATGCGACCCGCTGCCGGCGGATCAACTTCCTCAATCGATAGATGGCGTCCGGCGGGCCGGCGGACACCGGTTCGTCCCGGAGGTGCTTCCGGATGTCCTCCGCGAACTCGGCCGCCGTGCCGTAGCGGCGGGTTCGGTCGTTTTCCAGGGCCTTCAGCGTCATCCAGTCCAGATCGCCCCCGAGCACTCGCCGCAGCGTCGCCGGGTCCGTCTTGCGGCGCTCCGCCACGGTCGCGGCCTCGGCATCCAGCTTCGAGATGCGGTTGCTCGGCCGGAGCGGCTCCTCCTCTCGGAGAATTCGGTCCCTCTCGACCCACCCCGCCTCCCGCAGCCGCTTCGGATCGAAGGGGAGGGCGCCGACGAGAAGCTCGTAGAGCAGCACACCCAGCGCGTAAACGTCGGTGGCCGTCGTGACGGCGCCGCCGGCGACCTGCTCCGGGGCGGCGTATTCGGGCGTCAGCGCCCGCCCGCCTTCGCGCGTGAGGGCGGTCACTTCGCCTCCCCGCGTCTCCTCCTCGAGCAGCTTCGCGATGCCGAAGTCCAGGAGCTTGACGCGGCCGTCCTTCCCGACGAGCACGTTGGAGGGCTTGATGTCCCGATGCACGATCCGATGGGCATGCGCGTGGGCGACCGCCTCGAGCACGTCGAGATAGAGGTTCAGGCGCTCCTCGACGCCGAGCCTGTTGCGGTCGCAGTAACGGTCGATCGGCTCGCCCTCGACGTATTCCAGGATGAGGTAAGGCTGACCCGCCGTGGACACGCCCGCGTCGAGAAGGCGCGCGATGTTCGGATGGGTGAGCCGGGCGAGGATCGAGCCCTCGCGCCGGAAACGCTCTTCGCCGGCGCGACCGACGAGGCTCGCGTTCAGAAGCTTGACGGCGACCCGTCCCTCGAAGCGGCCGTCGCTTCGGCGGGCGAGCCAAACGCTGCCCATCCCGCCGTGGCCGATCGGCTCGATCAGCGTGTACGCGCCGAGCGTCTGGCCGGCGAGCGTCGCGGCCATCGGCGGGACGACGGGGGAGCCTTCGAGGAAGCCTTCGCCCTCGAGCGCGCGGTGGTCCGCGAGCAGGGTTTCCAGGTCGCGGACGAGGGTCGGCTTCTCCGCGCGCAGCGCGTCGAGCCACGCCTTCCGATCTGCCGGCGGCATGTTGAGCGCCGTCTCGAAATGAGGACTGACGGCGCGCCAGCGTTCCGGGCTCAGGGTCGGCATCGCATCAGACCGTCGAGCGGATCGCGTGGTAGAGGTACGCCCGCGCCCTCTCCCAGTGGCGCTGCACGGTCCGCTCGGAGACTCCACGCATGGCGGCGATCTCCGCGAAGGAGAAGCCTCCGAAAAACTTCAGATCCACGAGCTCGGCCAGCGGCGGCTCGACGGCCGAGAGCTCGTCGAGCGCGGCGCCGATCTGCTCGAGCTCCTCGGCGCTCGCCACGGGACCCGCGACGTCCTCGCTCATGGCCGTCAACGCGAAGCCGCCTCCGCGCTTCAGGGCATGGCGGCTGCGTGCATAGTCGATGACGAGGCGCCGCATCACTTTCGCCGCGTAGCCCATGAATCGCGCACGGTCCGCAAAGAGCTCCCCCTCCCTTCCGGAGATGTTCAGGTACGCCTCGTGGAGAAGGGTCGTCGTGCCGAGCGTGGAGCCCGGTCCTCGCGAAAGCTGGCGCCGCGCCAGGGCGTGCAGCTCCGAGTAGAGGGCCGCGAAGAGCGCATCGGAGGCGGATGGGTCGCCGCCTTCGGCGGAAGTGATGAGCCCCGAGATCGTTGGCGCCATCGGATGAGACCCTGCCGAGCGCGTTTCGAGGCTAGCACACGGCGACGCGCCTGCGCAGCGGCCGATTTTTTCGCGGAAAGAGTGTCGCCTTCCGGGCTCGGATTCCGTCTTCTTTGAGGGGCGACGTGCCGGCCGACCGGCCGATCTTTCGCGGTGAGCGAGCGTGTCGCCTTCCCGGCTCCGATTCCGTCTTCCATTTCAGGAGACCGGAATATGGACAAAGAACTTTGGCGACGCGGTGTCCTGGTGTGGCTTCTGGCCGGAGCCGCCGGCCTGGCGCCGGCCGCCCGGGGCCAGATGATCGATCGGACGCAGGCCCCGAACGCCGCCAACGAAGGCATCAACAAGTCGCTGGCGGAGCAGATCGGCGCCGGCCGGGGTGACTGGTACACCCCCGAGTCCGCTTCGTTCATCATCAGCCGGGATCCCTTCCGCGCCATCCGGCGCGGACGCCAGATCTTCCAGCGCAAGTTCACGCGGATCCAGCTGCAGGGCCCCGGGGTCGACGACGGCCTGGGCGACATCAACACGCTGCTGACCATCGGCGCGGGCCTCTCGGACAGCTGCGCCAGCTGCCACGGGCGGCCCCGAGGCTCGGCGGGAGGGGGAGGCGACGTGGTGACGCGCCCGGACAGCCGCGACTCCATTCACCTCTTCGGCCTGGGCTTGAAAGAGATGCTCGCCGACGAGATGACGCGCATCCTCCGGATCACGCGCGATCAGGCGCGCGCCGAGGCCCGGCGCACCGGCGTGGCGGTCACGCGGCCGCTGGTCGCGAAGGGAGTCTCCTTCGGAGAGATCACGGCCCGGACCGACGGGACCTTCGACGAATCGGGGATCGAAGGCGTGGATCGCGATCTGCGGATCCGACCGTTCTTCGCGCATGGCGGCACGATCTCCATCCGGGAGTTCGTCGTGGGCGCGCTGCGGGCCGAGATGGGCCTCGAGGTCGCGGATCCCGACACCGCCGCGGCGAGCGCCGGAGCGCGCGTCTTCACCCCCTCGGGCATGCTCCTCGACGGCCATCACGACAAGATCGAGGCGCCGCCGGTCGCGAATCCCGATCGGCAGGTCGACGGGAACGTCTCAGGCGGCGAGCTTCCGACGGCGATCGTCGACTACCTCGAGTTCTATCTCCTCAACTACTTCAAGCCCGCGATCTACAAGCAGACCGACGCGACTCGAAGGGGGCTGAAGACGTTCCAGCAGATCGGTTGCGCCTCGTGCCACGTCGCGGAGCTCACCGTCGAACGCGATCGCCGTGTCGCGGACGTCGAAACCGTGTACGACCCCGACCGGGGGAACCTCAACGGCCTGTTCGCCACGGCGACGCCCCTCTTCGAGTCGGTGTCGGACGCGAGCGGCTTTCCGGCTGTCAAGAAACCGCTCCGGAAGCCCTTCGTCGTGCGGAACATCTTCACCGACTTCAAGCGCCACGACCTGGGGCCCGCCTTCCACGAGCGCAACTGGGACGGCACGATGCAGAAGGAGTTCCTGACGCGGCCGCTCTGGGGCGTCGGAAACAAGATCGCCTTTGGCCACGACGGGCGAAGCGTCAACCTGTTCGAAGTGATTCTGAGACACGGCGGGGCAGCGCAGAACGAGCGCGACGCGTTCGCGGCGCTCGGCGACGCCGATCGACAGGAGATCATCGACTTCCTGCGCACGCTCGTTCTCTTTCCGCCGGACGACACGGCCTCGAACCTGGATCCGGGGGATCGAACGCACGAGCTGTTTCCCCAGGTGGGACACGGCAGCATCCGGCTGACGAACCTCTTCAACGATCCGAGCGACCGGGAGTGATGCGGCTCAGGGCGATTCGTGGATCGCGAGCCGTCCCGCCGGCACGTCGCGGCGCTCGGTGACGCGGCCGGAGGGCCAGCGGATGGTGACGCGGTCGGCTTGCGCCGCGTCGCCGAGGCCGAAGTAGAGCTCCCTCGGCGCCAGAGGAAAGGAACGAGTAGCCCGCGGAGACGGCCTGCGTTCGGGAGAGGCCGCCCGCCTCGACGGTCACCGTCGCGCCGAGGGCGTCGCGCGTCGACTTGTAGCGGCCTTCGGCCCCGGGGTCTCCTTCGAGCGCGACGACGAGCGTCTTCGCGTCGAGTGGGGTTGCGGTTGATCCACAGGGCGTTCGGCTGGAGGAAGCCCGAGGCGAAGAGATCCGGATCGCCGTCTCCGTCCGCGTCGAGGACCACGAGTCCACGCTGGTTGGCCTGGGATTCCAGGCCCGTGACCGCGGCGAGCTCGTCGAAGTGCCGGCCGTCGCGGTTGCGGTAGAAGCGCTTGGGCGGCCGGCCCCAGAGCGAGTCGTCTCCGAACTCGGCGATCGGGATGCCCTTCTCGAACTTGCTGAACTCGACCGACATCAGGTTCCAGAAGTCGATCTCGCGCTCGGTCTCGTTCCGGCCGGTCACCATTCCGTTGACGACGAAGAGGTCGGCGCGCCCGTCCAGGTCCGCATCGACGAAAACCGAGCCCCAGGACCAGGACGTGTCCCAGACGTCGGCCTCCTCGGAAAGGTCGGTCGAAGCGGTTGTCCCCGAGATTGCGGAAGAGGGAGGAGCCTCGGGAGAGCTTCGTCAGCCGCCGCCACACGAGCGGGCGGCCGAGGGAGTAGGGGAAGGGCGGCATCGGGTAGCGCGAGTCGCGCAGGAACCAGTTGAGCGGGAACGAGTAGTTCGACACGAAAAAGTCGAGGCGGCCGTCGCCGTCGTAGTCGTCGACGGTCACGCCCATGCCGAAGGCCGGGTCGAGGACGCCGGCCGCCTTGGCGGCGTTCCGGAACGTGCCGTCGCCCTGGTTGTGAAGATAGGTGTGGTCTCCGAAGTCGTTCGCGACGTAGATGTCGGGCCAGAGGTCGCCGTCGAGGTCCGCGGACTGGAGCGCCAGGGCCCAGCGCGTGTCGTCGGTCCGCGTCGGCTTCGATACGTCGGTGAACTTCCCGTTTCCGTCGTTGCGGTAGAGGTGGTTGGGCGGAGCGTTGTCGGCCTCGAGCGTGGGACCGTAGTCGGGGTGTCCGTAAACCAGCACGTAGAGGTCGGCGTCGCCGTCGCGGTCGTAGTCGAGCGCCGCCGACGAGGTGCAGTACTCGTTCAGATCCACGCCGGCCGCGGCGCCGACCTCCTCGAACGTGCCGTCGCCGCGATTCCGGTAGAGGAGGTTCGGCCGCAGGAGATACGTCACGTAGAGGTCCGAATCCCCGTCGTTGTCGTAGTCGAACGCCAGCGCTCCGATGCCTTCGCCTTCCTGGCCCGCGACGCCGGCCGGCCCGGCCACGTCCTCGAAAGTCCCGTCGCCTCGGTTCTTGTAGAGGCGGTTTCCGTCTCCACCTGGGACGAAGAGGTCCTGGCGTCCATCTCGATCGAAGTCCAGAACGGCCGCGCCCGGCGGCATGTGCTCGCCGGGGATCGGGATGTTTTTCGCGGCGTTGGGAAGGAAAGCGCGGTGCGGGCGGGCCAGGCCGGCCCGTTCGGCGACGTTCTCGAAGAGAGGCTCGGGCGCCGATGCCGTGAGCCAGCTCTCGACGCGGCCCGACTCCATCCGCCACGCGCCCGCGCCGGCCGGCACGAGCGTCATGCGGATCTTGCCTCCGGTCTGGCGAAGGCCTCCGCGCGCGTCTGCGCCGGACAGAAAGAGCCCGAGAAGGATCTCGCGCTTCGCGCCGCGCCGGTCGAACTGGAAGATGGTCGCCTCCGCGCGCCCGAGCGACGCGAAGTCGTGGCGCAGGTCCGTCAGGCTCCGCCGAAAGGCGTCCTGGCCAACTGCGACCGGACGCGCGATCCCGTCGGGCGCGCGAAAGATCGCCAACGAGAGGGGAGGCCGCGCGGCCACCGACATCAGCCCCTCGCCCGGCAGAGGACCACTCCACTGGATCGACGGCGTCGCGAAGAGGTCCGCTGCGATTTCGCCGCCCTTCCAGCCCGAAAGCAGGCGCTCGGCGAAGAGGGACGTGCCGTCGGAGTACTCCTCGAAGGTGGGAAGCGGTCCGTTGCGGTGAGAGGCGCAGGCAGCGAGCAGGACGACCGCGGCTGCAAGAAACGCCGGTGCGCATGCGCGGCCGCATCGCCGGGACTATAGAACGCGCGAGGAATCCCGGCGCGGCCGCCGCGCATGGGAGAAAGGGGTTCGCTATGCTCCAGGTTCGTGCGAGTGTGCTCGGTGTTCTCGTTTTTGCATCCGCGGTCGGTGCACGCGCGACGCCTACGGGCGCCGTCACCGAAGGCTTCGGTCCGGGGGACCAGGCGCTTCACATCGGCGCCCTCGAGTTCCGGCCTCAGGATGCGACGATTCCGTACACCATCGACGATCTGGGAGACGGCTACCTTCATCCCGTGGGCACCGCGCACGGCGTGTGGTTTGCGCCGTTGAAGCTGCCCGCCGGCGCCGAGATCTTCGGATTCTGCGTGTATGCGTACGATGCCAATCCGATCACCGGGCTGAATCTCAGCCTGTTTCTTTCGCGCCTCGCGTATCCTCCCCAGACCGGCGATTCGGAATTCATCGCGGGCGGTGTTTCGGCGGACTGGGACTTCGGCTACGGCGTGGCGTGTACGCCGCAGTTCTCGCATATCTACCGAGACACGCAGGATTACGACGGCGATGGCTTTCCCGACCACGTGACGTATCGTCTGCGCGTCGTGATCGGGAGCGGCGTCGACGGATCGAACCTCGGCCTGGGAGGCGTCCGCGTGTTGTGGCGGCGCAGGCCGAGTCCGGCCCCGGCCGCGGCCTCTTTCAACGATGTTCCGACCGGCCACCCGTTCTTCCAGTTCGTGGAAGCGCTGGCGGCATCCGGCATCACGGCCGGCTGCGGCAATGGGAACTTCTGCCCGAATACGGTGGTCACGCGCGGCCAGCTCGCGGTCTTTCTGACCAAGGCCCTCGGTCTCTACTGGCCTTACTGAGTCGGATGGCCTCGCTCACGGAACGACTCCGCGACCGAATCGCCCGCGAGGGTCCGATCTCGTTCGTCGACTTCATGGCAGCGGCCCTCTACGATCCGGAGGCCGGCTACTACGCGCGCGGGGCCGCGATCGGGGAGCCCGGCGACTTCGTGACCTCGCCGCACGTCTCGCCCGCGTTCGCCGCGACGCTGGCCCGCGTCTTTGCCCTGGACGCCGAAGCGCTTGCGGGTAGTCCGGTCGACTTCGTCGAGGTGGGGGCCGGCGAAGGGCGCTTCCTGGAGGACTTCACGCAGGCGTTACGCGTCCTGGCGCCCTCCGTGCACGCCCGGCTCCGCCTGACGGCGATCGAGGCATCCGCGGCGGGCCGGGGCGCGATTGCGGCGAGGTCCGTCGAGCCGCCGCCGCGGATCCTCTCGGGCGTCGAGGAGCTCGCGGAGGGCTCCGTCTCGGGCTGGATCTTCTCGAACGAGCTCTTCGACGCGCTTCCCGTCGTTCGCGTCATGGGCTCGGAGGAAGGCCTGCGCGAGCTGCGAGTGGGCCTGGAGAACGGGCGCTTCGTGTGGGTATCGGCTCCGGCGGGGGAGCCGCTCTCCCGTCACCTCGAGGCGCAGGGTGTCGTCCTCTCGCCGGGACAGAAGGGCGAGATCTCGCCGGCGCTCGGTGAGCTTCAGCGGCGCCTCGCGCGGGCGCTCGTGCGCGGATGGCTGGTCGCGTTCGACTACGGCCACCCGGCGCGCATCCTCTACCATCCCTTCGCCCGGCCCGAAGGCACGCTCGCGGTGCACTCCGGCGGGCGGCGCGGCGGCGATCCGCTCGAGGATCCGGGGGCGCACGACCTCACGGCGCACGTGAACTGGGACGTGCTTCTCTCCGCGGGAGAGGCCGAGGGTCTCCACACCGATCGCCTCGCGCGACAGGGCGCCTACCTCGTCGAGGCCGGCATCTTCGACTTCGCGCGCAGCGACGCGGAGAAGTGGCGGATCTTCCGGCTCGTCGATCCCGAGGGCATGGGCGAGGAGATCTCGGTTCTCGTTCAGTCCAGGGGAGTGACCGCCGGCGTGGCGACGCTCTAGCGGCGCGAATGGCCGGCGGTCATCCTGAGGGCGAATGCCCTCGGTGATCGCCGGCTTTCGCCGGCGTTGCCTACTGCTGAGAGTCTGCCTTCGGTGGTCGGCTCGCTCGGGATGACCCGGCGGGTCAGTTGGTTTCGCCACGCCCGTCCGATAGAATGCCGCTCCGGTGGGTCACTACTTCCCCATCCTGATATTCGCGGTGCTCGCCGCGGCTCTGCCGCTCGGGACGATCTTCGTCGCGCGGGCGGTGCAGCGGCGTCGTCCCAACCCGGCGAAGCTCGAGCCGTACGAGTGCGGCGTCGAACCGTCCTCCGAGGCCTTCGACACCCGCTTCTCGGTGCGCTACTTCCTGATCGCCGTGCTCTTCGTGGTCTTCGACGTCGAGACGATCTTTCTCTTCCCGTGGGCGATCATGTTCAACCGCCTGGGACTGTTCGGTTTGATCGAGATGGTGATCTTCCTGGCGATCCTGGTCGTCGGGTATTTCTATTGCTGGAAGCGCAAGGCCCTGGACTGGGCCTAGCCGGACGGCGGACGGGACGGGCATGGGTCTGATCGACAACCGGTTCGAGGAAAACATCGTCACCACGACGGTCGACTCGGTCATCAACTGGGCGCGCCGGTCCTCGATCTGGCCGATGCAGTTCGGCCTGGCCTGCTGCGCGATCGAGATGATGGCCGTCATGGACGCCCGCCACGACCTCTCGCGTTTCGGCGCCGAAGTCTTCCGGGGCACGCCCCGCCAGTCGGACCTGATGATCGTCGCGGGGACGGTCGTCGAGAAGATGGCCCCCATCGTGAAGCGCCTCTACGACCAGATGCCCGAGCCCAAGTGGGTCATCGCGATGGGCTCCTGCGCCACCTGCGGCGGGCCCTACCGGACCTACGCCGTGACCCAGGGGGTCGACCGGATCGTGCCCGTGGACGTGTACGTGCCGGGCTGCCCGCCGCGGCCCGAGGCCCTGATCTACGGGATCATGGCCCTCCAGAAGAAGATCGACCGGATGAAGGTCATCCGGAAGGCGTCCTGATTGTCGGGAGAGGAGAAGACTCCCGCTTCAGAGAAGCCGGAGAAGCCAAAGGAGGCGCCCAAGCCCAAGCTCGAGGCTGTCGATGCCTCCGAGCATCCCTGGGTGCGGTCGATCCGCTCTGCGCTTCCGGATACCGTCGTCTCGGCAAAGCAGTTCGCCGGTCAGGTGACGGTGGTCGTGAAGCGGGAGCAGATCGCCCGCGTCGCCCGCCACCTCAAGGACGCCGAAGACTTCAAGTACTGCGTGGACGTGACGGCCGTCGACTGGCGGGACCGCCAGCCCCGCTTCGACGTGGTCTACCACTTCTACTCCTTCTCGAAGAACGACCGGATCCGCGTGAAGTGCGGGGCGGCGGAAGGCGAGGAGGTTCCGTCGATCGCGAGCGTCTTTCTCGCGTCCAACTGGTGCGAGCGCGAGACCTTCGACATGTTCGGCATCCGGTTCTCGGGACATCCCGACCTGCGCCGGATTCTGACGTGGGAGGGCTTCCACGGCTATCCGCTGCGCAAGGACTTTCCGCTCGAGGGCATCGATACCGGCGCGGCGGTCTACCCCGAGGAGTGGCCGGAGGGCGGCGGTCCGCCGAAGGACGATCCGAACCGCAAGGTGGTCTCCTAGGATGACCGACGACAAGATCTCGCAGGCCGGAACGGGACGAGGCCGCGTACTTCGCCGAGCGGGCGAAGGCGCAGGCGGCCGCCGCCGCAGGGGCCGCAGCCGAAGGAACCGAAGTGTCGCCCGGCGCCCACACGCTCTTCGACGTCCAGGAGATGGAGCTCAACTTCGGGCCCCAGCACCCCTCGACGCACGGCGTGCTCCGCCTGGTGCTAAAGGTCGACGGCGAGAGGATCCTGGAGGCCAAGCCCGACGTCGGCTACCTCCATCGCGGCACCGAGAAGCTCTTCGAGACCGAGACGTACCCGATGGGGATTCCCCACACCGACCGCATGGACTACGTCGCGGCCGCGACGAACAACCACGCGTTCTGCCTGGCGATCGAAACGCTGCTCCAGGTCGAGATTCCCCGGCGGGCGCAGTTGATCCGCGTGATCCTCGACGAGCTGCAGCGGCTCTCCTCGCATCTGGTGTGGCTCGGGACCTCGGGCATCGATCTGGGCGCGGTGACGCCCTTCTGGTACGCCTTCCGCGAGCGAGAACAGATCCTCGACTTCTTCGAGGAGTACTGCGGCGCGCGGCTGACGTTGAACTGCATGCGGATCGGGGGGCTGCCGTTCGATCTGACGCCGGGCTGGACCGAGCGGGTCTCGGAATTCATCGCCGACCTGCCCTCGCGGATCGACGACTACGAGCAGCTCCTGACGGACAACCGGATCTGGAAGAAGCGCACCGTCGGGGTCGGCGTCATCTCGGCTGAGGAATGCGTCGAGTGGGGCCTGACCGGGCCTCTCCTGCGCGCCTCGGGCAAGGAGTGGGACCTGCGGCGCGCCCGCCCGTACGAGTGCTACGACGAGCTCGACTTCGTCATCCCCACGCGCCAGAACGGCGACACCTACGACCGCTACATCGTGCGCGTCCAGGAGATGCGACAGAGCGCGGGGATCATCCGCCAGTGCCTCGAGAGGCTCGAGCCTGGCGAGATCCGGGGTAAGGTTCCGCGCGTGATCAAGCCCGTCGCCGAGGAGGTCTACGCGTCGATCGAGTCGCCCAAGGGCGAGCTCGGCTTCTACTGCGTCTCCAACGGGTCCAACAAGCCGTACCGGATGCACGTCCGGCCGCCGTCCTTCATCAACCTGCAGGCCCTGCCGCGACTGGCGAAGGGGCACCTGGTCTCCGACCTCGTCGCGCTGATCGGCACGATCGACATCGTCCTGGGAGAGGTCGACCGGTGACACTCTCGCCGATGTTCTGGACGTATCTCAAGGTCGTCCTGCTCGTCGCGACCGTTCCGGCGATCGTCGGCTTCGTGATCGTCCTCGCCGAGCGCCGGATCATGGGCTTCATGCAGGCCCGCCTGGGGCCCAACCGCGTCGGGCCGCAGGGGGTCCTCCAGGGCCTCGCCGACCTCCTCAAGCTCGTGACGAAAGAAGACATCACGCCGGCGAAGGCCGAGAAAGCGGTCCACTTCCTCGCGCCGGTGCTGGCGGTCATTCCCGCGCTCACGGCCCTCGCGGTCATCCCCTTCGGGCCGCCCGTAAAGGTGGGGAAGACCGAGATTCCCCTCTGGGTGGCCGACATCAACATCGGTCTCCTTTTTCTCCTCGCTCTCACGTCGATCGGCGTGTACGGGATCATCCTCGGCGGCTGGTCCTCGAACAACAAGTACTCGCTGCTCGGAGGGCTGCGTTCAGCGGCCCAGCTCGTCTCCTACGAGGTGCCGATGGGCCTGGCGCTCGTTTCGGTTCTCCTGATGACGCGCTCGCTCTCCCTCGTCGAGGTCGTGCGGCGCCAGGAGGCTACGCACCTCTGGTTCTTCTTTCCCGGGATGGTCGCCTTCTTCATCTACTTCGTGGCCGGCGTGGCGGAGACCAATCGCAATCCCTTCGACCTGCCGGAAGCGGAGTCCGAGCTCGTCTCCGGGTTCAACACCGAGTATTCGGGCGTGAAGTTCGCCTTCTTCTTCCTGGGCGAGTACACGGCCATGATCGTCATCTCCTGCGTCGCGGTGACGGTCTTCTTCGGCGGGTGGCTGCCGCCGTTTCCGAACGTGAAGGCGCTCGACTTTCTCGGGCTGGTGCCGGGGGCGGTGTGGTTCCTGATCAAGGTCTCCGGGTTCATCTTCGCGTACATCTGGTTCCGCTCGACGTTTCCGCGGTATCGCTTCGACCAGCTCATGGCCCTCGGCTGGAAGTGGCTCATCCCGATCTCGCTCGCCAACATCCTCGTCATCGCCTTCGCGATCCTCCTCTTCCCGGGGAGAACGACCGGGCTGGTCTCGCTGTCCTGGATTTTCGGAGGGCTGTTCGTCGTGATGTACCTGCTCGCCAAGCTCCGACAGAAGCTGACGAAGCGCGACCGCCTCGCGGCCGTTCCGCGGCCGGTGGAGGGCTAGGCCGTGGCCCTGAAGAAGTGGCTCGACCGGTTGACGCTACTCGACCTCTTCGACGGTCTGTCGGTGACGGGCCGGCACCTTTTCAAGAAGAAGGTCACGATCGAGTACCCCGAGCAGAAGAAGCTGCCTTCGGACCGGTTCCGGGGCATGTTCCGCCTCGACGAGGAGCGCTGCATCAAGTGCACGCTCTGCGCGATCGAGTGCCCGATCGACATCATCTACATCGACTGGCACAACGAGAAGAACGAAGCCGGCAAGAACGAGAAGGTCCTCGACCGCTTCGACGTGGACCTGAAGCGGTGCATGTTCTGCCAGCTCTGCGAGGAGGCCTGCCCGACGGTGCCGAAGTCGATCTGGCTGACGACGAAGACTTACGAGATGGCGGCGTACGACCGCAACGAGTCGCTGTACCTCGACATCCGCAAGCTCACCGACTGGCGCGAGGCGCCGAACGTCAAGCCGTTCACCGTCGTGGAGCGAGGGTAGAAGCGGCGTGGCCGGCGGCGCGCTTCTGACGGGGACGGCCGGCTGGCTCTTCGTCGTCTTCGCCGGTCTCGCCCTGGCGGCGGCGATCGCGGTCGTGGTGGCGAGGAGCCCGGTGCACTCGGCGCTCTATCTCCTGCTCTCCTTCCTGCTGGTCGCCTGCATCTTCATCCTCCAGCAGGCCGAGTTCGTCGCGGCCGTGCAGATGCTCGTCTACGCCGGCGGCATCATGGTCCTCTTCCTCTTCGTCGTCATGCTCGTGAATCCGCGGACGGTCCAGACCGTCAAGTCCTTCCAGCACCAGTGGGACGTGGCCCTGTTGCTCTTCCCGATCTTCCTCGCTCCCTTCGCCTACGTGCTGTGGACGGACAAGTTGCCGGACATTCCCGCCAACCCCGACGCTTTCCGGATGGTGCGGGGCAAGGTCGCGGGCAACACAGAGGCCGTGGCCTGGTCGCTCTTCCGCGACTACCTGCTCCCTTTCGAGATCGCGTCCATCTTCCTTCTCGTCGCGATGATCGGCGCGGTCGTGCTGGGGAAGCGGTCGCTCGAGAAGATGGACTAATGACGGTCACGATCAACCACTACCTGATCGCCTCGTTGCTGCTCTTCTCGATCGGGTTCTTCGGCGTCCTCGTGCGGCGGAACTTCCTGATCATCCTGATGTCGATCGAGCTGATGCTGAACGCCGTCAACCTGAACCTGATCGCCTTCTCGCGCCGGCTCTCGGACCTGACGGGCCAGGTGTTCTCGGTCTTCGTGATCACGATCGCGGCCGGCGAGGCGGCCGATCGGCCTGGCGCTGACGATCTCGCTCTTCCGGCAGCGCAAGACCCTGAACGTCGAAGAAGCCGACACGATGCGGGGCTGAGCGTGAAAGAGCTCATCTGGCTCATCCCGCTCGTCCCGCTGGCCGGATTCCTCATCAACGGCCTCGTGTACCTCTGGTCGCACCGGACCAAGAACGCGCCCGGGCACGGCCACGGCGAGGCCGAGGATGGTCATGGCGAGGCCCACGCCGATGCCGCCCGTGGCGGGCAGCCACCCTCCGACCGGCCACGGGCACGGCGAGGCCCACCCCGTCATTCCCTTCAAGGCCCTCCACACCGCGGTCGGCGTGGGCAGCGTGGGCCTGGCGTGCCTTCTGGCGTTCGGCGCCATCTTCGACGTCGGTCTGAAGGCGCTCGCCGGGGGCGAGTCGGTGACGCGCGTGCTCTATCGCTGGATCCCGCTCGGGGTGAACCAGGCGGTCGGCCAGATCCCCGGCGGCGTCGGGGACTGGGTCGTCGACGTCGCCTTCCGCCTCGACGCCCTCTCGGCGCTGATGCTCGCGTTCGTGACGTTCGTCGGCTTCCTCATCCACGTCTACTCGGTCGGCTACATGGGCCACGAGGAAGGCTACGGGCGGTACTTCGCGTACCTGAACCTCTTCATGTTCGCGATGCTCGTCCTCGTTCTCGGCGCCAACTTCCTGATGCTCTTCGTCGGATGGGAGGGCGTGGGCCTCTGCTCCTACCTCCTGATCGGCTACTACTACGAAAAGAAGTTCGCGGCCGACGCCGGCAAGAAGGCTTTCGTCGTCAACCGGATCGGCGACTTCGGCTTCCTGCTCGGCATCTTCGGGGTGTTCGCGCTGTTCGGCACGCTCGATTTCGCCACCGTCTTCGGCGCCGCGGCCGCGAATCCCGCCGCTTACGCCCCGTACATGACGATCCTCTGTCTGCTGCTGTTCGTCGGAGCGTGCGGCAAGTCGGCGCAGTTCCCCCTGCACGTCTGGCTGCCGGACGCCATGGCGGGCCCGACTCCCGTCTCGGCCCTCATCCACGCGGCGACGATGGTCACGGCGGGCGTCTACATGGTCGCCCGCTGCAACGTGTTCTTCCGCCTGGCGCCGCACGCGATGCTCGTCGTCGCGGTCGTCGGCGCGTTCACGGCCCTCTTCGCCGCGACGATCGGCATCGCCCAGAACGACATCAAGAAGGTCCTGGCGTATTCGACCGTCTCGCAGCTCGGCTACATGTTCCTCGCCTGCGGCGTCGGAGCCTTCGCGGAAGGCATGTTCCACGTCACGACCCACGCCTTCTTCAAGGCCTGCCTCTTCCTCGGCTCGGGCTCGGTCATCCACGCCCTCGCCGGCGAGCAGGACATCCGGCGGATGGGAGGGCTCGCCGCCCGGATCCCGACGACCTACCGGACCTTCCTCGTGGCCACGCTGACGATCGCCGGGGTGCCGGGCCTCGCCGCCTTCTTCTCGAAGGACGCGATCAAGGCCGCCGTCTTCCACGCCGAGTTCGCGGCCGTGCCCTGGATGCCGAAGCTCCTCTACGCCGTGGCCCTCTTCACCGCGGGCCTGACCGCGTTCTACATGTTCCGTCTCCTCGGCCTGACGTTCTGGGGCCGCTTCCGGGGCACGCCCCAGGAGGAGTCGCACATCCACGAGTCGCCGCGCTCGATGACGGTTCCGCTCGTCGTGCTCGCGGTGCTCTCCGTCGTGTCCGGCTGGGTGGGCATCCCGGTCGTGCACGGCGGGAATCGGATCGGAGAGTTCCTCAAGTCCATCCGCCTGCCCATCGCCGGTTTCGAGGAGAAGGCGCACCATGCCTCGCTCACCGTGGAGTTCGCTCTGATGGGAGCGGCGGTCGCGGTCGCCGCGATCGGCATGTACCTGGCGTGGGCCTGGTACGTGAAGGGGGAGGGCCGGACGCCGGCCCGCCTCGCGGCCGAGTGGCCGGGCGTCTACCGGGCGGTCTCCAACAAGTACTTCGTCGACGAGGCCTACGAGAAGGTGTTCGTGCGCGGACTGGCCCTGGGCGGCGGGCGCGTCCTGTGGGAGGTCGACGCGACCGTCGTCGACCTGATTCCCAACGGCGCGAGCGCGGTCACGAAGGCGGTCTCCTGGATCGCCGCGATCTTCGACCAGTACGTCGTCGACGGGCTCGTCAACGGCGTCGCGAACACGTTCCAGGGCCTCTTCGGTGTTTTTCGCAGGGCCCAGACCGGCCGGGTCCAGAACTACGCGCTCGTGATGGGCGGGGGACTCTTCTGCCTGGTGGCGGTCTATCTGCTGTTTCGATGAAGGGATAAGGAAGGCGCATGGACTTCAGTCACATCCCGATTCTCTCGATCATCACCTACATCCCGCTGCTCGGGGCCCTCGCGATCGTGTTCCTGATGCCGAGGGAAAAGATCGGGCGCGATCAAGACCGTCGCGACGCTCGTCGCGGTGCTGGACTTCGTCGTGTCCCTGCCCCTGTGGTGGGCCTTCGACCGGGGCGCGCGACGGGTACCAGTTCGTCGAGAAGGCGTCGTGGATCCCCTCGCTCGGCGTCGACTATCACTTCGGGATCGACGGCATCTCGCTCGTCCTGATCCTCCTGACGACGCTCATGGGCGTGATCGCGGTCGTCTGCTCGTTCACGGCGATCGAGCAGCGCCAGAAGGAGTACTACGTCCTTCTTCTGCTGCTGCAGACCTTCATGATCGGGACGTTCTGCTGCCTGGACCTCTTCCTCTTCTACGTGTTCTGGGAAGTCATGCTCGTGCCGATGTACTTCCTGATCGGCGTCTGGGGCGGGCAGCGGAGGCTCTACGCGGCGATCAAGTTCTTCCTCTACACGCTGGCGGGCTCGGTCCTGATGCTGCTCGGCATCATCGCCCTCTACTTCTACAACACGACCGGATTCCTCGGGTACAAGGGCCTCGGCAACGCGCCGACGCTTCTCGATCGAGCAGCTGACCGCGGTGGCGCAGGGGATGCCGGCGGAGCTCCAGATCTGGCTCTTCTTCGCGTTCTTCCTGGGCTTCGCGATCAAGGTGCCGATGTTCCCGTTCCACACCTGGCTGCCGGACGCCCATACCGAGGCCCCGACGGCGGGCTCGGTGATCCTGGCCGCGATCCTCCTGAAGATGGGGACCTACGGCTTCGTGCGGTTCTCCCTGCCGATGTTCCCCGATGCCGTGCGGAACGGGAAGGTCGCGGGCATCATGGTGACTCTCTCGCTCATCGGCATCGTCTACGGCGCCATGGTGACGCTCGTCCAGAAGGACATGAAGCGGCTCATCGCGTACTCCTCGGTGTCCCACCTCGGGTACGTGATGCTCGGGATCTTCGCCCTGAACATGGCCGGGATCCAGGGCGGGATCCTCCAGATGATCAACCACGGCATCTCGACGGGCGCGCTGTTCCTTCTCGTCGGCATCGTCTACGAGCGCCGGCACACGCGGATGATCTCGGAGTACGGAGGCCTGGCGAAGCCGATGCCCATCTACGCCACGTACTTCCTGATCATGGCGCTCTCCTCGATGGGCCTGCCGCTTCTGAACGGCTTCATCGGCGAGTTCACGATCCTCCAGGGCGCCTTCGCGAGGAACTTCTGGTGGGCGTTCTTCGCCGCGACGGGCATCGTTCTCGGAGCCGCGTACCTGCTGTGGCTCTACCAGCGCATCTTCTTCGGCGAGGTGACCAACCCCGCCAACGAGAAGCTCGCCGACCTGACGTTCCGCGAACAGCTCACGCTCGCGCCCCTCGTGATCCTCGCGCTCTGGATCGGCCTCTACCCGCGGCCGATCTTCGAAGTGCTCCGGCGTCCCTCCGAGAAGCTCGTGCAGATCGTCGGCGGCGCGACGACGGAGGCTCCGGCCATGGCCGGGAAGGCGAGCGAAAGCGGCGGGGGAGCGGCCCCGAGCGTGGGCGCGGACACCGCCGGGGCCGTGCGCCCGTGACGTTCGCGACGAAGGCCACCGACTGGATCCTGCTCTCGCCCGAGCTCTTCCTCACGGCCGCCGGGCTCCTGATGCTCGTGCTCTCGGTGTTTCTCGGCAAGGCGCGGGAGGAGTTTCTCGGTTTCGTCGCGACGCTGTCGGTCGGGATCACGGGCGCGCTCCTGATCTGGGCCGCGTCGCGGCCCGACCGCAACACGCCGATCCTCGGAGGCGCCTTCGTCGTCGACAACTTCTCGCTCTTCTTCAAGGGGCTCGTGCTTCTCTCGCTCCTGCTCGCGATCCTCGCCTCGGTCCGCTTCGTCGGCCGGGCGCCGTACCCCGGGGGCGAGTACTACGCGCTGCTGCTCTTTTCCGGCGTCGGCATGCTCTTCATGGCCTCGGGCAACAACCTGATCACGATCTACGTGGCCCTCGAGACCATGGCCCTCTCGTCGTACGTCCTCGCCGGCTACTTCAAGGGCGAGGTCAAGTCGACCGAGGCGGCGCTCAAGTACTTCATCCTCGGGGCCTTCTCGTCGGGAGTCCTCCTCTACGGGCTCTCGCTCGTCTACGGCGTCGCCGGCCAGATGGGCCTGCCGGAGCTCGCGAAGCTCCTGGCCGCAACGGAGCGCTCGAACATGCTCATGCTCGGGATCCTGCTGATCCTGGCGGGGCTTCTCTTCAAGATCGCCGCGGTGCCCTTCCACGTCTGGACGCCGGACGTCTACGAGGGCTCGCCCACGCCCGTGACGGCGTTCTTCTCGGTCGGCCCCAAGGTGGCCGCGTACGCGATTCTCGCGCGGATCTTCTACGTCGCCTTTCCCAAGTTCCAGGCGGACTGGGGCTTCGTCGTGGCCCTCGTCGCGGCGGCGACGATGATCGTCGGAAACGTGGCCGCGCTCCTGCAGACCAACGTCAAGCGCCTCTTCGCGTACTCCTCGATCGCCAACGCGGGCTACGCGCTGCTCGGCGTGCTCGGGTTCTCGACGGAGTGGGGGCTCTGGGGCGTGCTGGTATACCTGCTCGCGTACACCTTCATGAACTTCGGCGCGTTCACGCTCGTGATCCTGCTCGAGAGCAAGGGCTACGCCGGCGAGTCGGTCTCGGACTTCAACGGCCTCGCGCAGCGCAACATGCCGGCGGCGATCGTGATGCTGCTCTTCCTGCTCTCGCTCGCGGGCATCCCGCCGACCGCCGGCTTCATCGGCAAGTACTACCTCTTCACGGCGGCCATGAAGGCGGGATACGCCTGGCTCGCGGTCCTCGCGGTGGTGATGTCCGCGGTCTCGATCTTCTATTACTTCCGGATCGCCTCCGCGATGTTCTTCTCGGAGGCGGCGGGAGCGAAGATCCAGAGCTCCTACGCCCTGACGGCCGTCGTTGTGATCTGCGCGACTCGGAACGCTCGTGATCGGCGTGGCGCCGCAGCCCTTTCTCGCGGTCCTGAAGAGCTGCGTCCTCACGCCCTGAGGAGACCGCCGTCGCCCGCCCCGCCCTCCTCGGCGAAGCGCTCTCGGCGGGGCTTCTCTTTCTCTGCGCGCCGGCGGCCGGTTACCTGCTCGGGAAGTGGCTCGGCGGCGCGCTCGGTCTGGGCCCGGTTCCCTCCTGGATCGGCGCCGCTCTCGGCCTGGTCTCGGCGTTTCTCCACCTGATCCGCCTGACCTCCCGGGCCTCCCGGTGAGCGATATCGACGCCGTCATCCGGCGGGTGAAGCGGCGGGCCTTCGCCTTCGGAGTGGTCGGAAGCCTCGCGGCCTTCGTGTTCGGGATGCGGGCCGGCGTGTCTTTGACAATTTGCGCGGCCGTGGTAATTTCCAGCTTCCTGGTCCTCGAAAAGGCAACCGAGCGTCTGGTCCCCGGCACGGGCAAGGCAGGTTTCCGAACCCTGATTCCCCTTCTGCTGGTGACCCTCGCGAGTTTTGCGCTTCTCGGGGTGGTTCTGTGGCGATGGAAGGGGTTCGATCCGGTGGCCGGGGCCGCGGGCCTCTCGGTCGTGGTTCTCGCGGTGGTTCCGGAGCTGTGGATGGACGCGGGGAGGTAGGGGAGCTTGGTCGAGCATCATTCGATCCTCTGGTATCCGATCAACGCGCTGTTGATCCGCCTCCTGGGGGTGCCTCCGGTCGAGAAGCTGTCTCCCGGCATGGCCCATTTCTTCTTCCCGGACGGGAAGAAGGCCTGGCTTCCGGACGCGGCGATCATGGCCCTCCTCCTGATGACGCTGATCGCGATCCTCTTCCCGCTCGCGGCGAAAAAGTTCGATCGCTACCGTCCGGGCGGCGTGCAGAACTTCCTCGAGATGCTGGTGTCCTTCCTGCGGGGCCTCGTCGCCGAGACGGTCGGGGAGCACCACATCCGCCAGTACCTGCCGATCATCGGCGCGCTCTTCGTCTTCATCGCGATGGGCAACCTCTTCGGGCTCTTCTTCTTCCTGCAGCCGCCGACCGGTTCGCTGTCCGCGACGGTGGCCCTCGCCGTCGTGTCCTTCCTGTACTTCAACATCGAGGGCGTCCGGGAGCACGGCTTGGGCGGTTACCTCAAGCACTTCATGGGGCCGCTGATCTGGATCGCGCCCCTCTTCTTCGTCATCGAGATCATCGGGACGTTCGCCCGGATCCTGTCGCTCTCGCTCCGGCTCTTCATGAACATCTTCGGCGAGCACACGACGACGAACGTCTTCGCGAGCCTCGTGCCCGTGGTGGTGCCATGGCCGATGATGGCTCTCGGAATCTTCACGGCCTTTCTGCAGGCGTACGTGTTCGCGCTGCTGTCGGGCGTCTACGTCGGCGCGGCCGTCGCCCACGAGGAGCACTGATCGCTCATCGGCAGTTCCGACGCTCATGATAGGGTTCGCAAACTATTGCGCCGGACGGCGCGTTCCAGACCGTCTCGGACGGCGTGAAAAGAAGGAGAGATTTGGGATGCTGAAGAAGACGCTTGTGTTGTGTGCGCTGGCCCTGGTGGTGTCCATGCCCGCGCTCGCCCAGGATCCGGCGGCGGCCGGTGCGACCGCGGCGGGGGTGAAGTGGGGCGTGATCGGCGCCGCGTTCCTGCTCGGAGTCGCGGCGGCGGCCGGAGCCACGGCCCAGGGCCGGGCCACCTCGGCGGCGGCCGAGGGGATGTCCCGCAATCCCGGGGCGGCCAAGGACATCCGCGGAATGACGCTGCTCGGACTCGTCCTGATCGAGTCCCTGGTCCTGTACGCGCTTCTGATCTGCTTCCTCATCTACGCGCCGGTAGGACGAAATCGAGGCCTCCGGGGGCTCGCGAAGGGCCCCCGAACGGCTCTTTGTCCTCTCCCGGCGACAGGCTGACCCCCCAGAAAGAAACCCTGGGGGCCCTTCCGGCGTACTTTTTGGTGAGGATCCCAAACGACACGGCGAGCTAGACCGTAGAAAGAACGGAGGTTAGCCCGGTCCGGTCGGCGGCGGAGGCCGCTGTAATCGGTCGGGCAAGGATTTTGCGATTCCTAGAAAGCATGGCGAAGGTAAACGTGCAGGAAGCTCTGAGCCTCGGGGAGGGTTCGGCAGCCCCGAAGGCCGTCTCGGCGTGGGACTTCAATTCCCAGATGATGCCGTTCGTGGACTCCCTCTACAACACCGCCTACCGCATGACGCGGAGCGCGGAGGACGCCGAAGACCTCGTCCAGGAGACGTACTTCAAGGCGTACAAGTACTACGACAAGTTCGAAGAGGGTACGAACCTCAAGGCCTGGCTCTTCAAGATCCTCAAGAACACGTTCATCAACAACTACCGCAAGCGCAAGCTCGAGCCGCGCAGCGTCGATTTCGCCGAGATCGAGGACTCCTTCGAGCGCATCGTCCGCCGGGACGCTTCGGAGCCGCCTTCAGACCCGGAGACCGACTTCTTCTCGAGTGTTCTCGACGACGACGTCAAGAAGGCCCTCGAGTCCCTGCCCTACGACTATCGGATGGTCGTCGTCCTGGCGGACCTCGAGGACTTCTCCTACAAGGAGATCGCCGAGATCCTCGAATGCCCGGTCGGCACGGTCATGTCCCGCCTCTACCGGGGACGCAAGCTCCTCGAAAAGGCGCTCCTGAAGTACGCCCGCAAGCACGGGTACATCCGGGGGGCCGAGCCGACCAAGATGCGCACCCGGCCGAAGCCTCAGTCGGCCTGAGGCCGGACGCCCCGGCCGGCCTGAGACCGGCCGGCCGCGGGCCGGAGACCCCATCCCAAAAGGTCCGGAATAACCGGTCCCGGGGGGCCGTTTTTCCCCACGGCCCGATGAATTGTTCGAAAGCCCGGTTCCTCGTTTACGCCTACCTCGACCGCGACCTCCCGCGGCAGGACGCCGAAGCCCTTCAGCGCCACCTATCTTCCTGCGGCCCCTGCGCCGCCCGTGGCCAGTCGGCCCGAGGGCTGGGCAAGCTCCTGCGGACCCGGCTGGACTATGCCCGGGCGCCGATCGACCTCCGGGAGAGGCTGAGCTCGCGGCTGACGGCCCGGGTCAAGCCGACCTACGCTCCGCTCGGAATCGCCGCCTCGATTCTCCTGCTCATCCTGCCGCTCGTCTCCGACCAGCGTGGGCCCCGCGGAACGGCCATATCGCTCGCCAGCCGTGACCATCGCCGCCCCGGGAACGCGCGTCGTGCCGGTCTCGCGCCAGATGACGGGAACCTTCGTCTGTCTGCAGTGCGAAGCGGGGCACGCCGACGCCGCCTGTCCTCTCAAAGAGCAGCCCGTGCACGAGCTCGGCTTCTGCGCCGACAACGGCGAGCGCTGGCGTCTGATGACCACCGACCGCGAGTTCGCGAGCGCGTCCGTCGGTCAGACGGTCACCGTCGAAGGCGTCGCGTTTCCGGAGTCGGGATTCCTGCGCGCCTCCCGCGTCGGCTACTAGGACTCGGACTCTGAGCGGCCCGCTGCGCGGGCCAACCGACGGGAGAGGGGAAGTCGCGCCGGCATCCTCTCCCATGAATCGACGTTCCCTCGTCTCGTACAATCCCTCCAATGTCTCAATGGTTCGAAGCGAGCGCGCCCGCGCGCGTCGACCTGGCGGGCGGCACGCTCGACCTGTGGCCTCTCCACGTCCTCCACCCCGGGTCGTGCACGATCAACGTCGCCATCGACCTTCGGGCCCGGTGTCGCGTCCGGCCGGGCTCCGCGGGGTTCCGCGTCACCGTCCCCGACCTCGGGTATGAGCGCGTGGTCGGAGAGCCGCGCGAGCTTCTCGCCGACCCGCGGGCGGCCCTGGCGGGCGCCGTGCTCGAGGCCCTCGAGATTCGAGAGCCCCGCGAGATCGAGCTCTCCTCGGACGTTCCGTTCGGCTCCGGCCTGGGAGGTTCGTCGGCGCTGACCGTCGCGATGGCCGCGGCGCTCGCCGCGAGCGTCGACCGGAGGTTCGAGGGCCCGGGACGGGTCGAGCTTCTCCGCGACGTCGAAACACGCGTCCTGGGCAAGCCCGCCGGAACGCAGGACTACTACCCGCCGCTCTCCGGCGGGATCCACACGCTCGACTTCAAGCCCGGAGGAGTGTCCATTCGGCGGCGCGACGCGGACCCGGGCGTCTGGCTCCGGCACCTGACGCTCTTCGACACACGCGCGGTGCACTCCTCCGGCATGAACAACTGGGAGATCTTCCGCGCGCGGCTCGAGGGCGACCACGGGGTGGCCTCGCGTCTCGAAGAGGTCCGGGCCGCGGCACGCGAGATGGCGGAGGCGGTCGAGGCGGCCGACTTCCGGGGAATGGGAGCGGCTCTCGGGCGGGAATGGGCGGCGCGGCGGCGCCTGGCCCCGGTCGTCTCCTCGCCGAGCATCGAGCAGGCGATCGCGAGCGCCGAGGCGGCGGGAGCCTGGGCCGGGAAGGCATGCGGTGCCGGAGGCGGGGGATGCCTGGTGATCCTCTCACCTGCGGAAAAGACGCCGGCCGTCCGCGAGGCGTTGAGCCGGCAGCGCGAGGGCCGTCTTCTCCTGGTGGCTCCGGAGAACCGCGGCCTCCTCGTCCTGAAGCCAGCCTCGTGACGGCGGACCGCCCGGCCGCCTAGGCGCGCTGCTTCATCCAGGCGACGCAGCGCTCGAGCTCGCGGCGCATCGCCTCCGGCGACTCGGCCCGGTACCGCTCGCCGTGGCCGGGCAGGACCCACTCGAAGGAGTGATCGAGCAGGCGCTCCATCGAGCGAATCGTCTCCGGCCAGGAATACCAGTTGGCGTCCCGGAAGGCCACGAGGTGCCCGCGCCGTCCGGGACCAGGCCAGGTGGTCGCCCGTGAAGAGATAGCGGTCCCGGTACAGCAGGACGGCATGGCCGCGGGTGTGGCCGGGAGTGGGGATGACGAGAAGGTCCCCGGCCAGCGTCACGGGCTCGCGTCCGGCGATCCGCCGTTCCACCTCCCGCGTCGACGCGGTCACGTCGTCCTCGTGGATCACGCGCTCGCAGCCGAAGCGCTTTCGAAAGGCGGCGTGATCGGCGACGTCGTCGCGATGGGTGAGGAACATCGTGGCGAGGCCGCCTCGCGCTTCGAGCGCCGACAGCAGCGGCCCGGCCGCGCGCGGCGAGTCGACGAGGACGTTGCCCTCCGGCCGCTCGATCAGATAGCTCCAGGCGCCGAACGAGCTCTCGGCCGTGAAACCGCAGAAGGACACGTTCTCGTGGATGGGCTCCGGGAAGCCCCGCACGCCCGGGGAGGCGTCCGCCTTCGGGGCCGTGCCGATCGACGACGTCGGGCAGGCGACGAGGGCCATGAGGGCGCGGCGCCGGTCCTCGGGGCTGCCCGGCTGGGCGCCGACGAAGGAGTGCCCGTCGCCCTGCTCGAAGACGGCGGGCGCCACGCGCCGGCAGGTGTCGCAGTCGATGCAGGTGGAGTCGACGAAGAACTCGCCGGGGACGTTGTCGGGAAGCCGGGCCGGGAGGGATGCCAAGGAGGTTAGATCCTCTCGAGCTCCGCGACCGTCCTCTCGCCGACGACGTTGCCCGTGTTGAGCGTCGAGCTCGGCTCGATGAGGACGATCCAGCACTCTTCCTCGGCCGACGGCTTGTGCTCGACGCCCTTCGGCACGATGAACATCTCGCCCGGGGAGAGGTCGACGTCCCCGTCACGGAGGCCCATGCGCATGCGTCCCTTGACGACGAGGAAGAGCTCATCCTCTTTCTCGTGGTGATGCCAGACGAACTCGCCCTGCAGCTTGACGACCTTGACCTGGTGGTCGTTCAGGTCGCCGACGATCTTGGGCTGATATTGCTCCGTGAAAAGTCCGAACTTCTCGAGCAGGTTCACCTTCGGCATGGCGGCTCCTTCGGCGGCGTCACATGCGCCCGGGTTCCGGGATGCCGAGGAGCCCGAGCAGGGAGGACATCTCCCTGCGGAAGATACGCGCCACCGCGAGGCGCCGGTTCCGGGTTTCCGCGTCCGGCTCCTGGACGATCGGCTGCCGGTGGTAGAAGTGGTTGAAGGTCTGGGCCAGGCCGAACGCGTGACGCGCGAGCGACGCGAGCTCGAGCGTCTCGACCGCGCGCTCGGCGACGTCCGGCGTGGAGGCGGCGTCCAGGGCGATGGCCCAGAGCTCGTCGTCCCAGCCCGCGTCCGATGGAGAAAGCTCGGCCGGGTCGACCTCGGACGCGATGCCTTTCTCCTCCGCCTTGCGGAAAATGTTGTCCGCCCGCACGAGCGAGTACTGCAGGTACGGACCGGTATCGCCCTCGAAGTTGAGGGCCTCGTCGAAATCGAAGGCGATGACTTTGTTGCGCCCGACCTTCAACAGGAAGTAACGCAGCGCCCCCACGGCGATCGAGCGGGCGTCGGCTTCGGCCGCGACGCCGTCCGCTCCCTCGCCCCGCCGGGCCGCGATCTCCGCGCGGGAGCGCTCGAGCAGGAGCTCGACGAGGTCGTCGGCCTTGACCCCCAGGCCCTTCCTGCCGGACATCTCCACGAACGGCTTCTTCTCGTCCTCGGGGGAGAGCCGGTACTCCTCGCCGAAGCGCTCGGCGAGCTCGCGGGCGGCTTTTCCCGAGAGCGCCACGATCTCGTAGGCAAAGTGGATCGAGGCTTGAGCTTCTTTCTCGTGGCCGAGAGCGCGGAGGCCTTCCCGCACGACCTTCTGTGGGTAGGACTGGCGCACGTCGATGACGTTGTAGACGCGGGTGGCTCGGCCGAATTCCGGCGCGCCCGGCTGGCCTCCGGTGTGCGCCGTCCGCCAGATGGGATGCTCGCGCACGGTCGGCGGGATCTCGGACTCCCGGACCGTGCCCGTGCTCCAGACGGGCCGCAGACGCTCGTAGTCGAAGTCGATCGGCAGCAGCCCGAACTTCCAGAGCTGGTAGGCGATGTCCTTCCCCGTGTACGTGACGGTTCCGTTCGAGCGCACGAGGATCTTGTCCGGCTCCTCCATGCCCGCGAACTCCTCCGAGTCGGAGAGGTCGAGCACCCAGCAGCCGGCGTGCTTGCCGTCCTTCTCGAGGTGGATCGCGCCCGAGGCCTTCAGGAGCTCGAAGGCCCGGGCCCAGAAATGCTTGTGCAGAATGTCGCTCTCGCGCGGCAGAAGGTCGTAGGCGACGCCGAGCCGCCCCATCGTCGCGAGATGCGACTGGACGACCGCATCGGCCACGACGGCGGCGACGCGGGCGGTTTCGTTGTTGCCGGCCTCGATCGCGTGCAGGACCTCGTCGCGCCAGGCCTTCGTCTCGGGCTTCGCCTGATAGGTGCGGCCGACCTCGGCATAGAGGTCCCAGCAGAGATACGCGAAGCCCTTCGGCTCGACCGGGCCGTTCGGCCAGCGGCTCTCTCGAACGGCGGTGCGCGCCGCCTCTTCGGTGGCGACGCCCTGGAGGTGAATCAGGCCGGCCACCACGTCGGCGACCTGGACGCCGGTGTCGTCGAGGTAGTTCTGCACCTCGACCCGGTAACCGAGATGCCGCTGCACTCGGACGAGGACATCTCCCAGGACGGCGTTGCGGAGATGGCCGATGTGGGCGGCCTTGTTCGGGTTGATGTTGGTGTGCTCGACGACGACCTTGCCGGGCCGCGCCGCGGGGGCCGCGGCCTCCGCGAGGAGCGCGCGGACCATCGGCGCCCGTTCGAGGAAGAAGTTGAGATAGCCGCCGCCCTCGACCTTCGCCTCGCGGACGCCCGGAGGGAGCACCATCACGCCGGCCAGCTCGCTGGCGATGGCTCGGGGCGCCTTCCGCAGCGAGCGGGCGAGGTCGAACGCGACCGGACACGCGAGGTCTCCGAGCGCGAGCTTCGGCGGCCGCTCGAGCACGACCCGTTCGGCATCCACGTCGGCGCCGAGCTTTTCGCGCGCCGCGGCCGCCACGGCGGTCGCGAGAGCGTGTCGAATGGCGGCCAACATGGGGCGCGAGTATATGGGGAGACCTCGGACTGGCCGGCGTTAGAATCGCCTCGTGGGTCTCGCCGTCGTCCGCTCCGTCTCCATTCACGCGACCGCCGCCGAAGTCTTCGACGCGTTCACGCGCGTTTCGGAGCTTCTCTCGTGGCTCTGCGAAGGCGCCCTCGTCGGCCTGCGTCCGGGGGGCAACTGGGCGGTCGGTTTCACCGACGCGCGCGGCGTCACCGAGGCCACGGTTCTCGGAAAGATTGCCGAGTTCGAGCGCGGCCGCCGCCTCGTCGTCGAGGAAATCTCCTACGAGCCCGCGGCGGGGGAGGCTCTTTCGGGCATTCGCCTCGAGCTGACGATCTCGGAGCGCGAGGGCGGCTGCCTCGTCACGATCTCGCAGGACGTGCCCGACGAGGGGCCGGCGTACGTCCGGTACCGCGGCGAGGCGGAATCGGGCTGGGCGTCGAGTCTGGAAGACCTCAAGAAGTACCTCGAAGGGCCGCGCCGCCGGCGGATCGCCATCGAAGCCGGGCTGCCGATCAACTGAAAGAATAGTCGAGGGTCGAGGGTCGAGAGGAGAACGTGGGCGAAGCGATTTCGACCGAAACGTGCGGGCTCTGCGGAGGCGCAGGCTGGGTCCTGGATTCGTCGGGCGGCCGCAAGAGCGCGCACCCCTGTGTCTGCCGGGCCGCGGCCATCGCCCGGGCGCGACTCGACGCGGCCGGCATCCCCGAGCGCTACCGCGACTGCACCCTCGAAAACTTCTCCGACAACACCGTGAGTCTGACGAACGCGCGCACGCGGGCGCGGGAGTTCGCCGACGCGTATCCGGCGGTCGAGGCGGGCCTTCTGCTCGTCGGGCCCGTCGGGGCGCGGCAAGACGCATCTCGCCTGCGCGATCCTCTCGGAGCTCGTCGTGACCAAGAGGGGCCACGGGCCTCTACGTCGACTTCTCGGATCTGCTCATGAAGATCCAGACGTCGTTCCGCCCCGACGCCGACTTCTCCAAGGAGTCCGTGCTCACGCCCCACGCCGAAGCGGAGATCCTCGTGCTCGACGAGCTCGGGGCCTCGAAACCCCACGCCTGGGTGCTCGACGTCCTCTACAGCCTGTTGAACTCGCGCTACAACCGCAAGAAGGTCACGATCGCGACCTCCAACTTCGAGGACGAGCCGGATCCGGCCGCGGGTGAGCGGGAGAAGCTCGAGGACCGCATCGGCTATCGTCTGCGCAGCCGCCTCTACGAGATGTGCCTGATGGTTCCGCTGCGGGGAGGCGATTTCCGCAAGGACGTCCTGGGCACCCGGATCCGGTCCCGGTTTTGAGAGAGCGCTTCCCCACGCGCCCGGCGCGGATCCTTCCTTTCGGCCTGTTCCGGGTCGCGAGGTGCGGCGATCGCGCTGAGGGTCGCGGCGTGCGCCACCACGCTCTGGGTCGTCGCCTGTGCGACGCCGCGTCCGGTCCCGGCTCCGCTGCCGTCGGCGTCCGAGGCGCCGGTTCCCGTCCCGGCGATGCGGGTCGCGCCCCCGGAGACGCCGGCCCGCTCGGGCGTGCTGTTCCGGCTGGGATTGAAGAGCGATCTGACGGAGCTCTCGCTCGGGTCGGCGGGAACGCTCTGGATCGTGACCTCGGGCGAGCGGGCGGAGCTCCTCCAGGGCCCCGTCGTCTTCCGGCCCTCGGGCGCGCCCGCCGGCGGCCAGACGTTCCAGGTCCAGGCCGGGGCCTTCTCCCAGGAAGATCCGGCCCGCAAGGCGGCCGATCGCCTCGCGTCCACCTTCGGCGTTCCGGGCGAGGTGGCGTTCGCTGCCGGACCGCGGCCTCTACCGCGTGCTGCTCGGCAGCTTCGCCGCGCGGAGCGAGGCGGACGCGCTTCTCGAAAGGCTCAAGGGCCAGGGCCAGGACGGCTTCGTCGTTCCCGGCGCGGCCCGCCCGGCCGAAGGGGGCGCGGCCGCGGCGACGATCACGGTGACGGGGACGGGCGGCCCCTCGCTCGCGCTGGCCTCTCCCGTCGACTTCTACGGTCCGGCGCCCGGATGTGCGCGTCGCGGTCGAGGGCGTGCCCTACCGCGGGAGCCTTCGCGTTCTGATCAACCCGCGCGGAACCCTCAACCTCGTCAACCGTGTCGACCTCGAGGACTATCTCTACGGCGTCGTGCCCGCCGAGATGGGACCGAAGCGGTTCGACGCGATCGAAGCCCTGAAGGCGCAGGCCGTGGCCGCGCGCACCTACGCGCTGGCCCACCGCGGACAGTTCGAGGCCGAGGGCTACGACATCTGTCCCGGTCCGAAGTGCCAGGCGTACGGCGGAGCCTCGGTCGAGGACCCGCTCTCGACCGCCGCGGTCGACGGCACCCGCGGGCTGGTCCTGGCGTATTCGGGACAGTTCGCCGACGCGCTCTACGTCTCGACCTGCGGGGGAGTCACCGAGAACGTGGAGAACGTTTTCTCCGGGGGCCCCGTGCCGTACCTCGTCTCGGTCGAGTGCGGCGAGCTTTCGGCCGAAGAGGTCGGTGGCTCGGTCGTGCCGCGCGACGGGAGCGGCCCCCGGACGTCGCTCGAGTGGCGCGGCTACGTCCTGCGACGCCTCGCGCCGAGAAAGGCGGCGGTCCGGGCGGCGAGCCTCGCGACCGCCCAGAAGCTCGCGGGCGTCCGCCGGAACGACGCGCCCCCCGCGAGGCTCACGCCCGCCGCGGTCTACCCGTCGCTCGTCACCGCGTTCGAGCTCTCCGAGGCCCGCGCGCTTCAGCTCACGGCGCGCGACGAGGCGTATTTCGAGGAGCCGCCCTCGGCGGCGCGCGGACTCTCCGGCGCGCCGCGCGAGGCGTACGAATTTCTCCTGCGTTTCCGCTTCGCCGGTGACGCGCTGCCGCCCGCCGACCGCGACCTCACCGAAGAAGAGTACGGCGGCCTCGCATTCTCGATCGCTCTGCGCACGCTCGGCGTGACCGAGGGATCCGGGCGATTCCTGGCGCGGGACGGCTCGAATCTCTGGGTCAAGGCGCCGGAGGGCCGGATCGGCCTTCCCGTCGATCCCGAGGTGCCGTTCGCGCGGAAGATCGGCGACGCCTTCTTCCCGACGACGCGGCTGCGCCTCCGCGCGGGCGACCGCGTGCGCTGGTTCAAGGACGGCGGCCGCCTGCTCGCGTTCTGGGTCGAGCTCGATCCGGACGGTCCGACCTACGAGCGGGAGTCGGCATGGACGGAATGGGTGCGGCGGGTCGGCGCCCGGGAGCTCGCGCGGCGGATGAACGGGCGCGTCGCTGGAAACGAGGTCCGCGAGGTCGCCGTCACGCAGCGGAGCGCCACGGGCCGGGCCATCGAGATGCGGGTCCAGACCGACCTCGCCGAGGCCACGTTCCGGCGTTTCGACGTGCGCCAGGCCGTGGAAATGCCCGAGATGCTCTTCTCCGTCACGAAGGTCGACGGCGGGGGCGAGGAGAAGGACTTCGTTTTCCTCGGCCGCGGCTGGGGCCACGGCGTCGGAATGTGCCAGAACGGCGCGTTCGGCATGGCCCTGGCCGGCCGGACGTTCGACCAGATCCTCGCGCATTACTACACGGGGATCGAGATCGTCCCCGCCTCGGCCGTGACTTCGGCCGCGGCGCCCTCCACCCGCTAGCGGTAAAATCCTGCCATGAGCACCGCCGTCGGCGCCGGGCGCGAAGCGCGGGAAGCGATCGTTCAAACGCTCCGAGACTTCTGCGAGGCCGAGATCCGGCCCAACGTGATGCGCTGGGACGAGGCCCAGGAGTTCCCGCGCGAGGTGTTCCGCAAGCTGGGCGAGCTCGGCTTCCTCGGCGTCCTCTTTCCCGAGGAGTACGGCGGCGCGGGCCTCTCTTACATGGACTACGCCGCGATCGTCGAGGAGCTGTCGTGCGTGGATCCCTCGGTCGCGCTGTCGCTCGCGGCGCACAACAGCCTCGGTTCGAATCACCTCTTCCAGTTCGGCACGGAGGCGCAGCGGCGGCGTTACATGCCGAAGCTCACCTCCGGCGAGTGGCTCGCGGCCTGGGGACTGACGGAAGCCGAGGCCGGATCGGACTCGAGCGGGACGAAGACGACGGCCGTCCGCGACGGCGAGCACTGGGTGCTGAACGGCTCGAAGAACTTCATCACCAACGCCTCGGTCGGCGCGCTCGCCGTCCTGATGGCCGTGACGGATCGGTCCCGGGCGAACCGGGGCATCTCGGCCTTCGTCGTGGAGCTCGACAATCCGGGGATCCGCGTCGGCAAGAAGGAGAACAAGCTGGGGATGCGGGCGTCGGACACCTGCACGCTCGTCATGGAAAACTGCCGCGTGCCCGCGGACGCCCTGCTCGGCGAAGAGGGAGCGGGCTGGGTCGACTCCATGAAGATCCTCGACGGCGGGCGCATCTCGATCGCCGCGCTCTCGGTCGGGCTCGCGCGGGGCGCGTACGAGGCGTCGCTCCGCTACTCCAAGGAGCGCCGGCAGTTCGGCCGGCCGATCTGCGAGTTCGAGGCCATCCAGTTCTACCTGTCGGAGATGGCGACCGAGATCGACGCGGCGCGCCTCCTGACGGAGCGGGCGGCGGCCGCCAAGGACGCCGGGCTTCCGGTGACGCGGTTCTCGGCGCAGGCGAAGCTCTACGCCTCCGAGATCGCCGTGCGCGCGACGGACCGCGCGATCCAGATCCACGGCGGCTACGGATTCACGAAGGATTTCCCGGTCGAGAAGTTCTACCGCGACGTCAAGCTCTGCACGATCGGCGAAGGCACGAGCGAGATCCAGAAGATCGTCATCGCCAAGCAGCTCCTCGCGGGCGGCCCATGACCGCGGCTTCGGCCGCGGACGGATCGCCCGAGGAACTCGCCCGGGGGGTGCTGGCCGGCAAGTCGCGGCCCATCGGCCGCGCCATCTCCGAGGTCGAGCGCGACTCGGGAGACGTGCCCGAGATCCTCCGGCGCGTCTTCCGCGAGACCGGGCGGGCGCGGATCATCGGAATCACCGGCCCGCCCGGGGCCGGCAAGTCCACGCTCGTGCTGCGCCTCGCGCAGGCGTATCGGCGGATGGGCCGCACCGTCGGCGTGGTGGCCGTGGACCCCTCGTCGCCCTTCACCGGCGGAGCGATCCTCGGCGACCGCATCCGCATGGCCGAGATCTACACCGACCCCGGCGTCTTCATCCGCTCGATGGCCACGCGGGGCACCCTCGGCGGGCTCGCGCGGGCCACGAGCGACGCCGTGGACATCCTCGACGCCGCGGGCTTTCAGATCATCCTGATCGAGACGGTCGGCGTGGGCCAGGACGAGGTGGACGTCGTGCGGGCCGCCGACACCACGGCCGTCGTGCTCGTGCCGGGTCTCGGCGACGAAATCCAGGCGATCAAGGCGGGAATCCTGGAGATCGGCGACGTCTTCATCGTCAACAAGTCGGAACGCGAGGGCGCGGACCGCGCCGTCTCGGAGCTCTCGATGATGCTCGATCTCTCCGCGCACGAGAAGGACGCCTGGCGTCCGCTCATCGTGAAGACCACCGCGCCCTCCGGGGCCGGCGTGCCCGAAGCGGTGGAGGCGCTCGAGGCCCACGGCGCGTTCCTCGCGCAGTCGGCGGAGGGCGGCAGGCGCCGGGCGGTGCGGGCGCGTTCGCGCCTGCTCGCGCTGCTCGAGGAGCGGTTCCGCCGGACGATCGAGTCGCGCGCGCCGGACCCCGACGGCCTCGATGAAGCCGTGCGGGGCGTCACGGCGCGCCGCGAAGACCCGTATTCGGCGGCCGGCCGCCTCTTCGAGCGGCTGGTCCGGGATGGCCACGAAGCGGCCGCCGCGCGGACGGCATCGTGACCGCGTACAAGCTCGACCACGTGGGCGTGGCCGTTGCCTCGATCGACGCCGCCCTCGGAATCTACCGCGCCCTCGGCCTCGCCGAGGCGAAGCGCGAGGTCGTGCCCGGACAGAAGGTCACCGTCGCGTTTCTGCCGGTGGGCGAGAGCCGGATCGAGCTGCTCGAGCCGACGTCGGCCGATTCCCCGGTGGCCCGATTCCTGGAGAAGCGGGGGGGAGGCGTCCACCACCTGTGTTTCGCCGTGGAGAACCTCGAGGGCGCGCTCGCGGATCTCTCCCGCGCGGGGTTTCCGGCTCATTCATACGACGCCGGTCGACGGCGCCGACGGCAAGCGCGTCGCGTTCCTCCATCCGGAGGCGGGCGGCGGCGTGCTCATCGAATTGTCCGAGCGGAAGGAGGAGATGCGATGAAGGTCGGTGAATACGTGCTCGTCCAGCTCGTCAATCCGCGCGAGAAGTTCTGGGGGCTCCTCAAGGATCGGGACGGCTCCGGACTCACCATCCGCGGCCTCTCGCTCGAAGGGTTCGAGGGCTGGCTCCACGAGATCTCCCGCAAGGAGACGGTCACGGTCCTGCCGACGACGGTGTTCTTCCCCCTGCACCGCGTCGAGCGGGTCTTCCTCGACGAAAGCGCCGGAGACTTCGTCTCGTTCGCCGAGCGATTCAAGCGGACGGTGGGCGAGGACGCGCGGTACTACCTGACGCCGATCCCGGACGTGGAGAGTTGAGGGTTGAAGGTTGAAAGTTGAGCGTCCCGAGTCGAGCACCGCGCTCAACTCTCAACGCTGAACTCTAAACCTCCTACAGCGCCACGTTCTTGACGAAGTAGTCCGCCGCGCTCATCTGCCCGTTCACGAGCAGGCGCGCCTGCTCGGGCGACATCTCGAGCCGGCCGGCGGATTCGCCGGACGACGTCGTGAGAACCACGGTGATCGTGATCGGGGTGCCGCGGCTCGCCGGGTCGGACAGAGCCCGGGCGGTGGCGTTGATCGCGTTGAAGACGGCCTCTTCGGTGTTCGCCGTGACGAGGACGCCCGTCGTGCCGCGAAAGTTCGTGAGCTTGTACTGCGTGATGCCCGCGCCGTCGAAGATCCGGGAGAAAGCCGTCTGGAGATTGGGATCGACGCGTCCCGAATGACGGCCCGGTGGCCGAGGCCGCCGCTTTCTGAGCTCGCGGAGGGCGGCAGGTCCATGCGCGGCTTGTTCTGCTTGATGTAGTCCTGGATCCGCGGCGGCTGCGGCGCCTCGGGCGCCGGCGTGGGCTTGCGGCTGTCGGGGGTGTCGATCGCGACGACGTTGCCGAAGTTCTCCTTGTTGTACTTCTCCGAGCCTTCGACGTCGATCTCTTCGAGCTTGAGGGCCGTGACGGTGCCGTTCTCGAGCGTGATGATCGCGCGGTCGCCCTTCACCGTGTACTTGGTCCGCGCGAAGATCAGCGAGCCGTCCTTCAGCTTGATGACGTAGGCGGAGGCCGCCGCCGAGAAGGCGAGGAACGCGGCGAACGCCAGAAACAGGCTCTTTTTCACGATGCGCGGACCTCCTCCGGCCTCCGCCGGAACGAGTTTGACTCTGTATGCCGTGGCTCAGATGATAGCACCCCGATGCTGATCGTGATGGACGCGGCGGCCTCCGCGGAGGACATCGCCCGCGTCGTGGACACCGTCCAGGGTCTCGGTCTCCAGGCGCATCCCATCCCGGGCGCGCAGCGCACGGCGATCGGCATCACCGGAAACCGCGGCGCCGTCGACCGCGGAGCCTTCGAGAACCTCCCGGGTGTGACGGAGGTCATACCCGTCTCGGCGCCGTACAAGCTGGTGTCGCGGGAGGCGAAGCGCGAGAACACCGTCGTCTCGGTCGGCGGCGTGAAGGTCGGCGGCGAGCGTCTCGCCGTCGCCGCGGGGCCGTGCGCGATCGAGTCGGAGGCGCGGGCGCTCGAGATCGGCCGACTCGTGCGCGACGCCGGCGCCAACCTCTACCGGGGCGGCGCGTTCAAGCCGCGCACGTCTCCCTATTCCTTCCAGGGGCTCGGCGCCGAAGGCCTCAAGATTCTCTCGCGGGTGCGGGCCGAGACGGGGCTGCCGATCGTCACGGAGGTCCTCGACACCGAGACGGTGGACCTCGTCGCCGAGCACGCCGACTGCCTGCAGGTCGGCGCGCGCAACATGCAGAACTTCTCGCTCCTCAAGCGGCTCGGGCGCCTCAAGAAGCCCGTCCTCCTCAAGCGCGGCATGGCCGCCACGATCGAGGAGCTCCTCCTCTGCGCCGAGTACCTGCTGGCCGAGGGCAACTACGACGTCATCCTCTGCGAGCGTGGCGTCCGCACGTTCGCCGACCACACGCGCAACACGCTCGATCTCTCCGCCGTGCCGTACGTCCAGCGGATCTCGCATCTGCCGATCGTGGTCGATCCCTCGCACGGGACCGGCAAGCGCGCCAAGGTCCTGCCGCTGTCGCGGGCCGCGGTCGCCGTCGGGGCGGACGGCCTGCTCATCGAGGTCCACGACGAGCCCGAGCACGCCCTGTCGGACGGCCCTCAGGCGATCCTGCCGGAGATGTTCGGGGAGCTCGTTCGCCAGATCCGCCGTCTCGCGCCGGTCGTGGGCCGGACGGCGTGAGGGCCCTTCTCGTCCTCGAGGACGGAACCGCGTACCACGGCGACGCCATCGGGCGGGCCGGCACCGCGTTCGGCGAGATCGTCTTCAACACGTCGATGAGCGGCTACCAGGAGGTCCTCACGGACCCGTCCTACGCCGGCCAGATCGTCGTCATGACCGCGGCGCACGTCGGCAACTACGGCATCCGGGCGGACGAGGCCGAGTCCGACCGGGTGCACGTGGCCGGGTTCGTCGCCCGCGACTTTCCGGCGCGCTGGAGCGGGACCGGGCGGGGAGATCAGCCTCGCGCGCTACCTCGAGGCGAACGGGGTCACCGGCCTGCACGGCCTCGACACGCGCGCGCTCGTCCGGCGGATCCGGAGCGAGGGAGCGATGCGCGCCGGCCTCTCGACCGAGATCGAGGACGCGGCCGAGCTCCACCGCCGCGTGCTCGCGTCGCCGCAGATGGTGGGGAGCGATCTCGCGCTCTCCGTGTCGCTGCGCGAAGCGCGGGTCGCGCCGGGGAGGGAAGGGGAAGAAGAAGTTCCGCGTCGCGGCCGTCGACTACGGCATGAAGCGCAACATCGTGCGTCTCCTGCAGGCGGGCTCCTGTCGCGTCGCGGTGTTTCCGGCGACGGCCTCGGCCGACGAGATCCTGGAGAGCAAGCCCGACGGCATCTTCCTCTCGAACGGGCCCGGCGATCCCGCGGCGCTGACCGGGCCGATCCGGACGATCGAGACGCTCATCGACACGGGCAAGCCCATCTTCGGGATCTGTCTCGGGCCACCAGCTGCTCGGACTCGCGCTCGGCGCCACGACGTTCAAGCTGAAGTTCGGCCACCGCGGGGCGAACCATCCCGTGCAGGACCTTTCGACCGGGCACGTCATCATCACCTCCCAGAACCACGGCTTCGCCGTGGACCCGGCGACTCTGCCCGGAGGACGTCGAGACGACGCATCGCAACCTGAACGACGGCACGCTCGAAGGGCTTCCGCCATCGCAAGCGGCCGATCCTCGCGGCCCAGTTTCATCCGGAGGCCGCGCCCGGCCCGCACGACGCCAACGTCCTCTTCCACCCTTTCCTCGAGGCGATGGAGCAGGCGCGGAAGTGAACAGCCTGCCGCTCGAGCTCGATGTCGCCGTCCGGTACCTGAAGTCTCGGCCCTCCCGGCTGGTTTCGTCGGTGTCGCTGCTCTCGATCGCGGGCATCGCCGTCGGCGTCGCCGCCCTCGTCGTCGCGATGGGGCTGCTCTCGGGCTACCGCACCGAGATCCGCGAGAAGCTGATCGGCGCCAACGCGCCGGTCGTCGTGTTCCCGCTCATCCCGGGAGGAGACCCGGATCCTTCGGGGCTCGAGAAGCGCATCGCCGCCGTGCCCGGCGTGCAGGCCACGGCCCCGGTGATCTACCAGACGGGGGTCGCCGCCTCGGCGGCCACGCCCGACGGCGTCGACGCCGTCCTGAAGGGCGTGGACCCGGCGGCCGAGCGCCGCGTGTCCGATCTCGACGTCTACGTTCCGGACCCCGAGCGCGTCCTGACCCGAGGCGCGCCGGACGTCCTGCCCGGGGTCGCGATCGGCGCGGAGCTCGCCGCGAAGCTCGACGTCCGGGAGGGCGACCCGATCACGCTGGCGGTGGCCGACGCTTCGCGGCGGGGTCGGCCGCTTCGCTCCGCGCACCGGGCGGTTCCGCGTCGCCCGCATCTTCCGGACGAACTTCTCGGAGTACGACACGGAGTGGGTCTTCCTCGACCGCGAGGAGCTCCGCCGGCTCGCCCGCATGGAGGGCCGCGCGAACGTCGTCGAGGTGCGCCTGGAATCGCTGGCGCGAAACGGAGGCCGCGTCCGCGGCGATCGGCCGCGCGGCCGGCAACGGCTACTCGGTCTCGGACTGGCGCTCGATGAACGGCGGCCTCTTCGCGGCGCTCGCCATCCAGCAGACGACGCTCTTTCTGGTCATCGGCCTCATCGTGGCCGTCTCGACGTTCAACGTCGTGGCGACGCCTGGTGATGACCGTCCAGGAGAAGAAGCGGGACATCGGCGTGCTGACGACGCTCGGGGCCGAGCCGCGGTTCTTCTCGCGGGTGTTCCTGGCACTCGGTGCGCTGCTCGGCGGGGCCGGCGTGCTTTCGGGCGTCCTCTTCGGCGTCCTGGTCTGCTGGGTGATGACCCGATTCCGGCTGCTCTCCTTTCCTCCGGGCGTCGCCGAGATCTACTTCGTCTCCTACATCCCCTTTCTCGTGCGCGCGAAGGACCTCGCGGCGATCGTGGGCTTCTCCGCCCTGGCGATCTTCCTGGCCTCCTGGCTGCCGGCCCGGCGGGCCGCGTCCATCGACATCGCCAACGCGCTCCGCTACGAGTGAGCGAGCTGGAATCCGCCGCATGAATCGCGCCGGCGTCCTCCTCGCGGCGCTCCTCGTGTGCGGCGCGGCGGCCGGGCCGGCGAAGGTCGCCTCGGACCTCGACCGGTTCCGCTACCAGCCCTCGAAGATCAAGGTCGGCGAGGTGGCGCACTACGTCAAGTCCAACCTCGACGGCACCAAGCCCACGCGGGTGTCGATCTTCGTCGTGGCGCCGGACCGGCTCGAGGTCGCCAAGGTCGAGCGGGAGACCACCGACGCGGCCTGGGTCCGGGCCCACTTCGACTGGACGCTCTTCACGTCGGACCGGATGGAGGCCGCCGTCATCAACCTCGACGGCTCGGTCGAGGAGCGCGCGGTCTTCGCCGTCGACCGCGCGAAGGGAGAGGTCGACGTGACGGTGGGCGATCGGAAGGGGAGTGCCGCCTGGCAGCAGCTTCCGTTCCACGTCTACAACTTCGACTTCACGAGCCTGAATTTCGCGTGGCGCCACCTCGTGGACCCGAAGAAGCCGTTCACGATCGGGATCATCGACCCGACGTTCCAGAAGGAGGGCGACCTCATCTTCTACCGGGGAGACGCCCGGATCGAGTACGAGCGGGACGAGACCTTCAAGGGCAAGAAGTGCCGCCGCTACCGGATCTCGGGACCCGGAATCGAGAACACGGTCGGCATCATCTGGCAGGACACCAACAGCGGATGGCTCGAGAGGATCCAGATCCCGTTCCGGGACAACCCCGACTGGAACAGCTTCAAGCTCGACCTGCTGGAAATCGAGAAGATGACCCCCGCCGCCTGGAAGAAGTTCGTCGCGGACTCGCTCGCGAAAGCGAACGCGAAAGGCTAGGAGGCCGGCGCGCCCCGTTTCGCCAGGAACTCCTTCTGCCGGCGAACCGCCTCCTGCGCGGATCGCCGCGAACTCGGGGTCGTTCCGGATCGAGTCGAGCAGGGGATCGGCGTCCATGGCCGCAACGGCGAGGTAGTTGCCCTCGACGGCCTTGCGGAGAAGGCGAAGCGCGGCGTCCGGATAGCCGGCGCGGGCGAGCAGACCCGGCGAACATGTAGCGACCCTCGGGGTCGCGGTCCCGCAGGCTGATCGGCTCCGATCTCGGCCGCGGCGCGGTCACGTTCGGCGCTGGGACCGGACAGGAGGATCGCCGCCCAGTCTCCGAAGCTCGCGCTGGCGGCCAGCCTCCGCATGGGTTCCGGATCGCCCTGCCGGAGGCGGAGCAGCGCGTCCCATCGTTTCTGGTATTCGGATCCCGCGTCCAGGCGGTAGTAGTCGACCGCCTTCGCGGTCGTCGTTCATATACATGTAAACGACCCCGCAGGAGCGGAGATTGCGGTTGCCGGGGTCTCCGCGCCGGGCCTGTTCGCATTCGCGGGCGGCTTCGTCGAGAAGGCCCGCGTAGCGCAGGACGTAAGCCAGCGCGAAACGCGCCCGGGAATCCTGCGGGCGCCGGCGTACGAGGTCGGACGCTTTCGCGTAAGCGCCGACGAGGTCGCCCTTCTCGGCGTCGAGCACGATGAGTCCCTGCGACGAGGTCGTCAGGTTCGGGTCGAGGGAGAGGGCCTTCTCGTGAGTCGCGGCCGACCGCTCGAAGTCGCTGGCGACGCCTCCCAGAGCGGCCGAGTAGTAGTAGCGCGTGCCGAGCGTCGACCACGCGGCGGCATAGCTCGGGTCCAGGCCGACCGAGCGCTCGAGCATCGCGATGGCCTGCTTGTTGGGCTCCGGATCGCTGTTCAGCGCCCGGCTGCGCAGGAGGAGGTCGTAGGCCTCTTCATTGACCGGACGCGTGGCGGGTCTGGGCGCCGCCCGACGCCCGCGCCGAGAAGCGGGAACAGCCCCTGCCGGAGGCGCTGGCCCATCTGCTCGCGGACGGCGAGGAGGTTCGTCGCGGCGGCGCTCGAGCTGTCGCGCCAGAGCACGCGGTTCGACTCGGTGTCGATCATCTCCAGCGTGACGCGGAGCTGGTCGCCCTCGGTCTGGAAGTGGCCCGTCAGCACGCCGGCGACGCGGAGCTCGCGGCCGGCGGCCTGCGGATCGACGTTGCCCTCGGCGTATTTCTGCGTCGCGGCGAAGGGGCGGATCGCGAGCGTCGGAATGTAGGAGAGCGCCGTCGAGACTTCGTCCGGAAGAGCCGCGCGCAGGTAGTCGGTCTTCGGGTCGCTCGAGAGGTTGCGAAAGGGCAGCACGGCGATCGTCGTCAGCCTGCGGGCGGAGCTCCCGCCCGAGGGACGCCGGGTCGTCCAGACCGCGAGACCGGCCGCGACGGCGACGACCGCCCCGGCGAGAGGGATCCAGCGGCGCCGGCGCAACGAGCGGGGCGGCGGCGGCGCGGCGGCGGTCTTTCCGCTCTTCGCCGATTCCGAGTCGCGCTTCAGCCGCTTCAGGTCCGTCTTCAGCTCGGCCGCGCTCTGGTAGCGCAGGTCCCGGTCCTTTTCGAGCGCCGTGTTGACGATGCGTTCGAGCTCCGCTGGCAGCTCCGGGTTGAGCTTGACCGGGGAGACCGGCGCCTTGTTCAGGATCGCGTCGAAGATGACGGCGGACGTGCTTCCGGAAAAGGGCTGGCGGCCCGTCGCCATCTCGTAGAGCACGGCGCCGCAGGAGAAGACGTCGGTGCGGGCGTCGAGCGGCTCGCCGCGCGCCTGCTCGGGCGACATGTACGCCACGGTGCCGATGGCCGTGCCGGGGCTCGTGAGGTGCTTCTCGTCCATCGCGGTCGGCATGGCCGTGTCGCCCGGCGCGGCGGAGGCCGGGTCCGACTGCTTGGCGAGTCCGAAATCGAGGACCTTCGCCTGGCCGCGCTTCGTCACGAAGATGTTCGCGGGCTTGATGTCGCGGTGCACGATCCCGCGGGCGTGCGCCGTCTCGAGGGCATCGGCGATCTGCGCGCCCAGATCGAGCAGCGTCTCGAGCTTGAGCGGGCCCGGGCCCGAGCCGGTCCCGCAGCGTTTCGCCGTCCAGGAGCTCCATCGCGATGAAGGGCTTGCCCTCGTGCTCGTCGACGTCGTGGATCGTGCAGATGTTGGGGTGCTGGAGCGAGGAGGCCGCGCGGGCCTCGCGCTGCAGCCGCTCGAGCGCCTGCGCGTCGCGCGCCAGCTCCTCGGGCAGGAACTTCAGCGCCACGCGGCGGCCGAGCTTCAGATCCTCGGCCTCGTAGACGACGCCCATGCCGCCGCCGCCGAGCTTCGAGAGGACGCGGTAGTGCGAGACCGTCTGGCCGATCATGACGAGCCTCGCTTCGCCACGAACTCCTTCTGCCTGCGGATCGCCTCCTCGCGGATCGCGGCGAACTCGGGAGTCCTTGCGGATCGAGTCGAACAGCGGGTTCGCGGTCCATGGCCGTCGCGCACAGGTAGTTGTCCTCGACCGCCTTTCGCAGGAGGCGCAGGGCCGCCTCGCGGTACCCGCCAGCGGCCAGGCAGGCCGGCCGCGTCGTACCGGTTCTCGGGATCCCGGTCGGCATGGCCGCTTCCATCAGGTCCGCGGCCGCGCGGTCCCGTTCGGCCTGGGACGTCTCCGGTTCGCAGGATGCAGGGAGGCCCAGTGATCGCGGCCTGCGGGTGCTCTCGCGGTAGCACGCGGCCGCAGCCTCGCGCTTGCCCTCGCGGAGCAGCAGGTCGGCCTCGCGGCGCCGTCGACCAGCTGGGAGCTCGGGCGTCGAGGTCGAAGTAGCTCGCGCGCCTTCGCGTAGTCGCCGAGCCGCGCGAACGCCACGCCGCAGGAGCGAAACTCGCGATTCCGCGGATCGCGCCGCTCGCGCCGCGTCGCAATCCCGCACGGACTCCTCGAGCAGGCCCGGCATAGCGCAGGACGTACGCCTGGGCGAAGTGGGCCATGCGCGTCGTTCGGCCGCCGGCGAAGGAGCTCCCGGGCGCGCGCATCGGCCTCGGCAAGCCTCCCGCCCTCGGTCTCGAGCACGATCGAGGACTCGACGGCGCTCCGAGAGGTTCGGATCCAGCGAGATCGCCCGGTCGATCGCGGCACGGGACTGCGCGTACGCCGTCGCCGCTGCCCGAACCGCCGACGTAGTAGTAGCGGTCGCCGAGGGCGGCCCACGCCGGCGCGTAGTCCGGGTCGAGACGGACCGCCCGCTCGAGCATCGCGATGCCCTGCTGGTTCGGCTCCGGGTCGCTCGTCAGGGAAGCGCTGCGGAGGTAGAGGTCGTAGGCCTCCGCGCTTCTGGGGCGGGTCGCCGCCTCCGTCGCTGTGGCCGACCCTCCGAGGAGCGGGAAGAGCCCCTGTCGCAGGCGGCCCGAGATCTGGTCGCGCAGTCCGATCAGGTCGGCCGCCGGCGGCGTCGTCGTGTCGCGCCACAGCAGGCGATTGTTCTCGGTGTCGACGACCTCGAGCGTGACGCGGAGCTGGTCGTTCTCTTTCTGGAAGTGGCCGGTGAGGACGTCGGCGACGCGGAGCTCGCGGCCCGCGGTCTGGGGGTCCACGTCCCCCTTCGCGTACTTCTGCGTCGAGGCGAACGGACGGATCGCGAGCGTCGGGATGTAGGAGAGCGTCGTGACGATCTCGTCCGGCAGCGCGAGCCGCAGGTGGTCGAGCGACAGATCGCCGCCCAGGTTCTGGAACGGGCAGCACGGCGAGGGTGATCTGGCCCCCGGCGGCGGTCGAGGCGGGCTTCCGGCGCGAGAGCATCCAGACGGCCGCGAGCGCCAGACCCAGGACGAGGACCGCGGCGACGGCGGCCGTGATCTTTCGCCCGGCCCTCGCCGGCGGCGGCTCGGGGGCGGCGGCGGCTGTCTTCCCGCTCTTCGCGGAGTCCGAGTCGCGCTTCAGCCGCTTCAGGTCGCGTCTTCAGCTCGGCCGCGCTCTGGTAGCGCAGGTCCCGGTCCTTCTCGAGGGCGGTGTTGACGATCCGTGTCGAGCTCCGCGGGCAGGTACGGGTTGAGCTTGACGGGCGAGCACCGGCGCGCGGTTCAGGATGGCCTCGAAGATGACGGCCGACGTGTTTCCGGAGAAGGGCTGTCGGCCCGTCGCCATCTCGTAGAGGACGGCGCCGCACGAGAAGACGTCGCGTCCGCGCGTCGAGCGGCTCGCCGCGCGCCTGCTCGGGCGACATGTAGGCGACGGTGCCGAGCGCCGTGCCGGGCTCGTCAGGTGCTTCTTCGGCCATGGCCGTGGGCAGGCGGTGTCGCCCGGAGGCGCCGGCCGGCTCGGACTGCTTGGCGAGGCCGAAGTCGAGGAGCTTCGCCTGTCCGCGTTTCGTGACGAAGATGTTCGCGGGCTTGATGTCGCGATGCAGGATGCCGCGGGCGTGTGCCGTCTCGAGCGCATCGGCGATCTGGATCGCCAGGTCGAGCAGCGAATCGAGCTTGAGGGGGCCGGGCCCGAGCCGGTCCCGCAGCGTCTCGCCTTCCAGAAGCTCCATCGCGATGAAGGGCTGTGCCCTCGTGCTCGTCGACGTCGTGGATCGTGCAGATGTTGGGGTGCTGGAGCGAGGAAGCCGCGCGGGCCTCGCGCTGGAGGCGCTCCAGCGCCTGAGCGTCGCGCGCCAGCTCCTCGGGCAGGAACTTCAGCGCCACGCGGCGGCCGAGCTTCAGATCCTCGGCCTCGTAGACGACGCCCATGCCGCCGCCGCCGAGCTTCGAGAGGATCCGGTAGTGCGAGACCGTCTGGCCGATCATGACGCGGCCGCGTCCGCTTCGCGCAGGAACTCCTTCTGCTTCCGGATCGCCTCGGCGCGGATCGCCGCGAACTCGGGGTCCTTGCGGATCGAGTCGAAGGAGGGGTTCCGGTCCATCGACGGGTAGCAGAGGTAGTTGGCTTCGACGGCGCTTCCGCAGCAGCCGCAGAGCCGCCTGCGCATATCCGGCGGCCGCCAGGACCTCTGCGCATCTCGATGGCGCTGCTCGGAGTCGAGGTCCAGCATGGCGTCCGCTTCGACCCGTGCGGCGATGCGTTCCGCTCCTCGGGCGTTCCGCCGTGCGAAGAAGCAGCTGAGCGATGTCCGGCCTGTCCGGCGGCGGCGAAGGCCTGCGCCGCTTCCTCGAGCTTCTTCTCCCAGAGCAGCGTCGACGCCTCGTACACCCGGGCCCAGTTCGAGCCCGCGTCGAGCCGGTAGAAAACGCGGGCCCGGTCCGGATTCGCCGCTGAACCGGAAGGCGTTTCCGCAGGAGCGGAGGCTGCGGTTGTGCGGATCCGCGCGCAAGCGCCGCATCGCACTCGCGCATCGCCTCCTCGAGCAGCCCCGCGAAACGCAGGACGTAGGAGAGCGCGAAGTGCGCGCGCGCGTTCTGCGGCCTCCGGCGCACCAGATCGCGCGCCCTCGCATAGGCGCCCGACGTTGTCGCCGTGTCCGGTCTGGAGGAGGATCAGACCCACCTCGGCCTCCGAGAGGTTCGGGTCGAGCGCGAGGGCGCGCTCCTGCGCCGTCGTGGCGCGCTACAGGTAGCTCCGCGGCCTTCGTGCGGTCCAGTCCGTACTGGGACTCGTACAGGTATCGCTGGCCGAGCGCCGTCCAGGCCGGAGCGTACTCCGGATCGAGCCCGACGGCCCGCTCGAGCATCGCCATGGCCTGCTCGTTCTGCCCGGGGTCGCTCGTCAAGGGCTTGCTGCGGAGGTAGAGGTCGTAGGCCTCCGCGCTCTTCGGGTGCGTCGCCGGGCGCGCTCGGCGTCGGCGCCGGCGCCGAGGGCCGGCAGGAGGCCCTGGCGCACGCGCTGCGAGCATCTGGTCGGACAGCGAGATCAGGTTGGCGGCGGGCGTCGTCGTCGTCTCGCGCCAGACGACTCGGTCCGCCTCGGTGTCGACGACTTCCATCGAGACGCGGAGCCGGTCGCCCTCCTTCTGGAACTGGCCGGTGAGAACGCGCGCGGCGTTGAGCTCGCTGCCCGCGGTCTTCGCGTCGACGTTCTTTCCGGCGTAGCGCCGGGTGGACGAGAAGGGGCGGACGGCGAGGCCCGGCGCGTAGGAGAGAGTCATGGCGATCTCGTCGGCGAGCGCGAGACCGAGATACTCGATCGCGCGCGTCTCCGGAGAGGTTCTCGAACGGCAGGACGGCGATGACGGTCTGGGCCGCGGCGGCGGGCGCGGCGGACGCGGCGATGCATCACTCCCCAGACGAGCCCGGCGCCGAGCAGGACGGCGGCGCCGGCCGCCAGGCTTCCAGTTGACGCGCGGACGCGGGAGGCGGAGGCGGCGCCGCGGGGGCGCGTCCGCTCCCGGCCGACTCGGAGTCGCGCTTCAGGCGCTTCAGGTCGGCGCGTAGCTCCGACGCGCCCTGGTAGCGGAGCTCCCGGTCCTTCTCGAGCGCGGTGCCGATGATTCTCTCGAGCTCGGAGCGGCACGGCGGGATTCAGCGTGTGCGGCGGGCGCCGGCGCCGCGTTCAGGATCGCGTCGAAGATGACCGCCGTCGTGTTCCCGGAAAACGGCTGCCGGCCGGTGGCCATCTCGTAGAGCACGGCGCCGCAGGAGAACACGTCGGTGCGCGGGTCGAGGGTCTCGCCGCGCGCCTGCTCGGGCGACATGTACGCGACCGTCCCGATGACGACTCCCGGCTGAGTGAGAGACACGACGGTTTGAGCAGCCGTGACGTCATTTTTCGCCTTGGGATGCTGAGAAGCGGCCGCTTGCTCCCGTCCGGCCGCGTCGAGCGGCCGCCTAGAAGCCAGGCCGAAGTCGAGGAGCTTCGCCTGGCCTCGTTTGGTGACGAAGATGTTCGCGGGCTTGATGTCACGGTGAACGATTCCCTGCGAGTGCGCGGCCTCGAGGGCGTCCGCGATCTGGATTCCGAAGTCGAGGAGCGGCGGGAGCTTGAGAGGCCCCAGGACGAGGCGATCGTGAAGGGTGTCTCCCTCGAGCAGCTCCATCGCGATGAAGGGCTTGCCTTCGTGCTCGTCCACGTCGTAGATCGTGCAGATGTTGGGGTGCTGGAGCGAAGAGGCGGCCCGGGCCTCGCGCTGGAGCCGTTCGAGGGCCTGCGCATCGCGCGCGGTCTCCTCGGGAAGAAACTTCAGCGCCACCCGGCGGCCGAGCTTCAGATCCTCGGCCTCGTAGACGACGCCCATACCGCCGCCGCCGAGCTTCGAGAGCACGCGATAGTGCGAGACGTTCTGCCCGATCATGCGCGGAGGTTCGCCCGATTCTATCCCGCTATACTCCCGCCCCGGGTGGGCAAGCGCGACGACATTCGATCGATCCTCGTCATCGGATCGGGGCCGATCGTCATCGGCCAGGCCTGCGAATTCGACTACTCCGGAACCCAGGCCGTCCGCGCGCTGAAGCGTGAGGGCTACCGGGTCGTTCTCGTCAACTCGAACCCGGCGACGATCATGACGGACCCCGAGCTCGCCGACGCCACCTACGTCGAGCCGCTGACGGTGGAGTTTCTCGAGCGCATCGTCGAGAGGGAGCGGCCGGACGCGATCCTTCCGACCGTCGGCGGCCAGACCGCCATCAACCTCGCCCTGGCGCTCGCCGAAAAGGGGGTGCTCGAGAGGCGCGACGTGAAGCTCATCGGGGCCAACGAGAGGGCCATGCGCCTGGCCGAGGACCGCGATCTCTTCAAGAAGGCGATGGTGGAGATCGGCGCCGAAGTCCCCCGGTCCGAGCGCGTCCGGTCGCTCGCCGAGGCCGAGGCCGCCCTGAAGGACATCGGCCTGCCCGTGGTCATCCGCCCGTCTTTCACGCTCGGGGGGTCCGGGGGAGGGGCGGCGAAGACCCTCGAGGAGTTTCGCCGCATCGTCCGTCACGGGCTCTCCGAGTCCCCGTCCCGGGAAGTCCTGATCGAGGAGTCCGTCGAGGGCTGGAAGGAGTTCGAGCTCGAGGTCATGCGGGACACCGCGGACAACGTCATCATCGTCTGCTCGATCGAGAACTTCGACGCCATGGGCGTTCACACGGGCGACTCGATCACGGTCGCGCCGCAGATGACCCTCTCGGACCGCCAGTACCAGGCCATGCGCGACGAGGCCAAGGCGGTCATCCGCAAGGTGGGCGTCGATACGGGCGGCTCCAACATCCAGTTCGCCGTGGACCCGAAGACCGGCCGCCGGGTCGTCATCGAGATGAACCCACGCGTCTCCCGCTCCTCGGCCCTCGCCTCCAAGGCGACGGGATTCCCGATCGCGAAGATCGCGGCCCTTCTGGCCGTCGGCTACCACCTCGACGAGATCCCGAACGACATCACCAAGAAGACGCCGGCATCCTTCGAGCCGTCGCTCGACTACGTCGTCGTCAAGATCCCGCGGTGGACCTTCGAGAAGTTCCCCCGCGCGGACAACCGCCTCACGATCCAGATGAAGTCGGTCGGGGAGGCGATGGCGATCGGGCGGACCTTCCCCGAGGCCCTCGGCAAGGCGATCCGCTCGCTCGAGATCGGCGCCGACGGGCTGGACGACGGCCGGGGCGAGCTGCCGCGCGAGGAGCTCCTCGCGAGGCTTCAGGAGCCGACGGCGGAGCGGCTCTTCCACCTGCGGCGGGCGTTCCTCGCCGGCATGAGCGTGGAGGAGGTCGCGGCGCATACGCGGATCGACCCCTGGTTTCTGGACGGCGTGCGGCGGATGGTCGAGACGGAGGAGGGCTTCGCCGGCGTCCGCGTCGATGGCCTCGACCGCGAGAGGCTCCGCGCGGCCAAGCGGCTCGGCCTCTCGGACCGGGCGCTCGCGCGGCAAATGGGCTGCGGCGAGAACGCGCTGAGCGCGCGGCGCAAGGCCCTGGGCGTCGTTCCCGTCTACAAGACCATCGACACCTGCGCGGCCGAGTTCGAGGCGGAGACGCCGTACTTCTACTCGACGTACGAAGACGAGAACGAGTCGATCCGAACGGAAAAGAGGAAGGTCGTCATCCTCGGCGGCGGACCCAATCGCATCGGCCAGGGCATCGAGTTCGACTATTGCTGTGTCCACGCCTGCTACGCGCTTTCGGAGGCCGGCTTCGAGACGGTCATGATCAACTGCAATCCGGAGACCGTCTCGACCGACTACGACACGTCGGACCGTCTCTACTTCGAGCCGCTCACCCTCGAGGACGTCTCGGCGGTCCTCGACAACGAGAAGCCCGACGGGATCCTCGTGCAGTTCGGAGGCCAGACGCCGCTCAAGCTCGCCCGGCCGCTCGAAGCCGCCGGCTACCCGATCTGGGGCACTTCGCCCGAGTCGATCGATCTCGCCGAGGACCGGGGCCGCTTCGGCCGGCTGCTCGGGGAGCTGGGGCTCGACGCGCCCCCGCACGCCGAGGCGCGGAGCGTGGAGGAGGCGGTCGAGGCCGCGCGCCGCATCGGCTATCCGCTGGTCGTGCGGCCCTCGTACGTGCTCGGCGGGCGCGCGATGGCGATCGTGTTCGACGAGGCCCGGCTGGCCTCCTACATGAAGCAGGCGGTGGCGAGCTCGCCCGAGCACCCGGTGCTCATCGACCGGTTTCTCGACAACGCGGTCGAGCTCGACGTGGACGCGCTCTGCGACGGCCAGAACGCCTGGATCGGCGGCATCCAGCAGCACATCGAGGAGGCCGGCATCCATTCGGGCGACTCCTTCTCGGTCCTTCCGCCCTGGAGAATTCCGGCGCCGCTTCTCGACGAGATCCGTCAGGCGACCCGCCGGCTCGCCGAAGGTCTCACCGTGCGCGGCCTCGTCAACATCCAGTTCGCGATCCAGCACGGCCGGCTCTACGTCCTCGAGGTCAACCCGCGCGCTTCCCGCACCGTGCCGTTCGTCTCCAAGGCGATCGGCGTTCCCATGGCGCGGGCCGCCGCGCTCCTGACCGTTCCCGGCCGGACGCTCGACTCGCTGGGCCTTCCGCCCGAGCGCGATCCCGTCGACTTTTTCATCAAGGCGCCCGTCTTCCCGTTCCGCAAGTTCCCGGGCGAAGACGTGCTGCTGGGGCCGGAGATGAAGTCCACCGGCGAAGTCATGGGGATCTCGCCGCGCTTCGGGGACGCCTTCGCCAAGGCCTGCGAGGCGGTCGGCACCCGGCTGCCGCTTTCGGGCCGGGCGTTTCTCACGGTCAATCCGTACGATAAGGCGGCGGTGATCCCGATCGGCCGGGAGCTGCGGGACCTGGGCTTCGCGCTCTGCGCGACGGAAGGCACGCGCGAGGCGCTCCGCGAGGCCGGGGTCGAGGCGGAGCGCGTGTTCAAGGTCAACGAGGGCAGCCCGAACGCGGTCGACCGCATGGAGGCCGGGGACATTCAGCTCGTCGTCAACACGCCGCTCGGCGGCGAGTCGCGCTTCGACGAAGCCGCCATCCGGGCGGCGGCTCTGCGGCTCTCGATTCCGTGCCTGACGACTCTGTCCGCCGCGACGGCGGCCGTCGAGGGAATCCGGGCGCGCCAGGAGGAGGCGACCGGGGTCGCGCCGCTTCAGGAGTACCACCGCGCATGACGACGGATTCAGGCGGGGGGCGCACGGCGCCCCCCAAACCCCCCGCGTGGTGACGGGCAACGGCGAGCCTGCCCGGCGTCCGGGCGGGGCCCCGCGGCTCGCGGCGCTGGTCGCGACCGTCCTCGGATTCTTCGCGGTCTTCACGCTCGGGTTTCCTCCGGGCGCCCGCGACCGTCTTCCGATCCTTCTGCTCGCCGTCGCGCTCGGGCTCGTGTCCGCCTGGAACCCCGCGCGCGGCCTCGTCGCCTTCGCCTTTCTTTTTCCGCTCTCGGGCGTCGGCGACCGGGCGTTCGGCGGCGCCGACGCCTTCGCCTGGCCGGTGCTTCTCTTCGCGGGCTTCGCGGCGGGATGGACGTTCCGGTTTCTCTACGACTTCGAGAACACCCCGGACCCTTCTCGTCTCGACGGGACGCTGAGGGCCCTCTCCGCGATCTGGGTCGTCGCGACGATCGCCGCCATCGCCCGGGGGCGGACGCTCTGGGCGATCCAGCACGGCCTCGGGCTGCGCGCCGTCAACGTCGAGGGGCTGCTGGATGTGGCGGCGTTCCGCGACAGCGTGCTTTCGCTTTCGGCCCTGGCCTCGGGCGTCGGGTTCTTCTTCATCCTCCGGCGCTCCGGAGCGCCGCTGCGCGAGCGCGCGCTGCGGGCGACGCTCGCGGGCTGCGGGCTCTCGGGCGCCTTCGCGGTCGCGGAGCGGCTGGGCCTTCCCCCCGGCGAGACGAGCGCCTTCTGGAAGATGACCGGACGCTTTTCGGGCGGCGCAATCGATCCGAATGCGCTCGGTCTTCTCTCGGGGCTCGCCTTCGTGGCGGCGGTCGCCTGGCTTCTCGCCGCGGGCCGCCGGGGCGCGCCGATCGCCGTCGCCGCTGGCTCGGCCGCGGGCCTGGTGCTCTCGGGATCGCGGAGCGGTCTGCTCCTCGTCGCGGTCGGCCTGCTCGTCCTCGTCCTGGCGCCCGGCCTTCCGGCGGCACGCCGGTTGCGGCTCGCCGTCGGGCTGGCCGCGGCCGCCGGGGTCCTGGTCCTCGCGGCGCTCCTGCTGCAGGCCGACCGCGGCGGCCTGGCCCGGCGGCTCGCCAACATCATGGATTCGGGGATCTCCGTTCAGGACCGGGCCTCGTCGCGTCCGCTGCTGTGGGCCGGCGCCGTGCGGCTCTTCGGCAAGTACCCGATCGCCGGCGCGGGGCTCGGCGCTTTTTCGTGGCAGCTGCCGAATCTGCTGGCGGAGGAGGGCCGCGCCCTGCCGTTGCGCGACAACCCCGGCAGCGCCTACCTCCAGGCGCTCGCCGAAACGGGAGCGATCGGCTTCCTTCTGGTCGCGGCGTTCGTGTTTCTGCTCGCCCGCGAAGCCGGCGCGGCGCTCTCGGGGTGGAGGGAGAGACCTCTCGCCGCCGGGTGCGGCGCGGCGGCGCTCGGGTTCGTCGTCGCCCTCGCCTTCGGGTCGCACTGGTTCGCGCCGGACGTGTCGCTGGCCTTCTTTCTCTTCGCCTCGTGCGTGGCCCGGCCGGCGCCCGCGACGGCACACCCGCGCAGCGCGGTCGGGGCCCGGATCCGGCGCGCGGCCGTCCTCCTCTACGCCGCCGCGGCGGCGTTCGCGACCCTGGCGACCCTTTCGCCGGACCAGGCCTTCCGCTACCGTCAGGGGATGGGGTTTCACGCCAAGGAGGAGGGCCGCTGGGGCTCGTTCTACTGGACCGAGCGCCGCTTCGCCATCCGGCTGCCGCCCGGAGAGTCTCTCCGTATCGCGCTGGCCCACTTCACGCCGGAAGGGCGCCCGGTCGAGCTGACCGCCGAGGCGGACGGGAAGGTCGTCCTTTCGAAGACGCTCGCGCCCGGGCAGGGGCTCCCGCTGCGGCTCTCGGCCGGAGCGACGCAGCCGCGGGTGTTCCGGTTCACGCTCTCCCGTTCCTTCGTGCCCAGGCACCTGGGTCATTCGGCGGACCGCCGCGAGCTCGGCGTCGTCGCCGTGTTCCCGGGGAGCTAGGAGCGAGGGGCCAGAGCCGGGCCGTGGAGTTCCAGTTCCATCCGACCTCGGGCACCGGCGCGGTGCGGAGCACGAAGCTCGGCGACCGCGGCCAGAAGGCCGTCATCGTGTCGACCGGGCTGGCGGCGATCGTCGCGCTCTCGATGTGGGTGACCGTGCCGGCCGTCGCGATGCGCGCCCTGCGCGACAGGCCTTCGGATGCGCTCGCCGCCGATTCCGCCGCGGCGACCGCGGCGTTCGGCGTGGCGGAGAGCCGGGCCTCCGCCATGGCCGGCCGGGCGCGCGACGCGGCGAGCCTGCTGTCGAAAGATCGCCTTCCTCTATCGCGTCGCGCCGTCGAGCTGGCCCAAAGCGCTCAACCCCGAGGCCGGCCTGCTCGCCGGCTCGCCGGCGGACACCGTGACGAGCCTGCCGCGGTTCCTCCTCGCGCTCGAGGGGGGTCTCGCCGTTCTGCTCGAGAAGGAAGGCGCGGACCCCCACCTCGCGGCCCGAACGCCCTCGATCCTTCCGCTCGCCACCGAGCTCTTCGAGCCCGCGGTCGTCTTCGGGCCCCGGGTGTCTCCATGGACCGGGGCCGAGGAGTTCTTCACGGGCCTCGAGCTCGCGACGCCCACAGGGTCGGCCGTGCGCGCGCCGGCCGAAGGCACCGTCGCCTTCACGGGTCGCGTGCGGCCGAAGCCGGGCTCGCGGCTCTGGCGGTACGGCAACCTCGTCGTCCTCTCCCATGGCGGCGGTCAGGTCACGCTTTTCGGTCACCTCGCGAAGATCGAAGTGCGCCCCGGACAGAAGCTCCGGCGCGGCGAGAGGATCGGCACCGTGGGCTCGACGGGCTGGGTCGTGTCGCCGTCGCTGCACTACGAGCTCTGGCGCGAGCGCGACGGCGTGCTGGCGCCGACGGACCCCCGCTTCGCCGTGCTCGACCGGCGCCTCGGCCCTCCGGACGTGTCTCTCGAAAAGATGGCGGCGACGTCGGCCCCCGGGCCGGTGGAGCTGCTGCCCATCCGCTAGGAAGAGCTCGAGAAGCTCAAAGGGTCCAAACGACCCGCGGGATTCAACCTTCCGCTTTCGTCCTTCCACTTTGCGCTTTCGCCCTTCCCCTGGGTAGCCCCGGGCGGCGGTGCGCGCTATGCTTGGGCCTGCGCAGGGTTGGCTTCTCGATGACCGAAACGTTTGACCTGGCCGTGACGGTCGCGTACGCCCGGTGGAAGCGTGCGGTCGACCTCCTGGTGCGCGAAGTGGTCCGCCGTCACGCGCACAAGATCGCCGCCGACGAGACCGCGCAAGCCGAGCGCCGCGTGACGGAACCTGCGCCGCATCGTGCGCAAGGCGCTCTCCGAATACAGCCGGCTTCAAATAGCGCGCCAGTAGTGGCGCGACAAATCGCGCGCCAGTAACGGCGCGACAGATCGCGCGCGTAGCCGCTCACCCGCGCAGTCGGGCGTCCAGCGCGAAGGGCTCGGGGCCGTGCGGCCGGATCTTCTTGAAGTCCGGGTGGGCCGGATTCAGCAGAAAGTTGCGCTCGCGCGGCACGAGCGCAGAGGGCACCGCGAGGACGGCCGTGCGCCCGGAACGCGCCCACTCGGTCCCGCGTTCCGCCAGCGCTTCCGGAGCGGGGTGCCGGCGCCAGTCGCGGGGCAGCTCGCGCGCCGCGACGGACTCGACGCCCAGGGCGTCCGGGACGTCGGCCGCGACCGAGACGAGATCGTCGGGCAGGAGGGCCGGCTCGGCGTGGACGAGAAGCTCGAGGGCGGCGAGGGCGAGGCTCTCCGAAGCGTAGACGACCGCGGTGCCGCGGCGGTTCCAGCGGCCCCCGTAGAGACGCGCGCCCTCGCCGTCGAAGGCCGCGTGCACCTTCCGGCAGATACGAAAGACGCGCATGGGGTGATCGCTGAACGCTGAACGCTGAAAGTCAGCCGCCTAGCCGACGATCCCGTGGGAGAGGCGCTGGAGAACCGCCTCGATCTCTTCGGCGCCGAGGTCCGTGTCGAGCTCGGAGAGGGGAGTGCGGCCGCCGAGCGCCCGGTTCGGGCCGGCGAGCCAGCGGGCGGCGTGCTCCCGGCTGCCGAGGATTTCTTCGGCGAGGGCGGCGATGCGGGCGAGGCGAACGAGCCGGTCGGATTCCTCGGCCGAGAGCCGCCGCTCCTTCTTGCGCCGGGCGAGCGTCCGCTCCGGAATGCGCAGGATCGTCCCGGCGTCCGCCGAGCCCAGCCCGAACCCCGCGACGACGGCGGAAAGGGCCGCATAGGGGAGTCCCTCCCGCACGAGCGCGCGCAGCTGGCCGGGAGAGCGCGCCGGCACGAGGCGCCTCCCCCCGAGGGCCCGGACGATGTCGGCGGTCCCGCTCAAGGCCGCCCCGATTCCTGCCACATGGCAAATCATATTATGCCATATGGCCGAGCTCCCGGACGTCCCGTGCCCGCCGCCTCCTCCATGAAGCCATCTTCGGGGGGCGTCCGGACAGATGGCGTCCGGCCCGTCTCAGGGCGCGAATCAGCGCGCGGGGCGCCGTGACGGCGAGGGCGAGGGCGAGGGCGACGGATACCCGCGCACCCGCTCCCGGTGCGCGGACAGGCGCGCGGTCACGTCCGCCAGGCGATCGCCTCCCGTCAGCTCGAGGAGCGCATCCGCGAGGACGAAGGCGAGCATGGCCTCGCAGATGACGCCGCAGGCCGGAACGGCCGTGACGTCGCTCCGCTCGTAGGCCGCGCGCGCCGGCTTTCCGGTCTCGAGGTCGACCGAGTCGAGTCCGCGCGCGAGCGTCGAGATGGGTTTCATGTAGGCCACGGCCAGGACGTCTTCGCCGTTGGTGACGCCCGCCTCGAGCCCGCCGGCGCGGTTCGTCCGGCGGGTCAGCGCGCCGCCGGGGCCGGGCTCGATCTCGTCGTGCGCGGCGGAGCCGGGGCCGCGCGAAGCCGCGATCGCGGAGCCGAGCTCCACGGCCTTGACGGCCGGCACCGAGAGCAGGGCCTGGCCGATCCGGCCGTCGAGCTTGCGGTCCCAGGACGCGAAGCTTCCGAGGCCCGCCGGAACGCCGCGGGCCCCGACGAGGATCGCGCCGCCGAGCGTATCGCCGTCCTTCTTCGCCGCGTCGACGGCGGCGACCATCCGGGGCTCGAGGGCGGGGTCGATCGCGCGGAGGGGGGAATCCTCACGGACTCGCGTGAGCGCCTCGAAGCTCCGCGGCGAAGCGGTGTCCTGGACGGGCCCGAGCGCGAGGACGCCGCTCCGGATCTCGATGCCGCACTCGGCGAGGAGGAGCTTGCAGACCGCCCCGGCCGCGACGCGCGCCGCCGACTCCCGCGCCGAGGCGCGCTCGAGGACGTCCCTCAGGTCCGCGGCGCCGTACTTCATTCCGCCGGCGAGATCCGCGTGGCCCGGGCGCGGCCGCGTGAGGCGCTTGCCCGCGGCCGCCGCGGGATCGACCGAGAGCGGCCCCATGACCGGCTCCCAGTTCGCGTAGTCGCGGTTCAGGATCCCGATCGCGATGGGCGAGCCGAGCGTCACGCCGCCCCGGACGCCGCCCTCGAAGAGGGCCTCGTCCTTCTCGATCTTCATGCGGCCTCCGCGCCCGTAGCCGTGCTGGCGGCGGGCGAGCTCGGAGGACACGAAGGCCGGATCGATGACGAGCCCGGACGGGATCCCTTCCAGGATCGCAGTCAGCCGGGGCCCGTGCGATTCACCCGCGGTGAGAAGGCGGAGCGGCACGCCGAGAGTGTAGCCTCCCGGCGGCCGCGGCCCGCCCGACCGTCGAGCCGCCGGAGCGCCCTAGCCGTTCCGCAGCCAGCGCTCGAAGGACTCGTGACGGCGCTTCTCCCGTTGGCCCCGCTGGGAGCGGAGCTGCCGGGCCTTCTCCTGCTGCTCGGTCGTCAGGATCGGCCAGATCTCGGAGCGGATCCGCGCTCGGAGCACCGCGCCGTCCGCCCGGACTTCGCCGAGCGCCAGAGCCTCCTGGCGGATTCGGGTTTCGTCGACGGGCTGGACGGCCATGGCCTCGCGGAGGGCCTTGCGGCCGCTTCGCGCGGCGAGCCGCTGCGCGTCGAGCTCGGCGGAGTGCGACTTCAGGATGCCGCGGATCTGCTGCTTCTGATCGTCGGACAATCCGAGCCGCCGTCCGGGCCCGGGGCTGTGCGCGGCCAGATTCGAGGCGAGCAGGCCCGACAGGGCCAGCGCGCCGGCGGCGATCGTGACAGCGAATCGGGGGGATCTCTTCGGGTTCGGGTTCGGTGATTTTCTGCATGTCCATGTCGTTCTCCTGTGTGTTCTTCGGGATTGGACGCGCGGCCGTCCCGCCGGATTACGTCCCGGGGCTAAACTGCGAAGCGTGGAGCGCAAGTACATCCTCAAGACGCCGTCGCGGCTCAAGTCCTACCGCGTCGACTACGACCGGGAGCTCAACGACGAGCAGCGCGAGGTCGTTCTCGCCGGGGGAGGGCCCCTCCTCGTCATCGCGGGCGCCGGGTCCGGAAAAACGCGCACGCTCGTCTACCGGGTCTCCCGCCTGATCGAGTCGGGCCTCGACCCCTCGCGCGTCCTCCTGCTGACCTTCACGAACAAGGCCGCGCGCGAAATGCTCCGGCGGGTCGAGACGCTCCTCGCCGTCGACACGCGGCGCCTGGCCGGCGGGACGTTCCATTCCGTGGGCAACCGGCTCCTGCGGCGGTTCGGCGGGCGCCTGGGGCTGACCTCCAACTTCACGATCCTCGACCCCGAGGACGCCCGCGAGCTGCTCGAGGCCGCGACGTCGGATCGGCGCATCCCCACGCTCGAGCGCCGATTCCCCAAGGGCGACGTCCTGCTCGATCTCTACTCCTTCACCATCAACACCGGCCGCTCCTTCACGGAGGTCCTCGCCGAGCACGCGCCGCACTTCGCGGAGCTCGAGACCGAGATCGTCTCGGTCTTCCAGCGCTACCGCGAGCGCAAGCGGCAGGGCAACGCCGTCGACTACGACGATCTGCTGCTGCTGTGGAAGAAGCTGCTCGACGAGGTGCCGGCGGCGGCGGGGGAGCTCCGGTCGTCCTTCGACCACGTTCTCGTCGACGAGTACCAGGACACGAACCGCCTCCAGGGAGAGATCGTCGACGGCATGGCGAAGCTCAAGAAGAACGTGACGGTGGTCGGCGACGACGCTCAGGCGATCTACTCGTTCCGCGGCGCCTCGTTCCAGAACATCCTCGGTTTCCCCGAGCGGTACCCCGAGGCGCAGACCTTCCGGCTGACGCGCAACTATCGCTCCACTCCCGAGATCCTCGCGCTCGCGAACGCCTCGATCGCGCACAACGAAAAGCAGTTTCCCAAGGAGCTTCTGGCTTCGCGCGACGCGGGGGCGCTGCCCGCCGTCGTGGCCCTGCCCGACATCCCGGACCAGGCCCGCTTCGTGGGGCAGCGGCTGCTCGAGTGGCACGACGAGGGGGAGAAGCTCTCGGAGCTCGCGGTGCTCTACCGCGCCCACTACCAGGCGCTCGAGCTCCAGATCGAGCTGACGCGCCGCGGGATCCCCTACGAGATCCGCTCGGGAACGCGCTTCTTCGAGCAGCGCCACGTCAAGGACGTGCTCGCGTTTCTGCGGATCGTCGTCAACCCCAAGGACGAGCTGTCCTGGAAGCGGGCCCTCAAGCTCTTCCCGCGCGTCGGCGAGCGCTCGGCGGCGGCGGTGTGGGAGGCGATCGGCGGGCGGCCCGATCCGCTCGAGGCCTTCCGCGCACTCGACGCGAAGTCGGTCGATCTCGGACGCGGCTCCGAGTCGGCGCTCCGCCCCTTCCGCTCGCTGCTCTCGCGGCTCGACTCGCCGGCGCTCCGCTCGACGCCCGCCGAAGCCATCCGGACGGTCGTCGAGGACGTCTACAAGGACTTCGCCCGGGCCAAGTTCCCCAACGGAAACGCGCGCCTCGACGACCTCGAGCAGTTCGCCCAGTTCGCGCAGACCTACGATTCCCTGCCCGCGTTTCTCGAGGACGTGACGCTCTTCAACGAGCTCTCGGGCGAGGACGTGATCGCGGGGGAACCGGACGACGACCGCGTGGTCCTGTCCTCGATCCACCAGGCCAAGGGTCTCGAGTGGAGCCGCGTCATCGTGATGGGGCTCTCGGAGGGACGCTTTCCGAACTACCGCTCGATCGCGACCGACGAGGGCCTCGAGGAGGAACGCCGCCTGTTCTACGTCGCCGTCACCCGGGCCAAGAACGAGGTGGCGCTCGTCTATCCGATGCTCGCCCGCGACCGCTACGGCGTGGACGTGATCCTGGAGCCCTCGCGCTTCGTCGCCGAGCTGCCGGAGGGCGTCTACGAACGCTGGACGATCGAGCGGGAACCGTCCTCCGAAGAGGTCGAGCAGGCCGGCGAAGAGACGGTTCACTGAGGTCCCGGTCACGCCGCGGGGCCGAAATGCGCGGTAAAATCGGTATGTTTAAACCCATGCGATGAAAGACGACATTTACTCGGCGATCTGTCGCGAGGCGCTGGAGTCGCGTCAGCGCGACGTGATGACCTTCGTCGACAACGGCATGGCGGGACTCTCGACGCGGCTCGAGAAGACGCTCCTCAAGCTGCCCTCCGGGCTACTTCCTGCTCGGCCTGGGCCCGTACAACGCCGGCCTCGTGAAGCTCGACTTCGACGAGCTCCTGATCGGCCGCGAGGTTCCCGAGTACATCGGCATCGGGATGCCGGTCACCGGCTTTCGCGTCTCCTCGCCCGACGCCTTCCTGAACGTCGAGGTCTCCCGTCTGCACGCCAAGGTCGTGCGCCGTCTGGACTCGGCGGCGGAGCTCTCTACCGACTGGTCGACATGCGCTCGACCTGCGGCACGTATCTGAACGGCGACCCGATCCCGGCCCCCGACGATCTCGCCGGGATCTCCGAAGAAGACTGCGCGCGACCCCTGCGCTCGGGGGACTTCTTCTCGCTCGGTCCCTCCTCGGTCAACCTCTTCCTCTTCTTCCAGAAGTGACGTCGAAGGCCTCGGGGGGCACGGGAGCCCGCCAGGCCCTCTTCGTCGGACTCGCGGCCGGCTTCGTCGCGGCGGTCGCGCTGGCGCGGCGGATCGGGCCGGCGCTCCTTGCGGACCCCGAGCCCTCCTGGGCGCCGCCCCGTCTTCTGCTCGGCATCGGGGTCGCCGCCGGGGCGGCCGCGGCCGGCGTGGCGGCGGCGGCGGGATTTGTCGCCTGGGCGCGTTCCCGCGGCGCCGCCGAGGAGCTCGGCGGGATTCCGTTTCGTCGCTCGACCCTCGCGGCGCTGACGCTTCTCGCGATCCTCGCCGGGACGACCCTTCGCTTCGCGGCGCTCGCCCGCGTTCCGGAATGGCTCTGGGTCGACGACCTGTCGCTGATCGAGCCGGCGCTCGCGCTCGACGGATCCCCGGCGGACTTCAAAGACGCCATCCGTCCGCTTCCGTACGGCGTCTCGCGGCCGTACGGAAGCATCGGCGTGCTCTATCTGGAGGGCTACCGGACGGCCCTCGCGCTCGGGGGCACGACCGTCCTGGGCGTGCGCCTTCCCTCCGCCGTCGCCGGCGCCGCCTCGCTCGTGACCGCCGCGCTTCTCGGCCGCGCCCTGCTCCCGGCGGGCGGAGGGATGCTCACGGCGCTCGCGCTCGCCGGCCTGCGCTGGCACCTCATCCTCAGCCGGTGGGCGTTCAACATGATCCTTCTCGCTCCGATCGTGGATCTCGCCACGCTCGCCCTGCTCGTCGGCGCGGCGGCGGCGAAGCCTTCCGCTCGCCCTGGCCGCCGGAATCGTCGGGGGAGTCGGCGCCCACGTCTACCTCTCGGCGTGGCCGGCCGGAGCGGCGCTCGCGCTCTTCGCGCTGTGGCCGGCCGAGGACGGAGAAAAGGCCGCCGCGCGGGTGCTTCGCACAGGCGCCTTCGTCGCCGGGTTTGCGGCCTGCGCCGCTCCGCTCTTTCTCTTTCGCGAAGGCCGCACCTCGTCCTACTTCGCGAGGACGGCGGACCACAACGTCATGCTGGAGATGCGCCGCACGGGCTCGCTGCGGCCCCCGGTCGAAGCGGTCGCGGACGCGCTCGTCTCGCCCTGGCTGCTCGCCGATCCCACGCCGCGGCACGACCTTCCCGGACGCTCGCGCCTCGGGTGGCTCCTCGGAATTCCGGTCGCGATCGCCCTCGGCCGGGCGCTTCTCCGGCCCCACGACGCGCTGTCCGCGTTGCTTCTCGCGCACGCCGCGGCGTTTCTGGCGGCGGTCGCCGCCGGCGGTCAGGCCGACAACCCCAACGGGTCGCGCTTTGCCTACCTTTCGACGCTCGCCGCCGTGGCCGCGGCGGCCGGCATCCTTTGGATCCTCGGCCGGGTGCCGCGCCCGGCGCGCCGCGCGGCCGCCATCGCCGCCGTCGGCGCCCTCGCCGTCCACGGAGCGCTCTCGGCGCGCGACGCTCTGGCGCTCTGGCCCGCGCACCCCGAGACGTTTGGCGGCTTTCACGGTCAGGACACGCTCATCGGCCGCGCGGCGGCCCGCTGGGGCGGCTACGGTCCGGTCGAGATCGCGCCCGGCCTCGGCCACTCGAGAATCGCGATCGATGCCGTGCGCGGCTACGGGCTGGACCCGGATCGGCCCTCCGGCCGCGTCCGGCCCGGAATCCTGCGTTGCCGGATCGTTCCGGCGGCGGCGGCCCGCGAGGAGGACGAGCGGCCCGTCGAGCGGATCCTCGATCCCTGGGGACGCCCCTGGGGCGTCGTGCTCGCCCGGCGGAGCGGAGAGAGCTAGCTCGTCGTGTCGGCCGGCACGCGCGTCGCGAGCGCGAGCACGTCGTCGCCGACGTCGAAGGCGGAGGGCATGATCGAGATGAGACCGCTCTCGTCCCAGATGCCCATCGAGCGGAGCGGCGGCCGGTAGACATGCAGCGAGATCGCCCGCGCGCTCGTCGGAGCCAGCCGGTGCAGCACCGTCGGGCCGATGTCCGAGAGGTCGCCTTCCGGTCGCGGGCGGCTGTCGAAGAGCTCGGGACGCTCGTGCTGGGTCGAGAACCGTTCTTCCGCGAGCGTGCCGGAGAGCACGGCCATGCCCCCCATGACGCCGCGATGATCGTGGATGGGCGTGATGTGGCCGCTCTCCCACGCGATCAGCATGATCTCCCAGTCCTCCCAGAGGAGGATCGGGTGGCGAACGTAGCGTTCCCGCGAGAACTGCACGCGATCGAGGTAGCGCTCGGTTTCTCGGGCGAGGCGCTCGCACAGACCGCCCGGCGTGGGCCGATCCGGGCGCGAGGCGGCTTCGAGCACGACCTCCCTGACGGCATCCGCGAAGGTCATGCGACGAATTCTAGTGCCATGTTATCTTGCGCGGTCGCATGAAAATCGCGGTCGTTCCGGGCGACGGAATCGGGGTCGACGTCACCGCGGAAGCCGTCAAGGTTCTCGAGCGGGTCGGCCGGGCCCGGGGAATTCCGTTCGAGCCGGTGTTCTTTCCCTGGAGCGCCGACCACTACCTGAAGACCGGCGTGACCATCCCGGACGGAGGTTTCGCCGACCTGGCCTCGAACTACGACGCGATCTTCATGGGCGCCTTCGGCGATCCGCGCGTGCCCGACATGAAGCACGCCGCGGACATCCTCCTCGGGGCCCGCTTCCAGCTCGACCTCTACGTCAACTACCGCCCCGTGCGCTGCCTCGACGACCGCCTCTGCCCGTTGAAGGGGTTCGCCGCGAAGGACATCGACTTCGTCGTTTTCCGCGAGAACACCGAGGGCTCCTACGTGGGCAGCGGCGGAAACTTCAAGAAGGGCACGCCCGACGAGGTCGCGGTCCAGGAAGACGTCTCGACGCGCAAGGGCGTCGAGCGCATCCTCCGCTACGCCTTCGAGTACGCGCGCGCCCGCGGGCGGCGTCGCGTCGTGATGTCCGACAAGTCGAACGCGATGCGCTTCGTCGGCGACCTCTGGCAGCGGACCTTCGCCGAGGTCGCGAAGGAGTATCCCGGCATCGAGGCTTCGCACCTCTACGTCGACGCCCTCTGCATGCAGATGGTCAAGGATCCGCGGCAGTTCGACGTGATCGTCACGAACAACATGTTCGGGGACATCGTGACGGACGTCGGCGCGGCGCTGCAGGGAGGGCTCGGGATGGCGGCCTCGGGCAACATCCACCCGGGCCGCGTGTCGATGTTCGAGCCGGTGCACGGCTCGGCGCCGAAATACGCCGGCACGGGCCGGGCGAACCCTTTCGGGGCGATCCTGACCGCGGCCCTCCTGCTGGATCACCTCGGACGGGGCGCCGAGGCCGCGGCCGTCGAGGCCGCGGTCGCGGCCTGCGTGCGCGAGGGCGCCGCGACGACCGACGTCGGCGGTTCGCTTTCGACGTCCCAGGCCGGGGACGCCGTCTGCCAGCGTCTGCGATTCGACTGAGTCTCCGGGGCGCGCGCCGCCCTGCTACAATCACCTCAAGAAGGAGATTCCGCACATGGCTGCTTTTTCCCGCAGACTGACTGCTGCCCTGGCCGCCGCCTTTCTGCTTCTCTCCGGCTTCCGCCGCGCTGGCCGCTCCCAAGTCCTTCGTCGGCTCGGACGACGCCAAGGAGAAGGACGAGCCGCAGAAGTTCCTGCCCGACTACGACAAGCTCGTCGCGGGCAAGGACGCGGATTGGGTCTACTTTCCCGAAGGGAAGCCTGAAGTCCTACAAGACCGTCATGGTCAAGGACTTCGAGAACAACGGCAGGAGCCGCGATTCCCGTGACGCCGCGCGGGACGGCAAGGAATACGCCGAGCAGTGGCTCGAAAGAGAAGGCTTCGAGATCGTCGAGAAGAATGCCGACATCGTGGTCGAGGGCAACGTTTTCAACGCCTGGGAGCCGAGCGGAGCGGCCCGCTACTGGGGCGGCTGGGCGGCCAATCCCGGCGTCGGCCTCGAACTGCTGATCAAGGACAAGAGCGGCGCAGTCGTCGGCGAGCTCCGCCAGAAAGCCAAAGGCTCGACGATCCCGGATGCAGTGGAGAACGGCCTCGAGGACATGTGCAAGTCCATCGCGGCGGGCAAATAGTACGACGCAAAAACAGACTCAAGTCTTTGCTGCTCAATAGGTTGGGTAGCCGTGTCGGGGCCCCCCGGGGCCGGCGGGCCCCGCTCGTGGTACCGTTTACCGCCTCAAGGAGCAGCGCCGATTTCTGAACCGAATCACGCCGTAACCCTGCCCGAATCCGGACTCACCGCGCTCTTCGGAATCGCCGACGAAAACCTCCGGGCCATCGAGGACGCCTTCGGTGTCCGCCTGCAGGCCCGCGGGAGCGAGATCGCGGTCCTCGGAGAGGGTGAGAAGCAGGACGCCGCCCGGCGCCTGCTGGCGGCGCTTTCCGACCTTCTGGCCGGGGGATTCCCCCTGCGCGGAAGCGACGTCGCGACGGCGATCCGCGTCGCCCGGGAGGACCCGAGCGTTTCGCTGACCGAGTTCTTCACCGACAGCCCCTTCGGTCCGACGCTCAAGTCCGTCGTGACCGTTCGCAACATCAAGCAGCGGATCTACGTTCAGACGATCGATCGGCACGATCTCGTTTTTGCGATCGGCCCGGCCGGGACGGGCAAGACGTATCTGGCCGTCGCCATGGCCGCCGCGGCCCTTCTCGAGAAGAAGGTCAAGCGCATCGTCCTCGCCCGACCGGCCGTCGAGGCCGGCGAGCGGCTGGGCTTCTTGCCGGGCGATCTCGTCGAGAAGATCAACCCGTACCTGCGCCCGCTCTACGACGCGCTCTACGACATCCTCGGGTACGAGAAGACGGCCAAGCTCCTCGAGCGCGGCATCATCGAGGTCGCGCCGATCGCGTTCATGCGCGGACGGACGCTGAACGACGCCTTCATCATCCTCGATGAGGCGCAGAACACGACCTCCGAGCAGATGAAGATGTTCCTGACGCGGATCGGCTTCGGCTCGAAAGCCGTCGTGACGGGAGACATCACCCAGATCGACCTTCCCCAGGGCAGGACCTCGGGGCTGCGCGAGGCGCAACAGGTGCTTTCCGGTATCGAGGGAATCCGCTTCGTGCTCTTCGACGAGCGCGACGTCGTCCGGCACACGCTCGTCCAGTCGATCATCACCGCCTACGAAGCCCTCGACCGGGAGCGCGAAGCCGCCGCCTCGGCGTCCGGCCGGCCCGCTTCCGGCCGCTGAGTGATTCGATGAGCGACGGCGCGCCCGAGAGGCGCAGGACGTTCCATTTCGGCCGCGGGGCCGTGCCGCCCGCCGCGCCGGGAGAGCCCTCGCGGCGGGACAGGCTGCACCCCTGGCTCTGGGGTGCCGCGTACGTGCTCGTCACGACGCTGGCGTTCTCGCCGGCCCTCACCTTCCGCCGCGGGGCGACCACGCCCGGAACGATCGCGCTGCGTGACGTGGTCGCGCCGCGCGACCTGATCGTGCCGGATCCCGAGGCCACCGCGCGCCGGCGGGCGGAGGCCTCGGCCGAGGTCCTGCCCTTGTACGAGCTGGACCCCCTCGCGGGGACGCGCTTCGAGGAGGAGATCCGCGCCTCCTTCGACCGGGCCCGCACGGCCGCGGCTCGCACGCGTTCGCGCGGCGCGGTGACGACGGAGGTGCGGGACGCCTTCACCCTGCCGATCGGGGACGAGGCGCTGGCCTCCCTCGCGCGTCAGGGATTCTCGAAGGAGATGGAGGACCGCTTCGTCGCGATCGGCCTGGATCTCTATCGCGTCGGCATCGTGGACCATCGGGACCTGCCTCCGGACGCGCGGGGCCGAGGTCTCACCGTGCGCGAGACCAGCTCGGGCAAGGAATCGAGACGCCGGGAGGCGGGCGCCGTGGAGTACGGCAACGAGACCCGGGCGGCGGTCGCCGCGCGGCTCGTCGACAGCCCCCTGTCGGTTCGGGAGCGGGCCGAAGTCGCGGCCTTCCTGGCGGCGATCCTGCGGCCGAACCTGACCTACGACGCGGCGCAGACGGCGGAGCGGCGGCAGCGGGCGACCCGCTCCGTCGAGAGCGTCTTCACGCGCCTTCCCCAGGGCAAGGTGATCGTGCGCCGGGGCGACGAGATCACGCCCCGCGCCGCCCAGTGGATCGCGGCCGTGCGGGCCTCGGCCTCGGACCCCTCGTCGTGGGTGAAGGTCACCGGGGTCCTCGTCCTCCAGGTTCTCGCGGTCCTCGCGTTCTGGCTGGACGCGCGGCGCCAGCGCCGCCGCAAGCGCGAGCGCTCGACCGCGGTCGTCCTCGGCACCGTTCTCGCCACGGGGATCCTCTTCGCCCTCGTGACGCGGGGAGCCTTCGCCCTCGCCCAGGCCATCTCGCCCTCGCTCGAGGGGGCGTCGGGGGCCGTCTATTACGCCATTCCCTTCGCGGCCGGGCCGATCGTCGTGAGCCTGGTCGCCGGCATGGGCCCGGCGCTGCTGGTGGCGCTCGTCCACGCCGTGGGCGCGGGCGTGCTGATGGGCCTGTCGTTCCCGTTCGCCCTCTTCTCGGTCGTCGGCTCGCTCGCCGGGATCTACGGGCTCGGGAAGGTCCGGTCACGCAGCGTGCTGCTGACGATGGGCGGGATGGTGGCCATGGGAAACCTCGTGGCCATCCTCGCGATCCACTTCCTGTCGGGGGGGCCCTGGGGCTGGGAGTTCCTGTGGGACGCCCTCGCCGGAATCGCCGGAGGCTTGACGGTCGCGATGGTCGTGGCTCTGCTGCTTCCCGTCTTCGAGCACCTGTTTTCGGTCGTGACGGACATTCGCCTGCTCGAGCTCTCGAACCAGAACCTGCCGCTGCTCCGCAACCTCGCCCTCGAGGCTCCCGGCACCTACCAGCACTCGCTGATGCTCGGGCACCTCGCCGAGGCTGCGGCCGAGGCGATCGGCGCCGACGCGCTGCTCGCGCGCGTCGTCGGGCTACTACCACGACATCGGCAAGACGCGGATGCCCGACTACTTCATCGAGAACCAGCCGAAGGGCTTCAACCGCCATGACCGGCTGGAGCCGTCCATGTCGGCGCTCATCATCGCGGCCCACGTCAAGGAGGGAGTCGAGATGGCCGGCAAGGCCCGGCTTCCCGAGCCCATCGTGACGGCCATCCGCGAGCACCACGGCACGAAGCTGATCCGCTACTTCTACCAGAAGGCCCTGACGCGCATGGAACCGGGCCAGGGCCCCGTGCAGGAGACCGAGTACCGCTATCCCGGGCCCCAAGCCTTCGACGCGCATCCTCGGCATCCTGATGATCGCGGACGCGGTCGAAGCGGCCTCGCGGACGCTCATCGAGCCGACGCCGGCGAAGATCCGCGCCATGATCCAGGCGATCGTGGACGACTGCCTGCGCGACGGCCAGTTCGACGAGTGCGACCTGACGATGCGCGATCTCGCGACCATCTCCGACGCCCTGGAACGGACGGTCACGACGGTCTTCCACCACCGCATCGACTACCCGGCTTCGACTTCAACCGCGAGAAGGCGCGCCGCCGGGCGACGGCCACGGGCCGGAAGCGGCTTCTCCGAAGGCCGTCTGATGCTTCGCGTCGACGTTCAGAGGAGGTCCGCCGGGGCGCCGCCGGCCGCGCGGGTGCGGGGCGTGCTCTCCCGGGCCGCACGCGCGGCGCGGACGCCCGCCTCGCGCGCGGCCTCGACGCCCGCTCGCGAGGTCTCCGTGCTCTTCTGCGCCGATCGGAGAATGCGGGCGCTCAATCGCCGCTACCGCGGGCAGGACCGCCCGACCGACGTGCTTGCCTTCCCGGCGGGGGAGGCCGGAGGAGGCTTTCTCGGAGACATCGTGATCTCGGTCCCGTACGCCGCGCGGGAGGCCCGTCGGCGCCGCGAACCGGGCGTGCGGGAGATCGACCGGCTGCTCGTGCACGGCCTGCTGCATCTGATGGGCTACGACCACGAGACCGACGACGGCGAGATGGACGCGCTCGAGGCGCGGGTCCGCCGCCGGCTGGGGCTCGTCGACCGGCCGAAACGGCGGGCGGCGGCCTCCCGGCGAGGCGCTCGCGATGATCGCGCTCGTGGCGGCCGGCGTCTGCTACGCGGGATTCCTGCTCTTCGAGACGTTCGCCCTCGCTCTCGACCGGCTGTCGCCGATCAAGGTCCGGGGGCTCCTCGAGGAGCACCCCGAGCGCGCCCGCATCCTGTCCGGGCCGGGCCAGGTCGAGATCGTCCGGACGACGACCAAGGTCTTCGACGCAGGTGCTGCTCCTGCTCGGCCTGCTCACGACCGTGTCGGTCCTCGAGACGCTGCAGGTTCCGCGGCCGTGGCTCTGGGGCGGGCTCTTCTTCCTCGCCGGCTGGATGCTGACCGAGATCGCGCTCATCCGCAGCGACGCGGGCCGCGACCCCGAGACGCATCGTCGCCCGCCTGCTGCCCGTCATCACGGCGGCCTCGTGGCTCTTCCTGCCGATCGCCTACCCGATCCGCCGGATCTTCGCCGGCGCGCGCCACGTCGTCCGAGAAGCCCGCGGAGGCGACGGAAGAGGAAGTCCAGGCCTACATCGACGTCGGCCGCCAGGAAGGCATCCTCGAGAAGGACGAGGAGAAGCTCCTGCTCTCCATCGTCGACTTCGGCGACACCCGCGTGCGCGAGGTCATGACGCCGCGGACGGACGTCGTGTGGATCGACGTCGCCTCCTCGCTCACGGTCCTCTTCGACCTCTTCGTCGAGTCCAAGTACTCCCGCATCCCGGTCGTCCGCGGCTCGATCGACACGGTCCTCGGCGTCGTGCACGTCAAGGACACCCTCGAGGTCCTCCGGGCGGGCGCCCAGCGGTCGCATCGCGGACCTGATGCGGGAGGCCTACTTCGTTCCGGAGACCAAGAAGGTCTCGGAGCTGCTGCGGGAGTTTCAGCGGCGGCATCTCTGGATGGCGATCGTCGTCGACGAGTACGGCGGCGTCTCCGGCCTGGTGACGGTCGAGGACCTCCTCGAGGAGATCGTCGGCGAGATCTCCGACGAGCACGAGGACGAACGCGAGCCGGTCTCCAGGCGTGGGCGAGGGCGTGTTCTCGGTGTCGGGCAAGGCCAACATCGGGATCGTCCGGGACCTCTTCGGCCGGGGCCCGGAGGAGGAGGAGTTCACCACCGTCGGAGGGTTCCTCGCGAGCCGCCTCGGCCACATTCCGCGGCCCGGCGAGACCTTCGCGGAGTCGGACCTGCGCTTCACGGTCGAAGAAGCCGACCGCCGGCGGGTCTACCGGGTCAGGATCGAGCCGGTCGCGAGCCTTTCAGCCGTCAGCTCTCAGCTCTCAGCCCGAGACGGTCGCTTCCGCCGCCGGCTGAAAGCCGACAGCTGAACGCCGACCGCTTGACGCACCGGCTCGGTCGCCGTCGTCGGCCGGCCCAACGCAGGCAAGTCGACTCTGGTCAACGCCCTCGTCGGCGAGAAGGTCGCGATCGTCTCGGACAAGCCGCAGACCACGCGCAAGCGCATCCTGGGCGTGGCCCGGCGGCCGGGCGCCGAGATCGCGCTCGTCGACACCCCCGGCATCCACAAGCCGGAGTACCGGCTGAACGCCGCCATGGTGCACGACGCGAAGGACGCGCTCGGCTCGGCCGACCTCGTCCTCTTCGTCGTCGACGCGGCCGGCGAGCGCGGACCGGGCGAGCGCTACATCGCCGACCTCGTGGCGAAGGGCGGAGCTCCGGCCGTGCTCGTGCCCAACAAGATCGACCGCATCCGCAAGGAGAAGCTGCTTCCGCTGATCGCGGAGCTGACTCGCGAAGGCCGCCGCTTCGCGGAGGTGGTCCCGGTCTCGGCGCGCACCGGGCGAGAACGTGGAGCGACCTCTTCGAGGTGCTCGCGGCGAGGCTGCCGGAAGGGCGAGCCGGCGTACCCTGAGGACTTCCTGACGTCGACGCCGGAGACGGAGTGGATCGCGGAGGTCATCCGCGAGAAGCTCCTCGAGCGCACGCGGGACGAGCTCCCGTTCGCCCACGCCGTCCTCATCGAATCGGTCCGCGAGGCCGAGGACAAGGACCTGACGGTCGTCATCGCCTCGATCGTCGTGGAGCGGGAGGGCCAGAAGGGGATCGTCGTCGGCAAGGGCGGCACCATGATCCGCGACATCGGGAAGCGCCGCGCGCGAAGAGCTCGAAGGGGAGCTCGGCCGGCGCCTCTACCTGGAGCTGACGGTGCGCGTGAAGGCGGACTGGCGCAACGACGGAGCGTTTCTGTCGAGGCTGAGGGGGGTGGAGCGCTAGCCGGTCATCCTGAGCGAGCGAGATCCGACCGTCGGGATCCTCGGGGCTGGCGCCCCTCAGGATGACGCGCGGGACGAGCCTGGCGTATTCCCGAACGCGAGACCGCACGCGCTCGGCGAGATCGTGCAGCGATTCCGCGAGGGACTCCCGCAGCCGCTCCATTTCGCCGAAGAGCATCGCGTCGGACTCGTGGCGGCGGACGCGGTCTTCGAGGAGGGGCGCGATCTGCGAGCGGATGTCCTCCGCTTCGCGGCGGCCGAGCTGGGTCTTCTCCTCGAAGGCCTCCTCGAGCTCGCGGTGTTCCTGCAGGATCGACTCGACCTGCGGATCCTCGAAGCGCGGGGAGCTTCTCGGCTCAGGCCGCGGAGAGATCGTGCGCAGACCTGCTCCTCGGTGCGGCAGCTCTTTCGGCGAGCTCGGTGACGGCCGAGAGCCGGTCGTTGTGGCCGGCGAGCCGGCCGATCGCCGAGGACAGCTCGCGGTCGACGGCCTGCGCCCGTTCGGTCAAGCGCCGAGAGCGCCATGGTCATGTCGTCCGAGTCCTTGCGCTGGCGGCCGGCCTCCCCGCGCAGGTCGCCTTCGAGCTGCGCCGACGATTCGCCTCGAGGCGGCGAAGCCCGCCCTCGAGCTCGGCCGCTCGGCCGGCCGCGCTTTCGACGGCCGCGAGACGCTGGAGGGCCGACCCGAGGGCCTCGTGCAACCCCCCGACGCCGCGCTCCACCGCGGACAGTCGTTCCGTCAGGGCCGAAACGTGCTCGGTCGCGGCCGCCAGGCGCGCCTTCGGTCGCCGCCACGGTCTCGAACAGGCGTTCGGCGGCCTCTCGTTCGCGGCCCGCGCGGGCATCGACCTCGTGGAGACGCTGTTCGAGAACGTCGACCCGGTCGTCGTGGGCCGCCTCGGCCGGAAGGAAGGCCGCAGCCGCGGCGGGCTCGGCGGTCTCGATCTCATAGGCGGGCGCGGGCTCCGGCGCGGATTCCGGGATGTCGATGTGAACCTCGTCCGCCTCCGAAAGGATCTCGGGAGCCTCGTCCTCCAGCGGGCCTCCCTCGCCGGAGCGGGCTCGGGGACGTCGAAGTCGAGATCGTCGCCGATCGCGTCCATCCGGACGGTGGCCGCCGGGTTCGCCGGCGGGGGCGGCGGGAGGCTCCAGATCGCGGCGGCATCGCCATCTCGGGCGGAGCCGGCACGGAGATACGGCGACGCCGGCTCGTCGTCGTCGACGCCTCGGCCGAGCTCGGTCGTGTCGAACGGCGCCTCGTCGGGCACCGGCGGCACGAGCGACAGGGGACGCGACGGCCGCAGCGACGCCGGGCTGCGACTCGCGCTTCAGCAGGGAGTCTTTCCAGGTCTGGAGGTCGTCCTCGCGGGCCATCTCCTCCGCGGCGCGGGCGCCGCGCCTCGTCCTCTTCGGCGCGGCGGCCCTGGAGGCGCCGCAGGAGGTCGACGAACGTCAGCTTCGAGATCAGCTTGAAGGTTTCGGTCACGCCGCGGCCGGCCGAGGCGACGGCCTCGACGAAGGGATAGGACGCGAGGCCCAGAGCCTCCTGCATCGCGTCGACGGCGAGGATGTCGGCGAGGTCCCGCTTGTTGTACTGGACGACGACGGGGATCGACTCGAAGGTGATGGCGTTCGTCTTGAGGTTGTCCTTGAGGTTCTGCCAGGCCTCGAGATTCTTCGGCAGCATCGTCCACTGGGAGTCGGCCACGAAGACGATGCCGTCGACGCCCTTCAGGACCACGCGGCGGGTCTCGTTGAACGCCGTCTGGCCGGGCACCGTCGCGAGCTGGAAGCGGATCTTGTAGCCCTTGATGTCGCCGAGCTCGACCGGGAGCAGGTCGAAGTAGATCGTCCGGTCGGTCTGCGTCTGGAGGTTGAGGAGCTTGCCCGCGGTTCCGGGCTCGAGGCGGTCGTGGAGGACCTTCAGGTTCGTGGTCTTCCCGCACAGGCCCGGACCGTAGTACACGATCTTGGCCGTCAGCTCCCGCGTGGCAGCGTTGTAGATCACCATGTCCGCCGTTGTGTACGGCCCATTTTAGCGCCGTTTTGCCGAAACGGAGCCGTTTTTCCGCCGTTCTTGACGGGGCAGAACCGTAGCCCATAGACTCGCGCGGATTTGACCGACGAGCTGATCAAGAAGGCCAAGATCCTCGACGCCGACCGCATTCGGCGAATGATCGACCGGATGGCGCACGAGATCGTCGAGCGCCAGAAGGACCTCCCGGAGCTGGCCCTGATCGGCATCCGCACCCGGGGCGTTCCGCTGGCGCACGCGCCTGGCGGCCCGCCTCGCGGACCTCGTCGCCGCAGAGCTTTCCCGTCGGCACGCTCGACATCACGCTCTACCGCGACGACCTCTCGACGGTCGCGCCGCAGCCCCTGCTCAAGAAGACCGAGATCGATTTCGACCTGAACGGACGGACAGTCCTCCTCTGCGACGACGTCCTGTACACCGGCCGGACCATCCGGGCCGCGCTCGACGGCGTGATCGATCTCGGCCGCCCGCGGGCGATCCGCCTCGCGGTCCTCATCGACCGGGGCCACCGGGAGTTTCCGATCGAGGCCAACTACGTCGGCAAGAGCGTTCCGACCGCCAACCGCGAGGTCATCCAGGTCCTCTTCCAGGAGACCGACGGCGTGGACGAGGTCTGGATCCTCGAGAGGCCCGCCTGACGGCCACGCAGCCTGCGCTCCAAGGACCTGCTCGGGATCGAGTCGCTGACGCCCGACGAGATCACGCTTCTCCTCGACACGGCGGAATCCATGCGCTCGATCGGGCAGCGGCCGATCAAGAAGGTCCCGGCCCTGCGCGGCCGGATGGTCGTCAATCTCTTCTTCGAGGCCTCGACGCGGACGCGCTTCTCCTTCGAGACCGCGGAGAAGTGGCTCTCGGCCGACTCGCTCAACTTCTCGGCCAAGGGGAGCTCGGTCGAGAAGGGCGAGTCGCTGCTCGACACGGCCAGGAACCTCCAGGCCATGTCGCCGGATCTCATCGTCATCCGGCACGGCTCGCCGGGCGTGCCGCACTTCCTGGCGCGGCACCTGAAGGCCGGCGTCGTCAACGCCGGCGACGGCGCGCACGAGCACCCGACCCAGGCCCTGCTCGACGCCCTGACCATCCGCCAGCGGCTCGGCCGGCTCGAGGGCCTGCGGGTCGCGATCTGCGGAGACATCGCCCACTCGCGCGTCGTGCGGTCCAACATCTGGCTGCTGACGAAGATGGGCGCGAAGGTCGTCGTCTGCGGCCCGCCGACGCTCCTGCCGGCGCGGATCGAGGCGATGGGCGTCGAGGTCACGACCGACTTCGACGCGGCCCTGGAGGGCGCCGACGTCGTGATGATGCTGCGCATGCAGCTCGAGCGGCAGGGCATGTCCCTCTTCCCGTCGATCCGCGAGTACTTCCGCCACTACGGCCTCGACGCGAAGCGCCTGGCGCGGGCCAGGCCGGGCGCGATCGTCATGCACCCCGGGCCCATGAACCGGGGCGTCGAGATCGCGTCCGACATCGCCGATTCCGACCGCTCGGTGATCCTCGAGCAGGTCTCGAACGGCGTCGCGGTGCGGATGGCGGTGCTCTACCTGCTGCTCGGCGGCCACCCCTGGGAGGGCGAGGCGTGAGCCGGCTGCTCCTGCGCGGCGGGCGGCTGGTGGACCCGGCGGCCGGCCGCGACGGCCGCTTCGACGTCCTTCTCGAGGACGGCGTGGTCGCCGAGGTCGGCGACCGGATCGAGGCCGGAGACGCCCGCGGTCTTCGACGCCTCGCGGCTGTGCGTCTTCCCCGGCTTCATCGACCTCCACACCCACCTGCGCGAGCCGGGCCGCGAGTACGCCGAGACCATCTACGACGGGCCTGGCGGCGGCCGCGGCCGGCGGCTTCACGGCCGTCTGCGCGATGCCGAACACGTGGCCCGTCAACGACAGCCGCGAGGTCTGCGAGTTCATCCGCGCCCGCGGCCGCGGCGGCGAAGGGCGCGCGGCTCCATCCCGATCGCGCGCGATCACGACGGGGCAGAAGGGCGAGGAGATGACGGCCTTCGGCGAGCTGGTCGAGGCCGGCGCGGTCGCCTTCTCCGACGACGGGCACTGGCTCGGAGGCGGGCTCCTGCGGCATGCCTTCGAGCACGCCGGCCTCTTCTCGCGGGCGATCGTTCAGCATTGCGAGGACCCGACTCTCTCCAACCACGCGCCGATGCACGAGGGCGCCGTGTCGACGCGCCTCGGCCTGGCCGGCCAGCCGGCGATGGCGGAAGCGGTGGCCGTGGCGCGCGACCTGCTCGTGGCGGAGCATGACGCGGGGGCGGCTCCACGTCGCCCACCTCTCGACGGCGCGCTCTCTGGAGCTCGTGCGGCGCGCCAGGGCCGACGGGATCGCGGTGACCTGCGAGGTCACGCCTCACCATCTGACTCCTGACCGACGAAGAGGTCGCGGCGTCGGGGTTCTCGACGCGCACGAAGATGAACCCGCCTCTGCGCGAGGCGTCGGACCTCGCGGCCCTGCTCGCCGGCCTCAAGGACGGAACGATCGACGCGATCGCGACCGACCACGCCCCGCACCACGCCGACGAGAAGGCCGTGGACTTCGACTCGGCGCCGTTCGGGATCGTGGGTCTGGAGACGGCGGCCTCCGTGGTCCACGACCGCCTCGTGGCGCGCGGCCGCCTCACGCTCGAGCGGTTCGTCTCGCTCTTCTCGGCCGGACCGGCGCGGGCCCTCGGCCTCCCCGGAGGCACGCTGGCCGCCGGAGCTCCCGGCGGACGTGACGCTCTTCGACCCGGAGGCGCGCTGGAAGGTCGATCCGCACGCTTCGTCTCGAAGGGCCGGAGCACGCCGTTCGCCGGCTGGGAGCTGGTCGGCGCGCCCGGCCGCGACGATCGTCGGCGGCGCCGTGGTCTGGCAGAGGGTCGAGATCTGAGAGTCGAACCCCTGGCCGATTAGCGTTTGTCGTGCGCCCTCTCCCCCGGTCCCTGATCGCCTCCCTGTTCGTCTCGCGGCGGCGGCCGCCGCGTACGCGGCTCCGGCGCGCCGGGTCGTTATCCAGGCCTCGCCGGACCTCGCCGAGGCCGGCGGTGGAGGAGCTGGCGGCCGGAGCCCGGGCGCGGGGCGTCGAGGTGCGGATCGAAGCGCGAGGGAGCGCGGTCGAGCCGGGCTTCGATCTTCTGCGGCTGTCCACGCTTCCGCCGTCTCCGCCGGTCCGGGACGCGGTCCTCGTCTTCCCGATCCAGCTCGAGCCCGGACGGGTTCGTCTTCGACGGCGGCCCGTACCGCGGCGCCGACGAAGCGGTTCGACTGACCACGTCGACCCGCGGCGAGGTCATCGTGCTCGGCAACTCGGCGGCGGCGGTCCTCGCCCTCGCCGGGCGCTGGCTCGCCGCGCCGGGAGACACCGACTACGAGGTCCTGTCGGGCGAGGTCGCGCGCGAGGGAAGTTCCAGCGGCGCGAGGGCCGGCTCTTCGTCGACCCCGCGTCCGACCGCGACCGCATCGCGCCAGCGCGACGCGTTTCTCGCGGAGCTCAAGCGGCGAACGCGCGGCGCGATCATCTGGGAGTATCCCGAGAGCGCCGAGGCCGCCGCGGCGAAGTGGGAGAAGACGCCGCGCGCTTCCTGGCCAAGGGGAAAGGCAAGCTGACGATCCGCGTCTATCCGGACGCGGTGACCAAGGCGATTCTGACGGGATCGGCGCGCCCGGCGGATCTCGCCGGCGAAGCCGGCGCGGTGCGGGTGAACCTCGACGCGTCGGCGCCCGGCGGAGCCCGACTCGATCACGCCGGTGTTCGCCGCCGCCGGGCTCGCCGCGGCCGACGCCCGCGCTCCTGAAGCGGCCGGTCCTGCTCGCGGCCGCGGGGGCGCGGCGCGCCGGCCGCTGGTGGGGCCGGGACGTCAAGACGTTCGCCGCGTTCACCCGCGCCGCAGCGGTCGATCCCTCGATCGCCGGACGTGCTCGCCTCGGACGAATCGCTTTCGCCGGTTCTCGACGTCGGCACCGTCGCGTCCTGGCTCGACGCCGGGGCGCGTCTCGAGAGCGAGGCGGCCGTCGGACAAGGCCCTCGGCCAGCCCGACGAGACGCTCGGTCCGCATACCTCGCGCGTGGCGCGCGGCCGCCGAGCGTCAGCGCGTGAAGCCGCCCGCGCGCCGCGCGCTCCGCCGAGACGTTTCTGCGGGGCGTGACGTACCCGGCGCCCGGAGGCGCTCGAGGACGCCTTCGTCTCGCAACGCTCGCGCGAGGCGCTCGGCCCGCCTCGCGGCGGCCGGGTTCGGCTCGATCGCGCTGCGGCCGGGCGCGCTGATGCGCGACCCGGAGTCCCGCGAGATCCTCTTCGTGCGCCGGGGCGCGCGCGGGGAGACCGACGAGGGCCTCCTCCACGCGATCGGCGACGCCCACGCCGCGGGAATGACCGCGGCGGTCGCGCCGGAGCTCCTCGTGGGCGGACGGCACGCCGGCCGGCGAGATCGCCGTGTCCGGCGAGGCCGCCTGGGGCGAGTGGTTCGACGCGTACCGGCGCTTCGTCGTGCACGAGGCGGTCGTGGCCGAGGCCGCGGGCGCGGATCTCTTCGTCGTCGGCGCCGGGTCTGACCTCGACCGAGCTGCAGAAGAACGAGTGGAAGCAGGCCATCGCCGCCGTGCGCCTGGCCACGGGCGCGGCGCTGACGTACGCGGCGGCGGCGCCGGCCGGCGCCGCCGACGTTCCGTTCTGGGACGAGCTCGATGCGATCGGCGTCGAGCTCGCCGAGCCGCTCGGCGCGGCGAGAAGGCGTCGGACGACGCGCTCGTGGAAGCCGCGGGCGCCGCGGCGCGTCCGCTCGCGGCGGCCTCGGAAGCGGTCTCGGCGAAAAGCCGGTGTCGTCGTCACGCGCGCGGCTACGAGTCGAGCCCGGGCGATCGCGGCGCGTGTACCGGGCGCTGTCCGGGGAGCCCTGGTGGCGCGGCATCTACTGGCCGCCGGTTCGACGCCGGAAGCGCCGGCGCCGCCGAGAAGGCCGTCGCTCGACGGATTCCGGGCGATGGCAGAAGGCCGGACGCCGTGAGCACGCTGCTCGACGCCGCCGTCGAGGCCGCCGTGGCCGGCGGCCGCGTGCTCACCGCCAACTGGCGCAACCTGCCGCACGGCTCGGTCGAGGAGAAGAAGAAGAACGACTTCGTGACGCTCGCCGACCGGGAGAGCGAGGAGCGAATCGTCGGCGTGCTGCGGGGCCGATTCCCGGGCGACGCGTTCCTCGGCCGAGGAGGGCGGGACGCACGGAGGCGGCGGCTCCGACGCCGGCGCGCGCGTCTGGATCATCGATCCGCTCGACGGCACCTCCAACTTCGTCTCGGGCTTTCCGTTCTGGTGCGTTTCGATCGCCGCCCGCGAAGGGCGACGAGCTGGTCGCCGCCGTCGTCTGGGATCCGCTGCGCGACGAGATGTACACGGCCGAGCGCGGCGGCGGCGCCTGGCGCAACGGCACGCGCCTTTCCGTGACGGGCCGGCCGGGCCTCGAGGGCGCCTTCGTCGCGACGGGGTTCCCGTTCCGCAACCGCCACAAGATCGACTCGTACCTCGCTCTCTTCAAGGCGGTGTTCGTGCATGCCCGTGCGATCCGACGCGCGGGCTCGGCGGCGCTCGATCTCGCCTACGTCGCCGCCGGGGTGTTCGACGGCTTCTTCGAGTTCCGCCTCGCGCCCTGGGACGTGGCCGCCGGGCGCCCTGCTGATCGAGGAGGCCGGCGGCGTCCTGACGGACTTCGACGGCGGGAAGCGCTACCTCGAGCGGGGCAACGTCGTGGCCGGGCCCCGGGCGTGGCGGACGGCATCCGGAACGCGGCCCGCGGCATCGTCACCGAAGACACGATCTAGCGCGGCGACGGCGCGGCGTCGCCGGAGCGGCGTCGGACGCCGTCCTCGGCGCTCGCCTCGGGCGGCGGCCGAGGATCGCCGCGACGACCATGTTGCCCGTCGAGTTGGCCGCGCTGCGGAAGGCGTTCGGGATCGCGTCCACGGCGAGCAGCAGGGCGACGGCCTGCGTCGGCAGACCGGCGGCCGCGAGCACCGGCGCCGTGACGAGGATCGCGCCGTGGGGGACTCCGGGGAGGCTGAAGCTCAAGACCAGCGACAGGACGGCGAGAGAGAAGAGCTCGCCCGGCGGGATCGCCGTGCCGGTCGAGGCGGGCGACGAAGTACAGCCGCGGTGAGACAGTGGACGGGCCCGGAGACCTTGAGAGTCGAAACCGCGAGCGGCAGGGCGAATCGCGAGACGGGCTTCGGGACTCCGAGGACGCGCTCCGCGCCGTCGAGCATCGCAGGCAGCGAGGCCAGCGAAGAGTGCGCGGCGAAGGCGACGAGCTGGGCCGGCGCCGCGGCGCGCGCGAAGCGGACCGGCGAAACGCGCGCGAGGACCCACGGCACGAGGAGCAGGCCCGAGAATGAGCACAAGGCAGAGGCCCGAAAGCACGAGGACGTAGACTGCCGAGGCTCCGCCGTCGCGGAGAGCCCGACTCGAGCCGCCAGGGCGAGCGAAAGCGCGAAGACGGCGAGCGGGGGCGAGGCGGATGATTCCCGAGAGCAGCACGGTCATGGCCTCGGAGACGCCGCGGAAGAAGCCGACGAGCGTCTCGCGCGGCCCTTCGGAGACGCGGCTGGCCGCCGCCGCGAAGAGGATCGCGAAGAGAACCAGAGGAAGCATCGCGCCGTCGGCCGCGGCCTGGAAGACGTTCGACGGAAGCAGGTTGGCGATCCAGTCGCCCACGGTCAGCTTCGGAACGGCGGTGGCGGCCGTCGCCGGCCAGGCTCTCGCGAAACCGGGCCTCGACGTCTTCGCTCACGGGCAGGGCCGCCGCGAGGCGGCGGGACGACGAGGGCCGCGCCGGCCGTCGCGAGCACGAGCAGCAGGAGAAAGAGCGCCGCGGCTCTGCCCCCGAGCCTCCCGACGAGGCCCGTGCGGGCCGCCGGCCACGATCGCGACGACGAGGCCCGAGACGACGAGCGGCAGCACCGTCATCAGGATCGCGTTGACCCAGAGCGTCCCCGCGGGCTCGAGAGCCCCGGCGAGCCGCGTCCACCGAGGATCTTCGGAGAACGAGGCGGCCGTTCCGAGAGCGAGGCCGGCCGCGAGCGCGGCGACGACCTGAAGCGTCAGGGAGCGCCGCACGTCGGCGGCCTAGCTCCCGGCGAGGCTGCGGAGGTATTCCCGGTCGAAGGCCGCGAGGAGGCTCTCGTCCTTCGAGTAGGGCCCGGGCCGGTACGCGCGCGAGGAGACGCCCTGCTGCGCGAGCTCGCACATGTGCCAGTCCTGCCGGTTCGTGACGTCCCAGATCTCGACGCCGTCCGAAGGATCGAAGCCCGGCGCCGCGGCGGCCTCGGGAGCGAAGAGCCACTCGCAGACGACCTCGGTCCGGTCCACCGCGCGCGGCGAGAGGCGCGTGACCATCACGAAGTCGGGCTGGACGTCAGGAAGAACGTCGGGAAGACCGAGTAGTAGTAGACGCGCTGCCGCTCCTCCTCGGGGAGGTCGGCGAGCGGGGCCCCGCAGAGGCGGCCGCTCATCGTCAGGCTGCCGCCCTTCTCGTTGATGAGCATGTAGCCGCCGAGGATTCCGCCCTCCCGGAGGTTGTTGGCGCCGCTCCGGTAGTGGGAGAGCTTCGCGAGCGCCGGATGCACGGGCGGGCAGTGGTAGCACTCCGAGAAGTTCTGGAAGATCAGCTTCCAGTTGGCGCGCACGTCGTAGACGATGCGGCGCGCCGAGACGAGCGCGCCCAGGCGCCACGGCGCGAAGCGGCCGAGCAGCGGCCGGAGCACGTCCTCGAGGGGACGCGGACGCTCGGCGAGGCTGACGAAGACGAAGCCCTCCCACTCGGCGACCGCCGCCGGCACCAGCGGATGGTCGGCCTTGTCGAACCACGGGCACGTCGGCCATGTGCGGCGCGCCGAGCAGCGCGCCGTCGAGCCCGTACGTCCAGGCGTGGTACGGGCACTGGATCCCGCCGGCGAAGTGGCCGGCTTCCGCTCTCGCAGAGACGGGTGCCGCGGTGGCGGCAGACGTTGAAGAAGGCCCGGAGCCGTCCGTCCTTGCCGCGGACGAGGATGAGGCTCTCGCCGGCCGCCTCGAAGAGCGCATAGTCGCCCGCGCGCCGGCAGGGCGTCCGCGCGGCCGGCGCAGAGCCAGCGCTGCGAGAAGATCGTCCGCGCCTCGCGCGCGAAGACCTCCGGCGAGACGTAGTACTCGCCGGGAAGCGTCGTCACCGGCTCGGCCAGCACGTGGCCTTCGTAGTCCATCGGCTTCATTCGGACGAGCCTACGAGGTTAGCCGCTCCGCGACGCCTCGGCAAGAGCCGGCGGGGTAGACTCCGCGCAACGACTCGAACGGAGGAGGCGACATGCGGCGACGGATCACGCGGCGGGACTTCGTGCGGACGGGCACGGCGGCGGGCATCGCGGCGGCCGGGCTGCGGCGTCCACGCACGGCGGACGGCGTTCGGGAAGGCGCCGGCCGTCGTTCCGAGCGGGGCGGCCCAGCCCGTCGTCATCGCATCCTCCAACGGCAACTGGTTCAAGAACGGCGGCACGCAGACCTGCGTCGAGAAGGCGTGGATCGCCATGATGGCCGGCTCCGACGTGCTCGACGCGCTCATCGAGGGCGTGAACATCGTCGAGCTCGACCCGGAGGACTACAGCGTCGGCTACGGCGGCGTGCCCAACGCCGACGGCGTCGTCCAGCTCGACTCCTCCTGCATGCACGGGCCGCTGAAGCGCGCCGGCGGCGTGGCCTCGCTCGAGGGCGTGCGCGACGCCGTCCCGCGTCGCGCGGGAGGTCATGAACCAGACCGACCACCACCTTCTCGTCGGGAAGGGCGCGCAGACCTTCGCGCGCAACCTGGGGTTCACGATCGAGGACGACCTCAACACGCCGCTCTCGCGCAAGCTCTGGCTGGAGTGGAAGCAGCGGACGGACCCCAGGCACTACCTGACGCCGAAGGAGCGCGAGATCGCGTTCGGCGATGAGGGCCGTCCGGACGGCGGACGACGTCCGCCGGCAGATGGCGGCGGAGGGCTGTTTCCCGCCTCGCAGATGTACGGCACGATCAACTGCGACGGCATCAACGCGAAGGGCGAGATCTGCGGCGTGACGACGACCTCGGGCCTCTTCTTCAAGATCCCGGGCCGCGTCGGCGACTCGCCGATCCTCGGCGCCGGCCTCTACGTCGACGGGCAGGTCGGCGCGGCGGGCTCGACGGGCCGCGGGGAGGCCAACCTGTTCAACCTCTCCTCCTACTTCATCGTCGAGTGCATGCGGCGCGGCATGCATCCGAAGGACGCCGGCATGGAGGCCCTCAAGCGCATCAAGGCGAACACGATCGAGAAGCGCCTCCTCAACCCCGCCGGCAATCCCAGCTTCAACATCAACTTCTACGCCGTCGAACGCGAAGGGCGAGTTCGCGGGCGTCGCGATGTACGCCCTCGAGGACGACGAGAAGGGCTGGGCCGGCGAGACGGGCCGGCGCGTCCGCTACGCCGTCTGCGACGCGAAGGGCCCGCGGACGCTGCAGGTCGAGGGACTGCTTCCGGGAACGCCCGACGGCAAGTCGTAGGGCCGGGGAAGGCCCGGCCTCGGGCGCGCCGCCCATGAGCTACTGGTCCGACCTCGAGAGGCACGGCTGGGACGAGCTCTGGCAGAACCATCCGGCGGTGCGCGCCCGGGTCAACCTCCGCGTGACGGGTGACCCGGCGAAGTGGCCGATCGAGTTTCTCCCGCAGCGTCGTCGCCGGACCGGCTGCCCTTGCGACGCGCCGTCTCGATCGGATGCGGCGTCGGGAACCTCGAGCGGTCACTCGTCGAGCTCGGCCTGGTCGCGCGCGTGACGGGGGTCGATGCGAGCGTCGTGGCGCTCGGACGCGCCCGGAGCGCCGCGGCGGCGGCCGGACTCTCCGATCGCATCTCCTACGCCGCCGCCGACGCCTGGACCTTCCTCGCCGGCGCCCGCGGGCTCGACGCCGTGCTCTTTCATTCCTCTCTCCATCACTTCGACCGGCTTCCGGCGTTTCTGGGCCTCGTCCGCTCGGCCCTCTCGCCGCGCGGCATGCTCTACTTCGACGAGTACGTCGGCCCGGCGCGCGCCGAGTGGACGTGGCGGCACCTGCTTCGCTGGAACCGCCGGTACTCGGCGCCTCCCGCGCGCGGTTCGGCGGACGCGGGTCATCCGGCGGCCGATCAACCGGGAGGATCCGACCGAGGCGGTCGAGTCGTCGGGCATCCTGCCGGCGGTCGCGCGGCACTTCCGCGTGCTCGCGCGCCGCGACTACGGCGGGAATCTCCTCGCGCCGATCTACCCGAGCCTGCGCCGGCCGGACCAGGCCGAGGGCCCGCCGCCGCGCTCTTCGACGCGGCGGTCGAGGCGCTGCTCGCGCGGGAGGAGCGTCTCCTCGCGCGCGAGGCCGGCGCCTCGTACCACGCCGTCGTCGTGGCGGAACCGCGTAGAGGGCGGGGGCAGTCGACCCTAAGCTTCGGCAGGAGACGGGGAAGGCGTACTGTACTGCTTCGGGATCGGGTTCTCGGCCGTCTCGTCGGTCCAGATGGCGTTCGCGATCCACCAGCGCTTTCCGTCCCAGAAGAGCTCGATCGAGTTGATGCCCCGCTCGATGACGGGCCCGTCCATCGTCCGCCGCGCCTCGTACGTGCTCCAGACGTGCGCGATCGGGCCGAAGCGCTCCGTGACCCGGTGGATCTCGTCCTCGAAGAACCCGTCCTTCTCGAGGCGACGCCGAGGTCTCGGCGAACGTCTGGTGGTCGACGATCCGGGGCGTGATCTTTCCGTCCTTCTCGACGTCGATCGGCACGAAGCGGATGTCCTTGATGTAGAGCGTCCGGTCGCGCGCCCAGTCGCGCGGCTGGCCCTTCGGGCCCGAGACCACCTCGTAGAACGCCTTGATCATGCCGTCGATCGTCGCGACGTCCTCCGGCCGCGGCGGCACCGTCTTGATGTCGAGCTTCGGCGCGGCTCGCGGTCTGTCCCGCCGCGACGGTGGCCGCGGCGAGCAGAACCGTTCCCATCCACGTTCTCATCCGTTCTCCTTTTCGTCGATCGACGACGCCGGCGTATCCGACGACGCTCGAAGTATCTCCCGTCTCGTCCCCGCTGTCCCGGCGCGCCACGATCGCGGCCGGACCCGCGCCGGCCGCGCGCGCGGCGAAGAGCAGGGCGGTCGCCGGCAGGAAGCCGCACATCGAGATGGATTCGGTCAGGACCGTCCGGAAGAGCCCTTCGGCGTCGAGGGACTGCGACCCGGGCGAGGGCGCGGTCGTCCTTGGACGTCCCGACCTCGCGGCTCTCGTAGTGGTTCATGTCGGAGGAGGCGAGCAGGAGCGGAGGCTCGGCTTCTTCGGCGCGGAGGGTCGCGAAGGCTTCGCCGATCTCCCGGCAGAGGGCGAGCCGCGGCTCGCCCAGGCAGATCGGCACGAAGGACACGTCGGGCCGCAGGACCTGGAGAAACGGCAGCTGGACCTCGAGGGAGTGCTCGCGGCGGTGCGCCTCGGCGTCCTCCTCGAGCGACGGCGCCAGCTCGGCCATCCGCCCGGCGAGCCGGCGGTCGACCGGCACGTCGCCGAGCGGCGTCCTCCACGCGTCGGACGGGTCCAGCGCGGCGGGCGCGCCGCGGCCCGTGTGGTTGGGGCACAGGACGACGCAGGTCGCCGGAATTCGCAGCCGGGCGTACGCCGCGGCGGCGACGGGGCCCGAGTAGACGTAGCCGGCGTGGGGGACGATCGCGCCGAAGGCCGCGCGGGGAGGCTGGCGCCGGCGTCCGTCGCGCGCGAGACGCGGCGCGCACGTCCCGGTCGAGACGGTCGGGCCGGGCGTCGTAGAAGGCACCGGCGACGGCGGGAGGACGGACGCGCATCGGTGCGGATCGTCCCCGCCGACGGCCCTCAGTTCACGAGAAGGGAGGCTTCGGCCGCCGCGCCGGCCAGCTCCACCTTGATCGTGGCGGCGCCGGCCTTGTGGCCCGTGGCGACGCCGGAAGCCCCGACGGTCGCGACGGCCGGATCCGAGGACCGGAACATCGCCGCGACTTCGGGAATCGCCTGGCCGTCGGGACCGAAGGCCGTGACCACGAAGCGCTGGGAATCGCCGACCCGGACCAGCGCGGTGGCCGGCCGCAGCTCGAGCCGCGCGATCGGGCGCACGCTCGACACGGACTTCGCAGGCTCCCTGGACGTCGCCGACCCGGGCCACGACGTTGGTCGTGCCCGCGGCGACCGACGTCACGAAACCGGCGTCCGAAACGGTGGCGATCTTGGGGTCGGCCGAGGACCAGACGGGCGCGATGTCGACCTTCGTCTGTTTCGAATCGAGGACCTGCCAGGTCAGGGGGATGGAGGTTCCGGCGGGACCGATGAGCGAGAGGGAGGGGCTGCCGAACTCGATCGAGCTGACGTCGACGACTTCGACCGGAACCTGCGCGCTGACGTCCTCGTACGCCGCCGTCACGGTCGCCTTGCCGGCTTTCTTCGCGACCACCCGGCCGCCGGCGTCGACATCGGCCGTGGCGCGGTCCGAGACTGGTCCAGCGACGGGAGTCTTGCCTTCCATCGGCTGGCCCTTCCTGATCGAGCACGCGGACGGTCAGGCGCTGACCGCGTTCGAGGCCGTAGATCGTGAGCTTCTTGGGAGAGATCTCGATCGTGGCGGGCTTGCGGGAGCAGGCGGCGGCGACGAGGGTCACCCCGAGGACCGCGAGCGCGCGGGAACTCAAACGCATCCGACTCACCTCCGGGGAGATTGTACCGGCGAGAACCTGAAGTCAGCCCGAACTTTCACGCGGCGAGGCCGCATCGTCACATCCAGCGCAGGATCCGGCGGGCGCGCCGTTCGACGCGTCCGGGATGCTTCACGGGATCGTAGATGCGAGGCGAGGGGATCACGGCGGCCAGGGTGGCGGCCTCTTCCCGCGAGACGTCCGCGGCGGATTTGCCGAGATAGCGCCGGGAGGCGGCCTCGACGCCGAACGTCCGCGGCCCGAACTCGATCACGTTCAGGTACAGCTCGAGGATCCGCTTCTTCGGCAGCGTCGCCTCCAGGCGGTGGGCGATCGCGACCTCCCGGAGCTTGCGCCAGGGAGTCCGGGCCGGCGACAGGTAGAGGTTCTTGGCGAGCTGCTGCGTGATGGTCGAGCCGCCGACCTTCAGATCGCCCTTCTCCCAGTTCTTCTCGAGGGCGCCCCGCATGGCCTCCCAGTCGACGCCCGCGTGCTCCCAGAAGCGGGCGTCCTCGGCGACGACGACCGCGCGGCGCAGCTCGGGGGAGATGCGGGAGAGAGGAACGGGCTTCCAGTCGAGGGTCGCTCGCTTGCCCTCCCGGACGAGCTTCGCCTTGCGCCGCTCCATGAACGCGGTCGTCTTCGGCCAGCCCGTGGCGAGCGGCGCGACGTCGGGCAGCGTGGCCCAAAACAAAACCGCCGCGGCGGCAACCGCGGCGGCGGTGAGCAGGACGAGGCGGCGAACCACGAAGCGGAGGCGCTTCCTACGACTTCGCGGCCGTGATGCCCGGCGCAGCTTCCGGATACCTTCGTCCGCCTCCTCCTTCGTGAGGATGAGATGCGGGCGGAAGCGGACGGCGCTCGCGCCCGAGGCGAGGCCCATCAGGCCGTTCTCGAGGCAGGCGGCGAGCGTGCGGTCGCGCGTGGCCTTGTCCGGCAGGTCGAAGGCGAGGAAGAGCCCGCGGCCCCGGACGTTCGTCATGACGCCGGGGAATTCCGTCGCGAGCTCGGCGAGGCGGCCCTGCAGGTAGTCGCCGACGACGCGGGCGTTCTCGATCAGGTTCTCCTGGGCGATGATCTCGAAGTACTTCGCGCGAGCGGATCATGTCGACGAGGTTGCCGCCCCAGGTCGAGTTGATGCGGGAGGAGACCTTGAAGACGTTGTCCGGGACGTCGTCGATCCGGTGGTTCGACGCGAAGCCGCAGACCTGCGTCTTCTTGCCGAAGGCGAACATGTCGGGCTCGACGCCCATCTGCTGCCAGCACCACATCGAGCCGGTCAGCCCGACGCCCGTCTGGACCTCGTCGAAGATGAGGAGGAACTCGAGCTCGTCGGCGAGCGAGCGCAGGCGGCGGAAGAGCTCGGGGCGGAAGTGGTTGTCGCCGCCCTCGCCCTGGATCGGCTCGATGATCAGCGCCGCGATGTCGTCGGGCCGGGCGGCGCAGAAGGCCCGGATCTCCTTCTCCACGGCCTCCTCGGCGGCGGCGACCTCGCGCACGACCTGCTCGGTCACCGGGAAGGAGAGCCGGGGGCAGGACAGCCGCGGCCAGTCGAACTTCGGGAAGTACTGGGTCTTGCGCGGGTCGGCGGTGTTCGTCATCGAGAGCGAGTAGCCCGACCGGCCGTGGAACGCGTTCTGGAAGTGCAGGATCTGCGTTCCCTTCTCGCCCTTGCCCTGCGCCAGGTTCTTGCGGATCTTCCAGTCGAACGCGGTCTTGAGCGTGTTCTCGATCGCGAGCGTGCCGCCCTCGACGAAGAACATGTGGTCGCTGTGGCTCGGGGGCACGGCGAGGTCCGAGAAGGTCTCGACGAATCGGGCGAAGTGCTCGGTGTAGATGTCGCTCGTCGAGGGCTTCGTCAGGGCCGCTTCCATGAGGGCTTCCCGGAACTCCGGGTCCTGCATCTTCGGGTGGTTGTAGCCGACCGGGATCGTCGCGAAGCAGGAGAAGAAGTCGAGGATCGGCCGGTCGCTCCGCGCGTCGTAGAGGTAGGAGCCGCGGCTCCGCTCCATGTCCATGACGACGTGGTACCCGTCGACGAGGATGTGGCGCGAGAGGACGTCGAGGACGTTCTTCGGCGAGAGCTGCTCGCGGGTCAGGGTCGGCATGGTGAGCTCCTCAGAAGGCGAAAAAAGGGCGAAAGAGCGGGCCGGAGAGGGAACGCTAGCAGGAGGCGGCCGCATTCCGTCAATCCGACCACCAGAGGGAACGGCCGCGCCGGTAGGGCACGCTGTCCGAAGGACAGCGGATTGGGGGAGGCCCGCGTCAGCCGGAAGGGCCGGGATCCGGGCGTCCTCGAGGCTGGCGGCGGTGCAGCGGTCCTTCCCGTGCTCCTTGGCGCGGTATAGGGCCGTGTCGGCGGCGCGGAGGAGCTCGTTCTTCTGCTGCTCGACCGAGGCGCCCGGCGTCGCGTGGGAGCGGATCGAGGAGAGGCCGAGCGACGCCGTGATGACCCCGTGGAGGTTGAGCGCCGGCTCGTTGAATCCGTAGGGCCGGAAGAGGAACGTCGCGCTGCGGATGGCGACTCGGATCGCCTCGGCGACCTCGAGGCCTTCCTGGAGGTCGTGGCCCGGCAGGATCAGGACGAACTCGTCTCCGCCGTAGCGCGTGAGCGTCGCGCGCTCGTCGGTGACGGTGCGCCGCAGGATGTAGCCGACCTCGCGGAGCACCTGGCTTCCCGCGAGGTGGCCGTGGCGATCGTTGACCGACTTGAGGTTGTCGAGGTCGAGGAAGAGGACCGAGAGGTCGCCGCCGTCGCGCGAGATCCGCGAGAGCTCCTGCGTCAGGCGGAGATGGAGGTAGCGCTCGTTGTAGAGCCCCGTCAGTCCGTCGCGCTTGGCGACCTCGTACGCGCGGCGCGCATCGAGCAGGTTCTGGATCGAGATCGAGGCGTAGTCCGCGAAGATTTCGAGGAGCCGCCGGTCCTTCTCGCGGAATCCTCCGGGCCCCGCGCGGTTCACGAGCTCGAGCACGCCGCAGACGGAGGACTCGATCCGGACCGGCACGCAGAGGACGGACTTGGTCTGCGAACCCGTCGCTCAGGTCGAGCGTGGGGTAGAAGAACGGATCGTCGACGACGTCGTCGGTCATGTACGCGACGCCGGTGGCGTAGACGTGGCCGACGATGCCGACGCGCGCGTTCATGCGCTTGCCGAGCCGGGACTCGCCGTGCGCGCCGAAGGTCGCGATGAACACGAGCTCGTTCTCGAGCCGGTCGTCGGAGTTTTTGGTCATCGGATCGTCGAGAAGGATCGATCCGGCCTCGGACGGCACGAATTCGTTCGCCTTCTGGAGGATCTCGCGCAGGAATCGGTCGATCTCGATCTCGCCGGTATAGGCGTAGTACGCCTTGTGCCTCTCGAGGAAGTTTTCGAGTCGGCGATTCTCCAGCGTATTGACTTGCAAAGCGCCCATCCCGATCCAAAAAATTCTACCATCTGATAGCCTCGTTCGCCGTGCTCTCGAAGCGTGCCGATGCCGTCACAGCATGAGCGATGAGCGGTGAAAGGCAGCCCGGTACGGCGCGGCCGCCGGCATCCCCGGCCGCGCAAGCGCTGGGGGCAGCACTTCCTGGCGAGCCCCGAGACCGCGCGCCGCATCGTCGAAGCCGCCCGCATCGGTCCGGAAGACTGCGTGCTCGAGGTCGGCCCGGGCGACGGCGCGCTCACGCGGTTCCTCGCCGGGACGCGCCCGGACGGTCGCGGCGGTCGAGATCGATCCGCTCCGGGCCGAGGCGCTCGCCGCCGAGTACGCGCCGGGCCGCGGGTCCGGGTCTTCCACGGCGACGTCCTGCGATCGGCCGCTCGCTAGCTGGCTCGACGCCGCGGGCTGCGCGGAGCGGCGCGCCTCCTCGTGGCCAACCTCCCGTACAACGCCGCGACGCCGATCCTCTTCGCCGCCCTCGAGTCGGGCGGACGCATCCGGCGCGCGGTGGCGACCGTGCAGCGCGAGGTCGCGCGGCGCTTCGTGGCCCGGCCGGGACAGGAGGGCTACGGCTACCTCTCCGTGCGCGCCGCCGCTCTCGCCGAGGGACGGATCCTCTTCGATCTTCCGCCGGGCGCCTTCCGGCCCCGGCCGAAGGTGACGTCGAGCGTCCTCGAGCTCGTGCCGAAGCCGCGAGCCGGCCTCGCCCGACCTGGTCCGGCGCGCGCTGACGCTGGCCTCCCTCGGCTTCAACGCCCGCCGCAAGACGCTCGCGAACGCGCTCTCGTCGGCGGCGCCGCGCGGCGAGCTGGGAGCGGCCCTCGCCGAGCTCGGCAAGTCGACCGCGCGCCCGCGCGGAAGAGCTGTCGCTGGACGATTTCTCTCCTCGCCGGGCTGGCGCCGCGCGAGCGCTGAGCGCGCCCGGAGTCGCGCAAGGGCGCGCTCGAAATCGTCCCTCTCGGAGGCGTCGGCGAGTTCGGAAAGAACGTTCTCTGGCTGCGATGCGAAGGCGCGAGCATCCTCGTCGACGTCGGTGTCTCGTTTCCGGACGAAACGTTCCCGGGCGTCGATCGGATCGCGCCGGACTTCGCCGCGATCTCGGCGCGAGCGGATCGAAGCCGTCTTTCTGACGCACGGCCACGAAGACCACGTCGGCGCCCTCCCGTACCTGCGCGAATGGTGCGACGCTCCGGTGTACGGCTTCCCGTTCACGCTCGCGATGGCCCGCCGGCGGCTCGAGGAGGCCGCGCTCGCCGCTCGCCGGCCTCGTCGAGGCTCGCGGCCGCGAGACGATCGTGGCCGGTCCCTTCCGCGTCACGTTCTTCCGCGTCTCGCACTCCGTTCCGGACTCGGCGGCCGTGCTCATCGAAGCCGGCGGCGCGCGGCGTCGTTCACTCCGGCGACTTCAAGCTCGACGACGATCCGCCGGACGGCGAGACGACCGACCGCGAAGGGATCGCGGCGGCCGTGGGAGCGGGCGTGGACCTCGCTCTCGTCGATTCGACGAACGCCGAGAGGCCGGGGCACTCGCTCTCCGAACGGGCCGCCGGCGAGGGCCTCCGCTCCGCGCTGCGGGGCGCCCGCGGGCGCGTGATCCTCACGACGTTCTCGAGCCACGTCGCCCGCCTCGCCCAGGGCATCGACGCCGGCCTCTCGGTCGGCCGCCGCGTCGCGATGCTCGGGCGCAGCATGCGCGCGGTGGCGGAGATCGCCGAGCGCTTCGGGCGGCTGCGTCTCCCGCTGGGCTCGCGCCTCGGCGCCGCGGATCTGCGCCAGACGTCTCCCGAGCGGCTCCTCTGCCTGACGTCGGGGAGCCAGGGGGAGCCCGGCTCCGCCCTCTACCGCCTGGCGCTCGGAGAGCACACCGACCTGGAGCTTTCGGAGGGCGACCTCGTCCTCCTCTCGGCGCGCACGATCCCGGGCCACGAGCGCTCGGTCAACCGGATGTGCGATCACCTCGTGCGCCGCGGCGCGCGGATCGTCCGCGAGTCGGATCCTCCGATCCACGTCTCCGGCCACGCCCACGCGGGCGAGATCGCCGAGTGGCTGCGGCTGATCCGGCCTCGCGCCGTCATGCCCGTGCACGGCGACCGGCGGATGCTCGTCGCGGCCGCCGAGGTCGCGCGCGCCGCGGGCGTGCCCGGCGATCGCGTCGCGCTGCTCGACAACGGCGACCGGCTGGTGCTCGAGAGCGGCGCCTGCGGATCGAGCCGGCGGCCGTTCCGTGCGGCACGGTGTTCCTCGACGACCGCACCGAGGCCGTCGATCCCGACGTCGTGCGCGAGCGCCGGCATCTGGCGGCGGAGGGCGTCGTCGTCGTGCTCGTGCGCGGCGACGACGTCGACGTCGTGTCGCGGGGAGTGGCGGCGGACGAGGCGGCGCTGGCCGAGGAGGTCTCGCGGGCCGCCCGCGGCGGTGCTGGGCCGGGCGACGAGCGAAGAGCGCGGCGACGCGGAATGGCTGCGCGCCGAGATCGCGCTCGCGGCTCGCCGGGCCTGCCGCCGCGCGCTCGGGCTGCGGCCCGTGATCGTGCCCGGTCCTCCTGTGAGCCGGCGCCGTTGAGGCGGGCGGAGGCGCTTCTCGCCGGCGCCGTCGTGCTGCGGATGGCGTTTCACGCGGTCTATCTGCCGGCCTTCGAGGGGCCCGACGAGCCGCAGCATCTCGCGCGCGATGCTGCGACTTCGCGCGGCGGCCCCTCGGGCGAGGCGCTGGCGGGCCGATGGGTCGACGCCGACGTCCTCGCCTCCGTCGCTGTCCTATCCGTGCCCGCGACCGGAGCACGGCTGCCCGCCGTACGGCGAGGCGCCGGGCGCCTTCAACCTGCGTGCGGAGCTCCGCCGCCCCGGCGCGCCCGGCGCGCTCGCATTCCCAACGAGGAGGCCAAGCAGCCTCCGCTCTTCTACGCCGCGAGCCGGACTGGGCCTCGCGCCTGCTGGCGCGCCGCGGTGAGCCCGGCGGCGCGCTGCTCGCCGTGCGCCTCTTCAACGTGCTGCTGGTCGGCGCTGGCGCTCTTCGGGCCTCTGCGGTCGGTCTTCCGCGAGCTCCGCCCGGCGTCGCGCGCGCCGGGCCTCCTCGCCTGCTGACTCCCGGGCGCCTGCGAGGCGTTCGCGCGATGCTCCAACGACGCCGCGGTGTTTCTGTGGGCGTCGCTCGTCGCTCGTCGGCGCTCGAACGGCGCGTGGCGTCCGTGGGCGATCGCCGCTGCTGCTCGCGGCCGGGCCGCTGCTCAAGCTGACGGCGCTACCCGTCGTCGCGCTTACGCGGTCGGCGTGCTCTGGCGGAGAAGCGAACGCGGCGCGGCCGCGTCGCGCGGCGGCGCTCGCATCGATCGCTGGCGTTGCCGCTGCAGGCGGGCTGCGGCGGCATGGGGCTGCGCCGCTCGGCTCCGGCGATCCGTCGGGGCGCGCCGGCGATTTCCGACACGCCCGGCGAAGTGGCTGCCTGGGCGCTCGCGCGTACGCGTATGCGTCGTCAAGGCGCCATTCTGGGCGGGCGGCTGGCACAATTTCGCGTCCGCCGGCGCTGGCTCGCCGCTGCTACGGGCGCTTCTGGCTCGCCGCGCTCCTCGCCTCGCGCCGTCGCCCGCATCCCGCGCCGGCTCCTTCCGCTCGCCGCCGGCGTGCTCGTCGCGCTCGCCGGCACGGTCGCGTACGGCGTGTCGATCCGAACCGAGCTACTACGGGGTCTGGGGCGGGTCGGCGGCTGGTACGTCTGGGGCTGGGCGCCCGTGGCTGGCGTCGGCGCGGCGGCCGATCTTCGCAGAGTCGACCGGCGATTCGTGAGGCCTCCTGCTCTGCGGCCGAGTGCGTCGTTCGTCGTCGCGGCGAACGTCGTCTGGTTCGCGACGCGCCGGCTGCCGTCTACGTCCGGGTGATAGGGTGCGCCCGCGATGAGTGGCTCGACGCGGCGCTCCTGGGACTGATCCAGGGCCTGACGGAGTTCATCCCGGTCTCGTCCGACGGCCATCTCTCGGCGGCCGAGATGCTGATGCCCGGGTTCGGACAGGTCGGGCTGCTCTTCGACGTCATGCTCCACCTCGGAACGCTGACGGCGATCGTCGTCTACTACCGGGAGCTTCTCGCGCGACGAGGTCTCCGGCCTCGCCGCATCCGACCCGACGGAGCGGCGATCGCGCATGGCGTCTCGCGATGCTCCTGTTCGCGGCCACGGTGCCGACGGCGATCATCGGCCTGCTCCTGCGGCCCGCCGTCGAGACCACGAAGCTCGATCCGCGGTTCGTGGGAGCGATGGAGATCGTGACCGGGCCTCTACCTCCGCTGTCGTACTTCCGCCGGGAGGGCCGCAAGGACCGCGACACGATGCCGTACCTCGATGCCGCCGTGATCGGCGTGGCGCAGGGATTCGCGGTGCTGCCCGGCCTGTCGCGGTCGGCCTCGACGATCGCCGTCGGACTGCTGCTGGGGCTCACGGCGCGCTGGGCGGCGGACTTCACGTTCCTGCTGGCGATTCCGGCGATCGTCGGCGCGGTCGGCCTCGAGATCGTCTCGGCGTTCCGGCACGAAGGAGCGGCGTTCTTCGCCACGTCCGACTTCGGAAAGTACCTCCTGGGCGCGGCGATCGCCGGGGTCACGGGCTACTTCACGATCGGATTCCTGATCCGGCTGGTCGCGACCCGGAAGGTCCACCTCTTCGCGATCTACTGCTTCCTCTTCGGTCTCGCGCTGATCCTCCTGTTTCCGGGAAGATGACGTCAGCGGGCGTGCCCGCCGGCGCTCCCGCGCCGGGCGTGGCGGCTCCCAGCCGGATGGCGAGGTAGACGAGGACGCAGCAGAGCGAAGTCGATGGCGAGGCCGAGCGTCGAAGCGGAACGGCTGGTTCTGCAGGGCCGGCGGCAGGCCCGGATGCAGGACCCAGAAGTAGATCGCGTTTCCGACGAGGACCGCGATCGAATACTCGATCCACCGGCGCTTCGTCACGGCGCGAAACCTATCGCGGATCGCCCGGCGATCCCGTTGCCGTGCGATCCGCTCGCGCGTGATCGCGAGCTGGCGGCGCGAATGGGCCAGGCCTTCCGTCAGACCCTGGCGCTCCCGGATCGCGGCGGCTTCTTCGAGGGCCGCCGCGCTGCCGGCGAGGTGCTCCGCGGACCGCGCCGGGTCGAGCTCGGCGCGGCGGCGCAGGGCGAGGCCGAGGTTGTGGAGGGTCACGCCCCGGGCGATCTCGCGCTCGGCCGTGCGCCAGTCGAGCGCCCGTCTCGAAGAGCGCGACGGCCTCGGCGAGCTCGGCCTCGCTTTCGCCGAGGTTGGAGAGCGCGGTGGCGAGGTTGTGCAGGGCCCGGGCGTGCCAGCCCCCGTCGGGTCCTCCGGCGAAGTGGCCGAGCGCCTCGGCGAAGAGTCGGCGCGCGCGCTCGAGGTCGGCGGCGGGCCCGGGGCTCCCGTAGAAGACCGCGGCGTTGTGCAGGAAACGGGCGCGGCGCTCCGGCCGAGCGAACGGCGAGCGCCGGCAGCCGCTCCCAGAGATCGTCGGCGAGCGCCCGCGAGACGTCCGACTCGCCGCTCGGCGCGAAGCTCTTCCTGCGCGCGGAACCAATCGCGGTACGCCCCGGCCGGGTCCGACGCGAGCGCCTCCCGGAAGTGGCGGCGGAGAGGCTCGAGGTCGGCCATCGCGCGGTCAACTCAGGCGCCGTCGAAGAGTCCGCGCTGCCGGGCCGGCCGGCCGGCGGAAGGTGCTCGTGCGCGGCTCTCTCCTCGTCCGGCCCCTGGTTGATTCCGAGCCGGCGGCACTCGATCTCGAAGAGGCTCTCGATCGCGGCCCAGCGCGGTCCGACTCCCTCCATGCGCGCGCCGAACCGCGATTCGTTCTTTTTCCGCCGCGTGTCTGCTCCAGGTTCGACCAGACGCGCGCCGCCCGGTCGGGGAAGGCTTCGGCCGAGTCGCTCCTCGAAGACGGGAAGGACCTCGGCGGGAAGGCGGAGCAGCGTGAGGAAGGCGCTGCGGGCCCCGGCCGCGCGGGCGCGCGAGAGCACCGCCGCGATGTCGCTGTCGTTCAGGCCGGGGATCACGGGCGCGACCGAGACTCCCGTGCGGATGCCCGCCTCGGAGAGGCGGGCGATGGTCTCGATCCTCTGGGAGGGCAGGCTCGCGTTGGGCTCGATCGCCCGCCCGACGGCGTCGTCGGCGAAGGGCACGCTGACGTAGACCACGGCCGCGGATTCGCGGGTCAGACGCGAGAGGATGTCGACGTCGCGACGAACCAGCGCTCCCTTCGTCACGATGCCGACGGGATTGCGGAACTCGGCGCAAACCTCGAGACACCGCCGCGTGATGCCGTAGACCGCCTCGAGGGGTTGATAGCAGTCGGTGACGCCCGAGAAGACGAGCGTCTCGCCCTTCCAGGAGCGCCGCGACAACTCCCGGCGGAGGAGCTCCGGCGCGTTGACCTTGACGACGATCTTGCGGTCGAAGTCGGTGCCCGCGCCCCAGCCGAGGTACTGATGGGTCGGGCGGGCATAGCAGTTGTGACTGACCACGCCGTTCGCGATGAAGTCGCCGGTTCCCGTCGTGATGTCGAAGAGGGGAAGCTCGACTCCCAGCGGCGCGACCGACGCGACCCGGAGCCGGGCCTGGCTCTTCAGGGCCTGACCCGCGATGTCGAGCTTGCGGGTGATCGCCGGACCGACCGTATGAAAGAAGCGCAGGTGCTCGCGGAGTCCGCGCCGCACCCGGACGACGCGGACAGGTTTCTCCCGCGGACTGTCTCTCGACGACGAAGTCGAAGCCGAAGAGCCGCAGCCCCTCGGCGATCCTCTCGATGATCCTGGAGTCCGTGTTGCAGATGCGCAAGATGCCGCGGCTGTAGCTTCCCTCGGCGTCGAAGATGCCGGCGAGAAAGCCTCGGTGCCAATCGGTCGTCGGGTGACGGACGGCCACTCGATGATCCTGCGTATGGCATCGACGTTTGCACGGGCGCTCGTGCGGATCCCCCGAAGCTCCTTCCGCGAGTCGGCGGCCGCCTGGAAACAGGAACTCTCGGGCTTCGATCGGCGAACGTCCTGAAGATATCGGCGCGTCCGCCCGAGAGCTTCGAGGTCGACGAGCGCCAGACGGAAATGGTGCTGCTCGTCCACCGCACGCCTGCGGCCGCCGTACGGAATAGGAGCCGACGAGGGCGTCGCCCCGCACCATGCCGCAGAGATAGCCGGTTCGATAGTCGATCGGTCTCGTCGGCCGGCCGTGCGAAAGCCCCTACGCCGAGCAGTGAATTGTTGGGCGTCAGGTGGGGCCGCTGCCGACGTTGTCCCGGCGCGACGTACTTCCAGCCACGCTCCGTCAGAAAGCGATGATCGGCGCTCGCGACGAGCGTCGTTCCATCTTCGAGCTCGATCCGATACGCGGCCTCCAGCCGGCGCCAGTGATGGAGCACCTGTGTCTTGACGTAACGGCGGTATCGGCCGACGAGCTTCGTTCCGTAGACCTCGTCTCCGATGCGAACGTCCTTCAGCTCGCGGGTGCGCCCGTCGCCCATGAGGATCGGTGTGTCTCCTCCCAGGCAGTACGCGCACGCATGAAAACATCCGCGGTACGGGTTCACGCTGAAGCGGAAGCCGACGTCGGGACTCTGGTTCTCCGAGATGATCGACTTCGCCTCTTCCTCGTAGACCTCGAGCTCCGCGGCGGGCGGCTCGCCGAGCCACTCGGCGTGTACGGATTGCCAGGGGTTGGGCGGGTTGGAAACGCGGCGGGTCACCGGGCGACTTTTCCTCTAGGCGGACTTGGCGGGTCCGGACTCCTTCGGCGGCCGCTGCGAGACGCGCGAATTGCTTGAGCCCGTCGCCCGTCAGAAACGGCCGGCCGAACCGGATCAGGTCGGCGCGCAGGCGGCGGAAGGCATCGAGCGGGATCCTTCGAGAGGCCCGGGTAGCGCATCAGGCCGGCGACGCCGAGCCGTTCCATGTAGTCGGGATGGAGGAGCTGGCGGCCGCCCGCGGCGTAGGCCGCGATCGTCACTCCGCTGCGGACGCGGAGCTCGAGGGCCCGGCCCCGTCTCGCGAAGCGTGTCGTCGCCGTCGGCGCGGCCCTCGATCTTCTCCTCGCGGATCTCCTGCCGCTTGAAGCCGTGCGACGGCCATGACGTCCGCGAGGAGGGCCGCGCCCTCGGTCAGCAGCTCGGCGTCCGCGCGCTTGGGATGCGAGCGGCGGAGCGCCTCCATCAGGGAGTCGATGCGGCGGCGCAGCTCGTCCCGCGTCGCGCGGAAGGCCTCCGCGCGCTCCTCCTCGCTGCCGCGGACGAAGCTCGGGTCCTCGATCGACCAGTTCACGAGGTGGCGGGCGTTCGGCCACGTCGGGCAGTCGGCGGCGGCCGAGTCGCAGACGGTGACGACGAGGTCGAACGGCTCCTCGAGGAATTCCTCGGCGGACTTGGAGCGCGCATTGTCCATAGCGGACGCCGAGCTCCTCGATCGCGTGGATCGCGAGCGGATGCACGAACCCCGCCGGACGCGAGCCGGCCGAGACCGGATCCAGCAGGTCGCCGTAGTCGAGGCGGGCGAGCGCCTCGGCCATCTGGCTGCGCGCGGCGTTGCCGGTGCAGAGAAACAGGATGCGACGGCGATCCGAGGGCACGGTCTTCTATACCTCATCGAGCGCAGTCCGACCTCCACTTGCTAAACTTCTGTCGCGGCTTCCGGAGGCTCCGACCCGCGTCGGAAGCCCGGAAGATTCGGGCATCGAGCGCCGCTCCGCGCGACGATCCTTCGCGCGAACGCTCGTCGCGCCCGCGTCCGCCTAGCCGTTTCGCCGTTTCGCCCTCATAATGGTACGGATTGAGCGAAGGGTCCTTCTGGAAGAGCCGCCTCGCCGGTGAGGCGATCGGTGTCGTCTTGCTGCTCGCGGGCCTGCTCGCGGCGCTGGCGCTGCTCTCCTTCGACCCCCGCGACCCCAACATCTTTTCCTGGACCGCCGGCGGAGAGGCGGCCAACCCGAACAACTGGATCGGCGGTTTCGGCGCCTCGCTCGCCACGGCGCTCTACGCCCTCTTCGGCCTGGCGGCCTGGGGCGTGACCGGCCTCGTCCTGGTGCTCGGATGGCGGCGGTTCTGGGCACGGCCCGCTGCCCAACCCGGCCTCCAAGGCCGCCGGGATCGGCGCTCCTGCTCTTTTCGCTGCCGATGCTTCTCTCGCTGGCCCTCGGGCGGCGCCAGCTGTACGGCGAAGAGGCCGAGACCGGCGGCATCGTCGGCCGGGCGCTCGCCGACGCCTTCCGGGGGCGCATCGGCACGACGGGCGCCGTGCTCGTCGCCGCGACGCTCGTCCTCCTCGCCGTGCCTCTCGCGACCCAGGTCTCGCTGGGCGACGTCTTCCTGAAGCTCCGGGTGCGATTCGCGGGCCTGCTCTCGCGCCTGACGGTCGGGTGGGCGCGCAGCCGGGACCGCCGGACCAAGGAGCGGCTGCGGAGAACGGTCGTCACCAAGCACCTCGAGAAGGCGAGGAAAGACGAGATCTCGCTCGACGAGATTCCGTTCGCCGCCGAGGACGCGCCGCCGATCGTTCGCGAGCTGCCGGGCCCGGGAAGGTTCTCGATCCGAAGACGACGGTCGCCGCGGCGCCGGACCGGTCGCCGCGCCGCGCGAAGCCGCCGGGCCCGGCGTCCGGCGCCGAAGAAGAAGCCCGAGAAGGACGCCCAGCAGAGCCTGCCGCTGACGGTCTCCGGCTACACGTATCCGCCGGTCTCGCTTCTCGAGAAGCGGCAGCAGGCCGAGGCGATCGACCGCCGGGCGCTCGCCGAGACGGGCCGGCAGATCGCCGCGAAGTGCGCCGAGTTCGACGTGGAAGGCGAGGTCGCCGAGTACCACCCCGGGCCCGTCGTCACGACGTACGAGTTCCGGCCGGCGGCGGGCATCAAGGTCAACCAGGTCATGGGGCTCTCGGAGGACCTGGCGCTCGCGCTCTCGGCCGAGTCGATCCGCGTCGAGCGCCTGCCCGGCCGGGCGAGCGTCGGCATCGAGGTTCCCAACCCCGGCGGCGGCGAAGATCATCGCGATCCGCGACGTCCTCGAGTCGGAACGCTTCCAGAGCTCGCGCTCGCTGCTGACGCTCGCGCTCGGCAAGGACATCCACGGCGAGCCCGTCGTGGACGACCTGCGGGCGATGCCGCATCTCCTGATCGCCGGCACGACGGGCTCGGGCAAGAGCGTCGGCATCAACGCCCTGATCACGTCGATCGTCTACAAGGCGCGGCCGGACCAGGTGAAGCTCATCCTCATCGACCCGAAGATGGTCGAGCTCGAGATGTACGAGAACCTCCCGCACCTGGCCACGCCCATCATCACCGACCCGAGGAAGGCCTCGAACGCCCTGAAGTGGGCGGTCGCCACGATGGAGGAGCGGTTCCAGACGCTCTCGAGCTTCGGCCAGGTCCGCAACGCCGAGCAGTACAACGCGGCGATCCAGGATCCCGAGGCCGTCGCCCGCGTGCGCGCGCAGCACCCCGAGGATCCCGAGCTCAAGCTCGAGCCGATGCCTCTCATCGTGATCATCATCGACGAGCTGGCCGACCTCATGATGACCGCGCCCAAGGACGTCGAAGAGGCCGTCGTGCGCATCGCCCAGAAGGCCCGCGCCGTCGGCATCCACCTGGTCGTCGCGACGCAGCGTCCCTCGGTGGACGTCCTGACGGGCGTCATCAAGGCGAACCTGCCCTCGCGCATCGCCTTCAAGGTCTCCTCCAAGATCGATTCCCGCGTCATCCTCGACGGCAACGGCGCGGAGCGGCTGCTCGGCCGCGGCGACATGCTCTTCCTGCCGCCGGGCACCTCCCGGCTGAAGCGCGTCCACGGCGCGTACGTCTCGGTGCAGGAGACCGCGGCCCTCATGAAGTTCCTCAAGAAGCAGGCCCGGCCGCACTTCGACGAGGAGATCACCAAGGATCGCGCCGAGGCCGTGCAGCGCGACGACGCGGGCGACGAGACCGATCCGCTGTACGACGAGGCCGCGCGCCTGGTCGTGCGCGAGAAGATGGCGTCGATCTCGTTCCTCCAGCGCCGCATGGGCGTCGGGTTCTCGCGCGCCGGCAAGCTCATCGACATGATGTCCCGCGACGGCCTTCTCGGGCCGCCGCGGGGATCCAAGCCCCGCGAGGTGCTCGTGGCCGAGGACTACTTCGAAGAAGTGGACCGGCAGCCGCGATGAGCCGCCCGATGATGCTTGCTCTCGTGGCGATGCTCGTCGCGCCGTTCGCGACGTGGCTGATCTATCGCCTGGCGAAGGGCCTGGGGTTCCTCGATCCGCCCTGGAACGCGGAGCACGAGCAGCGGCGGACGATCGTCGTCGCGCTCTTCGCCTTCGTCCTGTTCCTTTCGGTGTTCCTCTTCGGCCACGCCAACGCGTGGCCGCGCGTCTGGGCCGTCTTCGGCATCATCAACGGCCTCGCCCTCGTCTTCTTCGGCGCGATCGGCGCGATCGCCGCCCGGCGGCTCTGGAGGCTGCGGCATCCGACGCCCGCCGCCGAAACGCCGGCGCCCGCCGGCGGCCACGCACCCGAGCGACGCCGCGAGCCCGGCGGAGAAGCCGCTGGCCTGATCCGCGGCCTTCGACGCGTGACGGCCGACCGGTTCCCTCGCACCGTGTTCTTCGGAACGCCGGACTTCGCGGCGGCGTCTCTCCAGGCGCTGCTCGACGCGGGCGTCGACGTGCCGCTCGTCGTCACGCAGCCCGACCGGCCGGTGGGCCGGCACGCCGAGCCGCGGCCGTCGGCCGTCGCGGCCCTCGCCGGCGTCGCGCGGGCATCCCGACGGAGAAGCCGGAGACGGTGCAAGGCGAACGCCGAGCTTCGTCGCGCGCCTTCGCGAGGCGCGGCCGGAGGCGATCGCGGTCGTCGCCTACGGCCGGATCCTGCCGGCCGAGATCCTCGCGCTTCCGCGCCTCGGGCTGCGTCAACGTCCACGCGTCGCTGCTTCCGCGCTGGCGCGGCGCGTCGCCCGATCCAGGCGGCGATCCTCGCCGGCGACGCCGAGACGGGCGTCGCCACGATGCGCATGGAGGAAGGCCTGGACACGGGGCCGGTCTATCTCGAGCGCCGCGTGCGCCATCGGCGAGCGGGAGACGGCGGGCGAGCTCTCGGAGCGGCTCGCGCGGCTCGGTGGCGAGCTTCTCGTCGAGACGCTCGAGGGCCTCGCCGCCGGCCGGCTGGCTCCGCGGCCGCAGGAGGGCGAGCCGACGCATCTGCCGGCCGATCCGGCGCGAGGACGCGCTCGTCGACTGGGAGCGGCCGGCGGCGGAGATCGTGCGGCGGCTTCGGGCGTTCACGCCCTGGCCCGGCCTCTACACTTTCCTCGAAGGCGAGCGCGTCAAGATCCTCGACGCGGACGAGCGCCGCGACGAGCCGCTCGGCCGCTCCGCCCGGCTCCTTCGACCTCGCGGCGCGGACGAGCTCGTCGCCGCCGCGGGCGGAGGAACGGCCGTGCGCGATCGCGCGCCTGCAGCGCGCCGGGCGGAAGCCGGTGACCGGGGCCGAGTTCGCTCGCGCGGCAAGGCTGCCCGGCCGCTTCGGGATCCGCCTCGATGAAGGCGGGTCGTGACAGCCGTCGAGCCGGCGGGCGGCCGGCGCGCGCGGCCGACGGCGCCCGAGTGCGCGCGGTCGAGGCGCTGCGCAAGGTCCTCGAGAGCGGCCGGCCGGCGGCGCCGCTCGTCGGCGAGCTCTCGCGCGGGCTTTCGCCGCCGGACGCGGATCTTCTGCGGGAGCTGGTCCTCGGCGTCCTGCGCTGGAAGGCGAGCCTCGACGCCGAGATTGCCGCCGTCAGCCGGATCCCCCTGCAGAAGCTCGCGCCGAATCTGCGCGAGATCCTGGAGGTGGCGCTCTACCAGCTCCGGCATCTCGACCGGATCCCGCCGTACGCCGCCGTGAGCGAGGCCGTCACGCACGCCCGCGCGAGCGGCGGGGAAGGCGCCTCGAAGCTCGTCAACGGCGTCCTGCGCGGAATCCTGCTCCTGCCGGCTCCGGTCGAGCCGCGCGGCCGATGCGTCCGCCGACGCGCTCGCGCGGTTCTTACTCGCATCCCGCCTTTCTCGTCGAGCGCTGGCTGGCCCGCTTCGGGCCGGAGGCGACGCGGCGCATGCTCGCCGCCGACAACGCGCCCCCGCGGCTCGACCTGCTCGCGAATCCCGCGGCGCACGACGCGGGACGCTCTCGTCTCGGCGCTCGCCGCCGAAGGCGTCGAGGCCGTGCGCTCGCCGCTGACGCCGCTGGGCCTGACGGCGGTGGCGGGGAATCCCCTGCGCTCACCGCCTCTTCCGCGACGGACACTTCAGCGTCCAGGATCTGGGCGCGCAGGTCCTGCCGCTGCTCCTGCCTCCGGGAGAGCTCCTCGTCGACCTCGCCGCCGCGCCGGGAGGCAAGTCGATGTCGGCGCTCGCGCACGGGCGCGCGCGCGTGACGCTCGCGCTGGACGTTTCGCTCCGCGGCGCCTGCGCCGCGTCGCCGAGAACGCGCGCCGGCTGGAGGCGGCGGCGCGGCCGGTCGGCCGCCGATCTCGAGTCCCTGCCGCTTCCGGCGGGACGGTTCGACCGGGTCCTTCTCGACGCGCCCTGCAGCGGGACCGGAACGCTCCGCAAGAATCCCGAGATCCGCTACCGCGTGACGCCGGAAGCGATCGAGCGGCTGGCCGCGAGGCAGGAGCGCTGGCTCGCGGCGGCGGCGGCGCTCCTCGCGCCCGGCGGCTGGCTGCTCTACTCGACGTGCAGCCTCGAGCCCGAGGAGAACGAGCGGGTCGTCGAGCGCGTCTGCGCGCGCGTGCCGCGGCCTCGCGCCGGCGCCGATCGAGCCGCTCCCGGGTCTGGCGCCGTTCGTCGAGGGCGCCCGGCTGCGGTTCCTGCCGGACGACCGCGTCGACGGGTTCACGGCGCACCTTCTGCGGCGACGCCGGCCTCGCGGCCGGCGGCGCCCCGATAGAATCCCCGCCGTGAGCTCGCCCGCGCGGCCGATCCCGATCCTCGACCTGACGCGCTACGACGAGGAGCTCCGGCGCGGGCATCGCGCAGGCCGTCGCGGACGTGTTCGCTTCGGGCCGCTTCGTGCTCGGTCCCGCGAACGAGGCGTTCGAGAGGGCCCTCGCCGACAGGCTCGGGGTCCGCCACGTCCTCGGCGTCGCGTCGGGAACGGACGCGCTGCTCGTCGCGCTCATGGCCCTCGGCGTCGGGCCGGGCGACGAGGTCGTCACCTCGCCCTTCTCCTTCTTCGCCTCGGCCGGAGCCGTGGCCCGCCTCGGGGCCACGCCGGTCTTCGTCGACATCGACGCCGCGACGTTCAACCTGGATCCGTCGCGCCTGGAGCGCGCCATCACGCCGCGCACGAAGGCGATCCAGCCCGTCCATCTCTACGGCCAGACCGCGGACATGGATCCGATCCTCGAGATCGCGCGGCGCCGCGGAATCCCGGTGCTCGAGGACGCCTGCCAGGCGATCGGCGCGACCCACGGGGGACGGCCGGCGGGCACGCTCGGGACGCTCGGCGCGTTCTCGTTCTATCCGACCAAGAACCTCGGGCGCCGCGGGCGACGCCGGCGCCGTCGCGACCGACGACGACGCCCTGGCGGCCCTCGTGAAGAGCCTGCGCGTCCACGGCTCGACGGCGACGTACTTCCACGACCGGGTCGGCGGCAACTTCCGGATGGACGCCCTGCAGGCCGCGGTGCTCTCGGCGAAGCTCCCGCGCCTCGACGGCTGGATCGAGCGCCGCCGCGCGATCGCGAAACGTTACGGCGAGCTCTTCGCCGACGCCGCGGCGGCGGGCCGCCTGACCCTGCCCGTCGAGGCTCCCGGGCGCCGCCACGTCTACCACCAGTACGTCGTGCGCGTGGCGGACCGCGACGGCGTGAAGAAGCGCCTCGCCGAGCGCGGGATCGGGACGCTCGGTGTTCTACCCGGTGCCGCTCCACCTGCAGAAGTGTTTCGCCGCCCTCGGCGGGCGCGAGGGGCAGTTTCCCCAGGCGGAGCGCGCGGCGAGAGAAGTCCTCGCGCTTCCGATGTTCGCCGAGCTCACCGAGAGCGAGGTGGATCGGGTCGCCGAGGCTGTTCTCGCGTTCGCTCTAGGGCGCGGGGCTCATTCGGACGTGCGGTCTCGCACGAGGAAGCCCTTCCGCGCCCGGGCCGCATCGAGCGTCCGCCAGAGGTACTCGCCGAGGATGCCGACGCAGAGGAGCTGGACGCCGGAGAAGAACGCGACGGCGACCATCAGCGAGGTCCAGCCCGCGATCGACTGGCCGTGGAGGAGCTTGTAGACGACGAGAAAGACGGCGTAGGCGAAGGCGATCGCGGCGAGGAGCGCTCCGCCGAACGACATCCAGCGCAGCGGCGCGTAGGAGAAGGACACGACGGCGTCGACGAAGTACTTGAGCTTCTTGCCGAACGTCCAGCGCGATTCTCCCTCCTCGCGCGCGGCGCGGTCGTAGGGCACGAGCGCCGTCGAGAAGCCGCCCCAGAGAAGCAGGCCCGGGCAGCGACGTGTGGATCTCCCGGCTCTCGACGAGGAAGTCGATCGCCGGCCGGCCGATGAGAAAGCAGTCGAATCCGCCCGAGGGCATCTGCTCGAAAGCCAGCCGTCGCAGCGTGCGGTAGTAGAAGCCGGCCGCCGCCCGCGTGGTCCAGCCTTCCGGGCGGCTCTTCCGCACCGCGAGGACGGCGGTGGCTCCCTGCCGCCAGGCCGCGACCATGCCCGGCAGACAGCTCGGGAGGCTCCTGCAGGTCCGCGGAGAGGACGGCCGCCGCCGCCCCCTTCGCATCGGCGAGGCCGGCGGTGATCGCCATCTGCGATCCGAAGTTGCGGGTCAGGCGGAGACCCCGCGCCCGCGGCCACGCCCGGGCGATCTCCTCGATGCGCTCCCACGAGCCGTCCTGCGAGCCGTCGTCGACGAGGACGACCTCCATGTCCCAGTCCGCGGTCTCGGCGATCGTCCGCAGGCGGGCCGCGAGCTTCGGCAGGCTCTCGGCGTTGAAGTAGACGGGAACGACGACCGAGACGAGCTCGCGGTCATGCGCTTCTTCTCGAAGAACGACGCCACCGCGGCGCATCACGGCTTCGACCTGCGCGTCCGTGAGCGCGGCGTAGAGCGGCAGGGAGACGACGGTCTCGCAGGCGTTCTCGGAAACGGGGAAGTCTCCCTTCTTCCCGCCGAGAAACGCGTACGCGGGCTGAAGGTGGAGCGGGACGGGGTAGTGGACGGCCGTCTCGACGCCGCGCGCCGACAGGTGCTCGCGGAGCGCCTCCCGCTTCTCCGTTCGGACCGGGATAGAGGTGGCGGGCCGGGACCGAGCCCGGGCGCGTCGCCAGACGAGGCGCAGAGGAAGCTCGGCGAAGGCGGCGTCGTAACGGTTCGCGATCTCGAGGCGGCGGGCGTTCTCGCTCGCGAGCGAAGGGCAGCTTCGCCGCGAGGATGGCCGCCTGGAGCTCGTCGAGCCGCGAGTTCCAGCCCTCGCGTCTCCGCGAAGTCGCGGCGGCTCCAGCCGTACTGGCGAAGCTGCCGGAGCCGGCCGGCCGGTCTCGGCGTCGTTGGTCGCCACGGCGCCGCCGTCCCCGTAGGCGCCGAGATTCTTGGAGGGGTAGAAAGAGAAGGCCGCGGTTCTTCCGAACGAGCCCGCCGCGCGGCCCTGGAGAAGGGCGCCGTGGCTCTGCGCGCAGTCCTCGACGAGCGTCAGCTTCCGTCGCATCCGCGAGCGCAACGCAGGCCGGCGAAGGTCCGCGAGCCCTCCGTAGAGATGGACGGGGAGCAGGAACGCGCGTCGCGGGCGTGAGGACCTTCTCGGCGTTCGCGGCATCGAGCGTCAGCGTGTCCGCGTCGACGTCGGCGAGGACGGGCGCGGGCGCCGGCCATCCGCACGCCCGCGAGCGTCGGTCCGCAGGTGTTCGCGGGAAGAACGACCTCGTCCTCCGGGCCGGCTCCGAGGGCCCGCAGAGCCAGCGCGATGGCCTCGGTGCCGTTGGCGCAGCCGACGACGTGGGAGACGCCGAGGAACTTCGCGAAGGCAGCTCTCGAAGGCGGCGACCTCTTCCCCGAGGACGAACCAGCCGCGTTCGAGGACCCGGGCGATGGCCGCGTCGATCGCCGCGCGTTTCTCCCGGTAGTCGAGGGCCAGGGCGCCGAAGGGGACACGAACGGCCGACTCCCGCGGTCACGCTCACGCCGTCTCGGTCACGGCGCCGTCGGGGCCGCGCTCGTAGCGCCGACCGCAGGCGCACGCGCGCGGCGCTTCCGTTCTCGAAGCGCAGCGTCGCGCCGCAGCGGCAGACGTGGCCGTGAACCTGGGCCGGCGAGCCGTAGACCAGGGCGAAGTCGGCGACGTCCCGCGTCACGAGCGACCCCGCGCCGACCATCGCGAAGCGGCCGATCGTCACGCCGGGCAGGAGGATCGCCGCCGGCCCCGAGGCTCGCTCCCTCGCGGACGACGGTGCGAGGGTACTCGCGCGAGGTGCCGGCCGCTGCGCGGGCGGGGATCGTTCGAGAACGTCACGTCGGGCCCGACGAAGACGTCGTCCTCGAGGGTCAGCGCGTCGTAGAGCGAGACGCCGCACTTGACGGTGACGCGGTCGCCGAGCACGACGTCGTTCTCGATGAAGCAGCGGTCGCAGATGTTGCAGTCGCGGCCGATGCGGGCTCCGGCGAGGATGTTGACGAACGCCCAGATGCGCGTGCCGTCCCCGATCGCCTTCGAGGCGACGAGTGCGGTCGGATGGACGGAGATCATGGACTGCGGCTAGCTTACCGGATCGGCCTCGCGGCCGCTCTCAGAAGTACTCCGCGCGCCGCGTCGCGATAGAAGTCGACGGTGCGCGCAAGGCCCTCGCGCAGTCCGGTCTTCGGCTCCCAGCCGAGGAGCCGCCGGATCTTCGTGATGTCGGAAACGAAGTCGCCGGGCTCCTGCGCCTTGCGCTCGGGCGTGAACTCGGTGAACTCGATCCGCGTGCCGGGCACGATCTCCCGGAGCAGCTCCGCGACCTCGAGAAAGGTGGAGGGACGGTCGTGTCCGACGTTGAGGATCTCTCCGACGGCGGCGGGGGAGGTCGGCGGCGGCGACGAGGGCCTCGACGCAATCGTCGACGTAGAGAAAGTCGCGCAGGATCTTCCCCGTCCCGAAGATCGGGATGGGCCGCCCCTCGAGCGCGAGGCGCACGAACCAGTTCACGACGCCGAACTGCGAGTGGCGCATCTGGGCGCGGGGGCCGTAGACGTTGGTCAGCCGCAGGGGCACGGTGCGGATGCCGTGGATGCGGGTGTAGGTCCGGCAGATCATCTCCGAGGAGAGCTGGGAGATCTCGTAGATGCCGCGCGGATCCGAAGGCGTCTCCTCGGAGACCGGCAGCTTCACCGCGGGGCCGTACTGGCCGCGCGTGCCCGAGCGGACGATCGACGGCGCGCGGGTTCTTCTTGCGGCAGGCCTCCAGCACGACGGCCGTGCCCTTGATGTTGATGTCGATGTCGGGGTACGGGTTCGACAGCGACATCACGTGCGAGACCTGGGCCGCGAGATGGAAGACGATGTCCCGTCCGTCGACGAGGCGCTCCATGGCCGCGGCGTCGCGCACGTCCGAGGTGTCGACCTCGACTCGGCCGCGGATCTCGGCGATGTTGGCCGGGTTGCCGCCGTAGCCCTCGATCATCGCGTCGCAGAGCGTGACCGTCGCGCCGCCGGCGAGCAGGCGGGCGGCCAGATTGGAGCCGATGAAGCCCAGCCCGCCCGTCACCAGGACGTTCGCTCCGGAAAGGGCGTTCATCGTCTAAACCACTCTAAATCAAAGCTTTGCGGCTGTCCACGCTCTGCTACTAGCACTCTACAGAGACGAGTGCTAATATCCGCCTCCGTTCCGATGCGCTCTCCCCGGGTGCGTCGGGACCCGAAAGAGGCAAACCAACTTCACAGGAGGAAGTTTCATGAAGATTCGGCCACTTTACGATCGGATCCTGGTCAAGCGTCTGGAGGAAGGCGAGAAGAAGCGGGGCGGCATCATCATCCCCGATACCGCCAAAGAGAAGCCGATGGAGGCGGAGGTCGTCGCCGTCGGCAAGGGCAAGGTGAACGAGGAAGGCAAGCAGTTCCCCCTCGACGTCAAGAAGGGCGACCGCATCCTCATCGGCAAGTACGCCGGCACCGAAATCAAGATCGACGAAGTCGAGCACCTGATCCTCCGCGAGGACGAAGTGCTCGCGGTCGTCGAGAAGTAAGGAGAACGCACACATGGCAGCGAAAACGATCATCTACGGCGAGGAAGCGCGCCAGCGCGTCCTCCACGGCGTCAACAAGCTCGCGGACGCCGTCAAGGTGACGCTCGGCCCCAGGGGCCGCAACGTCGTCATCGAGAAGAAGTTCGGCTCCCCCACGGTCACCAAGGACGGCGTCACCGTCGCCAAGGAGATCGAGCTCCAGGATTCGCTCGAGAACATGGGCGCCCAGATGGTCCGCGAGGTCGCTTCGAAGACCTCCGACGTCGCCGGCGACGGCACGACCACGGCGACGGTTCTCGCCCAGGCGATCTACCGCGAGGGCATCAAGAACGTCACCGCCGGCGCCAACCCGATGGAGCTCAAGCGCGGCATCGACGCCGCCGTCAAGGCCGCCGTCGAGTCGCTCGACAAGCTCTCCAAGCCGGTCGAGGGCAAGGACATCGCGCACGTCGGCACGATCTCGGCCAACAACGACTCGGAGATCGGCAAGATCATCGCCGAGGCGATGGACAAGGTCGGCAAGGACGGCGTGATCACGGTCGAGGAGGCCCGCGGCCTGGAGACGACCCTCGAGGTCGTCGAGGGCATGCAGTTCGACCGCGGCTACCTCTCCCCGTACTTCATCACCGACGCGGAGCGGATGGAGTGCGTCATGGAGAACGCCAAGGTTCTCCTCTTCGAGAAGAAGATCTCGAACATGAAGGATCTCCTCCCGATCCTCGAGCAGATCGCCAAGCAGGGCAAGCCCCTCCTGATCATCGCCGAGGAAGTCGAGGGCGAGGCGCTCGCGACGCTCGTCGTCAACAAGCTCCGCGGCACGCTCCAGGTCTGCGCCGTCAAGGCGCCGGGCTTCGGCGACCGCCGCAAGGCCATGCTCGAGGACATCGGGATCCTGACCGGCGGCAAGCTCATCTCCGAGGACCTCGGCATCAAGCTCGAGAACGTCAAGTGGGAGGACCTCGGCGACGCGAAGAAGGTCACCGTCGACAAGGACAACACGACCGTCGTCGTGGATGACCGCTCGAAGGGCAAGAAGGACGCCATCCAGGGCCGCGTCAAGCAGATCCGGGCGCAGATCGACGAAACGACGTCGGACTACGACCGCGAGAAGCTGCAGGAGCGGCTGGCGAAGCTCGTCGGCGGCGTGGCCGTCATCAAGGTCGGCGCCGCGACCGAGACCGAGATGAAGGAGAAGAAGGCCCGCGTCGAGGACGCGATGCACGCGACCAAGGCGGCCGTCGAAGAGGGGATCGTCCCCGGCGGCGGCGTGGCGCTGCTCCGCTGCGATCGACGCGGTCGAGAAGCGGGCCAAGGACCTGTCGGGCGACGAGAAGATCGGCGCCCGGATCGTGGTCCGCGCGCTCGAGGAGCCGACCCGCCAGATCGTTCAGAACGCCGGCGCCGAAGGCTCGGTCGTCATCAACGAGCTCAAGGCCAAGGGCGGCAACTACGGCTTCAACGCCAACGACCGAGAAGGTCGAGGACATGCTCAAGGCGGGCATCATCGACCCGACGAAGGTCACCAAGAACGCGCTGCAGAACGCGGCGTCGGTGGCCGGCCTGATGCTGACGACCGAGGCGCTCGTCTCCGAGATCAAGGAGAAGGAGAAGCCGGCGGCGCGGCGGCGGAATGCCGGGCGGCATGGGCGGCATGTACTGATCCCACGTTCCCGATTCGATTTCGAAGGCCCCGGCGCAAGCCGGGGCCTTTTTCTTTCCGGCGGAGGCCGTTACTTCTCGGCCAGCAGCTCCCGGCGCGCCGCGGCGAGCTCCTTCCGGGTCTCCCGCGAGACGACGGGGTAGTGGAGGTGGAGGGAGTCGAGCGCATCGACCACGGCGGCCGCGACAACGAGCCGCGTGAACCATTTGTTGTCGGCGGGCACGACGTACCAGGGCGCGTTCGCGGTTGCCGTGTGGCGGATCATGTCCTCGTAGGCCGCCATGTAGTCCTTCCAGTAGGCCCGTTCCCGGACGTCGGCCGCCGAGAACTTCCAGTTCTTCTCGGGTCTGTCGAGGCGGGCCAGGAACCGGCGTTTCTGTTCCTCCCGCGACACGTGCAGGAAGAACTTCCGGATGAGGACGCCGTTCCGGCCGAGGTATCGCTCGAAGGCCCGGATGTCCTTGAAGCGCTCCTGCCAGAGGGCCTTCGTGACCAGCGAGGCCGGGAGCTTCTGCCTCGCGAGGATCTCCGGATGGACGCGGACGATGAGGACTTCCTCGTAGTACGAACGGTTGAAGATCCCGATGCGGCCCCGCTCGGGCAGCCTCTCCACGCAGCGCCAGAGGAAGTCGTGGTCGAGCTCCTCTTCGGAGGGCGCCTTGAAGGACTCCACCTGGCAGCCCTGCGGATTCACGCCGGACATGACGTGCTCGATGACGCTGTCCTTGCCGGCCGCGTCCATCGCCTGAAAGATGAGGAGCACGGCCCAGCGATCCTGGGCGTAGAGCATCTCCTGGAGCTCGTCCAGGGCGTCGACTCCCGTCTCGAGCGCCTCGCGCGCTCGCGGCTTGTCCTTGTCGGTCAGCCAGAGCGTGTCGTTCGGATCGACCTTCGCGAGCCGGAACCTGCTCCCGTTCTCGACGCGAAACGGGCGGGAGAGCTTGCGGGACGTCTTCACGACTTGATCGAGCTTCATGGCGCCCGAATCTTTTCACGACGGCGACGTCCGGCCCCGGGTGTTTCTTATACTGGCGGCAGTGGGCAGCCCGTCGGGCCACCGTGTGTCAGCGGTCATCGTTCATTTCCGCACCCCGAGCGAGACCGCGCGCGCGGCGCGCGCGGTCGCGGAGACCTCGCCGGAGACGGAGATCCTCGTCGTGGACAACGCGTCCGGCGACGGGATCGCGGCGCGATCTCGCGGCCGACGTGCCGGCCGCCCGCGTCGTCCTCGGAGCCCTCGAACCGCGGATTCGGCGCGGCCTGCAACCGGGGCGCCCGCGAAACGACCCGGCCGTACCTGCTCTTTCTCAACTCCGACGCCTACCTGCGGCCCGGCGCCGTCGACGCGCTCGCCGCGGCCCTGGACGCTTCTCCCGGCGCCGCGGCGGCCGCGCCCCGGCTCTCCAATCCCGACGGCTCGCTGCAGCCCTCGATCCAGCGGCTGCCCTCGCCGTGGCGGATCTTCTGCGAGAGCTCGGGCCTGGCGTTTCTCTCCGGCGGCCGGCCGCCTTTCGCCGGGCACTCGGCGACCCGCGAGGACCACGGCGCGGCCACGGTTCGTCGAGGCGGTCAAGGGCGCGGCGCTCCTCGTGCGGCGCGCCGACTTCGAGGCGGCGGGCGGTTTCGACGAGGACTTCTTCCTCTACGCGGAGGAGACGGACCTGATCGCCCGCTGGCGGCGCATGGGCCGCAGTCTGGTCTTCGAGCCCGCGCGCCGAGGTCGTGCACGAGGGCGGCGCCTCGGCGGGCGATCGCACTCTTCGGCGAGCTCCATGCCTCGCTCGCCCGCTACGCGGCCAAGCATCACGGTCCCGCGGCGGCGATGCTCGTCCCGCGCCAGCCTCTCGGCCGGCGCCGCGCTTCGATACGCGATCGCCCTTCTGACGCCGGGCGAGCAGGGACGCGCCCGGCGCGCGCGCTACCGCGCGGCGCTCTCGGGCGCGCGACAGCGAAGTGAAGCCGCTCGTCCTCAGCCTCCTTTCCGCGTCCGCCGCACGCGTCGCGCGACGGACTCGCGATCCGGAACTACCATCTCCTGGCGGCGCTGACACGAGAGTTCCGGGTGAGGGCCTTCGACCCTCTCCGACCCCGAGCGCGCGTACGAGGCCGAGTGGCCGGCCGGGGTCGACTCGGAGCAAATCTGGCAGGCTCCGCGCGGCTTCCGCCGGGTCACGGCCGCCGCCGGCAGCCTCGTTGCGGGCGGAGCGTACTCGGAGCGCATGTACCGTTCGGCGGGCGCTGCGCGGCGACTTCGCGAGATCGTCGGCCGCCGAGCCGCCCGCGCTGGATCGTCGCGCACTCCTACCACGTCGCGCTGGGCCGCGCTGCGGGCGACGCGGCCCGCTCTGGATCGACTTTCACAACCTCGACTCGGAGATCTGGCTGCGGACGCACGGCGACGGCCGCTTCGCCGCTCGCTTCGCTGGTTCGCGCGGTTCGCAGGCGGGCCGGGTCGTCGCTCTCGAGGGCGTCCTCGCGCAGCGCCGCCGCCGGGCTCTCCTGCGTGTCCGCGCGCGACGCCGAGCGCGCTGCGGACGCTCGGCGGCCGCGGCCGAGCCGCTCGTCGTCCCGAACGGCGTCGACCTCTCGCGACACGCATTCCGGCGCGAGATCGCGCCGGCGAACGAAACCGTCGTGTTCGTCGGGGACCTCTCCTGGCCGCCGAACGCGGACGGCGTGCGATGGTTCCTCTCGGAGGTCTGGCCGCGCGTGCGGCGCGCCAGCGGCCGGCGGCCCGCGCTCGAGATCGTCGGCCGCTCGGCGCCACCGGACCTCGTCGCGGCTCGGCGGTCCGGACGTCCGGTTCGCCGGCGAGGGCGGCGATGCCCGGACGCACTGGCTCCGAGCCGCGGTGGCCGTCGTTCCGCTCCTCGCCGGAGGCGGGACGCGACTGAAGATTCTCGAGGCCGCCGCGACGGGCGTGCCGGTCGTGTCGACGCCGGTCGGCGCCGAGGGACTGGAGTTCGCCGACGAGAGCGAGATCCTGCGCCGCGACGATGCCGAGGCCTTCGCCCGGGCCGCCGTGCAGTCTGCTCGCGCGACCGCGCCTGCCGCGCGGCGGCAGGCCGCGGCGGCGCGCGCCCGGGTCGAGGCGCAGTACGGCTGGGGCCCGATCGGCGAGGCGTTCGTCGCGGGCGCTCGCGGGCGGCGCGGAACGCCGCATGAGGGCGCTCGCCGCTGTCCTGGCGTTCGCGGCGCTGGCGCTCTTCCTGTGGTCCTACGTCGTGTATCCGCCGCTGGTGACGTCCGGATGGCGGCCCGGCGCGGCGAAAAGCGGCGCCCGATCCGCGGCCGGCCGCGCGGATCGGACTCCGTCGAAGTGATCCTCTCGGCGGCGGACGAGGAAGGGGTCATCGCCGCGCGCGTCGAAAACCTCCTCGCCCAGTCGGCGGTCCCCGGCGCGGCCTACCGCATCACGATCGGCTGCGACGGATGCCGGGACGGGACCGCGGAGCGCGCGCGCGCGGCGGCCTCGGGAGGGGCGTGTCCGTGTCGCGTCGTCGAGTTTCCGACGCGGCGCGGGAAGGCGGCCGTCCTCAACGACCTCGTCGCGGCGTCCACGGCGGACCTCCTGGTCTTCACCGACGCCAACACGCGGTTCGAACCGGGCGCCGTGGCCGCGCTCGTCGAGGCCCTCGAGGACCCGGCGCGTGGGCGCGGCATGCGGGCGGCTCGTCTTCGAAGCGGCCGCCGGGGACCGCGCGGACGCCCGAGAGCGCGTACTGGGACCGCGAGACGCGGCTCAAGGAGGCCGAGGGCCGCCTCGGCGCCTGCCTCGGCGCCAACGGCGGCATCTATGCGGCCGAGCGGGTCCTGGTCTCGCCGCTGCCTCCCGGACACGACGTCGATGGACGACTTCCTGATCCCGGCGCGCATCGCCCGGGCCGGGCCGGCGCGTCGCCTTCGCCGGCGACGCCGTGGCCCGCGAGGACGCCGCGCAGGACGTCGCCGCCGAAGTTCGGCGGCGGACGCGCATCGGGATCGGCGCCGGCCAGGTCCTGCGCCGCGAGCTCTGGCTCTGGAACGCTGGCGCGGCATCCTGTGCTGACGTTCGCCTTCGCGTCGCGCAAGGCGGCGCGCTGGCTCGCGCCGCTTCTCGCGCTCGCGGCGGCGGCCGCCGCGCTCTTCGTGCCGCGAATGGCGGCCGGCCGGAGTCGCGGCGCTCGTCGTCGCGGCTCTCGCGCTGGCCTTCGCGCGGATGTCGCCCGGCGCTCCCGGGCGCGATCGGGAGGCTCTATTATTTCGTCGTGCTGAACGTAGCCCTGGCGCTCGGCGTCGCCCTCGGGCTTCTCGGGCACAGTCGTCCGTTCTGGACGCGGACGGCTCGCTCCTGATGGCGTCGGGCCGGCCGTCCGCGTTCCGGGCGGTGGCGTTCGGCGGGCGACGTGGCGATCGCCGTCGCTTCGCTCGGCGCGGCGTTCTTCCTGCCGCCGGCACGTGGCGATTCCGGGCACGCTCGCGCTCCTGCCGGCCGAGAGCGTGCGTTTCACGCCGGGCAACATCGCGATCGTCGCCGCGGTCCAGGCGTTCGCGCTTTCCTTCTTCGGCCTCTACCGCGACCACGAGCGGTTTCGCGAGCCGCTCGCTGCGGCTCCTTCTGCCGGCCCTCTTCGTCGAGCTGCCTGTCGCTCGCCGCGATCTACTTTCTGGCGCAGCCGTATTCGTTTCCCGCGGTCGGTGCTCGTCGTCTACGTCGCTCTTGAACGGCGTGCTGCTCGGCTTCTGGCGGACCGCGCTCGACCGCCTCTTCCCCCAGCCGAAGCGCCGGGCGATGATCGTGGGCAGCGGGCCCGCGGCCACTCTGGTCGCCGACACGATTCGCCGCCACTCCTGGACGGGCGTCGAGCTGGTGGGTGTCGCTGGGCGACGGCGGCGAGGGCGGAGGCCACGGACTGCCGGTGCTCGGGCGGTCGGAGAACCTCGTCGAGATCGCGCAGACGGAGCGAATCGACGAGGTGATCCTGATGCCCGAGAGCGCCTTCCTGGCGCGACCGCCTTCCCGAGAGGATCCCCGAGGGCTTCGCCGCCGACCTGCTCGTCTGGCCGTCTCCTTTCGAGACCATGATCGGGCGGCTGCGCTTTCGCATCGTGGGAGACCTGCCGCTGCTCGAAGCGCGCGTCCGCCCGCTGGGCGGCGCGGCGGCCTTCGCCAAGCGGGCGTTCGACGTCGCCGCTTCCGGCGCGGCCCTGCTGCTCGCTCGCGCCGGGGCTCGTCGCTCGCGGCGCTGCTCGTCGGCGCGACGTCCCGGGGCGGCGTGTTCTACCGGCAGACCCGCGTCGGCCGGGACGGGCGGCCCTTCGAGCTCTGGAAGCTGCGGACGATGCGCGAGGGCGCCGAGGTCGAGACGGGCGCGGTGCTCGCCGTGCCCGACGATCCGCGGGTCACCGCCATCGGGCGGACGCTGCGCGCGGCGCGCATCGACGAGATCCCGCAGCTCTGGAACGTGCTGCGCGGCGACATGAGCCTGGTGGGCCCGCGGCCCGAGCGGCCCGAGTTCGCCGAGCGCTTCGCGACAGACGGTCTCCGGCTACTCGCTGCGGCACGCCGCGCGGCCGGGGCTGACGGGTCTCGCCCAGGTCTCGGGCGAGTACTCGACCGAGCCCGAGATCAAACTGCGCTACGATCTCGCTTACTTGAACAACTGGTCCTTCGGCCTGGACCTCGCGATCCTGCTGCGGACGCTGCCGGTCGTCCTCACGCGCCGTGGCGTCTGAGAGCCCGGCATCGGCGCCGGGTCGCCGTCGTCATGCCCGCCTACAACGCCGAGAAGACCCTGGAGCGGACGTATGCCGACGTTCCGAAGGCGGACGTCGACGACATCATCCTCGTCGACGACGGCTCGCGCGACCGCACCGTCGAGATCGCCCGCCGGCTCGGGATCCACACGGTCGTCCACGAGCGTAACCGCGGCTACGGCGGCAACCAGAAGACCTGCTATCGCGACCGCGCTCGCGCGCGGCGCCGACGTCGTGGTCATGGTGCATCCCGACCACCAGTACGATCCGACCGTCATCCCGCATCTGCTGCAGGCGCTCACGAGCGGCGGCTACGACGCGGCCTTCGGGAGCCGCATGCTCGGGGGCCGGCCGATCCAGGGCGGCATGCCCAAGTGGAAGTACCTGGGCAACATCCTGCTGACGGCGATCGAGAACGCGACGTTTCTGATCTACCTGACCGAGTACCACAGCGGGTTTCGGGCGTACACGCGCCGATATCTCGAGACGGTCAACCTCGAAGCCAACTCCGACGGATTCGTCTTCGACACCGAGATCATCGCGCAGGGGATGGCGAAGGGGCTGCGGATCTGCGAGATCCCGATCGAGACGCGCTACTTCGACGAGGCGTCCCAGATCGCGTTCGGCCCCTCGGTGCGCTACGGCCTCGCGATCCTGAAGACGATGCTGCTCTACAAGCTGCACGTCTGGGGGATCTACTCGAGCCGGATCTTCCGCGACCGGGCGAAAGTCCGTAGTTTCGCGCTCAGCGGCGTTCGTCGGCAGGAAGCGGCGGCGGCTCCGACGAGACGTCCGGCGGAGAGCTCTCGGCGAGAGCCGGGCGATCTCGGAACGAGCAGCGGGTCCCGGCACCGGCCGGCGAGAGCGAGTCGAGGATCTCGGGGCTGATCCAGCCGGCGCGCAGGAGGGCCGCCTCGCCGCTGTCGCGGCGGCCCGGCGAGCATGTACGCGCGGCCCGAGGTTGAGGTCGATCTCGGCGCGCTCGCCGGTGGCGAACGCCTCCCGGTAGGTCTCGAGCGCGCGCTCGGGCTGGCCGGTGACGAGGAAGGCCGAGCCGGCGATCATCGCGGGCCGCGGGTCGCCCGGCAGGTCCGGTGCTCGAGGCGAGCGCGATGCCGACCGACGTGAAGGAGCTCGGCCGCGGCCCCGGGCTCGTCGACCCGATCGATGAGGCTCCGGAACGCGGCCGTGGTCGCGAGGCCGATGCGGCGCTCGGCCGCGGTAGCGCGGGCAGCTCCGGCGCGAGCGAGCCACACCAGGCGCGGCGAGCGCGGCCAGCCGCGGCAGGGGCTTCACGGCTCGGCGTCCTCCGGCGTCGGCGCCGGCCGCTCGGCCGCCACTCGCCAGGCGCGCCCCGCCGCGAGCAGGAGCGGCACGGCCGTGATCGGCCGCTGCAGCGGGAACCAGGTCAGGGCGGCGGCCGCGCCGGTCGCGAGCAGGGCGGCGAGCACGATCGCCTCGGGGCTCCGACGCCGCCAGGCGGCGGTCAGCGATCGCGGCGAGCAGGCAGCCGGCCGCCCCGACGGCCAGGAGCGCCGCCGGGACGCCGGCGTCGCTCGCGACCTGGAGGTAGTCGCTGTGCGCCTCGGCGTACGAGCTCGTGATCAGCGGGCTGACGAATCGGCGCTTCGCCCGGATCTCGGCGGCGAGCCGGTGCGGGCACGTACTCGGCGCCGAAGGTTCCCGGCCCGAACCCGAGAAGCGGCCGTTCGCGCGTCATCTCGACGGCGGCCGCCCACGGGCCGCCCCGGAACGACACGAGCGCGTCCCAGTTGCCGGTGCGCGCGGCCGCCGCGAGCTCCCGCGCGCGGTTGGAGAGCGGGAGGATAGGCGAGCACGGCCACCACGACGGCCGCGGACCGCGGCCGCCGATCGGCAGGACCGCGCGCGCGCGGAAGCGGAGGACGAGGAGCACCGCGCTCCCGGCGAGCACCGCGCGTGAGCGCCGTCAGGTTCTGGTTCACGACCAGTCCCGCCGCGAAGACGGCGAGGGCCGCGGCCGCGAGGACCGCGCAGGAGCGGTCGGCGGGCGCTCACCAGGACTCCCAGCGCGACGACGGACGCGAGCGCCAGAGCGATCGCGAGGTAGCCGACGTTGCCGGCGTAGGCGCCCGTCTCCTGGCGCGCGCCGAAGGTCTCGAGCTGGAACGGGCTGTAGAGCCCGCGCGCCTGGAGCACCGCGACGACCGCGTTGAGGGCGGCCGCCGCCGAGGAAAACGGCCGTCAGGGCCGCGCGCGCCCTCGGGAACACGCGCGAGGCGCCGAGCGGCAGGAGCAGCGAAAGAATCGCGATCGTCCGCAGCGTGTCGAGCGCGATCAGCGCGGCGAGGCGAGGCCAGGGCCGCGAGCACCGGCGAGCGCCGAGCGCGGCCGCCGCCGAGCACGAGGGCGGCGCGGCAGAGCAGCGGGGCTTCGCGGACCAGAGGTCGCGCGCGCGCGTGGACCGCGGCGGCCCGGGAGCGAGCAGGCACGCGGCGGCGAGGGCGCGTCCCGAGAAGGGCGACGAGCCGCTTGGGCGAGTCGAAGGCCGCCGCCGCCGCGGGTGTCGACGGCGAGCGCCGTGCCGGCGAGGACCACGCACAGGACGGCGGAGGCGACGACCGCGACGGCATCCCGGGCCGGCGCGCGCGCGTCGCCGCGCGGCCGCCTTTGCTGCTTCTTCGCCCACGCCGGCCGGGATGTTATGACGTTATGCTCGCGCCGCGGGTGACTTCCGAGACCCCGGCCCCGCCGCACGCGCGCCTCGTTTCCCTGCCGCTCTGGGTCTACCGGCACCGCCTGCCGATCCTCGGCGGTCTTCGGCGGCCTGCTCCTCGCGCGGCGTGCTCGTCCTCGGGTACTTCACGACGCGGGTCGTCGCCGCGGTTCGACGGACGGCGCTGGGACCTTCCCTCGCGCATCTACTCGGACCTCTACGTCCTGCGGCCGGGCGAAGCGGTCTCGGTCGCGGAGCTCCAGGCGAAGCTCGAGCGGCTGTTCTACCAGCAGATCGACGGCCGCCCCGAGCGGCCGGGCCGCTACCGCATCGAGAAGGACGCGATCGAGATCCACACGCGGCCGTTCCGCTATCCCGGGCACGACTTCGCCGGGCCTGCGGTTCCGCCTGACCGTCGCGGGCAAGAAGGTCAAGACGATCGCCGACGCGACCGGCCAGCGCTGCCGGCGCTCTTCCTCGAGCCGGAGCGGCTGGGCTCGGTCTTCTCGGCGGAGCTCGAGGATCGGACGGTCATCCGCCTCGCGGACGCGCCGCGCTCGCTGGTGGACGCCGTCCTCGTGACCGAGGACCGCGACTTCTATCGCCACGCCGGCGTCTCGGTCCGGCGGCTCTTCGGCGCTCTCTTCGCCTCGCTCACGGGCGGCCGGAGCGCAGGGCGGCTCGACGCTGACCCAGCAGCTCGTCAAGAACCTCTACCTCTCGCCCGAGCGCACGGTCCGGCGCAAGGCGACCGAGGCCGTCATGGCCGTCGATCCTCGACGCCCGCTACTCCAAGGACGAGATCCTCGAGACGTACCTGAACGAGATCTACCTCGGCCGGCGGGGAGCCATCGGGATCACCGGCGTCGGGCGAAGCCGCCCGCTACTACTTCGGCAAGGAGGTCGCGGACCTCGACCTGGCCGAGTCCGCGACGATCGCCGGCATGATCCGCGCGCCCAACGCCTACTCGCCCGTTCCGCAATCCCGAGCGCACGCGGCGAGCGGCGCAATCTCATCCTCCGCCTGATGCGCGAGGAAGGCCGCATCGACGAGGCCGCCCTGGCCGAGGCGCTCGGCGCAGCCGCTCACGCCCCGGACGCGGACGGAGGAGCGGACCAAGGCGCCGCACTTCGTCGACTTCGTCAAGGGCGAGCTCGCCGAGCGTTACGGCAAGAAGCTCCAGACCGAAGGCCTGCAGATCTACACGACGCTCGACGTCGACCTCCAGCTGGCCGGGCAGCGCGCGGTGACGGAGGGCCTCGAGACGCCTCGAGAAGACGTACAAGCGCCTGGCCTCGGCCGCCACGGCAGGCGCCGCTGCAGGGCGCGCTGATCGCGCTCGAGCCGCAGACCGGCAACGTGCGGGCGCTCGTCGGGGGACGGGACTACGCGCCTCTCGCAGTTCAACCGCGTGACCCAGGCCCACCGGCAGCCCGGCAGCCTCTTCAAGCCGTTCGTGTATCTCGCGGCGTTCGCGCGCCGCGACGTCGACCCGCCGGTGACGCCGGCGACCGTGCTCCTGGATTCCCCGATCGTCGTCGAGTGGGGGACCAAGACCGAAGAGGAGCAGTGGACGCCCCGCAACTACGACAACGACTATCGCGGACCGGATGACGGCGCGGCGGGCGCTCGAGCTCTCGATCAACATCCCGACGGTCCGGGTCTCGCTGAAGGCCGGCCTGCCCTACGTCCTCGCCGCCGCGCGAGACGCCGGGATGACCTCCCGGCTGCGGGCGCTATCCGTCGATCGCCCTGGGCGCCTTCGAGAGCCTCGCCGATGGAGATCGCCGGCGCCTACGCCGCGCTCGCGAACAGCGGCGTGCGCGTGGCGCCGAACGCCATCGTCGGCGTGATGACCGGCGACGGCACGGTGCTCGACCGCAAGGCGACCGTCGCTCGCGCCCGTCCTCCCGGCCGACGCCACCTTCCTCGTGAACTCGATCCTGCAGGGCGCGGCCACCCGCGGCACGGGCGCCGGCGCGCGCGCCCGCGGGTCTGACGGGAGTGCTCGCGGGCAAGACCGGGCACGACGAACGACGGCCGGGACGCCTGGTTCGTCGGATACTCGCCCCGGTTTCTCTCGGTCGTCTGGGTCGGCTACGACGACAACCGGGGCCTGAACCTCTCGGGCACGCAGGCCGCGGTGCCGATCTTCGCGGACTTCTCGCGGTTCATCCCGCCCAGCATTTCTCGGAGCCTTTCCCGGTGCCGTCGGACATCGTGACCGCCGAGATCGATCCGGACACCGGCCTGTCTCGCCGGCGCCGGGGTGCCCGAAGGCGATGACCGAGGTCTTCATCGAGGGCACGGCGCCGACGACGTCCTGTCCCGACGCACGGCGGCGATCTGCCGATCGGGACGCAGCGGCGGGACGCCCGGTGCATTCGGCGGATGCTGATGGTAATCTCGTCCGTTTGAAGCGAACACGCCAAACCGGGCTCCACGCCTGTCATCCGCATCCGGGGGGCGAGGACCCACAATCTCCGGAACGTTTCGGTCGACATCCCGATCGGCCGGCTGACGGTCGTCACCGGCGTCTCGGGCTCGGGCAAGTCGAGCCTCGCCTTCGACACGCTCTACGCCGAAGGGCAGCGGCGATACGCGGAGTCGCTCTCGACGTATGCCCGGCAGTTCCTCGAGCGGCTCGACCGTCCGGACGCGGACTCGATCGAGCCGGTGCCTCCGGCCATCGCCCTCGAGCAGAAGAACGGGGTGCGCAACGCGCGCTCGACCGTCGGCACCCAGACCGAGATCCACGACTCGCTGCGCCTGCTCTTCGCCCACGGGGGCACGACGTCCTGTCCCGACTGCGGCGCCGCGGCCGTGCCGGGCGGCGTCGATCGCGCCGTCGAGGAGCTCTGCGCGGCCGAAGACGGGGCGCGCGCGCGACGCTCGTGGCGCCGGTGCCCTGGCGCGAGCCTGCGCCGGCGGCCGGCGCGCGGACGGAAGCGCAAGCGCGCGGCCAGCGACTCCGCGCGCCTCGCGGAGTTCCGCCGCGCGGGCTTCTTCCGGGCGCGTCTCTCCGGAGGGCGAGACCGTCGAGATCGGGGAAGACGTCGCGCCGCTCCTCGATGCGGAGGGGCGCCTGCCGCATCGTCGTCGGGCGCTTCGTCGTCAGCGAGGCGGCGCGCCCCGAGATCGCCTCGGCCGCGGAGACGGCCTTCGCCCTGGCGGGAACGCTCGAAGCCCGGATCGGGGGAGCGCACGTCCGCGACTTTCCGCCGCGGGCTCCACTGTCCGCGCTGCGGGCGCGAGTTCCGCGATCCCACGCCGCCGATGTTCGCGTTCAACTCGCCGCTCGGCGCGTGCCCGGCCTGCCAGGGCTTCGGGCGCGTCATCGGCGTGGATCTGGAGAAGGCGATCCCGGACCGGCGGCTGACGCTCGCCGAGCGGCCGGTCGCGCCCTGGAACACTCCGGCCTACGAGTCGGCCTACGACGGACCTCTTCCGCGCCTGCCGGCGCTACTCCGTCCGCACGGACGTTCCGGTGGCGCGGCTGTCGGCCCACGAGCGCGAGGTCCTCATCGCAGGGCCGCGGCGACTTCTACGGCGTGAAGGGCTTCTTCGACTGGCTCGAGACCAAGCGCTACAAGATCCACGTCCGGGTGCTTCTGGCGCGGTACCGCGCGTACACGCCCTGCGTCGCGTGCGGCGGGGCGCGCGTCGCGCCGCCGGCGCTCTGGGTGCGTTTCCGCGGCCGCACGATCGCCGAGCTCGCGGAGCTCCCGCTGCGGGACCTGCAGCGCTTCTTCGCCGAGGTCGCGCCGTCGCCCGCCGAGGAGAAGCGCCTCGGGCTCGGTGCTCGCGGAGCTCACCTCCCGCGTCCGCTACATGAACGACGTCGGCCTCGGTTACCTGACCCTCGTCGCGCCCCGCGCGCACGCTCTCCGGCGGCGAGGCGCAGCGCATCGGCCTCGCCTCCGCGCTCGGCGGCGCGCTGACCGGAACGCTCTACGTGCTCGACGAGCCGACGATCGGGCTCCACGCCGTGGACACCCGGCGGCTGCTCTCGCATCCTTCGGAGACTGGCGGACCGCGGCAACACGGTCGTGGTCGTGGAGCACGATCCCGAAGCGATCGAGGCGGCGGACCACCTCATCGACCTGGGGCCCGGGGCCGGCCGCCTCGGGGGACGGCTCCTCTTCGAGGGCACGCCGCGCGCTCTGGCGCGCGTGAAGGGCTCGGCCACCGGGGAGCTGCTGCGCGCGGCGCGCCCGGCGGCCGCGGACGCGGCCGGCCGGAGACGCGCGGCCGCGGGCGGCCGCCGAGCCGCCGCGCGCCCGCGCGTCGTGCCGTTTCGCCGCGCCGAGGGCGCGATCACGATCGTCGGCGCCCGGCAGAACAACCTCCGCGACGTGACCGTGCGGATCCCGCTCGGCCGGCTGGTCGCGGTCGCCGGCGTCTCCGGCTCGGGCAAGTCGACGCTCGTCCGCGACGTCCTCCACAACGCCTACGCGCGGCGCGTCAAGGGCGCCGCCCAGTTCGAGGTCGGCGCGCACGATCGGATCGACGGGCTTCGAGGGCATCTCGGATCTGCTGCTCGTCGATCAGAGCCCGCTCGGCCGTTCGGCCCGGTCGAACCCCGTCACGTACACGAAGGCCTGGGACGAGATCCGGCAAGGCCTTCGCCCGGTCCGGCGCGCGCGGTCTCCCGCGGCGTCACGGCGCGCGACTTCTCGTTCAATTCTCCCGGGCGGCCGCTGCGAGGCCTGCCGCGGCACGGGCTGGCAGACGATCGACATGCAGTTTCTGGCGGACGTCACGGTGCGCTGCGACGTCTGCGACGGGCGGCGGTTCCAGGGCGCGCGTGCTCGCCGTGCGGCTGCGGGGGCAGAACGTCGACGACGTTCTCGACATGACGATCGACGACGCCGCGGCGTTCTTCGCGGACGAGGAGAAGATCGTGCGCCGCCTCGAGCCGCTCCGCGAGGCCGGCCTCGGCTACATGCGTCTCGGCCAGCCGACGGCGACGCTGTCCGGCGGCGAGGCGCAGCGCCTCAGGCTCGCCGCCTTCCTCGGGATCCGTCCGGCGTCCTCGCGCGGAGCGCTGTTCCTCTTCGACGAGCCGACGACGGGCCTCCACGCGAAGGACGTCGACCGGCTGCGTCGCGACGCTGCGGCGTCTCATCGCCCGCGGCCACTCGGTGCTCGCCGTCGAGCATCACCTCGGCTTTCTCGAGGCGTCCGACTGGATCGTCGAGCTCGGGCCGGGCGGCGGCGACGAGGGCGGCCGCGTCGTCGCCGAAGGACCGCCCGCCGAGATCTGAGGAGAACCCGAAGAGCCTGACCGGCCGCTTCCTCTCGGGCCCGCGCGCGCCCGGAGCGGCGCAGCGGACGCCCCCCTATAATGTGACCGAGATTCCCGTAGGTTCCGTCTTCTCGCGTGCGCAACATCCTCCGAATACAGGCCGTGTGTCTCGCGACCGCTCTGGCAGCGGTCGCCGTCGCGCTCGCGGCCGCCGCCGGCCGGCACCGCGCGCCGTTCGAGGGCCGGTTCGAGTTCCGGAGCTTCACGCAGAGGAGGACGGCCTCGAGGACCTCTCGGTCGAGTGCGTGCTCCAGGACCGCGTCGGCTTCGTCTGGGTCGGGACCGACGACGGCCTCTTCCGCTACGACGGGAGCCGCTTCCGCAAGTTCGGCCACCGCGACGGCCTGCCGCGGCTGCGGATCTACCAGCTCCACGAGACCGTCGGACGGCCGGCTCTACGTCGCGACCGGCGGCGGGCCTCGCGCGCTACGCGAACGAGCCGGTTCGTGGTCCTCGACGAGAAGGACGGCCTCGGCATCTTCTCGATCCCGCACCAGGGCGTCGCCTCGGACGCCTCCGGCACGCTGTACGTCGGCACCGATCGGGGCCTGTACGTCGGACGCGGCGACCGGTTCCAGTTCGACGAGGAGGCCAATGCGCGCGGGCAGCGGACCGGTCAGCGCGGTGCACGCCGACCCGAGCGGGGCCGTCTACTTCTCGCGCGGCGGCCTGCTCTTCCGCAAGGAGTCGGGCCGCACCGTCGAGTTCGGCCGGCCCGCGGGGGCTGCCGTTCGACGAGACGCATCGACGACATCCGGACCGACGGCGCCGGCCGCCTCTGGGTCCGGACGGTCAAGCGCCTCTTCGTTCTCGCCCCGGGGCGCGCAGCGCTTCGAGCGCGACGACGAGGGGCTTCCGGAATCGAGCGAGATCGGGCGACTGGCGCTCGACGACCTGGGGCGGGTGCTCGTCCCGACCGTCGCAGGGCCTGGCCTCGCGCGACGAGGCCGGTGGCGGCTGATCGGGCGCCGCGAGGGGCTTCCGGTCGACACGGCGCTCGCGGCGATCGTGGATCGCGAGGGCTCGCTCTGGGTCGGGCCTGCTCGGCGGAGGCCTCGCGCGGCGGCTCGGGCCACGGCCAGATCACGAACTGGTCCACGGCCGACGGCCTCTCGCACGACGTCGTCTGGGTCGATCACGCGACAGAAGGCGCGGTCGGGCCCGGGGCCGATCTGGGTCGGCACGGAGCAGGGGCTCAACCGCATCGATCCGGAGACCGGCGCGATCCGCATCTTCTTCGAGAGCCGACGGCCTCGCGGGCAACGTCGTCAATGCGCTCGCCGTCCGCGGAGGACGGCGGCGTCTGGGCGGGCTCGTGGCCCGGCGGAGTGACGCACATCTCGCCGGACGGCCGGCTCCGGCGCCTCGGCGCCGAGGACGCGACCGCCGGAACAGTTCCGCGTGGCGGCCATCCACGTGCGCCCCGACGGGGAGGTCTGGGTCGGCGCCGTCAACGGCCTCTACCGTCTGCCCGCCGGCTCCCGCTGCCGACCGGCTCGAGCGCGTCTCGATCGGCCGCGACAAGCCCGACAACGTGCGGGGCTTCGCGGAGGACCCGGCCGGGATCCTCTACGCCGCCAGCAAGCAGGGGATCCTCCGGGTCAACGGTCCCTCGCCCCGCCGCTTCACCGTCCGCGACGGCCTGCGCGAGGACTTCGTGTCCTCGATCGCGATCGCGTCCGACGGCAGCCTCGTGATCGCGTATCGCGAGTCGATCGGCGGCGCCAAGGTGATCCTCCAGGGGGATCGGCTCACGGTGCGTCCCATCGACGTCTCGACCGGGCTCGTCTCGAACAAGGTCGTGCTCGCCGGCCGCGACGCGACGGGCGCGCTCTGGATCGGCACGGGCTCGGGAGCCGACGTCTACGGCTCCGAACTGGGCGCTCGCCGCGCGCTACGGCAAGGCCGACGGCATGATCAGCGACGACCTCGACCAGAACGCGTTCTTCGCCGACGCCGGACGGCACGGTCTGGCTGGGCTCGAGCCGGGGCCTCGATCCGCTTCCGCGCGGGCGTTCCGCCGGCGCCCGAGCCGCCGCCGCACGTCGTCATCACGTCGGTGAGCGCCGGGGACCGACGTCTCGATCCTTCCGTCGGCGGCCATTCTCGCGCCCGCGCGAGCGCAACTTCAGCGTCGCCTGGGCCGGCCTGACCTTCGTCGAGCCGCGCAAGGTCCGCTACCGGTACCGCATGATCGGCCTCGTCGACCAGTACACGGAGACCGAGCTGACGGAGGCGCGCTTCCCGGCGCTCCCGAGCGGCGACTATCGCTTCGAGGTCCTGTGCGTGTCCGCGCTCGGAAAGGAGTCGCGGCAGCCCGCCGTCTTCTCGCTCCGCGTGCAGCCCGCGTGGTGGCAGACCGTCTGGGCGCGGATCCTCTGGGCTCCTCGCCGCCGCGGCGGCCCTCGCCTTCTTCGTTCGCTGGCGGACCCGGCACCTCGAGGCCGAGCGCCGGCGCCTGGAGGAAGCGGTCGCCGCGCGCAGCGCCGAGCTCGCCGCGGCCAACCGGGAGCTGCGCGAAGCGTCCTTCACCGACGCCCTGACCGGAGCGCGCAACCGGCGATTCTTCTCGACGGTCATCGAGGACGACGTCAACCGGACGCTCCGCGTCCACTCGACGCCGCCGGCCAGCCGCCCGCGCAACTGCGACCTCATCTTCTACATCGTCGACATCGACCACTTCAAGGAGGTCAACGACGAGTTCGGCCACGACCGCGGCGACGGCGTGCTCGCCGAGATGGCGCGCCGCCTCACGGGCGTCGTGCGCGATTCGGACCGGCTGATCCGCTGGGGCGGCGAGGAGTTCCTGCTGATCTCGCGCGACGCCGACCGGACCCGCGGCGACGTGCTCGCGGGGCGCGTCATGACGGCGGTCGGGTCCGAGCCCTTCGACCTGGGCGGCGGGCAGCGCGTCCGCCGCACCTGCTCGGTCGGCTGGGCGCCCTTCCCCTGGTACCCGGACTCGACCCGCACCTTCGCCTTCACCGAGGTCCTGAAGCTCGCCGACCGCGCCCTCTACCTGGCGAAGCAGTCCGGGCGGAACCGCTCGGTGGGCGTCGTTCCCGCCGGCCCCTACTCCGAGGTCGGCGGCCGGAACGGCGACTGGTGGGAGAAGCCCCTGGCGGATGCCGAGGGCTCCGCCGTCACGATCGTCCGGACCGGCGGTCCCGTCCTGGTCGCCGAGAGCGTTGAGCGTTAGCGTTGAGGGTTAGCGTGGAAGACTCGCCCGGGACGCTCAACGCTTAACACTCGACTCCCCGTAACCTCCGCTCCTCCGGCGTATCCGCGTCGGGAGGAAGCCATGCGGACACGCCCTGGATCGCGTCGTACTTTGCGCGGCGGCCCTGGCGCTTGGCCGCGGGAACGCGCCTCGGCCGGCCACCGCCACCGAAACGTCTCGATCGACGCACGACGAGCCCGAGACCTGCGCCGACATCCAGGTCGATTTCGACGAGCGTCCCGCCGTCCGGGCCGAGGAGCGCGCCTCCAGACGCTCCCGGCCGGCGGCACGCTGCGGCTCGAGGCCGCCGAGAACTCGGGCGTCTACGTGCGTGAGGCCGCCCGCGTCCGACTTCGAGGTGGTGCTCTGCAAGGCGGCCCCGAAGTCCTCGAGCCTTTCCGCAGATCGCTCTCGCGCGATCGGGCGAGCCGGTGTCTCGGTGACGGGCCCGTCGAGCGGCGAATGGGCCGGCTACCTTCTCGTGGCCGCGCCTGCCGGGGCCTCGCTCGAGATTTCCGCGTCCAACGGGCCCATCGGTCTCATCGCGGCTGTCCGGCCGCGTCACCGCGCGGACGGAGAACGGGCCGATCTCGGCCCGCCGGCTCGACGGGCGAGCTCGACCTCGAGGCCGAGAACGGCCCGATCTCGTTCGTCGGCGCGTCCGGGCGGTCGAAGCTCCGGACCCAGAACGGACCGATCGGCGTCACGCTCGGAGGCCGGTCCTGGGAGGGCGACGGTCTCGACGCGCGCGCGGTCAACGGTCCCGTGAGCCTCTCGATCCCGCCGGGCTACGGGTCGGCGGCGGTCGTGGAGTCGGCCGGACGCTCCCCGTTCCAGTGCCGCGGCGAGGCCTGCGGCTCGGCCCGCAAGACCTGGGACGACGACAGCCGGCGCATCGAAGTCGGCGAGGGGCCGGTGCTCGTGCGTGTCGCGACGGTGAACGGTCCGGTCTCGGTGCGGACCGGCGCCGGAAACGACGAGGACGAGGAGGACTGAGGCGTCTCGAGCGGGCGGCGGCCGAGCCTGAGCCGCTCGCCGACTCCGGCGAGGAAGGACACGAGCGCCTGGGTGCTCCGGTAGCCTTCGTGCTTCGCGATCAGGCGGCCGTCGGGGGCGGCGACGACGAGGGTGGGGAAGGCCGAGACCTCGTAGCGCCGCTGGAGCTCGGCGATGTCGGGAGCGTTGCGTCCTTCCTCGCGCATGCGGTCCATGATGCGGACGGGCACGAAGGCGGCGTTGACCCGTTCGGCCACGGAGGCGTCGGCCCAGTCCTTGTCGAGCAGCTTGCACGGGGCGCACCAGTCGGCCGTGAAGTCGTAGAGCACGGGCTTCCCGAGACGCGCGGCCTGTGCGGCGGCGCCGCTCCCGGGCTCTGCCACGCGGACGAGCCCCGGACCGTCGCCTGCCCCGCCCGGTCCATGACGGCGGTCACGACGCGCAGCAGCGACGGCGGCGAGCAGCACCCAGAGCAGCACCGGCGAAAGCGCCGACTGGGACCGGGACGCGAGGTCGGCGCCGGCTTCAGTCGCGTCCATAGGCGAACTCCCTTCGCGCGAAGACGACGGCGGCCGCGACGAGAAACAGCGTGGCCGCGAGGACGGCGCGTCCCGCGGCGGCCAGGGCGTCGGGCTCTCCCCGAAACACGCTCTCCCACGCGACGACGGGCAGAAGTCTCGCGGCCGATCGCCTCGGAGGCCTTGCTCATCCAGGCCACGTTGCGTGCGGAGCGAGACGAAGATCTGCAGGAGCGAGCACGGCGATGACGTCGCCGTAACCCGGGCAGGAACGTCGAGAAGAAGACGAGCGGCGGCCGCCAGCTGCGCCGCCCAGAGCGTGGCGAATCCGACGCCCGCCGAGCAGCTCGAGCGGAGCGACCGGTCCGACAGAGCCCGACGACGGCCTTCGCGAGCAGTCCGAGCAGCACGCACGCGATCGAGAACGCGGCGAACGCGACCACGATCCCGAGATAGCGGCCGAAGAGATAGTCGGTGCGGCGGATCGGCCGGGCCAGGATCATCTGGAGAGCGCCGGAGGAAGCGTCGCTTGGACACCGAGGCCGCCGCGAGAACCAGGAGGGCGACGTAGGCTCCGGGGCCGGGCCCGCCCGGGCCGTCCGAGTAGGCGACCGAAAGGCCCGACATCGCCGCGAGCAATCCCAGCAGGACGAGGGAGCCGCCGTTGCGAATCTTCTGCCGCAGGAATCGCCGGACCATCTCGATCACGAGGGCTTCCCGCGGAAAGAGCTCCTCGAGCTCGGCCGAGGTGCGCATCTCGAGCACGGAGACGTCGGCGAGCGCGAGGGTCTTGACCGCTCGGGCGGCCTCTTCCTCGCTTCCGCCGGGCAGGCGCAGCTGCTCCGCCGGCCGTCTCCCTCCGGCGTCAGGCCCGCGGCCGCGAGGGCCTCGGCGGCGCGCGCGGCCTCGCTCTCGGGCACGCGGATCGTGACGCGCCGGCGGGACGCGGTCTCGCCCGTCAGGGTCTCGGTGCGGGTGAGCCGGCCATGATCGATGAACACGACACGGTCGCAGACGCGCTCGACCTCGGGAAGCTGGTGGGAGTTCAGGACGATCGTGGCGCCGCGCCGCCGGGCTTCGAGGATGCGGTCCCGCACCGTGACGACGCCCGAGGGGTCCGTGCCCGAGGCCGGCTCGTCCAGGAAGAGCAGGTCGGGATCGCGCAGCGTGGCCTGGGCGACTCCGATCCGCTGGAGCATGCCCCGGGAGTAGGTCCGGAGCTTGCGCCCGAGGGCTTCCGCCTCGAGGCCGACCCGGGCCGCCGCCGCCGCGACCTCGGCGGCCGTGCGCTTCGGGTCGCCGCCGGCGAGCCGCCAGTGGAAAGCGAGGAAATCGGCGCCGGTCAGGTCGCGGTCGAAGCCCAGCCGCTCGGGCATGTAGCCCGTGCGGGCGCGGATCGCGAGGTCGTCGACGGGGCGGCCGTCGATCGTGATCGTGCCCGAGTCCGGCCGGAGGAAGCCGAGGAGGCAGGAGAGCAGCGTCGTCTTGCCGGCGCCGTTGGGTCCGATCAGCCCGACGGTCTCGCCGCGCGCGATTTCGAGAGAGACGCCGTCGAGCGCCCGGGTCCGCCGGCGGCCGTAGGACTTCGAAACGTTGTCGACTACGATCACGCGGCGATGATACGCGAGAGGGCCGGGGGGCCTCTGGTGGCCGGTCTCCTGGAATATGCATTATTCTTCCGCGATTTCATAGCGGGGTCCGAAGCGACGCATGATCGAAGTTCAGAATCTCTCGAAGCGCTACCCGACCCGCCTCGCGGTGGACGACGTCACGTTCTCCGTGCGGGAAGGGGAGATCGTCGGGTTCCTCGGCCCCAACGGCGCCGGGAAGACCACGACGATGCGGGTCCTGACGGGATTCCTCCCGCCGAGCTCCGGCACGGCGCGCGTCGCCGGGCACGACATCGTGACCCAGTCGAACGCGGCGCGCGCTTCGCTCGGCTATCTGCCGGAGTCCGCCGCCACGTACCCCGAGATGCGCGTCCGCGAGTACCTCGCGTTCCGCGCGCGGCTCGAGGGCGTCCCGAGCGGGCTCGTGCGGACCCGCGTGGCGGAGGCCCTCGAGCGGTGCCTCCTCGGCGGAAGTGGCCGAGCGGAAGATCGAGAATCTCTCCAAGGGCTTCAAGCAGCGCACGGCGCTCGCCGGGGCGCTCGTGCACCAGCCCCGGTCCTGATCCTCGACGAGCCGACGATCGGGCTCGACCCGGTCCAGATCATCAAGATCCGCGAGATGATCCGCGAGCTCGGGAGGAACCGTGCCGTGCTGCTCTCGACGCACATCCTGCCCGAGGTCGAGGCGGTCTGCGACCGCGTCCTCATCATCGACCGCGGGAGGATCGTCGCCGAGGGCACGCCCTCGGAGCTGCGCGGCCGAAGCTCGCCGGCACGCCCGTCGTCCATGTCGTCGTTCCGGGGCGCCGTTGCGGCGCGGGAGGCCTCGCGGCGCTGCCCGGCGTCATCTCGGTCGAGATCGACGAGGCGCCGGGCGAGACGCGCGCCCGCGCTGACGTGCGCGCCGGAGAGCGACCCCCGCGAGGAAGTCTTCCGGCTCGCGGTCGAGAAGGGCTGGGTGCTCCGGGAGCTCGGGCTGCGAGGCGATGACGCTCGAGGACGTCTTCGTGCGGCTGACGCGCCATGACGAGGCGGCTCCGGCGGCGCCCGGCCGCGGCGGCCCGCGCGCGGACGCCGAGGCCGGAGGGCCCCGCATCGTGAGGAAGCTCTTCGCGATCGTCGGGCGCGAGTGGCGGGCCTACTTCTTCTCGCCGCTCGCCTACGTGATCCTCGCGGCCTACATGTTCCTGAACGGCTTCATCTTCTCCCGCATCGTCGCCTTCCTGTCCACGCCGGGAGTCCCGCGGGAGCGGTTCCTGTCGCTGATGTTCACGAACACCTACTTCTGGATCTTCACGCTCTTCATCGTGCCGATCATCACGATGCGGCTGCTCGCCGAGGAGCGCAAGGCCGGCACGCTCGAGGTGCTGCTGACCTCTCCCGTCTCGGAGGCGACCGTCGTCCTCGGAAAGTTCCTCGGCGCCCTCGGCTTCTTCCTCGTCGTCTGGATCCCGAGCCTGGTCTTCGTCCTGTACCTCGGGCTCGCAGACCGCCGTCGACTTCGGCGCCGTGGCCTCGGGCTACCTCGGCATCGCTCTCATCGGGGCGTACTTCATCGCGATCGGCGTCTTCGCCTCGACGCTGACCAAGAACCAGATCGTCGCGGCGATCCTGGCCTTCGCGATGCTCATCCCGCTCTTCTCGGCCGGGCTCTTCCAGTCGGGCGCCGACCCGAGCCGCCAGAGCATCGATCGACTACCTCAACATGTGGGACCACATGGACGAGTTCGCGCGCGGCGATCGTCGATACGCGCCGGCTCGTCTACTACCTCTCGGGCATGGCGTTCTTCCTGTTCCTCTCGACGGTGATCCTGTCGTCGAAGAAGGAGACGCCGTGAGCGCCCGCAGCCTGCGCACCGGCACGTCGGCCGTCGGCATCGTGCTCGCGGCCGCGCTGCTTCTCGGGGTCAACTATCTCGCGGCCGCGCCACTGGGCCCGGGCCGACTGGACGCGCGACCCGGATCTACTCGCTCTCCGAGACAGACGAAGAAGATCCTCGCGGGCCTGCAAGGCGCCGGTGCGCGTCACCGTCTTCATGACGCCGCAGACAGTCGCGCCTCCTGCCCGAGGTCAAGGAGCTCCTGACCCGCTACCAGGCGCTCTCGCCGAAGATCGAGGTGGAGTACCTCGACCCCGAGCGCAATCCGGCCCGCGCCGAGGCCCTCATCAAGGAGTCCGCCGGCGTGCGCGCTGAACACCGTCGTCTTCCGCTCGGGCGACCGCAAGAAGTTCGTCGCCGGAGGACAAGCTCGCCGACTTCGACTTCGCGGGCATGCGGGCAGGGCGGCGCTCCGTCGCTCAAGGCGTTCAAGGGCGAGGAGGCCTTCACCTCGGCGATCCTGTCGGTGACCGAGGACGAAGCAGCCGAAGATCGTTTTCTCGACAGGGCCACGGCGAGGCGTCGCTGGACTCGAGCGAGCGGGGCCGCGGCTATGCCGAGGTCAAGCAGATGCTCGAGCGCGACAACATGACCGTCGCGACGTGGGACGTCGCTCGGCAAGGACAGACCTCCCGGCCGACGCGGACGTCGTCGTGGTCGCCGGGCCCGCAGACCGCGTTTCTCGCTCCCGAGGCCGGCGCCCTCGACAGAGTACCTCGCCGGCGGCGGGCCGCGCCCTGATCCTGCTCGATCCCGTGCTGCCCGGGACCGGGCGCGCCGCCGCCCGACCTCGGGTTCCGGGGCCTCGCCGACAAGTACGGGATCAAGCTCGGCGACGACATCGTGATCGATCCGGCCAACGCCCTGGCGCAGATGGGCGCCGAGGTCGTGCTCGCCGACCGCTACGGCAACCATCCGATCGTGCGGCTCGCTCGCCGACGAGAAGCTGCCGGTCATCTTCCAGCTCTCCCGCTCCGTGACGAAGGCCGAGAAGCCGCCGGAGGGCGTCGCCGAGACGATGCTCGTCGAGACCTCGCCCGAGGGCTGGGGCAGAGCGGAACCTGAGGAACCTCGCGAGCGAGGTCAAGAAGGATCCCGACCGACGCCGCCGGGTCCGATCTCGCTGGCGGTCGCCGTCGGTCCGGCCGACGAGGCGAAGCCCGCGGCGCCTTCGAGCGCCGCGCCGGATCGTCCTCGTCGGCAACTCGCGCTTCGCGACCAACGGCGCGCTCGCGAACGGCGCCAACGGCATCTTCTTCGCGAACGCGATCCACTGGCTCGCGGGCGCCGAGAAGCAGATCGGCATCCCGCCCAAGACGCCCGACCAGTCGTCGCTGACGCTGTCGGAGAGCCAGCTCCGCCGGATCGCCATCGCGAGCATCGCCGGCCTGCCCGCGCTGGCGATCCTGCTCGGCCTGTGGGTCTGGTACCGCCGGAGGGACTGAGCGCGTGTCGCCCCGCAAGCTCGTCGTTCTCACGGCGGTCGTCGCGGTCCTCTTCGCGTTCATCGCTCTCTTCGAGCGCAAGATGCCCTCGACCGCCGACCGGCAGCGGAAGGGCGAGCTCTACTGGGACCTGCCCGAGGACCGGATCGACGCAGCTGACGCTGACGCGCGAGGGCGAGACGCTCGAGTTCCAGCGGAACGGGGACGGCGCCCTGGCGCATGGTCAAGCCGGCTCCGTATCCGGCGGATGCGTTCGCGGTCAACGGCCTCGCGTCCGAGCTCGCCGACCTGAAGCGCGCCGGCAGCGACTCGGGAGAGGCGAAGCCCGAGGCCTTCGGCCTCGACAAGCCGGTCGCGAAGGCGACGCTCGTCTGGACCGAGGCGGGCGACGCCGTCGGAGAAGCAGACGCGGACGCTCGAGTTCGGCGGCGCGCGATGCCGGGCACCGACATGACGGCCGCCCGGGTGGCGGGCCAGACCGGGTGCTCTTCGTGCCGTCCTCGGTCCTCGACGGCTGTCCGCAGACCGGCCGACGAGTACCGGAGCCGCGAGCTCTTCGGCGGCTCCGTCCTCGGAGGTGTCCCGCGTCTGAGATCAGCCGGGGACAGGGGAGCCTCGTGCTCGCCCGGCGGGAAGGCGTCTGGTGGATCTCGCAGCCCTTCGCCGACCTCGCCGACGCCGTCCGCGGCCGACCGTCTCGTCGGACGAGCTGACGCGCCCTGCGCGGCGCGCGACTTCATCCACTCGAACGAGGATCTCGCCGCGCTCTCCCTCAGTCCGCCGCTCTACCGCGTCAGCCTGACGGGGGACAAGGGGTCGTGAGCGGCCGTGGACTTCGGGGCGACACGGTCGGACGGCAACACCATCTACGCCCGCCGCGACGGGCAGGTGCTTCACGGTCGAGCGCGACATCGTCGACGAGCTCTCGAAGGAGGCGGAGCCCTTCCGCTCGACCGCGCTCGTCGCGCTTCGACCGCGGCGACGTGGCTGCGGTCGAGGCGGCGTTCGGCGAGACGAGCTATCGCCCTCGCGCAGAAGGCGGGCGGCTGGTCCGCGGGGGGCCGGCCCGTTCTGGCGGCGGCGGCGGACGACGTTCTGCGAGCCGATCCTGGACCTGAAGAGCCGGGCGTTCGTCGACGAGACGGCGGCCAAAGCGCTCGAGCCCGCGACGGCCACCGTGGCCATCAAGAACAAGACCGGGGCGGGCGCCGCCTGGACGATCCACTTCCATCCCCGCGCGACCGACGTCGTCGCCCGCGTCTCGGGGCGGCCGGGCGGCTTCGCCGTCCGCAAGGACATCGTCGAAGAGCTCAGGGGGCCTTCCTCAAGGCCGCGACGCCGCCGACGCCCGCTCCGACGAAGAAGCCGACGAAGAAACCGTAGGGGGCGCGGGAGGGCGGGGCCGGAAGCGCCTACCGCCGGCCGGTGAGGTGCGGGGCCTTCTTCGCGGCCTCGGCCTCGAGCTCGGCGATCCGCTTCTGGCGCTTGGCCTCCTTGTCGTCGGCGGCCTTCGTCTTCTTCTCCTTGGCCTTGGAGAACGACGTGGAGAGCGAGAAGAGCAGGCCCTTTCCCTTGGGCGGTTTGGCGCGCCGCGCCGTCGCCCCCCAGAACTTGGTCTTCTTGAAGACGGCCTCGGTGAAGTCGGAGTTGGCGAGGTCGGCGCCCTTCAGGTCGGCCCCGCTGAAGTTCGCGCCGATGGCCCGGGCGAACCGGAGGTCGGCTTCCTGGAGGTTGGCGCTCCGAGAAGTTGGCCCCGATCAGAAGCGAGCCCGAGAGGTCGGTGTCGAAGCCCTTGCAGCCCGAGAAAGTCGGCGCGCTTCAGGTTGGCCAGCCGGAAGCTCCCGAGCGAGAGGTCGGCGCGCTGAGAAGTTGACGCCCTCCGCCTGCACCTCGGCGAGATCCGCGTTCGGAGAACGTGGCCCCGACGAAGGAGTAGGGCTTGAGGTTCGCGCGCCGGAAGATCGACCTTGGAGAGGTCGGCGCCCTGGAAGTTGGCCTTCTCGAAGCGGGCGGAGCGCAGGTCGACCTCGGTCAGCTTGGCGTCGGCGAAGCTGACGTCGGCGCCGCCGGCGTCGAGGAAGATCGCGCGCCTGAGGTCGGCCTTGCGAAGCCTTGGCGCGGTCGAAGCCGGCCGCCGGTGAAGTTCGCCTCGACGGCCGAGAGGAGCTCCATGTCGGCGTCGGTGAACATCCGCCCGCTCGCAGTCCGCGGCGTTCATGGCCGCCTGGCGCAGGATCGCGCCGGTGAAGTTGGCCTTGCGCAGGTCCGCGCCCGACAGGTCCGCGGTCTTGAGATTCGCGCCCGTGAAGTTCGCGTTCGGGAACGAGCCCCGCACCGCCGAGATGCCCCTCGAGGACCGCCCGCGAGAGGTCCGCGCCGTCGAACTGGGCGCCCGCCGATCTTCACGCCGCGGAAGTTGACGTCGCGCAGGTTCGCGCCGGCGAAGTTCGCTCCGGAGAGGTCGGCGCCTTCGAGACGCGTGAACGAGAGGTCGGCGCCGGCGAAGTCCGCCCCGACGAGCGACGTGCTCTGCAGCGAGGCGGAGCGGAAGCGGGCGCCCGCGAAGAAGACCTTCGAGAAATCCAGGAAGTCGAGCGCGCAGTGCTCGAGGATCGCGCCCGGCGCCTGCATGCCCCTCGAACTTCGCGTTGCGGAGCGTGGCGCGCGAGAGGTCCGTGCCCGACAGCGTGGCGCGCGAGAGGTCGGCGCGCGTCAGGTCGGCGCGCTTGAGATCCCGGCCGGAGATGTCTTGTCCGTGAGGTCGGCGCCCGGTCAGATCCGGAGTCACATTCGGCGTTCTTGGTGCGCCAGTCGTTCCACTCGGGTGTGAGGAGAATCCGCAAGTGCTCGGGATTGGCCATGTGCCGGTCATTGTAACCGGCCCGCCGGGGAAGGCGCGTTACAATCGCTGGCGATGAGCACCGCCACGACGACGACGACCGCCGATCGCCGCGCCTTCGAAGGCGATGGATCGGATCCGCAAGGCCCTTCTCGGAGGTCATCCGCTGCTCTACGTGTTGACCTGGGAGGAGGCGCGCGTCGAGCGCCTGGCGCAGCACCTCGCGAAGACGTTCTACGGCGCGCCCTCGCCCTACGGCGTGTGGTCGGTCGTCGAGGGGCTCGTCGTCGACGGGAACCCGCTGCCGGGCACGCAGGATCCGCTCAAGGCCCTCGAGGCGATCCTCGCCGCCAGCGGCAAGGGCTTCTACCTCATGAAGGATTTCCCGACCGCGGGCGACGGCCGTCCGGAAGATCATCCGCCGCATGCGCGACCTCTACCGCGCCCTGAAGGAACGCGGCCGGCACGTCCTCTTCGTCTCGCCGCGACTCGCGATTCCGGAGGACGCCAAGAAGGAGATCTACGTCGTCGAGTACGAGCTGCCCGGACGACGCGCGAGATCTCCAAGATCCTCGAGGCGCACCTGCGCCGCCGCCTCGGCATCGAGATCGAGGAGGCCGCGATGCGCCGCCTCGCGCTCGCGATGCGGGGGCTGACGGCCGACGAGATCGGCCACCTCGTCTCCAAGGTCTTCGCGCGCGCAAGAAGGCTTCGACGAGCCCGCGTTTCTCGAGGTCCTCGCCGAGAAGGAGCAGATGTCCCGCAAGGAGGGCGTGCTCGAGTTCGTGCCGCCCCGCTTCTCGCTCGAGGACATCGGCGGCTACGCGGTCCTGAAGACCTGGCTGCTGAAGCGGCAGGCGCTCTTCTCGAAGGACGCCCTGGACGCCGGAATCCCGATCCCCAAGGGCATCCTGCTGATGGGGATCTCGGGCTGCGGGAAGAGCCTCTGCGTCAAGACGATCTCGACGCTCTGGAACCTGCCGCTCTTCCGGCTCGACATGAACGCGGTCTTCGGGACGGACAACGCCGAGATGACGTTCCTCCGGGCGCTGCGCGCCGTCGAGGCCGTCTCGCCGGCCGTGCTCTGGATCGACGAGATCGAGATGGGCGTCGGCGGGATACCGGGAGGGCCAGGACGCCTCGATGTCGCGCATCTTCTCGGGGTTTCTGACCTGGATGCAGGAGAAGGCCGCGCTCGTCTTCGTCGCGGCCACGGCCAACCGGATCCACCTCCTCCCGGCCGAGATCATCCGCAAGGGCCGCTTCGACCAGGTCTTCTTCGTCGACCTGCCGAACGAGGAGGAGCGCAAGCAGATCTTCGGCATCCACCTGAAGAAGAACAAGTGCGACGTCGGCCGCTTCGACCTCGTCTTCCTCGCCAAGGCGACCAACGGCTGGAACGGCGCCGAGATCGAGCAGGCGGTCATCTCCGCCGTCGTCGACGCTTACGCCGAGACCCGCTCGCTCAACGAGGACGACCTCTATCGGATGATCTCGGCGACGGTGCCGCTCGCCGTGACGATGGAGGAGCAGATCAAGGCGATCCGCAGCTGGGCCCACGAGCGGGCGCTCAACGCCTCGCGTGCCGACGCAGCGCTCGTCGACGCCGACGCGTGCCGTCATCCTGAGGAGCGAAGCGACGAGGATCCCGGACTCGATTGCCAGCGTCGCCGTCGAGTCGGGATCCTTCGCTGCGCTCAGGATGACTCTGCCGGGGCGCTCGTCGGAGACGGCGTCCGCGCAAGTCAGTTCCGCCTCGGGTCCAGATCCGGCGGCCGGAACGGCGCCAGAAACCGCAGGCGCCCCTTCCACTCGAGCATCCGCCCGGTGAGCGTCTCGAACCGCGAGGCGAGCGAGTCGGTTTCGAGGATCGCCTGGAGCTCGGGGGGCGTGTAGCGCAGGCGAAGAGCGATCTCGGAGGCGAGCCGCTCGGGCGAGAACACCTCGTCCGGCAGCGGCGGCAGCTCCAGTTCCTGGGCGACGTTGCCGAAGAGCGCCGCCGCGGCGCGCGTGATGCGCTGCTCCTCGTCCCGATCGGGGAACGGGAACCGAGCGAATCTCCTCGACGCGGGCGATCCGGTAGGGATTCGCCGGCGCCTCCTCGACGCACGCGGTAGCGGAAGCGGCCCTCGAGGAGGATGTTGTACCGACCGTCCTCGAGCTCCTCGGACTCCACGATCTCGCCGGCCCCGCCGACGGGGTAGATCCGCGGATCGTCGCCGCCGGACTCCCACCCCGGGTAGAGCATCGCCATGCCGATCGTCCGGTCTCGCCCGCGAGCGCGTCGGCGACCATGGCCCGATAGCGGGGCTCGAAGATGTGGAGCGGAAGGATCGTGCCGGGCATCAGGACGACGCCCGGGCAGGGGGAAGAGGGGGATCCGGCGGGAGACCGTCAAGGCGCCCCCGCGGGCGACTCGGGGCCGCGGCTCTCGGCCGCGCGGCTCAGGGCGAGGACGTAGGCCACCGTCTGCCGGATCTCCTCGTCGGTCAGCTTACCCTCGAACTTCGGCATCGGGTCCTTGCCGTCGCGGATCTGCAGCTCGATCGCCGCCGCGCTGCCGTCGGAGCGCCATTTTCCGTCGATCAGGTTCGCGTAGGGAAAGTGCCCTGCCACGATCGTCTTGCCGTCGCCGCTGGCCGCGTGGCAGGAGGCGCACTTGCGCTCGAAGATCCGGCGGCCCGCGGCCTCGTCCCGGCCGGCGCGGGCCCCCTCCGGCAGCGGAGCGTTGTTGCAGGCGGCGGCGAAGCCCGCCGCGAACACCGCGAGAAGCCGCGCCCACAGGCGCCGCGTTCGCACGCGCGGCAGTCTAGCGCACGGCCTTCGGCGGGCCTCCTCCTTGACCCAACCTTCATTTGGGGCCTGTGCTAACTTCCCGCCCTCATGGCGGACCGGAAAGACAAGGTCGCCGAGAGCGTTCCCGGAAAGTACTACGTCGACAGCCAGTGCATCGACTGCGACGTCTGCCGCGTGACCGCGCCCGACAATTTCCAGCGGAACGAGGAACGGGGCTATTCCTTCGTGTCGAATCAGCCGGTCACGCCCGACCAGGAGGCCCGCTGCCAGGAAGCCATGGACTCCTGTCCGGTCGAGGCGATCGGAAGCGACGGGGACGCCCCGGGATAGGCCTCTAGCCTCGCGCCGCGGCGCGCGTCTCGGGCGAGAGTCCCTGGAAGTACTCGATCGTGCGGCCGAGCCCTTCCTCGAGCTTCACCTTCGGCTCCCATCCGAGCTTCGCCTTCGCCTTCGCGATGTCGGGCTGGCGAACCTTGGGATCGTCCTCGGGAAGAGGCTTGAACACGATCTCGCTCGCGGTGCCCGTGAGCTTCTTGATCGTCTTCGCGAAATCCAGGACGGAGAGCTCCGCCGGATTGCCGATGTTGACCGGGTCGGTCACGTCCGACAGCAGCAGCCGGTAGATGCCGTCGATCAGGTCCGCGACGTAGCAGAAAGAGCGGGTCTGAGAACCGTCGCCGAAGACCGTGAGCGGCTCGCCGGCGAGGGCCTGGCAGATGAGGGCGGGAACGACGCGGCCGTCCCTCGGGCGCATGCGTTCGCCGTAGGTGTTGAAGATCCGGACGATGCGGGTGTCCACGCCGTGGGCGCGATGGTAGGCCATGGTGATGGCCTCGGCGAACCGCTTGGCCTCGTCGTAGACGCCCCGGGGGCCGATCGGGTTGACGTTGCCCCAGTAGGTCTCGGGCTGCGGATGGACGAGGGGATCGCCGTAGACCTCCGAGGTCGAAGCGAGGAGGAACCGGGCGCCCTTGGCCTTGGCCAGCCCCAGCGCGTTGTGCGTGCCGAGGGAGCCGACCTTGAGCGTCTGGATCGGCAGCTCGAGATAGTCGATGGGCGAGGCCGGCGAGGCGAAGTGCATGACGGCATCGAGCGGGCCGTCGACGAAGATGTACTCGGCGACGTTGTGGCGGACGTAGCGGAAGCGGCGGATCTCCTGGAGGTGCTCGATGTTCCGCATGTTGCCCGTGAGGAGGTTGTCCATCGCGATCACGTCGTGGCCCTCGGCGAGAAGCCGATCGCAGAGGTGGCTGCCGAGGAAGCCGGCGCCGCCGGTGACGAGGACGCGCATGCTCACCCCCGCCCCACGCCCGCGTACGTCCAGCCGAGCCGCCGCATCTCCTCCGGCTCGTAGACGTTGCGCAGGTCCACCATCGTCTTCGACCGCATCACCGTGGCCAGCCGACCGAGGTCGAGCTTGCGGAAGGCGTTCCACTCGGTGGCGAGAACCAGGAAGTCTGCGCCCGCGGCGCAGTCGTATGCGTCCTCCGCGTATTCGATGTCGGGGTAGAGAGCGCGGGCGTTCGGCATCGCGGCCGGGTCGAAGGCACGGACGCGCACGCTCTCGCCCCGGAGATCCTCGACGACGGCCAGCGCCGGGGACTCCCGGATGTCGTCGGTCTCGGGCTTGAACGAGAGCCCCAGGACCGCCGCCGTCTTGCCGGGAAGGGGTCCCGCGGCCTGCCGGATCTTCTCGATCATGCGGCGCTTCGTCTTCTCGTTGGCCCGGATCGTCGCTTCGATGATCTCGAAGGTGTACCCGGCCTGCCGGGCGAGGTCGGCGGCGGCCGCGGTGTCCTTGGGAAAGCACGATCCGCCGTAGCCGGGGCCCGGGATGGAGAAACTTGCCGCCGATCCGCTTGTCCAGGCCCATTCCCCGGGCGACGGCGTGGACGTCGGCGCCCATGAGCTCGCACATCCGGGCGATCTCGTTGATGAAGGAGATCTTGACCGCGAGGAAGCCGTTCGAGGCGTACTTGATGAGCTCGGCGGAGGCGACGTCGGTGATGACGAAGGGCGTCTCGACCAGGTAGAGCGGGCTGTAGATCTCTTTGAGCACGTCGACCGCGCGGGCGTCGCTCGCGCCGATGACGACGCGGTCCGGGCGCAGGAAGTCGGAGACCGCCGAGCCTTCGCGCAGGAATTCCGGGTTCGAGACGACCGAGAACTCGTGCCGGCCGTTCTTCTCGCGGAGAATCTGCTCGATCATGCGGCCGGTGCCGGTCGGCACGGTCGACTTCGTCACGACGACCTTGTAGCCGTTCATGTGCTCGGCGATCGCCTCGGCGACCTGGCGGACGAAGGTCAGATCCGGCGAGCCGTCCTCCTTGGGAGGCGTTCCGACGGCGATGAAGATCGCGAGGGCCTCCTCGATGGTGGCCTTGAGGTCGGTCGTGAAGCGCAGGCGGCCGGCGCGTTCGTTGCGCGCGATGACTTCCTCGAGCCCCGGCTCGTAGATGGGAACGTGGCCGCGCTGCAGCGCCGCGATCTTCTCGGCATCCTTGTCCACGCAGACGACGTTCATCCCGAAGTCCGCGAGGCAGGCCCCCGTGACGAGGCCGACGTAGCCGGTGCCGACCATGCAGATGTTCATGCGGTGCGCGCGTCTCCCCAGGCTCTCGCCGGATGCGACTCGATGAAACCGGCCCCGCCGGTGACGAGGGTCTTCACTCGGCTGCGGCTCTCAGGGCGAAGGCGTCGGCATCGGCTCGATGGTCCCGGACGCGACTCCGTCCTTGTACTGCTTCTTGATTCCGGCCTTCTGACGGTCCTTGAGCAGCCAGCGCAGGATCGCGGACTCGTTGACGCCGACGACGAGGTTGTGCGCGGCGTCGAAGACGGACGGGTCGTTGATCAGCAGGCCGACGGTGCCGTCGCCTTCGTCGAGCTTCTGGCTGATCGAGTCGAGGTGCTGGGCGAAGCTCTGGAGATTCGTCGTGAACTGCTTCCCGAACTGGGGATCGTTCAGGAGGATCGGAATGGCGCCGTCGCCCTTCTGCAGGTTCTGCGCGACCGCGGCGAGGGTCGCGGCGGCCGTCGCGAGGTCGTCGACGAGGGCGTAGATCTTCTTCTTGCCTTCGGGGTCGGAGAGCAGGGCCGGGATGGCGCCCTCGCCGGTCCGGACGCCCTCGTCGATCTTCGCGAGCAGCGACTGGACCGACCGGATCGCTCCCGCCAGCGATTCGCTCGTATCTTTGGCGTACCTCTCGTCGACGAGGAGCTTGCCGACGAGCCCCTGGCCGCTGTCGATCTTCTTCAGGATGGAGTTGAGCGAGCGCAGGGCGTCGTTGAAGCTGTTGCCGAGGTCCGTGCTTTCCTGGCTCTCCGACGTGATCGCGCCGAGAAAGCCTTCGCCCTTCTCCGTGCGGCCGAGGATCGCCTTCAGACGACTTGGCGATGGCCCCGAGATCGGTCAGGAGGTCGCCGCTGCCCTCGAGGAACTTCTCGAGTCCCGCTCCGGGGGCGGCCGGGATCTCGCCGCCGATCGGCACTTCGGGCTCGGTGGGGAGACCTCCGGCGAGCTCGATGTACTTGTCGCCCAGCAACCCGCGCGTCTTGATCGAGGCGCGGGTCCCTTTGCGTAGCATCGGAGCCCACCGCCGCACGACGTCGTAGCCGACCTGCACCGTGCGGTCCGCCGGATCGCCCGAGAGGTTGACCTCGAGGACGTTGCCGACCACGACTCCGTTGAGCATCACGACGTTCCCGGGGACGAGCCCCGCGGCCGTCTCGAAGTGCGTCGAGTAGGGGAACTTCTTGCGAAAGAGATTCGCCCGCTGGCCTACCATGAAGACCCCGATCATCGTCGCGACGAGCGCGATGACGACCACGAGGCCGACGCGGAATCGCCGGCTGACCTGCTGTTCTCCTGCCACGTCCTATGTTCCTTTCGCCGCGTCGTCGACTTTCGCGAAGACGCCGGTGCCGCACGGGAAGCCCATGGAGCGGAAGTACTCCATGAGCACGGGGTGGCCGCCGCGCGCGGCCTCGTCGAAGGTCCCGATGAACTGGAAGCGGCCCTGTTGCAAAAAGGCCAGCCGGTCGGCGACCGTGCGGGCGGCGACGATGTCGTGGGTGACGACGACCGAGGTCGTCTGCAGCCGGACGTTGATGTCGACGATGAGCTGCGCGATCTTCTCCGAGCTCAGGGGGTCGAGACCGGTCGTCGGCTCGTCGTAGAGGATGATTTCCGGATCCAGCGCGATCGAACGGGCGAGGGCCACGCGCTTGCGCATGCCTCCCGAAAGCTCGGACGGCATCTTGCGCTGGATGCCCGGCAGGCCGACCATGGTGAGCTTCTCGGCGACGATCGCGACAACCTCTTCGGGCGTCTTGTCCGTGTGCTGCGAGATCGGAAAGCCCACGTTCTCCTCGACGTTCATGGAGTCGAACAGGGCGCCGCCCTGGAACAGCATGGCCGTCCGGCGCCGCACGGGGGAGAGGTCCTCCTCCGAGAGGCCGACGACCGAATCGCCGAACACGAGCACGTCGCCGGAGTCCGGCTGCGTGAGGCCGTTGATGTGGCGGAGGGTCACGCTCTTGCCGGTGCCCGACGGCCCGAGGACGCACAGAACCTCGCCGCGGCGGATCTTGAGGTTGACGCCGGCCAGGACGTCGCGGCCCGAGTAGCTCTTCCAGACCTCGCGGAACTCGACGATGATCTCTCCCCGCGGGTTCGGCGCGGGCGTCTCGCCGCGCGGGTCGGGCGCAGGCCGTGAAGCCGGGGCGGGGGCGGCGGCGCTCATCAGATGGCCAGGAACAGCTTCGTCAGGAAGAAGTCCGAGATCAGGACGCAGATCGAGGCCAGGACCACCGTGCGCGTCGTCGCCTGGCCGACCGAGGCCGCGCCGCCCTGGGCCTGCAGGCCGTTGTAGCAGCCGATGGCCGCGATCTCGAGGCCGAAGAAGACCGTCTTGCCGAGGCCGCTGAAGATGTCGGAGATGGAGAGCTGCTGCCAGATGCTCGTGATGTAGTCCTGAGGCGTCATGTTGAGCTCGACGACGGCGATGAGGAGGCCGCCCAGGATGCCGAGCAGATCGGCGATGGCCGTCAGGACCGGCATCATGATGACCGTCGCGAGCACCCGCGGCACGACGAGCCGCCGGATCGGCGAGATCGCCATGGCGCGCAGGGCGTCCACCTGCTCGGTCACGGTCATCGATCCGAGCTCGGCGGTGATGCCCGAGCCGACGCGGCCGCCCACCATGAGGGCCGTCAACACAGGGCCGAGCTCGCGGACCAGCGAGAGGGACACGACGCGTCCGATGAAGGCCTTCCCGCCGAAGGCCTCGAGCGAGTAGGCGCTTTGCAGAGCCAGCACCATTCCGGTGAAGAGGGCGGTGATGCCGGTGATCGAGACGGACTTCACGCCGAGCTCGTCCATCTGGTGGAGGAGCTCGGAGGAGTAGAAGGGGCGCGTGAAAAACCCGGCAAAGGTCTGGCCGACGAGCTGCGCCAGGCCGCCGACGTACTCGACCGCCTGCTGGCCTTTTCGGCCGAAGCGATCGACGAACCGGAGCCAGCGAAGATTCCGATAGAAGATCGCCGTCGCGGACGGCTGGGGTTGAGTCATGAGGACGCGGCATTCTACGCTGTCGCTCCCGGCGCTGTAAATGCCGGAAGCGCCGAGAGTTGTGGTCGTCGCCCTCTGCTACGATGCCGCGCCGTGCGGTTTCTGCGGTCGCTCGGCAGTTGGGTCGTGATCGCCGGGGCGACGATCCTCTGCGGCCTGCCGGCGATTCCGATGGGGTTCCTGCCGCCGCGGGGCTCGTGGTCCATGCGCTTCGGCCGGGCCTGGGCGAGGATGATCCTTCGGGGAACCGGCGTGACGGTGCGTGTCCTCCACGGGGAGCGATTCAGCGCCACGGGCGCCGTCATCGCTCCGAATCACGAAAGCTTCTACGACATCCTGGTTCTCTTCCACATCCTGCCGATGCGGTTCGCGTTTCTCGCCAAGCGCAACCTCTTCCGCATTCCGATCCTCGGATGGTCGATGGCGGCGGCCGGCTTCGTGCCCGTCGACCGGGGCGAGCATCGCCGCGGCACCGCCACGATCGACACGGCGCTGAAGCGGCTCGGCCGGGGGAGCTCGCTGATCGTCTTTCCCGAAGAAACCCGGACGCGCACGGGCGAGCTCCTGCCCTTCAAAGCCGGCGCCGCCCTTCTCGCCATCCGCTCGGGCTTGCCGCTCCAGCCGGTCGGGATCGCCGGCACTTTTGGCGTCCAGAGACGCGGCGGTTTTACGATCACGCCGTCGGAAGTCGTCGTCGCGGTCGGCGAACCGATCCCGGTGGAGGGCCGTACGATTCGCGACCGCAACACGCTCACCGCAGAGCTGCGAGAGCGGGTCGCGGCGCTCCGGGAAGAGGCGCGGGCGGCGCTGACATACAATTTCGACCGGAAAGACGAATGAGCGCAACCATACTGAGGGTCGCGTGACCGCGACCACCGACCTCACGGAGGAACGAGTCCTCGAGGCCCTGAAGGGAGTCCGGTTTCCCGGGCTCTCGCGCGACATCGTCTCCTTCGGGTTCGTGAAGGACCTCACGGTCGGAGGCGGCAACGTCGCCTTCCGGCTCGAGATCACGACCGAGTCGCCGAAGGCGGCGGAAGAGATCCAGCGCGACGCGACGGAAAAGCTCCGGGCGCTGCCGGGCGTTTCGGCCGTGACGATCCGGCTCGACGTCAAGCCGCCGTCCGCCGCCCCGCCCCGCGGCGGACCGTCGGCGCCGCCGGCCTCCACCGCGATCCTGCCGAACGTCCGGTTCAAGATCGCCGTGGCTTCCGGCAAGGGCGGCGTGGGCAAGTCGACGGTGGCCGCCAATCTGGCCCTGGCCCTCGAACGCCTCGGAAGGCGCGTCGGCCTGATGGACTCCGACATCTACGGACCCTCGCAGCAGATGATGATGGGCATCGCCGAGAAGCCCTACGTCAACGAGTCGAACCAGATCGTTCCGATCGAGCGCTACGGCGTGAAGGTCATCTCCCTCGGCTTCCTCATGGACGTCGATCAGCCCGTGATCTGGCGCGGCCCGATGGTCATGAAGGCCGTCGAGCAGTTTCTCCAGGACGTGGCCTGGGGGACGCTCGACGTACTCGTGATCGATCTGCCGCCCGGGACCGGCGACGCGCAGCTCACCCTGACCCAGAAGATCCAGCTCTCGGGCGCGGTCATCGTCACGACACCGCAGGACGTTTCGCTCATCGACGCCCGCAAGGGTCTGGCGATGTTCCAGAAGGTCAACGTCCCGGTCCTCGGGATCGTCGAGAACATGTCGTACTACGTCTGCCCGAGCTGCGGCCACCGCGAGGAGATCTTCAAGCACGGCGGAGGAGAGCGCACCGCCCGGCAGCTCGGCGTTCCGTTCCTCGGGGAGATACCGCTCGACCCGAAGGTGACCGTCGGCGGAGACGCGGGCCGGCCCATCGTCGCCGGGGAGCCGAAGTCGCAGGTCACCGAGGCCTACATGCGCATCGCCGACGCGATCGTCCGCGCCGTGGAGCGGTAAAAGGCCGAAGCGCGGATGGCCGTCCAGCTCGAAATCGTCAAGGCGGACATCACCTCCGTGCCCGTCGACGCCATCGTCAACCCGGCGAACGAGGCCCTGCAGCTCGGCTCCGGAGTGGCCGGTGCGATCCGTCAGCGGGGCGGCCCGTCGATCCAGGAGGAGTGCGACCGGATCGGCACGTGCGCGGTCGGGCAGGCCGTCGTGACGAAGGCCGGCAAGCTTCAAGCGAAGTGGGTCATCCACGCGGTCGGCCCGGTGTGGAAGGGCGGCGACTACGGCGAGGAGATGCTGCTCGCCTCGGCGGTGCTCCAGGCGCTGCGCCGGGCGGAGGACATCGGAGCGTCGTCCGTCGCGCTTCCGGCCATCTCCGCCGGGATCTTCGGGTTTCCGATCGAGCAGGCCGCTGAGATCTCCGTCGCCGCGGTGCGCTCTTTCATCCCGTCGGCCGAGTACGTCCAGAAGATCGTGTTCTGCCTCTTCGACGACAAGGTCTACGACGCGTTCCGCAAGGCGCTCGGCGCCGCCGCGTAGTGTTTCCCGCCGTTCTCTTCACGCTTCTCGCCGCGGCCTCTCCCTCCGCGGCCGATCTGCGGACTCTCCAGGCCGACCGCAACGTCGGGCTCGCCGCCCTCGAGGAGAGCGACCTCGCGGAAGCGACGCGAAGGTTCGCGGACGCGCGCCGGCTCGCGCCCTCCGATCCGCTCGGCTGGGCCAACGGGGCGGTGGCCGCGATCCGCGCGCGAGATCTCGAAACCGCCGGCAAGCTCCTGACCGAGGCGCTCCGGCTCTCAGGCGGGGATCCTCGCGTCCTGGCGCTCGAGGGCGCCCGCCGGGAGCTCGCCGGCGACCCTGGCGGCGCCGCGGAGACGTTCGAGCGCGCCGCGGCCGCCTCTCCGAAGGACGTCGCATCTCTCTGGGCTGCGGCTCGGATTCGAAGCGCGGGGGGAGCCGAGGAGAAGCGAAAGGCGATGGCGGATCTCGATCGGGCACTCGCGCAGGCCCCGGCAAGTCTCTTCCTGCTCGTTCGCCTCCTCGAGCTCGCCCGGGCGACGGGCGACAGCGCGGCCGCTGCCTCCGCGCACGCGCGCCTCGCGACGCTCGTCGCGGGCGAGGCCCGCCTCGATCGGGCCCTGGCCGAGGCGAAGGCGGCCGCCGAGGCCGGCGACGCGAAGGCGGCCGATCTGAAATACCGCATCGTCGAGAACCTGCTCAAGGCCACTCCCCGCTACCAGCAGTCCCGCCGCGATGTCGAACCCGGCGTCGTGGGCCTTCCGCTCGAAGACTGGTCCGAGCCGCTGGCCTCGGCGATGCGGGCGCGCGCCGGCGAACCGGTCCCCGTCCGCTATTCGGCGCGCCCCGACGCGGGTCTCGCCGGCCTCGAGGGAGCGGTGGCGATCCGTGCCGCGGGCAGGACCGGCCGGGATCTCGCGTTCGCGGCGCCCTCGGGTTTGCGAGTCGCGACCGCGGTCCCCGGAACCTACCGGCTGAACGCTCCGATTCCGGGCTCCGAGGCAAGTCGCGACCTCGCCGTGGCCGACGTGACCAACTCGGGGGAGCTCGAGCTCCTGACGCCGGAAGCGCTCTGGTCCCCGGTCGCGGGCCGCGCCTGGAAGAAATCGACCCTCGGCTCCGGAGACCGCGAGGCCGGCGCCGTCGTCCCGTTCGACGTGGATGCGGACGGCGACCTCGATGTCTACGTTTCGAGCCGTGCCGGCGACCGCCTCCTGCGAAACAACCTCGACGCCACGTTCGCGAACGTGACCGAAGCGGCCGGCCTCCCGAAGGGAATCGCGTCCCGCGGCGCGGTCGCCGCGGATCTCGATCGCGACGGCGACGTCGACCTGCTCCTGTTCGCCTCGAACGGGGGATTCCTCCTCTACGACAACCTCCGCGGCGGGCGCCTGGCACCGCGGGAGAGCGGGCTGCCGAAGCGAGGTGCGGTGGCCTCCGCCTCGGCCGGCGATCTGGACGGCGACGGGCGCCTGGATCTGCTGTTTGCGGCCGACGGCACGGCCTCGACCGCTTCGAACCGCGGCGACGGCACGTTCGCGGAGCCGAGACCGCTCGGTCCGGCGGGAGCCGTGCGCCTCGTCGACTACGACAACGACGGATTTCTGGACGCCCTGCTGCTCCGGGCCGACGGCGCGTCTTCGCTCCGGCGCAACGACGGCGCGGGGCGGCTCGGCGAAGCCGCGGTCGGCACGCTTCCTGCGGCGAGCGCGGCCGAGGCCGTGGACTTCGACGGCGACGGCGATCTCGATCTCGTTTTCCTCGGTCCGAAGGGCGGGGCGTTGCTCTACGTGAACGAGGGCGGCAACGCGAACGGTTGGATCGACGTCGTTCTCGAGGGGCTGCCCACGGGCTCGGCCAAGGTCAACCGGTTCGGCTTCGGCTCGGACGTCGAGCTGAAGGCCCAGGAGCTCTACGTGTACCGGGTGGCGTGGCAGCCGGTCACGCGGCTCGGGCTGGGTGCCCGGCGCCGCGCCGACGTGCTGCGGATCGTGTGGACGAACGGGATCCCCCAGAACGACCTCGATCCGAAAGTCCGCACCGTGCTCCGCGAGGTCCAGCAGCTCAAGGGCTCCTGTCCGTTCCTCTACGCCTTCGACGGCGCACACTGGCGCTTCGTCACCGACGTCCTCGGCCGCGCGCCGGCGGGCCTGCTCTACGACGGCGTGCATCAGGCGCCCGCGGACACGCGGGAATGGATGGTCGTGCCGGCGGAGCTGCTGCAGCCGCGAGAGGGGCGCCTCGAGCTCGACTTCACCGAAGAGCTCTGGGAGACCGTCTACTTCGATCTCGCCGAGCTCTGGGCCGTGGACCGCCCCGTGGGCGTCGGGCTCGTGCCCAACGAGAAGATGGTGCCGCCGCCGTTTCCGGAGAAGAAGCTCTTCACCGTCGCGAATCCGCGGGCGCCGAAGGCGATCGACGGAGACGGCCGCGACCGCACGGCGGAGATCTCCGACGAAGATGGCCGTTTCCTCGGGGGCTTCGCCCATACGCGCTACCAGGGCATCGTCGAGCCGCACGACCTGATCCTGGAGCTGCCGGAGGCGCGGGGAGCGCGCTCGGTGATGCTGTACCTGACGGGATGGATCCAGTACGCCGACACGTCGATCAACGTGTCGCTGTCGCAGCGAGGGGACCTCGCGATGGCCGGCCCGAGCGGCCCGACGCTCGAGGTTCCCGACGGCCGCGGCGGCTGGAAGACCGCGATTGCTCCCATGGGGTATCCGGCGGGGAAGACCAAGACCATGCCGGTCGACCTCTCGGCCGTGCTCGAGCGGACCGACCCGCGCGTGCGCATTCGCACGAATCTCGCGATCTACTGGGATCGCATCGTCTACACGGTCGACGACCCGCCGGTCTCCACACGGCTCACGGCCGCGCCGCTCGTGTCCGCGGAGCTGTCGTTTCGGGGATTCTCTCGGATGACCCGGGAGCACGCCGAGGCGCCGCACCTGTTCGTGCACGACGACGTATCCACGGAGCCCCGCTGGGCGGACATGGCGGGGCGGTACACGCGCTTCGGCGACGTCCGGGCGCTCCTGACGGCCGCCGACGACCGCTACGTCGTGATGAAGGGGGGAGATTCCGTTCGCCTCGTTTTCGACGCGTCGAAGCTGCCGCCCCTGCCGGCCGGATGGGCGCGCGACTGGCTGTTCGTCTCCGACGGCTGGGAAAAGGACGCGGACAAGAACACCGTGGCGAGCCAGACGGTCGAGCCGCTGCCTTTCCACGGCATGGACGACGCCAGATACGGCCAGCTCGAGTTTCCGGACAGCCCGGAGCATCGGGAGTACGTCCGCGAGTACCTGACGCGCGAGGGCGGCCCGGACGAGTTCCGCGACGCGCTGAAGCAAAGTCGAGAGTCGAGGGTCGAGGGTCGGGAGTGAGGCGCGCGGGGCTCGCCCTCGCGGCGGCGCTCGCGCTCGGCATGGCGGGAGCCGGCGGGACGGGAGTATTCCGCGACGTAACGAAGGCTTCGGGCGTCTCGATGCGCATCGAGCCCGACCTGCGGCGCCTCAAGCTGATCGCGACGATGGTGGGCGGCTGCGCGATGGGCGACTACGACGATGATGGCCGGCCGGACCTCTACGTGACCAATACCATCCCGCACTGGGGCAAGCCCAACCGCGACGACTGTGGGCGTCTCTACCGGAACGTCGGCGGACGCTTCGAAGACGTCACCGCGCAGGCCGGCGTCCGCGCCTGCGGCCTCGGCATGGGAGCCTTCTGGGCCGATCTGGACGGAGACGGGCACCTCGACCTCTATCTGACCAACGTCGGGCCGAACGCGGTCTGGTGGAACAAGGGGGATGGAACTTTCGAGGAGGGTCGGGCGACGGGCCTCGAGGACCCCCTTTTCTCGGTCGGCGCCGCCTTCCTCGATTTCGACGCCGACGGGCGTCTCGACGTCGCCGTCGGCAACTACCTGGACTCGACACCCGAGTGGGAGTTCTCCCAGGAGCAATTCGAGCTCCGCGTCCCGGAGGACTATGTGGGGCAGCCCTCGAGGCTCTACCGCAACCTCGGCGGACGGAAGTTCGCCGACGTGACCGACGCCGCGGGGCTCGCGATCCCGCCCGCGGAGACGAAGACTCTCGGCATCGCCGTGCTCGACTACGACGGCGACGGCCGGCCCGACCTCTATTTCGTCAACGATCGGGTCTCGAACCGCCTCTTCCGAAACCGCGGCGACGGGACCTTCGAGGAGACCACGGCCGAGACGGGCAGCGGTGTTCTGAACGGCGGCCAGGCGCGCGCCGGCATGGGCGTCGCCGTCGGCGACCCCTTCGGCGGCGGCCGCGACTCGCTCTTCGTGACCAACTTCGGAGCGGAGGAGAACAGCCTCTATCGGAACGTCGAAGGCGTCCTCTTCGAGGACGCGGGCCAAACCTCGGGCGCCGGCCCGATCGGGCTTCCGTACGTGCGCTGGGGTACGCACTTCGCCGACTTCGACAACGACGGCTGGGATGACCTCTACGCCGCGGGGGGCCACCTCGCCCCGCGAATGGTGCGAAGCTTCGCGCGCTATCGCCCGGGAACGCAAGGCCGTCCTACGTCGAGGCGGGCGACCGGGCGTACGACCAGAAGACGGTTCTCCTCCACAACCTCGGTGGGGGCCGGTTCGTCGAGTGGACGGACTCGGGGGACCTCGGACGGCGCCGGATGTCGGCGCGCGGGACCGCGGTCGCGGACATCGACGGCGACGGCGCGCTCGATCTCGTCGTCGTCGACATCGACGGCCCCGTGCGCGTGTTTCGCAATGCGCTTCCCGCGGGCCGCTGGCTCGCGATCGAACCCCGGCCCTCGCCCGGCGACTCGCGGCCCGTGCTCGAGACCCGCGTCGCCGTCACCGCCGAAGGCCGGACCCGGATCCAGGTCCACCGGGTCTCTCCGTCCTACGCCTCGGGCTCGCTCGTTCCTCTGCACTTCGGCCTGGGAGCCGCGCCGGCCGCCGAGAGTGTCGAGATCGTGTGGCCCGGAGGCGAGCGGCAGCGGCTCGGGCCCCTGCCGGGAGGCAAGGTCTATCGCCTGCGGAAGGGAGGCGCGCCCGAGGATATGATCCCGAAAGTCAGGAGCGCGCGCCCGTGATCCCCATCGGCGACGACAACACGGATCTCCGCATTCGGCCGGTCGTCACGTGGCTTCTGCTCGCCGCCAACGTCTTCGTCTTCGTCTTCCTGCAGGGCCTCGGGAGCAACGAGCGCTTCACGATGGCGTTCGCCACGGTGCCCGCGGAGATCCTGACGGGCCGGGACGTGGCGGAGACGATTCCCGTCCGCGACGAGTACGGCCGGCCGGTCGCCGAGGTGGAGATCCCCCCGACGCCCATCCCCGTCTATCTCACGCTCATCACGTCGATGTTCATGCACGGATCGCTCATGCACCTGCTGGGCAACATGCTCTACCTCTGGATCTTCGGCGACAACCTCGAGGACGCCATGGGCCACGGGAGATATCTCATCTTCTACCTGCTGACCGGGGTCCTCGCCGGTCTCGCGCACGTGTTCGTGACGGCGTTCTTCGGCGGGAATGCCCTGATTCCCTCGCTGGGCGCTTCGGGCGCGATCTCGGGGGTGCTCGGCGGATACATCGTCCTGCATCCGCAGCGGCGGGTGCGCGTTCTGTGGATGTATCAGGTGATGCAGGTCCCGGCGATCCTCGCCCTCGGAATCTGGTTTCTCTTCCAGCTGATCAGCGGCGCGGGCACGCTCGGCGCGACCGGCGGCGGCGTGGCCTACGGAGCCCACATCGGCGGCTTCGTCGCCGGGGCCGTGCTGGTGAAGCTGTTCGTCTCGCGCCGGCCGGCGTATCAGGTCGCCTGAGGCGTCGGACGGGTTGCGTCGGCGGCGCCCGGCCGCGAGGCGTCGACGGCCACGGCCGCGAAGCAGACGATCAGAAGCACCGAGTACTCAAAACCGTTGCGTCCGCCGCCGACGACGAACCAGCCTTCGCGCAAGTGGACGAGGGCGATGCCCGCGAGGAGCTCGAGGCCGAACCAGAGGCAGAGTGGCCGAACGAAGCGGCCCGCCATCAGGAGGAGGCCGCCGGCGATCTCGACGATCGTCAGCAGCCAGGCCACCGCGACGCCCGCGGGGAGGCCCTGCGCGCCGAGAAACCCGCCGAAGGGCGTCACGCCGCCGGCGAAGATCCGGTAGATCCCGTGGATGACCATCATCGCCGCCGCGGCCACCCTCACGATCGTGATCGCTCGCATGGCGCGCACTCTACTCCGACTCGCGGAGCGGCTTCTCGAACACCTGCTGGACTTTGACCTTCGCGTAGCCCTCCCGCTCGTAGAACGCGAGGGCCCGCTCGCGCCGGACGTTCGAGCGTACGCGTACGGTGCGACAGCCGCGAGACCCGTGCCCAGTCCTCCGCCGCGCGGAGCAGCCGCGGACCGACGCCCTCGCCCCGGCGGGACTCGTCCACGACGAGACCGGCGATCTCGGCGGCGGACGGCGCCTCGAAGATCCGCGAGACGCTCACCTGGATCCAGCCGGCGAGCCCTGTCGGCGCCTCGGCGACGAAAAGAGCGTGGTCGCCGTGGCCCGCCATCTCCCCGAGCTGCGATTCGGCGACGGGAGGCGACATCGCATAGCCGAGCTGTGTCGAGAGACGCGCGAGCTCCGCGGCGTCGTCGGGTCGCGCGGGACGGATCGCGGGGCGAGGCGGCTCAGCCAAGGATCTTGATGCAGCGGATCGTTTCGGGCCGGAATCCCCGCTTCTCGTACACGGCGCGCGCGTGGCGGTTTCCCTCGAAGACGTTGAGGGTCAGCGCGCCGTAGCCGAGGCCGCGAGACCAGGCCTCGGCTGCCTCGAGCAGCGCACCGGCGGCGCCGCGGCCTTCCGCCTCGCGGGTCACCGCGAGCTCGGCGACGTGTCCGTGCGGCTTCTGGTCGAAATAGTCCACGAGCGTTTCCAGATAGGCGAACCCGAGGCGCTCGCCGGCTTCGCTCTCCGCGATCAAGAGGGCGAGCCCCGGGCCGGGCGTCCCGTCGAAGAACGCGTGGAGAACCCGCGACTCCGCCGTGACGACGAGCTCGGGGGTCCGCCAGGGGGGAGGCCCGAACTCGGCGAGGCGCCGGGCGGTTTCGAGGACGAACGGGCGGTCGTCGGAGCCGGCGGGGCGGACGCGGACACCGTGGCGGCTCAAGGTGTGGTCGCTCCCGGCTGTTGCCGGACCGTGAGGCGCGCGCCGCCCGGAACGTCCGTCAGTGTCTGCGTCGCGCCGTCGGGCCATCGGATCTCGAGCGAATCGATCTTGCCCGCGTCGCCGAGGCCGAAAGTCAGGGTCTTCTCGGACGCCGAGAGATAGGACTGGCCGCCCGAGACCTGCTGGGTGAGAGAGCGATCCCCGATCTTCGCGGTCACACGGGCGCCGACGGCGTCCCGGTTCGACTTGCCGGATCCTTCCAGCCGCAGCCGGACGCTCCTCGCGGGGGAGTCGGTGGGATTGAGGTACACGCGCGCCGGGCCGCCGTTTTCCACGAGGACGAGATCGGGGTCGCCGTCGCCGTCCAGGTCGGCGTACGCCGCGCCGCGAGCGACGAGCGGCGCGGAGAGGTCTCCGGACCGCGCGCCGAGGAGCGAGAAGCGCCCTCCGCCGGCGTTCCAGTAGAAGGCCGGGGCCTGCCGGTATGCCACATCCTTCTGCACGGCCTGGACCGTGGGTTCGACGTGGCCGTTTGCGAGGAGCAGGTCCATGCGCCCGTCGAGGTCGGCGTCGAAGAAGAGGACGCCGAAGGTCAAATCCAGAAGCGACGTCGGGCCGACGCCGCTGCGTGGCGACTCATCGAGGAAGACCTCGCCGGAATCCGTCCAGTAGAGGGATTTGAGCTCGTTCGAGAAGTTGCCGATCGCCACCGCGAAGCCCGATCCATTCTTCGTGTCGGCCCACGCGGCGCCCATCGCCCCCCGCGCCCGCCCGGCTTCGTCGACGGCGACGCCGGTCGGGATGCCGACGTCTTCGAACGTGCCGTCGCCCTTGTTGCGGAAGAGATTGTTGGGTGCGGTGTCGTTGGCGACGAGGAGGTCCACGTGTCCGTCGGCGTCGAAGTCCCAGGGCGCGACCCCGAGCGCCTTCTGGTTCGCGTGGCCCGTGCCCGTGGCGTTCGTGACGTCGGTAAAACGTCCTCCGCCCGCGTTCCGATAGAGGCGCGAGGAGACGCCGGGGTAGCGTTCGGGCGTGCAGTAGGACTTCGTCTTGCCATCGAGGGTGCAGAAGAGGTCCTTCCCGGGCGTCCAGTCGACGTAGCGGCAGACGTAGAGATCCAGCCGGCCGTCGCCGTCGTAGTCGAGCCAGGCGGAAGAGGTGCCCCAGCCCGACTCGCGGACGCCGGCCTTCGCCGAGACCTCCTCGAAACGCCCGCCGAGGTTGTGAAAGAGAAAGTTCCGATTCAAGGCCGTGACGTACACGTCGTCGCGCCCGTCCCCGTCGTAGTCGCCGACCGACGCTCCCATGCCGTAGATCGCCCGCTCGAGCCCGGCCTCGCGTGTCACGTTCCGGAAACGCGGGAGCCCCGCCGGGTCGTTGCCCTCGTTCCGGTAGAGCGCGAGCGAGGGCTTCTGCGCGGCCTCCGCGCCCAGGTCTTCGGGCCAGAGCGCGCTCGAGACGAAGAGGAGGTCCGGCTTTCCGTCGCCGTCGTAGTCGAGCACCGCGACGCCGCCGCCCATCGTCTCCGGCATCCACTTTTTTCCGCTCGCACCGTTGACGTGCGTGAAGTCGATCCCGAGCGCCGCGGCCTTCTCGGCGAAGGCGATCGCGGGCGGGGGTGTCGGGGCGGGCGTCGGTGACGGCGCCACCGCGGCCTGCTCCGCACGACGACAACCCAGCGCCAGACAGAGTATGCCGGCGGTCACCGATATGCGCCTCACGGCGCGGTAGTTTAGCCGCGATCCGCGTGAAGCAATCTGTCGCCTCGCGGCGACAGATTGCATTCACTTGGAAGCGATGAGACTCAGCTCGACGGGAGCATGGGCGAGCCCAACCCCATCTCGGCCGCGGCCAGTTTTCTCCGGACGACCCGTCGAGCCCCGGTCCTCTTCACGGCCCGGCGGACCTTGGCGCGACCCGCCGCCTTCCGCACGCCGCGACGCACGGCGGCCTTCCGGACGCCACGACGCACGGCGGCCTTCCGGACGACGGCCCGGCGCACCCTGGCGCGCCCCACCGCCTTGCGGACACGGCGGCGCGCAACGGCCTTCCGGACGACGGCCCGGCGCACCCTGGCGACCTTCCGGGCGCGGCGGCGTGAGGTCCTCCGGACGATCCGACGAAGGCGCCTGCGGGCCACGGCCCCACGAACTCCGCGGCCGGCTACGGCCCTTTTTGCGACACGCCTGGCTCGGCGTACTCTGCGCACGACCCTCCGCACCCGCCTCCTCGCCACTCTCTTTCTCATCGCCATCGTTGGTTCTCCTTGTTAATGGTTCAGGGCGGATGAACCCGGTGGTCGGGCGCCGCCCATGCAAGGGCATTCCGGCGTGTCCCGATCGGGCGGAGCTCGAGTCGGGGGCCGTCTTCGCGCCGGCCCATCCGGAAGAAGCACAGCGGCTTCGCCGATGAGATTCGCGATCGTCGGTCTCGCCCGATGTTCCACGATCTCGCCCGTGGTCGGGGCCCTCCAGATCGGCGGCGTCGGAGTTGCGACACCGTCACCGTCAATCTATATCCAAACGAGCGCATGCAACCGCGATTTCACATCGGCGAACACGTTTGCGTCGCCGACACCGCGACGCCTCGCGTCCTGGTGAAGGCGTGCGGCGAGCGCGAATCAGGGAGCCGACGAGACGCGCGGCGCGGCCGGCGGAGCGTTGCCCCGGTGCGCCGAGACGTAGGACCATTGATCGCGCTCGTTCGGTACGGGCGGATGCGCGCGCGTGAGGTATCCGTTGTCGGTCTCGTAGCCCTTCGGCCCGATCGAAGCGACCCAGTCGGCGGCGGAGGCCGGCGGGGGCACGGCCTCGGCGTGGACGTGGATGGGAAGCGACTCCCGGTTGGCCCACGGGTTGTCGAGGCGGAACTTCCCGGGCACCGCGCGGACCGCCTCGTCGTCCTTGTACTTGCGATAGGCCGCGTCGTGGACCTCGGCGTTCTTCTTGTCGCCCGTCGCCCGGTACACGCGCATGAGGTTGTAGTGGGCGTTGAGATCCTCCGGGTCGATCGCGAGGGTTTTGCCGTAGGCCGCGACGGCCTCGGGGAACTTCCCGTCGAGCCAGTAGACGAGGCCGAGGTTGTTCCAGGCGACACGGTCGAGCGGGAACTTCTCGAGGACCGCCGTCAGGTCTCGCGCGGCGTCCTCGAGGCGGCCCTCGTCCTTGGAGACGACGGCTCGGAAAAAGGCCGTCTTGCCCCAGCCCGGGCGCCTCCGTTCGGCTTCGGCGAGCGACGCCTTGGCGTCGCCCAGCCGGCCTTCCGCGATCTCGGCCCGCGCGCGGTTGAGCGGCCCGTCCGGCTTGTCGGGAGCGAGCTCCGTGACCTTCGTCCACGCGGCCGCGGCGCTCTTGAGGTCTCCCTGCAGGAAGAGCCCGATGCCGTAGTCGTTCCAGCGCAGCCAGAGAGGATCCGGGTTTCCGCGTGTCGAAGCCTCCGGAGCGCCGCCGCTTCCGGCCACGCGGAGAATCACCGCGTCGCTCGCGAGCGTGGTGACCGGCAGAGACGGGTGGGCCGCGCCCAGCGAGAAGGTCGTGTAGTCGCGGGTGAACTTGCGGTAATGCGTCCCCGCCGAGAGCGCGAGGGTTCCCCGCGCCTCCTTCGGAACGGTCATCCGGTAGTGGACGACGCGTGCGGCGCCCGGCCCGATCCCGTTGTTGTAGAGGGGCACGCGGATGTCCTGGGGCTGGCGGCGGTCCATGTGCCCGCCGTTCTCGTCGATGACGAGGGTCCAGAGGCGATCGGCGCCGGCGTCGAGCTGTCCCTTCTCGTCGAGGACGCCGCTCGCGAAGAACTCCCGGCCGTCCGCCGCGGCCTCGAGCGACACCCACGTCTCGTTCGAATCGGCGGTCCCGTTGGTGTACGGGTGGCCGATGCCGCGCGTGCGGAGGACCACCTCGACGTCGAGGGTCTCGCCGGGGCGCACCTCGGGTGGCGTGTCGCCGAGAACGACCAGCTCGCCGTTCTCGCGCCGCAGGGCGAAGAGGTCGACCGTGAGGACCTTGTCCTTCAGGAAGTCCTGGATGCGCTTCTGGGTCGCGGCGTCGCCGCGGATGAAGGGAAGCGCCGTGTTCGCGGCGGGGAAGAGGTGGTCGTGGAGAAAGCCGTTCTTGTTGCCGAACTCGTCGGATCGATAGTCGGGCAGGTGGCAGTCGCGGCAGGCCTTGGCCTGCGGCGGATCGTAGAAGGAACGCACGGCTCGTCCGGAGACGCCCGAGTCATACCAGGTGTCGTAGTGATTCTGGCCGCGGAGCCAGCGGTAGCTGTTCAGGGCCGGGATGAGCGCGACCTTGTGGCAGGTCGAGCAGAACTCGGGCGTCCGCATGAAGGGCTTCAGGAACGTCTTCCGGTGCAGCGACGGCTCCATCCGGATCAGGAGCCGGTTGACCGCGGCCAGCGTCGCGTTGTCGGTGAAGGTGAAGGGATACTGCTTGGACTCTTCGATCACGTAGGCGCCGTTGCCGCTCGCGTCCTTGACCTCCGCGATCGAGTGACAGGACATGCACGTCAGGCCCTGCTGGGCCTCCCACGAGTCGTACGAGAAGGCGGCCTGCGTCGCGGCCCCCATCTGGCCGGTGAAGAGGACCACGGGGTCGTGGCAGCCCGAGCACCACTTCGTCCGCTCGCGCCCGACCTGGTCCGCCATGAGCTCGACGCTCTTGCGGTAGAACGGATTGTTGAACGAGGAGAAGCGGTGCGCCGACCGTTCCCACTGGTGGAACGAGTCGGGGTGGCACTGCTTGCAGTACTCGTTGGCCGCGAGCTTCTTTCCGTCGAGCAGGCCCTGGTCGAACGTCTCGGAGGACGAGGGGTAGAAGACCGTGTCTCCGTTCACGTTCACGATCCGCCTGGGCGGCTTCTCGAGCTTCGCGAGGACGGCCATCGCGGCGAGGAAGACCGCGACGGCTCCGCCCCACGCGAAGAGCCGCCGGAACTGGAGGCGGTGGGTGTGGGCGCGCCGGTGCAGGATGAACGCGACGAGGGCGAGCGGGACGGACGCCACGTGGGCGACCCAGATCGCCCGGTTGGCGAGGGTCGCGCCCTGAAACGTCATGAAGACGCCCGTCGAGACGCAGACGACGGCGAGCGTGAAGATCGCGAGTCCCGCGTACTTTGCCCGCTTGTTCCACATCCGGATCATCCGCTTCGCGTGGGTGACGGCGAAGACGAAGAACGGCACCGCGATGAGCACGCCGAGCACGAGGTGGAGAAGCAGCATCGCGTAGAAGAAGGTGGTGTCCCGCGTGAAGGCGGCGATGAAGATGGAGTTCGCCGCGATCAGGCCCAGCGGAACGAGGAGGAGGCCGTAGAGTCGACGCTGCCAGGGCTTCAGGACGCCCGCGGGTCGGGCCGGATCCGGAGACATCCCGGGTATTCTAAGGTTCTATCGTTTCGGCCGGGATGTAGATCGCGTCGCCCGACGTGTTGTCGATCGACGCTCCGTAGGCGAGGACCCGGCCGGCGCCGCTCTCGACGCGCACGCGGAGGTAGACGTTCCCTCCGCCGCCCTCCGGCAAGAGGTCGCTGAGCGGCAGCTGAACGGAGCGCCCCGCGAGGACCACGTGGCGGAGGCCCGGGCCGATCCGTCCTCCACCGTCGCCTCGCATGGCTTCCACGATCACCGTCGCGTCGGCGCCCGCCACTTCGGCGAAACCGAAATTGGAGCGGAACCCGTTCGCCGCGGAGCTCTGGTCGAGCTGGAGGATGATCGCGTCGCCCTCGCCCGCGCCGAGCGCCCGGGAGGCCGGTACTCCGGGAATCGAGAACCCGAAGGTCCCGCCCTGCTTCTCGATGAACGTACGGCTCGACACCCGCAGGCGAGACGGGGCGGAGGGGTGAATGCGCAGTCCCGCCGCGGAGGGTTCCGCCAGCCCGAACACGTTCTGCAGGACGTCGGACTCCTCGAGCGTCTCTCCCGGAGCGAGCGTGTAGGTCCGGGACCCGAGGGCCGAGCCGGTCAACACGCGGGGGAGAAGCGTGATCGTGAACGTGGCCGGCGACGCGGACAGGTTCGTCACGTAGACATCCGTCCGGAAGAAGTCGGCATTCGCGCCCGTGGCGTGGGAGGCCTGCGGGATCACGATGTCCTCGCCCGAGAGGGGCGCGCGTTCCGCGGCCGCGAAAACGCCGTCTCCCGTGGAGTCATCGACGAAGGTCGCGTAAGGAACGACGCGGCCGCCCGCGCTTTCGACCGTGAAGTCGATCCGAAGATTCGAGATGGCGCCGAGGCCCCGGTCGCGGACGATGTCCGTGACGAGCACGCTGCCGTTGGGGGGCGCCCCCCGCGTCGTCGAGGCGAGGAAGCGCCCGTCGCCGGCGAAGAGGTCCATCCGGACGGTCGCAGGGGAGCCCGAGATCTCGGTGAAGCCCGCATTGCGTGTGGGAACGCGGGCCCTTGGCGAGCCCGTTCGCCGTCGCGCGCTCGCCCGGGCCGATGCCGTCCGAGGCCTCGAAGGACGGCACGAAAACGCCGAACGTGCCGTGGCCGCCTCGGGTGTAGGCCCGACTCGTCGCCAGAAAGCCGTTGTCGGGACCGATCAGCGTCAGCTGGCCGATGGACTCGCCGTATCCAAACTCGCTGCCGACGACGTCGTCGAGGGCGAGGACCTCCCCGGGCGCGACCGTGCGCGTCGCCTGAACGGCCTGTCCGCCGCCGGCGCCCTGGGGCACGTAGAAGAGCGAGAGCGTCATCGGCTCGGCGCCGGGATTGAACACGCGGGCGTCGGAGAGGAAGAACTTCGTCCCCTGGACTCGGCCGACGACCGGAAGGACCCGGGCGGCGGCGCCGCGGGGAATCGCCCCCGGAGGCTGGCCGGCCGTGAGCCGGACCGCGAAGTTGCGGATGCGCCCCTCGACGCCGGGGACTTCGTCGCCGACCTCGAGGGTCCAGGTGCCGTTGGCGGCCCTGCCCTGAAACGCTCCGAGCGACTGCGCCGAACCGAGCGTTCGGCCGTAGACCGCGTTGATGGGCCGGCCCGGCGCCCCGGTCCTCTCGTGCAGGACGACGCGCGTGCCGTCGGGGCCCCGGAGCGCCACGACGAGCTGCCGCGGGTCGTCGTGCTCGATCTGGACGACCGCGGCGACGCTCGCGAGGTCGCCCGTGAATCCCGAGATGCTCGCGGTCGCCTCCCGGCGGCGGCGGCTCCGTCGGGCATCGGCACGGGCGTCCCGTCGAAGGCGCCGAAGGCCTCGTCGGGCAGGTCGATGGCCGCGAGGATATCGATGCGCGGCGTGAGGACGCCGTTGCGATCGTCGGCCACGGGTTTGCCCGTCGCGCGCAGCAGGCTCGCGAGAGAGGACGGGGTCAGGCCGGGCCTCGCCTGACGCAGGAGCGCCGCCGCGCCCGCGACCGCCGGTGCCGCCGCGGAGGTTCCGTGGAACTCCTCGACGGCGCCGCCGGCCGCCTCCACTCTCCAGAAGGCTCCCGGGGCGAGGAACGCGAGCGTGCTCGCCGAGTTGGAGAAGCAGACGACCGAGTCGGGCGCGACCGAATGGTCGGCGCAGAACTCGCTCGCCCCGCCCCACGAGACCGACGAGAAGAAGTCGGGATACACCGCCCCTGCCGAAAGCGCCGTCGAGAGGCACGCGGGCGCCGATATCGCGTTCGTCACCGCTTCGTTGCCGGCGGAGGAGGTGAACACGACTCCGGCCGCATTCAGGGCCCCGACCGCCGTCACGTACTGCGGGAGCTCCGCGTCGCAGAACCCGTGGTCCAGGCCGTCGAACGGCGTGGAACCGAAGGAAAGATTCACAACTCCGATGTCGAGCTCGTCGCGATGGGCGAGGACCCAGTCGATCGCGGCGAGGATGTCGGAGTCGAGCGCCGTTTCGCAGTCCGTGTTCCTGGCGATCTTGAGGGCGACGATCTGCGCCGACGGCGCGACGCCGCCGGGCCCGGCGGCCACCAGGGCCACCGAGGTGCCGTGGCCGAGGCAGTCCATCGGGTCCGCGTCGTCGTCGCCGAGGTCGGCGCCGGCGACGACCTTGGCACCGGGAAAGGTTCCGCCCCCCAACGCCGGGAGGCTGTAATCCACGCCCGTGTCGATGATCGCGATCGTCTGGCCCGTCCCGTCGAAACCGCGGGCATTGGCGTCGCTCGAACGGATCAGCAGCTGCGCGGGCTGCGGCTCCGTCTCGTCGCGGTACCGGATCGCGTCGAGGGTCACCCACGCGACGTCCTTCCGGTTCGCGAGGGCGAGGACGCCCTTCCGGGTGGCGCGCACGGTGAAGGCCGGGAAGCCCGTGTAGTGGCGTCGAAGCGTGACCGTTCCGGGGCGCATGGCCGCGAGGACGCGGCGTTGCGCCTCGAGCCGCCGCGGCGCGGCGAGGTGACGCGCGCGCCTGTCCGAGGAGGCGTCCTCGCGAAGTCCGACGATGACGTCGAGGGTCGATTCGCCGCTTCGAAGCGCGCCCAGCGCGGCGAGCACGGAGGCGTCGGCCCGGGGGGCCGCGGACGGCTCGACCAGGAGTCGGGCCGCGCGCGCGGGGAACACCGCCGCCCACAGGAGCACCGCCGCGACGAGCCGCGCGTTCAAGATTCTTCGTTCGCCTCGTGTTCCTCGAGCCACCGAGCATAAGCCATCCGGCGGCCTCGGGAGCGAATTCGGCCCGCGGTAGTCTTACGGATCATGCGGGCCGTCTTCGCCGATTGCCACGTGGGGCGCCGCCCCGGCGACGAAGAGCCCTTCCTGCAGGCCCTGGAGGCCGCGGCGGGCCGGGGGGTGACGCGCATCACGCTGCTCGGCGACATCTTTCAATTCTTCATCGCGCACCCGAAATTCGAGACTCCGGCCATCGCCCGTTTCCTCGACACGGTCCGCCGGCTGGCGGCCGGCGGCGTCCCCGTCACGTACGTCGAGGGCAATCGGGACTTTTTTCTGCGGGGCAGCTACGTCGAGAGGGAGTTCGGGGCGGTGTGCGACGAGGAGGTCTTCGAGGCGGGCGGCGTCCGGTTTCTCGCCACGCACGGCGATCTTCTGAACGAGAAGGACCTGCCGTACCGGTTCTGGCGCTTCCTCTCGAAGAATCCGGTGTCGCGGGCCGCGATCGGCGTGATTCCCAAAGACTTGGGCAATCGGTTCGTCTGGAAAGTGGAGGCCCGCCTCTACCGCTCCAACTTCAAGCACAAGTCGCGGCTTCCGGTGGAAATGATCCGCGCCTTCGCCACGCGGCGGTTCCGCAGCGGCATCGACGTGCTGCTCCTCGGCCACTTCCACAAGTCCTGGAGCGAGCGCGTCGATGGCGGACGGGTCGAGATTCTTCCGGCTTTCGTCGAGGAGCGGCGCTGGATGGAGATCGCGGACGACGGGTCCACGTCGCTGGTCTCTCTCTAGCGAAGGCATGGCGGACTTCCTGGCGTTTCCGCCGGCGCGGGAGATGGCCGGCGAGGTCCGAGTCCCCGCGTCCAAGAGCGCGACGAATCGCGTCCTCCTCGCGGCGGCGCTGACCGGGGAGCCGCTCGAGATCGCGGGGCCGCTCGAGAGCGACGACACGGCCGCGCTCCGCCGATGCCTGGCGGCGATGGGGGCGGCGTTCGCCGAGTTTCCGGGAGGCCTCTCCGTCCGGGGACCTCTCGCCGGCGGGTCCGGCCGGCCGACGGCTCTCGACGCCGCGGACTCCGGGACCGCCGCCCGCTTCCTCGCGGCGACGGCCGCCGCCGTGCCCGGCCGCTTCTCCCTCACCGGTTCGGCGCGCCTCCGCGAGCGGCCGATCGGCGAGCTGGTCGACGCGCTCCGAAGCGCCGGAGCACGCATCGCCTACGAAGGCCGCGAGGGATTCCTGCCTCTGGCGATCGAGGGCGGGAGTCTCGTCTCGGGATCGATCACCGTCGATGCCTCGCGCTCGAGCCAGTTCTTTTCGGCTCTCCTTCTTGCGGCTGTGGCCGTCGAGGGCGGCCTCGCCGTGCGGGCGTCGCGCGAAGTGGCCTCGGCGCCGTACGTCGAAATGACCGTCGAGACGCTGCGCGCTCTCGGGCACGACGTCTCCGAAGACTCCGGTGCGATCCGCGTCCGGCGAGGAGACCGGCTCACCCGAAGCTACGAAGTCCCCGGCGACTATTCCTCGGCCGTGCCGCTGCTCGCGGCGGTCGCCGCGGTCGGCGGGCGCATCCGCCTCACGGGGCTGCGTTGGCCGTCCGCCGACGCCGACGCGCACGCCTTCCCCGTGCTCGAATCGATGGGCCTCGCGATCTCGGCCTCTTCGCGCGGCGTCGAGGCCTCCGCGCCCGGCGGAGGGCCGCGGCCGGTGTCCGTGCGCGCCACCGGGTTTCCGGACGCCGTGCCTTCGCTCGCTGCCGCGGCCGCCTTCGGCGAGGGTCAGAGCCGCTTCGAAGGCGTCGGGCATCTCCGGCTCAAGGAGAGCGACCGTCTCGCGGCGCTCTCGGAGCTGCTGTCGTCGGTGGGCGCGAAGGCCGCGGTCGAGGGTGACGCGCTCGTGGTGGCGGGTCCAGCCGTTCACGCGCCGTCGAGCGAGCCCCGGCGCCTCGGAACGCGCCGGGATCACCGCATGGCCATGGCCGCCGGAATTCTCTCCCTGAAACTTCCGGCCCTTCTCATCGAGGACCCCGGGTGCGTGTCCAAGTCGTATCCGGCCTTCTTCCGGGATCTCGAGCGCCTCTGCGTGCGCTGACCCGCGCCCGCGCGCGCTCCGGGTCGCGACAATAAGAGAGCAGAAAGGCCTCGCGATTATTTGCCAACGCCGCGCGCCGACGGCGCTCCTGAGAGGTTCGCCATCGCTCTCTGCCGGGAGCGGTGGCTCGAGTTCGTGGCGCTCGAGCATGCGACGCTGCTTCCCGCGACCGACTTCGGGTTTTCCGACGGGGCGTCCGACGGCGAGCTTCTCGTTCGCCGCCCGACCGCGCCCGGCCGTCCGCTCTCGGGTGGACGGGTCCCGAGGCCGGCGCGGGCCGCGCTGCTGCTTCAAGCCGCGGCGGCCTCGGCCTTCTTCGCGTCGCGCGGATTCCCGCTCGCGCCCGCCGACTTCCACGACGCCGCCTGGGACGGCGAGGGAAACGCGGCGCGGTTGTGGCTGACGCGCACGCCCGCATCCGTCCGCGGCGCGGCTCCCGGCGATTCGAGTCCGAGCCCGGCGCCGCCGGAAGCGCTCCTGGCCGCTCTGCGGTGGCTCTTCGCGGGCGAGAGCGGGCGTATGTCGCCCGGCGCCGCCCGGGACATCGCCGCGGCACTCGAGGCGCCCGAGGCGTCGTGGAAGCGGGGCGAGCACTGGGTGGCCTCGATCCTGCGTGGCTTTCCGGAGCTCGCCGCCGCCTCCGCCGGACCGGCGCGGGAGCGCTGCCTCGGGCTCGCCGCCGACGCCCTGCGAACGGCTCGTGAGCGCGCTCTCGCCGAGAGAGCGCGCGCGATCCTGCGAGGAAGAGCGCCGAGGCTCTTCGAAGCCGGACCTTCCTCGCTGACGCCGGGAAGCGCGCTGCGTCTCGACCCCGCCGCCCGACGGTCCGGCCGACGCCGCGCGGCGGCTCCGGGCGCTGGTGGCGCCGCGCGACTCGCGGCGCCACGTGTGGATCGCCGTCGAGCCCGAAACCTGGGACGCGGTTTCGCGAAATGCGTTCGAAGCGGCGAGGCTCTCCCTCGGCGAGGCCGTCGAGGTGATCGTGGTTCCGGGCACCCTGCCCGCACCCGACACGCCCGCCGAGTGGCGGCGAGCGGTCTGGGTTCCGACCGGAAGCCTCGCGGGCTCGGTGCGCCTCTACGAGTGGCTCGCCGCGGCCGCGCCGGCCGAGTCGCTTCGGGCGCGGGGCCTGCTGTGTCGCATGCTGGCCGGCTCCTCCTGGGTCGCGTTCGCCGCGGACCCGACCGGGGACGGGCCTCTTCCGTCGGCGCTTCTCGAAGCCGCGCCGGCCGGAGGCGCGCCGACGGCGCCCCAGCGCGGCCTCGTCCCGAGCGATCCGGGGCTCCGCATCGAGCGTCTTCTCGAGGAGAGACGTCCGGCCGAGGCTCTGCGCGAGGCGGAGCGGTGGGTCAGCGCCTTCCCCGGCAGGCCCGCCGAGGCCTGGTTTCCGCTGGCGGCGCGTCTCGCTTCCGGCGGGGCCGCCTCGCCGCCCTGGCTCGAGGCGATCGAGGCGGAGCGTGAGATCGCGGGCGGACGTCCCGCGGACGCGAAGGCGCGGCTCGAACGCATCGGCGCGCGCGCTCGACGCGGACGGCGCGCTTCGGCGCAGGGCGCGGCTTCGCGCGGCCGAAGTCGCCGTCATGCAGGGTCAGCCCGGAGAGGGAGCGCGTCGCGCGGCCGAGTGGCGCCGCCTGCATCCGGACGCGCCCGACGGCGAATCGGTGCGTGCGCTGCGTCTCGGCGCCGCGGGTTTCTCGCGGGAAGGCCGTACGGACTGCGCGCTCGCGCTGCTCGACGAGGCCGAGCGCGTCGGCGCGACGCCTGCCCCCCGAGGAGACCGTCGAGACCGCGCTCGCGCGGGCGCGCGTGTTCGCTCTCGCCGGACGTTTCGAGGAGGAGTCGGCCGTTTACGACGCCGTCCGGTCGACCGCCCTCGGCGCCGCGGACGACCGGCTCGCCGCACGGTTCCTCTCGCAGGAGGCCCGGGGCCTGCTCGACCGGCGGGAGCACGCTCGGGCCATCGTGCGTTTCGAGGAGGCGATCGGAGCGTCCGCGGCGGATCCCGCAGAGCGCGCGGCCCTCGCGCTCGACCTCTCGGTCGCGCTGTACCACGCGGGGCGCACGGACGAAAGCGAAGCCGCGCTCGGCCGTGCCCTCGAGGCCGCCGCCGCCGCGGGACGCGAAGATCTCGTCCGCATCGCCCGTGGAAACCGGGTCGAGCTGCTCGTCAATCGCGCCGCGTGGGAGGAAGCGGGCGTCGAGGTCGAGGCGCTGGCCAGGAGCGCCCGCGCGGACAGGGACGCGACGCGCCTGCTCGTGGCCCTGCATCACGGGAGCCGGCTGGCGCTGCGGCGCGGGTTCCTCGCCGATGCCGCGCGCGACAATGCCGAGGCCCGGCGGCTGGGCGAGGAGACCGCCGACCGGCTCGAGGTCGGCGAGCTCTGGCTCGAGGAGGGCGACCGCCGCGTTTACAGCGGGGACGTGCAGGGCGCCGTCGAGGCCTGGGAGCGGGCCGCCGCGGCGCCGTCCGACCGGTGCGACCGCGAGCACACCGCCCGCGAACGGCTCGAAGAGGCGGGCTGGCGCGCATCGGGCGGACCGCCGGGAGAGGCCTGGACGGCGCTCGAGGCGCTCTTCGCGCGCGACGCCTACCGCGCCTCCGAAACGGTCGCCCGCTGGCGCGGGCTCTTCGGCGATGCGGCGGTCCCGCCGCGCTGGCGCGAGCTCGCGGCACAGCGCCTGCGCGCGTCCGGAGGCGGGGAGCTCGCCACGCAAGTCTTCGGACCCCCGCCGCCCGAGGTTCGAAGCGACTCGCTCCGTCCCCTCCGCGACGCGGTCCTCGCGGCGCTTTCGGGCGAGTCCCCGAGCATCGACGGGACGCTCGCCGGCCTGGGCGTTCGAGGCCTCGCAGTCCGCGACGAGGAAGGCCGCGCGATCGTGGGCCTGGGCGCCCTGCCGGCGCCCGAGACCGCTGCCTGGCATCCTCTCCAGGCGGGCGCGGCGCGCTTCTCCCTGGGGCTCTGGCCGCCGCCGGCGCGGGAGACGGTCGCGGCGGTCACGCTGCTTCTCGAGACGCTTCTCTTTCGCGCGGGCGCGCCCTCGGGATCGCCCGATTTCGTTCATGGCTGGCGGCGGCTCGGTATCGTCACCGACGACGGCTCGATGGAGGAGCCCTACGGCCGTCTGGCGCGCTTCGCCCCGCAGGAAGTGACCGTCGTGGTCCTCGGCGAGTCCGGGTCGGGCAAGGAAGCCGTGGCGCGAGCGATCCACCGGCTCTCGCCGCGCTCGGCCGGCCCGTTTGTCGGCGGTGAATGTGGCCGCCATTCCCCAGGGCGTTCTCGAGAGCGAGCTCTTCGGACACGCGCGGGGCGCGTTCACCGGAGCGGAGCGGGAGCGGCGTGGCCTCCTCGAGGAGGCGTCCGGCGGGACGATCTTCTTCGACGAGATCGGCGACCTCGACCTGCCGCTTCAGGTCAAGCTCCTGCGCGCCCTTCAGGAGAAAGAGCTGCGGCGCGTCGGCGAAAACCGGCCGCGTCCGATCGACGCCCGCGTCGTCTCGGCCACCTCGCGGGATCTCGCGCGCGACGTCGAGGCCGGGCGCTTTCGGGAGGACCTCTTCTATCGCCTCCATGTCGCCGTCATCCGGCTGCCGCCGTTGCGCGAGCGCGGGCGCGACGCCCTCCTGCTCGCCCGGCACTTCCTCGAGCGATACGCCCGCGAATACGGAAAGGGGGCGCTGTCGCTCGCCCCGGAGGCTGCGGCCGCGATCGCGGCCCACGCGTGGCCGGGAAACGTGCGCGAGCTGCAGAACGCGATGGCGCAGGCGGCGGCTCTCTGCGACCGTGCGTCCGTCGTGACGCTGCCCATGCTGCCGGAGCCGGTGCGCCCGGCCCGTCCGGCCGTGGCCCGCGCCGGCGGGTATCGCGCCCGCGTGGACGCCCACCGGCGCGACCTCATCGCGGACGCGCTCGGCCGGGCGGGCGGCAATCGCAGCCGTGCCGCGAGGGACCTGGGACTGTCGCGGCAGGCGTTGCTGTATCTGATCAGGGAGCTGAAGGTGGAGGTCAGAAAGAGTTGAGCGGTCGGCAGTTGAGCGGTCGAGCAGTGGAGGGCGCCAGTCTCGCTGCTCAACTGCTCAACTGCTCAACTGCTCAACCTATACTCCCCCCGTGATCTCGCTCCTCGACATCGTCGGCCCCGTCATGGTGGGCCCGTCGTCGTCGCACACGGCCGGCGCGTGCCGCCTCGCGCGAGTCGCGCGGGCTCTCCTCGAAGAGGAGCCGGTCGAGGCGAAGTTCGAGCTCCACTCCGCCTTCGCCAAGACGATGCGCGGCCACGGCACCGACCGCGCGCTGCTCGCGGGCGCCCTGGGCTTCGAGGTCGACGACGCGCGGATCAGGGACGCCCTCGAGATCGCCCGCGAGCGGGAACTGGTCTTCCAGCTGAAGCCCAAAAACATGGGGCCCGAGGCCCATCCCAACAGCGTGGCGATCCACCTCCGCGGCGCTTCCCGCGCCATCTCGATTCTGGGCGCGTCGACGGGCGGAGGAATGATCGAGATTCGCGAGGTCGACGGGTTCCCGGTCGTCCTGTCGGCGAAGGACCCGTGCCTGCTGCTCTTCTACGACGACCGTCCCGGCGTCGTGATGCGCGCCTCGGAGATCATCGGCCGCCGCGGCATCAACATCGCGTCGATGGAGGTCGTGCGCCGCGGCAAGGGCGAGCAGGCGTTCATGCGCATCGACCTCGACGCGCCGCTGCCGGCGGAAGACGTCGACGCCCTGAAGGCGATGCCGGGCATTCGCCGCGTGCATGTGCTCGATCGCGTGGCCGGCGGCGCCCCGATCACCTGAGTCCGTCCCGAAGGAGGCTCCCATGCGTCCGCTCGAATCCTTCGCCGATCTCCTCGACGCCGCCGCGACGAGCGGGCGGCCGCTCGACGCGATTTTCCTCGACCAGGAGGCCGCGGAGAGAGAGCTGCCCGCGGACCGCATTTTCCAGACGTTCCTCGAGCGGTGGGCGATCATGAAGGACTCCGTCCGCCGGGGCCTCGCGGGAGGAAAGTCCTTCTCGGGCCTCGTCGGCGGCGACGCGAAGAAGGTCATCGATTTCACGCGCGACGGCGACATCGCCGGCGGACGCCTGGTCGCGAAGGTGATCGCCTACTCGATCGCCGTGCTCGAGGAGAACTCCCGCATGGGGATCATCGTCGCCGCGCCCACGGCGGGCGCCGCCGGCATGGTGCCCGGGACCCTCCTCGCGATCTCCGAAGAGCGCGGCCTCCCCGACGTGGAGACCGCCCGGGGGCTCGTCGTGGCCGGAGGCTTCGGCGCCCTCGTCGCGGCCAAGGCCGAGCTCTCCGGGGCCGCGGGCGGTTGCCAGGCCGAGCAGGGCGTCGGCGCGGCGATGGCGGCCGGTGCGCTGGCGTATCTGCTGGGAGGCACGCCGGCGATGAGCGTGCACGCGGCGGCGCTCACGCTTCAGAACACCCTCGGGCTCGCCTGCGACCCCGTCGCCGGCCTCGTCGAGGTTCCGTGCGTCGTGCGCAACGGGTTCACGGCGATGCTCGCGCTCACGGGCGCGCAGACGGCGCTCGCCGGAGTCGAGAGCGTGATCCCGATGGACGAGGTCGTCGAGGCGATGGTCAAGATCGGCGAGGCCATGCCCCGCAGCCTCAAGGAAACCGCCGACGGAGGCCTCGCGATGACGCCGACCGGCTGCCGGATCCGCAACCAGCTCTATCAGATCCGGTGAGTCGCGAGCGCCTCCGGCTCTCGTGGGCGCTCGGGCTCCTCGGCGCGTGCGTCCTGGTCTATGCCAACGGCCTGACCGGCGCGTTCACCTACGACGACAAGGCGATCGTCCGGGACAACGTCCGCTTGCGCTCGCCGGAGCGGCTCGCCGAGATCTTCACGACGCAGTACTTCGGCGGCCCGAAGGGGACCGGCACGGCCTACCGTCCGCTGCTCCTTCTCTCGTATGCCGCCCAGTGGTGGATCCACGGGGGAGACCCCGTCCCGTTCCACGTCGCCAACGTGCTGCTGCACGCGGCGGCGACGCTGCTGCTCGCGCAGCTTCTCCTGCGACTCGGCATTCCGCCGCCCGTGGCCGTCGGGGCGGCGCTTCTGTTCGCCGTGCATCCCATCCACGTCGAGGCGGTGACGAGCATCGTCGGGCGCGGCGAAACGCTCGCCGCCACTCTCGTTCTCGGCAGTCTGCTCGGTGCGCTCCGCTTTCTGGACGGCGGGCGAAGACGGTGGCTCGCCTTCGCGGCTGCGCTGCTGCTCTACTTCGCCGCGAATCTCGTGAAGGAGAGCGCGGCGGTCGCGCCGGCGCTGCTCTTCCTCCTGCTGGCGTTCTCGGCATCCGGAGGGCCGATCGCGAGACTCCGGGCGGCCTTCTCGAGGGGCTTCGCTTTCTACGGCGGCGCGGCCCTCGTCCTCGGCGCCGTCTTCCTCCTGCGCGCGGAGGTCCTCGGCGGAGCGTTGAAGTCGCCCCGGACCGGCATCTTCGAGCTCGAGAATCCGCTCGAGCCGCTTGCCCCGCTCGACCGAGCCGTCAACGCCTGCGCCATTTTCCTGCGCACGCTCGGGCGGCTCGTGTTGCCGCTTCGGCTTTCGTCGGACGAGTCGGCCTGGTCGATCCGGCCGCTCGCGCTCGAGCGAGCCTCTCGCCTGGGCCGCGCCGGCATTGCTCGCAGCCCTCGCGATTGCCGCGATCTGGAGACTGCGCGAGCGGTCGATCCCGGCGCTCGGCTTCCTGTTCATGGCAGCGGCGGCGCTGCCGAGCGCGAACCTGCTCTTCCCGACGGGGACGATCTTCGCCGAGAGGCTTGCGTACCTGCCCTCGGCAGGCTTCTGCCTGATCGCGGCCTCGTGGATCGCCGGCGCCGCACCGACGTTCGACGCTCTCGCCCGGGGCCGTCTCGCGATCCTCGCCGCGGTGGTGCTGTTGTTCGGGATGCGGACGATCGTCCGCAACACGATCTGGGAGAGCGACCAGACGCTGTTCACCAACATGCTGCGGGTTTCACCCGAGAGCGCGAAGGCCCACTACGACTACGCCTACATGTCGGCTCAGGTCGGAGAGCCTCGCCGCGCGCTCGCCCATTACACGCGGGCAACGGAGATCTACCCGGGCTATTGGGACGCGTGGGCGGGACGGGGCCGCATGGAGCGGGAGCTCGGAAACGTGGCGGCTTCGGAGGCGGCGTACACGGAGGCGTTGCGGATCCATCCGGGTTACGAGAACGGGTATTTCGGTGTCGGCCTCGCGCGGGAGGCCCTCGGCGACTCTCCGGGCGCCGAGCGTGCCTACCGCGAGGGTCTGCGCCGCAACCCGCGTTCGCTGCCGCTGGCGTATCGCCTCGCGAGGATTCTTTCGGCCGAGGGCCGTCCGACCGCGCTCTACGCCTGGCGGCGGGCCCTGACGATCGAGCCGCGTTCGGCGGCGGCTCGCGAGGGCCTGCGGGCGTGGCTCAGTGGACGCGATCCGGGGGCGGCGGAGGCGAAGGTCGCTCCGTAGACTCCGAGAGGCTGCCGGCGGCTCGCTCGCGCCGCCGCGCCGCGCGGGCCGCGATCCGGGGATGGCGCCGGTGGTAGAGACGCAGTCCGGCGAGGGTCGCCCAGTAGACGGCGAGGGCGATGACGACCGCGAGCAGCGTCGTGCCGACGAGGAAAGACGCCAGGCGCGGACCGAAGCCCGGTCCCCGGAACGCCACCCAGAAGTCCTCGTGCAGGATGCGCTCCCACTGCAGCGGCGGGACGCGCCCGGGGCCGTACCCGAGAAGCGCCCGGCCGACGCGGTAGCCGACGGCGAAGAAGGGCGGCAGCGTCCAGGGATTGCCCACGAGGGAGCCGAGCACGGTGTCGAGACGGCTCAGCCGGAAGAGGTACGCGAGGACGATCGCCATGATGAAGTGAAAGCCGATGAAGGGCGAGAGGCCGATGCCGACGCCGAGCCCGACCGCCGCGGCCACGCGCTCGGGCGACTCCTGCCGGCCCATGAGGTCGAGGAGGAGCTTTTGGCCGCGGCGCCGGAGCGAGCGGCGGCGGCGTGGGGCCTTTCCGGCGGGCGCCGTGGGATCCGGCTCGTTCATCGCGCGGCCTCGAAGTGGTCGTGGCCGAGCGACGCGATGTCGCGCTCGCCACGGCCGTCCGCCAGGACGACGCCCTGGCCCGCGGACGCGCGGCCGACCGCCCGCAGCGGAACGCCGAGGTCCTCCGCCCGTTCGGCGAGACGCGGGGCATCGGCTTCCCGGACCGTGAAGAGCAGCTCGTAGTCGTCGCCTCCGCCGATCGCGAGCTCCAGCGGGTCGAGATCCTCCGCGGCGGCGAAGGCGCGGAGCGCGGAGGAGACCGGAATCCGATCCCCTTCGATCCTCAGGCGAATTCCCGAGGCCCGGGCGAGCCGGGCGGCGTCGACGCCGAGCCCGTCGGAGACGTCGATCGCCGCGGTGGCGAGCCGTTCCCGCGCGAGCAGGGCGCCGAGGGCCACGCGAGGCTCGGGATCTCGAAAGGCGTCGAGGAGCCGCCGTTCGTCGTCGGGCGAGAGCCCGGGAGAGCGCGGGGCGGCCATCCGCTCCGCGAGCCGCAGCCCCGCGGCCGCCTCGCCGGGATGGCCGCTCAGATAGACGAGCTCTCCCGGCGATGCGCCCGAGCGGGTCAACGGCTCGCCCGCCGGCCTTCCCCAGAACGCGATCGACACCACGACGAGCGGCGCCGAGGAGAGGTCGCCGCCGGCGAGCGCCGCTCCGTGCCGCGCCGAGCGGGCGATCGCCCCGCGGGCGATGCCCAGGGGCACCTCGTCGCCGCGTTCCGCCGGAAACGCGATCGACAGGAGAAAGAACTCGGGCTCGGCCCCCATCGCGGCGAGATCGGACAGGTTCACTGCGGCCGCCCGGCGGCCGAGCCGTTCGGGCTCTTCTCCCGGAAGAAAGTCGACGCCCTCGACGAGCATGTCGGTGGTCGCGGCGATCAGGCCCGCCTCCCGGATCGCGACGGCCGCGTCGTCGCCGGGACCGATCGCGAGACTCGGGGACTTCGAGGCGAGGGCCCGGATCTTCTCGACGAGGCGGTCCTCGGGTGTCACGCGCGCGACGTCGCGGGCGCGCGTCGGCGAACCGGGGCGGAGACGGGGATCTCGCGGCCCGGACTTCTCTGCCGGCTGCTCCGCCGCGTCCGGCTCCGGGCCGGCCTCGGGCGGCATGAGAGCGATCGACAGGATCTCGTCCATGTTGTCGACGTAGCGGAAGGTGATGCCGTGGAGGATGCGCGGCGAGATCTGGACGACGTCGCGCCGGTTGATCTTCGGGAGGACGATCGTCGTGATCTTCGCCGCCCGGGCCGCGAGGACCTTTTCCTTGACGCCGCCGATCGGGAGCACCTCTCCGCGCAGCGTGATCTCGCCGGTCATCGCGACGTCGCGCCGGACCTTGCGGCCCGTGAAGGCCGAGATCATGGCGGTGGCGATCGTGATGCCGGCCGAGGGGCCGTCCTTGGGAATCGCGCCTTCGGGCACGTGGACGTGGACGTCGTGCGTCTCGAAGTAGTCGTGCTTGATCTCGAGCTCCGAGGCGTGGGCGCGCGCGTAGGACATCGCGGCCTGCGCCGACTCCTTCATGATGTCGCCGAGCTGACCGGTCAGCCGCAGGCCGCCCTTGCCGCGGACGGCGAGCGCCTCGACGAAGAGGATGTCGCCGCCGACCGAGGTCCACGCCAGGCCCGTGGCCACGCCGATCTGGTCCTGCTTGAGCTGCTCGTCGCGAAAGTGCTTCACCGGGCCGAGCATCTTCTCGACCGAGGCGCCGCTGATGCGGTAGCGGCGGCTCTTTCCCTTGGCGACGGAGACGGCCACCTTGCGGCAGATGGAACCGATCTCGCGCTCGAGGTTGCGCAGGCCGGCCTCGCGCGTGTAGGCCTCGATGATCTTCTCGACGCCGGAGTCGGTGAACTCGATCGAGGCGTCGGTGATGCCGTTCTCCTCCATCTGCTTGGGAATGAGGTGGCGCCGCGCGATCGCCCTCTTCTCCTCGAGGGTGTAGCCGGAGAGCCGGATCACCTCCATCCGATCGAGGAACGCGGGCTGGATCGGATCGAGCACGTTGGCCGTCGCGATGAAGAGGACGCGCGAGAGGTCGTAGGGCACCGAGAGGTAGTGGTCGCGGAAGGAGAAGTTCTGCTCGGGGTCCAGGACCTCGAGGAGCGCCGCCGAGGGGTCGCCCCGGTAGTCGGCGCCGATCTTGTCGATCTCGTCCAGCATGAAGACGGGGTTCGAGGTGGCGGCCTGGTGGATGCCCTGGACGATCCGGCCCGGCATGGCGCCGACGTAGGTCCGGCGGTGGCCGCGGATCTCGGCCTCGTCGCGCACGCCCCCGAGGGAGAGCCGGACGAACTTGCGATCGAGGGCGCGGGCGACCGACCGGCCCAGCGAGGTCTTGCCCACGCCCGGCGGGCCGACGAAGCAGAGGATCGGGCCCTTGAGGGTCTGCTTGAGGGCGTGGACCGCGAGGAACTCGAGGATCCGCTCCTTGACCTTCTCGATGTCGTAGTGGTCCTCGTCCAGGATCTTGCGGGCCCGGTCGATGTCCTTCGAGTCCTCGGACACCACGCTCCAGGGAAGGCCGGTCATCCAGTCGAGGTAGGTGCGAATGATCGCGGTCTCGGCCGAATCGGGATGGCTCCGCTCGAGCCGCTTGATCTGCTTCTCGATCTCGGTGGCGGCCTCCTGAGGGATCTTCTTGTCGACGATGACCTTCCGGAAGCTGTCGAGCTCCTCGGAGATCTCCTCGCCCTCGCCGAGCTCCTGCTGGATCGCCCGAAGCTGCTGCCGGAGGTAGTACTCGCGCTGCGACTTGTCCATCTCGCCGCGGGCCTGCGTCGAGATTTCCTGCTGCATCGTCAGGACCGTGATCTCCTTGGCGAGGTTGTCGTTGACGAGCCGCAGGCGCTCGATCGGGTCGGTCGACTCCAGGATCTTCTGCGCCTCTTCGAGCTTGAGGTCGAGGTTCGAGGCCGCGAGGTCGGCGAGCCTCGCGGGGTCGTCGAGGTTGCCGGCGATGACCATGACCTCGGGCGAGATGCTCTTGCCCAGCGACACGGATTTCTCGAGGTTCTGCTTGACGCTTCGCAGGAGGGCCTCGTGCTCGGGCGGCAACTCCTCGCTCGCCGGGGTCTCCTCGAGGCGGGTGATCTTGGCCTTGATGTACGGCTCCTCGGCGAGGGTCGAGTCGAGCCGGGCGCGGGAGAGCCCCTGGACCAGCAGGCGGATGCGCCCGTCGGGCAGCTTCAGCATGCGCATGATGGCCGCGACGGTGCCGACGGGGTAGAGGTCCTCCGGCCGCGGCGAGTCGTTCTGCGCGTCCCTCTGGGCGACGAGCATGATGATGCGCTGTTCGGCCAGCGCCGCGTCGACGGCGTTGATGGATTTCTCGCGCGAGACCGAGAGCGGCAGGATGATGAACGGGAAGACGACGACGTCTTTCAGCGGAAGCACCGGGAGGATGTCGGGAATCGGAAGGTCGGTCTCCCGTTCGGCGGCGGCGGCCTCTTTCTCTTCGATCTCGGCCACGCGCTCTACTCCTCGTGCTCCGCGGAGACAGGGATCTCGATTTCCTTTTCGCGCAGGTCGGGCACGCGCGGCAGGACGACCTCGAGGACGCCGTGCTGCATGCGGGTCTTGGCGTGGTGCGAGTTGACGGGCCGCGGGAGCGGGACGGACTTCACGAAGCCGCCGAAGTAACGCTCCATGCAGAAGAAGCGCATGCCTTCCCGGGCCCGGATGCGGCCCTTCTTCGTGCCGCGGATGAGGAGCACCTTTCCCCGGATCGACACCTTCACGTCGCCGGGCTCCACGCCGGGCAGCTCGGCGAGGATGCGGATCGTCTCTCCGTCGTCGAGCACGTCGACATTGGGATCCCAGGCCGTTCCGGCGGGCGTGCCCGAGGTGTTGTTCGTCTCGACGAACGCGGCGAAGAGCCGGTTGAGCTCGCCCTGCAGGCGCGAGAGCTCGACGATCGGGCCGTAGAAGCGGGCGGTGCGCTTCACCATGGGCATCGGAACCTCACGATGTCACCTTCTCTCCCCGTCCGATCAAGTTCTTCAGCTCGTGGAGGAACTCGTCCACGTCCTCGAACTTTCGATAGACGGACGCGAAGCGAACGTAGGCGACCTTGTCGAGCTCCCGGAGCCGCTCCATCACGATCGCCCCGACGCGCGCGGTCGGGAGCTCCCGTTCCTCGGCGTCGTGGAGCACGCTTTCGACCTCGTCCACGATCCGGTCGAGCTCGACGGGAGGGACCGGCCGTTTCTCGCAGGCCTTGACGAGGCCGGTGCGCAGCTTGTTGCGGTCGAACCGTTCCCGCCGGCCGTCGTTCTTGACGACCATGTACGGGATTTCTTCGATCGTCTCGTAGGAGGTGAAGCGCCGGCCGCAGGCCGTGCACTCCCGGCGGCGGCGGATGACTTCTCCCTCGCGGCTCTCGCGGGAGTCGACGACCCGGTCGTCCACGGCGGAGCAGAAGGGACACTTCATTCTGGAAAGAGCTTACCCGAGATGGGGGTCAGGGAACCGGCCTCGCGAGGTCGGCGAGGCCCTCCCGGCGCGCCGGGCTCGCGGCGAAGAGCCCGAACCCGATGATCGAGATCGGCACGAAGGAGACGGCGTGGGCGATCAGGGCGACCCCCGTCGCGGTCGCGATCGGGACCTGGAAGACCTCGGTCAGCGCGAACTGCACGGCGGCGTGATACCCGCCGACCCCTCCGGGTGTCGGGACGACCAGGCCGAGCACCGCCGCGGTCGTCACGACGAAGGCCGCCGAGAAGGGGAGCTCGAGGCCGAAGGCGCGCATGACGCAGTAGATCTGGATGTTGATCGTGAGCCACATCGCAATCGAGCCCGCTCCGACGAGGAGGGCGAGACGGGGCGTCCTCAGCGACGCGAAGCCGTCGAGAAACGTGTGGGCGATGCGGCCGGCGGCGGGGCGGAGGCGCTCCGGGAGGATCCGGAACATCCGGCCGATCACCCGCTCGGTCGCGCCCCGCCAGACCACCGCGAAAAGCGCCACGCCGATGGCCCCCGCGGCGACTGCGAGTGCGAGAAGGCGGACCCGCCCCGATCCGAAGGCGGCCATCCGGGCGGCGTCCGGGTTCGCGAGGGCGAGTCCCAGAAAGAAGAGCTGCGCGAGCGCGTCCAGGACCCGCTCGAAGAGGATCGACGCGAGCAGCGCCGCGAAGGGGAGACCTCGCTCGCGGGCCAGCAGCGCCGGCCGGATCACCTCACCCGCGCGAGCCGGCAGCACGGTGTTGGCCGCGAAGCCGATGGCGGTCGTCCGAAACGCCGGGAAGAACGGCACCCGCCCGACGGGCCGCAGGATCCAGATCCAGCGCACGGAGCGGAAAAAGAACACGGTCAGCGAAAGGGCGATGGCGGCCAGCAGCCAGGGCGTCGAGATCGCCGCGAGTTGGCGCCCGATGTCCGCGAGCGGAACCCGCGACAGAAAGAACGCGAGCAGGCCGACGCCGAGGACGATCGAAACGACCGTCTGAAACGCCCGCGAACGGAGCAGCGCCTTCACGTTTCGGTGATCCGGGTCACGGCCGGTCGGCTCGACGCCGGGGGCTCCGTCCGGATGCCCGGGGAGCGACGTGTCGGCGCGATCGGCACTTCCGTCGTTTTAGCATTTCAGGACGCCGTTTGCCTAAAAAAATGAGGCGAAGCGCCGGTATCGCTTGACTTTCCGGCACATTTCTCACATTCTTTTCTTAAATTTTCGGGGGAGGAAACGCATGTTCAGGAAGGCGCCCCGGCTCTTGGCGCTTCTCGCATCGTCGATCTGCCTGCTGGCGAAGGGAGCCGCCGCTCAGCCGTTGGGAGGCATTGACTACCCCCTCGAGGGCCAGACGGTCACCGGGATCGTCCGGGTCTCCGGCTTCGTCCTCAACCACACGACGATCGACCGGATCGAGGTCGCGATCGACGGCGCCGTGGTCAATCAGGCAGACATGAATCTGCCCAGGCCGGATGTCCTCGAGATCTTCCCGACCTATTACAACAGCGCGACCCCGAACCCGGGCTTTCTGAGCGCGGTCTTCGCGCGCAGCTACAGCGCGGGGCCCCACACCGTCTCGATTCTGGCGCGCGAGGCGGAGACCCAGCAGGTCCGCGAGGTCGCTCACGTCAGCGTGATCGTCGATCCTCTCCAGAACCAGGCGCCGTTCGGCTACATCGACATTCCCGGTCCGGCGGGCCTCGAAGGAGCGAGCGGCTCCTTCCCGGTCGCGGGCTGGGCTGTCGACGACGTGGACATCGACCACATCGACTTCCTCGTCGACGGCCGCATCGTTGCCGGCGCGGTCGGTCGCGGCGAGCCCTCCACGGCGACGTTCGGAACCACGCGGCCCGACGTGGCCGCGGCGTTTCCGGACGTGCCGCTCGCGCTCTACTCCGGCTTCATCGCGAACATCGACACCTCCCAGTTCATCAACGGAATCCACGTGATCTCGGTGCGCGCCACGGACACCGACGGCGCGACGCGGGACCTCGGATCGCGTCGGGTCCAGATCGTCAACGCCGGGCTGAACCTCGCGCCCTTCGGCCGCATCGACTTCCCGCTCGACAAGGCGTCGCTCTTCTGCGAGACGGTCGCCGGCGGCTGCCCGTCGCCCTGCGAGCCCGGCGGGATCCTCGGCAACGTCGTGGCCGGCTGGGCGCTCGACGTGGGCTCATCGCTCGACCGCGGCCAGGTCGCATACGTGGAGCTGCTGCTCGACGGCCAGATCATCGCCAACTCCCGCACCAGCTGCGTCCAGCTCGGCGCGGCGCTGACCAACTGCTACGGAATCAACCGGCCCGACGTGGCGCGGAGCTACTCGGGCTACGTCAACGCCGACAACGCCGGCTTCAACTTCTCCTTCGCCCTCGTCCGCGACAGCGAGGACCCGACCGGCAAGATCGGGATCTTCATCCCGACGGCCCTGAACGAGCTCGTCCTGGTGGGCTTCACGATCCCGGGCAAGCACACGCTCGCCATCCGCGCCGGCGACGAGGAGGAGACGGTCACGCAGTTCGGCGCGATGTCGGTGGACGTCCTCTGCGATTCGACGGGCGACCAGCCGGCCCTGGGCTTCGTCGACACGCCGTCGGACTACCAGTTCATCAACGGCTTCTTCGAAGTCTTCGGCTGGGCGTACGACTTCCAGGGCGTGCTGCGCGTCGAAGTCGACGTGGACGGGCATGTGCTCGGCAACGCGAACTACGGACTGCTCCGGGTGGACGTACCCGTCAACGACTTCCGGGTAGCGTCCATAAACACCGGCTTCTCGTACTTCCTCGATACGACGGCCCTCTCGGACTCGGCGCACGACCTCGTGATCTACGTCATCGACAGAAGCGGCGACCGGACCGAGATCGGGCGGCGGAAGTTCGTGGTCAACAACAACGTGACCACCCATAACTAGGCACAAACGGGGGGCACCCCGAGAAACCTTCGCCCCGCCGGAAGGCGGGGCTTTTTTTTGCCTCGCGAGCGCTGCGCTGCGGGATCTGCGCCTCCGGCGCACCGGCCTGCGGCTCGCCCAAAGGGGCTCGACCGCAGGCCTGATCCCTCCGCTCCGCGCTCGCTCCCGCGGCGCGCGCCTCCTCCCTCGGTTACTTCGGGAGACTTCGCGCGCCGCGGGTGGATGCTGCTCTCCCCCTGAATTCGGGAGGCTGGTCTTCGGGTAGGGCACTGCAAGGGTCTTGCTCGACTACGTCGCCCAAACCTTGCGCGGCGCGGGCGAGTGCGGGAGCGTAGAAACCTCGTAGAATCCGCTCCGGCCGTGACGCCCGAAGACAACGCCGTCTTGACCCGTGTGGGCCCGGGGACGCCCATGGGAACGGTTCTGCGGCGCTACTGGCTTCCGCTCATCGAGTCCGACAGACTGGGGCCGCCAGACGGCCCGCCGCAGCGAATGCGGCTGCTCGGGGAGGATCTCGTCGCGTTCCGGGACACGGCGGGACGCCCGGGTCTGCTCGCCGAGGCCTGTCCGCACCGCCGGGCGTCCCTCTTCTTCGGACGCAACGAGGAAAACGGGATCCGCTGCGTGTATCACGGCTGGAAATTCGGAGTGGACGGGCGTTGCCTCGAGACGCCCACCGAGCCCCTCGACAGCGGTCTTCGGGAAGGGATTCGCGCCCTTTCCTATCGTTGCGTCGAGCGAAACGGGATCGTCTGGGCCTACCTCGCCCCCGAGAGGGGCGAGCCGCCGGCCCTCCCCCGGCTTGGCTGGGCCGAGGCCTCACCCGAAGCGCGGTCCCTCCTGACGTACCAGCGCGCGTGCAACTGGGTTCAGGCGCTGGAAGGCGACGTCGACACAGCCCATCTGGGGTGGCTGCACTCGCGCTTCGAGGGCGGGGAGCGAAGGGTCGCGTTCCACGAGGGCGACCGGCTGAGGGACGTCGCGACTCGGGACGCCCGGCCGGTCCTCGACGTCGTCGACACTCCCGCCGGGGTCTGCATCGGGGCTCGCCGAGACTACGACGAGGATTCCGATTACTGGCGCATCACTCACTACCTGATGCCCATCTTCACGAGCGTGCCGGCCATTGGTGAGGAATTGCGCGGCAAGGCCTGGGTTCCTCTCGATGACGAGCACACGCTCGTCTGGGACCTGACCTGGCAAGCGAGGGTCTCGACGCCCGTATCCGGCGGGAACGCCTCCGGTTCGGTGACGCGGATTCCCGCGAGCGGCTTTCTGCCGGAGGATGGCGATCCGCTTTCGCGCCGACGTTTTGCGGCACGCCGGGAAAACGACTACGGAATCGACCGGGACCGGCAGCGCTCCCGCAACTTCAGCGGAGTCGAGGAATCGGCGCCTCTCCAGGACGCCGTCGTTCAGGAGAGCATGGGCCCAATCGTCGACCGGAGCCTCGAACATTTGGGAGCCTCCGATGTCGGGATCATCCGTGTGCGCCAGCGGCTCCTCGAAGCCGCGCGCCGCCTCTCGGCCGAAGGACGACAACCGCCGGGAGCCGGGGACCCGGAGGCCTATCGGCTTCGGGGCTGCCAGCTCCTTCTGCCCCGGAGTGCCGACTGGCGCTCGCATTCGCGCGCGGAACAGGAATCCTGACCACAGGCTGAGACTCGGACTCTCAGCGGCCCGCGACGCGGGCCGACCGACGGGAGAGGGGAAGTCGGTCGTCGCGTCCTCTCCCGCGAAAGCACCCTCGGACACCCCTGGATTTAGAGACCGGCCTTGATCGCGAGCTCGCGCTTCTTCTTGGGCAGCGAGGCGATGCGGGCGGCCTCGCCGAAGAGCGTCAGCCCCTTCTGGATCTGCGGGTCGCCCGAAGCGAAGGCGCGCTGCGCGGCCTCGGGACCGAAGCGGGCCCTGACGATCTCGGTCTGGATCGCGAGATCGATGAGGTTCCGGTTGGGATCTTCGGAGTAGGACTTCTGAAGCTCCTCCGCGGTCGAGTACTTCGCCGACTTCTCGACGAACTGGAAGAACTCGTCGCGGATCTCGGGAGTCACGGTGACGGTCTCCAAGACCTTGGGATTCCGCGAGAGCCAGTCGACTGCGAAGTTGAAGAAGGCGTATCGCGCCAGGAGCTGCTGGAGCAGCTTGGAGTCCCGCTCGTTCTTGACGACCACGTCCGGCGTGATGCCGCCCTGGGCGTACACGACGCGGCCGGCGTCCGTATAGAAAACCGCGCTCTCGGGCCCGGGCTTCGGGGTGTCCTCGCCCTTCTCGGCGGAGCCGTCGGGATCACTCGGGTTGACGTAGGCGAGCAGGTCGCTGTAATCCCTCTGGATCCAGCGGCCGGACGGCGTGTAGTAGCGGGCGGTCGTGAGCGCGAGGCCGGCGCCGTAGGACAGCGTGTAAACGCTCTGGACGAGGCCCTTGCCCCACGTGCGCTGGCCGACGATCACGCCGCGGTCGTGGTCCTGGATCGCCCCGGCGACGATCTCGGAGGCCGAGGCCGAGCCCCGGTTGACGAGGACCACGAGGGGCTGGTCGAGGTGGGCGCCGTCTCCGGGCGCGAAGTATTCCTGCGCCGAAGAGGCCGTGCGTCCGCGCGTGTAGACGACCATGGAGCCCTTGGGCACGAAGACGTCGGACACGTCCACGGCCTGCTCGAGGACCCCACCCGGATTGCCGCGCAGGTCGAAGAGAAGCTTCTTCATGCCCTGCTTCTCGAGCTTCTCGATGGCGTCGTACAGCTCCTTGTTGGAGGTGTGCGTGAAGTCGGACAGCATGATGTAGCCGACGCCCGGCTCGAGCATGAACGCGTAGCGCACCGACTTGGTCGGGATCTCGGCGCGGGTGATCGTCATCCGGATCGGCTCCTCGAAGCCGACGCGGGCGAGGGTGATCGTGACGTTGGTGCCCTTGGGCCCCCGGAGCTTGCGGACGACGTCCTCGGTCGTCGTGTCTTCCTTGAGCTCCTCTTCCCCGATGTGCGTGATGACGTCGCCCGCGCGGATTCCCATCTTGTAGGCGGGCGTGCCTTCCATCGGCGCGATGACGGTGATCTTCCCCATGCGCTTCTGGATCTGGATCCCGAGGCCGTAGAAGGAGCCGTGCTGCTTCTCCTTCATCTGCGAGAACTCGTCCGGCTCGAGAAACGCGGTGTGAGGATCGAGCCGCGAGAGCATTCCGTGAATCGAGGCGTAGACGATCTTGTCCGGAGCGACCGGTTCGGGGGCCCAGTCGGAGAGGGTCGTCAGGATGTCGGCGTACTCGTCGAGAGAGGGGAGCTCGCGTTCGGGACTCGCCGAGAGGCGTCCGGCGAACACACCGCCGAGCAGCGTGGCTCCCGCCACGAGCGCCAGGGCCACGAACCACCGCGACTTTTGGGAACTCAAAGTGTGACCCTCCGGAACCCCGCATTTTGGCATGCCGGTCGCCGAAAGTCTCCCTCGAGCCCCAGCGGCGGCGTAAAATCGCTCCTGCGAGAGGCTAGAACATGTTCGGCTCCATCGGCATGCCCGAATTGCTCCTCATTTTCGTCGTGGCGTTGCTCGTCTTCGGCCCGAAGAAGCTCCCGGAACTCGGGAAATCCCTGGGTCGCGGGCTGGCCGAGTTCAAGCGGGCGTCGGACGATCTGAAGAAGACGATCGAGGACGAGATCGAACAGGGCAAGCGCGAGGCGGACGCCGTCAAGAAGCAGGTCGCGGAGGTCCAGTCCACGGTCGCTTCCGCGGCGGTTCCGACGCCGCCCTCCGAGGGCACGACGGTCCCGGGCTCCCCGGGGCCCGCTCCCCAGGGCAGCGTCCCGCGGTCTGACTCGCCGATCCGGCCCGTTTGAGCGCCTTCAACCCGCGGGAGCTCCTCGAGACTCGCGCGGACCGGCCGGCGGCCGCCGACGAAGACGAGCTGCCCCGGATGGGGTTCTTCCAGCACCTCGAGGAGCTCCGCCGCCGCCTGGTGTATTCGATTCTCGCCATCCTGGTCGGCTTTCTGGCCGCCTGGCGCTGGGCGCCGCAGCTCTTCGACTTCCTCGCGCGGCCGCTGCGGGAAGTGCTGCCGGCCGGCCAGAACCTGGCCTACACGACCCTGACCGAGCCCTTCATGATGTATTTCCGCGTGGCTCTGCTCGCGGGCATCCTGGCCGCGTCTCCGGTCGTTCTCTGGCAGATCTGGATGTTCATCTCGCCCGCGCTCTACCGGCGCGAGAAGCGCTGGGTCGTGCCCTTCGTCTTCTTCGGCGCGGCCTTCTTTCTGTCCGGCTGCGCTTTCTCGTACTACGTGGCCTTTCCGCTCGTCGTGCGGTTCCTCGTCGACGTGGGCAAACCCTTCCAGGCGGTGATCACGATCAACGAGTACCTCTCGATCGCGACCAAGCTGATCCTGGCGCTCGGAATCTGCTTCCAGACGCCGATCCTGGTTTTTTTCCTGGCGAGGATGGGCGTCGTCACCGAGCGCTGGCTCCTGTCGAAGTTCAAGTACGCCGTCCTCATCATCTTCGTGGTCTCCGCCGTGATCACGCCGTCGGCCGACATCGCCACTCAGTGTGTCTTCGCCGTGCCGATGATGCTGCTCTACCTGCTGGGCGTCGCGGCGGCCTGGTTGTTTCGCCGACGGGACGCGAGTCCGCCGGCCGCCACTTCCGGTTAGGCGACGGAGCGCCGCGTGCGGCTGACGATCCGGCCCGGCGTCCTCGCCCTCTTCCCGGAGGCCGTCGTGGGGCTCGCGGCGGCGACCGGCGTGCGCAACGCCGGCGAGGACGCGGCGGACGCGGAGGATTTGCGGCGCGCCGAAGCCGGACTTCCGGAGCATTTCGCCGGCGTCCTGCCGGCGGAGCATCCCCGCATCGCGGCCTGGCGCGACGCCTATCGACGCTTCGGCGCGAAGCCGAAGGACCATCCCTCGTCGGTCGAGAACCTCGCGCGGCGGGTGCTGAAGGGCTGGACGGTGCCGCACGTGAACCGGCTCGTGAACCTGTACAACGCGATCTCGCTCGAGACGCTGCTTCCGGCCGGCGGCGAGGATCTCGACGCGATCGACGGGGACGTCGAGCTCACGCGGGCTGCGGAGAACGAGCCGCCGGTCCGGCTCCTCGGTGAGCCCGAGGCGCGTCCGCCCAAGCCGGGCGAGGTGATTTACCGCGACCGCGCCGGTGCGATCTGCCGCCGCTGGAACTGGAAGGAAGCCGACCGCACGAAGCTGACCGAGGCCACCCGAAACGCGATCCTGGTCATCGAGGGCCTGCCGCCCGCAACGCGAGAGGACGTTTCCCGCGCCGTCGAAGAGCTCGCGCGCCGGGTCCGCGAGCGCTGCGGCGCGATGGTGGTCACGGCCATCCTGGACCGGGAGCGCCCCGAAGCGGAGGTCTAGCTAGGTCGGGCGGTGCGTGACGACGCCCGCCTGGCCGTTGCGCGCGAGGATCATCTCGATAAACTCGCGCACGGCTCCGCGCCCGCCGGGGCGCTTGAGGACGACGGTCGCGGCGCGCCGAGCCGCCGGCGCTGCGTCGGCCGGACAGGCGGAGATCGCGGCCGCCTCGAACAGAGGAAGATCCGGTTCGTCGTCGCCCATCGCCGCGATCTGAGGCTTCGAGAGACGGAGCCGCCGGCGGATGGAGGCGATGCGCACCGCCTTGTCGCGCACGCCCTGATAGCAGTAGGGGACGCCGAGCTCGCGCGCGCGCCGGGCGGTCGCGGGCGAGCTGCGGCCCGAGATCCAGCAGACGGTGATGCCCGCGGCCGCGGCCTTGCGCATGCCGTGGCCGTCCTTCGTGTCGAAGACCTTGAGCTCGTGTCCCCGCCCGTCGAGGTAGATCAGGCCGTCGGTGAGAACGCCGTCGACGTCGAGAACGAGGAGGCGGATCTTCTCGGGACGACGTCTCTTCGCAGCCAACTAGATCCCCGCGGCCAGCAGGTCGTGCATGTGGAGGGCGCCCGCGAGGCGGCCGCCGTCGTCGCAGATGAAGAGGGAGGTGATCTTGTGCTGCCGCATCGTGTCGAGGGCCGTGGAGGCGAACTCCTCGGCCGCCACGGTGCGGGGATTCGGGCGGCAGCAGTCGCCGGCCGTGCGCTGAAGCTGGCGTGGATCCTGCTCGAGGAGGCGCCGCAGGTCGCCGTCCGAGATCACGCCGAGAAGCCTCCCGTCGCCGTCGACGACCGCCGTGATGCCCATCATCTTGCGGGACATCTCGTGAATGGCCTCGGTCATCGCGGAGGACGCGGGAACGCTCGGGACCCGCCCGCCGTTGCGCATGAGGTCGCGGACTTTCAGGAAGCGCCGCCCGAGGCTGCCGCCCGGGTGGAGCGCCGCGAAGTCCTCCTCCTTGAAGCCCCGCCGCTCCGAGAGCGACAGCGCGAGCGCGTCGCCCATGGCGAGCATCGCCGTCGTCGAGGCGGTCGGCGCGAGGTTCAGGGGGCACGCTTCGCGCGGGATGGCGACCGAAATCGTCGTCTCGGCCGCGCGAGCCACGGACGAGTCGGGCACGGCCGTCATGGCGAGCGTCGCGGATGCCGCGCTTGCGGGCGAACTCGAGCGAGGCGCACGACCTCGGGAGTCTCGCCCGAGGAGGAGAAGGCGAGGATGACGTCGCCCGGCATGAGCATCCCGAGATCGCCGTGGCTCGCTTCGCCGGCGTGCAGGAAGTACGCCGGCGTCCCGGTCGAGGCGAGGGTGGCGGCGACCTTCTGGCCGATCAGGCCGGATTTGCCGATCCCCGTGACGCAGAGCCGCCCGGAAGACTTCTCGATGGCGTCGACGGCCTCCAGGAAGGCGGGTCCCAGATTGTCGATCTGTCGGCGGACGGCTTCGGCCTCGATCCGCAGAACCTCCCGGGCCGCTTCGAGCGACATGGCCGGTATCTTAAGGCCTCGTTATCGCTATCATCGCCGCTCGATGTCGACGCTGACTCAATACGTCCTGAACTACGGGCTGCCGCTCATCTTCGTTTTCGTCCTGCTCGAGCAGCTGGGCGCGCCGGTTCCGTCGCTCACCCTCCTGATCGTCGCGGGCGCGCTGTCCGTGGAGCGCGGTTTGCCGGTATGGCCGGCACTCCTCGTCGCGGTCGTCGCCTCGGTCGTGGCGGACATCATCTGGTTCGAGCTCGGACGCGCGAAGGGCCATCGGATCCTGAAAACGTTGTGCCGGATCTCGCTCTCGCCCGACTCGTGCGTCCGGCAGACCGAGTCCGCGTTCGAGCGCTGGGGGTTGCCCTCGCTGCTGCTCGCCAAGTTCATTCCGGGCTTCTCGACCGTCGCTCCGCCGATGGCCGGAGTGACCGGGGCGCGGTTCTCGACGTTTCTGCTCTACGACGCGGGCGGGGCGCTGATCTGGGCCGGCGCCGGAGTGGCCCTGGGAGTGATCTTCCATCGCGCCATCGACCGGGCGCTGGAGCTTCTGACCTCGCTCGGCAGCAGCGCGCTCGTCCTGCTCGGGGCGGCGTTCGCGGTGTTCATCGCCTACAAGTGGTGGCAGCGCTGGCGCTTCTACAGGTTCCTGCGCATGTCGCGCATCACGGCCGAAGACCTGTGCATCCTGATCGACTCGGGAAAGAGCCCCGTCATCGTGGACGTCCGGACGGCGGCCGCGCGTCTCGCGGACCCGCGGAGGATCCCGGGAGCGGTGGTCATGACCGTCGACCAGGTCGACGACCGCGTCGCCGACCTGCCGCGCGAGAGGGAGATCATCCTCTACTGCACCTGACCCAACGAAGCCTCAGCCGCCCGTGTGGCGCGCATGCTCATCGACAGGGGATTCACACTGGTCCGGCCGCTCGCCGGCGGGCTCGAGGCCTGGATCGCGGCGGGTCACCCGATTGAGGCCGAGCCGCTGATCGCGATCCGGCCTCCGACCTCCGAGTTGAGAGTTGAGAGTTGAGCGTAGAACGGGGCTAATTCGCCGTCTTCACGCTCAACACTCAACGCTCAACCAGCTTCGTGATCGCCAACAACTGGCTGATCAGCCCCGCGAGCCCCTTCACGTCCAGCTGCGTCGAGCGGTCCGAGAGCGCCCTCTCCGGATCGTCGTGGACCTCGAGAAAGAAGCCGTCGACGCTGCCGGTGGCCGCCGCGGCCCGCGCCAGGATCGGGGCGTACTGCTTGAGGCCGCCGGTCTCCTTTCCGCCTCCCGGCAGCTGGAGCGAGTGCGTCACGTCGTAGACGACGGGGCAGCCGAATCCGCGGAGGATCGGGAAGGAACGCATGTCGACGACGAGGTCGTGGTATCCGAACGCGGCGCCGCGTTCGCAGAGGAGGATCCTTTCGTTTCCGGCGGCGCGGCACTTCTCGACGACCTGCCCCATGTCGTCGGGCGCCATGAACTGGCCTTTCTTCACGTTCACGGGCTTGCCGGCGGCCGCGACCGCGGTCACGAGGTCCGTCTGCCGGCAGAGGAAGGCCGGGATCTGGAGCACATCGAGCACCGCCGCCGCCCTCTCCGCCTGTCCGGGCTCGTGGACGTCCGAGATGACGGGGAGGCCGGTCTTCTCCTTGACGGCTGCGAGGATGTCGAGCCCCTCCTCGAGGCCGGGGCCGCGAAACGAGTCCTTCGAGCTGCGGTTGGCCTTGTCGTAGGACGACTTGTAGACGATGCGCGCGCCGGTCTCGTCGGCGATGGCTTTCAGCCGGTCCGCCATCGCCAGGGCGTGTTGGCGGGACTCGATGACGCATGGTCCCGCGAAGAAAATCGGCGGCGCTCCGCCGCCGATCGCATGGCCCGGGGCGATCTCGATGCGCTGGGGAGCCCGGCGTCAGGAGGGCTCCCGGGGCACGGCCCACCGGTTGTTCCGCGTGCTCGGCTGCGGCTTTCGCCCTTGACCGCCGCCCGGTGCGCCCGCGCGGCGCGGATGAAGTCGCGGAAGAGCGGATGGCAGGCGAAGGGCTTGGACTTCAGCTCCGGGTGGAACTGGCAGCCGAGGAACCAGGGGTGGTCCTCGTGGAGCTCGATGATCTCGACGAACTTCTTGTCGGGCGACATGCCGGTGAAGGAGAGGCCCGCCTCGCGCAGCCTCGGCAGGAACTCCTGGTTGACCTCGTAGCGATGGCGGTGCCGCTCCCAGATCTGGGATTCGCCGTACGCGCGCGCCGCGAAGGAGCCGGCGGCGAGGTCGCAGGGGTACTTCCCGAGGCGCATCGTGCCGCCCAGGGCCTCGACGCCGATCAGGTCGCGCAGCTTGAAGATGACCTTGTGCTTCGGATCGTCCTCGAACTCGGTCGAGTTGGCCTCCGCGAGGCCGGCGACGTTGCGGGCGTACTCGATGACGGCCGTCTGCAGCCCGAGGCAGATGCCGAAGAACGGGACCTTCTTCTCCCGGGCGTAGCGGATGGCCCGCATCATGCCCTCGACGCCGCGCCGGCCGAACCCGCCCGGGACGAGGATCGCGTCCGCGCGGAAGAGCACGTCGGGGTAGCTGTCGCCCTCGAGCGTCTCGGCGTCGACGTAGTGGAGCCGGACCTTGACGTTGTTGGCGATGCCCCCGTGCGCGAGCGCCTCGTTGAGCGACTTGTAGGAGTCGCCGTAGTCGACGTACTTGCCGACGACCGCGACGTCCACCTCGCCGGCCGGGTTCTTGACGCGGTTGACGAGACTCTCCCACTTCGAAAGGTCGCGGTCGTAGTGGGGGAGGGAGAGCAGGTCGAGGAGGATCTCGTCGAGGCCCTCGGCGGCGAAGTGGAGCGGGCACCTCGTAGATCGACGGGACGTCCTTGGCGTTGATGACGGCTTCGACCGGGCACGTTGCAGAAGAGGGCGATCTTCCGCTTGACCTCGGCGCGGAAGGGCCCGGTCGGTGCGGCAGAGGAGGACGTCGGGCTGGATTCCGATCGAGAGCAGGTCCTTGACCGAGTGCTGCGTGGGCTTGGTCTTGAGCTCGTCGGCGGCCTTGATGTACGGGACGAGCGTCAGGTGCACGTTGATCGCGTTCCCGCGGCCGGCTTCCCCCCGGAACTGGCGGAGGGCCTCGAGGAAGGGCAGCGACTCGATGTCGCCGACCGTGCCGCCGATCTCGACGAGGACGACGTCGGCGTCGGTGCCCACGCGGCGGATGGACTCCTTGATCTCGTCGGTGATGTGAGGAACGACCTGCACCGTCTTGCCGAGGTAGTCGCCCCGCCGCTCCCGCTCGATCACCGTCGCGTAGATCCGGCCCGCCGTCGTGTTGTTGATCTTCGCGCCGGTCATCGAGGTGAAGCGTTCGTAGTGCCCGAGGTCCAGGTCCGTCTCGGCGCCGTCGTCGGTCACGTAGACCTCGCCGTGCTGGAAGGGCGACATCGTGCCCGGGTCGACGTTGATGTACGGGTCGAACTTGGCCATCGCGACCGTGAACCCGCGGGCCTCGAGCAGCGCCCCGATCGAGGAGGCCGCGATGCCCTTCCCCAGCGAGGACACCACGCCCCCCGTGATGAAGACGTACTTCGTGCTCATGCGAGGACCTCCTTCTTGCGCCGCCGTTCGGTTTCCTTCAGACGCCTCTCGGCGTCCGCCAGGTCCGCCGGCGTGTCGACGCCGATCGAATCCCCGGCCGCCTCTCCCACCCAGATCGTATATCCGGCCTCCAGCCAGCGGAGCTGCTCGAGCGACTCCGCGCGCTCGAGCGGCGAGGGCGGCAGCTTCGCGATCTCCGCGAGGACGTTCGCGCGGTACGCGTAGATGCCGAGATGCTTGCGGTACGCGGGCGAGCCGTTGCGAAAGAACGGGATCGCCGACCGCGAGAAGTAGAGCGCGCGGCCGTCCGGCGCCGCGGCGACCTTCACCGCGTTCGGGTCCGCGGCGTCCGCCGAAGACGCCGGAACCGCGAGCGTGGCGATGGAGCGGCCGTCCCCGGCGAGCAGGGTCTCCACGGCGCGGTCCACGTTTTCGCCCGGCATGAGCGGCTCGTCGCCCTGGAGGTTCACGTAGGCGTCGGCCGGCAGGCTCCGAGCGACCTCGGCCACCCGGTCCGTCCCGCTTTTCGCTTCGGCGGAGGTCATCCGCGCTTCCCCTCCCGCCTCCCGCACGCAGGCGGCGATGCGTTCGTCGTCGGTGGCCACGACGACCCGGTCGAGCCGCTTCGCCGAGCGCGCCGCTTCCCACACGTGCAGCACCATGGGTCTGCCGGCGAGGGGAGCGAGGGGCTTTCCGGGGAATCGGATGGACGCGAACCGCGCGGGTATGACTCCGATGATCAACATGCAATCATCGGGCCTCAATAGTATCCTCCGCGGAGAGCGTGCGTCAACAAAGCCGTATCGACGCGGTGCTTTCCCGCCCCGGACCCGCGCTTCTCTACGTCCTCGTCCTCCTCGTCGCCGCCGCCGCCGCGGCTCGGGCGCTCGTCCGGGCGCACGAGGATCGAATGAGCCTCGCGACCGGCCCCGCCGCGTGGATCTGGTACTCGGGGCGGGTGCCGGAGCCGAGGCCTCTGCGGTTCTGGGCGACGCGGGATTTCGAGCTGCCGACAAAGCCCGGCCGCGCGCTGGCGAAGGTCTTCGTGGACCGCGAGCACGTGCTGTACGTCAACGGCGTGCGGGCCGGGGCCGGCGCGCAGCAGCCGGGGGACCCGCTGGCCGTCTACGAGGTGGCGAACCTGCTCGAGGCGGGCCGGAACCGGGTCGCCCTCGAAGCCGCGAGCCCGACCGGGATCGGCGGAGCTCTGTTCTCGCTCGATGTGGAGGGCTACGGCCGGGATGCGCTGGTCACAGACGCCGGGTGGCGAGTCGACCTCGAGCCGTCCGCCCTCTCGGAGGGCGGGCGTTATCGCCCGATCGTCTGGGGGAGGCCCCCGCAGCATCCCTGGGGGTACCCGCGGATGCCCCGGCCGAACGAGCTGCGCTGAGAGGCAAGCCGGCGGACGCCGGCCTCAGGCCCTCTGTACCAGAAGATCGAGCGCTTCCCGCGCGGCCACGCAGTGGGGGTCGCCGCCGTCGTACCCGGCGAGGGCGATGACCTTGCGGTAACCGACGATGGCGGCCTCGAGATTGCCGAGACCGCGGTCGTGGATCTTCGCGAGCAGGAGCCTCGCCGCGAGGTGCCGGGGAGAGACCTCCACGGCCTTGGTGCAGAACACGAGGGCGACGTCGTAGCGCTCCTCGGCCGCCGCCAGACAGGCCCGGCGGTAGTACAGATCCGACTCGCCGTTCGGATCCGATTGACCTGGAAGGAGTTGCGAGAGGGACCGGATCGTCGAGGCCAGGCTCGACCAGCTGTTCCCGTGAAACGCCATCTGAGGAGATTGTACGATTTCTGACGGGGATCGCAATAAAAATTTAGAAGGAAGGAGCGGATTTCCTTCTTTTGTTTGGGTGCTAACAAAATAAGGAAATTCCAGCTACAGGCCGTATTTTGTTAGCCATCCGAATCGTCAACAAAAACCGGAACAGGCTCGACGCGGTCGCGTCCCATTGGCAGCGTAGCCGAATAAGATAAGGCTAGAGCCACTATCTAGCCGAATCTTATTAGCAGTTAGGCGGCTGCTACCGAATGCGGTCTATGACCGACTCGGTCGCGAGCAGCAACCCTTCCTTGGCTTCGGAGTCGGGAAACTCTCCGAGCGCGACGCGCGCGGCGCCGGCGTAGTCGCGGGCGAGGGCCCGCGTCTCGGGAATGCCGTCGTAGCGGTCGACGATCGCGAGGATCTCCGAGGGCTCGACGCTCTTGAACTCGCGCTCTCGCAGGACCGTGGCGACCTTTTCGCGCTCGCCGGCGCTCGCCCGGGGAAGGGCCGTCAGAAGCGGCATCGTCAGCTTGCCCTCCCGCAGGTCGTTGAGGACGGGCTTGCCGATCTGAGCCTCGCTGCCGGTGTAGTCGAGGAGGTCGTCGATGAGCTGGAAAGCCATCCCGAGGCACCGGCCGTACTCCGCGAGCCGCTCCGCCGCGACGAGGTCGCCGCGCGGCGCGAAGTGCGCCGGCACACGGCAGGCCGCGGAGAAGAGGTCCGCGGTCTTGCGGCGCGAGATCTCGAGCGCTTCCTCCCGTGTCACGTGGATCGAACCTTCCTTCTCGATGCCGATGATCTCGCCTTCGATCATCGAGAGCGTCGTGTCCGACAGCACCTTGAGGATCGTCAGGTCGCCTTCGTCGAGAGCGATCCCCATCGACATGGTGTACAGGTAGTCGCCGAAGAGGACCGTCAGGTTGTTGCCCCAGCGGGCGTTGGCCGACGTGCGGCCGCGGCGCAGCCGGGCCTCGTCGATGATGTCGTCGTGCACGAGGGTCGCGGTGTGGATGAACTCCACGACCGCCGCATAGCGGACGTCTTTTTCGCCGCTGCCGTCGCGATAGTCGAGGAGCTTCGCCGACAGCAGCAGGAGAGCGGGGCGGATGCGCTTGCCGCCGCCCTGCGCGAGGTAGGTGCCGATGCGGTCGATCGTGGGAATGGGCGAGCGGAAGTGGAGGAGGAGCTCCTCCTCGACCCGGGCGAGCTTGTCGGCGATCAGGTCGTAGGCCCGGCGGAGGCGGAGGTTGTCGAGGGGCGAAGGGCTCATCGCTTCAACGCCTCAACGATAGTTCGTGAATTGCAGCGGCACGCCGAAGTCGCGCCCGCGCAGCAGGGCCTGCACCGCCTGCAGGTCGTCCTTGGCCCGCCCCGAGACGCGGACCTGATCGGCCTGGATGGACGCCTGGACCTTGATCTTCTCGTCCTTGATCGCCTTGACGATTTCCTTGGCCTTTTCCGAGACGATGCCCTGCTGGATCTTGGCCACCTGGCGGACGGTCCCCATGGCCGCCGGCTCGACCTTCTGGTAGTCCAGCGACTTGACGGCGATGCCCCGCTTGACCAGGCGCGTCTCGAGGATGTCGACGACGGACTTGAGCTTGTGCTCGTCGTCGGAGGTCAGCGTGAGGGCGAGCTCCTTGTCGTTCCACTCGATCTTCGACTTCGAGCCCCGGAAGTCGAAGCGCGTGACGATCTCCTTGGAGGCCTGCTGGACGGCGTTGGCCACCTCCTGCAGGTCCACCTTGCTGACCACGTCGAAGGAAAACTCCTGCGGCACGGGGGGATTCTATGGGAGAAAGTCGAGGGTCAAGGGTTCAGGGTCGAGGGTTCAGCCGCGCGTCGCCTGGTCTCAACCCTCGACCCTCGACTCTCGACTCTCAGTTCTCGACGATCCGGGTCCCCTTGGGGCCGACGATCCGGTAGTCGTCCGGCGGACGGGGCTTCTCGGTGCTCCACCCCTCGAACCGGAACTCGCTGCGGTTGCCGGCGGTGTCCTCGTAGGACAAATTGTCGACCATCCCGGAGCCGGCCACCACGAGCTTCAACCAGGCCAGGTCCGAGTCCCCGGCCCGCGGCTTCAGGAGCACGGCCCCGGAGGCATCGGTCTGGATGTCGTATCGGGCGGCGAGGTCCGCGGGGCTCTCGAGAAAGACGAGCGGCAGACGCGCCCGTTCGTCGGGCGAGAGCTTGCGGATGGCGAGCTGCTTGTCCTCGGGCGAAAAGAAGCGTCCCTCGCCCGCGTCGTACGTGTAGATCTTCGCGTCCGGAGCGGCGTAGTCGAAGCGCAGCCGCTGCGGCGCCTGGATCCAGACCCGGCCGGACTCGCGCTTGGAGGTCGCGAAACCGGCGGGCGTGTAAATCTGCGTGAACGCCGCGGCGTGGGCGGATCCGTCGCCGTAGGCCGCCGCGGCCTTCGCGAGCAGGTCGGCGGCGGGCGGCGCCTGGTCCGGAGGACCGGCGAGAAGGAGCGCCAGAATGGCGGCGCGCACGTCAGTGCCGGAAGTGCCGCCGCGGCGCGATCAGATATGCCATGTTCCGCTCGTCGGCGGCGGCGACGATCTCCCCGTCGCGAATCGAGCCGCCCGGCGCCACGACCGCCGTGACGCCCGCTTCGGCGAGGATGTCGACGCCGTCGCGGAACGGGAAGAAGGCGTCCGACGCGGCTCCGCAGTTGACGATCGGAAGGACCGGCTTCGTCACGGCGAGGCGGCAGGCATCCACGCGGCTCATCTGGCCCGCCCCGATGCCGATCGTCTGGCGGGCGTTCGCGAGCACGATCGCGTTCGACTTGACCCGGCGCGCGACCTTCCAGGCGAGCTCGCACGCGGCCCGCTCGACGGCCGTCGGCTTGCGCTGCGAGACGACCTTCCACGCGGTGCTCTGGTCGGGCTCCGCGTCGGCGTCCTGCAGGAGCAGGCCGCCCTCGATGCGCTTCCAGTCGAGCCCCGGAACGGGCCGCCGGGACACGGAGACGCGGAGCAGCCGGATGTTCGGTTTCTTGGCGAAGTAGGAGAGGGCCTCCTCCGTGAAGTCATCGGCCGCGACGACCTCCACGAAGTGCTGGAGAACGAGGGAGGCGAGCGCGCCGTCGACCTTGCCGCGGATCGCGATGATGCCGCCGAAGGCGGCCAGGGGGTCGCAGGCGAACGCGCGTCCGAAAGCCTCGGCGATCGTCTCGCCGACGGCCGCCCCGCACGGATTGTTGTGCTTGACGATGACGGCCGCCGGCCCCTCGAAGTCGCGGGCGAGAGTGACGGCGGAGTCGAGGTCGAGGAGGTTGTTGAAGGAGAGCTCCTTGCCCTGGAGCATCTGGAAGCGCACGAGGGCGTCGGGGGGCGCCGAGGGAAAGGCGTAGAGCGCCGCCCGCTGGTGCGGGTTTTCGCCGTAGCGAAGGGCCCCGAGGCGGTCGAACGCGAAGACGAGGCTTTCGGGAAAGGAATACGCCTCGCGGACCGAGCTCGCGAAATAGCCGGCGATCGAGGCGTCGTAGGACGCCGTGCGCGAGAAGGCGCGCGCGGCGAGCCTCTCGCGCGTCGAGAGCTTCGTGCCGCCGGTCATCCGGATCTCCTCGAGCACGGTCTCGTAGTCCCCCGGGTCCACGACGACGGCGACCCGCGCGTGGTTCTTGGCGGCGGCGCGGATCATGGCCGGGCCGCCGACGTCGATCATCTCCACGATCTCGGAGCGGCTCTTGCCGGCGGCGACGGTCTTCTCGAACGGATAGAGGTTGACGATCGACGAGGTCGAACGCCTCGATGGCGGTCTCGGCGAGGTCCCGGGCGTGATCGTCGCGGGTGTCGTCGGCGAGGACGCCGCCGAAGATCTTGGGGTGGAGCGTCTTGACCCGGCCGCCGAGGATCTCGGGGAAGCCGGTCTTCTCTTCGACGAGCGCGACCGGTACGCCGGCTTCCTTGAGGTGCGCGGCCGTCCCGCCGGTCGAGACGAGCTCGATGCCGCGCTCGGCGAGCGCGCGGCCGAGCTCCGCGACGCCGGTCTTGTCGAATACGGAGACGAGGGCCCGCCGTACCGGCGTGACCGCGGAAGGCATCGGGATGGGTTCGGCCATGGGCGCGGATGATAGCAGTCCGAACGCGCATGCGCGATGTACGTGAGATCGCCGAAACGAGGCGGGGCTCAGAACACCTTGAGGAACTGGGCGTTCATCGTGAATCCCTGCACGCCGTGGGCGACGACGGGGTAGCCGGTTTCGATCCGGATGCGGGTCGAGTCCCACGGGCCGTTGAAGGACGTGGCGACGCCGATGCCCGAGAAGTACGTGGTCTTGTAGCCCTGCTGGGCGTTGGTGACGAGGGCCTGGTCGTAGCCGACCTCGAAGCGGATCACGTTCTCGATGTTGAGGCCGTAGGAGAGGTTAATCAGGCCCGCGCTCTCGGCGCGGACGCTTCCTCCCGGGAAGCCGTAGAGGCGCGACTGCCCGAACGGCCCGAAGTCCCACTGCGAGAAGCGGTCGAGGTTGGCCCCGTTGAGGTACGTCATCGCGACCGCGAGCCGCTTGAAGTTGGCGAAATGGAAGGTCTTCCGCAGGTCGACCGAGAGCCGCCAGTAGTCCTTCTGGTCGGGGTTGTACCCGGACGTCGCGGGATTGCCCCAGGGTTCCCAGTTCGCCCGCGAGAAGTAGCCGTTCTTGACCGCGAGGTTGTAGCCCTCCTGGTTCCAGGTCAGCCGCAGCTCGGCGCCGTAGGTCCAGGTGTCCACGGGCGTCACGAAGAGAGGTCCCGTCTCGTCGTCGCGCTGGTAGTTGTCCCAGTTCGCCGAGAGTCCGAGCGACGCCTTGAGATAGGTGCCGATGGGATGGCCGAGGTTGACCTGGAAGAGAGCCGGCAGGTGCTTGATGCTCTCCTCGGGGACCTCCACGCCGCCGACGTAGTTCTGCTCCGTGAAGGGAAACGCCACGGCGAAGATGTCGGCGCCGAGATCGAAGCGGCTCCCCAGGAATGAGGGGTCCGTGTAGTTGCCGAAGAGAAGCGCTCCCGCGAAGAAGACCGAGAGCTGCTTGTTCTTGCCCCACATGTCGAAGTCGAAGTACTGGACGCCCAGAAGCGGAACCGGATAGTCCGAGGAGCGCTGGTAGAACGCGCCGGCGAGGCCGAAGAGGCTCCTGCGGGTGAGCTTGTCCTCGACGACCCGCTCGGTCGGAGCGTCGGGATCGCGAATGAGATAGCGCAGGCCCGAGTCCGTGTCGCGGACCATCTGGGCGTCCGACGCATAGGCTTCCTTGAGCCGGGTCTCGAAATCCGGCGGATCGATCGTGACGCCGGACATCTGGATGTATCGCGTGACCATCGTGGTCCGGCCCGCGGTCGAGAAGACCTGGTTCGCCTGGATCCGCAGGGGGAGCACGACCCCGGAGTCCCCGGGGACGGCGCTGTAGTACTCGGTCTGCACGTTCGAGAGCGTGTCGCCCTTGAGGTTGAGCTGGATCGACTCGCGCCGGAGGAGGGCGAACGTTTCGCGATCGATCCAGGCCCGGCCCCGGTAGATGGGCTTGTCGTCGACCACGCCCCTCGGGCGAAAGTCGACGGCGTAGGCCGGGCGGCCGTCGATCTCGGTTTCGTCGGCCAGCTCGTAGACGTACTCCTCGGTCAGCCGGATGTCGAGGGGCAGCGTCGTGACCTTGTCCGGTTCGAGGATCGGCAGCTTCGGAATCGTCCGCCCCTTCCAGCGGACGCCGTTGAGGAAGAACTCGTTCCACTGCCAGTCGGGAGGCTTGCCGCGTTCCCAGAAGAACGGGCCGCGGATCGTGAGGTCGATCGAGTTCTGGAACTCGGCGACGCGGAAGATGAGGGAGGTGTCCATCAGCGCCGTGTACGTCCGGTACCTCTCGCGCTGGCCGGCCTCCCAGGCGCGCTCGCGAGCGATGATCTCGTCGGCGGTCAGGCCCCGGACAGCGCCGACGTCGACGGCCGCCTTGGTTTCGCCGCCGGCCCGGGCGGCGGGCGTGAGCACCACGGCGAGGGGACCCTTCGACGCGTCGAGGGTCAGGGCCGGCGCGCTCTTGAGCTCGAAGTCCCGGCGAACTCCCGAGGCGAGATTCTCCACGGCGGCGCGCCCGAACGGGCCGCCCGAAAGCGCGATGCGCTCCTCGCCCGCGGGGTCCTCGGGCAGGAACAGGACCGGAGTGAACGTCTTCGCGTCGAAATAGCGCAGAACGGTCGCCCGGGATCCGTCGCGGCGCGTGACGGAGGTCTCCGTCGGGTCGGGGGAGACGTCGGCCGTGAAGTAGCGCTGGAGGCGCGCGAGCGCCAGAACGTCGTTTTCGGAGACCGAGCGGTCGCCCCGCGCGATGGCGATGAGGCTGGCGCGCGGGGCGCGCCGAGAGCGCGGCGAGCACCGCTCCGGTGGGCGAGAGCGTCGCCGAGGCCGACGTCAGGATCCACTGGCTCTGCGACGTTTCAGCCGGAAACTTTTCGCCGGGCCGGCGGACGAGCGCGTCGATGTACGGCGCGAGCTCCTCTTCGACCTCCGCCGGAAGCTCACCCGGACGGGCGAGGCCGACGAGGCCCGAGGCCGAGGCGCCGCGAAAGGAAGAGGAGAGGCGTTTGACCGCATAGATCGTGCGCTCGATCTCGGCGTCCGGGATCTCGAGGATGAGAGCCGGCGCGAGGCGCGCGGTCGCGAGGACTCCCGCCGCCGCGGCGAGCGCCTCGTCGGTGAGGGTCTCCACCCGCAGGTGGACGAGGCAGCCGGCGGAGTCGGAGCCCTCGGGGAGCCTCTCCGTCAGCCGGGTCAGCCCGAGCGTCGCCCCTTCCTGTCCCGCCGCCGCGGGCGGGCAGGCGCCGCCCTCGCGCTCGAGCGCGACCCGCAGGCGCTCTGCGGCGCAGCGCCGGCGCCGGATCGGCGAGAAGCGCCGAAGCGAGCAAAAGAAAAGCGCCCGCCACGGAGCGGGCGCGTATCGACAAGACCATCGTCATCGGGAACCGGGCAGAAGCAAACGTTGTTCCCGATTCCGTGCACTGGGCTGGGACGGTCAAGCGGTGAAGTTCGACAGGCTCGCGCTCAGCGCCGCGCCTTCTCTTTTTCCTTCACCGCTTCGACGGCTTCGGCGACCGCGGTCGCGGCGGCCTTCGGAGCGGCGGCCGGCGCCTCGCTTGTGGACGAGGAGAGGCCCAGGCTCTGGCGGAGCTTGCGCTCGATCTCGGCGGCGAGCTCGGGATTGTCCTTCAGGAACTGCTTGGAGTTCTCGCGCCCCTGCCCGATGCGCAGGTCGCCGTAGGACAGCCAGGCGCCCGACTTCTCGACGAGCTTCGCCTCGAGGCCCATGTCGATCAGCTCGCCTTCCCGCGAGATCCCTTCGCCGTAGTTGATGTCGAACTCCGCCTGGCGGAAGGGCGAGGCCACCTTGTTCTTGACGATCTTGACCTTCGTGCGCGATCCGACGACGACGTCGCCGTCCTTCAGCGACGCGATGCGCCGGATGTCGATGCGAATGGTCGCGTAGAACTTGAGCGCGCGCCCGCCGGTCGTCGTCTCGGGGTTGCCGAAGAGGACGCCGATCTTCTCGCGGATCTGGTTGATGAAGATGAGACTCGTGCGGGACTTGGCGACGATCGCCGTGAGCTTGCGCAGGGCCTGGGACATCAGACGCGCCTGGAGGCCCATCTGCGCTTCGCCCATCTCGCCCTCGATCTCGGCCTTCGGCACGAGCGCCGCCACCGAGTCGATGACGATGACGTCGATCGCTCCGGAGCGGATGAGCATCTCGGCGATCTCGAGGGCCTGCTCGCCGTTGTCCGGCTGCGAGACCAGGAGGTTGTCCGTGTCGACGCCGAGCTTCTTGGCGTACTCGGCGTCCAGAGCGTGCTCGGCGTCGATGAACGCGGCGAGCCCGCCCGTCTTCTGGGCCTGGGCGATGACCTGGAGCGAAAGGGTCGTCTTGCCGGAGGACTCCGGGCCGAAGATCTCGATGACGCGGCCCCGCGGGATGCCGCCGACGCCGAGGGCGGCGTCGACCGCGAGGGAGCCGGTGGGAATGATGGCGATGGCCGTCTCGGGCCGCTCGCCGAGCCGCATGATCGAGCCCTTGCCGAACTGCCGCTCGATCTGGGTCAGCGCCGTCTCGACGGCGCGCCATTTTTCGCTGGATTTGACGGTGGACATGTCCTCACCTTTCTCGAACGATACTGCGCGCTGCAGAATGCCCGCGCGATTATAGACTCCGGATACGGCGCTGCAGGACGCGATGAGGACGAATGGATCTTCTCTCCGGCACGACCCCGTGTCAATGTCGCAGGCCCGCCGCGCCTTTGCCGCGCATCCGATCGCGGCGCTTCTCGCCACCGGCTTCGGCTCGGGCCTCTCACCGATCGCACCCGGGACGGCCGGCTCGCTGGTCGGCCTCCTGATCGCCTGGCTGCTCGCGTCTCACGTTCCGATTCTCGGGTCCTGGCTCGGACTCTTGATGTCCGGGCTCGCCCTCGGCCTGCTCGGCGTCGCCATCTCGGGACCGGTCTGCCGGGCTCTCGAGGCCGAGGATCCGGGCTGCATCGTCATCGACGAGATCGCCGGGCAGATGTGGGCGGCCGCGGGCGCCGTCCTGGTTCCGGGCGCGCCCGTCTGGGCGTGGATCGCGGCCTTCGTGCTGTTCCGCTTCTTCGACGTCGTGAAGCCCCTCGGCATCGCCCGGCTGCAGAGGCTTCCCGGAGGCTGGGGGGTCGTCGCCGACGATCTGGGCGGCGGTCTCGCCGCGGGTCTCCTTCTCGCTCTCGCCGGCCGATGGATCTGAAGCTCTCGCCCGAAGAGGGGTCGATCGCCGAGAACGAGCCCCTGGCCCGTCACACGACATGGCGGATCGGCGGCCCGGCCCGCTCTTTCTGCCGGGTCCGGACGGAGGAGGCGCTCGCGCGCATTCTCGCCGCCGCGTCGGGCGAGGCGCGTCCCCTCGCCCTCCTGGGGATGGGCTCGAACATCCTGGTGGCCGACGAGGGCTTTCCGGGCTACGTACTGCGGCTGGAGGGCGATTTCCTGAAGGTGACGATCGACGGCGCGCGCGTGACCGCGGGCGGCGGCGCGGCGCTCGGCGGCGTCTGCGCGGCGGCGGCGCGCGCGGGCCTGTCGGGGATCGAGGCGATCTCGGGCATTCCCTCCTCGATCGGCGGAGCGGTCCGCATCAACGCGGGCGCCTACGGCGGCGAGATCTTCGACGTCCTCGAGTCCGTGCGGCTGGTCTCGCGGCAAGGCGAGCGCCGGTCCGTCGCGGCGGGGGAGATCCCGCACGGCTACCGCCGGTCCGGGCTCATCGAGACCCGGGAGATCGTGAGCCAGGCCGTGCTCGCGTTGCGTCCGGCGCCGCGCGAGGAGATCGAGGCGAAGACCCGGACGGTCGCCGACAAGCGCCGGGGGGCGCTTCCCTCGGAGCCCAACGCGGGGAGCGTCTTCAAGAACCCGGAAGGCGACTACGCCGGCCGGCTGATCGAAGCCTGCGGGCTCAAGGGCGAGACCGCCGGGGCGGCCCGGATCTCCGAACGCCACGCGAATGTGATCGTCAACACCGGCGGCGCCCGGGCGGCGGACGTCCTCGCCCTCATGAAGAAGATGAGAGACGCGGTCCGGGAGAAGTTCGGAGTTACCCTGATGCCCGAAGTGGAGCTGCTGGGATTGAAATGGGAATGAGAAGAAAGTCGAGAGTCGAGAGTCGAGGGTCGAGAGTGGGCCTTCGGAACGCCCTCGACCCATGACCCTCGACTTTTCCCCATGAGGATCCTCCTCATGGCGGGGGGAGGCGGGACGCGCCTCTGGCCGCTCTCGACCGACGCCCGGCCGAAGCAGTTTCTTCCGCTCCTCTCACCCCGGAGCCTGCTGGCGGAGACCTGGGAGCGTCTCGCGCCGGCCTTCCCGGACGTCTGGGTGGCGACTGCGGAGCGTCACGCGGAGCTCGTGGCGCGCGAGTTGCCGGAGCTTCCGGTGGGCCGCATCCTCACGGAGCCCGCGCGCCGCAACTCGGGCCCGGCGATCCTGGCCACCGCGCTGCGTTTTGCGGCCGACGGAGATCCGGTGACCGCCACGGTGCCCTCCGACCAGACCGTTCGCGATCCCGAAGCGTTCCGGAGAGCCCTCGCTGCTGCGGGGGCGCTCGCCGACGAGGCGAGCGTCGTCATTCTCGCGGTGAAGCCGACGCGCGCCGAGACGGACTTCGGCTACGTCGAGGTGCGCGACGGGCGGGTCCTCTCGTTCGTCGAGAAGCCCGACGCCGAGAAGGCGCGAGCCCTCTCCACCTCCGGCCGACACCTCTGGAACGCCGGCCTCTTCGTGTTCCGTCCGTCCCGGCTCCTCGCCGAGGCCCGCCGCGTCGCCCGCGATCTCGTCGAGGGCGTCGAACGCTGGGTCCGGACGGCGTCGCCGGCCGACTACGAGCGGCTCCCGGACATCTCCATCGACTTCGCCGTCATGGAGGCGGCGTCGGGCGTTCAGGCCGTGCCGCTCGACGCCGGCTGGAGCGACGTCGGCACGTGGCGGCAGATCCGCGACCTGCGCGGCGCCGCGCCCGACGGCAACCTCGTGATCAGCGACGCCGGCCAGCCCGTGCTCGCCCCCGGCGTGCGCGACACCGCGATCGTCGCGGGACCGGAAGGGATCCTGGTGCTGCCCTTCGGGCGGGAGGGAGAGCTGAAGCCCGCCGTCGAGCGCCTCCGCTCCGCTCGAAGAGGGGAAGAGGCCGGCGCCCGCAACCGTTAGAGAAGGAGCACAGGACACGAAATGACGACCTCCGCCGCCGCGTCGCTCTCGAAGCTCCGCGAGAACGTGGGACTCGCCTATCGCGGCGACGCGCGTGCCGTCGACCTGTTGCTGACGGCGCTCCTCTCCCGGGGGCACGTGCTGATCGAGGACGTGCCGGGCGTCGGCAAGACGACGCTGGCGCGCGCCCTGGGCCGCAGCCTCGCGCTGGACTTCCGCCGGATCCAGTTCACGAGCGACACGCTCCCGGCGGACGTGATCGGGATCTCGGTGTTTCACTCCGCCGAGCGATCGGTTCGAGTTCCATCCCGGCCCGATCTTCGCGAACATCGTGCTCGCCGACGAGATCAACCGCGCCACGCCGAAGACGCAGTCGGCGCTGCTCGAGGCGATGAACGAAGGGTCCGTCACCGTCGAGTCGGACCGGCGGGTGCTGCCGCAGCCCTTCATGGTCGTGGCGACGCAGAACCCGGTCGAATACCTCGGCACCTATCCTCTCCCCGAATCGCAGATGGACCGCTTCTTCGTCCGACTCACGCTCGGCTACCCGGCGGAGGAGGAGGAGAAGATGCTGTTGCGGCGGGGCGGGACCGAGCGCGTCCTCGCGGCCATCCCCTCGGTCCTCTCGCCCGAGCAGGTGCTCGATCTCCAGGAGGCGGCCGAAAAGGTCGCCGTCGCCGACCGTCTCCTCGACTACGTGCAGGCGCTGGTGCGGTCGACCCGGCAGACTTCGGAGCTGCGCCTCCCCGTCTCGACGCGGGGCGCGCAGGCGCTCTACCGCGCGGTCCAGTCGCATGCCCTGCTTCACGGCCGGACCTTCGCCACGCCGGACGACGTCCATGCCGTCGCGGAGGCCGTGCTCGCCCACCGCATCCTCTCGGTCTCCTCGGACGGCTTCGGGGCGGGCGGACGGGAGCGGGAGATCGTGCGGAAGATCCTGTCGCAGGTGCCGGTGCCGGTATGAGGAAAAGTCGAGAGTCGAGAGTCGAGGGTCGAGGGTCGACGCGGCCGCTCACCTCGACCCTCGACCCTGACCCTCGACTCTCCCATGACCCGCCTCATTCCCGACTGGGAGATCCGCGTCACCAACTTCGGGCTGGGCTACATCCTCATGTGCCTGGTCGTCGCGATCGCCGCGACCAACACGGGCAACAACGGCCTCTATCTGGTCCTCGCGGCCATGCTCGCCGCGATGGTCGTCTCCGGCATGCTGTCTCGGCGCAACGTGCGGGGCGTCGCCTGCGAGATCGAGCCCATCGGCGAGGTCGTGGCCACGCGCCCGGCCTGGCTGAAGCTGAAGTTCGAGAACCGCCTCCGGGCGGGCAAGGCCCAGGCTCTCTTCTTCCTTCACGAGTCCCTGCCGGGCCCTCTCTGGATCGATCCCCTCGCGCCCGGCGAGAAGCGCGAGCTCATCGTCGAGGGGACCTTTCCCCGGCGGGGCGTGTATCGCGAGGCCGACGCCGGCCTTCTCTCGCGGTTTCCGCTGGGTCTCTTCCGCAAGTACCGCAAGGCGACTCTCGCGAAGGAGATCGTGGTCTACCCGCTGCCTCTCGCCAACCCGGTGCCCGAGATCCCGCCGGAGGACGCGCGCGGCGGACGCTCCCATCCGCGCTCGCGCGGGAGCGGCTCCGACATCCGCACGCTTCGGGAGTTCTCGCCCGGCGACGACCCCCGCGATCTGCACTGGAAGCAGTCGGCGCGCATGCGCCGGTGGATCGTGCGCGAGCGCGAGGCGGAACGGGACCGCGTGCTCTTTCTCGCGATCGACAACGCGCTCCCGTGGCCCGCGGACGCGGAGTCGCTCGGGCGCTTCGAGAGCGCGGTGGCCCGCTGCGCCGGGCAGGCGCTCCTGCTCCTCTCGCGGGGCGCCGAGGTCGGCTTCCACTCCCGCGACGTCAAGGTCGCGGCGCGCGGCGGGCGCAGCCAGCGCATCCGCATCCTCGACGCGCTCGCGCGGCTCGAGCCGGTGCCGAGGGAGTCGGCGGGCGAATTCCCGGCGATGCGCAAAGGAGACGTCCGGTGGTTCGTTTCCTGACCTCGGCCGTCACGATGCCCCCGGGGCTCTCCCGGGCCTACCTGCTCGCGCTCGCGCCCGCGGCGATCGTCGCACCCCTGCCGCTCGCCCTGACCAACGGAGCGAGCCGCAAGGCCATCCTCGTCTACGTCCTCGGCGTCGCGTTCCTCTGGTGGCGGGCGCGCGCCGGGAAGCCCGTGCGCCTCTCCGACGCGGCGCAAAACGTGCTGGGCCTCGTCTACATCGGCTGGCTCGCCTACGAGACCGCCACGCTCCGGATGGGCCTGCTGCGCTCGGTCTCGCACCTCCTGCTGTTCACGGCGCTCGCCAAGCTCGCGTCCCTCAAGCGCCCGAGCGAGGCGCGCCTCGCGCTGCTCGTCGTGTTCCTCCTGACGCTCGCCGCCGCATCCTCGTCGACCCACGTCTCCTCGTTCGCCTACTTTCTGGCGATGTCCTGGCTGGGGTTCCGGTCGCTCGCGCGCGTCGCCGTCCTCGCGGACTTCGACGACGCGCCTCCCGAGCGGGTTCTGACGAGCGTGCCGACGCCGGGTCTCTCGCTCGTCGCGATCGCGGGCGGCGTCGCCGCGGCCGTGCCTCTCTTCTTCGCGCTGCCGCGCCTCCACGGGCCCTTCGTCACGGCGCCGATCCGCGTCGACGACGCCTTCACGAAGGCCCTCTCCGCCGACCGCGTGGACCTGGAGTCCTTCGGAGCGGCCAAGCGGAGCGACCGTGTCGTCCTGCGGATGAGCTCGAGCCCCGACATCGCGCGGGACGCGCCCCTGCGCCTGCGCGAGGCGGTCTTCACCGAGTACCAGGAGGGAAGCTGGATCCGCAATCCGCGAGGCGAGCGCCGGCGGGGAGCGCCCGCGCCGGCACCCGTTTACGACACGGGGATCGGCAAGAACCCGAACCGCGGGCATGTCGACTGGCGGATCGTCGCCGACCTCTACGTCTACGGCCACGGGTTCCTGTTTCTTCCCTACGGGACCACGGCGGTCCGCATGGAGCGCAGCCGCGCCGCGGAGGTCCCCGACGGCGTCATGCAGGTGGCCTCGGGCCGGGGGCCGGTGCGCTACGAGGCCGACGTCCGGCGCGTGCTCGCCCGCGGGCCCGGCGAGAGCGCGATCTCGCCCGCCGACGTCCCGCGGGCGGTTCAGGAGTACGCCCTCCGGCTCACGGGCAACCTCACCGAGTCGCGCGAGATCTACAGGCGCATCGAAGACCACTTCCTGCGGGATTTCGTCTACACGCTCGACCCGCCGAAGGCGGACGGCGATCCGCTCGTCCACTTTCTGCTTCGCTCCAAGGCCGGCCACTGCGAGTACTTCGCTTCGGCGGCGGCGATGATGCTCGCCGCGCGGGGAATCCGCGCGCGGCTGGTGACGGGTTCCTACGGCGGCGAGGAGGGGCTCTTCTCCTCGTCGATCGTGGTGCGCGCGGAGAACCTCCACGCGTGGGTCGAGGCCGACCTGGACGGGTCGGGCTTCGAGGTTCTCGAGCCCACGCCGCCCGCCGGGATCCCGCCGGCCCTGACGAGCTTTTCGCTGCTCTCGCGGCTCGTCGCCCTCGGCCGCGAGCTCGAGTTCTTCTACGACCGCCGCATCCTCGGCTTCGACTCCGCAGACCAGGTCGGCGTCGCCGAATCGGTGCGCGACCGTTTCTCCGAGGCCGCGGCCACGCTCACTCTCTTCCAGAGGTCGGCGCGGGAGATGCTCTCGATCCAGTCGGCCGTCGCCGTTCTCCTCGTCGCCGGCCTGCTCGTCCTCGCCTACGGCTTCCTGCGCCGCTCGGCCGCCGTCGCCCCGGCTCCCACCCGGGCCTACCTCGCGCTGCGAAGGATGCTCGCCCGCCGCCGCGGCGCACTCGCGCCGTCGGTCCCGCCGGCCGAGGTCGCCCGGCTCTTCGCGGCGGAGGTTCCCGAGGCCGGGTCGGACGCGGCCCGGGTCGTCGCCATCTATTGCGCGAGCGCCTTCGGGGGATCGCGCGTGCGGCCCGAGATCGAACGGGAGCTCGGCGATCGGATGCGGCGCCTGAAGAAGCTGGCCTGAGGCCCGCCGTGTCTCTCTACCGCGCCCGGGCGACTACTCTCAGCGCCTCGCGCGACGACGAGCGTGATGTCGTCGTTCTGGGGCGCGCCGGCCTCGAAGGCGCGCACGTCTGCGAGAATCCGGTCGCAGAGGCCGACGACGGACTCGCCGCCGTTCTCGCGAACGAGACGTTCGAGGTGCGCCTCGCCGAACTCCTCCGCGGCGTCGTCCGTGGCCTCGGTGACGCCGTCTGTGAAGACGACGAGGAGGTCTCCCGGGGAGAGCGCCGTCGTCTCCTGGCGATAGGCGGCCCCGGGGAACGCTCCGAGCGGAGTGCCCGAAGGCTCGAGCCTCTCGACGAGCGCCCGAGACGCGCAGGAGCATCGGCGCGTTGTGGCCGGCGTTGACCCAGGTCAGGGCGGATCCCTTCTCGTCGAGCACGGCCCAGAAGAACGTTGCGAAGCGGTTCGATTCGGTCAGGGCATGAAGCTGCGCGTTGAGCTCGGCGGCCAGGCCCGCCGGAGTGAGCTCCGAGAGCATGGCGAGGCTGCGGAGCGAGCCCTGAACGCTCGCCATGAGAAGGGCGGCGGACAGGCCCTTCCCCGCGACGTCGCCGACGGCGATGCCCGTGCGGCCGGCTTCGAGCGGAAGGAAGTCGTAGTAGTCGCCGGATACGCCCTGCGCCGGGAGGCAGACGCCGTGGCACTCGAGGCCGGGGATCTCCGGGTCCCGCCGCGGAAAGAGGCGCGTCTGGACCTCGTGGGCGATCTCGACGTCGCGCTCGAGCCGCGCCTGCTCGGCCCGCCGCTCGCGCTCGAGCGACCGCTTGAGCTCCGCGACGACCCAGACGAAGATCGCGAGGAAGGCCGCGCGGACGGCGAGGTTCCAGTCGGTGATGTGGAGCTCCACCGTGCGGTGAGCGTGGGCGGAGAGCACGTCTTCCCAGACCCAGAACAGGGCGGCGAAGGCGGCGCCGAGGAAGCCCGCGGTGCGGCCGACGAACCACACGAGGAAGAGCACCGGGGCGACGTAGAAGGTCAGGAACGAGACCTCCAGCGGAGCCAGGTAGTCGAGGAGGGCGAGGGCCGCGACCCAGAGAAGCCCGATGGCGACCAGGACCCCCCGGGGCTGTCTTCGCAGCCACGCGACGAGGCTCGCCATCAGGTCACGTCGCTGCGCGTCGGTTCAGTACGCGTTCCGGTGGCGCAGTCCGTGCCGGAGCGTCATCCACAGGATCTTGATGTCGAGCGAGAGCGACCAGTTCTCGATGTAGTAGAGGTCGTATTCGATGCGCTTGGAGAGGTTCGTGTTGCCTCGCCAGCCGTGGACCTGGGCCCACCCGGTGATCCCGGCCCGGACGCGGTGGCGGAGCATGTACTGCGGGAACTTCTCCTTGAACTCCCGCACGAACTCGGGACGCTCGGGCCGCGGGCCCACGAGCGACATCTCGCCGCGGAAAACGTTCACGAGCTGGGGCAGCTCGTCGAGGCTCCAGGCGCGCAGGAACCGGCCGAGGCGCGTGCGGCGCGGGTCGTCGGGGCTCGCCCAGGTCGGCCCGGACTCTTCTTCGGCGCCGACGACCATCGAGCGGAACTTCAGGATGTCGAAGGGCCGGCCGTCGAGGCCCATGCGGCGCTGGCGGTAGAGGATCGGGCCGCGGCCCGAGAGGCGGATGGCCCCGGCGATCGCGCCGAGCAGCGGCGAGAGAGCCACGAGCGCCGTCGCCGAGATCGCGACGTCGAGGGTCCGCTTCACGAGGCTCATCCATCCCGTCAGCGGGACCTGCGTCAGGTGCACGACCGGGAGGCCGTCGAAGTCCTCGACGCCTGCCCGGAACGTGATGTGCTGGAGCAGATCCGGCACGACGCGAACGTCGGCGACCGTGCGGCCGACGTCCTTGAGCACCGACAGCATCGTCCGGTGCGCCTCGAGCGGGAGAGCGAGGAACACGGTGTCGACTCCGCTCTCGTCCACGATCCTCGCCACGTCGCGGCACGTCCCGAGCACCGGAACCCCCCGGTGGGCCGCCGAGCGCTTCTCCGGGGCGTCGTCCACGAAGCCCACCGCGCGAAGGCCCGCCTCCGGGTGCTCGAGGAACTTGTCGACGAGCGCGCGTCCCAGGCGCCCGGCGCCGACCACGAGCACCAGCCGCACGTTCACGCCGTGGCGCCAGGCCTCCTCGAGGTAGCGGCGGATGGCCGTGCGGCCCGCGAAGACGAAGAGGACATCCAGCCCGAAGAAGAACAGCAGGACGAGACGCGAGTAGGAGAAGCCGCGGTAGAAGGTCGCGAGGCCGGCGAGCAGCAGCGTCGCGAGCCCCGTGGCGACGAAGACCGAGAGGCCCTCTTCGACCCGCGAGCGGTTGCGGCGCACCTGGTAGAGGCCGTAGAAGTAGTAGACGACCGGCCAGAGAACGGCCATCAGCGGAAAGAGGCGGTAGTACGAGGAGGCGTCGGGAATGCCCTTCGTCACGGGCACGATCTCCGCCCGGAACCGCAGGAAGTAGGCCGCGGCGAGAGCGGCGAGCGTCGCTCCGACGTCGGAGACGGCGAGCAGGATCGCGATACGGCGCGTCGAGTTTTGGATCACTTCAGAATGTCCCTCAGCGCAGCCTGGAACCGCTCGGCGAAACGTTCCGGACGAAAGGGCAAGGCCGAGCCCCGCAGGCGAGTGTAATCGAACCGGATGCTCGCGGCGCGGCCGACGGCCGCCTCGAGGGCGTCCGGACCGTCGTCGCCTTCGCGGCCGTAGAGCACGCCGTTCTCGCCGTCGCGCACGATGTCCCGGGCGCCACCGCGCCCGAGAGCCACGACCGGCGCTCCGCAGGCGAGAGCCTCGACCGCCGCGATGCCGAAGTCCTCTTCGCCGGGCTGGACGTACATGGCGCAGGTTCGATAGAGGTCGCGGAGCGTTTCGGGCGCACAGCCCGACACGAAGTCTACGGAGGAGGAGGCGAGGGCGCGGAGGCGCTTCTCTTCCGGCCCGCGACCCACGAGGACCAGCCGACGGCCGAGCCGCCGCGCGGCCTCGATCGCCGCGTCGTAGCGCTTGTACGGCACGAGCGCGCCGACGGCGAGGAGAAAGTCGCCGCGCTCCCCGCCCGCCGCGCCGGGACCACCCGAGGACGCCGGCGCGTAGAACCCGACGTCCACCGGAGGGTGGCAGACGTCCGCTTCGCGGCCGTAGTGCCGCCGGATCCGTTCGGCGACCGCGCAGGAGTTGGCGAGGTAGCGCGTCGGGCGCCCGGCCGTGGCGAGGTCCCAGGCGCGCAGGCGGGCGACGGCCGCCGCCTTGAGCCCCCGCAGGCGCGTGCGGCCGGGCGGGAAGTAGAGGTCGAACTGCTCGTACGCGTATCGGACGGGCGTGTGGCAATAGGAGAGGTGCGGCGCGCCGTCGCGGGCGATCGCGCCCTTGGCCACGCAGTGCGAGGAGGAGACGACGAGGTCGAAGCCCGAGAGGTCGAACGACTCGACGGCCCTCGGAAAGAGCGGCAGGTAGTTGCGGTAGCCACGCCGCGCGAACGGCAGGCGGTTGAGCGCCGAGGCGACGATGGGGCGCCGCTCGATTTCCGGGGAGACCGAACCGGGGACGTGGAAGAGCGTGAAGATCGTGGGCTCGGGCACGATCGGGAGAATGGCCTCGAGCACCTTCTCGCCGCCGCGCATTCCGTTGAGCCAGTCGTGGACGACCGCGGTCCTCATCCGAGTCGAGGTTCGAGGGTCGGCCGGGCGGGGGCGGTCCCCAACGCCTCGGCATAGACCTGGAGGGTCCGGGCGGCGGCCTGGTCCCAGGAGAAGTCGCGGGCGCGCCGCTTGCCGAGGTCGGCGAACTCGGCCCGGCGCGCCGGATCCGTGGCGAGAGCCACGATGCCGCGCGCGATGGCGTCCACGTCGATCGGATCGACGAGGTAGGCGTAGCCTCCCGCGACCTCCTGCAGCGCGGAGGTCGAGGAGGTCAGGACCGGCACGCCGGAGGCCATCGCCTCGACGACGGGCAACCCGAAGCCTTCGTAGAGCGTGGGGTAGAGAAACGCGTCGGCACCGGCGAAGAGGCCCGGCAGGTCCGCCTCCGGCACGACGCCCGGGCGGAAGACCCGCGCGTCGAGCTCGAGCGCGGAGATGACCGCTTCGACACGGCTCCGATTCTTCGGCATCGGCCCCGCGAGGACGAGGGCGTGGGGGAGCGCCCGCTCGCGGCGGGCCTGGGCGAAGGCGCGGAGGACGTTGCGGACGTTCTTGTGCGGCTTCTCGCCGCCAAGAAAGAGCAGGTACGGACGCGGCAGTCCGTACTTCGACGCCACCCGATCGCGCTCGGCGCGCGGGAGGTCGGCGCGGAACTGGGCGGAGACCCCGTTGTAGACGACCTCGACGCGGGCCGGCGCGATGCCGAAGTAGTCGACGAGGTCGCGCTTCGTGTTGTAGGACACCGTGAGTATCCGGTCGGCGCGCTTGAGCGCCCGGCGGATCATCACGCGCGCGTAGACGAGCGCGGCGCGGTTGGGCAGGAACTGCGGGTAGAGCACGTGGATGATGTCGTGGATCGTGACGACGGCGCGGGCGCGGGCCAGGGGCGGAATGACGTAGTGCGTGGCGTGGAAGAGGTCGAGCCGCTCGCGCAGGAGCCGCCAGGCGAAGCGCGGTCAGCTCCGAGACCGAGTAGCCCGGCGAGTCCTCCTCGACCACCGAGAAGTTGTCGGGGAGGACGGGGAGCGCCCCGAGGTCCTCGCGGTGGACATAGAGACGAAACTCGTAGCCCGACGACTCGGAACGCCGGGCGATCGCCTCCACGAGGTTTCTCACGTAGGAGCCGATGCCGAAGTCGGTGAGCTTGCGGGCGTCGATCCCGATCCGCGGCCGTCCCCGCTTCATCGCGCCTCTCCGGCCGCTTCGGCGAGCGCCTCGGCGGTGGCCTCGGCCGCGGTGTCCCAGCGGAACTCCGCCGCGCGCTTCGGTCCGGACGAGGCGAGCTCTTCGCGCAGGGGCGCGTCCTCGAGCGCCCTCTCGATCGCGCGGGCCAGCGCCTCGACGTCGCGGGGCGGGGCGTAGAGGGCGGCGTCGCCTCCGACCTCCCGCAGCGCCTCGGCGGTCGACGCGACCACCGGGGTCCCGCAGGCCATCGCCTCGAGGATGGGCAGTCCGAAGCCCTCGGCGAGCGAGGGATACACGAAGGCTTCCGCCGAGCGGTAGAGCTCGCGCGCCGCGTCGCGCGCCGCGTAGCCCGCGACGTGGATCTTGTCCCGGTAGGCCGAGCGGGCGATGCGCCGGTGAAGTCCGCCGGTCTTCCAGCCTGCGCCGCCCGCGAGGACGAGGTCCGGACGGGAGCGGCGGCGCCCCCACATCCGCTCGCACGCCACGACCAGCGCTTCCACGTTCTTGCGGGGCTCGAGCGTCCCCAGATAGAGGAGGAAGGGCCGTCCCGCCGCGTAGCGCTGCCGCGTCCGCCGGCGCGCGGCCGGGTCGTCGGCCGGCGAGAAGAATCCGGTGTCCACGCCGTTCAGGACGACGCGCACCCGGGAGGCCGTCTCGGGATAGCGGTCGACGAGCTCCCGCGCGGTGGTCCGCGACACGCAGAGGAAGCGCGCCGCCCGCTCGACGGTGCGCTCCCAGAGCGGCACGAAACCGAGCAGGGTCCGCGCCGCGTGCCACTCCGGGTGGGTCAGGGGGGTCAGGTCATGCACGGTCGAGACGAAGGGCGTCTGGCCGCGGGCCGGGCCGATCGTCAGCGCCGAGACGAGGACGTCGGCTCCCCACCGGGCGATCCGCTGGGGCAGGGTCGACTGGAGCCAGACGATCCCGAAGGGGTGGTGGTCGGTCTGGAGGCTGAAGGCCTCGCCGCCCGTGCCCGCCCCGTTCACCGAGGGCGGGAAGGGGCGGGGGGCGAAGAGCCCGACCGAGGTGCCCGGCCGGGCGGCCAGGCCCCGGGCGATCGCGAAGGTGTAAGTGCCGATCCCCGTGCGCTCCTGGAGCAGCGCGCGCGCATCGATGGCCACTCTCACGGCAAGAAGCTATCAGCTTCAGACAAAGTGAGTTCGGCTTTGCGCCGAAGGGGGGTCGGCATTCCCGCCGCCCGGCGGCGGGTTGACCTTCGGCCGCATCCGGCTAAAATGCGCGGTTCTGCCAACGGCCATGACGCGCTCAGACTCTCTCTCCCTCGATTCCGTGCTCGACGAGCCCGTGGGGTTCGGCGCCGAGCTCGCCGTGCCCGTGGCGGCGATCGACCGCGAGCCGCTGCTCTCGCTTTCGCCCCTGCAAATCTCGGGCGAGGTCCGCCGCATCGAGGGGGGATACGCCCTCGAGGCCGAGCTCGTCTACTCGGGGGAGCTCGAGTGCAGCCGCTGTCTCGCCGGCTATCCGTTCCAGGAGAATGAGGTCTTCTCGCTCGCTCTCTATCCCCGAAGCGGAGCTTCCGCCGCGGAGCTCGAGCTGACGCCCCGGGACCTCGACGTCCTCTACTATGGCGATCCGGTCGTCCCGCTCGCCCCGATCGCGGAGGAGCGCGTGCAGATGGCGCTCCCGATGAAACCTCTCTGCAAGCCGGACTGCCTCGGGCTGTGCCCGACGTGCGGCAAAGACCGGAACCTCGGAGCGTGCGCGTGCACGACCGAATCGATCGATCCCCGCTGGGAGGCCCTCAAGGCTCTCAAAGAGAAAGTGTAGGAAGACGATGCCCAATCCCAAGAGGCGACACAGCAAGGCCCGCCGCGACAAGCGCCGCGCTCACGACGCGCTGACGCCGCCGGCGCTCTCCGAGTGCCCGAACTGCCACGAGCCCAAGCAGCCGCACCGCGTGTGCTCGCGCTGCGGGTACTACAAGGGCAAGCAGGCGATCAACACGTAGGGCAGTTGAGGGTCGAGAGTCGGGTGTTGAGAGTGCGGAGGCCTGCTCGTACGCTCAACTCTAAACCCTCGACCCTCAACTCTTCTCGCGCTCGGCCACGCCGGTATAATCCCCGCACCCGTGTTTCGATCGAGGCAGCGAGGCTGAGGTGCGGATCGCAGTCGATGCGATGGGCGGCGACCACGCGCCGCTCGTCAACGTGGACGGGGCCGTCGCGGCGGCCCGGGAGTTCGGGATCCACACGCTCCTCGTCGGCAAGGCCGGGGAGCTCTCGAAGCTCCTGAAGGACTCGGGCTTCTCCGGCCCGGAGATCGAGATCGTCGACGCGGCCGAGGTCGTGACCTTCGACGATCCCGCGACTGCGCCGATCCGCAAGAAGCGCAACTCCTCGATCCGGATCGCGGTGAACTGCGTGCGCGACGGACGGGCCGAGGGGGTCGTCTCCGCGGGCCACACGGGCGCCGCGATGGTCGCGGCCAAGATGGTCATCGGCACGATCGAGGGCGTGGACCGGCCGGCCCTCGCGACCGTGCTTCCGAACCTCACCGGCCACTGCCTGCTGCTGGACGTCGGCGCGAACCCCGACATCAAGACACCGCACTTCAAGGAGTTCGCGGTCATGGGCTCGATCTACGCCGAGCTCGCCTTCGGCAAGAAGGCGCCGTCGATCGGCCTCATGTCCATCGGCGAGGAGGACTCGAAGGGCACCGAGCAGACCAAAGAGGTCTTCAAGACGCTGAAGGCCACGGGCCTGAACTTCGTCGGCAACGTCGAGGGTCGCGATGTCTTCAACGGCACCGTCGACGTCATCGTCACCGACGGCTTCACGGGAAACGTGATTCTCAAGGTCTCCGAGTCCCTCTCCGAGATGGTCGAGCAGCTCCTCCGCGAGGAGATCAAGCGGACGCTCCAGGCCTCGGTCGGGTTCCTGCTCTCCCGCTCGGCGTTCCGGCGGTTCAAGCAGCGCCTGGACTATTCCGAGTACGGCGGCGCGCCCCTCCTCGGAGTCAAGGGCTGCGTGATCATCTGCCACGGCCGTTCCTCGGCCAAGGCCGTCAAGAACGCGATCCGGTTCGCGGGTGAGTTCTCGAGGCGGAAGCTCGCCGAAAAGATCCAGGCCCAGATCGCCGAGCTCCACGCCCGCGAGGCGAGGGTGGTGAAGGCGTGAGCGCTTGATCCGCGCCATGGTCGTCGGGACGGGCGCCTTCGTCCCGAAGAAGATCCTCTCCAACCCGGACCTCGAAAAGCTCGTCGAGACTTCCGACGAATGGATCGTGTCGCGCACCGGGATCAAGGAGCGCCACATCGCGGCCGAGGGGGAACACTTCTCGGAATTCTGCACCCGGGCCGCCGAGCAGGCGCTCAAGCGCGGACACGTCAAGGCCGAGGATCTCGACATGATCCTCGTCGGGACGATCTCGGGCGACATGCCGTTTCCGGCGACGTCCTGCCTCGTGCAGCGCAACATCGGCGCCACGCGAGCGGCGGCCTCGGACGTCGGCGCGGCCTGCGTCGGATTCCTCTATGCCCTCCACCTCGCCGACGGCCTCATCCAGTCCGCGAAAGCCGAGAACGTGCTCGTCATCGGCGGCGAGATCCTCTCGCGCTACGTGGACTGGACGGACCGCAACACCTGCGTTCTCTTCGGAGACGGCGCCGGCGCCGTGGTGCTCCAGGCGACCAAGGGAGACCACGGAATCCTCGGCAGCATCATGAAGTCCAACGGCAACTACCACGACTTCATCTGCATGCCGGGCGGCGGATCGGACCGGCCGGCGAACGACCCGAAGGCCATCGAAGAGCGCCTGCCGTTCATCAAGATGAAGGGCAACGAGACCTTCAAGGTCGCGGTGAAGGCGATGGCCGACGTGAGCCTCGAGCTTCTCTCCGAGCAGGGCTTCACCCACGAGCAGATCGACCTCTTCATTCCCCACCAGGCCAACCTCCGGATCATCGACGCCGTCGGCGAGAGGCTCAAGATCGACTCCCGGAAGGTCTACAAGAACGTCGACCGTTTCGGCAACACCTCGGCCGCTTCGATTCCGATCGCACTCGAGGAGTGCGTCCGCGAGGACCGCCTGAAGACCGGCGACCTCGTTCTGCTCACCGCCTTCGGCGCCGGCCTCGTGTGGGGCAGCGTGCTCCTGCGCTGGTAGCGTGACGCTCGCGCTGCTGTTTCCCGGGCAGGGCTCGCAGTCCGTCGGAATGGGCCGGGCGCTCTGCGAGGCGTCGCCCGCGGCGCGGACGGTCTTCGACGAAGCGGACCGGGTTCTCGGGTTTTCCCTTTCGAGGCTGTGCTTCGAAGGCCCGGAGGACGAGCTCCGCCTGACGGCGAACACCCAGCCGGCGATCCTGACGCACTCGATCGCGGCGCTGGCGGATCTGCGGGCGCGTTTCCCGGAGAGGCTCGAGGGCGCCGTCTTCGCCGCCGGCCACTCGCTCGGCGAGTACTCGGCCGGAGTGGCGGCGGGTGCCCTGTCCTTCGCGGATGCGGTGGCGCTCGTCCGCGCGCGCGGGACGTTCATGCAGGAAGCCGTGCCGCCCGGAGTCGGAGCGATGGCGGCGATCGTCGGCCTCGCCCCGGAGGCCGTCGAGGCGGCGTGCCGGGAGGCCGCGCAGGACGAGACCGTGGCCCCGGCCAACTACAACTCGCCGGAACAGACGGTGATCGCCGGGCATGCGGGAGCGGTCGCGCGCGCCTCGGAGGGTTGCCTCGCCCGGGGAGCCAAGCGGGCGATCGCGCTTCCCGTGTCGGCGCCGTTTCACTGCGGTCTCATGTCGCCGGCGCGCGAGCGGCTGCGGCCCCTGCTCGAGGCGACGGCGTTCACCGACGCGGCCCTGCCGGTCCTGACCAACGTCGATGCCGCGCCCGCGACTGACGGCTCGGCGCTTCGCGACGCCCTCGTCCGCCAGGTCGACTCGCCGGTGCGCTGGGTCGAAACCGTGCATCGGCTCGCGCGCGAGGGAGTGGATCGGGCCCTCGAGATCGGGCCCGGCAACGTCCTCGCCGGGCTCGTCCGGCGGATCGAGAAATCGATCAAGGTCGAGGGTCATGCGTAGCGTCGCGCGCGCCTCGGGGCTCCTCGGGGCCCTCGCGCTCGCGGCGCTCGTGTCCGCGTGCGCGACGGCGGGCCCGCCCGCGCCCGGTTCGAGCGCCGCCTTCGACGCCGCCGTCGCCGCCTCCGAGGTCCGCTGCCAGTGCCGCGTCGGCGTGGCCGCGCGCCACCTCGAGAGCGGACGGAGCTACTCGCACAACGGCGCGGCCGACTTCGAGTCGGCCTCGGTCATCAAGATCGCGGTGCTGACCGAAGCCATGGCCGCCGCGCAGGAGGGCCGCGTCGAGCTGGAGAGCCGCTGGGAGCTCACCGCCGCCAACAAGGCGGACGGCTCGGGAATGCTCCTCATCCTGGATCCGGGCCTCGACCCGACGTGGAACGACCTGGCGACGCTCATGATCGGCCCCTCCGACAACACGGCGACGAACGCCTGGATCGACCGTCTCACGGTGGACGCGATCAACGCGCGCATGCAGTCGCTGGGTTTCCCGCACATCCGGCTCTTCGGGACCATCCCGATGCTCTCGCAGAAGGAAGAGGACCCGTCGCCCTGGAAGGGTTTCCGCCTCGGATCCATCACCCCGGACGAAGTGGCCGAATGGATGGCGCGGGTGGCGAAGGGGGAGCTCCTCGACGCCGCCTCCTCGAAGAAGATTTTCGACTACCTCGACACCGACCCCAGCCGCCTGCGGATCGCGCGCCGCTTCCCGCCGTCCGACCTCTGGGCCGGCAAGACGGGCTCGATGTCCGGCGTACGCAACGACTCGGGGATTCTCCGGACGAAGAAGGGACGCTTCGTCCTCGCGGTCTTCACCGACGGCAGCACGGCCGAGGGTTGGGGGCCCGACCACCCGAGCATCCTCGCCATCGCGGAGCTCTCGCGGGTGATCGTCGAGGGGTGGAGCCGGGACCTTCCCGACATCGTGGAGAAACCGCAGTGAGAGTCAGTGAGAGTCCACAGTCGAAAGTTCACAGTCCACGGGAGCACCAACTGTCAACTGTCGACTGCGACTATAGACTCGCCCATGAAGCGCTTCGACGGCCGGGTCGCCCTCGTCACCGGAGCCTCGCGCGGCATCGGAGAGGCGATTGCGAAGCGTCTCGCTTCGGAAGGCGCGACGGTCCTCGCGGCGGCGCGCACGGCCGAGGCGCTCGCGCGCGTGGTGTCCGAGATCGAGGCGGCCGGCGGCCGGGCCTCCGCCCTCGCGCTCGATCTCGCGGATCCCGGCTCGATCGAGGCCGCCGTGAAGTCGGCCCTCGCGACGCACGGCGAGGTCCACGTTCTCGTGAACAACGCGGGAGTGACCGAGGACAACCTCATGCTGCGCATGGGCCGCGAGGCCTGGGACCGCGTCCTCGGGACGAACCTGACCGGGGTCTTCCTGCTGACGCAGGCCGTCGTGAAGGGGATGGTCCGGAAGCGCTACGGCCGGATCGTCAATGTCACGTCCGTCGTCGGGCTCATGGGGAACGCGGGCCAGGTCAACTACGCGGCGTCCAAGGCGGGCCTCGTAGGACTGACGAAGTCCGTGGCGCGCGAGCTCGCCTCCCGCAACATCACGTGCAACGCCGTCGCCCCGGGTTTCATCGCCACGGCGATGACCGAGAAGATGACCGACGACGCGAAGGCGAAGCTGACCGGCCAGATCCCGCTGGAGCGGCTCGGGACGCCCGAAGACGTCGCCGCGGCCGTCGCGTACCTCGCCTCCGAGGAGGCGTCTTACGTGACGGGCACCGTCGTCAACGTTTCCGGGGGACTCTATATGTAGAAGGCCCGGCTTGCCCCGGGGGGCATCTGGGGAAGAATACGGCGTCTTTCGCAGACCTGATTCTCGAGAAAGGGGAGAGGAATGGCCGTCGAAGAAAAGGTGAAGAGCATCATCGTCGAGCAGCTCGGCGTGGACGCGAACGAGGTTACTCCGGAGGCGTCCTTCGTCGACGATCTCGGCGCCGATTCGCTCGACACCGTGGAGCTCGTCATGGCCTTCGAAGAAGCGTTCAACATCGAAATTCCGGACGAGGCCGCCGAGAAGATCCAGAAGGTCAAGGACGCCATCGAGTACATCGAGAAGAACTCCGCGAAAAACTGAACCCATGCCCCGTCTTTCCACCCCGCGCCGTGTGGCCGTCACGGGGGTGGGTCTCGTTTCGCCGCTGGGAATCGGAAACGCGGAGAACTGGGACGCACTCCTCGCCGGCCGCTGCGGGCTCGGACCCATCACCCGGTTCGACGCCTCGCGCTTCGCTTCCCGGATCGCCGGCGAGGTGAAGGGCTTCGACCCGAGCCTCTACATCGACAAGAAAGAGATCAAGAAGATGGACACCTTCATCCACTATGCGATGGGGGCGGCCCACTTCGCGATGGAGGACTCGGGCGTTCCGGTGACCGACGCGAATCGCGACCGCTTCGCCGTCGTCGTCGGCTCGGGAATCGGCGGCCTTCCCCTGATCGAGGAGACGCAGAAGCGTTACCTCGAGACCTCCGGCAATCCCCGGGTGATCTCGGCCTTTTTCATCACCGGACTGATCACGAACGAGGCCGGCGGCAACATCTCGATCAAGTACGGGCTCAAGGGGCCGAACCTCTGCACGTCGACGGCCTGCACGACCGGCGCCCACGCGGTCGGCGAGGCGTATCGCATGATCCAGTACGGCGAGGCCGACGCGGCCATCGCCGGCGGGAGCGAGTCGGTGCTGACACCCCTCGCGGTGGGCGGCTTCTCGGTCATGAAGGCCCTCTCCACGCGCAACGACGACCCGCTCCACGCCTCGAGGCCCTGGGACAAGGACCGCGACGGGTTCGTGATCGCCGAAGGCGCGGGCCTCGTCGTCCTCGAGGAGCTCGAGGCCGCGAAGAAGCGCGGCGCGCGCATCTACGCCGAGCTCTTCGGCTACGGCATGTCGGGCGACGCGTACCACATCGCCGCGCCGTCCGAGGACGGCGACGGCCCGGGACGGGTCATGCGCAACTGCCTCGAAGACGCCGGCATCGACGGCGACAAGATCGACTACATCAACGCCCACGGCACTTCGACGCCGCTCGGGGACCGCGCGGAAACGCTCGCCATCAAGAAAGTCTTCGGCGACCACGCCCGCAAGCTCGCGATCTCCTCGACGAAGTCCATGACGGGGCACCTGCTCGGCGCCGCCGGCGGCCTCGAGACCGGCATCTGCGCGCTCGCGGTCTACCACGGCGTCATCCCGCCGACGATCAACTACACGACCCCCGACCCCGAGTGCGACCTCGACTACGTTCCGAACACGGCGCGCGAGACGAAGCTCAACTACGTGCTCTCGAACTCCTTCGGCTTCGGCGGCACCAACGGCTGCCTGATCTTGAAGAGGATGGACTGACCGCTCGATGAACTCTCTCGTCTGCATCGCGTACGTTCCCGACACCGAGACCCGGATCAAGATCGCGCCCGACGGCAAGTCCATCGACGAGGCCGACGTCAAGTTCATCGTCTCGCCCTACGACGAGTTCGCTCTCGAGGAGGCGCTGAGGATCAAGGAGGCCAAGGGCGCCGGCACCGTGACCGTGGTGTCCGCCGGCCCCGAGAGGACGAAGACCGGATTGCGGGAGTGTCTCGCCCGGGGAGCGGACGACGCGATCTGGATCGACACGACCGGCGTCCCCTATCTCGACGCGCTCGGCACCGCGAAGGCTCTGGCCGCCGTCGCGAAGGGCGGCTCCTGGGACTTCTACTGGTTCGGCCAGAAGGGCGTGGGCTACGACGAGGGGCTCGTCGGCCCGATGTTCGCCGAGCTCTCGGGCGTGCCGCACGTCGCGAGCATCGTGAAGCTCGAGGTCGGCGACGGGAAGGTCACCGCGCACCGCGAGATCGAGGGCGCGCACGAGATCGTCGAGTGCCCGCTCCCGGCGGCGCTCACGGCGCAGAAGGGCCTGAACGAGCCGCGCTACGCCTCGCTGAAGGGCATCATGGCGGCCAAGAAGAAGACGATCGCCGAGAAGAAGCTCGCGGAGCTCGGGGTGCCCGAGGCCGACCCGGCCCAGGCCAAGACGCGCTGGAGAAAGCTCGAGCTCCCGGCGGCCAGACAGGCGGTCAAGCTCGTGCCGGGCGACGATCCGGCCGCGGCCGGCAAGGAGCTCGCCCGGCTGCTGCGCGAAGAAGCGAAGGTCATCTGAGCATGAAATTCCTGGTCTTCATCGAGCAGCGCGAAGGAAAAATCCGCAAGGCTTCGCTCGAGGCGCTCTCGCTCGCGCGCAAGCTCGGCGGCGGCCCCGCCGCGGCGGTCATCGCCGGAAAGGGCGTGGCGGGCCTCGCGAAGGAGCTCGGCAAGCACGGCGCCGGGACGGTGTACGTCGCCGACCGGGACGAGCTCGCGCTCTATTCGAACAAGGGCTATGTCGGCGCGGTCGACGCCGCCACGAAGGCGGCGAGCCCCGACGCGGTGCTGATCGCCGCGACGGCGATGGGCAAGGACCTCGCGCCCCGCTACGCCGCCCGCCACGACGCGTCCGTCCTCGCCGACGTCATGGACCTGCGCGTCGAGGGCGACAAGCTCGTCGGGTCGCGCCCGGTCTACTCGGGCAAGGCCCGCGCGGAAGTGGACTGCGGCGCCGCGAAGCTCCAGATCGCGACGACGCGTCCCAACGTCTTTCCCGCCGAGGCCCGGAAGGCGCCGGCGCGCCGGAACCGAAGATCGAGACGCTCGAGCTCGGCGAGATCGCGCCGCGCGCGAAAGTCGTGCGCATCGAAGCCTCGGAGTCGCAAGGAGCTCGACGTCTCCGAGGCCGACATCATCGTTTCGGGCGGCCGGGGCATCAAGGGCCCGGAGAACTGGCCGCTGGTGAGGGAACTCCAGCAGGCCTTCCACGCGGCTCTGGGCGCCTCGCGCGCGGTGGTCGACGCCGGCTGGATCGACCACCAGTACCAGGTCGGACAGACCGGCAAGGTCGTCTCGCCGACGCTCTACGTCGCCGTCGGCATCTCCGGCGCGATCCAGCACCTCGCGGGCATGGGCACGTCCAAGGTGATCGTCGCCATCAACAAGGACGCCGAGGCGCCGATCTTCAAGGTCGCGACTTACGGTGTCGTCGGCGACCTCTTCCAGATCGTGCCCGAGTTCGCGAAGGCCGTCCGGGCTCTCAAGCAAGAGTGACTCGCGGGCGCATCGCGCCTGCGAGTCATCCCGAGCGTAGCGAGGGATCCCGAAATCGAAGCGCCGCTTCTACGACTCGATTTCCTTCCTCACGATCTTGACTCGATGCGCGCCGGCCTCGGCCCTCCGGCGGTGCTCGTGGAAGTGCTTGGACTGAACGCGGGTGAAGATCGCGCCGAGCAGGACCAGGAGCGACGCGTAGTAGACCCAGAAGAGAAGGACCATCATGGAGGCCGCGGTTCCGTACGCCGAGGCGAGCTCGCTCCTGCCGAGGTAGAAGCCGATCGCCCATTTGCCCACCGAGAGCAGGAGCGCCGTCAGGATGGCTCCCGCCCAAACGTCGCGCCAAGGGATCTGGACGTCGGGAAGAATGCGGTAGAGCATCGCGAAGAGAACAGTGACCAGGATGTAGGTGACGAGCGCGTTCGCCGTTTCGAAGACCGCGGCCGGCAGCTCCAGATAGCGCTCGGCGTAGTTCTGCAGCGCCTGGATGGTGGTGGAGAGCACGAGCGAGACGACGAGGACGAAGCCCAGCGCCAGGACCAGAGCGAACGAGATCACCCGCTTCCAGAGGAGCTTCTTGATCAAAGGGCCCGGCTTCGGAGCCACGTCCCACATGAGATTGAGGGAATCCTGGAGCTGGACGAACACCGCCAGGGTACCGACCACGAAGGTGCCGACCCCGATGACGCGGGCCAGGCCCCCGGTCATCTCGAACGCCGCATGTCCGAGCATCGCGTCGACGGCCAGCGCCTGCTCGTGCCCCATCAGAAGCTCGAATTGACCCACGATCTGGTGACGCACCGCGCTCGGCTCGAAGAGCAGCCCGGCGCCCGCGGCGAACAGAACCAGCACCGGAGAGAGGGAGAAGAGCGCGAAAAAGGCGAGGGCCGCGCTCTGCGTGAAGGCGTCGCGCTCGAGCCACGCGCGGAAGGTCTCGCGCAGGATCGGGCCCCACAGATGCGGGCGCGTCGGGACGCTGGGCCGGCTCATTCCGACTCGGATGTTATCGGGGAATTGCGCGACAGATCGCCCTGCTAGACTCTCGGCCGATGCCGCCGCTCCCGACCGAACGGCTGATTCTCGGGCTCTCGGGCCGGACCGTCTTCGGGCTTCTCGTCCTGCTGGCGATCGCGTTCTTCGTCTATTCGATGTCGCGGCGGATCCGGGTCCTCATGGCGGGACGCGGAGACAACCGGTTCACGCAGATCGGGACGCGGATCGTCAAGACGTTCGAGTACGCCTTCGTGCAGAAGCGGATGTTCCGCGACTTCTACGCCGGCTTCTTCCACATCCTGATCTTCGGCGGCTTCGTCGTCCTCACGGTGCGCACCATCGCCCTCGTGGTGGAAGGGCTGATCCCGGGCTTCGTGCTTCTGCCCGGGGCGGCCGGTAACGGCTACACCCTCGTGAAGGACGTCTTCGAGGTCCTCACGCTCGCGGGCGTCGCCCTGGCCGTCTTTCGACGGGCCTTCGCGCGTCCGAAACGCCTCGATCTGACGTGGGACGCCTGGCTGATCCTGTTTCTGATCGCCTTCCTGATGATCACCGACCTGCTCGCCGAAGGCGCCCGGACGGCGCTCGCGCCGGAGCACGCGACGCCGTGGGCTCCGGTGGTCGGGGCGATCGCCGGCGCGCTCGCCGGCATGGCTCCGGCGAAGCTGCAGGCGATCTACGAGTGGAGCTGGTGGCTCCATCTCGCCGACCTGCTGTTCTTCGGCAACTACCTGCCGTACTCCAAGCACTTCCACATCCTCGCGTCGATCCCGAACATCTTCTTCTTGAACCTCGAGCCGATGGGGCGGCTGGTCAAGGTCGACCTCGAGAACACCGAGCGCTTCGGGGCCTCGCGCGTCGAGGACCTGACCTGGAAGCAGATGCTCGACGGCTACACGTGCACCGAGTGCGGCCGCTGCCGCGTCGTGTGCCCGACGGCCCTGACGGGCAAGCCGCTCGACCCGAAGATCTTCATCGGAAACGTCCGCGACGCCGTGTACGAAGCGACGCCCGGAATCCTGGCGGAGTCTTCGCGGCCGCCGCGACGGGCGGCAACGGCGGCGCGCTCCCGCGCGCCAGGACCTGATCGGCGGCTGGATCTCCGAGGACACCATCTGGGCGTGCACGATGTGCGGCTTCTGCACGACCGCGTGCCCGGTCTTCATCATCCCGGCCGTCGACAAGATCGCCGAGATGCGGCGCTACCTCGTCCTCGACAAGGCGGAGTTCCCGAAAGAGGTCCAGAACGCCTTCCGCGGCATGGAGACCAACGGCAACCCCTGGAACATCTCGGCCTCCTCGCGCGCGGACTGGGCCAAGGGCCTGCCCGTCGCCACGATGAGCCAGGTCGAGGGCGTCGAGGTCGAGGTCCTCTTCTGGGTCGGCTGCGCGGGGTCCTACGAGGACCGCGCCAAGCGCGTCTCGAAGGCCCTGGTCGAGATCCTGAACGCGGCCGGCGTGACGTTCGCGATCCTCGGCAACGAGGAGACCTGCACGGGCGACTCCGCGCGGCGCATGGGCAACGAGTACCTCTTCCAGATGCTCGCCCAGCAGAACATCGAGACGCTCAACGGCTACAAGGTCCGGAAGATCGTGACCAACTGCCCGCACTGCATGAACTGCCTCAAGAACGAGTACGGCGACTTCGGCGGGCAGTACGAGGTCGTCCACGGATCGCAGCTCGTCTCGGAGCTCATCCGCGCCGGACGCGTGAAGCTGGGCACGGAGATCCCCGAGTCGATCACGTTCCACGACCCCTGCTACCTCGGCCGCTACAACGGCGCCTACGACGCTCCGCGCGACATCCTGCGCGCGATTCCCGGTCTGCAGCTCACCGAGCTTCCGCGTTCGCGCGAGAAGGGCCTCTGTTGCGGCGCCGGCGGCGGCCGCATGTGGATGGAAGAGAAGCTCGGCACACGGATCAACCAGGAGCGGATGCGGGAGATCGCCGACTCGGGAGCCTCGTCGGTCGGCGTCTCGTGCCCGTTCTGCATGGTCATGATCGGCAACGCCAAGGACGAGCTCGGCGTCGCCACGCAGCCCTTCGACGTCCTGGAGCTCGCCCGCCGCGCGATGGTCTGAGATCCGCTCGCGACAATAGAGAAGCAGTGGGTCCGGCGGCCCTGTTCGAACGCCTGCGGGCGCTGCTCCGCGCACCGGGCGCGCGCCGCTACCGCGGCCGGCGCGGCATCGGCCAGAGCTGGGAGAAGCTCGCCGAGAAGCGCCTGACCGCCGCGGGCTACGTGATCCGCGAGCGCAACTACAGGACGCGCGGCCGCTCCGGCGAGATCGACCTGATCGCCGAGGACTCCGGCACGCTCTGCTTCATCGAAGTCAAGGGTCGGAGCGGGCCCGGGTTCGGCGCGCCGGCCGAGGCCGTCACGTTGGAGAAGCAGCGCCGGATCGCGCGCGCGGCGCAGGAGTACGTGTGGCGCCGCCGCATCTCCTCCTCGACGCGCTGCAGGTTCGACGTCGTCTCCATCGTGGACGCCGGAGAGGGCGAGCCGCGGGTCGAGATTCATCGCGACGCGTTTGCGTTCCCCGAGGCGGTGGGCCGGCGAGGGTGATCCGCGCGCGCGTGCTAAACTGCTTTTCATCGCGATGAGCGCGGTCAACGACGAAGATCTTCGATACACCTTCTCCTGTCCGAGCTGCGGGGGAAGCTTCTCCATCAGCCTCGCGAAGATCCCTCCGGTCCAGGCTCGCTTCAGCTGCCCCAAGTGCGCCAAGGCGATGGACTTTCCGTCCCGCGACGAGGCGCGCGTCTACATCCAGCTGCACGCCGCGGGAGGAGCCGCGCCGGCCGAGCCGGAGGCGCCGCCGCGCCCCGCCGCCGCGCCGGCGGCCGCTCCAGCCGTAGCCCCCGAGCCGGCCCCGCGCCCGGTCGAGCCCGAATCGCCGCCGCCCCGGCCGGCGCCCGAGGTGTCCCCGCCTGCGGCGGCGCCCTCCCGTCCGGCGCCAGCGCCCATGCCCGCCGCCTCTGAAGCCCTGGACTCGACGAACAAGACCTACGTCGTCGACAAGCAGGGCTTCGAGGGCGACGAGTTCGATCGGCGCGCGATGCGAACCCTCATTCGCACGGGAGCCCTCAACGAGGCCGACATGATTTCCGTCGGAGGCGCGACGCCGATTCGGGCGGACGGGATCGCCGAGCTCAAGTCGCTCTTCGAGCTCCGTAAATCCGCGCGGGCCGTGCCGCTCCCGGTCTGCCCGAAGCACATCGATCGACTCGCGCACTACCGGTGCGACAACACCGGCCGCGCGCTCTGCGATGAGTGCTCGGACGAGAAGAAGTTCGGCGGCACGAGCGTCCGCATCTGTGCCCACTGCGGCGGCACCTCCAGCGAGCTCCACGCGGCGCCGGGCGACATCAAGTAGGCGGCGTCTCAGGGCGAGGGCCGGGTCACGGCTCGCGGCGAGACGGACTTTTCGGGTACGCGGGGCAGGAGGGGAGTGCGTGCCCCGCCGGCCGGGCGCCACGAACCCCGAAGCACCACGGCCTCGATCGAGCGCAGCGCTCCGACGTCTTCGAGCGGGTTCGCGGCCACGATGAGAAGGTCCGCGCGACGCCCGGGAGCGACGGTGCCGATCTCCGCTTCCTCCTCGAGGAACTCCGCGCCGCCCGAAGTCGCGGCCCGGATCGCCTCGTAGGGAGAGAGTCCGGCGGCGACGAAATCGGCGAGCTCGTCGTGGAGAGACGTCCCGGCGGCCGTGCGGTCGATCCCGGCGTCGCTGCCGGCGAGCAGGCGCGCTCCCGCCGAATGGAACGCCCGAAGCACTGCCGCACGGTTCTCGAAGATCCGGGTCCGCGTCGCAGGGGCCATGCCCTCCGTCAGGAGCACGAAGATCGCCATCGTCGGGCAGTTCCACGCACCCGCCGTCGCGGTGCGCCCGGCGAGCTCGGGGATCCGGCTCGCGTCGATGTCCGCCCAGGCCGCCGCGGAGTTGGATTGGGTTCGCGTGAGCGCTCGGGCATATCCCGTCAGATGCTCGATCGAGGCCTGGCCCGAGTCGAGGGCATGCTCGATCGAGATCGAGTTGGGGACGTGGCCGAGGAAGCGGATGCCGCGGAGGCGTGCGGCGTCCACGATGGCGTCGTAGGACGCGGCCGGCAGGCTGGTGTAGACCTTGATGAAGCGCCATCCCGCGTCGACCTGAGCGGCCACGATCGCATCCGCGGACGCCGGATCGTCGACGATCTGCGTCTCCGGCCAGACCGCGGGAGTGCCGTCCAGACCCGGGCTCGCGGAGTAGATCGTCGGGCCGACGACGCGTCGCTCCTCGATGTCGCGCATGACCGCCGGCAGCGCCTGATAGCCCCACATGTTCCGGACGGACGTGATGCCGGCGTCCACGTAGGCGCGGAGCTCGCTTCGGCGGATGTGCACATGCATGTCGATGAGGCCGGGCGTGACGTACGCGTCACGGGCGTCGACGACCGTCGCTCCCGCCGGCCACGACGTCGAGGCGTCGGGGCCGACCGCGGCGATGCGGTCGCCCACGACGACGACGGTGTGATCGAGCAGGACGCGCTCCGAGTCCATCGGAACGACGCTGGCGTTCGTGATCGCGAAGGCGGAAACGCCGGAATCCCGATGAGCCGCGCGAGGGTTACTCGCGGCCGCGACGAAGGCGAGCGGCACGGCCGCCGCGAGGATCCAGGCGATCGTCGGTTTCCTCACGCCGAGGAGAATAGTCCTGCCGGGCACGCCGGATCTTCGGCAAGTCCTGGTCGGGGGCCGCCGGGGCGGGTTGACCCCCGGCGGGCGCGTCGGCTATCCTTCGCCTCCCCGAGCGGGAATAGCTCAGCGGTAGAGCGCCACCTTGCCAAGGTGGAAGTCGCGGGTTCGATCCCCGTTTCCCGCTCCAAACTAATTCCCACGCTCGAAATAAGTTAGGCGCGCTCTTCGCTCGCGAAGCGGAGCGCTCCCGCGTTCGAGAGTGGCCCCGCCGGAGCGTTGTCCCTGGCTCTCCTTTCGTTGGCGATCGCCGAGGTGAGCGCGTGCGTCCTCACCGCCCGCACGACCGACCAGGCCTATGAAACTCAATCCGCCACGCACCAAACGGGGAAAGTGCCAAGACAGGACCCGGCCGCCGACCCCCACGGGTTAGTGGGACTGTCTGACGCTACTGTCCAGTCGGAGGATAGGGCCGCTAACGTACCAGGGACGTTTTCACTCGTTGTCCAGGCCGCGCAGTTTCCAATTCCTGGCGTCGAGCTGGTGGTTGAAGCGCTTCCAGTCCTGATCCAACCGTGAAGCCCGGCTGGTGGTCCGGAGCCCGAGTCCTCTCGCGTGAACCCGAGGTCGGTGTTGTAGCGGAGATTCGACGTATCGAAGATCTCCCACAGCGAGGCCATGTGGTAGCCCGCCGCGCAGGCCGTGAGGGCATTCCCTCCTGTCACTTCTTCTTTCGTCAGGTAATACTGGCGGGGCTTGAGGGTATTGACGATTTGACTAACGACCTGGTTGAATGGCGGCGGCAGGGGCGTGGAGGCCTGGGCGACTTTCCAGGCAGCCCCTCCGAGGACGAGGCCGAAGCCCGCCACCAACCATCCAATAGCGTTCATCGAGAGCACTCTCTTCATGGCCGTTCTCCTTTCCTGAAGTACACATGCGTGTGAAGAGCTTCAGGCACAGGCGGAGCTCGACAGGAAAGCCGCAATACCGATCGGGCTACTCGCCTTCCTCCACCTTGGCCTGGGCTGGCAAGAGACGGGACCGAACGAGAGAGTGGAGCCGAAGGCTGCATCGGCGAGCCTGCGAGGGACTGTAGCACCAAATGAGCCGGGGGGACGTAACGAAGCCTTCGAGATATCAGGAGGGAGCGTGGTAAACGCGGGAGGGAGTTCAAAAGCGAGTTCAAACGGAGCTCAAAGGATGCTCGCGGACGCTTCGAGACACTTGGGGATGGTTGCTAAGTCGTTTGTCCGCAAGCGTCGCGTAACGTCCCGAAGCGGAGCATCTCTTTGCCAAGGTGGATGTCGCGGGTTCGATCCCCGTTTCCCGCTCCAAACTAAATCCCACGCTCGAAATAAGTTAGGCGCGCTCCTCGCTCGTGCGGCGGAGCGCTCTCGCGCTCGAGAGTTCAAAGGAGAGTTCAAAGGATTCCCGATCGGCTGCATGCGAGTCCACTCGGAGAGATTCGGACGTCCTGCGGTCTTCGCCCCCTACTGTTCCAGGCGGGCGGTCAGGATGCTCGAACAGAGACTCGTTCAGGCACGCGAAGTCGCCCGAACGCTGCGGATCCAAGACCGGAACCCTCGCCAAATGGTGCCAGAAGGGCAGGGGACCGAAAGGATGGGTACGCCTGGTAGGACTTCGCGTTGTGGACCGCCTTGTATTCGACGTGCAAGTCGAACCGACCGACCAGCCGCCGACGCGCTCAACACGCCCGAACGGTCCAAGCCTCTGTTCGTGGAGCAAACCGACCCTTGATCCCTCACTTCGGCGCGGTCAACGCGACGATCAACCCCAGGGGGACGCAGGGTCGCGGCGCCATGATCCGCGCGGTTGCAGGTTTACAGGTCCTCCCGTGCTCCGTTTCGCGTGTGCAGCGGACGATCAGCGCCGAAAGACAAGTACGCAGGATTCGGCCGCTCGGAGCTCGCGCTAATGCCGTGGTCTGTGGTCACGCCCCGTTCAGTCAAATCCCCAGACCTTGAGGTTGGCCGACGGTGCATCACCAAGGATCTTGTACTGGACCGTCACACCCTGGAGGCGGCCCTTGCGTCCCGGAGCATCCTTCGGAGCCGTTTGTCCTCCTGACTTCAGGGTTCCGACATCCGCCAACGTGTCGTCTGAACGATTGTCCCAGTGGAGGACGACCTTCATGATCTGCACGTCAGCGCCTTCGACAGAGATCTTCACCTGCTTGACATCCTTTTTCCACCGCCCTCCTTCGCTCTTGATCTCCACGCTTGGATCGGCGGAGTTGATCGTCTGCTCGCCGAGCACGAACCACTCGTCAGCAGCTGTGGCGCTGTCCACGGCGCCGACCATGAGGACGACGAACGCGACAACGAAAACGGCCATCAAAGTGCGGATCTGGGTCTTCATCTTGCGTTTCCTTTCTGATCCCCGGGTCAAATCAGGGATCGGTGTCTACCGCGCACAGATTTTGGAGCAGCGGGGAGGCGATCGGTTTGACCAACCATCAGCTCCGCGAAAGTCAGAGAGGAGCATAGTCAACATGAATGCCCTCCGCCGTCGCTCTCCGCTGCGTCCCCCTGGTCTCCAGGCCGTCAGCCTGGCTAGGCGGCATGCTATCAGTCCTCGACTCGGGTTGTGGGCCTTCAAACTCAGCCCGAGAATTCTCCTTCCAGCGCTGTTTCTGACTTGTCCCAAGCTTGCCCTGTTCTTCGATGGGATCGGGCCGTTTGGTGCCGGCTCGAGTCGGCGCGTCCTTTAAGTTTCTGCGTGAATTTACCTGCCGTTGCTTGGAGCTGGCTTCGGCCGGGTCCTCATAACCCAAAGCTCGAAGGTTCGGGCCGACCACCAACGGCAGACCCTCTCTGTGGCGTTCGCCTTCCGTTTTGAACGAACTCTCAGCTCTCAGCGTGAGAGCCGACATGGGCTGATTCCGTTACCCGGCGAGCGTGGTATTCGGAGCGCGGAGTTCAAAAACGAGCTCAAACGGAGCTCAAAGGATGCTCGCGGACGATTTGGGACGCTCGATGACGACTAACAACTCCTTTATCCGCAAGCGACCTTAACGTCCCCGACGAGAGCACCTTCTTGCCAAGGTGGATGTCGCGGGTTCGATCCCCGTTTCCCGCTCCAATCCGCCGTGACCCCCGTCGCCGCCCGAATCCGGGCGGCTTTTGTTCTCAGGTAGGGTCACATTATGGTCGAGGGAACACGGACACGAACCAGAGGGACCTCCGAACACCGGAGGCTGGTTCGAGTGGATGGCCACGCACCGGAAGACGTCCTCCGCGGGGGATGGTCCGTCGCTCACGCACTTCGGCACCTCTCAACGGCATGGCGTCCCGTCGTCCCACATCGACCGTCTCATAGGAGAACCCCACAATGTCAAGAGTCGTGATCCTCGGTGCAACTGGTTCCCTGGGAAGGCATGTTGTTCAGCAAGCCTTATCCGCGAGGCATGATGTTGCAGTCGTGGTCCGTACACCCTCCAAGCTGACCGCGGAGGTACGCGACAAGGTGTCGGTCCACCAGTGCGATCTGAGTTCGGTTTCGATTGGCGATCTGACCGCGGTGATTCGCGGTCACGATGCCGTCATCAACACCGCCGGTCTTGTCACGGAAGGTCAGGTATTCGTCAACCTCGTCGACCGGCTTGTCAGCAGTCTCGAGGCAGTATCAACTTCCGATCGCCCCGCTTGCTGGTTCCTTGCAGGTGCGGGGCTGCTGGATATCGATGCTTCCGGCCGAAGAGGAGTGGACCTCCCGCGCATCAGCTCCACTTATTGGCCGCATCGCGTGAACTTCGAACGCATCCGCAGTTCCGATCTGGATTGGCGGCTGCTATGTCCCGGCCCGATGGTTGAACAGCCTCCCCTTGGCCTGGCAAAACTCCGGATTTCGCTGGACCGATTACCCGTTCAAGTACCTGCTTTTGGCCGAGTCCTTCCAGGCGCCTTGTTCTTGCCCGTGTTCGCGTACCTCGTTCCGGAAATGATCATCTCCTACGCCGACGCCGCTGCTCTGATGCTCGCAAATTTGACCAGGGAAGGCGAAATGTCCCACCACAGGGTTGGCCTCGCGCTGCCGCTGGGCATGCGAGGGCAAAAGGACCAATGGGCAGCCCGGCCAAAGAATGCGGCCTGACCTTTCCTTCGAGAGGGACGCTAAGCGGGCAAGCCGGCTTCGCGCCTCTCAATTCAAACACAACGGTCGGTCATAGTACGATCGATCTGCTCACGTCGTACGACTGGCCGGGCAACGTTCGCGAACTGCAGAACGTGATCCAGCGGTCGGTGATCCTCCGGGAGGGCGCGGATCTGCCGGCTCAACGACGGCTGCGCGACATGAAGTCTCAGGTCGCAGCGCGGGAGCCGTTTCCCATCTCTGCTACGTAACGAAGTAGCGCAAATGCCGCAGTTCCACCGAAGGAAGTCCATGCCTGCGAGTTATGCCGAGGCAACCAACAAAGTCTTTCACAGCCGGGGTACTGCCGCGCCATAGTCGAACTATTGCGTGGGAAAACCTGATTTTCGGAGCCTGGTTGGCAGGATGTCGATGAGGCGTCGGAGGCACGACGTGATCAAACATCACAATCCGTGATGGACGCACGGGGCGCGAACGGGAGAAAGGAACCGCGGGGAGTCAAACGAATGCGATCACATCTTGGTGCGGCGAGCCTGCTCGCGTTCGTCTCGGTCGCACCAGTGGCAGGCGGACAGGAGCCCACGGCAGCCTCGCAAAGCGACCTCGCCGAGACCGGCAGGAAGCTTTCGAACCCGCTCTCGGACGTGTGGGCACTGTTCTCACGTTTCGACCTCAACTTCTCGGACGGCGACGTGAATTTGGGCGACGAGAAGATCGGGAGCAAGATGCTTTTCCAGCCTGTCCTGCCGTTCCCCCTCTACGGCCAAGGGGCGAAGAAGTGGAACCTCATCACGCGACCCACCATCCCGATTCTCTTCAGTGCGCCGGTTCCGACGGGTTTCAACACCTTCGACCATAAGGGGGGGCTGGGAGACATCCAGCTGCCGTTCGTGATCTCGCCGCCGACCGGGAACTTGCTCCTCGGCGGGGGGCCCGCCTTCCTGTTCCCAACCGCCACCGACGATGCGTTCGGTCGCGACCAGTGGGGCCTCGGTCCGGCCCTCGTCGTGGGCTACCTGACACCGAAAGTGACCTTCGTGGTGTTTGGCCAGTACTACTTGGGGATCGGATCGGAAGGCGACCGCGAGCCAGGCGTCCGCGACGCACAATATCTGAACCTGCTCTACTTGATGTTCGTCAACCTGCCAAACGCCTGGCAGTTCGGCTTCAACCCGACCATCACCTACGACGCCCGGGCCAGTTCCGGCAATAAGTGGAACGTGCCCGTGGGCCTGATGGTCTCGAAAACCACGCTGGTCGGCAAGCTACCAGTCAAGTTCAATTTCGGGGTCGAGTACTCGGTTGTAAGCCAGAACGCATACGGGGAACGGGCAAAGGTGGTGCTCGAGGTGATTCCGGTGATTCCGGCCCTGATCCGCGGCTCGATTCTGGGCGGTGACTGAACGCTGGCTTCTCGATAAGGCGCCGGGATTTCGTGTGGTCGGACTCGAGGAGGCAATGCGCCGAGCGCTTCGGCAACAGGCCGCCGGCATCACGTCGTGATCGTCGGCAGCGGATTCGGCGGACCCCGCGCGCCCTGAAAAGCGCCTGCGGCCCGACCGAGGCGCGAAGTCGCCGAGCGAGAGCGTGTGGGGGTGGGCCCCACGCGCAGTAATGAGGAGGCAAGATGTCACGAAAGATCTGGTACTGGGGAGCCACGGGTCTAGTGGCGATCGAAGCGCTGTTCGGCGCCTTCACCTATCTGACCGCCGCTCCCGAGGCGGTCGAGAACTTCCGGCACGTGGGATATCCCCAGCAGTTGCGCGTTCTGCTCGGTCTCGCGAAGCTGGCCGGAGCCATCGTGCTGCTCCTGCCACGGCTACCGACGTTGAAGGAATGGGCGTACGCAGGCTTTACCTTCACGTGGATCGCGGCAGCCGTGGCTCATTATCTGGCGGGCGACGGGGCCTTGTCCTTGATGCCCCTCGCGTTGATCGGGTTGCTGGCGGTTTCATACGTCATGCGCTCGGAGAATCGCGGCGGTTTTGCGAAGGCGATGCCGGCGTAGCGCCGCAACCCATGCCCGCGCGCCAGCCTGCCTGATCCCTGCCGTGTGGCGTCTGCGAGAAACCTCGTGAGCGCAATGGCAGGTGGAATAGGGATCGACTTTGGACCGGCGTCACCCTGCCAGTCACCAAGCGGCTGTTCGTGCAGCCGTCCTATATGTGGGAAAACCGCAAAGCGAGTAGCGACATCCACTACCTGTTGCTTGGCGTCATCGTCAACACGCGATAGGGGCTTCGGCGATCTACGAAATCTGGACTGGCACTTCGAGCCGAAGCGCGGCCGCCGCGCCGAGGCGCAGCCCGCCGCCCTGTTCGACAGCCATGGATCGAGCTGGCGCCGGGTATCCACCGCCTCTGCGCTTTTGAGCGCGCGCGACTGGGGGACGCCCGGTGAGAGCGGAGACCACGACGGAGAGGGAGAAACAGCTACCAAGGGCATCACTTTCGGATCGGCGGGACCATTTCATTCGCCATCCGCAAGTTATGGCGCAGCCATACCGTGCACAAGGAGGAAGGCATGACGGACTATAACGAACAGACCCTGCTGGAAGCGGTGATCAAAAGCGTCGCGGCAACGCCCGACGCGCGTCTGCGGCAGATCATGACCAGTCTGGTCAAGCATCTGCACGGCTCTGTGCGCGAGGTACGGCTAACCTGGGAGGAATTGCTGGCCGGCATCCAGTTCCTCACGGCGGTTGGCCAGAAGTGTGATGACAAGCGGCAGGAGTTCATGCTGCTCTCGGACTCCCTTGGGGTGTCGATGCTGGTCGACCTTATCCATCATGGCAAGGTTGGCAATGCCACCGAGTCGGACCTGCTCGGGCCAGCCTTCGTCGAGGGCGCACCGGAACTCCCGCTGGGGAGTAATCTTGCCAAGCACCCAAGCGATGGTGAGCCTTGCGTGATCACCGGCAGTGTCGCAAGCCTCGACGGCACCCCGCTGACGGGCGCAGTGGTGGATTTCTGGGAAGCCGACGGTGACGGGCTCTACGATTTGCAAAAACCCAACGGTCTCAACCTGCGGGCACGGCTGCGGACGGATGGCTCAGGCCAGTTTTGGTTCCGGGGAGTGCCGCCGGTGAGCTATGGGATACCAACCGACGGGCCAGTGGGCGCCATGCTGCAGGCCACCAAGCGGAATAACATGCGCTCCGCGCATCTGCATTTCATGATCAGCGCCCCGGGGCACGAGCGTCTGGTGACACAGTTGTTCGTCAAAGGCGACCAATACCTCGATTCAGATGTGGTGTTTGCGGTGAAAGAATCGTTGGTGGTCGACTGTGAGCGCGTTGAGACGCGTGAAGAAGCGGCGAAATATCAGGTCGAAGCGCCGTTTTATCGTATGCACTACGACTTTGTGCTGAAGCCTGCCCAGGCATGACGCGGCGGCATGACGATGCTCGACCCGAACGGGTGCCCCGAACACCGCGGCAGCCGCTGCGAGGCTGGCGGGGGGGGCTCGCGGGAGCGACCGAGCCATATCACACGAAGGACATGACATGGCAACCGCAAGACAACTTCCCGCCGATGTGTATCCCGAAACCCTCTCGCGCTTGCCGCCGCTGAAACGCGAGACGTTGAACGCGGCGCAGCAAAAGGCCTACGACGCGCGGACGGCGCCACGTTCGGGACGCTTGAATCTCGCGGGCATCAAGGGGCCTGGCGGGGTCATCCTGCGCATGCCCAAGCTCGCCAAGCCCCTGGACGACGTCAACCGCGTGCTGCGTTCCGAGCTGGGGCTTGATGCGCGCCTGGTTGAGTTAACCATTCTCGCCACCGCGCGGGAGATGCAGAGCCAGTTCGAGTGGGCCATGCATGAACCGGTGGCGCTGGAGCTGGGTGTTCCCGCTGCGACCATCGACATGATCCGCCACGGCAGGCCGCTTGCAGATGTACCAGAAAACGAAGCTGCGCTCATTCATCTCGTGCGCGAGGCGGTGGGGGCGAAGAAGGTTACGCCAGCGACGTACGCGAAAGCGCTGACGCTTTTTGGCGAAGAAGAGTTACTTCACTACAGCGTGTTGATCGCCAGCTATGCGCAGGTCGCGATCCTGCTTTGCATCGTTGGGCAGGAATTGCACGATCACCAGTCGCCGGGGTTCCCGGAGTACGAAAAGCATTGAAGCGCTGCGAAGGAAGCAGAGGTGTTAGAACCGTTTCTCCAGAGCATCGCGCGCCGGTCGCGGGGCCTAACGACCGGCTGCAGGCGCTGGCAAACAGCGTCCGCTCCCGCCTCACTCCCGCTGCCCTGATTGCGCTCACGCTGCCCCCGGTGATGGTGCAGAAATCGAGCGGATCTCCCGGCCATCGGGGCGGCGGTCCCCTCCGTGAGGGGCACGCGCAATGTGTTCGCGGAGCGCACCCGCAGCGGGTTCCTCCTCGACATCGAGTGGAACCGCAACGCGCTCGCGCGGTATGGCTTGAGCGTCGGCTGAACCGGCGGGGGCGCCTCTCCTCGAGGCGATTAAGAGACGACGGCTGCAGGCGTGACCTTATCGTGCCGCGCTGAATGCCTCCCTTGCGCACAGGCAGAACTTCTCCGCTGCCGGACTAAGTCTTCCTTTGCGCGAGATGACTCCGAGCGGAACGCGCTTTGGCTCGGGCGTAAGAGGAAGAAACTTGACCCGGTCGCTGAACGAGTAGTCGAAAGCGTCCGAGACGATGGCCACCCCGGTCCCGGCGTCCACCGCAGAGAGGAGGCCGGACCACCCGTCGTGTTCCTCTACGAATCGCGGCTTGTCCTTCACGCGCGCGAAGATAGAGTTAACGTATACGCGGTGCTGCGGAAACTCCTCGTGCAACAGTCCAACGAAGGGCTGGCGCGCTGCTTCAGTCAATGAGACGGCCTTGCGTCGCGCGAAAGGATGGTTGCGGGAGACAGCGAGACAAACACGCAGGCTCATCAACTCGTCGAAACGGAGCTCGCGGCGCCAGTTTCCGGTGAGTGGAGGAATGATGATCGCAAGCTGTAACTGGCCATCGCGAACTGCGGCGATCTCCTTCTCGACCGGCCAATCGTGCAGCTGCACACGCACGTTGGGCATCGCCTTCTGGTAATCCCGAAGAAGCCGGGGCATTATCCGCGCGGCCATGAGGGGAAAATCCCCGACGTGTAATTCAGCCTCGCGCTGGCCACCGATCGAGCGTATTCGCGCCATCGCTTCATCGGTGTATTTGAGGATCGCGCGCGCCTCATCGAGAAAAGCGCGGCCAGCATCAGTCAAGCAAACCCCTCTGGGGGTGCGTTTGAGTAACGGCACACCGACCGCCTTCTCGAGATCTCGGATCTGTCGGCTCAAGGACGGCTGCGCGACGTGTAGCCTATCGGTCGCAGCGTGGGAGACGTTTCCCATCTCTGCGACCGCTACGAAGTAGCGCAGATGCCGCAGTTCCACGCCCGGAAGTCTATGCCTCCGAGGTATGCCGACGCAACCAACAAAGTCTTTCACGGCGGGGGCGCTGCCGAACCATAGTGCACGCAGCAGGTGGGAAACCCAAATGAATAGATGTTCTTCACGCAGCAGGCTGATCCTGGCCGTTGCGACAGCGACTCTGCTTCTCGCAACTGCCGGGCTGGCGCAGATGCCGAAGTCTCCCTGGAAGAAGGGGGCGCCGTTCCCCGAACCGGATGAAGAGCTCTACGGCGTCGCCTGCAACGGCAAGATGTACGTGATCGGCGGCTGGGCCGACGGCAAGGCGCGGGGCGCCAACTACGAGTACGACCCGGCGACCGACAAATGGACGAAGAAGAAGTCGATGCCGCGCCCGGCCCACCACGCGGCGCTGGCGTCGTACAAGGGCAAGATTTACGTGAGCGGCGGTTTCGTAGTGCCGGAGAACACCCAGATCCCGGTGGGTGGCGCATGGCAGCCCATCGACGACGTGTGGGCGTACGATCCGGTGGCGGATTCCTGGAGCTCGCTCGCCCCCCTTCCCGGCAAGCGCGGGGCCGCGGTGGCGGTGGAAGCCGGCGGCAAGATCTACGTGATCGGCGGCGCCGCGACGGTAGAGGGATCCAAAGAGCCGTGGACGTTGAGCAGTGGGGCCGCTGCGTCGCCGCAATCCGTTTCCCCGTTTTTCACGTTCTTCGGGCCCGCTCAGGTTCTCAGCACGAACGAGGTGTACGACCCCGCGACCAACAAATGGGAAACACGTAGGCCGATGTCGGTGCCGCGCAATCATGCTTTCGCCGCGGCGGTCAACGGCAAGATTTACGTCATCGGCGGCCGCACCGGCCATGCCTTCATCCTGAGCGCGACGAACACGAACGACGTGGAGGAGTACGACCCCGTGTCCGACCGATGGAGTGCTCCGCTCCAGCGGATGCCTACCGCTCGAAGCGGCGGCGGCTCGGGCACGGACGGCCGCAGAATCTATTGCGCGGGCGGCGAGGTAACGACCACACAGCTGACCGGCGCGTTTCGCGCTGTGGAGGCTTTTGATCCGGCAACCAATACTTGGAGCACACTACCGTCCATGCCGATGCCGCGGCACGGCCTCGCGGGCGCAGTACTCGGCGACGATTTTCACCTGGTCAGCGGGATGATTCAGACCGCTGGCGCGATGACTTTTCTTGATCCACAGATCGAAACGAAGACGGCAGTGCACGACGTCTTGGACCTGAAGTTCAATCCGAATCCTCCGACGAGTGGGGCGGGTGCCACGAGCAAGACGGGGGAGCCAAAATGAAAATTACTGCGTTGGAAAACCAAGTGGCCAAGCGCGCGTCGCGCGGTAAGGTGATTCTGACTGTGATCACGGCCAGCCTGCTTCTCGCCACCGCCGCGCTGACTCAGATCCCCACCTCTCCCTGGAAGAAGGCGGCACCGTTTCCCGAACCGGACGAAGAACTTTACGGCGTCGCCTGCAACGGCAAACTGTATGTAATTGGCGGCTTTGGCCACGGCAAGGCTCGCGGAGCGAACTACGAATACGACCCCGCGACCGACAAATGGACGAAGAAGAAGCCGATGCCGCGCCCCGCCCACCACGCCGCGCTGGCCTCTTACAACGGCAAGATTTATGTGAGCGGTGGCTTCATCGCACCCCAGAACACGCAGGTCCCCACGGGTGGCGCATGGCAGCCCATCGAGGACGTGTGGGAGTACGATCCGGCGTCCGACTCCTGGAAGGCGCTGGCGCCGATGCCGACCAGGCGCGGCGCCGCGGTGGCGGTGGAATCCGGCGGCAAGATCCATGTGATCGGCGGTGCCACGACCGTCGAGGGGTCGAAGGACCCGTTCTTCACGTTCATGGGACCGGCGGGGGTTCTCAGCACGAACCAGGTGTACGACCCCGCGACCAACAAATGGGAAACCCGCAGGCCGATGTCCGTGCCCCGCAATCACGCTTTCGCCGCGGCGGTCAACGGCAAGATCTACGTCATCGGCGGCCGCACCGGCCACGGCTTCATCACCAGCGCCACCAACACCAATGTCGTGGAGGCGTACGACCCCGGGGCCGACATGTGGAGTGGTCCGCTCGAGCGGATGCCGACAGCCCGAAGTGGCGGGGGCTGGGGCACGGACGGCCGCTTGATCTATTGCGCGGGCGGCGAGGTGACGACGGCAGAGCTCGTCGGCGCGTTCCGGGGCGTCGAGGCGTATGATCCGGCAACCAATATCTGGATCACGCTACCCTTCATGCCGATGCCTCGTCATGGTGTTGCGGGCGCCGTGGTCGGCGACGAGTTTCACCTCGTCAGCGGGATGGTCCAGTCCGCTGGCGCGGCGGCGTACCTGGATCCGAAGCTCTCGACCCATACGGCGTCGCACGACGTACTGGAACTGAAGTTCTTTCCTCCGATGAGCGCGACGGCCAAGCGGCGGGCACCTTCGGAGAGCGAGGTGGCGGCGCGTTCCGAGAAGTCGAAACCGAATCTTCCGCCGGGTACCACGACCGGCTCGCAGGCCCCTTCCGCCGGTGCGAAGAAGACGTCCATCCGCTACAACGTCAACACCCCTGAAGGCCAGAAGATGCTCGCGAAATACGCGCGGGCGGTCGACATCATGCGGACTCTGCCGGACGACGATACGCGCTCCTGGACCTGGTGGTGGTACACCCACTGGATCAAGGGGCCCCCGGCGTTCCTGTGGGACTTCGCCCGGAAGAAAAAAACCGAAGTCATCAGGCTACTCCCGCCAGACAAGCAAGAGATGGCCGAGGCGGTGTGGAACGGCTGCCAGGCCCACCCTTACGACCCCACCGACCCTGAGCATTATCAACAGTGGTACTTCCTGCCGTGGCATCGCCTCATGCTGCACGAGTTCGAAGGAGTCATTCGCGAGGTGCTGCACGACGAGGACTTTACGCTTCCCTACTGGAACCCGGTCACGGGAAACCCCGGCGATCTCGTCGTCCCCGCCGTGTTCCGGCAGCCGGGCACCACGCTATACAACGCCACCCGCTGGTTCTGGGTAAACGGGGGCGACCGGATCGATACGCTCTGGAGGGACTGGCTCAGTCTGGATTGCCTGAACGAGAAGTTCTACATCGACTCGCCCACCGGGAGCCTCGGCTTCAACCCCCGGCTCGACCAGAACCCGCATTTCTTCACTCACATCGCACTCGGGGGCGATATGGCCGACTTCGCCACCGTCGGCGGTGACCCGATCTTCTATCTCCATCACAACAACCTCGATCGGATCTGGGAGAGCTGGAACCGGCTCGGCAACAAGAATCCAACCGATCCGAAATACCTCAACCGGAAGTTCGCGTTCGGCAGCAGGACGGGCAAGCGCGTGGATCTGGCGGTCAGCACCGCTGACCGCGTCGCGCAGCTCGGCTACGAATACGACGCGTATGAAAAGCCGCCCCAGGCACGGCTGACCGCGAAGGAGGCGGCCGTCAGAGACGCGACGCTCAAGTCTCTTTACGCGCGTCACCACGGCGGTCCGCATGGCGACGACGGGATCGACATCACGGACCATGATGGCGCCAGCGGTAAGGCGTCCTCGTCGGCTCCGGATTGGTGCCTTCCAGATGCGTCCGGCAGGGACGTCTCCCTGACGCAGTTTCAGGGCCGACCGCTGGTGCTGATTTTCTACGAGCGATCCAGTTGTTTCCGCTGCGCGACGCAGCTCAACGCGTTTGCGCAGAACGCCCAGGAGTTTGCCGACAGCGGGATCGCTCTGGTCGCGATCGGCAACGACTCGCCGGACCAGCTCAGGAAGTCGCTGGCCGCTTACTCGGATAAAGGCGGCTTTCCGTTCCCGGTGCTATCGGATGCGAATCTGGATGCCTTCAAGGCCTATCGGTGCGTCGGCTTCAACAACCACCCGTTGCACGGCACTTTTCTGGTCGACGCACAGGGACAAGTTCGCTGGCGGCAGATCAGCGACCAGCCGTTCAATGATCCGGCATTCGTGCTGGACCAGGCAAAGCAGCTGTCCCGCGATGACGCTCCGGTGAGCGCGGCATTTGGCCGACGGCAGGCGATCGGCGAATGAGCATGGCCAGAGCGTTTCTGCCACTGGCGACGCTGGCAACGCCGGTTCTTGTGCGCGCCTGGGAGCGCTCGAACGGCAAACACTTGGGAACTGTTAGCGCGGACTGGTATGCCTCGGACTATGCTGAGCAAGAAACATAGTCTTGCCGGCTATGCTCGCCCAGTCGACAGCCTTTTCGTGAAACCGCTGTTGCGCGCATTTTGCATCTTCTGTCTCGGAGCAGTCCTTTCAATTCAACCGGTGTTGAGCTGCGACGTCAGCGACGATACAGATTTCCCCCGAGCGGCTGCGTTAGCCAAGAGCACGAAGCGGCCGCTCCTGCTTGCATTCATAGGCACGGATTGGAGCATGTCCAGCCTCAAGCTGGACCGCGAGGTGTTCGATCAGGCGGACTTTGCCGACAACTCGAAGTACAACTTCCTTCTTTGCAAGCTTCACTTTTATCAAACTCAGGAGCGATCTCCGGAGACTATCCGGCAGAATGAGGAGCTCGCCACCAAGTATGCAGTCCTGGAGTTCCCCACAGTAGTTGTCCTTAGTCCCGATGGGCGAGAGATCGGGCGGCTCGGGTACATTCCGGGCGGAGTGAAAGCGTTTGGCGCCGCAGTAAACGCGGTTATTGCAAGATCCAACCAATAGGCGCAGCACTAGCGGTCTGCGATGTCTAGGCCTAACTCACGTTGGCAGCAAGCGGGCTGGCTTCTACTGGTGTGCATGCTTCTACGGCCATGCTATGCCCAGGCACAACAGACCGTGGCTCAGTTAGCCGGCAAGATAGATAGTGAATTGGCCGCGATTCCGAGCATGGACTCATCGACTAAGAAGCAGGAACTGAGCGCCAGCCTGGTGCGGCACGTCACCGGGCTGAAATGGCAATCGATAATGGTGTTCGGCGGCCGCAGGGAGCAGCTCGACGGGAAATTGCAGCAGTTGATCCAGTCGTGCGAAAAATGGCAGTCAGGCTCCTCGGCCGACGGTCGTGCTGCAGCCCAGCGCGCACGAAAGCTTTGGTCGGAGATTAAGGCACTTTATCCCAGGGAAGCGCTGCAACTCCTGCCGCCGCTCTGGTCATGCCCGATGCATCAGGAGCTGATGGAGACATCTGCGGGCAATTGCCCGATCTGCGGCATGCCTCTGGAGCCGATCTATGTTACCCAGCCAGATTTGACAGCAGGCCCGATTATCGGCGCCGCAATAGTTGCCGATGGCCCACTGGAAGTCGGTAGACGCGCTGATCTTCGAATTCGGCTTTTCTTTCTCGATAACAGCCAGCCCGTGGACCTCTCTGATCTCGAGGAAGCGCATACACGCAAGATTCATTTACTGATCAGCGATATTTCTGAGACCGATTACCACCACGAGCACCCGGAACCAGCCGGTGATGGTGAGTACGCGTTTAGCTTCACTCCGCAGCGGCCGGATACCTACCGCGTTTGGGCTGACTTGCTGCCAGTGCGAACGCAGGTGCAGCAGTATTCCATAGCCGACATTCCATCGAGCACGCCGCGCCAGGCACAACTGGCCGAGGACGAGGCGGAAAACCGGCAGGCAGAAATCGACGGCTACAAATTCGAACTTTCATTCGAGAAGGACGTCATCCGCGAACGCGATACTGTTGCCGGGAAGCTGCGCGTCACCGAGCCGGACGGCCAGCCGTGTAAGAAACTCGGCGTCGTCATGGGGGCCTTCGGCCACTTTGTGGGCTTTGGCGATGACTTCGCCACGGTCCTGCACCTGCATCCCACCGGGCCTCTCATCACGGACCCGGATGCGCGGAGCGGTCCTGAACTTCCCTTCTACTTTCGCTCGAACAAAGCCGGGCTTTTTCGCATTTTTGCGCAGGTAAAGATCGAGGGCAAGGATTTTTTCCCGCGCTTCGTGCTTCACGCGGGTCTTCGCCTCCCCGGCGATGCCAGGCCACCTGAAGAGCCATTTCGCGTGGCTCCAGGACCAGATCCTCGCCGCGATTCGTCGCGTCGAGGAGAAGGCGGCTATCCAGCAAGCGAACCTGGTGCCGCCCGCCCTGCTCGCCGGCGATCCCCCCACGCATCAGCCCTACCTCTTGCTGCGCGAAAACGCGATCAACCGGGCGTACGACCAGCGCGTCGACTACTGGCAAACGGACTTGCAGGGTCAGACACCCCGCCCGGGGCTCTTTCCTTTTTCCCCCCCTCCCCGAACCCAATAAACCAAAAAAGGGAAACCCCGAACGCCAACCCCCCCCCCCCCCGGCCCCCCCTCCAAAATATATATCCGCCCTGCCCCCCGGCGGGGGGGGGGCGCCTCACCCTTCCAACCGTTCAAATGGGCGAGCAGCCGCTGGCGCCGCGCCTGGAGACGAGCGTCGGAAGCTCGATGCGGATCGTGGAGGACCGGCGGGGCCAGGTCCTGCTGCCGCGTCCTTGTCGGCGTGAGGGCGTGCCGCAATCGCTGCTGAGTCGCCGAACCGCGCAGATGCGGCTTCCGCGAGCCTGCCTCGCGCTGGCGCTCGTGTTCGCCTTGCTGACATCGGTCAGGCCTGCGGCTGCCGAGGATGCGCCGCCGCCGCCGCCCGCGCCTCCGATCGAGCGTCTCTTCGCTCCTCTCAGGGACGCGATGAGGGATCTCCCGCCATTCTTGCGGGACACCGACCTGAAGCTTCACTTCAGGAACTACTACTTCGACCGGGAAAACCCCGAAGGCGGGCCCAGAAACGAGGCCTGGGCGTTCGGGGGCTGGGCCGGCTACAAGTCCGGCTGGCTCTTCGACGTGTTCGGGATCGGTGCGACCTTCTTCGGCTCGGCGCCGCTCTACGCGCCGGACGACACGGGCGGGACGCTCCTTCTGAAGCCGGGGCAGAAAGGCTATGCCGTGTTCGGCGAGGCGTACGCCGCGGTCCGTTACCACGATTACGTGCTCGCGAAGGGCTACCGGCAGGTGGTCAACCAGGCCTTCATCAACGCCATCGACAACCGGATGACCCCGAACACGTTCGAAGGCGTCACGGCCGGCGGCAAGGTCGGCGTCGTCCAGTACTTCGCCGGCTATCTCTCGAAGATCAAGCCTCGGAATCAGGACAAGTTCGTATTCATGTCGCAGCAGGCCGGCGCCGTGGGGAGCGACGACGGCGTCATCCTGGGCTCGGTCCGTGTGACACCCCTGGCGGGGCTGGTCATCGACGCCGCGGAGCAGTACGGCATCAACACCTTCAACACGGCGTACCTGGAAGGCGCCTACCTCCTGCCGCTCGACGCGAACTGGAAGCTCCGCCTCGGCGCGCAGTTCACGGACCAGCGCGCGGTGGGCGAGAAGCTCGTGGCCAGCGCGGCAGAGACGAACTGGAGCACACAGTCGGAAGGCGTGCGGGTCCAGGCGCTCTACCGGGAACTGACGCTCACCTCCGCCTTCTCGGTCACCGGCTCGGGGAACTCCATCCAGACGCCCTGGGGCTACTCCCCGAACTACCTCTTGATGATGGACCGGGACTTCAACCGCGCCAACGAGAAGGCCGTGCTGTTCGGGGCAGCCTGCGACTTCTCGACGCTGGTTGCCCAGGGGCTCACCGGCAACTTCAACTTCGCCGCGGGCTGGGACGCCATCGATCCCAGGACTCGGGCGAGCGCGCCGGACCAGCGGGAGTACGACGCCACCTTCGACTACCGCCCGCCCTGGCCCCGGCCCGCGTTCGTCCAGGGTTGGTGGCTCCGCGTGCGCGGCGGCATCCTCGATCAAGAGGGATCCAGGCTCGGCTGGCAGGTGCGCCTGATCCTCAACTGGGAGCGAGACCTCTTCTGAAGCACCTCTGCAGAACGACGAGCCGATCTAGCGGCTGGGCCGCCAGAGCTTGGCCGTCAGGATGCTGTTGTCGTTGAGGGTCATTTCGACGTCCAGCACGAGATCGCCGGCGGGGTTTCTCAGCAGCGTTCCCGTGCCGCCCCCTCTCCTGCCCTCCACGAGGAGGCGTCCCTCGCTCACGACGATCTTGCCGGTTCCGGTCGACGTGCCGTCCGGCCGGTCCGACAGGACGTCGAACGAGCCGTCGTCGTGGATCGTCAGGGTGACGGCGTCGGGCGCGAAACTGGACCGGTACACGGTTCCCTTCCACGTACCGATCAATGACTTGACGTCCTGCACCGCGACGCGGGTGGCGGGCCCGTAGCTGGCGCAGCCGGGGAGCGAGGCCGAGAACGCCACGGCCACGGTCGCGGTGAGAACGGCGCCAAATGAGCGAAGGGCACTCCGTGTCATGGCCGGCCTCCTGGATCACGACGCGACGCCTGCCGCGAGCTTAACATCAAATACCCTACATCCAGTGATGTGTCGCCCGCCGCAAGGAAGCGGCCATGCCGCACCTCGTTTCACCCCAACCATCCACTCGGACTCCGGCTCCGTAAGCTTACCGGAAGCTTACGGTTGAGCATTGCGGATGCGCGCCGAAGGGGATATTCGTGGGCTGGGCCAACAATCATGCACGCCAAACCATCATTCGCGTTTCGCTCGCGACCGCATTCCTGTTGCTGGTGCCCTTGGTGGCGATGCTGTTTACCGACGAAGTGGCCTGGGGACCGCTCGATTTCGCTGTCGCGGGCGTCCTCCTGTTCAGCGCGGGTCTCACGTATGAGTGGTCGCGGCGAAGAAGGGCACGATCATGTACCGAGTCGCCGTCGGCGTGGCGGTCGGGTCCGCGCTCTTCCTCGCCTGGGCCGAATCTTGCCGCTGAGCTCATCGGGGACGAAGGCAGCCCCGCCAACCTGCTGTGCGGCGGGGTGGTCGCCGTCGGAGTGGTCGGCGCCCTCATCGCGCGCCTGCAGCCGCAGGGAATGGCGCAAACCTTGTTCGCGATGGCGCTCGCTCAGGCATTGGTCCCCTTGATCGCGGTGATCGTCTGGAGGCACTCTGTGACCTCGAGGGAAGAAGCCCTGCGTGTGCTTGGTGTGACGGCGTTCTTCGTCACGCTGTTTGTCGGATCGGCATTGCTGTTCCGACGCGCGAGCGCCACGAGCTCGACCTAAAGCGACCGACGGAGGCCAATCGTGGAACGGCGCGCTCGACGTCAGGACGACGCCTTCGCCGGAGCCGACGCCATGATGGTCGGCTCCGGCGAATCGCGCGCCTTCAGCTCGACGCAGGAGTCGGGCTGGGCCCGCCGCTCCGCGCGGGAGCCGAACGCCGCGCCTTCGCGTCCTCGCTGGCTTGCAGGTCACCCTTCACGAAGGCGAGGAGCTCGGGATTGACCACGTCGGCGTGTGTCGTACACATGCCGTGCGGGAACCCCTCGTGGACCTTGAGAGTGCCCTTCTTCAGCAGCTTCGAGGACAGCAGCGCGGAATCAGCGATCGGGACGATCTGGTCATCGTCGCCATGCAGGACGAGGGTCGGCACGTCGATATTCTTCAGGTCCTCGGTAAAGTCCGTCTCCGAGAAGGCTTTCACGCCATCGTACTGTGCTTTCGCGCCGCCCATCATGGCCTGACGCCACCAGTTGTCGATCACGCTCTGCAACACCTTCGCGCCCGGCCGGTTGTAGCTGTAGAAGGGACCGCTCGCGAATTCCCAATAGAACTGCGCCCGGTTGGCGGCGAACTGTTGCCGGAGGCCGTCAAATACCTCCATGGGCAAGCCGCCCGGATTGGACGCCGTCTTCAGCATGAGCGGCGGCACGGCGCCGATGAGAACCAGTTTGGCGACACGGCCCTTGCCGTGGAGCGCGACATAGTGCGTTGCCTCGCCGCCGCCCGTCGAGTGGCCGATGTGGATGGCGTCGCGCAGATCCAGATGCTCGACGACCGCAGCCGCATCCGCCGCGTAGTGGTCCATGTCATGGCCGTCGCTCACCTGGCTTGACCGGCCATGGCCGCGCCGGTCATGAGCAACGACTCGATACCCCTTCTCGAGGAAGTAGAGCATCTGGGTGTCCCAGTCATCGGCGCTCAATGGCCAGCCATGATGGAAGACGATGGGTTGCGCGTCCTTGGGGCCCCAGTCCTTGTAGAAGATCGTGACCCCATCCTTCGTGGTGACCGTGCTCATTTGAGCCTCCTTGGTTCTGGCGCACAAGCGCCGACGTCAGGTATTCGCTATCGACCTCCAAAGCCTCAGCCGCTCTGCGATCAATTCCGCGCGTCGCCGATCGTCCAGCCCGTCCAGGATGCGCATGTCCTGGATCCGCGCGCCAGTAGACGCCGGCGGCGCTGCCCGAGCGGCGAGTATACCCACCGGCAGGGCGGCAACGCTCCACCAAAGTGAGCCGCGCACCTCGACACGCGGCGGGACGCGTCGAGGTGTCATGGCGTATCTTCGTTTTTTGAAGGAGGTTCGCATCTTCGGACGCAACGGACCGGGGATCCCACCGATCCTCGTAACCGGGGCCGCCGGGCAACTCGGAGCCGTCGGGCGAACGGTGACGGGCCTGCTCCTCGAACGCGGGTTTCCGGTTCGGGCCATGGTCCGCCGCGAGGACGACCGGTCTGCGGCGTTGCGAGCCGCTGGCGCTGAGGTGGTCGTCGGGGACCTGCTCGAACCGGCCGATGTCTATCGCGTCGTTAACGGCTGTCGGCGGATCTACTTCGGCATGTCCGTATCCGCCGGCTACCTGGAAGCGACTGTGACCATGGCGGCGGTCGCTCGGGAACTTGGAGTCGACGCTCTGGTCAACATGTCGCAAATGACGGTCTCCCAGATGAGCATCCAGAACACGACGCCGAGCCCTCAGCAGCGGCAGCATTGGCTGAGCGAGCAGGTGCTCGCGTGGTCGGGCTTGCCGGTCGTCACCATCCGTCCGACGATGTTTCTGGAGAGCTTCTTACCCCTCGCCGCTGCGAGCGTCCGCGACCGAGGCCGCATCGAACTGCCGTTTGGGCGGGGCAGGACCTCTCCGGTGGCCGCGGCTGATGTCGCTCGGGTAGTCGCTACCGTCCTCGGCGATCCCGTGCCACACCTCGGCCGGATCTACGAGCTCACCGGTCCTCGGTCGCAGGACATGCACGGGGTCGCGCGGGAGTTCTCGGACGCGCTAAACCGCGAGGTCACGTACTCTGACACTCCCGCCGCGCATTGGGAACGGGAGCTGAAAAGGGTTGGATTACCTGAGCACCTGACCCGTCATGTCGTGACCATGGGCGAGTTGCACCGGGCGGGTCGCTACGACCGACTGGCGGATGGCGTGCAGCGGGTCACCGGCCGAGCGGCGATGAGCGTCCGGGAGTTTGTGTCGCTTCACGCGGATGAATTCGGCGGTCGGCAGGCGCCGGCAACGGACGCGGGACGCGGTGCTTGACGGGGGAGTCTCAGGCGACACGTCTGACATGAGGTGAAAGAAATGCGAAAGTTCAGCAAGGATCCTGACGCTATCTCACGGCTGTCGCCGGAGCAGTATCGGGTGACGCAGCAAAGCGGCACAGAGGCTCCCGGAACGGGAGAGCATCTGGATAAGAAGGAACCCGGCATCTACGTCGATATTGTCTCGGGCGAGCCGCTGTTCGCGTCCTCCGACAAGTTTGAATCGGGATGCGGGTGGCCCAGCTTCACCAAGCCCATCGAACCGGCCAACGTGAACGAGCTGCGGGACGCCACGCTCGGCATGGTCCGCACCGAGGTGCGCTCGGCGCACGCGGACAGCCATCTCGGGCACGTGTTTCCCGACGGTCCGAGAGACCGCGGCGGATTGCGCTACTGCATCAACTCGGCCTCGCTGCGGTTTATCCATCGTGACGATATGGAAGCCGAGGGTTACGGGGCTTACCTGAACCAGGTCGAGGAGGTCCAATGACTCAGGAACACGCCGGTGCAAAACGCACCGCGTCGGCTCGTAGCAGGGAACGCGCACTGGCTGTCGCGGACGCGGAAGCGTATGGTCGCGACGCGCCGAGAGCGGAAGGCCACCTGTTTGAGGGCGGGCACTTCCTGCTCGAGGAGCATGCCGAGGCCGTGGCGACCCTGACTCGGATCCTTCTCGGCGCGCAGCGGAACGCCCAGCGCCGCTGACGGCTGGAGCATGTAATGCCGGCAAGCATCATGGGAGCGGTGTGGGCCTTCGGTTGGGGGTTGGCTGCAGCCTCCGGCGTGCTTGCAGGGGCAATACTGGGGTTGACAACCCAGCTCCGGCACCGGGCGATTGCCGCCATCATGTCACTCGGCGCGGGTGTGCTGCTTTCAGCCGCCTCCATCCAGCTCGCGTCCGAGGCCCTCCTTCTGGCCGGCACGGCGTCCACGGTCGGCGGAATTGTCGCTGGTGCCGCTACCTTCAGCATCGCAAACGCAGCGCTCGCCACCGCCAGAGACCGCAAGCGCTGCGGGGAATGCAGGCCGCAGCCTTCGGAAGCCGAGGCACCGGGCAGCGGCACCTCGATCGCGCTCGGCACGGCGCTCGATGCCGTGCCGGAGGCGCTGGTGCTCGGTGTCACGCTACGGACGGGCGGAGCCGATCTGGCACTGATCGTGGCGCTCGCGCTCTCGAACTTTCCGGAGGCACTTTCCGGGACGGCCGGAATGCGCCTCGCGTCCCGCTCATCGACGTACGTGCTCAGCCTGTGGAGCGGTATTGCTCTCGGTACGGCCGCGACGACGGCTCTAGCCTTCTACCTCCTCGGTGATCTCGGCCCCGGGGTGACGGCAATCCTCATGACATACGGAGCCGGCGCGCTCATCGCGATGGCGGCGGAGACCATGATTCCCGAGGGCTTCCACAATGGACCCCGCTATTCCGGCGTTCTCGCTGCTCTGGGCTTCGCAGCCCTCATCGTTCTCAGTGAGGTTGTCAGCTGAATTCGGGCATCCCCACTCACGCCGGGCCTGGGAGCAGCCGCAACTGTTCTCTGAAGAGATCCGTGCCGCGTTTCGATCGCTGCGCGAATCGTGGCCAGCTGTCTTACGCATGAGGTTCAATTGCCGCATATTTGAAGGAGGTTCCATTATGAAACGGATCACTTTGTTGCTGCTTGCGGTTGGATCCCTGGCCGGCGTTGTCGCCTTCTCGGCGTTCGCATCTCCACACGCCGATCAAGAGGGCACCCCGATCTACGTAACCAAAATTCCTCCCGGATACCGCGAATGGAGGTTGGTCTCCGTGGCCCACGAGGAAGGAGAACTCAATGATATCCGCGCCGTCCTGGGTAACGACGTAGCCATCAAGGCCTACCGGGAACAAAAGCTTCCGTTCCCGGAGGGCACAATCATTGCCCGAATAGCGTGGCGCCACGTGCCGTCGGAGGAAAACAACAGAGCTTTCGGCCGTGAGCAGTCTTTCGTTCCTGGAGAACAACCGCCCTGGTACCTGCAGTTCATGGTCAAGGACTCAAAGAAGTACGCCGCTACCGGTGGCTGGGGGTACGCTCAATTCGACAAGGACGGCAAACCTGGCCCCGAATCAGACATGAAAACGTGCTTCCCCTGCCACCGGGCTGTCAAAGATCGCGACTTTGTCTTCACCCGTTATGCGCCTTGATGAATCGCGCGCGCGCGACGGACAGTTTCGGACACGTTTCAAGGATTGCTGGTCGATACTCGCGCCGTTCGAGAAATCGAGGGAGCGGGCCACGAGTGCGGCCACTCCTGATCGGGAGCGAATGCCCGAGATTCGCTGGCCTTAGAATCCGGCAGCAGCAATGCCGCTTTCCACGGGTGCTCAACTCGGTCCCTACGAGATTCTCTCGCCTCTCGGCGCGGGCGGGATGGGGGAGGTCTACCGGGCGCGGGACAAGAAGCTGGATCGCGACGTCGCGGTCAAGGTCCTCCCGCAGTCCGTCGCTGCCGATCCCGACTCGCTGGCCCGGTTCGAGCGCGAGGCGAAGGCGGTCGCGGCCCTCTCCCATCAGAACATCCTCGCGATCCACGACTTCGGAAACCAGAACGGGATTGCCTACGCCGTCATGGAGCTCCTGGAAGGCGAGACGCTGCGCGGAAAGCTCGACGCAGGCTCGATCTCGCAGAAGCAGGCCGTGGACTATGCGCTCCAGGTCGCCCGGGGCCTCTCGGCCGCCCACGAGAAGGGCATCGTCCACCGGGATCTGAAGCCCGAGAACCTCTTCGTTTCGAGAGACGGCCACCTCAAGATCCTCGACTTCGGCCTGGCGAAGCGGGTCGAGGCCGTCGCGCCGGGCCAGGAGACCAGTGCGCCGACCGGCTCGGGCCACACGGAGCCCGGGATGGTCATGGGGACGATGGGCTACATGTCGCCCGAGCAGGTCAAGGGGTTTCCGGTCGATCACCGCTCGGACATCTTCTCGTTCGGGACGATCCTCTACGAGCTGCTCTCTGGCAAGAAGGCGTTCAAGCGAGACACGAACGCCGAGACGATGGCAGCGATCCTGATGAGGGAGCCTCCGGAGTTCTCGGAATCGGGGCGGAACATCTCCCCGTCTCTCGAGCGGATCGTCAAACACTGCCTCGAGAAGGACCGCGAGAGTCGTTTCCAGACGGCCAAGGACATCGCATTCAGTCTTTCGGAGCAGTTCTCGCCGACGGCCGCGGCGAGCAGCGCACCGAGGGTCGCGGCCCCGGTAGGTCCATCCGGGTTCCGGATCGCCGTGCTGCCTTTCAAGTGCGGCACGGCCGACGCGGACGCGCTGGCCCTGGCCGACGGGCTCTCCGAGGAGATCGTGAGCGGCCTCTCGCGGTTTCGGTATCTGTCGGTCGTCGCGAGCGGCCCGGCGGGTCACCAGTCGGGCGAGGGAGACGACCGGGCACCGGGCCCGGGGCCCGAGGCGCGCTACGTGGTGGAAGGAAGCATCCGTCGCGGAGGCGCCGACCTTCGCGTCAGCGCGCAGCTCGTCGACGCCCGGACGGGAGCGCGGCTCTGGTCCGAGACCTATCGTCGGGACCTCCAGGCGTCGGGCATGTTTGCGGTGCAGGACGACGTCGCCGCACGCATCGTCGCGACCGTCGCCGACAGCTACGGCGTGCTCGTGCATTCGATCCGGGCCTCCAGCGGCCAGAAGGACGACGCCGACCTCACGGCGGTCGAATGGCAGTTCCAGTACTTCGCGTACCGCGAGCAGATCACTCCCTCCTCCTATGCCGCGCTCAAGAGCCGATTGGAGCGCGCGGCGGAGCGGAACGACCGTCAGTCCGACTTGTGGGCCTGCCTCGCGCAGGTCTACGTCGACGAGTACGCGTTCGGCTTCGCGGGCGACGCGACGTCACTGGATCGGGCGCTGGCCGCGGCCCGCCGCGCCGTCGAGCTGGATCGCGCGAACCAGTTCGCCATGGTCGCGCTGGCGCAGGTGCACTTCTTTCGGCGGGACCTCGCGGCATTCGGCCCCGCGGCCGAGCGCGCCATGGCGCTCAACCCACTCAATACCGACGCCGTCGGGATCCTGGGGCTGCAGATCGTGCACACGGGCGAGTTCGAGAGAGGCTCCGCGATCGTTCGGCGCGCGATGGAGCTCAATCCCAATCACGCGGGCTGGATGCATTTCGCTCCGCTCTGGGAGCACTTCCACAAGGGTGAGTACGTAGGGGCCCTCGAGTGCGCGAACCGGGTGGACGTGCCCGGCCTCTTCTGGCCCTTTCTCGTCGTGGCTTCGGCCTGCGGTCATCTCGGCCGGCGCGCCGAGGCCGAGTCCGCGGTCCGGGACCTGCTGGCGCTCGATCCCGAGTTTGCTTCGCACGCGCGCTCGAACGTCGGGACGTGGCACTTCGCGAGCGGCCTCATGGAGCCGATCCTCGAAGGACTGCGCAAGGCCGGACTCTCGATTCCCGGTGCGCGCACGGCAGCGCTCCACGAGCCTGGTCCGGAGCGTTCCTCGGCCACGGATTCGGGCGCGGTTCGCGCCGACGAGGGCTTCTGGGTCGCCGTGCTGCCGTTCAAGTACGGAGGCGCGGACGCGTCGCTCACGGCTCTGGCCGAAGGGCTGACCGAGGAGATCGTGACCGGGCTTTCGCGGTTTTCCTACCTGGAGGTGATCGCGCGCAGCGCGACAGCCAGCGGCCGTTCCGGCAATGAGCTGGGCGCGCGTTACGTGATGGAGGGGAGCCTCCGCCAGTCAGGAACTCGGCTGCGTATCGCCGTGCAACTCGTGGATGCGGTCTCCGGCGCGCACCTCTGGGCCGAGAACTACGAGCGCACCTTCAGCCCGGAAACAGTTTTCGAGCTTCAGGACGAGCTGGTTCCGCGGATCGTCTCGACGGTCGCCGACATGCATGGGGTGCTGCCCCGGAGCATGGGCGCGACCGTGCGCGGCAAGACTCCCGAACAGTTGAGCCCCTACGAAGCCGTGCTGCGCAGCTTCAGCTACTTCGAACGGGCCACCATAGAAGAACTTGGCGCGGCGCGATCTGGCCTGGAATTGGCGGTGCAAGAGGCGCCGGCTTACGCCGACGCCTGGGCCATGCTTTCGATCCTGTGCACCCACGAGTACGGACAAGCATTCGACCTTCAGCCGGATTCCCTGACGACCGGGTCCGCTGCCGCGCGGCGTGCCGTCGAGGCGGCGCCATCCAATCCTCTGGCCTGGTTTAGTCTGGCCCAGGCGCTCTTCTTCCAAAAGGAATTCCAGAGCTTCCGGAATGCCGCGGAGCGGGCGGTCGCACTCAACCCCATCGACGGCGACTCCATCGCGACCCTTGGCGGGATGCTCACCTGTGCGGGCGACCTGGAGCGTGGCCTGGCGCTGGCCGGGCGCGCCAAGCAGCTCAATCCCCATCATCCCGGATGGTACTGGTGGGTCGACTTCTGCAACGCCTACCGGCAGGGCGACTACCGCGGCGCGCTTGGCTTCGCGCTCAAGATGAATCTCCCCGGTCACTGGTTCATGCACGCGGCGATGTCCGCCGCCTACGGGCAGCTCGGGGAACGTGCTGCGGCGAACAAAGCCCTTCAGGATCTGCTCGAGATGCGGCCCGACTTCGCCGCCACCGTCCGCATGAATGTCGAGAAATGGTGGGAGCGCGATTTCGTAGAACACCTGATTGACGGCTGGCGCAAGGCGGGGCTGGAGATGGCCCCGGCGCCTGCTTCTTCTTCCCCCTTTGACTCGGGAGCGGTTCGCGCCGGCGAGGGTTTCTGGGTCGCGGTGCTTCCGTTCAAATACGGCGGCGCCGATGCGTCGCTCACGGCTCTCGCGGAGGGCCTCACCGAGGAGATCGTGACCGGGCTGTCGCGGTTCTCCTACTTGAAGGTGATCGCGCGCAGCGCGACCGCCGGCGGCCGGTCCGGCAATGAGCTCGGCGCGCGATACGTGATGGAGGGGAGCCTTCGACATGCGGGGGCGAGGCTTCGTGTCGCGGTGCAACTCGTGGATGCGGTATCCGGTGCGCATCTCTGGGCTGAAAACTACGAACGCGATTTCAGCCCGGAAGTGGTTTTCGAGCTGCAGGACGACCTGGTTCCGCGGATTGTTTCGATGGTCGCGGGCATGAACGGAGTTCTGCCCCGGAGCATGAGCGAGGCTGTCCGCGGCCGCGGCCCCGACCAGTTGAGCCCTTACGAGGCCGTGCTGCGCAGCTTCGGCTACCTGGAGCGGGTCACCCCCGAGGAGCTCGCCGTGTCGCGGTCCGGCCTCGAATCCGCGGTGGGCAAGGCGCCGGACTATGCCGATGCCTGGGCGATGCTGGCGTTGCTGTGCCTCCAGGACTACGGTCAGGGGTTCAACCTTCAACCGGATTCTCTGGCGAGCGGGTTAACCGCCGCGCGGCGCGCCGTCGAGGCCGCGCCCTCCAGCCCCCTGGCCCTTTTCAGCCTGGCCCAGGCGCTCTTCTTCCAGAAGGAATTCGAGAGCTTCCGGAGCGTGGCGGAACGGGCGGCCGCGCTCAATCCCATGGACGGCAACTCCATCGCTTTTCTCGGTGAGCTGCTGACCTATGCGGGCGAACCCGAGCGGGGGCTCGCGCTGGCGGGACGCGCCAAACAGCTCAACCCCAATCATCCCGGATGGTACTGGTACGCCGACTACTACAACGCGTACCGACGGGGCGACGACCGTAGCGCACTCGAAGTCGCGCGCAAGATCAATCTGTCGGGCCACTGGGGTGCGCACGTGGCGACGGCCGCCGCCTGCGGACAGCTCGGTCAGCGTGATGCGGCCGGAAAAGCTCTCCGGGAGTTGCTCACGCTGCGGCCGCACTTCGCGACGACGGCACGGAGCGACTTCGAGAAGTGGTGGGAGCCGGAGTACGTGGAGCGCCTGATCGACGGGTTGCGCAAGGCGGGACTGGAGATTGCCCGCGAATCCGCCGCCGATGCGCGCGAGGGGGTCGCGATCGCCGTGCTGCCGTTCTCCGACCTGAGCCCCTCGAAGGACCAGGAGTATCTCTGCGAGGGCATGGCCGAGGAGGTCATGAACGCGCTCGTGGCGATCCCCGGCATCCGCGTCGCGTCGCGGACCTCGGCCTTTCGGGCGCGCCACGGCGGCAAGGACCTCTCCGAGATCGCTCACGTGCTGTCCGTCGGCCACGTCCTCGAGGGCAGCGTGCGAACGTCCGGCAGCCGGCTGCGCGTCACCGCGCAGTTGACCGACGTCGCGAGCGGCTACCAGCTCTGGTCGGAGCGCTACGATCGGGATGCGAACGACGTCTTCGCCGTGCAGGACGAGATCGCCGCGGGAGTCGTCGAGGCCGTCAGGGCCCGGCTCGCCCCGGGGGCGCGGGGGATCCAACCCAGGCCGCAGGTCGCCAACCTCGAGGCCTACCGGCACTATCTCCAGGGCAGGCATTTTCGGTTAACCAAGAACGATCACGGCAGCGCCCTGCGCGCCTACGAGCAGGCCGTGGCCCTCGATCCCAGCCATGCGCCCTCCTGGATCGGCCTTGCGGAGGTTTCGATTCTGGCGGCGTTCTACGCTCTGATCCCGACCGCGGCCGCGTATGCCAGGGCGTCGGACGCGCTCTCGACCGCCGCGCAATTGCAGGGAGAATCCGCCGAAGCCCTGTATGTCGAGGGCTTCATGGCCTTCGGGCAGCGTCACTGGGAGGCCTGGGAGAAGGCCCAGCGTCGCGCGATCGAGCTCGATCCCTCTCACGTCCAGGTCCGGGCTGTGTACGGAGTTTGCCTGACTGCGCGGCGTCGCCTCGACGAAGCGATGGTGTCGATTCAGCGGGCCCGGGAGCTCGATCCGCTCGCGCCCTTCCCCCACGCGATGACCGGCCTGGGTCTGCTGGCGAGTCGAAGGGTCGAGGAATCGATCCGCTGCTTCGACGATGCGCTGTCCTTCGACAAGGAGAACTCGCTGGCGCTCTGGGGCTCGGGCGCGGCGAATGTGGCCCTCGGGCGCTACGAGAAGGGGATCGCCCTGCTGGAGAGGGCTTCCACCCAAACGCGGCGGGGCAGCTTCGTCCTCGGCATTCTGGGATGGGCCCTGGCCGCCGGGGGCCGCAGAGAGGAAGCCCGGGCCGTTCTGGCGGAGCTTCGGGCGCGGCCCGAACCGGCGCCCGCCGTCGTTTCCGAGGCGTGGCTCCTGGCCGCGCTCGGGGATGTGGAGGGCGCCTTCGAGTTGCTTGCGCGAGCGGAAGAGGAGCGGCAGCCCTACCTGCCCTTCACCGGCTTGCCCGGCTTCGATTTGCTCCGCGCCGATCCGAGATTCGGAGCGTTGCTGGACAGGCTGGGGCTGCCGCGCGAACAGAAGGCGGGGCTGGAGATTGCCGGCGAATCCGCCACCGATGCGCGCGAGGGAGTCGCGATCGCCGTGCTGCCGTTTTCCGACATGAGCCCCTCGAAGGACCAGGAGTATCTCTGTGAGGGTATGGCCGAGGAGGTCATGAACGCGCTCGTGTCGATCCGCGGTATCCGCGTCGCGTCGCGGACCTCGGCCTTTCGGGCGCGGCAGGAGGGCAAGGATCTGCCGGAGATCGCACGCGCCCTCTCGGTGGGCCATGTCCTCGAGGGCAGCGTGCGCACCGCGGGCAGCCGTCTGCGCGTCACCGCCCAACTCACCGATGTCGCGAGCGGCTACCAGCTCTGGTCAGAGCGATTCGACCGGGAGGCCGCGGACGTCTTCGCCGTGCAGGACGAGATCGCCGCGGGAGTCGTCGAGGCAGTGAAGGCACGCCTCGCGCCAGGGGAGCACGCGGTTCGCCCTCGGCCGCAGCCTGCCAACCTCGAGGCCTACCGCAGCTACCTTATGGGACGGCATCTTCGGGGGAAGGAGCACCACGTCGAGGCTCTTCGCGCATTCGAGGAGGCGGTCCGCCTGGATCCGTCGCATGCACCGTCGTGGACCGGCCTCGCGGAGACCACGGTCCTCGCGTCGGTGTTCGGCCTGATTCCGGCACGCGAAGCCTGCGCCACTGCGAGGCAGGCGTTGGCGACCGCCACTCGGCTGCAGGGTGAGTCGGCCGAGGGCCTCCACGTCGAGGCGTTCGTGGCCTGGATCGAGAGAAGGTGGGCGGCCATGGAAGCCGCATGGCGCCGGGCGATCGAGATCGAGCCGACCCACGTTCTGGCCCTGGCTTCGTTCGGCATCGTCCTCTGCACTCGGCAGAGACTTGACGAGGCGCTGCCGTTCCTCGAGCGGGCTCGCCAGGCGGATCCCCTCGCGTCCTTCCCCTACACCCTCACCGGCAGCGGCCTGCTGAACTGTGGCCGGCTCGAGGAAGCTCTGCGTTACCTCGACGACGGGCTCTCCTTCGAGAAGGAGGACGCCACCGCTCTCGATAACTCGGGCATGGCTCTGGTCGCTCTGGGTCGCTTCGAGGAAGGCATTGCCAGACTCGAGCAAGTGGTCGCGGTGTCGCACCGGGCGCCCCATTTCGTCGGTACGCTCGGATGGGCGCTCGCGACCGCAGGCCGAAAGGACGAGGCCCGGGCGATCCTCGAGGAGCTGCGCGCCCGGCCGGCGGGGGCGCCCCCCGTCGTCTCCGAGGCCTGGCTGCTCGGCGCGCTCTGGGAGATCGATGCGGCCTTCGAGGTGGTCGCGCGCGCCGAAGAGGAATGCCTCGCCTACCTCTACTTCACCGGGCTGCCGGGTTTCGATCCCCTGCGCACGGATCCGAGATTCGGAGCGCTGCTGGAGAGACTGGGGCTTCCACTCGAGTAGAGCCAGAGGAACCAGAGCCAGATCCACAAGCAGGGTTCGTTACGGCACCGGAGATCCGTCCGAATTCGGACATCGCATGCTTCAAAACGAACAGGCGGACAAAGAGGTCGCGTACTAAGTGGCTTGAAATCTGATACCTGGCCTTGGCACCGATCGTGCCACCTGCACGGTTGGGGACGCAGGAAGTACGGGGGTAAGAAACATGTCATTTCTACGTGATCTTCGAGTTGCCGCCCACTCGCTCATGCGGACCCGAGGGCTGGCCATCACCGTGATCCTGACGCTCGCGCTGGGCATTGGCGCCAACGCCGCCATCTTCACGCTGGTGCGCGGCGTTCTCCTCAAGCCGCTGGTCAACCGCGACGAGGATCGGCTGATCTATATCCGTCAGAGCGCGCCGGGCATCCCCAGCGAAAACACCACCTGGTCGATGCCGGAAATTCGGGACTTCGCGGCGCGGATCAAGACCCTCAGCGAGTTCGGCGACTTCTCGAGCATCGGCTTTACGCTCATCGGACTCGGCGAGCCGCGCGAAATCAGCGCCGGAGTAGTCAACGGGTCCTATTTCCAGGTGATGGGCCTTCGTCCAGTGCTCGGGCGCCTCATCGAGCCCCAGGATGACGGCCCCAAGGCCGCCGGCGTCGTCGTCCTCACCTATCGCTTCTGGTCGAACACCCTCGGCCGTGATTCTTCCGTCATCGGCAAAACCATTCGCGTCGGCATGAGTTGGCGATCGCTCCGCCACGATCATCGGCGTGCTCGAGCCCAGCGTCCCCTATCCCGCAGGACACCGAAATCATTGCCAACATGGTGACCAGTCCCCATCACCTCGACGCAACGATGGTGACCGAGCGTACGCACCGCATGACGGAGCTCTTTGCGCGTCTCGCCCCCGGAGCCACCCTCGAGCAGGCTCGCGTCGAATTGAGCTCCGTGTACGCGACGTTGAAAAAAGACCACCCGGAGGCTTACTCGAAGCAGGCGGCCTTTCAGATCTCGGCCAAACTGCTTCGCGACGAGATCACCTCCGGCGCCAGGACCGTGCTGCTCCTTCTGCTCGCAGCGTCCGCTCTGATCTTCGTCATCGCGTGTTCCAATGTCGCAAACCACGTCCTGGCGCGCACCGTTCGCCGCGAAGGCGAGCTGGCGGTCCGCACCGCGCTCGGCGCAAGCCGAGGCGCGCTCCGCCGCATGCTGCTGGCCGAAAGCCTTCTGCTGTGCGGGGCCGGCGCGGCGCTCGGCGTGTTGAGCGCGGAGTGGATGGTTCAGGTTCTCGCGCGTTACGCGTCGCGTTTCTCGGTTCGCGCGCTCGATCTCACCGTCGATTCCAGCCTGCTCTGGGTCGGCGGGGCGCTCGCCATTGTCGCCGCATTGATTCTGGCCTTTGTCCCGCGCCTGCCCTCCGCTGCCGTATCGGGTGGAGGGCACCGGTCGAGCGGCAGCCTCCGGATCACCGGCAGCGCAGGCCGCCAGCGCATCTTCGTCGTGACGCAGATCGGCGCATCGTTCGTGCTGCTGGCCGGCGCGAGCATGCTGGTCACGACCCTCATCGAGCTGCGACGGACGCAGACCGGCATGGACACGCGCCGCGTCCTTGCCATCAACGTTCCCGTCATGTCTTACGGAAAGACGGACCGGCAAGTCGTCGATTTTTACAAGGACGTCATCCGCCGCGTCGAGGCGCTTCCCGGTGTCAACCGGACCGCCTACGGGATGATCGCTCCATGGCGCGATGGCGCTGGTCCGAGCCTGCAGTTCTGCGCCGACGGTCACACTCACGTTGCGGCCGAGGACGACCCCCGCGCGCAGTTTCGTGTCGTCTCTCCCGGGTTCTTCGCGGCTTTGGGCGTTCCCATCGTCGCCGGTCGCGATTTCAATGACCTCGACGGCCGAAGCGAGGAGGACGTCGCCATCATCAGCGAAACCCTCGCGCGGCGCATGTTCCCCAATCAAGACCCCGTCAATCGGCACGTGTTCTGGACCGATCCTGTCTTGAAGGTCACGAGGGATCCAGACGATTTGAAGCCGCAACGCATCGTTGGCGTCGCGGCCGATATCGACGACCAGCATCTCGTTCCCGAGCCCGCCGTCACCATCTACCACCCCCTGGAACAGGGTCCCCTCTTCCGCGGCCGCCTGTTCATCCACACCAGTGCAGATCCTCACTCGCTCATCACCCCTGTGACGCGCATGATTCGCGAGATGTCCGTGGAACAACCGATTGAGCGCGCGGGCACCCTCGAAGAGGCCCGCGCGGAAGTGCTCACGCCGCAACGTTTGAGCTCGGTGGTGTTCGGCATGTTCGCCGCCGTCGCGCTGTTGATTGCGGCGGTCGGCGTCGCGGGCGTGCTGGCGTTTTCCGTCAGCGCGCGCACGAAAGAGTTCGGTATCCGGCTGGCGCTCGGATTGGCGCCGCGAAATCTTCTCAAGGGTGTCGTCGGAGAAGGCGTCGCAATGGCCGCCGTCGGCATCGGAGCCGCGGCGGCGCTCGGATTCGCCCTGGCAACTGTGGCACGCAGCTATTTCGCGGACCTGAAGATGCCTGGCGTTCTGCCGGTGGCCGCCTCTGCGGTGGTGCTGATGACGGTCGCCGTGGTCGCGTCGATGCTGCCCGCGGCGCGCGCCGCGCGCGTCGACGTGATTCAAGCGCTCCGCTCGGAATAGCCGTCACGGAGCGGGTTGCGTTCGGCGCCCATAGAGGCCAGTCAGGGGTCTCTCCTCCTCCGTGGCCGGATGATCCCCGTCTAGCTGGCCTGGTTGGGCGTCGTCGCGTCGGCCCTCCTCGTCGTGGGCGTTCCCTGCAGCTCACGGGAATTCTTGGCGGTCCGCCCACGTCTCTTATGTGAGTGCCGATGGCCGCGTTCGGGGTGGTTTTCGCCGTCTGGCTGCTCGTCAAGGGCGTGGCCGCACCTGCGGCCCCCCCTCAGACTCCGGAGCTAACGAGCAGGCCGGAAGGAGGCGCTCGATGATCGGTGCTCTGATGGCGAAGCGTAACGCTCGGAAGCGATTCGCCGCACGAGCGGAAAACGACGTCGAGACCTTTCTGGGATTTTTCGCGGAAGACGCAGTTTTCAAATTCCCTGGAGAATCGCCGGTCGGTGGCACCTTTCGAGGGCGCGAAGCGATTCGAGTGCAGTTCGAATTGTTTCGCGAACGGACGAAAGATGTCCGATTCGAGTTGGTCAACGTTTTCGTGAATCGATTGCTCGCGTTTGGAGCAACAAACGAAGTGGCCGTTCAGTGGCGAATGCAGCTGGGGGATTTCCGTAATGAAGGCGTAACGATCGTGCACATACGGCGAGGCCAGATCGTCCACTTGCACGAGTTTCTCTTCAATCCACTCCCCATCGAGGCGCTGCGAGACGCGACACGTGAACAGACCGGTCGCCGCTCGAAGAGTCCGACGGAGTGAGCCGCGTGAGGTGACTCCCTCCGAGGCGACGCTGGAGAGGCCCTTGCGATACGTCGCGCGTCTCGTCATTGTCCTGGCGATCGTTGCATGTGATTCGGCCGCGCCGACCGAGCCAGTCGGTGAAATCTTTCGCGTTCTCGCTTGCCGCGGCAACCTCGACGTGCCGGCAGGCGAGGTCTTTCGAATCCGTATTCTCGATCGGGCGCGGGCCGCCGAGGCGGAGACCCTGATCGGCGCGGGCCACGTCAAGATCGTCACCGGCCGCGTCGCACGCGGTGACGGCGGCTTCAATGCGCCATGGTCATGGCACCTCGAGCCGGCTTCCATCGCCTTCGTCGACGCCGCCACCGAGTTTTGCGACGGGTGCCCGAGTTACCTCGACGCCAATCTCGATCACTGGATCGCAGACGTCGGGACCTACTGCCCCTACTCGACGGAACTGATCGGGCGCGACTGACCGCCCTCAGATCGAGTACCGCCGTCACGTATTTCAGCCATTCGAACGATATCTGGAGACTGTCCCGAGCTTGTTCCCGGTGTCCTGCTGGCGCCAAGGGAATCACACAAGATATTTCGGGCGCATAGCCACTGCGGCGATCGGTGGACCGACCGTCAGTGACCGGGCAGGTAACCCCCCAACACCGTGCGCGGCCACCCGGCGCGGGACACCAGATAGTCGCGCGACTCGTCGATGTCACGCCGGAGCCGGTCCATGGGCACCCCCACCAGGTCGCCCTTCCACTTCCTCACCTTGCCGCCGACGAACACCGTGTCGACGTTGCTGGTATCCATCCCGAGCACCACCGCTCCATAGGCATGATTGAGCGGCATCACGTTGATCGCGTTCGCACGAAGCAGGATGACGTCCGCTTGCTTTCCGGGTGTGAGCGAGCCGATCTTCTTGTCGAGGTGATTCACCCTCGCGCCGCCGATCGTGGCGATCTCCACCACCTGCTTTACCGTGAGCAGGGGCGGGACTTGTTTTTCACCAGCCCCTTCCCGCGAAAACACCGTCATCCGCTGCAGGAAGAAGATCGTGCGCATCTGCGTGAAGAATTCGGACGGAGCCTGGCTCTCCACGTCGGCGCTCAACGAGACCGGGATCCGGTGATCCAGGGTCTGCTGGATCGGTGGTATGCCGTGCCCCATTTCCATCTCCACCGGGGCGGCGATCGAGACGCCGCCGCCGGTGTCCGCAATGAGCTTCCACTCGTCGGGGCTCAGGCGGCAGCAGTGGATATAGGTGACGTCGGGGCCCATCTGGCGGGCGGCCGCGAGAGGCACGAGCGCGCCGGTTCCATTGACGTGCAGGGAGATCGGGGCGCCGACGTCGCGCGCCACCGCCCAATCCGCCGGATCGACTCCGGTCGCCAGCGCCAGCGTCAGAAGCTGGTCCTCCGAGGCGAAGTACTGCTTGCGCAGGCGTCCGACGTCTTGGGGATAGCCGTTTCTCGGTCCCCGCGGTCCCGGGCCGTAACCGTACACGGCCCGGATTCCGGATTCCCTCAGACCCTGCACTGCGGCGTCGGAATGCTCGGGAGAGGCAGAGACTTGCGACCAGTCGAGCACTGTGGTGACACCGGCATTGAGGGCGCCCCAGGCGCTGAGGACGTTACCCAGGCGAACATCTTCGGGTCGGTAGAGGGCTCGCGCGGTCCCGCTGATGTCGCGCGGGTAGTCCGAGTCGATCCGGCCGTTGGGCAGGATGTTGCGCAGCTGACCCTGCCACAGGTGACGGTGCGAATCGACGAAGCCGGGCATGACGACCATCTGCGAAGCGTCGATCACGGCCGACGACGAGGACGCGATGCCGGGGCCCACAGCGGCGATCCTCGAGCCCTCGATCAGGACATCGCCCTTTTCAAAATCGCCGAGCTTGGGGTCCATGGTCAGCACCACGCCGCCCTGGACGAGGATGCGCTGCCCCGGCGAGCCGCTGCGCGGAATGTCCTCGTGGGTGAAACGCGCGGTGGAGGCGGTTCCCTGGGCGGCGACCGAGCCCGTGACCAGTCCGGCCGCGCTCCCGGCCAGGAGCTCGCGGCGCGACATGCCGCGGTCGCAGCGGTGGTCATGCTTTGCGGTCACCGCGGCCTCAGAAGCGATTTGGTCCCATGAACTCCTGCCAGTCGAGAGACGATGCTTCTTCGTACTCTCGCCAGTTGGCGATCTTGCCTTTGACGACGCGCACCATGACCGCCCCGTGCGTCCGGACCTCGTAGGTGAACGTGTATTCGCCGGCGCCGATCTGGGACTCCTCGTCGAACACGAGGTGGTGCCATTCCATCCGCATGGGGCGGGGCCGGCCACTCGGTCCCCCGAAGAAGCGAAACAGCTCCTCGCGGCCGCGCCGAACCCTGCCGTCGGGAGGCGCGCTATACACGGCGTCGTCGGTGAACAAGTTCACGGCGCGGCGGGCGTCGTTGGTGTTCCAGGCGTCGGCGAGCTCGTTCATGAGCCTCTTGTAGTCGGCGGCGGTGAGGTGCCCCGCGGGACGCTCGGGCGGCGCGCACGTCGCTGGGAGTCGCCTTCGTTTGGGACGGAGTTCCCTGGCCGAACGCAAACCAAAGGAAACCGATGAACAAAGCAGATGGCACCATCAGCAGAATCGCACCCGGTAACGAACGAATAGGGAGAGCGGTTCGAATTGCGTCGCCATGCCTCCGGCCTTGATACGTTCCCCGAACCCGAAGGTTCAGCCGCCTCTTCGCTCATGCAGGAGCACGACCTGTTCGGCAACTTCCTGGCCCGGGGTACGAGTCGTTCTCCTATCTGTTCGAACGCGCCCGATGCTCATAGGGATGAGGCTTGAGCGCCGCGTGCCGCAGATTTACTTGAGGATCGCGTGTCGAAAACGCGCACCCGAGGGCGTCATCATAGTGAGCCGGTGCGTCGGCTCCGAATCGCCATGCCGTCAGGAGGAGCAAGATGAAGTACATCCTGCTGATCTACGAGACAGCGTCGAACCTCGAGTCCCGGAAGGCCCCCGGCCCCGACCCGTACATCGCGGCGTGGAGGGCGTACCACAAGGCCCTCGCGGCGTCCGGAGCCTACGTCGGCGGAGCGCCGCTCAAGGACGTCGGGACGGCGACGACCGTCAAGCTGAAGGACGGCCGGCGTCACGTCCAGGACGGGCCGTTCGCCGAAGCCAAGGAGCAGCTCGGCGGCTTCATCATCGTGGACGTCCCCTCCCTCGACGCGGCGCTCGAGTGGGCGGCGCGCTGCCCGGCGGCGGCGACCGGCTCGGTCGAAGTCCGGCCGGTGGACGTGGCGTATCACGCCACGTACGACGAACCCTGATCTCGTGGAGGACGCGCGCGGGACGGTCGAGGCCGTGGCGCGGGCGTCGTACGGGCGCCTGCTCGCGTACCTCTCCTCCGAGACGCGCGACGTCGCGGGGGCGGAGGACGCGCTCGGCGATGCGCTGGTCGCGGCGCTGACCTCCTGGCCGCGGGACGGCGTGCCGCGGCAGCCGGAGTCGTGGCTGCTCACGGCGGCGCGGCATCGGCTGATCGACCAGGCGCGGCGCCGGCGCGTGCGAGACGAGCACGAGGACACGGTCCGGCGCCTCGCCGACGAGTCCACGGCCGCGGCGGTGGACGGCGGCACGTTCCCCGATCGGCGCGCCGAGCTGCTCTTCGTCTGCGCGCACCCGGCGATCGAGCCCGCCCTGCACACGCCGCTCATGCTCCAGACGGTGCTCGGTGTCGACGCCGCCCGCATCGCACAGGCGTTCCTCGTTCCGCCGGCGACGATGGGGCAGCGGCTCGTACGGGCCAAGCGCAAGATCCGCGAGGCGGGCATCCCCTTCGAGGTTCCGCAGGATCAGGAGCTGCCGCAGCGTCTCGACGCGGTGCTCGAGGCCATCTACGCGGCCTACGACCTCGGCCGCGACGAAGCCGCCGGCATCGACCCACGCGCGCAGGGCCTGGCCGACGAGGCGGTCTGGCTCGCGCGGGTGATCCGGGAACGGTTGCCCGAGGAGCCGGAGGTCCGCGGCTGCTGGCCCTCATGCTCTTCTGCGAGGCGCGCCGTGCCGCGCGACGGACATCCGACGGGCGCTTCGTCCCGCTGTCGGAACAGGACCCCGCGACGTGGTCGACGCCGGCCATCCGCGAGGCCGAGGCCGAGCTCGGCGCGGCGGCGCGGATGGGACGAATCGGGAGGTTCCAGCTCGAAGCCGCCATCCAGTCGGTCCACGCCGATCGCGCGCAGACCGGGCGCACCGACTGGGCCGCGATCGTCGACTTCTACGAGCACCTCGTCCGACTGGCTCCGACGCTCGGTGCCCGGGTCGCGCAGGCGGCCGCCGTTGCGGAGGCGCACGGCGCCGCGGCCGGACTGGCGCTGCTCGACACGATCGACAGCGCCGCCGTGGCCACGTATCAGCCCTTCTGGGCCGTGCGCGCGCACCTCCTGCGGCAGGCGGGCGAGGCCGCCGACGCGGCGGAGGCGTACGACCGCGCGATCGGCCTCACCGAGGATCCGGCGACGCGGCAGATTCCTGCTCGAACGGCGCGGCTCACCTTAAGCGGGGGGCACAGCGGCGCCCCCTCGAACGCCCGCGTGTCGCGGGATTCCTGTCGAAACGCCTCCCTCTCGAACGCCATAGGTAGTGAGGGCCGGAATCGCAGGAACCCGGCCCCGGGAGGCGAACGATGTGTCCTGTTTGTGTGACGACAGTGGCCGCGATCGCCGCGGGCGCCACCTCGACGGGCGGCGCCGCCGCGCTGATCGTGAGCCGTCTCCGCGCCAGGAACAAGCGGAAGAAGGAGAAAGAGATGGGCGAGAAGAAGGAGAAAGCCAATGGAAAACCGGAATGAGCTTCGCGGTATGAAAACACCCCCGATCGTGTCGCCGCAGGAGTGGGAGGCTGCGCGCCAGCAGCTTCTCGTCAAGGAGAAGGCGCTGACTCGCGCCCGTGACGCGATGGCCGCCGAGCGCCGGCGCATGCCGTGGCAGGCCGTGGAGAAGGCCTACGAGTTCGAAGGGCCCCGGGGCAAGGCGAGCCTGCTCGACCTGTTCGAGGGCCGCCGTCAGCTGATCGTCTACCGGGCCTTCTTCGAGCCCGGCGTGACCGGCTGGCCCGAGCATGCCTGCCGCGGCTGCTCCCTGGTCGCCGACCAGGTCGCCCACCTCGCCCATCTGAACGCGCGCGACACGACGCTCGCGTTCGCCTCGCGCGCGCCGCAGGCGGACATCGCGCGCTTGAAGGCGCGGATGGGCTGGACGATTCCCTGGTACACGATCCGCGACGGCTTCGACAAAGACTTCGGCGTGGACGAGTGGCACGGCACCAACGCGTTCATCCGCGACGGCGACGAAGGTGTTCCGCACCTACTTCGTCAACAACCGCGGCGACGAGGTGATGGGAGGCACCTGGAGCTATCTCGACATCACGGCGCTCGGGCGACAGGAGGAGTGGGAGGACTCGCCGGAGGGCTACCCGCAGACAAAGCCGTACGAGTGGTGGAGATGGCACGACGAATACGGTGACGCCCCGACGCCCGGCGAGTGGATGGATCAGGTCGGCCGGGGCCTGGAACAGATCCGCCGCAGCAGCTCGAAGGGCGCCGACGCCGAGTGATCGAATCGCGGGTCCGACCCCCGCATCCCGCGCTCACGTCCTCATTCGCTCCACTCGACCCCGGCCGTGATGTAGGCTCGACCGTCTCAGCGGAAGGGGTCACGCGTGGCCCGACTCCTGGTGGTTCTCGTCGCGTCGACGGGTACTTCGCTCTCAGTCCGTCCGCGGCATTCCCTCCGGTTCCTGCGAGAGCCTCCCTGAACCTCGCGACGACACATCGCACGCACGTCTCGGATGGAAGAGCAGTGCTGTGAGAGGAGTCATCGATGAAACCGCCGAAGACTGTCGGCGGAGGAGGGAACATCGTGGATATGAAGCTCGAGGTCGTGATACTGCCCGTCTCGGACGCCGAGCGCGCCAAGCGTTTCTACGAGGGCCTGGGGTGGCGGGTGGACGCCGATTTCTCCCGAGGCGACGAATGGCGCGCGCTGCAGCTGACGCCTCCGGGCTCGCCGTGCTCCGTCATCTTCGGCAAGGGAGTCACGTCGGCCGCGCCGGGCTCGGTTCAGGGAACGTTCCTCATCGTCGATGACATCGATGCCGCCCGCGCCGAGCTCAACGGGCACGGCGCCAAGGTGAGCGAGGTCTTCCACTTCGAGGGTGACCTCAGCGTCACCGGGACGAAGGGGCGCGCGGCGGGCCGCGACCCGCAGAACCGGACCTACAGCTCCTGGGCCTCTTTCAGCGATCCCGACGGGAACAGCTGGCTCCTCCAGGAGATCACGATGCGGCTCCCCGGACGAGGATTCAGCACCCTGGACGTCGAGGCGCTGACGGAGCTTCTGAAGGAGACCGAGGGGCACCACGGCGATTACGAACGGACCGCTCCGAAACACCACTGGTCGGGGTGGTACGCCGCGTACATCGTCGCGCGCCAGCGTGGCCGGACGCCGGAGGACGCCGCAAAAGACGCCGCGGCCCACATGGAGAGCGCCAGATGACGACGATGAGAATCATGGTCCTCGCGGCGCTGATCGTCGCCAGCGGATGGGCGCCGCACTGTCGCCCGGGCGCAGCAGTCGGGAAGCAAGCGCACCGACCTGCAGCGGCACGATCTCAGCGCTCCCGGCCGCGAAGTCGTCCAGGTCCGCGTCGACTTCGACCCGGGATATGTCTCGCCGAGGCATACGCATCCGGGCGAAGAGATCATCTACGTCCTCGAGGGCACGCTCGAGTATCAGATCGGAGACAAGCCGCCGATCACGGTGAAGCCCGGCGACGTGTTGTTCGTTCCGGCCGGAACGATCCACGCGGCGAGGAACGTCGGGAGCGGCAACGGGGCGGAGCTGGCCACGTATGTCGTCGAAAAAGGGAAGCCGCTCGTCGTCATTGTGCAATGAGCGTCCACCGCCCGTGAAGATCGATGATCTGTTGGCGTGAGGCAACGCCAGGGCACAGGGAGAGAGACGACATGAAGCGCAAGGCATCGGTTCAGTGGCAGGGGGATCTCAAGGCGGGGAAAGGCACGGTGTCGACGGAAAGCGGTGTACTGCATGACACGCCCTACTCGTTCGCGAAGCGATTCGGAGAAGAGAAGGGAACCAATCCCGAAGAGCTCGTCGCCGCCGCCCACGCGAGCTGCTTCACGATGGCCTTGTCGGCCGAGCTGGGCAAGTCCAACCTGGTGCCGGAACGACTGAGCACCACCTGCACCATCACGCTCGACAAGGCGGACGGCGGCTGGAGCATCACCGAATCCCACCTGGAGCTGACCGCGAAAGTGCCCGGCGCTTCGGAGGAGGCGTTTCGCAAGGCGGCCGAAGCCGCCGAAACCGGCTGCCCGATCTCGAAGCTCTTCAAGACGAAGATCACGCTGGACGCCAGGCTCGAGCCGTAGCGCCCCCGAAACCGCCCGAGCACCGGCGGCTGCCGGAAGCCTGAAACCATCTGACGGGGACAGATGTATATACACGTATGGAGCGGGTGCCGGACCCCACCGTGGCGAGTGCGACATCCCCGGCGGGGCCTGCGCGGGGCGTGGGAACGGCCGCTACGACCGCCTCCCGCTTCACCCTCATCACGGGCGCCAATTCGGGGATCGGACTCGAGTTGGCTCGGGAGGCCGCGGCCGATCGCCATGATCTCATCCTGGTCGCCCGCAACGCGGAGAGCCTCGAAGCCGCCGCTCACGAGCTCGGACGCAGCATCACGGTGCACACGATCGCCGAGGATCTCAGCCAGCCGGGAGCGGCGCAGCGAGTCTGGGATCGGGTCCAGTCGCTCGGCGCCGAGGTGGACTGTCTGATCAACGACGCCGGCTTCGGGGATCATGGCTCTTTTGCCGAATCCGACCTCGTCCGGCAGGAGCGCATGATCGGTGTCAACGTCACGGCGCTGACGGCGCTGACCCGGCTGTTTCTGCCGCCGATGCTCCAGCGAGGCCGCGGGCGCGTCCTCAACCTCGCGTCGGTGACGGGCTTCCTGCCGGGACCCCTCATGAGCGTCTACTTTGCGACCAAGCATTACGTCCTGGCGTTCTCGGAGGCGTTGAACGAGGAGCTGCGGGGCAGCGGCGTGAGCGTGACCGCGCTGTGTCCCCCGCCGGTTCGAACCGACTTCAGCCGCGCGGCCCAGGTCGGACTCGGCGAGCTTCATGGCGACCACGCACACGACGCCGGGGGAAGTGGCGCGGTACGGGTATCGGATGATGCAGCGCGGAAGAGCCGTGGCGGTGTACAGCCCGCTCTACAAGTTCGTGACGGGTTTCCTCGTCCGAATAACCCCACGCTTCGCCCTGCGCCGCCTGATGCACCGATTGAACGCGTAGGGATAACGCCCGGGCTGTCGGAGAAACGAGAGAGCTGTGCCGTCGACCTTTTTCCGACGGATATGACCACCGGACTGCTCTTGCGCGCTGCCATGGGGCTCGAGTTTCCTGGCCTGGGCCGCGGTTTGTCGCGTCTACCTCTGGCCTCGGATCCGCGAGCTGCCGCTGCACGACGCCGCACGGCCCATCCTCTTGCTTCACGTATTTCGCTTCGTCGGCGTCACCTTTCTGGTTCCGGGCATCGTCGAGCCTTCGCTCCCCCTGGCCTGGGCCGCACCGGCCGCCTATGGCGATCTCGGCGCGACGATCCTGGCCTGGCTCGCTCTCGCGCTCGGGCGTCGTCCCGGCTCACGCGCCGCGTTGTGGGCCTTCAACCTGTGGGGAACGGCGGACCTCCTCTTCGCGTTTTACCAGGGCCGCGTCGTCGGGCTCGATGTTCGGGCCGCCTCGCTGGGCGGCGGTTTTTGGATCGTGATGCTTCTTGTGCCCCTGCTGCTCTGCACGCACGCCGTCCTGTTCGTGCTACTGATGAGGCGCGGCACGAGCCGATGACTCTCGCATGGGCTCGGCGCAAGGCGGCGGAGGTTGGAGAACGCATGAAACGAACGACCATTCTGGCTCCTGCGCTGTTGCTGATGCTGTGCCCGGCCGTTGCGCAGACGACGACCGACCATGGGACAGCGCGAGGCCAACGCCCAGGCGCCCACGCAGACAGGTCAGCCCCCGGCCGAAATGTCGCTTCTCTACCCCAGGATCGGACGTTGGGAGGCCACGATTCGCACCGAACCCAGCGAAGGGCTGCCCAAGGGCGGCATCGACAAAGGCCTGATGACTATCCGGAAAGGCCCTGGCGGCTTCTCGATCGTTCAAGAGTTCCACTCGAAGGGAGTGAGCGGTGACCTGCTGGGCGAGAGCTATACCTGGTGGGATAAGGCCAAAGGGACTACAGGAGCGTGTGGTGCGACAACATGCAAGGTTGCACCGAGTTTGCCACCGTCCTCAAGGGAAGCAGCTGGACTGTGGAACTGGACGGCGAGGCCAATGGCAAGAAGGTTCACACGACGATTCGCGCCACCATGAGCGATGACCACAACACGATTCACGAAGAATTCCTGAATTCCTACGACGGTGGTCCGGCGAAGAGGGAGACGGTCAGTGTCTATAAACGCGTCGGGACGGAACGTTAGCAGGCACAGAAATATGTTGTGGCCGGCGAGCCTGGACGTGCCGCAGTCTCCGCGGCTCTGAAAGGAGGATGCGGTGCTGCTTCAGAACAAGAACGCCGTGATCTACGGAGCCGGAGGTGGGATCGGCGGTGCCGTCGCGCGCGCCTTTGCGCGTGAGGGGGCCAGACTGTTTCTCACCGGTCGCCGGCGGGCACCCGTCGAAGCGGTCGCCAGGGACATCGTTTCCGCCGGTGGATCTGCCGAGGCGGCGGAGGTCGACGCTCTCGACGAGCAGGCTGTGGACAAGCATCTCCAGTCCGTGATCGATCAAGCGGGCCGCGTCGACATCTCGTTCAACGCGGTCGGGATCCCCGACACGAAGATTGTGGGTGTGCCTCTGGTCGAGCTGGATGTCGAGCTGTTTTCCCAGCCGATCATGGCCTACGCGACCTCGTACTTCCTGACCGCACGCCTGGCGGCGCGTCGGATGGTTGCGAACAAGTCGGGGGTGATCATGACCGCCACCGCACTCCTCTCGCGGATGGGCGCCCCTTTGGTGGGAGGCTATGGCCCGGCGATGGCCGTCAAGGAGGCGCTCACTCGAAACCTATCCGCCGAACTCGCACCTCACGGCATTCGCGTGGTCGGTCTGCGACCACAGGCCATGCCGGAGACGGACACGATCAAGGAAGCCTTCGAGCCGCGCTCCAAGGCAACGGGAATGACCTGGGAACAGTGGCAAGAGGTGCTCGCAAGCAGGACCCATCCGCGACGGCTCATGACGCTCGCGGAGATGGCGAACGTGGCGGTCTTCATGGCTTCGGACAAGGCGAGCGGGATGACGGGAACGACCGTCAACTTGACCATGGGGAGTCTGGACGACTAGAGTCTTTTGCGCGGAGCTTAGGATGGCCATCGCTCTCCGGTGAGAACTCGATGGCAAAGCGAGATCGTCTGATCGGGATCCTGGTCGAGACGCGTGAGCTCCTGGCCTCGGCGGGAAATGATTTCTCGTGGTCTTCCTGGAGGAGTCAGGAAGCGGCGGTGGCGGAGATCGATGACCTCCTCGTCCAGCTCCGAAGCGGTTCGATGCCGGAGCTCTCGACCCTTTTTGCTCCGACCGGTCCGATACAGGAAGTGAGCGCGAGCAGCGGATGGGGCGACCGGTTTCTAGACCTTTCGGCTCGGCTGGATCGAGAGCTTTCCACGAGGACCTGAACACGCCGATCGAGATCGCGCCGTACGACCCCGAGTGGGGGCGGACCTTCGAGGCTCTCCGCCGGGTCTTGCTTCGAGCTCTCGGCGAAATCGCCGTCGGCGTTGAGCACGTGGGGAGCACCGCGGTGCCGGATCTGGCTGCGAAGCCGGTCGTCGACCTGGACGTCGTTATCCCTTCGCGAGACGCGCTGGTCACCGCGGTATCCGGATTGGCGGCGCTCGGCTACCGGCACGAGGGAGACCTGGGTGTGACGGGCCGGGAAGCGTTTGCGCGCGACGCCTCCGACGTGCCGCGTGACGGGAGCGGGCGGAGCTGGCCGGCACACCATCTCTATGTGTGCGCTTCGGACAGTCCGGAGCTCCGCAGGCATCTCCTCTTCCGGAACTGGCTGCGAGGTCATTCCGAGGCCGCGGAGACGTACGGCAGGCTCAAGCGGCTCCTGGCGGCCGTCCATCGTTTCGACCGCGACGCCTATACGGAGGCCAAGTCGGAGTTCATCGAAACCGCGCTGCGGTCTCTCTAGGAGGCTCCATGTGGCTTCTCCCGATCGCCGCGTTCGGCTTGTTCGTCCCCAACGGGCTCTTCGTCTACTGGCTCCTCCATGAATTCACGTCTCTCGAGCGGATGTTCTCGGATCGACTCGCTCTCGCTTTCATGCTCGACCTCTTTGCCGCGACGGCGCTGCTCACCTATCTGGGCGCCGTCCGGCCTCCGGGGAAGATCCGGTGGCTGTGGTTTCTGGTCTTGTCCCTCCTCGGCGGGCTCGGTTTCAGCATTCCCCTGTATCTGTGGCTGAACTGGCGTGCCGCGCCCAACCGCGGAACCAGCTTCCGAGCGTGGTGGAGCTCCGTCTAGGGCCCTCGAGCTGTCGCGAATAACCTTCGCTGTCCTCCCTCGTTGTAACGAGGGGAGGCGAACCATGCCCAACGCTCTCGGCCACGTTCACAGGGGATTCGGCGCCGTGCGACCGTATCTCCACGGTCCGGACGAGTTGCCCGAGTTCCTGAAAGAAACGTTCGGGGCGGTCGTACTCGAAGTGAACCCGGAGGGGCCCACGCTTCTTCAGATCGGCGACTCGTTCGTCTGGGTGGAGGCCGGCGAACTGCCTCCGCACATCAAGCCGTGGGTCGGTTCGGTGTACGTCTACGTCGAGGACGTGGATCGGGCCTACTCGCGGGCCATGGAGCTGGGGGCGAGGAGCATCGCGCCACCGGAAGACAAGCCATACAACGAGCGCCAGGCGGGTTTCGAGGATCCGGGCGGCAATACATGGTGGGTCTCGAGGTATCTGGGCGCGGCGAGTTGAGCTCCATGGCGCGTGGCTTGCACGACCGTCGAAAGGGGGTTCGGAGAGTCGAGGTGAGGGCGTGATTTGCGTGACCGGCGCCAGCGGGACAGTCGGCAGCGAAGTCATCCGGCAGCTCGAGGCGGCCGGGGCGCCGTTTCGGGGCGCCTTTCACTCTACCCGGAAGGCCGAGGAGGCTCGGGGTCGAGGAATGGATGCCGTCGTCATCGACTACGAGCGGCCGGAGACCCTTCGCGAGGCGCTTCGCGGCTGCGAGGCCTTGTTTCTCCTCGGTCCGAACGTGGTGAACCAGTCGGATCTGGAGGCAGATGCGGTCGAGGCGGCCAGGGCGTCGGGCGTGCGGCGGATCGTAAAGCAATCCGTGATGGGCGTCGAAGGGGATTACAGCCTCGCGCACATCCATCGGCCCGCCGAGAAGGCGATGGAGTCGAGCGGTCTCTCGTGGACGTTTCTCCGCCCGAACAGCTTCATGCAGAACGCCGTGACGTTCATGGCGGCGACGATCCGCGCGGAATCCGTGTTCTACAGCGCGAGCGGCTCGGGCAGGATCAGCCACGTGGATGTTCGAGACATCGCCGCGGTCGCGGTGCGGGCCCTGACCGCGTCCGGCCATGACGGAAAGGCGTACACGCTGACCGGGCCCGAGGCGATCACTTACGACGAGATGGCGGAGGAGCTCTCGAAGGCGATCGGGCGCCCGATCCATCACGTCAGCCTCGAGCCCGCGGACCTGAGAGGGGCGATGCTGGCCGAGGGAATGCCCGAGGAGCTCGCGGATCGGATGCTCGACCTCGAGCGCTACTTTCGAGAGGGACGCGCGAGTCCCGTGACGGACGACGTCCGGCGGGTGGCCGGGCGGCCCCCGAGGCGATTTGCGGATTACGCGCGCGAGACCGCCGCCACGGGCGTCTGGAACGAAGAGTCGGAGAAGACGAAACGATGAGCCCATGACGCTCGCCATCCTCGCCACGGCCTGTGCGGGGCTGTTTGCGGGCGCGTCGCTGTACGTCAATCTGGTCGAGCATCCCGCGCGCGTGTCCTGCGGCCCCGAGCTCGCCGTTCGTGAGTTCGCGCCGAGCTACAAGAGGGCCACAGTGATGCAGGTCTCCCTGGCTCTGGCGGGGCTGGTCGTCGGGCTCGCCGCGGCATTCGTTGATTCCGATCTTCGGCTCGCTCTGGCGAGCGTGCTCCTGGTGGCCGTCGTCCCGTTCACCCTGATCGTTATCCTCCCGGTCAACAAGCGCCTGATGGATCCCTCGCTGGACTCCGGATCAGGCGAAGCCGTGGAGCTGCTCACGCGGTGGGGGCGGCTGCACGCTGTGCGGACCGCCCTCAGCCTCGCGTCGTTCGTCCTCTTCCTGTCCTGGCTGGCCAGGCCCTGAGAGCCGGCACCTGGAGCCGAATGTTCGATCAAACGGTTGGAGGCGCGGCTCGTCCGGCCTTCCCGTTCGCTCACGGTGAAGAGGTCTCCGATGAGCCGGCGCCGGGTGCCGCCCGCTGACGTCGGGCGACCTCGATCGCGTGGAGCGAGTGCGTCTCGCCTGGCGTCGACACGGTCCAGTGGGTATGCATGAGCGCAATGCCGCCCGTCCTCACGACCCCCAGGTCCTCGAAGTCGAAGCTCGCGCGGGCCGCCGCGAACGGAGCGAGCTCCTCGCGCAGCTCGGCCGCGCCTCTCCGAACACGTCCCTCGCGGTTTCGGAAAGCCACGTCCGCGTCGTACAGCGTCATCAGTGAGTCGATGTCCGCTCCCGCATGTACTGCCGAAAGAGGCGGCAATGTCTTCCGGGCTTTGAGCTGGCATCTGGCTTCTCCTGTCTCCGGCGACCGGGCGTCCTCCCCGACACCGGCCCATGTGGGATTACCCACGGCATGCCGGCCGCGATTAGCAAAAGGCGCACGCGGCCTGGAATGGATCATCGCGGAACGCGGTGGACTGCTCGTTCTTAGGGTCTGGCCGGCTACCAGACGCCCGGAAGGAACCGGAATCGAACCGTCGTCATGTATTCGGCGTATCCCGCGAGCTCTCGGCGGAGGACCTCTTCCTCCCGCACGGCCCGCAAGGCCACGATGCCGACGAGAAGAAGAGCGCCGAGCAGGCCGTACGCCGACCCGAGAAGGAGTGCGGTGCCGAGCGCGTAGAGCACGAACCCGGCGTACATCGGATGCCGGACGTACCGGTAGGGTCCGGTGCTCACCACGGTGTGCGCCCTCTCCGTCTGGACGCGGACAGCGGGGGAGAGATACGGGTTCTCGCGGAACGTGACGAAGAAGATCCCGAACGATCCCAGCAGAAGCGCCGCGCCGGCGACCTGAAGCCACGCGGGCACGTGGGACCAGCGAAAGCGGACGGCGTCGAGCGGCATCAGAACCAGCCACGCGACGAAAACGAGGAACGTCACGGCCAGAAGCGCCTTGTCCCAGCGTTTCTGGCCGGGATGGCCGACGCCGGTCATGCGTTCGGCGAGAAGCTCCGGATTGAACCGGAGCAGCCAGGCGCTCAATCCGATCGTGTAGCCGAACATCAGAACGAGGAAGGCCCAGCCGGCCGGCCACGCGAGCGTTCCCGCCGGCACGAACATGGCCAGTGCGAACGCCGCGGCCATCCCGACGATCTGCGCGACCAGCAGCCCGATCCGGACTCGCATGGCGCGTCATTCTCCTCCGGCTCGTCGCAGCGCCCAGGGCAGCTGGAACCCGGCGGCGATCAGCCACGCGAAGCCCGGGAACCGCGTCAGGGGGCTCTCAGCTCGCCGACCGCCGCGAGGAGGAGGCCCCGAGGCGCTCGTCACCCCCCGTCCTTCAGCAGGGTTTCGAGCAACGTCACCAGCCTGGCCGCGCACGATCGGTCGGGGTCGAGCCCGGGGTCGTAGATCGTGATCTCCAATCCCATGGCTCGCGGATGGCGGACCAGGGGCGCGAGAAGATCGACGATCTGATCCAGCGTCGGACCACCCGGCTCGGGCGAATCCACGGCTGGCATCTCGATCGGGTTCAGCACGTCGGCATCCATGTGAACCCAGAATCCCCGCAGGTGCGGCGACGCCAGCCGCATGAGCGCGTCTCCGGCCGCAGCGGCAAAGCCGCGAGCCCGAAGAGCCTCATACGGCAGGTCCAGAATCTCCGACGCCGCGAGAGCCTCGTGTCCGTACCATGGATCCGCCGCGTCACGGCGACCCAGGAGCGCGACGTCTCGGCTCTCGACGAGGGCGCTGGAACCGGCGAGTCGCGCGAGCGGCGTCTCACCTCGACCGACGGCGAGTCCCAGGCACATGCTTGCCACCGATCCGGTTTGGGATTCCTTTGGGGTGGCGAAGTCGGCATGGCCATCCACGTACGCGAGACCGACCGAGCCCCGGGCCACGCGTCGCGCTCCCAGAAGAGCGCCGAGAACGATGCTGCAGTCGCCTCCCAGGAGCACAACGAACCGCCCGTTCTCGGCGGCCGCCACGACGCGTTCGCCGAGCGACGCGGAGTACGCCGTGACCTCGAGCTCGTTCCGTGCGCGGCCGGGCGGGCGGACGTAATCTCGATACGCGGGCGGTATGACATCGCCGAGATCGACCGCGCCCAAACGGTCGGCGACACGGAGCTCCCGGTAAACGCCGGGGGCACGGTCCAGATGTCGGGGTTCCCCGCTGTCGTATGGTCGGATGCCGATACTGGACGCTGCTCCGACGAGCGCAATCGAACGGTTTCTATCCACTCATGCGTCCCTCGCGTCGTCCAGGCGGCGGACCGATATCGTCGTAAGAGGGCCCATCCCCATCCCCGTAGCCACTGTCTGGTAGCGGATGAAGTCGGCGACCGCCTCGACGAGCCTCGAGCGCTCGAGCTCGCCGCTGTCGATCCCGACGAAGCCCAACTGTTCGGCGAGGTTCCGGACGACGGATTTGCTTGCGGGGTCGTCGGAACAGAGAAAGATCGAAATGCGATGGGGGGCGAGAGCCTCGCGCCCAAGCTCGATCACAATCGACGGGACGGTGTTGAAAGCCTTGACCACGCGAGCCTCCGGCACGTCGGCCGCCAGCCGCTCGGCAATGGAGGGAACAGGCGTGGTGAAATGGACGCCGGGCCGGTTGTCCGGGTCCGGGACCTCGAGTCCCAGGATCGCGCTGTTTCGGCAGTCGATCACGATCTTCCCGTCGAGCACGCGGTGGTTCCGCAGGAGTGCTGACGGGAGGACGTCGCGAACCGTGTAGAGGATGACGTCGCCGAACGCGGCGGCCGCATCGAGGTCACCCGCCCGAGTCGAATCGGTTCCGGCCGCGGCCACCGCCGCCGCCTTGCCCGGATCCGCCGAGCCGAAGAGAACCGGGTGTCCCGCACGCGCCCATCCGAGGCCGAGCGCCCGGCCCATGTTGCCCGTGCCCACGATTCCGACGTTCATGCCGACTCCTAACGCGAATGCCGACCGTAAAGGGGCTCCTATCAACCCCTCTCGAACTACACCTCTCGAGGCCGACCGGGTTCGGAGCCCCGGCGTCGGCCGGGCCGGGGTCGATGTGACCCACCCTCGCCTCAGGCCGACGCGGCCCGTCGCAGGGTGTCAGTTAGTCGGCTGCGGCCACGCCGAGCGCGGCGTCGGCTGCAGGCGAAGCACTTCCGGCTGGCCTTTGAGCCTCGCCTGCAGCTCTCCACCGGTCGTCCGCCACGCGGCGGACCGGGCTAGTCTGGCGAGGCACCGCTCGTACTCGGAGGGATCCCCAAACGTCGAGAACCAGACGAGCACATGCTCGTTCTCGCGGATCGGTAGGGCCGGGAAGTTGTTCGGGCTCGTGTCGGTGACGTACGACCCGCGGACCTTGATACCCGCCCCTCGCAATTCGGGCTCGACCGCGCGGTCGAAGAAGTCGACGAACTCCGTCGGGACCGCGGCCGCGAAGGAGTAGATGTTCGCAACCACGAACCCCCTGGGGATTTCCGAGGCGCCCTTCGGGGGCCGCCGGTCGGTGGGAGCGAGCCCCGAACCGGGGCGGGCGAAGTGAAGCAGGAGCACGTTGCCGCTGTCGACCATGGTCGCGTTCGCCGCGCTGCGATTCGCCTTCCACACCGGGCCGGAATAGAACGCCTCGAGCCCTGCGGCGCGCGACGCCATGTCCTGGAAGCCCCGGATCCACACGAGGCGGTCCGGACGATCGAGATCGCGGAAGGTGCCGAGGATCTTCATCCCGAGCGCTTCCTGGCTTTCGATGAACTCGGCCTCGAAAAGATCGATCAGCACGTCCCTCTGGCCTGGATGCAGCGTGTACTGCCGAAGTTCGACGATGGGCCAGGACGAGGAGTCGGTTGGCTTTGCCATGGATGGCCTTGCGAGCAAAGGAAGAAAGGCGAAAACGAGGGCGACGCGAACCGCGTGTCTCATACTGATCCTCGCACAGTGACGAGTCCGGGTCCGATTCTGCGGCTCGGGGCGGTCCTGTCGCCATGACCACATTGTGCGTCCTGCGCATAGCCATCGCGGGACGAGACGCCCTCGTTCCGGCGAGCCGGGCCGAAGCGCATCGGCTCGTTGGCGATGCGGCGCGCGGCAGCACTTCGGAGGCCGCCGCCGCCGACCGCAACATGGAGGAGGCCCTTCAAGTTCTTCCCCGATGACGCCCGTTCGAGGCGAGGACGCCCGCGTACGAGTCGCCCCCCTATCCTCCGCAAGCGCCCCGTGAAGTCTCGAAGCAGTACCTCACTTTGCCAAGGTGAGGATGTCGCGGGGTCGATCTCCGTTTCCCGCTCCAAGTCATTTCCCAAGTCCACGCGAGATGGCGGCGCTTTCGCCGATGCCTCCTGGGAGGGCGCCGCCGGGGGACCACGTCGGCAATGGGGACCCGAGTGCCGTCGCCGACGCGCCGCGGAAAGCCGCCTCTACTGCTTGTTGTACACGATCACGTTGTTCACGGCCTCACCCTTGGCGTTCGTCCCCGTCTGGGTGATGGTCATGGTCTTGCCGTCCGCGGCGACAACCACTTTCGCCGAGATCGTCGGTTTCCCGCCCTTCTTCCACGTGTTCTCGTAGCTGTTCTTGTCGATCTTCTTGGGCGCGCACGTGTCGGCATCCGGATTGCCCTCGTACGGAACCTCCTTGCCCTCGTACCTCGACACGTACGCACTGTGGGCCGCCTTGCCATCGGCGTCGACGCCGTCACCCGTGAACATGATCCCGGCCGGCGTCGATTCGAACTTCAGCGTGAGACTCTGGGGCCCCGGTCCCGGGCTGAACTTGGACTTGGCGGGGTCGAGCTTCCAGGTGCCGAGCCAATTCTCGGCGGCCAGGACGACGGAGCTCGAGAAGACGATGGCGCAAAGCGCCGCGAGGAAAACCTTGAGCAAGCCCTTCCGCATGATTGCCTCCCCTTAATTGAATCGCGTTGGGACGCCGGAAACCACGGGTTCCCGCAACCTGCGGCGGAGCATATCCGAGCTCCCATCACCCCGAACCGCGGTGTTGAGTTGCGGCCCACTCTGTTCCGCCGCAGAGGTCAGGGCATCGTCCATCGGGACCTGAAGCCCGAGAACCTCCTCGTCACGCGAGTTCACCTGGCTTTCACGCTGGCCCCATAGGTTCGAGGCCGGAGGTTTAGGAGGATGGAAGGACCACAGAAGCTGTTTCTCACGTGCCCCGAGTGCCCGGAGCGAGTCCTCGTCGTGATTCCGGAGGATCCCGGCGTCCGCACGGAGCGCTCGACGACCTGCACGCAGGGCCATACGGTGGCCTACGATGAAAGGACGGCGCTCGGGCCGGTTGGCGACAAGGAGGACTGAAAAGAAGTCCTCACCAACTGACACGCGGCTTGTCATGACGACGGCCGCGGGGCCGCGGAGGCCTCTCGGAATGGGGCGCTTCGGCAATTTCCCTTCGTGGAGTAAAGTCCGCTGCAAGGAAACCCACTGACGCTCGCGGCCGGCACCCGACTCGGGGCATACGAAATCCTGGGCCCCCTCGGGGCCGGGGGGATGGGAGAAGTCTACCGGGCGCGGGACTCGAAGCTGGACCGGGACGTGGCGGTCAAGGTGCTGCCCGAGTCGGTCGCGGCCGACGCCGACGCGCTGGCGCGGTTCGAGCGCGAGGCCAAAGCCGTCGCGGCCCTGTCGCATCCGAACATCCTCGCGATCCACGACTTCGGGCGGCACGACGGCGTTGCCTACGCGGTGACGGAGCTCCTGGAAGGCGAGACCCTGCGCGGGAAGCTCGACGGCTCGACGATCAAGCAGCGCCAGGCGATCGACTACATCCTCCAGATCGCCAAGGGCCTCTCGGCGGCCCACGGCAAGGGCGTCGTTCATCGGGACCTGAAGCCGGAGAACGTCTTCGTCTCGCGAGACGGCCACGTGAAGATCCTCGACTTCGGTCTGGCGAAGCGCGTGGAGAGCGCAGGTTCCGAGCAGACGAATGCGCCGACGGGCTCCGGCCATACGGAGCCCGGCACGGTGATGGGAACGATGGGCTACATGTCGCCGGAGCAACTCCGAGGGCTACCTGTGGATCACCGCTCGGACATCTTCTCTCTCGGGGCGATCCTGTACGAGCTGCTCTCGGGCCAGAAAGCGTTCAAGAAGAACACGGCGAGCGACACGATCGCGGCAGTCCTCAAGGAGGACCCGCCGGAGCTGACGCAGTCGGGCAGGAACATTTCGCCGGCGTTGGATCACATCGTGAAGCACTGTCTCGAGAAGGACCGGGAGAACCGGTTCCAGTCCGCCAAGGACGTGGCCTTTGCGCTCTCGGAAGCGTCAGCGCCGACGACGACAACTGTCACGAGCGGCATGCATGCCGTCGCGAGTGAAGGCTCAGGCCGCAAGAAGCTGGCGATCGCGGCGGGGCTGGTGGCCGTCGCTCTCGGAGCGGGCCTCGTGCTTTGGAAGCGGCCGACGGCAGTCTCGCCGGCGGCCTCCGGCGGCATCAAGCGCGTGGCCGTGCTCCCGTTCGAGAATCTGGGCTCGCCCGAGGAGGACTACTTCGCCGACGGCATCGCCGACGAAGTCCGCGGCAAGCTCACGTCGCTCCCCGGCGTCCAGGTGATCGCGCGAGGCAGCTCGACGCCCTACAAGAAGACGACCAAGACACCGAAGCAGATCGCCGAAGAGCTGGACGTGTCCTACCTGTTGACTGCCACGGTGCGGTGGGACAAGAGCGGCGGAGGCAGCCGGGTGCAGGTCAGGCCCGAGCTGATCGAGGTCTCGGGAGGCGGCGCGCCGACGTCCAAGTGGCAGCAGCCGTTCGACGCGCCGTTGACGGATGTCTTTCAAGTGCAGTCGGACATCGCGACGCGTGTGGCGCAGTCGCTGGGCGTGGCGCTCGGAGCGGGGGAGGAGAAGCAGCTCGCGGAGCGGCCGACGCAGAGCGTTCCCGCCTACGAGGCGTTCCTGAAGGGCGAGGAAGCTGCTCAGAGCTTTTCGAAGACCGACCCGTCGAGCGTGCGCAAGGCTCTCGGGTTCTATGAGCAGGCTGCAGCGCTCGACCCGGGCTTCGCGGAGGCCTGGGCCGCGATCTCGATCGGCAATTCGTACCTTTATTCAAACAGCTCGCCGTCCCCGGAGGTCGCGGAGCGAGCCCGTCAGGCCGCAGAGAAATCGATCGTCCTGGCCCCGAACCGCCCGCAGGGACATGAGGCCATGGGGAACTACATGCGCCTTGTGCTGGTCGACCCTCGAGGGGCGGAGGAGCAATTCGCCAGGGGACGGGCCGTCGCGCCTCGGAACGCAAGACTGCTGCTGCTATCGGGGAGCAACAAGATGTCGCTCGGTTTACTCAACGCCGGGCTGGAGCACCTTCGGGAGGCGCAGCGGCTGGACCCCCGCTCGGCCAGCGTCTACGGACGGCTGGGATGGCTGTTGTTGTGCATGCGACGTTACCCGGAAGCCCGCGAGGAGCTCGACCGGGGCCTGGCGCTCTCCCCGGACAACCTGAGCATGCTCGAGCGACGGGCGATGACCTTTCTCGGGCAGGGAGAGCTCGACGGGGCGCGAGCCTCCCTGGCGGCGACTGCGAAAGGGGTCGAACCCACGCAGCTGGTTGCCTATGTCGCGTACTACCAGGATCTCGGGTGGGTCCTGACCCCGGAGCAGCGGGAACTGCTCCTTCGCCTGACGCCGGCCGCGTTCGACGACGATCGCGGCATGTGGGGTCTCACCCTTGCGCAGGTCCTCTGGTGGAATGGTGATGCCGCCGGGGCACGGAAGTATGCCGAGGAAGCCCGCAAGACGCTCGAGGCTCAACTGCTTGAGGCTCCGGACGACGGTCAGCGCCACGTTCTCGTCGGCTTGGCACTCGCCTACCTCGGCCGGGGCGAGGCCGCGATCCGGGAAGGGCGACGTGGCCTCGAGCTCTGGCCGTTTTCGAGGAACGCGGAGTTCGGGGCCTACCTCCTGCATCAGCTCGTGCGGATATACATACTCGCAGGAGAGCAGGAGAAGGCGATCGATAACCTCGAGCGGCTTCTCCAGGTGCCCTACGTCGTTTCGCCGGCCTGGCTGACCATCGATCCCAACTTCGATCCGCTGCGCAAGAACCCGCGCTTCCAGAAGCTCGTCGCGAACGTGAAGCGTTGAGGACCCGGATGACGCGCGTCGCCGGGACAAAGGCGAGACGCGACGGGGAGTTCGACATCGGTCCGATTCCGCAGAAGCCGTTGAAGCCTCAGGGCCGGCGCGAGCAGTCCGGCAGCTTGAACGACCCCACGATCGTCTTGAAATCGAAGGTGCCGGTGTTCGCGTAGTACTCCTGGGTGTACCAGAACGTGCACCCGTCGACGGGATCGACGCTCATGCTGGAATAGTCACCCCAGCGGCCGAACGAGCTCTTCTGCACGCCGCTGCCTGAAAGGAGCTCGACCTCTTCTCCCAGAGTGCCCGGAGGATCGGTCTCCGTCCGGGTCACGTAGCGGACCGAGGGGAACGTCGAACGAGAGGAGACGCTGAACCCGAGGGCGATGTCACCGGCCTTGTCCATGGCGATGCTGCCCATCCACCGGTGCTCGCCGTCGTCGGGGGCATAGGTGCCCGTCTGGTGAATGGTCCAGCCCGAACCCGGATTGCGCAATTCCACCCATCGGATACCGGCCAGATTCTGTCCGCTGACGTCCACGGTGTGGTTGACCACGAGCGAAGCATGATCGCGGAAGGTACGGTACTGCGCCCGATACATCGTCCAGCCGCTCAGGCTGTCGACCTTTTCGCCCGGAGCCGGCTGCGGGATGCAGTGCACCATGAAATTGCAGAGGTTCGAGTCGAACTCGGTGGTATCGAGCTGGCCGAGGGAAGTGAACGTCGAGTTCGAGACGTCCGTCCAGTCGACGTGGAAATTCCAGAGGCGATAGCCGTCGGGGTTGGCTCCAGTGCCGAAGCTCTCGTCGTCGAAAGGCATCACGAATGTGTTCGGAGTGTCGTCGTCCGGCGGAGGCCCCGAGAGGTTCGAAGGCTGAAGCGTAAAGGGGCATTCAGCCGCGCAGGGCAGGAAGAATTCCACGAAGCGCGCGGATTGGCCCTGCAGCATCCGGTCTCGTTCGAAGGCGACGGCGATGACGCCGTCGAAGCTCGAGCTGTACTGGTTCGCCGTCAAGTAGTACGCGTCCGGCCAGATGCCGAGCTTCGGATAGTCGTTCAGGGCGTCCGGGCTGACCACGAAATCGTAGCGATGATAGGCGCCCGTCGGGTCGCCGGTTGCGGAGACGGCGACGCACTGATGCCCGTCCGCCGCGATCGCGAACTGGCTGACGAGCCAGCGGTCCGCCAGGTGATCGTAGAGAACGATCGGGTCTCCGTCGTTGTGCGTCTCACATTCGCCTCCGAACCCGCTCCAGATGCTGTTGCCGGCGACCGGCCCGAAGATGCGGGCTCCCGTGTCCTTGTCGTAGACGGCCAGGATGAGATTGACGAATTGGACGTAGTGATCCTTCCCGACGTCGCCGTTGGTGTCGGGCGGCACGACGCGGAAGCCGAGGACGGCGGCGTTGTCATCGTCGCTCTGACCCTCGAAGATCAGCGAAGTCGGGGCCGAAGCGCCGGGGCCGGGCCCACGCTGGCGGAGCGGATCCTCGCGCACGAGTTCGGGCTTCGGCTTGCCCGCGAGCCGCGAAGGAAGCCGGATCGGGACCTGCTTGTCGTTCCCGGGCTTCATCGGCTTCGCCACCGCCTGGCGCAGGGGGGACGACGTGTCGTGCCGAACCGCTCCTGAAACGCGAGGTCCCGGCGCGGCGGCCCTGGGCGGCCCGCCGGCCGCGGAAAGCGGCGCGAACGAACTGATGCTCGAGAACAGGGCCGCAAAGCACAAGGATCGGAATCTCACAGGCCCCTCCTTTCGTCCGGCGAACGAGAGTTCGGGAGCCCTCTCGGCTCGTGGAGGCCCCGATGCTCGCGCCGGATCTTGCTTGCCACTGTTTTCTTGATGATCTTCTAACGCCCCGCAGAGCTCGTTGGCTAAGCCGCGTTGGTGAACGCGATGCAAAAAACGAGCCGTCCGCGGAGCTAGGATGGCGCGATGCGCCTGCCATTTGCCCCTCCTCTCGCACCGATGCTCTCCGCCGCCGCGGCCGCGCTCCCGGAGGGCGAGGGCTGGCAGTTCGAGCCGAAGTGGGACGGCTTCCGGACGCTGGTGTTCCGGGACGGCGCCGAGATCCTCCTGCAGAGCCGCGACGAGAAGCCGATGAACCGGTACTTCCCCGAGCTCCTCGATCCGCTCGCGGCGGCGCTCCCGGACCGTTGCGTGCTGGACGGCGAGATCGTCATCGTGGGGGAGGGCGGGCTCGACTTCGAGGCGCTGCTCCTGCGCATTCATCCGGCCGCGTCCCGGGTCAAGCTTCTCTCCGAGCAGATCCCGGCGTCGTTCGTGGCGTGGGACCTGCTGGCGCTGGACGACGAAGATCTGCGCGAATCGCCGCTGGCGTTACGCCGCGAACGCTGGAGCAGGTGCTCGCCGGGGCGGCGCCGCCGGTGCATCTCTCCCCGGCCACGCGGGATCGCACTCTGGCCGAAGACTGGTTCCGGCGCTTCGAGGGCGCCGGGCTCGACGGCGTAATGGCCAAGCGCCTCGACGAGCCCTACCGGGCCGGCGAGCGCACGATGCTCAAAGTCAAGCACCGGCGCACGGCGGACTGCGTGGTCGCCGGCTTCCGCTGGCACAAGAACGGTAGAGGCACGATGGTCGGCTCGCTCCTGCTCGGTCTCTACGACGACGCGGGAACGCTGCACCACGTCGGCGTCACCGCGGCGTTCACGCAGGCGAGGCGCAAGGAGCTCGTCGAGGAGCTCGCGCCGCTGCGCGAGAACGCGCTCGAGGATCATCCCTGGCGCGAGTGGGCCGAGGCCGGCGAGGAAGCCGCCGCGAAGGGGCAGCGCCTGCCGGGCGCGGCGAGCCGGTGGAACCGGGGCAAGGATCTGAGCTGGGAGCCGGTTCGTCCCGAGCGCGTCTGCGAAGTGGCCTACGACCACATGCAGGGGACGCGATTCCGGCACGGCGCCCAGTTCGTCCGCTGGCGTCCCGACAAGCGGCCGGCCGACTGCCGCTACGACCAGCTCGAAGTCACGCCGCCCTACGAGCTCGAGCGCGTCTTCGGCGCGCGCGGCCGCGAGGCGGCGGATCGGAACTCGCTCCAGGGATCGTAGTCCGGGTCCGGAGGCTCCTCGGCGGGGCGTTGCTCCTCCGGGACGTGGCGCAGGTTGAGGCGGATGCGCGTCCAGGTGCTCGAGCGGCCGCGCATGGAGTCGACGAGCACATCCTCGACCTGCAGGTGCGCCGCGGCCTCCGGGTGGCGCGCCTTCCAGCGCTCGAGCCCGGCGAGCGCGTCTTCTTTGTGCTTCGCCCGGGCGACCGTGACGAGCGGCTGCGTCGACTTCCGGCGGCTTTCGCCGGGCGTCTTCGCGCCGGCCGGCTTCCGCCGCGAGGGGGCGACGCGCGGGGGCTCGTCGGCCTGTTTCCTGTAGTGGGGCGGCCAGGGAGCGTCGCCCTGCCCCGCGGCCTCCTGGGTCGCCGAAAGCTCGAGCAGCCCGTCGAGCGAGCCCGGCGCGCCGTCCTTGCCCGCCGCGGCGTCCCCGCGTTCGGCGAAGCGCTTCGGCGCGGTGACCAGCGTGAACGCGGCCGGGTCGCAGTCGGGAACCTCGTCCCACTCGAGCGGCATCGAGACCCGCGCGTCGGGCGTGGCCCGGACCGACCAGGCCGAGGCCACCGTGCGGTCCTTCGCGTTCTGGTTGTAATCGAGGAACACGCCGTGGCGCTCCTCCTTCCACCACTTGCTCGTCGCGAGCTCGGGGGCGCGCCGTTCCACTTCGCGCGCGAGGGCCAGAGCCGCGCGGCGGACCTGGTCGAAGCCCCACCGCCGCTCGATGCGCACGTCGACGTGCATGCCGCGGGACCCCGACGTCTTGGGCCAGCCCCGCAGGCCGCGCTCTTCGAGCACCTCGCGCACGACGAGGGCCACGCGCCGCACGTCGTCCCAGGCGACGCCCGGCCCGGGATCCAGATCCACGCGGAGCTCGTCGGGATGCTCGAGATCGTCGGCGCGGACGGGGTGCGGATTCAGGTCGATGCAGCCGAGGTTGACGATCCAGAGGAGCTGCGCCGCGTCGCGCACGACGATCTCCCGGGCGGTCCGGCCCGAGGGGAAACGCAGCTCGACCGTCTCGACCCAGTCGGGGTGCTGTTCCGGCGCCCGCTTCTGGTAGAAGGGCTCGCCCTCCGCGCCGTCGACGTAACGCTTGAGCACGATCGGGCGGCCGGCGATGCCTCGGAGCGCTCCGTCGGCCACCGCCGCGTAGTAGTTCGCCAGGTCGAGCTTCGTGTGGCCCGCCCGGGGAAGAAAATCTTGCCCGGGTTGGTGATGACCACCTCGCGGCCGGCGGCCTGCAGGACTGTGGAGGCGTTTTCATGGAGCGGCGCACGCGTCGGGAGAAGGGCAGCGCATCGCTCCGAAAATCTAGCATCGCCCTGGCGCCGCGCGGCTGCCGACTCCTCACCGCAGCGCTGGCCAGACTGTTCGGTACGACGGTCTTCTGAGCGGTCTTCTGCCCGCCCGGCCGGGCTTCCTTGACTTGGGGTGATAGCCGGGTCTACGCTTCGCGCAGGAATCCGACAGAACGGAGGATGAAGTGACGAGAACCCCGCGCCCGGGTGCCACCTGGCTTGCCGCGCTTTTCTGTTTGTCCCTGGTCCCGCCGGTGCTTGCACAGTCTCCGGACGATCTCCAGACGAAAAAGGGTCAGCCCCAAAACCCCGCTGCCCGTTGATCGAGGATCCAGCCGGGAACTCCCCGGGAAACCCGGCCGACTTCACCCGTCTCTTCGTCGACAACGACGCGACCTACGTCTACTTCCGGATCGATTTCGCGGAGCCGCCGGCCGGGACCTTCACCGCCGGTCTCTACGTGAACGCGGACTTCGACCAGGCGACCGGGTGCAACTTGGGCATCCCGCGGCTCAACGGCTCCGAGTACTACGTAGGCATCTCGAGCCTCGACTTGGGCGAGCCATGGGTCGGCGACGTGGGCGACTGCATGAGCGGCTCGGATGACTTTCCGGATCGCGGAGGCGCCCAGATCGTGTTCAAGGGCGCCCGAGCGACCGTGAGCGTTCCGATCGAGACGTTCCAGATCCTCGGTCAATCCGACGGGTTTCTCGTCTGGTACGACGGCGGCGGAAACTTCGGTCCGGCGGCTTACAAGTATCAGTTCTAGCGCAGACGGATGACGCCGACGCCGTCCTCGATCTCGATCGTCGTGCCGTAGGGCTTCGAGATGCACGGGAGGCGCTCGGGGATGCCTCGGCTCACCTACCGAAGCGAGGCGCGGCCACGGTCGGGCTCGTCAAGTAGGGCGGGTCATTCCTCGCCGTTTCGTCTCGCGCCGTCCGCGCGGTGTCCGGGCACGAGCGTCTGGACGAAGCCCTGGAGCGCATGGCGGTAGCGTTCCCGGCTCCCGCGCGGGATGCCGATCGCCTCGCAGGCTTCGCCGAAAGACGACCCGGCCAGGATGCGATCCATGATCGCCCGGAGCCGGTCCTTTGGCGAGGTGGCCCTTCGACAGCGTGGCTCGCGCGAGGCGGCGCTGAATGATCTGGCCCTGGAGCTGCGTGTCGTCGAACGGGTAGCCGACGTCCCGGGCGGCGTCGAGGGGGAGCTCGGCATGCCGCCTTCGCCAGAAGTCGCACGCGCGGCGGCGAACGATCACGAGAAACAGCCCGTCCTGGCAGGGGCGGCCGGCCCTGGCGACGGTGACGAAATCCAGCAGCGCCTGGCCGATCAGGTCGTCGATGTCCTGCGCATGCGCGTGGTATTGCCGGAGGAGCAGCCGTCGCGCGTAGGCGATGATCTCGCGCGTCGGCACGCCGGTGGCCGCTGCCTCGGGGGCGGAGGAAGGCACAGGGATCCGCCGTGGCGCCATGATTCCGGGATCGAACCGCACGGATCGTACGCGAGGCCTGTCTCGCCGCGCAACGAAAATCCCCGGTGTCGCGCCCCGAGAGCGCCACACGCGCGCTCCGAGGCTCGCGGCGATGCAAATCCGGCTTCGCGAACGATTTCATCTCTTAGGTGAAGCATCATCCGCGGCCGCCAGGCCGCGCGGGGATCAGCCGTCGCGTGAGGTGTGCGATGCGGAAGGGAGCTCGGCTTCCGACAGAGCGCCGGCGAACGCCCCGTTTCGAGAATCCCGCGGCATGGTCCTCGAGCCGGGCCACGCCACACCTGCAATAGGGGCAGACGATGGTCTCCAAGCCGAAACCCCCGACGTCGACCCAGGCCAAGGAACCCCCGCACTCGAAGGAACGTTCGCAGTTTCGAGCGCTCCTGCTGTCCAACCCCAACTACTTCGGAAACCTGAAGGTGAGCCCGTTCCAGCCGGTGGTCACCATCCAGAGCAATACCACCTGGGAAGAGCTCGGCTGCGTCGGGTTTCAGCCTGAGTTGAGCCGGCTCGAGGCCGTCGTCTTCATCAATCAACCTACGGGCTACGGCGGCGACGTTTGCTCGCCGGGCACCCCCGAATACGTGAGGTTCTACATCTCGTTCGACAACGGTGCGACCTGGCAGGACCAGGGCATGGAGAGCTTCACGGCGTGGAACATCCCCGAGGGCACGTCGGGAGAGAAGCGGCTCGAGTATGCCGTGACCCGGGTCATCAACCCTCCCAAGAAGTTCTGCTTCTTCACGAACCTCGCGCTCGTGCGGGCGATTCTCTCGTGGAACGTGCAGCCGCCGCCGAACGACCCCGACTTCCAGCCAGTGTTCGGAGACGTCCACGACACCCACATCCAGATCGACGGGTGGAAGATCATCATCCTCGCCGACGCGCTCAAGGAGCTGCAGGTTCAGCTTCCCGAGCCGCTCGAAAAGGCCCTGGATCTGACCCACCCGATTCCGGTGGCCAAGTCCAAGGCGTTGAGCGTGGCCGAGCTCCAGAAGCTTTACCGCGGCAAGAACGTTCCCCCGCACCGCTTCGCTCTCGGAGAAGTGCACAAGCTCATCAGCCAGCCCGCTCTGACCGAATCGCTCATGGCGCCCGGTTACGAAGGCGTATTCGGAAAGCTCGATATCAACATCTCCGACGTCGTCGGGAAGCTCTTCCCAGATGAGAGCCTCACGCACTATGAGGAGCTCGTCTGCGTCGGCCTCAACAACAGCCAGAGCGCCCTCGTCGGCGTGATTCGCCTCAAGGAGTCGTCGGGCTATTCCGGCGACCCGTGCACGGACGGCAGCCTCGAATACGTCACTTTCTGGGGCGATTTCAACGGCAACGGGACGTTCGAGACATGCCTGGGCACGGCCTCGGTCCGCGTCTACGACGTCGAGAACATTCCGAGCGACGGCCTCGAATTCTCGGTTTACCTGCCGGTCGACCTGACGAAATACCACCAACCCTGCGAGCAGGGGGCGAAGGTCGTCAAGATCCGGGCCATCCTCTCCTGGAAGGTTCCCCCGCCGTGCAGCGACCCGAACTACGTTCCGGTCTGGGGCAATCGCGAGGAGACGCTCGTCCACATCACCGGGCCGGTGCTCGAGCCTGGCGACTTCAGCCCCTTCCTGTACGAAGTCAACGGCGTCGACGTCTGCTCGATCGATCCGAGCACGGGATACGCGACGGGAGATCGGCCGTTCGGAGGCGTCGTGTACGTCATGGGCGAGATCCCGGCCGCCCTCGCCCTCACCGTTCCGAACACTCTCAAGTACAAGGTGACGGTCAATCCGCTGGACACGCCCGGAGGCCCCCAGCCGCTCGCGAACTCGTTCGACATTGCTGTCGTTCAGGGGTTCGGCCCCGGTCCCGCCGTCTCCTTCCCCATGGTGCAGTCCGTGGACATGGCTCGGCTACTACACGTACCGCGAATACGGAACTCCCGTGACGGGCGCCTGGCGGCGCGTGTCGAGCCTGAACCGGCTGCTCGGCAGTGTGGATCACCAGCGCGCCGATGACGGGACGCTGGGAGATCAAGATCGAGGCTCTGGACACGCTGACGAACCAGACGTTCGCCGCCGGGATCATCCAATGCCTGCTCGACGGCACCCAGCGGCAAGACGCCATCGTCCGGCTGGACGAGGTCGGGCCGACGGCCGATCTGGCCGTCACCGGCTTCTCAGTGGGTCCGGGGCCGGTCCAGCCCGCCGGAGAGTGCGGGACGTTCACCAAGGGCGTCACACTGCACGGGACCTACAGCGTCGCCGACGAGCACTTCGGAAACCTCAATCTGACGATCCAGCCCGCAGGGCCGGCGAACGGCGCAGCCATCGTGCCGCCCTCGCGGGTCTACGGACCGCCCGACTTCGTGCCGACCACCGGCGAATCCGGCACCTGGACGCTGGACACGAGCCCGATGGACCCCTGCGGGTACGTCGCCCGTCTCGGCACCCAGGACCGGACGATCGTCGGCTACGGCAACGGATCGGGAGGCGGCTGGTTCCAGGGTCGCTACAACGAGGACTTCAGCGGATTCTGTCTCGAGGCTCCCGAGGAGTGATCGAGCGATGAAGGCCTCGCGCGACGACGTCCGGTTCTGGACGCGGTTCGTCCTCGCCGCGCTCGCGGGCTGGCGCGTGAGTCACATGGTGTCGAGGGAAGACGGTCCGGCGAACGTCCTGGCGAACCTCCGGGCCCGGCTCGGGAGCGGCACGCTGGGCGGCCTGATGGATTGCTTTCAGTGCACGAGCGTCTGGGTCGCGGCGCCGCTGACGCTCTTCGTCACACGGCGCGCCGGAGACTTCGTGCCGACATGGCTGGCGCTCTCCGGCGCGGCGTGCGGCCTCGAACGGCTGCTGACCGAGGCTACCCCGGTGCCCGAAGGCGAGGAATCCGAACGAGGAGGTCAGGCCGATGGCGTGTTGCGGTCAGAGACGGTCAGTGCTCCGCGGCACTTCGCGGCCGCCGAACGGGAAGGGACGATTCGCTAGCGTCGCGGCGGCCGCCGCGCCGACGGCCCTGCACGGAACCGTCATCCTCCGGTATCTCGAGAGCGCGCCGATCTACGCTCGGGGAGCGGTGACGGGCCGTTCGTATCGGTTCTCCGACCGCGCCCGGGTCCAGAGCGTGGACGCGCGCGACGCGGCTCACCTCTTGCGGACCGGTTTCTTCCGCCAGGGCCGATGACGCACGAACGCGGGGGGCTTCGACCACCGGGCCGGAGCGCCGGGCCTCACGGAAGCCGGATGACCCCGACTCCCTCCTCGATCTCGATCCGCGTTCCGTAGGGTTTCGAGAGGCGTTGAAGCTGCTCGAGGATGCTTCGCACGCGCACGCCGACGCCGGCAACATCGGCAGCGCCTACGGCGACTCGCACTCCGACGCTTACCCCGACCGCCGCGGCGACTCCGACGACGCCGGTGCCGCACCGCCACGCGCAAACCGACTCGAACACCGACGCCCGCGCCGCCGACGCCGACACCGAGCGCGACGGCGCTCGACATCAATCTCACCGGCGTCCCGTCGAGCATTCCCCGCGGGGAGTTTTTCACGGCCACGGCCACGGTCGCGAACGCGGGCGGCTCGCCGGCCAGCGGCTTCAGCGTGCGAGCGACGTTCACGCCGACGGACTCCATGCGCCTGGAGAACCCGCAGACAGCGACGCAGACGCTGCCGGCCATCGCGGCCGGGGGCTCGCAGTCGGACTCGTGGCTCATCCGGGCGGACCGGGCGGCGACCGCGACGCTCACGATGACGCTGGCTCCGGGCGGAGCGACCGTGGATACCGCCAGCCGGACCTTGACGATCACCGACTGACGCGGTTTTTCGTTTCCGGGGCGGACGCAGCTGGGAGAGAATCGGCCGCAGGACGTCGTGAAAACGGTCTTGCGTGGGACGCTCCTTCGGAGCGCGGTCGGGCTGGTCGCGGTCTTGGTATGGGCCGGCGGATGCGCCAGCGTCACCAAGACGCAGACACGGCGCGCTTTCGATGCCCTGCCGCCCGATGCGACCCTGAGCGCATACGTCTACCACCAGCGCTTGTTCCTGCGGTTTCGGGAGAACGGGGAACAGAAAGTCTTCGAGGCCAGCTGGACGGCCCATGGCGTCGAGAAGTCCGACGAGGATCGCTTCCGCACCTCGCAGCTCCGTCTGCTCGAGAAAGTCCCGGAAGACGTCGAGCAGGTCCGCGCATCGGCCCGCGAAGCCAGGGTCATTTCGCTCCAGCAGTTTCGCGAGCTGCTTCCCGAGGTCGTGAATCGGCTCGCTCCTCCCGTGGCCGGCGAGGGCGCATTCCTTTCGATGTCCGACCGCGAGTTCGTGGCGTATCGCGACTCGGAAGGCCGTGCCGAGGCCGTCCTGGCGGCTCAGGCGCCGCCCGGGACGCGGATCGTGCGCCGGGTCAACCTGACGGAGTTCGCCCGCATCCTGATCGCCGTCGTCGCAGACGCCCAGCGCCAGGCGGGCGATCCGCAGAGGCTGATTCTCGTCGTGGGCGAGCCGCGCGCAGGGAGAGCTCCCGTCTATACCGTGTTCGATCTCGACCAGGAGATCATCGTCGTGGCGACCTGGCCGGGCTCCGCGGAAGTCGCGCTGGAGCAGGCGTCGTCGGGCTCAGGGCTGGGACCTGGTCTGGGCCGGCCTCATCGAAGGGCAGTTGTTCTCGCTGATCAAGAACCCCGTCTCGTACGTGGGCCGGTTCTTCAACTTCGTCATTCAGACGGTGACCGTGATGCTCCGGTCGAGGAGCTGGCCAACTCCGGAGATCGTGCCCCTCGTGACCGAGGGCCCGGGCATGGATCTGCCGGCCTTCGAAACGAAACTCGACTCGATGATGGGCTCCCATCGCTACAAGGGCTCGATCCGGCTGCTGCTCGACGGTCCCGTCTTCTTTCCGGTGCTCGAGCAGCGGATCGCGGAGGCGAAGGAGTCGCTTCACTTCCGGATGTGCATCTGGGACTCGGACGACGTTGCGGTCGAGGTGGCCAATTGGGTCCGCCGCCAGTCGCTCGAGATTCCCTCCACCAAGGTCGTGATCGATCGCGTGACCACTCTGGGGTCGGGCGGCTCGCCTCCGGGGACCCCGATGCCCGAAGGCTTCGTGCCGCCCAAGGACATTCGGAAGTATCTGGAACACGATTCGCACGTTCGCGTGCGGTCATTCCTGAACGGCATGACCATGGGCGACCACTCCAAGGTGATCACCATCGACAGCAAGTACGCCCTCCTCGGCGGCATGAACATGGGCCGGGAGTATCGCTACGAGTGGCACGACGCGATGGTCGAAATGCAAGGGCCGATCGTAGGCTGGTTCGAGCGCGACTTCGAGCTCGCGTGGGCCCATGCCTCGATCCTTGGGGACCTCTCCTACGCCGCCGCGTACCTGACGGCCAAGAAGAACTACGAGGGGCCCGCCGACAGCCCGGACTACGTCGATATCCGTCCCATCTACACGAAGACGCTCAACCCCTCCATCCTCCGCGCGCTTTGCGAGGCGCTCCGCCGCTCCCGGCGGTATGCATGGATCGAGAACCCTTACCTCTACGACGACAGGATCGTTCGCGAGCTCATCGCCGCCCGCCGTCGCGGGGTGGACGTGCGCGTCATCCTGCCGTCGCAGGCGGACATGGCCTCGACGGACGGCAACAACAAGATCAAGGCGAATCGGCTCATGGAGAACGGCGTCCGCGTCTACGGATACCCGGGAATGCTCCACACGAAGGCCGCGCTCATCGACGGCTGGTCGGTCATCGGTTCCTGCAACTTCAACAAGCTCTCGCTCCGGATGAACTTCGAAGCCGACGTCGCGACCACCGATCCGAAGTTCGCGGAGGAGATGCGGCGCGACCTCTTCGAGCTGGACTTCTCGCGGTCGCACGAGCTGACGGAGCTGCTTCCCGTGACGGGCGACGACCGCGTCGCCGAGTGGATGGCGCACCAGATGTGAGACGGCCTCGTCCCACGCGCCCGCCGAGCGGCGGGATGCCCTCGCGGGGATAGAGTTGTTGGGATTGTCATCCGATGACGATTCCAGCCGGTGCGCGTCTTGGCCCTTACGAAATCCTGTCGCCTCTCGGCGCGGGCGGGATGGGGGAGGTCTACCGCGCGCGGGACACAAAGCTCGACCGGGAGATCGCGGTCAAAGTGCTCCCTCCGGAGATGGCGTCGAGCGCGGAGCGTCTGCAGCGGTTTCAGCGCGAGGCCAGAACGCTCGCCGCGCTCGACCATCCTGGCGTCGTTGCTGTCTACTCCGTCGAGGAAGCCGACGGTGTCCACTTCCTGACGATGCAGCTCGTCGAGGGGCAGTCCCTCGACCTTCTCATCGCCGGAGGTCCGTTGCGGGTCGAGAGACTGGTGGCGATTGCCGCGGCCATGGCCGAGGCGCTGGCCGCCGCCCACGAGAAGGGCATCGTTCACCGGGACTTGAAACCCGCGAACGTGATGGTGACGAAGGACGGAAGAGTCAAAGTCCTCGACTTCGGTCTGGCCAAGGTCGACGGTGGCGGGAATGCGCCGGTCGATTCGGAGCTGGCGACCGACGTGCAGACGCGCGAGGGCATCGTGATGGGAACGGTCCCTTACATGTCTCCGGAGCAGCTGCAAAGCCAGGCAATGGATCACCGGACGGACATTTTTTCCCTCGGCGTCATCCTGTACGAGATGGCGGCGGGCCGGCGCCCGTTTGAGGGCAGTTCCTCCGCGCAACTCATCTCGTCGATCCTGCGGGACACGCCGAGGCCGCTTGGCGAGGTCCGAGGCGATGTGCCGGCGGATCTCGAGCGGATCGTTCGGCGCTGCCTGGAGAGGGACCCTCGCCGCCGGTTTCAGTCCGCTCTGGACGTTTCGAACGAGCTCGAGGAGCTGCACCGCGAGGTCCAGGCTTCCGCCGGACGGACCCGTCCGAGCGGCGCCGCCCCGAGCTCGCAGATCTCCGCGCTGGCTGTGCTCCCGCTGAGCAACCTCTCCCGCGAGCCGGAGGAGGAGTTTTTCGCCGACGGGATGACCGACGCCCTCATCACCGATCTCGGCAAGCTGGCCCGGCTCAAGGTCATCTCCCGGGGCTCGAGCATGCTCTACAAGGGGACCGGGAAGCCTCCGGGCCAGATCGCGAGCGAGCTCGGCGTCGACGCCGTGGTCGAGGGCTCGGTGTACCGGGCGGGAGACCGGGTACGCATCAGCGCCCGGCTGATCCAGGGCGCGACCGACGAGCTCCTGTGGGCGGAGCGCTACGACCGCAAGCTCGAAGACGTCCTCACTCTTCAAGACGAGCTCGCGCGCGCCATCGCCCGGGAGGTCAATGCCGCATTGCAGGCCCCCCGGGAAGCGACGCGCCCGGCGCCGCGGAAGGTCGACCCTGAGGTCTATCTGCTCGATCTGCGCGGACGTCAGGCCCGCGAAATGCGCACCGAGAGCGGTTTTCGCGCGGCTCTGGAGCTGTTCCAGCAGTGCATCGATCGAGACCCGACCTACGCCCCGGCCTACGTGGGGCTGGCCGAATCCCTGAGCATGCTCGCCAACTACGGCATCGTGGCGCCCCCGGAGGTTGTGCAGCGGATCCTTGCCGCGGCGCAGAAAGCCCTCGATCTCGACGATTCCTCCGCCGACGCCCACCGCGTTCTGGCTTTCGTGCGGTGGCAGTTCGAGTTCGCCTGGGGGGAGGCTATGACCGAGTACGAGCGCGCCCTCGAGCTCGATCCGAACTCGGTTCTGACGAACTACTGGTTCGGCGTCTATCTCGCCATCATCGGTTCCTTCGACCGCGCAAATGTCCTGCTCGGTCGCGCCCAGGAGCTGGACCCGCTCTCCCTCCTGATCACCGCCATTCGGGGATGGATCTGCTTCCTCGCGCGACGCTTCGACGACGCCGTTCCTTACTACCGACGCGTTCTCGCAATCGACGCCAACCACTACGTGACACTGTGGTACCTGGGTGAAACGTTGGTCGAGCTCGGCGTCTACGACGAGGGGATCGCCGCCCTCGAGAAAGCCCTCGCGGGGTCGGGACGGATTTCGCGGCTGCTCGGCTACCTGGGTTATGCGTACGGACGCGCCGGCCGCACGAGCGACGCGAGACGGATGCTGGCAGAGCTCGAGAGCCGGGAGAGAGATCGGTACGTACCGCCGTACTTCCTCGGCCTCGTGCACTGCGGGCTCGGCGAGACGGCGGCCGCACTCGACCGGCTCGAACAAGCCTACACCGCTCGGGACACGATGCTCCGCGACCTCAGGGCCGATCCCCAATGGGATCGATTGCGCTCAGAGCCGCGGTTCGAAGCGCTCATGAAGAGGATGGCCTACCCTCAGCACACGCGCTGAACGGCCGGCCGAGGGGCAATCTCTGGCGTGCCTGCATGACTACCTCCTCAAGAGACCTTCATCGGAAGGGCGTTCATCTCGCCTCTCTCCTTTGCCAGAGGACTGACGAACGAATGCCTTCCGCTTGTGACAGGGAATGTGACAGTGAGACGAGAGTTGGCTAGAGCGGAGAGACCGCTGTTCATTCCAGACCTGCAGCATCGCCTTGCGCTCGAGAGCGCCGGCGAGAAGGTGGCGTGCACCTCTCGTGCCACGCGAATCGCCACTTCCCCGAACGTTAACGTGCGCTTCCCCGAATGTTGACGAGCCCGCCATACCTCTTAGGGTGCCGGGGCCGGGGTGGCCCCGAGCTTTCCAAGGAGGTTGGTGGTGAGTATTCGTCTCCCTTCCAAGCATCTGATGGTGGCCGCGGCGGCGCTTGCACTGTTCGTGGCAAGCACAGCCGGAGCCAACGACATCCAGGGTCCCAGCAGCTCGGAGTCTCCCTACGTCGTGCGCGCGGTTCCGGGCGTCGTCACGAAGTCGATACTGACGGTCGGCGACAGCGTGAACATGAAGCCGGACGGGGTCACCCCGTATCGGATGGTCGGGATTCCCGACGGCCTGGGCGCGTTCGACAACGGTGACGGCACCTTCACCGTGCTGATGAACCACGAGATTCCGTCGGGCCTGGGCATTACGCGCGCTCACGGTGCGAACGGCGCGTTCGTCTCCCGCTGGATCATCGACAAGTCGACCCTCGAGGTGCTGCACGGAGAGGACCTGATCCAGAACGTCGCCACATGGAACACGACGACCTCGGCCTACAACCCGCCCGCACAGAGTGTCGCCATCGCGCGGCTCTGCTCGGCGGACCTTCCGGCGCACTCCGCCTTCTACGACGCCGACAGCGGCCTGGGGTACGACGGGAGACTCTTCATGGACGGCGAGGAGGTCGGCGCCGAGGGGCGCGCTTTCGCGCACGGGCTCGACGGAACGAGTTACGAGCTTCCACGGCTGGGGAAATTCAGCTGGGAGAACTCGCTCGCCAACCCCGGGACAGGAGCGCGAACGGTGACCATCGGCCTCGACGACACCAATCCGCTCGGCCAGCTGTATGTCTACGTCGGAGAGAAAACCGACACCGGCAGCGCCGTGGACAAGGCGGGCCTCACGAACGGCGTCCTCTATGGCGTCACGGTGGAGGGCAACCCGGTCGAGGATGCCGCGAACGGAATCCCCTCGGGCACGGCGTTTTCCCTGCACAGCTTCGGCAACGTGGAGAACCTCACGGGCGCCCAGCTCGATGCCGCGAGCCTCGCTAACGCGGTGACCCAGTTCCGTCGGCCCGAGGACGGGTTCTGGGATCCGAGCAACCCGAACGATTTCTACTTCGTGACGACCGCGACTTTTGACGGGAACAACAGCCGTCTCTGGAGGCTCCGCTTCGACGACGCCAGCGATCCCGCTCTGGGAGGCCAGATCGACATGCTCCTCGACGGCAGCGAGGGCCAGCAAATGATGGACAACATGACCGTCTCCGGACGGGGGCAGGTCCTCATTCAGGAAGATACGGGGAACAACGTGCACCTCGCGAAGGTCTGGCGGTACAGCATTGCCGAAGACGAGTTTTCGCTCCTCGCGCAGCATGACCCGGAGCGTTTCTTGCCGGATGGAGAGGACTTCCTGACGGTGGACGAGGAGTCCTCGGGGATCATCGACGTCTCGTCGATACTCGGCGAGGGCTGGTTTCTGCTCGATGTCCAGGCGCATTACGACACGGACGAAGAGCTGGTGGAAGGAGGGCAGCTTCTCGCTCTCCACTACCCGCCGGGGAAAAAGTAAGGCGGAATCGGCCGGACATACCTCGAGCGGAGCCGGTTCGCCGGCTCCGCTCTCCGGCTACATGCTCCGCACAAGGCCGCGCTCATCGACGGCTGGTCGGTCATCGGTTCCTGCAACTTCAACAAGTTGTCGCTGCGGATGAACTTCGAAGCCGACCTCGCGACCTCGGCCCCCGGATTCGCCGAGGAGATGCGGCTAGACCTCTTCGAAAAGGACTTCTCACGGTCGCAGGAGCTGACCGAGCTACTTCCCGTGACGGGCGACGACCGCGTCGCCGAGTGGATGGCCCACCAGATGTGAGCTGGCCTTCGGGCCAGAACGCTCGCGCGAGCCATCCGATCTTGACCGTCTCTGCGGAACGGGCGTAGGGTTTGATTCGAGGCAAGCGGGTGAAGTTCTCGACACTCGATGGGGGCCAAACGAGCGGTCAGGTGACACAGGTTCTGGCCGAGTGGCGGGCCGGTGATCGGCATGCCGTGGACCGCCTCGTGCCGCTCATCTATGAGGAGTTGCGTCACCTCGCGCGACGGGAGCTGGGCCGTGAGTCGCCCGGGCACACGCTTTCGGCCACGGGCCTGGTCCACGAGGTTTACCTGCGTTTGCTCCAGCAGCGCCAGTTGGCGGCGATGGACCGGATGGGATTCCTGGCTATCGCGGGATCGACGATGCGCCGGATCCTGGTGGACCACGCGCGGGCGCGCAAGCGGCTGAAGCGGGGAGGAGCGCAAAAGGCGGAGCCGCTCGGGCCCGGCGCGGAGCCTGCCCTGCTGACCGCTCTCGAAGTCGAAGAAGTTCTGGCCATCGATCTGGCGCTCGAGCGCCTGGCGCTGCTCGACGAGCGGGCGCGGCAAGTCGTCGAGTGCCGCGTCTTCGGCGGGTTGACCCTCGAAGAGACCGCCCGGGTGCTCGATCTGTCCACGAAGTCCGTGCAGCGGAGCTGGACCACGGCGCGGGCATGGCTTCGAAAGGAGATCGGAGACGTGGCCGCCGCGTCATAGGGGATGCCGTGACCTGGGAGCGTCTCGAGGAGGTGTTCGAGCAGGCGTGCGCGCTGCCGGCCGAGGCGCGCGCCGGTTTCCTCGACCGTGCCTGTGCGGGCGAAGTCGCTCTCCGCACGGAAGTCGAGGCGATGCTGGCGGTCGCTGACGGGACGGGGCTCTCTCGATCGAGCGACTCGTCGGTGGAGGAGCCCGCCTCGGAGCCGATGACGATCTCTGGCTGGGCCAATGCCTCGGACCCTGGCGGCTGACCGTGTCATCGGACGCGGCGGCATGGGCCTGCGTTTACGGCGCCGCACGCGCCGACGGCCAGTATCAGCTCGAGGTCGCGATCAAGCTGCATGCGGGCGGGCCCGCGCGATCCGTATGCCGGCGAGCGCTTCCGCACCGAGCGGCAGGTGCTGGCGTCGCTCCAGCATCCCAACATCGCCGGGCTCCTGGACGGCGGCTTCGCCCCCGACGGCACGCCCTTCCTCGTGATGGAGCTCGTGGACGGGGTCCCCATCACCGACTGGTGCGGCAGTCGAGTCTCTGTCTCTGGAGGCGCGCCTGAGGTCTCTTCCGCGTGGTCTGCGACGCCGTTCAGCATGCGCACCAGGCCCTCGTGGTGCACCGCGATCTCAAGCCGTCGAACATTCTCGTGTCGGCGGCCGGCGCCGTGAAGCTGCTGGACTTCGGGATTGCCAAGCTGCTCGATCCCAGGCGTGGGGGATCGAGGCTTGCAGACGCTCACCGAGATGCGAACGCTGACGCCGGACTACGCTGCTCCGGAGCAGCGTCACGGCGGGACCATCACGACCGCCACAGACGTGTATGCGCTGGGAGTCGTGCTCTACGAGCTGCTCGCAGGTGTTCGTCCCGTGGCCGAAGGGACGCGTCATGACGGCGGAGCTCGCGAGGGCGCGCCGACGACCGCCACGCCTCCGAGCGAAGCCGTCCGGAGGAGCGTTCTCGCGGCAGGTGAGTCTGCGACCGGCGGCGGCTGGCGCGACGCCTCCGCGGCGATGTCGATCGGATCGTTCTCACGGCCCTGCGCGAGGAACCGGTGCGTCGGTACGGGTCGGCCGGGCAGCTCGGCGATGAGATCGGTCGCTTCCTCGACGGGCGGCCCGTGCTCGCGCAACCGGACACCGTGGGTTACCGCGTCCGCAAATTCGTGGGTCGCCACCGGCTGGCCGTCGCCGTCTCCGCCGTGTTCGTGGCAAGCCTGGCGGCATTCGGCGGCGTCTCCGCATGGCAGGCGCGCGTGCTGGCCGAGCAGCGGCGCGTGGCGCAACGGGAACGCGACGCGTCCGAGCAGGTGGCCGCGTCTCCTCGACCTGTTCGAGACACGAACCGTCGGTGAGGCCTGACGGCGACGGATGCCCGTCGGGGAGCTTCTCCGCGGCTCGCAAGCGCGCTCGCTGGAGCTTCTGCGCGATGTGCCGGTGGTGCGGGCGAGCCTGCAGCACGTGTTCGGTCTGATCCAAAGACACGCGGCCAGTACGGCCAGGCGCGCGAGGCCTTCGAGGAAGCCTGGAGCAGCGCCGTCGGCTGGTCGGACCGGACGCCCCGAGACGCTGGAGTCGCTGCAGGCGCTGGGGGAGGTCTGCCACGAAGGAGGCGACGCCGAGCGGTCTCGAGCGCTGCTGGAAGAGTCTCTGGAGCGGCATCGGAGAGTGTACGGCGCCGAGCATGCGCGGACGGCGGTGTGCTTCAGGCTCTCGGAGCGGTGATGGCCGGACACGATCTGGAAAGGGCGGGCGAGATGTTTCGACAGGCTCTGGAGATCCGCCGGGCCACGCTGCCTACGCACATCCCGACCTCGCCCAGAGCCTTTCGTCCTCGCCGGGTATCACGGCAGCGCCGCGAATACCCGCGAGCCCGCGACCTCTATCTCGAGGCCCTCGCGGTCTTCCCGAGGCCGGAGGACCGGAGGCATCCGATCAACATTTCGATCCGCAACGATCTCGCTGCCACGCTGGGAAACTTGAATGAACACGGGCAGGCGGAGGCGATGCAGCGCGAAGCGATCGAGATCGGGCGACAGGTCCTCGGAGCGGAGAGCGCGGCGGTGGCTGAGCTGCTGAACAACCTCGCCGTGACCAGGCCAACGCGGGCAAGCATCTCGAGGCCGAACGCTCGCTGCGAGCGTCTTTCGAGACGCATCGCGCGCTGTTTGGAGAGGAGCACTGGCGGACACGGAACACGGCGCGGAACGTGGGTCGTGTCCTGGAGATGCAGGGGCGCTACGGGGAGGCCCTGGGTTGGATGGATCGGGCGAACTCGATACCTGTCGGACGGGACGCCGGCGAAGACTCGGAGTGTGGCTGATTCGCGCGCAACGCGCTCAGGTGCTGTTTCGCCTCGGCCGGCGCGACGAGGCCCTGGCGGAGGCGAGCACCGCGGTGAAAAATCTGCAGCAGCAGCCGGGCCGCCGCGCGGCCTGGAACCTGGCCGCCGCTCGCGTGGTGCTCGGACGGATGCTGGTGGAGGCGGGACGTCCCGACCAGGCCGAGGCGGAGCTGGCTGCGGCGCTCGACTACTTCATCGGCGATGAGCCGGAGCACATCCGGCGCGCGGAGGCCTCGTGCGAGCTCGGGCGGGCGCGCGTGCTCCAGCGGGGGCGGGCCGAGGACAGGCAACGACTCCGCGAATGTCTGCCGGTCTATCGGGCCTGGGCCCTGGCGGATCGAACGGCCGTGGCGGCCATCGAAAAGCTCCTCGCCGCTCCGTGACCGCGTTGGCTGCTGGGCGAGGTGTTCCCAACTACCGGCAGGGGGCGTGGCTCGTGTTCTGACAGCGACGGAAGTAGCTCGTGCGTGGCGGAGTGCCCCGAGCCGTCTGCGGCCGGGCCTCTCGGAGCGCTTCGCCCCGCGGCGAACCGGACATGGCCGCCGCGGCATACGGACCGCGGGTTCCTGCGAGGCCGGGGTCTTCGGCCTCTCTTGTAGCCGCAGACACATGACTCCCGCCAGGATCAGCGCGAGGCCGGCGAGTTTGCGCGGCGACATTCCTTCTCCCAGCCAGGCGACGCTCAACAGCAACGCGAGTGCGGCCTCGAGTCCCAGCACCAGGATGTAGTTGACGCTGAGCTCGGAACGCTTCATGGCCAGGGTCTGCAGCGCGGCTCCCAGACAGAAGCAGCCGAACACGATGACGCCGGGCAGGGCATGAGCGAAGCCATCCGCTTTCCTCATGAAGAGTCCTCCCACCGTATAGGCGCCTGCGGCGAGCAGGGAGAGGAGCAGGCTCATCGTCAGGCCTGACGAGTCAGATAGGTTACGCGGACCGCGGCCGGCCGGAAGTACTCCTCGACGAGGGATCGTGCCGTCTCGATGTCGAAGGATTTGCAGCTGAAGACGTCGATGTAGGCATCGCCGTTGCGGTCGACGAAATGGCCGGTGATCGAGCTGGTCTCGATCAACTGGACGAGCGAGTGCCCGGCTGCATCGGGGTCGTGCGCGGCGAAATGCTCGCACAGCGGCTCGCCATAGGCCCGCATGCCAATTCGCTCGACCAGGTGGCGGACCCAGACGAGTATCGTCCGGCGGTCGCGGACGGCATTCACGTCGCACCCGCGACAATCGAGAATCAGGTGATAGCCCCAGTACGGCCTGGGCTCGTTTGCGAATCCGCTCTCGCGGTGTCAGTGAGGGCAGAAGTCATCGACGGATCCTCCAGGCAGGTCGCCACGGTCCTCGCCAGTCTTCGAGGCTCTCGGCCGGACGACAAGTCCCAAGAGAGCCTCTGTTCTTTAGTGGCGTCGTCTGAGGTTGGAAATGGACAAAGAGTTAGGCGGGTCCGCCGGGCGGTCCGCCGAGCGCCGGTCTCGGATCGGGGGGCTTCACTCGCCGCTCGGCAGCGACTTCAAATACTCGACGAGCGCGTCCATCTCCTCGGGCGACAGGACGAGGTTGAAGTGGTCGTTGTAGTGCTGAACGACGTCGAGAAGCGTCGCGAAGCGGCCGTCATGGTAGAAGCCGCCCTTCGTGTGCGTCCAGAGTCCTCCGAGGGGTGAGGTCCGGTAGCGGCGGTCGGGGGAGCGTTCGGCCTGGACGTCGTCGATCCCGATCTCTGCCGGGGTGTGGAGGTTCCAGCCGGGTTCGGTGAAGAGCGGCTTGACGTGGCAGGTGTTGCATTTCGCCTTGCCGACGAAGAGGTCCTCGCCGTCGGCCGCCGCGGCCGCGTCGAAGCTGTCCGCGGGCGGCGGGGGTGCCGGGATCGCGAGCTGGTAGAAGTGGAGGTCGGCGAGCTTTGGAGTGATGCGGTCTTCCTCGGGGCTCAGGAGCGGGTTGAGGTTGCCGAAGCCGTTGGCGGCGGCGATCGGAAACCGGGTCGCGTCGTTCAGCCGCGGATCCCAGAAGCGGCCGACGCCGTGCATCTCGAGGTTGGCGACGAACGCGTTCCAGTGCGTCACGGAGCCCCAGCCGGTCCAGGTGTGGAGGTTGACGCCCGCCGTGCCGAAGGCCGGCGGAATGAGCGTGGGGAAGTTCTTGCCGTCGAGGATGAGCTCGGCGTCGAACTTGCCTGGGCCCCAGCTCGTCACGACGTCCCGGGTTTGCTGGTCGGTGGTTCCCAGCAGCGTATTGAGAGCGGACAGATCGGGCGCGAGGTTGATGACCTGGCCGACGTCCAGGTCGCGGTTGGCCCATCCGTCGAGCCGGTGTCCGATTCCCGTGGCCAACGAATCGTCCACGACCGAGTGGCACAGTGCGCACTGGATACCGACCGACTGGAGCGAGTCTCCCTCGAAGAAGCCGGTTACGCCGACCACCGCATTGAGCTTCAGGAGCGCCAGGGTGACCGCGGGATCGTCGAGGTTCACGCGGTCGTGCCGCAGGTCGCTCTGGAGCGAGCCCGGGAGGGCGTCGACGTCCACCTTCAGCCCGACCGCGAGAGCCTCGGCCGGGGTGAGGCCGTCGCCCACGCCGCCGTTGTCCTCGCCGGCGATGGCCTCATGGAGCCGTAGCGTGTCGCCCCAGAAGATCTCGTCCCGGAAGGTGTCGAAACGGAAGGTCTTCTTGCCTTCCTCGATGGATTTCTGGGCGTGCTGCAGGATGGCGGCGTCCGAGCCGCTTTTGGGACGCGCGCGCTTCGAAACACCGGCGTTGGTCCCGACGGCGGTCAGGAGGACCAGACTGGCGATGCCGATTCCGGCGACGGCGAGAAAGCGAAACGGCTGGCGCATGTCGACCTCCGGCGGGGTCCGGCGTCGAGAGGTCCGGCGAGCGGGCCTGCGGGGCTCGGCCTCCGACAAGAGAGAGTCGCGAGATGCAAGAAGGGTGCAGCCGTCGATACGCTTTAACGGTTTCCTTAGAGTCGTCAGGCTGCGTGCGGAACGAAGCGTGACGCGTGAAGGGAGAATGTGACCGATGAACGACGACGCGTGGCTGGGCAGTGATCCTTGGTGACTGAAATGCGGTTGAGGCCGATCGGCGTGATCCGCTCCGAGCTGCGTGCCCGAGGGCGGGCGCCCCGGCAGGGGCACGAAGGCGCTCCCGACGCCTGGGTCGAGGTGCACCCGTGGGCCGCGCGCGGCCTTCAGGGCCTCGCCGCTAGCGACGAGATCCTCCTCGTCACCTGGCTCCACCGCGCCCGCCGCGACGTCCTCCGTGTCCGGCCGCGGTCGGACAAGCGGTACGCGCTCTCCGGCGTGTTCGCGACGCGCTCTCCGGACCGGCCGAATCCGCTGGGGCTGCATCGCGTGACAATTCATGCGATCCAGGGAAATCGGCTGCGCGTCGGCCCCCTGGAAGCCGTCGACGGCACGCCGGTCGTGGACATCAAACCCGTGCTGGGTCCCGAAGAGCGCTGAGGGCGTTCGATACACTGCTCCGGGAGGAGAGGCTCATGACGGAATCAACGGTGCGGCCGGCCTCAGCCGCGGAAGAGGGCTCCGCGATTCACGTGATCGTTCTGGCGTTCGGCGCCGACCCCATGGCGCGCTGGTGCTTTCCGGATCCCAAGGTGTTCCTCGAAGAGTTCCCGACCTTCGTCCGGGCCTTCGGCGCCCCGGCCTTCGCGAACGGCTCGGCGGACTTCATCGAGGGCGCCGCCGGGGCGGCGCTCTGGCTGCCTCCGGACACTCACCCCGACGAGGAGACAATGGGGGAGATCCTCGAGCGGACCTGCCCCGCGTCCATCAAGGCCGATGCCGCCGCGTTGCTGGAGCAGCAGGCCCGCCATCACCCCGCGGAACCGCACTGGTACCTGCCGCTCATCGGCGTGGACCCGTCCCGGCAGAACCAGGGACACGGTTCGGCCCTGCTGCGGCACGCGCTCGCCCGATGCGACCGGGACCACCTCCCGGCCTACCTCGAGTCCACCAATCCGAAGAACGTCTCCCTCTACGAGCGGCATGGCTTCGAGCAGATCGGCCGGATCCAGGTCGGGACGTCGCCGCTCATGGTCCTGATGCTCCGCAAGGCGAGGTGAGGAGGCTAACGAAGAGCCGCCTGCCCCGAGAGCGGTCCTCCCGCCGCCGAGATTTTTGTCTAGCCCAACTCTCCCGATCCTGCGATTAGGTGGCGGGGGAGTTTGCTCGGGGTTTGGATGCACGGCGAGAACGAGCCGCCGGAAAGGCTCGAGAGGGTGATTTGATGGCCTGGGGTCGCTCGAACTGGCCGTAGCCTCCGAACACACGAATTCCGAAGGAGCGATGCGATGGCAACCGAAGACGATGCTCGCAAGGTCCCGGTCAAGAAGGGGTCCGCCGGAACCGCCCGGCGTGTCGAACCGACGCGCCGGCCAGGCGCCGAGGAAAAGCCATCGAAGAACGATCTCGACGCTCGCCAGGAGCGCATTCGGCCCACGAGACGGCCCGGGCCTGTCCTCGAGGAGGGCGCCGGGGGCCCCGCGCGCGCGGACCGAAGGCCGGCGGAAGTTCCGGAGACGGAATGCGATGAGTGAGTGGAGGTTGTCCGGCCACTCGATGAGGTGAGGACATGGCAAGCCCCGTCGTTTTCCTCAGGAATGTGGCGCTCGCCGATACTGCGACTGACGGACAGACGTCCACCGTCGGCGAGCCCAGCGTCGCGACGAGCGCCGATCAGGTGTTCCTGACCGGAAACTGGTACGCGAGCAAGTCGCTCGACAACGGCGGCAGCTGGCAGTTCGTCGATCCCTACACGCTGCTTCCTCCCGCCGACGACGGCTTCTGCTGCGATCAGACCGCCATTTACGTCCCCGGCCGCGACGTGACCGTCTGGCTGCTGCAATATGTCGTCAAGGGCGACACGAACACGTTGCGGATCGCGGTCAAGCGCGGGCCCACGCTCGGCGACGACGTCTGGCACTTCTGGGACTTTCGGCCGGTCACGACCAATCCCGAGTGGGCCGGCGAATGGTTCGACTACAACCATGCCGCCCTGTCCGACAACTTCCTGTACGTCGGGAGCAACGTCTTTACGGTGGCCGACGACCGCTGGACACGCTCGGTCGTTTTCCGGCTGCCCCTCGAGGCCCTGGCCGGGGGCGGCGATCTGACTTACGAGTACTTCGAGAGCACCGAGAACTTCTCGCTCCGGTGCTCCCAGGGCGCGCACGATCGCATGTACATCGTCAGTCACAACAATCTTTCGCAGTTGCGCGTTTTCTCCTGGCCCGAGAGCGCTTCCGGCGTGACGTTCGACGACGTCGACGTGTCGGCCTGGCTCCAGGGAAGCTACTCGGCCCCGGGCCCCGATGGCCGAAACTGGCTGGGACGCTGCGACTCACGCATCACGGGCGCCTGGATCGCGCAGGGGCGGATCGGCGTCATGTGGTCGGCGAACGCGAGACCGCCCGACCGCCCCAGGCCGTTCGTGCGGATCGTCCGGATCGATGAGGGCACGAAACAGGTCGTGGACGAACCGGACATCTGGAACTCGGCATTCGCCTACGCGTACCCCGACGCGTACCCCAACGAAGGCGGAGAAGTGGGGATCACCGTTTTCCGGGGCGGAGGGACACGCCACCCCGGCCACGTCGTCGGATTCCGGGACGACGGGGCGAATCTCTGGCGGCTTCGCGTGACGCGAAACGGCTCGGATGGCCCGATCGACGGCAAGTGGGGGGACTACCTGACCTGCCGGCGTCATTTCCCGCAGGCGGCCACGTGGGTGGCGGTCGGTTACACCCTGCAGGGAGGCGGGGCGCGCACCGACATCGAACCGCGCTACGTGCATTTCGGGCGTGCGGGCGGCTGACCCGGATCGAATCCTGCTCTCGCGCCTCGCGGCCGATCGGAGCCCGGCGAGGCATTCTCGCGCCGCCGATGTAGAATCCGCGCGACGACACCCTGGCAAACCCGATGTTCGAGCAACCCGTAGGCGAGTGGCTGGATTCGAATCACCTGCCCTACGTGCGCCACGTCGCCCGCCGGGTCGCTTACACGCACCACCTCTCGGACGCCGACGCTCCGGACCTCTACCAGGAGCTCTGCCTCGCGCTCTGGAAGGCGGGCCCGGGTCGTCTCGTGAACAAGACCTGGATCTTCCACACCGCCAACCATCTGGCGGTCGAGATCTACAAGCGGGAACGGCGTGCGGATCGGCTTCCGGCGGCCGTCGGCGCGGAGATGGCGGAGGGGCGATCGGGAACCCCCGAGGTGGCCCTCCTGGTTCACGCCCGCGCGCGGCAGCTGCCGCTCCCGTTGCGCCGATTCTACGAGCTCCGTTTCGAGGAGGGCTACACGCAGCGGGAGCTCATGCAGACGGCGCACCTGACGCGCGGGTCTGTCCGGGAGATCGAAAGAAAGTGTCTGCGCCGGCTGGCCGGCCGGGCGAGGTGAGCCGGGCCTCACCGTCTCTTCGCAGCCGGGAAGCCTCCCAGCCGAGATCGTCCACGGGAACGCGAGGCGACGTGTGTCGACGCAAGCGTCCCGGCCGGAAGCGAGGGATCCCATGACGAGAGAGCCGATGCGGGAAGAAGGAAGCGGCGGAAGCCCGCCGGTCACGACGATGAGCCGTTTCCGCGAGAGGGTCGCGGCGTTGATCGCCCTCCTCGTCATCCTCGCCGCCCTGGCGATGATGGGTCTCGCGTTCCGCTACATCGGCGACGACGACCGATTTGCGCGCGCCAAGGATCTCCTGCTCATCATCAACCCCGTGCTGGGCGTCGTCATCGGCTACTACTTCAACAAGGTCAGCACGGAGGCGCGCGCCGAGGGCGCCGAGAGCGCGGCGCGCAGCGCCCTCGCCGATGCGCGAAGAGCCGCCGAGTCGCGCGACCGGGCGGAGGATCGCGCGCGAGGGGCGCGGGCCGAGGTGGAGGAGACGGGGCGGCGGCTGGACGACCTGAGCCGCGCGGCCGAAGGCGTGGTCGCCCAGTCACACGCGCCGCGGTCGGCGGCGCTCGCGGCGGGTGAGAAAGGCGAGAAAGGACAGTCGCTCGAGAACGCGCTGCGGGAGCTGGAAGCGGCCCTCGCTCGGGTCCGGCGCGAGGGCACTGCCTGACGGCGAAGGGCGAGTCATCGCGCTCGTGAGACGAGGATCCTGGCGATCCGCTCCGCGAGCGCTCCGATGGTGCGCGAGGGGTTGACTCCCAGCGCCTCGGGGATGATCGCGCCGTCGGCGACGTAGAGGTTCGGGTAGCCGAAGACTTCGCCCGCGTGATCGACGACCCCGTTGGACGGGCCATCCCCCATGTTGCAGCCACCAAGAGGGTGGGGGGTGACGAGGTCGTGAGACAGGAACCATGCGGGCGGCACCATCGCGATTCCTCCCGTCGCGGCGGCCAGCCGCTGATGCATCCTCGCGACGGCGTCGACGGCCCGGATGGACTGCGCGACGTCCCAGGAGAGGTCGAGAACATGATCGCCGTCGACCCGTTTGAGCCGGAGCACGCCGTTCGCGGCATCGACGGCCTGAGCGAACCACGGCATGACTCCGCGAAACGAGTCGCTGTCCCGGACGAAGATTCCGCAGGCAGTCGACGAGGAGCCGGGCCCGCAGACCGCTGGGCGCACTCTGCTGCCAGCGGCGGCAGTAGTCCGCCATGAGATCGGGGAAACCTCCGTCCTCGATCCAGAACGACTGCCCGTCCTCGCTCCGGTCGAGAAAGTCGATGGCGCTCGAGATCGTGGGACCCCGGGTGGGGGAGACGGGCCGGTCGACGTAGATCGCGGGCGTCAGGAAGTCGCCGTTGCTGCTCCAGTTCTGCCCCAGCCGCGGACTGATGCGCGGGCAGGCTCCCCGTGACCTCGCGGCACCGGAGGAGCAGCTCGGTCGAGCCGAGCGAGCCGGCCGCCACGACGACGATCCGCGCCGTCTCGTTTCCGGGGACGCGGCGCCCCGCCGCGAGAGCGTCGAAGTGGACTCGGAAGCCGCCCTCGATCGGCTCGATGTTCGTGACGAGGTGGAGCGGCCGCACCTGCGCTCCGTGTTTTTCCGCCCGGGGGATGTAGTTGCGGTCGAGCGTGTTGCGCGCATCCACGTCGCAGCCGATGTCGCAGTTTCCGAGATGGACGCACGTTCCCTGCTCGACGCCCTGGGCGTTGATGAACCTCTTCGACTTCGCCTCGGCGTGCGGGTCGTCCTGGTCGTAGGTCCAGTCGGGATCGAAGGAGACGGCGAGCTCGAGCGGTTTGAAGCGGTCGCCGTGCCCGAGGGCTTCGGCGGCTTCCTTCATGAGCTTCATCCGGGCCGTCCATTGCGTCGCGCGGGACCTTCTGAACGTTGAGGAACGACCCGACCGCGGCGTAGTACGGCTCGAGCTCGCGGTAGGTGATCTCGGCGGGCCAGCCGGACGCGAACACGTCGGGCGGCGCCTCGCAGGAGATGTTCGCGTAGATGAGCGAGCCTCCTCCCACGGCCGCGCCCTGGGCGACGGTCATGTCGGGAAAGGTGCGCAGGTCGAGCCAGCCGTTCTCCCGCTCGGGGCAGCGCTGGTTCCACACCCACGGATCCTCCGGCTTGCGGGGATAGTTGGTCCTGTCCCATCGCCGCCCGCGCTCGAGGATCAGGACTTTGTATCCGGCCTCGGCCAGACGGCAGGCGGCGATGGCGCCGCCGAACCCGCTTCCGATGACGATCGCGTCGAAGTTCATGAGGGGCGATCGCTTCAGGCCTCGCGCCCGGGGCGCCGCGGCGGAGGCGTGGGGAGGAGCGGGCTTCAAGTAGGAGTCCGCGAGCTCGCCCAGGAAGAACCGGGTGAATTCGGCGACGGCCTTCGTGCTCTCGAGCGACGCCTCTCGCGTTGGTGGCCCGGATCGTCGAGGCGAGCTTGACCAGGTCTGTCGGCCCGAGCGTGAGAATTCCGGCGCCGACGACCGGTGCGCTCCGGTCGTTCCCCTCGTGCAGGCGCGTCAGCAGGGTCGTCGTGTCGGTCCAGAGGTCGAAGCTGGAATCGTTGCGGACCTCTTTGTTCCCGGCGAGGTAGTAGCTCCGGCCGTCGTGCTCGAATCCGAGCTCGTACACCATTCGCTTCAGCTTCGGCTGGTCGGTCGGCGAAAAGAGATTGAACACGCCGCTCTTCCCCGGGATCTGGCCTCCGAAGGCGGGGAAGTCGATGTGTCCCGTGATCCGTCCGGCGTGGCCGGGCTCGCGCGCGAAGCGTTCGATGTCGGAGATCTCGATGGCCGCATGGAGGGAGAGGGTCGTGCCTTCCGCCTGGCCCTTGCGGGCGCCCTTCGCCGGGTCCGATTCCCCGAGGCAGAAGTTGCCGGTCATCGTTTCTCGAAACGTGATCCCGAGCCTGGCGTCTTTCATTTGCGTCGTCTCCGGTTCCAGGGGCAGTCCTTCCTCGGTTCTCTCGGCCAGGTAACGTTTGGCATCGGCATAGCCCATCGCGATCAACGAGGCGGTGTCGATGTCGCCGCGATAGAGCTCCGGGTCCAGGGGCAGGGGATATTCCGGCCGGATCAGGTGCAGGCGGATCGGCCGGGTCTGGCCGTACGCAGGCTCCTTCCGCAGGATGCGAGCGTTGATCTCCTTGATGCGCTCGAACTCCTCGAAGAGCGCTCCGTTGGCGCTGAGCTCGATCATGTGAACGTATTGATGGAACACGCCCGGCCGATACTCCCGGCTGTTGCCGATGCACCAGACCACCCACAGTTCTTCGGCGCCCCGCCGGACCGCTTCCATCAGGTTGGCGTCCTTGATCCAGACGGAGTCGGTGTAGAGGTCGCCCCCCTTCGGGATGGGCGGCAGAAAGATCGGCAGCGATATCCCCGCGACGAGCAGATCGATGTCCACGCGGGAATGGGGGATGACTTCGTTGGTCTTGCGCGAGAAATTGCAGACGTTGAAGGTCCCCTCCATGCCTCGGAAGGACCGGATGCGATCGACGTCGATTCCGAGATGGGGGAAGACTTTCTCCCGGATGCCGTCGGCGTCTCCCATCGCCGGCAGCCCCGGCTGCTTCACGTAGCTTTCGAGGGGCAGGAGCGACACGAAGTCCTGAACCTTCAGCGTGCGCCACCGCTCGCACATCTGATCGGGCGAAAGCCCCGAGAGGATCATGGCGAGATTCAGAATCCCGCCCGACGTGCCGTCCCCATGGGCGAAGACGAGCCCGGCCTCGCCGAGCGCGCGGATCACGCCGGCCTGGTAGGCCACGCGCATTCCTCCGCCGGCCAGAATCAGGGAGCGCCTGGGGCTCTCGGCGGGCGACATGCGTCCGGCTTCCCCTAGCAGGCTGCTGAAAAATGGATGCGGGCGTCGTGTCCGGCACTTTGCATCCGGCGCCCGTTCCGCTCTGTTGCGACTCGGACCGTCATCGATCGCTGGCGGGCGCCGGCAAAGTGCCGTCCACCCTTCGGGTTACGGCGGCGCGGGGCCATCTGCGGCGTCATCGCTCCTCGACGATGCGAAGGCATCGCCGTCGTCGCGCTTCCTTGCATCTGACTCCGCGGCGCTCGTAACGTCATCCCACACCCTTTTCAGCAACCTGCTACGCGGGCTTCCGGATGCGGCGCCAGTAGCCGAACATCAGGACTCCCGAAGCGAAATCGAACCCCGAGACGGCCTTCATCTCATCCCTCCTGATCGTCTTTCCTCATCCTTCGGCGGCTTGGCCCCGGGAGGCTCCAGCCACTCCTGGCCGAGGCCCAGTTTCACGACGGACTCGAGCCCCTCCGGAGTCCGGGCCGGCGGCTCGGGGAAGCTCAGAAACCAGCTCTCGAAGTAGTCGTCCAGGAGGCCGTTGGCCTCGGGGAGGAACGCCGTGAACAGCGGATCCGGCTCGATCCGGAGCTCTTTCAGCGCCGCGACGCGGGGATGGCTCCCGAGGGTCAGGCGCGCCGAACCCTTCTTGAAGAGCGAGACGCCGACCCTCCCCCGGAAGTGAATGTAGGACTTCACGAGCATGCCCCGGAACTGGCAGTAGTTCGAAGCGGAAGCCGCGAACGGGAGCCTTTCCCTGGCCGGCCGGTCGATCTCGATCCGCACGCAAAGCTGTCCGTCGAGGTCGTACTGGCTGCTCACGGTCCGGTCGCCGACGACGTAGTCGAGGTTGGCCTGGTGCTTGGGCATCCCCCAGATCCCTTTTCCGCCTTTGACCGAAATCTCCGTGCTGACCGGGAGGTCGACGACGAACTGGCCGGTGCCGTAGTGCTTCATCAGCAGCGCGGGCAGGAGTCGTGGAGCGGCCTTCCGCCCGTGGGTGCAGGCGATCGCGACGCTGAACTCGATGTACTTGCCGATGCTGGTGTCTCGATAGTCGATGACGCTGACGACGAGGAGCCCCTTCTTCCACAGCCGGAAGGGGTGGATCTCGTTGCCGGGGAGGAGAGCGCGGGCCCGCTCCGCATCGATGGGAAAAACGGCGAAGAGGGCCGGGGACCGGGCGCAGTACACGGGCAGCGCGAAGGGGATCCCGTCCACCAGCGCGAAGCGCCCCGCTTGAAGCTCGAGCCGTCTGGGAGTGGCCATCGCTTTCCCGCTTTCGCTTCAGGTCAGTTCGGCGCCTCGAGGGCCGAGAGAATGATGGGGAACGTGTCCCGGGCCGCGGTCTGACCCAAAAACACGTCGAGATGCCCGTAGTCCGGCAGAAGGTGAAGCGCGCAGCGGTCCCCGAGGTGCGGCCTGAGGTATTCGAAGGTCCTGACCTGGCTCTCGGGAAGAAAGCACAGGTTTCGTTCTCCCGCGAGAAGCGTGATGCGGGCGTCGGTCCGAGGCGGTCCCGCGGCAAAGTCGCGGCGCAGACCGTTCTTTTCTTCGACGGCGACGAGAGAACCCTTCTCGACGCAGCGCGCCATTTGCGCGAAGAAGGTCAGCGGAACGCTCGCGAACTCGTCCTTGAGCCACTCGTGCGTCGCTTCGTTGAGATTCTCGTGGCGCCAGAGGGCCGGGAATCCGCTGCCGTAGGTGAAGCTGACCTGTTTGCAGACGGCGTTGTCGCACTCGTGGTGAGTGAGCGCGACGAGAAGCGAGACGAGCTTCGCCGGCAGATTCGGGGCCTCGAGGCCCCACCGCGGGTTGAGCTCGTTCGTCATCAGTCGGAGGATCGGGAGGGTGAACCGAAGCTTGAGTTTCGAGAACGAGGGCACGACGGGATGGAGGGAGACGGCGTTGCTGACGATCGTGGTCACCTGCGGCAGCAGGCCGGAGACCGCGGACATCATGAAGCTCGTCGAACCCTGGCAGTGGATGACCGCCTTGACCTGTTTCGCTCCCGTTTGCTCGACGACGGTCCGCACCGCCTCCGGATGGTCGTACAGCGCGGCCTGGTCGAGCGTCCACGGGTTCGGCGGCAGGTCGATGCTGGCGCGCCAGTTCTCGAGCCAGACGTCGTAGCCGTTTTCGATCAGGAGGTCGACGAGCGTCGTCTCGACCGGCGGGCGGAAGACGTTGGCCCGGACGCCGGCGCCGTGAACCAGAACGACGGGGCCTCGCCGCGGTTCGCTCCTGCCGCGGACATGGATCAGGTTGCAGGGGAACCCGTCTCCGGCGATGAAGGGGACGGTTCGTTCGGTCCAGGCCTGACGCTTCGCCACGGCGCTCAAGGGACTGCTCAGCTTCCGGCGACGGCGGCCGACGCGAGATCCGCGACGGCCATCACGGTCCAGTGAGGGTTGACCCCCAGACTCGTCGGGAAGACGCTGGCATCGGCCACGAAGATCCCGCGCGTCCCGTAGACCTGGAAGTTCGGATCGACGACGCCGGGTCCGCCGGAAGTGCCCGGCCGCGACGAGAGACAGTTGCCGCCCTGGGGATGACCGGTGCCGATCTGAATCTCGGCGAAGCGGGACAGGCGTGCGATCCGTTCCCGGTAATTGTCGGCGGTGAGCTCCCAGTCATCCAGAGCGCCGATCAGGACCCGCCGCGGGGGAGGATCGGAATTGAAGAAGAGCTCGCACGTCGTCCGGAGGCCCGTTCGAAGCCTCTCGAAGTCTTCGTTTCTCAGCTCGATGTGGATGTCTTCTCCCGTACCGATCCAGTGAGCGTCGACCCACGATTCCGCCGTCGAACCGACCAGGGGAGCCGCGCAGGCGTAGTGCCCGTAGCGGTCGACGTTGCGCTGGAAGTCGTCCATCCAGCCGGGGAGAGCCAGGGTCTGCGTCGCCGGAGGGTTGAACCAGGTCTCGATGACGAACCCGTCGTCGGCCTCCGGGCGGTAGTAATGGGCGATCTGGATGCCGTCGAACGCACGCACCGGCAGGTCGTAGTCGGCGTGCACCGGGCTGCCGAAGTTGAACGAAAAGCGGTTCCCGATCGGAAGTCCGGTGACGTTGATCGGAGCGGTTCGTTCGAGCACCGAGCTGCTCGCCACGGCCCCCGCGGCCACGACGACCTTGCGGCCGCGGAGAAGGGTCGGCGGCTGGAACCGGCCCCGGCGGCGCACGAGGACGCCGTCCGTGCGGAAGGATCCATTCGCCATCGCGCCGGAGATGCAGAGGGCCTGGCGGCCGGTGAAAACCGTCAGGCGGCCCCTGCCGCTTCCAGCGCTGCGAGCGGCCGCCGGCAGCATCGTCTGGAGGACCGAGTTCTTCCGCAGGTAGGCGCAGACCAGATTGCAGTAGCCGCAGCCGAGACACGCCGGGTCGTGGGAGATGTTGACGTCGCAGGGGCGCAGGTTCTGTTCCACGCCGAGGCGCGCCGCGCCGCTTCGCAGGAACCGACCCGAGGGATTCAGGAAACCGTCCATGACGACGTCGTCTGCCGGCGCGATCCCCAGTTCCCGGGCGATTCGGTCGTAGGCAGAGTCGAGCTCGGTCCCCGTCCAGGGCAGACCGAACTCCTCGCGCCAGCGCGCCCGCACCCGTTCCGGCATGCGAAAGCAAACCGCGTTGTTGACGACGCTGCTTCCGCCCAGGCACTGTCCCTGGAACACGAACATTGCGTGCCCGAGCGTCAGCTGCAGGCCGGCGTGCTTGTAGTAGCGGAGCAGCGTCTCGACCTCGTCCCAGGCCAGGGGGCGGCGCTCGCCGTGCGGACCGATCGATGGGCTGCCTTCCGGAACGTAGTCGCCGCACTCCACGAGGGCGACGTCCATGCCGTGGTCCTCGACGAGCCGGCGCGTCATGACGGCGCCGCCCGATCCCGAGCCGACGACCACGACGTCGAACACGCGGTCGGGAACCGGACCGTCCGCCGGGACGAGCATGTCCTGCGGAAGCAGGGGCTCCGCGGGGATCTCCGCGGTCCGTCCCCTCTCCCGGTCGGGAAAGATGTCGTAGCCGAGGGCCGCCGCCGCCGGGGAGCGCTTCGAGGCATCCAGCGTCCCGTAGATCAGGATGAAGGCCAGCCGCTGCGCGAAGCGGGCGAGATCGCGGGCCTGGGCGGGAGCCAGCCCGAAGAATCCGACGCCGCGCTCGAGCTCCGTCAGCCTCCCGCGGACCTGGTCCCGGTTGTTTCGATCCAGGAAGTTCAGGCAACCGTCCAGGAGGGCGAGAGTCAGCCGGATCTGATCCACCCGATCCGATCCCGCGGCTGCGAGGTCCTCGATGAAGCGCGCGCCCCGTTCGCCGATCACCTCTGACGACAGGCTCGTCGGCGGCCGGAACGCGTTGACCACACAGCGGATCAGCTGCCGTTCGTTCGGTGAAAGGTAAGCCATCTTTTCCCGGGTTCCCGACCGGAGAGGGCGAGGGTGGCTACAGGGATACCCTGAGGCTCTCGCCCTGACGACTAAGCAATCAGTCCCGGATCGTTTTGTGGTCTGAAAAAAAGCGGGCGTCCAGAAAAAATTCTTGACCCGAACGCCTCGCGATCCGGATTGTACGAATGGCGGCCCAGGTGCGGATTCAACATCTTGAATCTCCGGGGCGAGGGATTCCGTCTACCTCGCCCTGAGTGTTTTCCGGAGCGCGAGCGTGATCATTTCCGTGATCAATCACACGAAGGACATACCTGACGAAGCCGTTCATGCCGCGCTGCGCTCGATCAACCGCCAGATCGAGTTCGACTTCAAGCCGTACTGGAGCAAAGCCGCCACGCTGCGCCTGGAGGGTCGGAGCGGAAAGAGGGTCAACCGGGAAACCCTTTCGGACATGCGCGGAGACGCGGTCGTCTACCTGTGGGACGAGATGGATGTGGACGACGCCCTCGGCTACCACGAACGAAACCACCGGGGCATCCCGTTCAGCTTCGTGTTCTCCAAGCTGGCGGAAGAGCTCGGCGAGCCGTGGTCCATCCCGCTGTCGCACGAGGCGATCGAGATGATCGCGGACCCGGAGGTCAACCTGCTCGTGCAGGGACCGCACCCGGATACGGGGAAAAGCGTCTTCCACTGGTACGAGCTCTGCGACGCCGTGCAGTCCGAGTCGTACACGATCGACGAGATCGAGGTGGCCAACTTCGTGCTGCCGCTCTACTTCACGTCGACCGAGGAGCGCGCCGGCCGAAACGACTTCCTGGGAAGACGTGGGAAGGACGGCAAGACCCTCGAATCGTTCAAGGTGAAGGAAGGCGGATACATCGGCTACTTCAATCCGGAGACGGGCGAGCACGAGACGTACGCCATGACCGGCGACCGGGTGGCGGCGGCGCGCCGGGAGGCCAAGGAAAAGCTTCAGAAGGCGCGTCGGGCGGGGCGGTACCGGACGAAGCGCACGCGTCTGGTCTCGGAGAAACCAGCCGGCCCCGCCGTCGCGCAGCGGCGGTAGGGGCGATCGGCCGCGAGGGATGATGAAGGCCAAGGCCAGGCCCGGCGCCGGAGCGGCTCGCCGCGAGGCCAGGAGCGCCCTGCCGCCTCGCGAGGTCGTGCGCGAGAACATCTCGGCCGCGCTCCGGCAGCTCGAGGGGCCGAAGCATCGGGGGGGCCGAGTCCCGCCGGCGGCGAGCGGCAGGCTCGTTCGTTCCGCGGTTGCCGAGGGATCCGCGGTTCCCGATGCGGAGCACGCGGCCCTGGCGGCCGACCTGCTGCGAGAAGCGAAGAAGGCGCTCGACGAGCAGCCCGCCGATCCCATCACCGTCGCGGGCTTCGTCAACAACGACGACATCGCCCTTTCGCTCGTCCTGAGCCAGATTGCGGAGAGGCAGGAATCGGCCGTACCCAAGGATCGACGCGACATCGCGGGCACGGACAAGTACGAGCTCCTGGACCCGGGCTGGTGGGCTTCCGTGGCCAATCGCCTGTTTCACAAGCGGGTCCCCTTCATCGGCCACTCCTCGCTCGACGACTTCCGGGTCGAGCTCGCGGAGGAGTCGCTCAGCCTGGCGATCGTCGGCGACTGGGGAACCGGGCTTCCGAGCTCGCAGGAGATCGCCCGACAGATGGCGGCCAAGAAGCCCGCCATCACGATCCATCTTGGCGACGTCTATTACTCCGGCACGAAGCGGGAGGTGGAGAGCCGGTTCGTGCCCGACTGGCCCGCCGGATCGATCGGCACGTTCGCGATCAACTCCAACCACGAGATGTATGCGGGCGGCGAGGGCTATTTCCAGGTCACGCTGCGGCAGGATTCCTTCGCCCGGCATCAGAAGGCGAGCTACTTCTGCGTCTCGACGCCGGGCTGGCAGATTCTCGGTCTCGACTCGGCCTACGAAGCCTCGGATTTTCTCTATCAGAAGGGACGGCTGTCGGACCTGCAGCTCCAGTGGCTCTCGGCCCAGCTCGCCGAAGGCGCGCGTCGGGGACAGCGTTCGATTCTCCTCACACACCACAACCCGATCGACGTCGAAGGAAAGCGCGACGAGGGCCTTCTGGATCAGGTGCTCGGGGCGGCGCAGGCCGCTCCGTTCGATTTCTGGTACTGGGCGCACGAGCACGTGGCGGCCCGCTATGGGCCCTTCGGACCTCCGGGGCGGCAGTTTCTGGGGCGCTGCGTGGGGCACGGAGGCGTTCCGTACGCGCCGGAGAGTCCGGGCGACGCGGGGAATGGGATCCGAGTCGAGTGGACGGAGACGGAGCTGGCCGCGGACCCCGAGGAGCCTCGGCGGGCGAAGAACGGGTTCCTCCACCTCGTTCTCGACTCGCCGACGAAAAAGGTCGAGGAGACGTTCATCGACGAGTTCGGCGAGCCGAAGGGCGAGGGCTCGTTCTAGCGGCAAGGCGATGAACCACCCATTCGATCCGGGGTACTCCGGCGCTTTTCGCACGCTCTGCGAGCAATATCCCGGCGAAGAGGTCTATCCCCGGACGGCGTTTCGAACCGAGTGGGGGCCCGTCTTCCACCGGGGCCGACTGGACGGCAGCGCCCGCGTTGCTCGTGATCGGGCAGGACCCGGCCCAGCACGAGATCATCGCGCGCCGCATTCTCGTGGGCGAGGCGGGGCATCGGGTCCAGGGCTTTCTCGCGAAGCTGGGCATCGATCGCGGGTACGTGATGCTCAACACCTTTCTCTACAGCGTCTACGGACAGGGCGGAGGGAACGAGCACAAGAACGATCCGGGCATCGTCGCGTACCGCAAGCGCTGGCTCGATGCCGTGATGTCGGGGTCGGGCATCGAGGTCGTGGTCTCGCTCGGCGGCCTGGCGGACCTCGCCTGGAGCGCCTGGAAAGCCACTCCCGAGGGCGCCGCGGTCGACGTGGCGTACGCCAAGATCACGCATCCGACGCAGCCCGAGAGCTCCGCCAAGGGCGATCCCGAGAAACGCGCGATCGCCATTCGCGCCATGCTCCAGAACTGGAACGCGGCACTCGCGGGCGCTGAAGCCGTCGCTCGCGCATCCGGACACGGCGCGCCCCCTCGTCCTCTACGGCGACGATTTTCAGGGTTCCGAGCTGGTGGATGTCCCCGCGATGGATCTTCCGGCCGGCAGCCCGCCGTGGATGCTCGGCGCGGCCAACTGGGCCAAGCGCAGCGGAGCGACGGCCGAACGCCAAACGCGTGACGATCACCGTGACCGTGCCGAAGGCGTTCCGGCCGTGAATCCCGGACCCCGTCCTGCTCCCGCCCCGAGCGGTCCGTCAGGTGGCGGTTGCCTCCGGTAGCGCCCGTCGATCCGCTGACCGGACCGAAGCTCGCCCTCTCCGGCCGCGTCGTGACCATGGACCGGGAGTTCACCGTGATCCCGCGAGGAGTCGTGTACATCGAGGCGGGCGCCATCGTCGCCGCGCAGGACGCCGACGCGGCGGCCCCGGCGGGATTCGAGGACGTTCGCGTCGTCAAGACCGAGGGGACCCTGTTCCCCGGGCTGATCGAGCTGCACAACCACCTGAGCTACAACGTCCTGCAGCTCTGGCAGGTTCCGAAGAAGTTCACGAATCGCGACCAGTGGGGCCGCACGAAGGACTACCGGAAGCTCGTGACCGGTCCCATGACCGTCCTGGGCCAGACGGCGGACATGCTCCCCGCGGTCATTCGCTACGTCGAGTGCAAGCTCCTGTTCGGAGGTGTCACGACGAGCCAGGGCATCGAGCTGTTCAGCAATCACGGCGGGCGCCGGTTCTATCGCGGGATCGCCCGAAACGTGGAGCAGACGGACGACGCCGATCTCCCGGAGGCGGCCGCCAAGATCGCCGACGTCGAGGCGACCGACGCTCGGCGCTTCCTCGCGCGGCTGGAGAGGCAGAGCTGCTTTCTCCTCCATTTGAGCGAAGGAACCGACGGGCCGGCGCGCGAGCACTTTCTCGCGCTCAAGTTTCAGCCGGACCGGTGGGCGATCACCGACGCCTTGACCGGCATTCACTGCGCCGCCCTGAGCGGCGACGACTTCGCGGTTCTCGGAGAGCGCAACGGCTCGATGGTCTGGTCGCCGCTGTCCAATCTGCTTCTCTACGGGGCCACGGCGGACGTCCGGCAAGCCAGGGCGAAGGGCGTCCACGTGGCCCTCGGCTCGGACTGGTCTCCGACGGGCAGCAAGAATCTGCTGGGGGAGCTCAAGGTGGCTCGCCTCGCCAGCGCCGAAGCCGGAGACGTCTTCAGCGATCGGCAGATCGTGGCTCTCGCGACGCGCGAGGCCGCGACCATCCTGAGGTGGGACCGAGTCATCGGCTCGATCGAGACGGGAAAGCGCGCGGACCTTCTGGTCATTGATGGCACGACGTCGGATCCCTATGCCAGCCTGCTCGCGTCCGACGAGACCGGCATCCGGCTCGTTCTCGTCAATGGCGTGCCGCGCTTCGGCCGCACCGACCTCATGAAGAAACTGGGCGGGGCGGGGGAGGCCGTCCGCGTGGGTGGCAAGGCGCGCATGGTGAACCTCAAGGATGCGAACGGGGACCCCGTGATCGGGGCCATCACCCTGGCCGCGGCGCGCGATCGCCTCGCCGATGCGCTCGAACGGCTTCCGAAGCTCGCGCGCGATCTCGAGCGGGGCCGGGCCGGGCCCCGGGCCGCCGATCGTGGCGGGCCGCCGGTGTGGTTTCTGGCGCTCGACGAGCTCGCGGATACGGGCATGGAGCTGCGACCCCGCCTGCCTCTGCCCGGCCGACGCGCCGCGACCGGCCCTGCGGTCTCGGTCCGCGCCGCGTCGGAGCCGCTTTCGAAGATCGTCGGGCCGCTCGCGCTCGATCCGCTGACGGTCGCGGATGACTCCGACTTCCTGGATCGCATCGAGGCCCAGACGGTGCTCCCGGCCTTCGTGCGCGAGGGCCTGCGCGAAATGTACGAGTAAAGGGATGCCGACCTCGATCGCCGCGCCCGAGATCCAGAGCGTCTTCGATCAGGCGCGGACGCCGCGCCGCCGGCGCGTGGCCGTGGCCGGCCGAACCGTCGAGATCGCCACGCCTTTCCCCTCGCCGGCGGACTGGCGGGATCAGTGGATCTATTTCCTGCTGATCGATCGCTTCTGCAATCCGGATTCGCCTCCGCGCTTCGCGCCGTTCGATGGCCAGCACGATGGCTTCCAGGGCGGCACGTTCAACGGCGTGCGCGAGAGGCTGGACTATCTGAAGCAGCTCGGCGTCGGCGCGCTCTGGCTCTCGCCCGTCCTGAAGAACTGCCAGTTCCACGCGTCGACCTATCACGGCTACGGCATCCAGGATTTCCTGCAGGTCGATGCGCGATTTGCGTCCGACCCTCGAGCCGCACGCGAGAACCCGCAGCTCGCGGAAGACGAGTTGCGCGCTCTCGTCGACGAGGCGCATGCGCGCGGGATCTACGTGATTCTGGACATCGTGCTCAATCACGCCGGTGACGTCTTCGAGTACGTCCTGCGAGACGTCGGGAGCGCGGAGGCCGACTGGCAGGATTCGCCGTACACGATCCGCTGGCGCGATGAAAACGGGCGGGGCCGGACGGACTGGAGCGCCCCGCCCGACCAGCCCGCTCCGGACGCCGCCGTCTGGCCGGCCGAGCTGCGGAGGAACGAGCTCTTTCGCCGGCAGGGCCGAGGCGGCGAAGCCGGAGGCGATTTCGCCTCGCTGAAGGAGCTCGTCACGGGCCTCCGGGAGACCACCGAGGCGGACGGCCCGCATTACCCCGTGCGGAAGGCGCTCATCCGCGCCTATCAGTACCTGATCGCCAAGTACGACGTGGACGGGTTCCGGATCGACACGCTGAAGTACATCGAGCCCGAATTCGCCCAGGTCTTCGGCAACGCCGTGCGCGAATACGCGCTCAGCATCGGGAAGAAGAACTTCTTCACCTTCGGAGAGGTCTACGACAACGAGGAACAGATCGCGCGATTCATCGGCCGCAACGCCGCGGAAGAGGGCGATCTGATGGGCGTCGATGCCGCCCTGGACTTTCCGCTCTTCTTCAAGCTTCCCTCGGTGCTCAAGGGGCAGCTCCCGCCGGCCGAGGTCGTCGCTCTGTTCCGGCATCGCAAAGCCGTCGAGCGCGACGTCATCAGCTCGCATGGCGAAGCCAGCCGGTATTTCGTCACGTTCCTGGACAACCACGATCAGACCGCGCGCTTTCACTTCCGGTCGCCGGATGCTCCGGAGCGTTTCGGGGACCAGCTCACGCTCGGCCTCGGGGTCCTCTTCGCTCTTCAGGGCATCCCGTGCGTCTACTACGGCACGGAGCAGGGACTCCACGGGCGCGGCGAGCGGGATCTGGCGGTGCGCGAGGCTCTGTGGGGAAAGGCCGATGCCTTCAACCGCGCCCACCCCGTCTACGCGATCCTCGAGCGGCTGGCCTCGACCCGCCGCGAGCAAGCGGCGATGCGCTATGGCCGGCAGTACTTCCGCCCGATCTCGGGCGATGGGGTTCACTTCGGCATCTCCACGGTGCCGGGCGGCGTGCTGGCCTTCTCGCGGATTCTCAACGAGCAGGAGATCGTCGTCCTCGCCAACAGCCAAACGGAGAGCGGCTGGACGGGTGAGGTGATCGTCGATACGTCGCTCAATCGGGTCGGCGCGAAATACGAGCTGTTGTTCTCCAACAGGACCCCGCGTCGGGATCGGGCGGAGACGGTGATCGAGAAGAGCGCGGATCGAGTCGAGATTCACGAGGCCGACGGCTCCGTGACGCGCGGGCCGGCGCGGGCGCTTCGGGTCGCGGCGGAGGAGATGGAGATCGGAATCTGGGGGCAAGTCCGGGAATGACGGGAGCCGAAGGCCAGACTCCCGCTCGGGAGAAAGGAGCGGCGGACATGGGAAACGGAAACGAGAAGAAGTGGACCGTCCTGGTGTATCTGGCGGGAGACAACAACCTGGACAGCGCGTCACTGACGGACCTCGACGAGATGAAGACCGTCGGTTCCACGAAGGCGGTCGACATCGTGGCGCAGCTGGACCGGTGGGGCGGAGGTCACGCCACGCACCGGTATCACTTGAAGAAAGGGGGAGACCTGGCCGCGGACTCCATGCAGGACCTCGGCGAGACGAACATGGGAGACCCGGCCGTGCTCGAGGACTTTCTCCTCTGGGGGATGAAGGAATATCCCGCCGAGAGATACCTCGTGGTCCTCTGGAACCACGGGTCGGGCTGGGATGACGAAGACATTTACCGGACGGTCCGCCGCATCGGGCTCGGTATCCGGCGGCGGAGCCAGGTCGTGGAGCCGCCCTCGGCTGGAGACCGGAAGACGGTCTCCGTGCGGCGTGTGCGGACGGTCGGCACCAAGCCGTTGCGCCGGGCGCTCTTCAGCTCGACGATCGCGGCGGCGGTGCGCCCCGGGGCTCGGCCGCGGGCCATCGCCTTCGACGACACGTCGAAGGACTTCCTCGACAACGTCGAAACCAAGAAGGTCCTGGCCTCGGTCACGAAGGCCCTCGGCCGCAAGATCGACATTCTCGGAATGGATGCCTGCCTCATGAGCATGGCCGAAGTGGTCTACCAGGTTCGAGACAGCGTGCTCGTGAGCGTCGGCTCGGAGGAGGTCGAGCCGGGGGACGGATGGCCGTACGACACGATTCTGAAGGCGCTCGTCGCGAAGCCCGAGATGACGGCGCAGCAGCTGGCGGCCCTGATCGTCGAGAAATACATCGCTTCGTACGGGCCCGACACCAACGTGACGCAGGCCGCCTGCGAGCTCAGCAAGTGCGGAGAGCTGGCCAAGGCCATCGATCGACTGGCGAAGGCCCTGAGCTCGGAACTTTCCGACGCGAAGACCCGAGGGGCCATCCTCGAGACCCGTGATCAGGTACAGGACTACGACGTCGCCGACTACGTCGACCTCTACAACTTCTGCGACCTCCTCGCGGGGAAGATTTCCAAAGGATCGCTCGCGACGGCCTGCCAGGGCGTCATGGACGCCATCCGGGAGCCCGGCTTCGTGATCGCTTCCGGGTACAAGGGGACGGGCGTGCAGCACTCCTACGGGGTCGCTGTCTATTTTCCAAGGAAGGACATCTCTCCGCTGTACGCCACGCTGGACTTGTCCGAAGACATCGGGTGGGCGCGGTTCCTCGAGAAATTCTCGGGCGCGCAGCGTCAACCCGATCGGGCGACGGCGCGTGCCCCGAAGGGGAAGGCTCCGCGGCGAATGCGCGGGCCGGAGCCGCCGTCGCGGGCGCATGGCCGGACGCGAACGGCGCACCGGAGGGCTTGAGGGCGGCCCGCGGGATCGCGGGCCCTACTGGAAGACTCGGAACAGGGGGTTCAGCCAGCTCGAGAGCGGCTGTCCGAGCCGGGGGAACTGGGTCACGATCAGGGTGATGACAGGCGGCAGGACGAACGCGGCGATGCGGAGAAGGAGACCCGACTTGATGGGATTGAGCTCGCCCGGAGTCGTGCCGCCGATGCGGGACAGGACCGTGTTGCGGTCCATCTGCATGAAGACCGTGACCGTCCAGACGGCGACGACTCCGATGACCGACCAGAGGAGGACGTAGACGGACCGGGTCGGCTGAAAATGAAAGCTCGCGAGCCCGGCGAGCAGGAAGAGAATCCCGACCGTGAACGCGAGCAGGCTGTTCCGGATCTCGGCGAACACATAGCGGATGTACGCGATCGCGCGGAGGGCGACGTACTCCGTGAGCTCCTTGCGGATCTCGGCATCGGCGTCGGCCGCCCCCGGCGCATCGAGGTGGTTGAGCATTCGCTGAACGTGCTGGGAAGCGTCGTCGAGGGCGGCCAGGGCTCGGATGCGGGCCGCCCGCTCGGATTCCATCTCGCCCCGGGCGTTGGCTTCGAGCGCCTCGGCCAGCGATTCCTCGGCCCTCTGCGCGAGCTGGCTGAGGGTCGACGGCTGGCCACCGACCCGGACGACCTCTTCGGTGACCCGGGGGCGTTCCGGCCGCTGGCACAGCCGGCGCAGGAGCTCCACGGATCCGATCAGTGTGGAGTAGTTGTGCTTCTTGCTCGGCCCCCACACTTTCAGCGACTGCCACTCGAGCTCCTCCTGGCAGCTCTGGAAGGCCGGGCCGAGCCGGCTCCACTCCTGGCGGACGATGACGCGCCGAAGGGCGCGCCAGAGCGAGGCGAAACGGAAGAACGCCGCGAGGGACGCCGGCAAGAGCAGGATGGCGAAGAAAAAAGCGAAAGTCTTCGACCAGAGGAACGAATCGCTCGCGGCCTCGAATCGGAAGAAGAACGCGAACAGCAGGGGCCCGAGCAGCACCACAAACGGTGCCCAGAACGAGGGGGACCGGGGAAAGGCCTGGCGAATCCGCTCGTCCAGTCTCTCCTGCGACCTCTTGAGGCTGCGCACGGGGAGGTCGCGCGATTCGGCAAGCGCCTCGACCGGCATTCGGCAACTCCAGTCGTCACGGATTCGCAGCCGCTGCAACTGGAAGACCAGCATCAGCTGGTAACCGGCGGCGAGAATCAGAATGCCCGCGAGCGGGGAGAGGTCCCCCGGGCCCGAAACCGCTCGGAGGTAGGTGAAGACCGCATGGTCGAGCGGACCGTACGGCTCCACGCGAAAGGCGCTCAGGGCCTCTCGCGACAGAACGAGCGCTCCGGCGGCCGTCAGGCCGAGAATCGCGGCGAAGACGGGACGCGGTTTCTCTTCGCCGTTTCGGTCCAGCATCCAACCCAGCCGGGCGACCCAGAGCACGAGGAGCAGCCCGACGATAGGAAGCAGGACCGCGAGGGGGCGCATGACGAGCTCCTCCAGAAGCGCGATTCCATCCCCGTGACGTACGGCGCGCGGGATCTCGAAGACTTCTCGCGAGCGCGCGCGGAGCACGAAGGGAACGACGTAGACGGTGGCCAGCGCGATCCAGAACGCCGAAAAGACGGCGAGGAGCGCCGCCGTCCACCGTTTCTGCTGCCTTCGCGCGAGGGGGTCCGGCCGGAGGAGGGGCCGGAAGGGGGCGGCGAGTCCGTCGGTCGCCCTCTTCCGCGATTTCGCGTAGGCCAGTGACAGGGCGAAACCGAAGACGATGAACCCAACGCTCGCGACCCAGAAGAAGAACCGAAACCCGGACGGGACCCCGAGTCGCCGGACGAGTCTTTTAAGCTCCGGGGGCAAGCGGCCCGCCGAGACGGACCCGACCCTGCCGACGTACTGTCCCTCGCCCCGTTTCTCGTAGGGGCGGACGGCGGCGAGCGGCACCAGGCGGCCGCTTCCGACGGCCGAGATCCAGACTGCGGGAGCGCGCTCTCCCGTTTCCGGAATCGTCAGGTAGTCCGCCACCGGTGGAGTCACTCCGGGCTCGGCGAGGGCGATGATGGTCGCGTTGTAGATGCCCTGCTCCGAATCGGATCCGAATTGAACCCTCCGGCCTCCCGTACGGCCGCCCAGCAGCTGTTGCGTGACCATCGAAAGGGGATAGCTCGAGACCACGAGCATTCCGTCCGTGTACGTGTTGACCCGCGGGTGAACGTAGAGCACGCTCGATTCGAACGTGAACATCGACAGGTGCGGTGCATGCTCCCTGACCTTTTCCGCCACGAAGAGCTTGTCCCGGACGTCCGTGAAGATCAGTCCGAGGTGCCGGATCTTTTCCCTGGAGAGGATGGAAAGGAGCGATTCCAGCTGGAGCTCGTTCACCGGCGCGGTCATCGGATCGAAGACCGGAAAGGTGTCCCTGGGCAACCTGGTCTCGTCCAGCTTCAGCTCCAGGCCCAGAGAGGGAACTCGGACGCCCGCGATCTCCACTTCTTCTTCGGTCCTGCGACTCCTTTCCGAGGCAGTTCGGACGCTCGAGAGTGCACTGGGGACCGGCAGGAAGAGGCGCCAGAAGCGGTTGCGCGACTCCCCGGTCCTCCCGGTCGAGACGACCATCTGTCCGTAAGAGCTGTCGCTCTCGGCCAGGACCGCGATTTCGTGACGGAACCAGCCCAGCTGTTCACTGAAAAATCGGAAGCCGGCGGCTTCCAGTGACCGGTCCGAAACGACCGTCCGCCGAAACTCCACCTCGAGAAACCTGCAGGGCTCGCACTGCAGCTGCTTCAGGCGCTCTCCCACGTCGGTGCTCGTCGCGGAGCCCGAAGTAAAGAGAATCCTCCTCGTCGGAGGAGCCTTCTTCCGGCTGTACCAGTCCTCGAGCGCCCTCGCACACGAGCCGGCCGCTCCGGACGAATAGGGACCGAGGATCTGGATTCCCTCGTTGGCCGGCACGATCGCGGAGACGAACTCGAGCGTGTCGACGAACGGCCGTTTGTGGATTCCCGTGAGGGGACTTTCGCCGACCAGGAACACCGCGAGGAGGGCGCGCTCGTCCGGCTTGCGAAACAGGACGATGCCCGGCGAACGCCAATACCGGCGGGCGCCCTGCGGCCGGCGCTCGCTCGTCGGAGACTCGGCCCCGCCGCTGTCTCGCCAGGGAAGCCAGTGGCGGTCGGGAAGCCACCCGGACGCAGTCGCACCGCGGAGCAAGGCCGCGATCGATCCGTCGAACTGGCTGCCGATGTAGGAGCTGACCGGGTCGGGAACGAGCGCGATCAGGAACCGAAGCTCGTAGCCCCGGGCCCCGGCCATGGCCTGGAGCTCGCCGGCCACGTTCGCTCTGGCGAGCTCGGCCCTTTCGGCGGTGGACGGCGCACGTTGCGCCCTTCTCGGGTACCCGAAGAATGTTCGGATCTCATCGAGCGGCCGTTCGAGCGGATCCGCGGGCTCCGCTTCCGGGGAAGGCTCCGGTCGGTTGGTCTCCACGGACTCCGCGACCACGGAGGCCCCCGCCTGGACCGGCGCGGCCGCTTCCAGAGGCCGGACCAGGCGCCCGCTCGCGAAGACCCCCAGAACGACGGTCCCGACGAACGCCGCAGAGCCGCCCAAGCCCGACTGCCAATCCAAAGTCGGTTGATCCTCCGGGGGAGTCCTCGCCTGATTGAGAGTCGCCGCAGAGGAGCGAAGAGGCTAGAAATTTGTTCGCGCGGCGAAGGCCCGCCGCCGCGAGTCGGACGAGGGACGAGCGGGCGCCGGCCGAGGCCTGAGGGCGTCGTCGAAAGGAGTCGGAGTCCTCTTCATTTCGCGTCGGGCGCACGCGACGAGGCGGCCCTGATGGTAAGCGCGGCTGCCTCTCGGAATGCCGAGAAGCCTCGCCGATTCAGCGACCGAGTAGCCGCGCCGGATGAGCTCCAGGAGGTTCCGCTCGTGGGTCGGAAGAGCGGTCTCCACCCGGTCGAGCAACTCCTTCGATTCGAGCCTGGACAGCGGCGGCGAAGATCGCGGCTCGGGAACGCTCGCGAGCGATTGCCCTTCCCGGACGCGGCGGCAGTAGCTTCGACGCCGGAACCGCAGAATGTAGTTGTGGACGGCGCCCTTCAGCCAGGGTGTGGCGATGACACTCACCGGAACTCCTGTCCGGATCAGCCACTCCCAGATGTCCTGCGCCAGATCGTCCGCATCGGCGGCGCTCAAGCCGGCGCCCAGACACGTTCGTGTGATCAACGCGTAGGCCGCCCGGATCGAAGGCTCCGGATAGGTCTCGCATCCATCCTCACCTGAGCTGCGCGTTCGTCGCGCGCAGTCGAGGGCCGCAGGGGCGGGCGCTCGGATGACCTCGGCCCCGGTGGCGGAAGAGACGACATCGGCGGACGGCGGCGCCATGAGTCTTTTAGGGACCGCTCGGATCCTACGCGATGCAAATCTGGGCGTGCAACCGAAATTTGAATCGCGCGCGCCAGCCGATCGAGCGTCGAAGGCCGCAGGACGCCGGCGCCCATGGGATGGGCCGGCGGAGCTCTCCGGCCTCGCCGGGGAGCCCGCTCCAGGACCACCCGCTCGGCCCGATCGACCGTCGCCGGCCGCGCTGTGATGTCGCGGCGCGCTGACGCCGTCGGGGCGTTACCCGCGCGGCTGGGGAACGATCCGGATGTAGGGTCGCGGCGACTTCCAGCCAGACGGGTACTGTTTCTTCGCATCGTCGTCGGAGACGGACCCGGCGATGATCACGTCCTCGCCATTCTTCCAGTTGACCGGCGTCGCGACCTTGTGCTTCGCCGTGAGCTGCAGCGAGTCGATGACCCGCAGCACCTCGTCGAAGTTGCGTCCCGTGGTCATCGGATAGACGAGGATGAGCTTGATCTTCTTGTCCGGGCCGACCACGAACACGTTGCGCACGGTCTGGTTGTCGGCGGCGGTCCGTCCCTCGCAGGAGCCGGCGAGGTCGGCGGGAAGCATGCCCCAGGCCTTCGCGACCTTGAGCTCGGGGTCGCCGATCATCGGGTAGTTCGGTGCGTGGCCCTGGGTCTCCTTGATGTCCTCCGCCCAGCGCGAGTGCGCGGACACGGGATCGACGCTCAGGCCGATGACCTTGACGTTGCGCTTGTCGAACTCGGGTTTCAGCTTCGCCATGTATCCGAGCTCGGTCGTGCAGACGGGCGTGAAGTCCTTGGGGTGCGAGAAGACCACTCCCCAGGAGTCCCCCAGCCACTCGTGGAAGCGGACGGAGCCATTCGTCGTCTCAGCCGTGAAATCCGGTGCGGTGTCGCCGATACGCAGTGTCATGAAAATCCTCCTCTGATCGTGCAAAAGGCGATGATATTTCGCGACGCGGGCCGGAATGCAAGGCCCCCGGGATCAGCGGGCGACCGGCGCGTTCTCGACCAGCTCCACACGACGGTTCTTCGCCCGGCCCTCGTCGGTCCTGTTCGACGCCACGGGGCTCGCGTAGGAGACCCCGACGGGGGCCATCCGGTCTTTCGCGACGCCGTGCCGGGACGTGAGGACGGCCACCACCGCGGCGGCCCGTCTCTGCGACAGCTCCATGTTGAACGGGAACGTGCCGACATTGTCGGTGTGCCCCACGATCAGGACCTTGAGCGAGGGACTCTCCTTGAGAAGCTTGCCGATCTCCGCGATCGTCGGGTCCGACTCGGGCTTGACGTCGGCCTTGTTGAAATCGAAGTAGATGCCGTAGAGCGCGACGCGGCCGCCGGAGGAGATCGCCTGGGCCATCTCTCCGGAAGAGACGGTGACCATCTTCTGCTCCCGCGCCTTGGCCTCTACGAGGTCGAGGATCACGATGGTTCGGTCGTTCAAGGCCAGGCAGGCGTCGTGCTTGTCGGGGGCGACCAGCGAATAGGCCAGGATGGAGACGTGGGCGCCGCTGTCGGGAAGGCTCGCCGCCGTGTACCGCAGGTCTCGGATCTTTGCCGACATCACGCAGTGGCCCGTCGAGTGCGGCTTCTCGTTCAACCGTTCGGACGGATAGAGGTACATGGCGAGGCTCATGTCCCCGCCACCTCCCTGGCTGTTCCGCGTCGGGTCTCCGCCGCACTCCGCCTCCTTGCACTCGAAGAGGATCTCGCCCTTCTGTTGGCGGATCTCGTCCTGATAGTTGCGCAGGACCTCCAGAGGCGAGCGGTTCTCGGGGACCACGTAGATGATCCGCGTGTAGGTCCCCTCCAGCGGCTTCTTGTTTTTCGGCTCGTAGTAGCGATTGTTCTGGCGGGTCTTCTTGTCCGGCACCTTTTCCAGCTTCGAGAGAGGCAATGTGAACTCGGCGAAGTCCTTCTTCTCGTAGACCACGATCCACGAGCCCGCGTACCGTTTCAGAAGAGGACTGTCCTGGGCTCCCTTCTTGTCGGCGGTGGGGACCGTCGCGTCGGCGGTGGCGATGGCGGTCGAGGCGAGTAGGAGGGCGGGGATCAGGAAGGCGAGGCGGAGCATGGGTCACCTCCGGGGAACCTCAGGATATTCCTCCCCGGAGGCGACGGCGCGGCGCGAAATCGAGGCCGGGTCAGCCGCCTGTCTTCGCGGACCCGGGCGCCGGCGGATATCCGGCGAACATCTGAGCGAGGATGGAGATCAGTTTTTTCTCGCGCTCCTCGTTCGTCTTGTCGGGAGCGATCGTGTCCTTGGCCTTGCCCCTCCAGACGACCCGCTTGAGCTTGACGTCCACGAGGTCGACGACGAAGGAGCCGGCCGGCACCTCGTAGGTGAACGTGTCCAGCCCCCCCCAGGCTCCATAGCCGTAGCCCCAGCCCGGGTCGTAGGACATCACTCGAGTCTCCGCGCCGAGTCGCGCGTGGACTGCGGCCCAGAGGTCGGGCGACTGCTCGAGACCGACCTGGGTGAGGCCGTCGGTGGCGAGCTGGTCCGACAGGACGTCCTGAAATCGCTTCGCCCAGACGGGGTCGGCGATCGAGCCGTCCGGCTTCCAGGCCCAGGTCTTGTACTTGTGGAAGTCGACGTTCTCGTCCCAGCCGGCATCGACCTTCAGAGAGGACGCGCAGGCGATCAAAGTGGACAGACACAGGAACGCTGCCGCGGCTCGGGGCTTTCGCATGACCGGGATCCTCTCATGCCGAACGCGGATATGATCCGTTCGAGTTCTCAGGAGGTCACAGTGCCGAATATCCAGGCCGTCCGATCTCGGATTCGGAGCGTTGCGGGTCAGGCCCTCGTCGGGCTGCTCGCCGCGCTGCTCGTTTCGCCGGGAGTCGCCGGAGCGCTGAGCCAGGATCCCGCCGCCGCGGGCGCCCCCGAGGAGGCGCCGAAGCTGTCGATGGACCAGCTCAAGTCGCTCGTCGCGCCGATCGCCCTCTATCCCGATCCGCTCCTCGCCCAGTGCCTCGCGGCCTCGACCTATCCGCTCGATCTCGTCGCGGCGCAGCAGTGGCTGACCTCCAACAGCAGTCTTAAGGGCGACGCGCTCGAGCAGGCCGCTCAGAAGCAGGACTGGGATCCCGAGCGTCCAGGCGATGGTCATGGTTCCTGACGCTCTGAAGCGGCTGACCGAGGACATCAAGTGGACGACGGACCTCGGCAACGCCTTTCTCGCGCAGCAGAGCGAGACGATGGACGCCGTTCAGGTGCTGCGGAACGAGGCCAAGACCGCCGGCAAGCTCGACTCGAGCGAGCAGATCAAGGTCGAGACGAAGGTCATCGAGTCGAAGACGATCGTCGAGATCCAGCCGGCGAGCACGGAGGTCGTGTACGTGCCGAGCTACAGCCCGACGGTCGTCTGGGGGGCGCCGGCCTATCCGTACCCGCCCGTCTACTACCCGCCCTACGTTCCGGGCGCCGCGCTCCTCAGCTTCGGCGTGGGCATGGCGTGGGGCGCCGCCATCAGCGGCGGCGCTGGCTGGGGCTGCGGCTGGGGAGGCAACAACGACATCACGATCAACAACAACAACAACTTCAACCGCAACAGCAACCGGACCAACAACGTCAATCGCAGCGGAAACAGCCAGTGGCAGCACAACGCCAAGAACCGCGGCGGCGCGCCTTACGGAGACCGCGCGACGGCCAACAAGTACGGCGGAGGCGCGCGCGGCGACTCGGCGTCGGCGCGGCAGTCGCAGGCCCGGAGCCGGCAGAGCGACAGTCTGTCGCGCGGCTCGAACAGCGCCACGTCGAATCGGAGTGGCGGCGCTGGCGCCTCGAATCGAGCCGGCGGCTCGGGCAGCTTCAGGGGGCGGCGGCGGCGGCGACCGCGTCGGCAATCGCAGCGTGCCGCAGAGCAGCAGCCGATCCGGCGGAGGTTTAGCGGCTGCGGCAGCAGCGGCAGCCGGGCCAGCGCTTCGAGCTCCCGGGGATCTTCGAGCATGGGTTCGCGCGGCGGCGGCGGGCACCGGGGCGGCGGCGGCGGCGGACGGCGGCGATAGGTAAGGGAGGACGAGCGATGAAAACGCGAGTCTTCTCTGGCGGCCGGAGTCGGGTTCGTCGCCTTCGCGGTGGACGCTGCCATGGCCGCCCAGCGCGCCTACGACACTCCGAAGCAGGCCGCCGACGCGTTCATCGCCGCGGCGGCGAAGAACGACACCAAGGCGCTGGTCGCGATCCTCGGCCCCGACAGGCAAGAAGCTGGTCGATTCGGGAGACGCGGTCCGGGACAAACAGGACCTGACCCATTTCGCCAGAACGTGCCAAGGAGAAGACGAGCAATCGAGTACGACATCGCGGACCCGGACGTCGCGATCCTCGTCGTCGGCAAGGAAGACTGGCCGACGCCGATTCCGATCGTCAAGTCGGGCGGCAAGTGGCGCTTCGACTCGAAGTCCGGCGCCCGCGAGATCCTGGCGCGGCGCATCGGCGGCAACGAGCTCGACGCGATCGCGCTTCTGCGAGGCTACGTCGATGCCCAGCACGAGTACGCTCTGGTCGAGCACGACGGATCTCGGGATGCGTCAGTACGCGCAGAAGTTCGTGAGCTCGCCGGGCAAGCAGGACGGGCTGAGCTGGAGGAACGCCGACAAGAGCGTCGGCGGTCCCATGGGAGACGAGATCGCGAAGGCGCTGGCCGAGGGCTACACGGACAAGACGAAGCCGTACAACGGCTACTTCTTCAAGATCCTGACGGCGCAGGGCCCGTCGGCGCCCAAGGGCGCGCGGAGCTACATCTTCAACGGGGCGATGATCGGAGGCTTCGCGGCGGTCGCCTGGCCCGCGACCTACGACGTGACGGGCATCCAGACGTTCATCGTCAATCAGGATGGGATCGTCTACCAGAAGGACCTGGGGCCCGAGACGGCGAAGCTCGCTCCGCAGATCAAGGCCTACGACCCGGACAAGACCTGGACCGTCACGGAGGACGCGATCGACTTCGACGTGGCCGAGAACTAGGTGAAGCGGAGTCGCGGCTCAGCCGCGCAACAGGGTCGCCACGTAGTCGGCGATGGCCGGCGCGGCGGTCAGGCCGGGGGATTCGATCCCGAGGAGATTCACGAAGCCGGGCAGGCCGCGCGCGCTCTCTTCCGCGATGACGAAATCCCTCACCGGGGCTCCCTTCGCCTGAAGCTTCGGGCGGATGCCGCTGATGTCGGGCTCGAGGTCTTCGTCGGCGATTTCGGGCAGGAGCTTGCGGGCGGCCTCGGCGAACGCGGCGCGCCGTCCCGGATCGACCCGGTAGTCGAGCCGGCGGTCGGGAAGGTATTCCGCGTCGGGGCCGAAGCGCAGGCGGCCTCCGACGTCGAGGACCACGTGGACCCCGAGGCTGTCGGCCGCGGGCACGGGATAGACGAGGCGCGACACGAGCCGCGAGCAGCGGGGGGCCGCCGAGAAATAGCTGCCCTTGCAGTAGTGGAGGCGGTAGCCGGCGGCGTCGACGTCGATCCCGGCGAGGCCGGCGATCGTGTCCGCCTCGAGCCCGGCCGAGTTGACCACATGCTCGGTCGTCAACGACTCGAGCTCGCCGCCCCGACGTATGTGCAGCCGATAGCCCCCCGGCGCCGGTTCGATCGCTTCGACCGTGGCCTCCGGATAGAGCAGAGCCCCGCCGGCGAGGGCCTTCTGCAGGAAGTGATCCATCAGGCCGTGCGCATCCACGATTCCGGATTCGGAGGACCAGAGCGCCTCGACCGCCCGCACGTGAGGCTCGAGCGCCTTCGCCTGCTTCGCGTCGAGCTTCTCGAGCGTCACGCCGTTCCGGCGCGCGGTCTCGAAAACGGAGGCGAGCGCGGGTCGCTCCTCCTCGCGCGTCGCGGTGATCAGCTTCCCGGTCTTTTTGTGAGGAATGTCGTATCGCGCGCAGAGGTCGTAGATCACGTCGCGACCCTCGCGGCAGAGCTTCGCCTTGAGGGAACCGGCGGGGTAGTAGATGCCGGCGTGCACGACCTGGCTGTTGCGGGACGACGTCTCCATGCCGTGCCGCGGGTTGCGGTCGATGACGATCAGTCCGGGATTCTCGGGCGCGAGGCGCGCGGCCGCCGCGAGGCCGACGACGCCGGCTCCGATGATCGCCACTCCCGTGTCGGACATTGGAACAATCTTACGAGGTTCGGGAGGAGCGCGGCAGGATAGGATCGTCCCACTTCCATTTCATGTCGATTCGACGGAGGGAGCTCGCATGAGAAGGATTCGCGTGTGGACTTCGATCGCCGTTCTGCTCGTCGCCGCGACCGCTGCGGTGCATGCCCAGGCCGTGAAGCCGACCCCCGGCGCCAGGCCGACGTATCCGAGCGAGATGCCGGCGAAATTCCAGCCGGTCACGAAGAGCTGGGACTACGACCGCCGCGTGGTGGACATCCCCATGCGCGACGGCGTGAAGCTCCACACGGTCATCCTGGTGCCGAAGACCGCGGTAAAGAACGGCGCCGGCCTGCTCCTCACGCGCACGCCCTACGACGCCGAGGCGCTGACGAGCCACGTCCCGAGCGAGCACCTGGGCCCCATGCTCTACGGCTACGACAACGCGACGGACGTCATCGTCGAGGACGGGTACATCCGCGTCTTCCAGGACGTGCGGGGCAAATACGGGTCCGAGGGCGACTACGTGATGAACCGGCCGCTGCGCGGCCCGCTCAACCCCACCGACGTGGATCACGCGACCGACACCTGGGACACGATCGACTGGCTCGTCAAGAACGTCCCGGAGTCGAACGGCAAGGTCGGCACCATCGGGATCTCCTACAACGGCTTCCTGCCGTTGATGTCGCTCTTCCAGCCTCATCCCGCGCTCAAGTGCTCCGTGCCGATGAATCCGATGGTCGACGGCTGGATGGGCGACGATTGGTTCCACAACGGCGCGTTCCGGCAGCAGGGAATGGGGTTCATCTACAACCAGCAGGCCACGCGCAAGAACGACATCCTCTGGCGGACGACGGCCTACGACGACTACGACACGTACATGGCGGCGGGCAACGCGGGCGAGCTCGGGCAAAGCCGCGGCATGGAGCAGCTCGGGTTCTGGAGACAGATCCTCGCCCATCCGGCGTACGACGCGTACTGGCGGGACCAGGCGGTCGACAAGCTCCTCGCGAAGGAGCCCCTGAAGGTCCCGGTCATGCTCGTCCACAGCCTCTGGGACCAGGAGGACATCTACGGCGCGCCGGCGGTCTACAAGGTGCTGGAGCCGAAGGACACCCGCAACGACATGGTCTTTCTCGCCATGGGACCGTGGCACCACGGACAGGCGATCTATGAGGGAAGCGCGCTCGGCGCGATCAAGTTCGACAGCGACACGTCGAAGACCTTCCGGCAAACGTATCTGCGCCCCTTTCTCGCGCAACATCTGAAGGGCGGACCCAAAGCCGAAATCCCGCCCGTCGCGGCGTTCGAGACGGGCACGAACATCTGGCGGCATTACACCGCCTGGCCGGCGGCGCCGAAGAGCGTCCCGCTGTCTCTGGCCGCGGGCGGGAAGCTCGCATTCGCGGCTCCGGCTTCGGACGGCGCCGCTCTCGCGGAATGGGTCTCGGACCCGGCGCGGCCCGTTCCCTACATCCCGCGCCCCGTCCTCGCGACGAACTACGACAAGGGGGAGAACTGGAAGAAGTGGCTGGTCTCCGACCAGCGTGAGGCCTCCGGCCGGCCGGACGTGGCCGTCTTCGTGTCCGACGTTCTGAAGGAGCCCGTGAAGATCGCCGGAGAGCCCGTGGCCAACCTCGTGGCGTCGACATCGGGCACGGACTCGGACTGGGTCGTGAAGCTGATCGACGTCTACCCGCCGGAGGTCGCCGGGGATCCCGGGATGGGCGGCTACCAGCTCATGGTCGCCGCGGACATCCTGCGCGGCCGCTACCGTGAGAGCTTCGAGACGCCGAAGGCGATCACGCCCGACGCTCCGCTGCTCTACAAGTTCGCGCTTCCGACGGCGAACCACGTGTTCAAGCCGGGCCACCGGATCATGGTCCAGGTCCAGTCGAGCTGGTTCCCGCTCTACGACCGCAACCCGCAGACGTTCGTGCCGAGCATCTTCTGGGCGAAGCCCGAGGACTATCGCAAGGCCACGCAGCGCATCCACGCCGGCAGCTTCGTCGATTTGCCGGTGGTGGCCGGGAAGTAGGAGTCGGGCGGAGGCCCTAGCGCCGCGGGAAGCGGGTCACCAGACGGGGCCGCCCATGTAGACCCCCGTGCCCCACCCCATGCCGGGACCGCCGTAGCAGCACGGGCCGCCCCAGCCCGGGTAGCCGTAGCTGACGCCGACGTACGTGTCACCCTCGCATCCGACGGCGAACGGTCGTGAGGATCACGAGGACGAGCAGCACCAGGAGGCGCAACAGGTGGTTTCGGAAAGCGCATGGTCGGTGCTCCTTGCGTCAGAACGGGAACTTCTGGAGAGCGACGACCGCTCCCGTCGGGTCGGCCACGACGGCGAGCGAGCCCCTTCCGGTGCTCGGGCTGCGGCGACAGCAGGACGCGACCGCCCAGGCCCGCGACCCGCGCCGCGAGCGCCGCGGGGTCGGCGACGAGGACGTAGGGCAGCCAGTTGGGCGGCACGTTTTTCCGCGAGTCCGGGAGGCGGAAAACGCCGGCGCGCGCCTGATCGTTCTTCAGGACGACGTAGGCGGCCTTCTCCTCGGACTTCGTCGTGGTCATCTCGTACGGGAAGAGCCCATTGTAGAAGGCGAGTGTCGCGTCCAGGTCGTGCGTGAGGTATTCGTTCCAGAAGAACGCGCCTTCGACGGGCTTCGGCGGGTCGGGCGGGTCTCCCGCGGAAAGACGGACGAGACCGAACGGCGCCCCCTGCGGATCCTTGAGCACGGCCGCGCGTCCGACCGTGCCCACGTCCAGCGGTCCGGCCAGCACGTCGCCGCCCGCCGCCTTCGCCTTCGTGACCGTGGCCTCGATGTCGGTCACGGACATGTACGAGAGCCAGTGGGAGGCGGTCTTTCCGCGGTCCGGATTCGGCGCGTGCATCCCCGCCACCGGACTCTTGCCGATCCGCGCGACGGTGTAGGGGCGGCCGAGCACGCTTCTCTCCGTGTACTCCCATCCGAGCAGGGCGGCGTAGAACTTCTTCGACGCCGCGAGGTCGTCGGTCGTGAGGTCGTGCCAGACGAACTTGCCGGGGTTCGACGCGGCCGGTGCGGCCGCAGACGAGCCGCCCGTGCTGCAGCCGTGCGCGAGAAGAAGCGCCGCGGCGACCGAGAGCGCGAGAGCGGCCAGCCGCGAGCCGCCGGTTCCCGGAAGCGCATCCGGGAAGCTTATATACTATCCCGGACGGGGCGTCCGCGTGGGAGGCGGCGGGGTGACTGGATAGATCGGTTCGTCCGGTCCCGGAATGGGCGTGACGCTCGTGGATCCCGTCTTCGTCGATCTCGACGGGGGGCACATCCGGGCCGCTCGCGACCCCGGCGATGGTGCCATCTGCGTTCTGCTGGACGATCACGTCCGTGCAGCGAGTGGCAAGCGAAGCGGCGAGCGCGGCCAGGGCGAGAATCCTACCGAGGGAGGGTAGTTGCATGGTCCCTCCTGCTGGAGAGAGAGAAGGATTCTCGGGAAAAGATTATTTCAGTAGCGCCCGCCGACGGGCGCCGGGATCGCGTCGAGCTCCTCGAGGTCCGCCGGCGAGAGGACGATGTCCGCCGCCGCGAGGTTCTGCCGCAGGTACTTCTCGCGCTGCGTCCCGGGGATCGCCAGGACGTGCTCGCCGCGCGAGAGCACCCAGGCGAGCGCGACCTGCGCCGGAGTCCGGCCGAGGCGCTCGGCCACGGCGCGGACGGCGTCCACGATCTTCTGATTGGCGGCCACGGCCTCGGCCGAAAAGCGGGGGAGCGTCGAGCGGAAGTCGGCTTCGGAGAAACGCGACGCCGGCCTGGATCGTGCCCGTCAGGAACCCGCGGCCCGAGAGGCGAGAACGCCACGAAGGACGCGCCGTTCGCTTCGCACCAGGGAACCACATCGCCGAGATAGTCGCGGGTCCAGAGCGAGAGCTCCGACTGCACGGCCGTGACCGGGTGGACACGGCCGGATGCGCTCCAGCTCGGCGACCTTGGCCTCGGAGATGCCGAGCCACCTCACCTTGCCGGCGGCGACGAGGCCCGCCATGGCCGACCAGGTCTCCTCGACGGGAACCTCGCGGATCGATCCGGTGAAGGTAGTAGAGGTCGATCGTGTCGAGGCCGAGCCGCCGGAGCGACGCGTCGCAGGCCGCCCGGATGTGCTCGGGCCGGCCGTTGCGCCGTACTTGTACTTCGTCGATCCTCGCCCTCGCCGCCGACGAGCCCGACCTTCGTCGCGACGACGATCCGATCGCGACGGCCCGAAGCGGCGAGCGCGCGGCCCACGAGCGTCTCGTTGCCCCGTGCCCGTAGGCGTCCGACGTGTCGAAGTGGTCGACGCCGGCGTCGATGGCCGTGCGGATGAGGGCCTCGGCCGCGGCCTCGTCGACCGCCGCGTCGTGGTACGCCCAGGAGAGGCCCATGCAGCCGAGACCCGATGGGGCAGACCCTTCGGCCAGTGACCCCGAGTGGGCGCGTTTGCATCGAAGACAGAATCTATCGCGTGGGAAGGCTCTCCGGGTGGGCCGTCGAGACGCCGCGGCGGGTCGGATAGCTCGCGGGCAGGAGCACACCGTCGCGGATGCGGCTCGGCTGAATCAGCATCCGGTCGCCGCAGTGTTCGCAGGCTGCCGTGCCGTCCAGGGCGATTTCCGTGGCATTCGAGCGACCGCAGTCCCGGCATTTCCAGTTTCGCAGGGCGTATTTCACGAGGCACCGCTTTCTCGCCGAAGACCGGCGACGGGCGATCGCGAAATGCGGTATTGCAGCCGTGAGCCGTCGGAGGGGATCGGAGGGCGAAAGCCTATCACGCGATGGGTACCGGGCTTCCCCGGGGCCGTGATATGCTCTGGCCGTTCTCGGTTCGCTCGCCTTTTGCCAGACCCGTTCTGACGAACTCCGAACGAAAAATTCACGAGAATGCGAGGCGCCGCGCCGGCGGCGCTTTCGGTCACAACTTACTTCCGGCATTTTGAGGATGGAATCCATGAAGCTCTACGTAGGCAACCTCCCGTACAACATTTCCGACGACCAGCTCCAGGCGATGTTCGCGAAGTTCGGCACGCCCGACTCGGCGCGCGTGATCACGGACCGCGACACGGGGCAGTCGAAGGGATTCGGTTTCGTCGAGTTCTCCAACGACGAGATGGCCAAGCGAGGCCCTCTCGCTCAACGGCACCGAGTTCGGCGGCCGTTCACTCAAGGTCAACGAGGCCCGTCCGAAGAACGAGGCGGTGGCGGAGGCGGCGGACGCGGCCGCTACTGAAGCGAGCCGTCGACGGATTCGATCGAGGCGGGGCCAGAGGCCCCGCCTTTTTCTTGCGCGGAGCGTTCCACGAAATGCCATATGATTCGTCTCAAGTGCAGAAGATGTTCGTCGGCCACGTCCGTTTCGGGGCCGACGGCGCCGCCGAGTTCGCGACCGGCTGGAACGAGGCCGGCGCGCCGAAGGAGACCATCTCCGCACTCTCGCGCCCGGTGCTGCTGCGGAACCGGGGCTGGTTCGATGCCTACGCCACGTCGAACGCCGCCGAGCCGTTCGAGATCGTGAGCTGTCGCTGCGGCGGCCGGCCGGCCTTCGGAAGCAAGCTCTCTCTCGGTACGTCCCCGCTCAAGCGCTGAGGACGGCGGGCCGCTGGCCCTCGCGAGGCTCCCCGCCGCTCGTCCCCGAGGGACGTCTGTGAGATTCTTCGGTTCCAGCGACCCATGACCCGAACACAGCGAATCACGCTGGCCGCCACAGGCCTCGGGCTCTTCATGATCTTTCTCGACGCGCTGATCGTGAACGTCGCGCTGCCCTCCATCCAGCACGACTTCGGGGTCGGCGAGTCGGGTCTGCAGTGGGTCGTGACGGCGTACAGCCTCGGGATGGCCGTGGCGATCATGTCGGCCGGGACCCTCGCCGACATGTTCGGAAGGCGCCGCATGTACCTGGTCGGCATCGCCCTCTTCACGGCGTCCTCGGTGATCTGCGGCCTCGCAGGCTCGCTCCCCGTGTTGAACGCCGCCCGCGCGGTGCAGGGCGTGGCCGCCGCGACGGTCAACGTGACGTCGCTCGCCCTCGTCTCGGCGGCCTTTCCGGATCCCAAGACGAAGGCCTGGGCGATCGGCATCTGGACGGCGATCGCGTCCACCGCTCTCGCGATCGGGCCGACGCTCGGAGGCTTCCTCGTCGAACGCACCGGCTGGCGGCTCATTTTCCTGGTCAACGTGCCCGTCGGGATCGCGGTCTTGGCTCTGACCGCCCGCTTCGTCGAAGAGTCGCGCGACCAGAAGCCTCGCACCTTCGACATCCCCGGCCAGCTTCTCTTCGTGGCCGCCGTCGGTGCGTTCGCCTTCGCCGTGATCGAGGGACCGAGGATGGGCTGGAAATCGCCGGAGATCCTCGCGCCTCTTCATCGTCTCGGCCTCGGCCCTGGCGGCGTTCGTCTTCGCCGAGCGGCGGAACCCCGACCCGATGATGGACCTGACCCTCTTCCGCGACCGGACGTACTCGCTCGCGATCGTCACCATCTTCGCGGTCCTGTTCGCCATCTACGGCATGCTCCTCGTGATCACGCAGTACCTGCAGAACGTCCGCGGCTTTCTCGCCCGCGCAGGCGGGTCTTCTGCTCTTTCCGTACAGCCTGACTGCACGCATCGTGTCGCTTCGGGTCGGCAAACTGGTTCCCGTCCTCGGCTCGAGGAGGCTCATCCTCGCCGGCCTCCTCTTCCAGATCGCCGGCTTCGGCGTGCTGATCCTGGGCCTCGGGCAGAGCACGGTGATCGTCGTGGCCGGGCTCATCATCGAGTCCCTGGGGAGCTCCCTCTGCCTCACGCCGATCACCTCGCTGGCGATGACCGCGGTCCCTCCCGAGCGCGCCGGCATGGCCTCGGGGATCATGAGCGCCCAGCGCGCGCTCGGCTCGACCGTCGGCTTCGCGGTTCTCGGCTCGGTCCTCGCCGCGGCGCTGACGGTGACGCTCTCCGCGCACCTCGCCGAGGCGCTGCCCGACCCGACCGAGCGCCGCGAGGTCGCCGCGGCGATCATCGGCAGCGCGAATCCCCGCGCCTATTCCGCCGAGATCGGGCCCGCGAAGCCCATCGCCCACGCCGACCCGGCGACGGAGGCCAAGATCCTGACGGCCGCCGACCGCGACTTCGTGGAGGGGATCCGCTTCAGTCTCGGCGTGGCGATTCTCGTTCTCGCTCTGGTGTTCGCCGCAGGCTTCCGGTGGTTCCCGCGGGGGAAGGGCGGCATCGCCGACGCGACCGCGCGAGGCCGGCCTGCTCGAGCGCGAGGAGTCCACGCGCGGCGGGCCGTCGCCGCCGGCGGGAGAGCCCGCCTAGCCTCTTCGCGGTTCCGCGAATAGAATCCGCGGCATGATTTCACGCGATCCGTCGGTTCTGCTGATGACCGTGTGTCTGCTCGCGGGGGCCCTGGGGGGGAGAGGAACGTCGAGTGCGTCGCCGCCGCCCGGCGGCTACGAGGATCTCGTCGCCTTCTACAAGGACTTTCGAGCGTTTCAGAAGCCGAAGCTCGTCGGCGGCGTGCCGGACTATTCGGCGGCGGCGATGGCCGCGCAGCAGAAAGCGCTCGAGGGCTACAAGACGCGGCTGGCCGCGATCGATCCGAGCGGCTGGCCCATCCCGCAGCAGGTCGACTACCAGATCGTCCGCGCCGAGGTCGCCTCGCTCGATTTCGACCACCGCGTCCTGAAGCCCTGGGCGAACAACCCCGGCTACTACGTCACGTTCTTTCCCGAAGAGAGCGACCAGCCCAAGCGCGAGGGCCCGTTCGCCGAGGGCGCCATCGAGCTCTGGAGCTACAAGCAGCCGCTCTCGAAACAGGACGCCGCGAAGGTGGATGCGGGGCTGCGCGCGATCCCGGGGCTTCTCGCGCAGGCCAAGACCAATTTGACCGGAAACCAGCGCGACATCTGGGTCTACGGAACGAAGAACCTCAAGCAGCAGAGCAAGGAGCTCGCCGACTTCGCCAAAACCGATCCCACGGGCCTGCAGGCGAGCGTCGAGCGAGCGAAGGCGGCGACGGATGCGCTCACGGCGTGGCTGGACGCCCAGGCGCCGTCGAAGACGGGGCCCTCCGGCATCGGCATCGAGAACTACGACTGGTACCTGAAGCACGTCCAGCTGGTCCCGCTGAACTGGCAGGAAGAGGTCGCGCTCCACGAGCGCGAGCTCGGGCGTTCGCGAGCGCTGCTCGCGATGGAGGAGATCCGAAACGCCGGCGCTCCCGCCGCAGGCCGCCGATCGCGAGCAAGGACGAGTACGACCAGCAAGTTCCGCGCGGCGCTCACGGAGTACATGGCCTTTCTGAAGGACAAGGAGATCCTGACCGTCAAGGCCTACATGGAGCCGGCGCTTCGCGCCCGGCTCGGGGAGCTACCAGCCCGGGCCGCTCGAGTTCTTCGGCGAGGTCGACTACCGCGACCCGGATGCCCATGCGCGCGCACGGCTACCACTGGTTCGACAAGGCCTGGATGGTCGAGGAGCCGCCGGCGAGCCCGATCCGCCGCGACGTGCGCCTCCACAACCTCGACAACACGCGCACCGAGGGGCTCGCGACCGGCTGGGAGGAGCTCATGATGCAGGCCGGCATCCTCGACGCGCGGCCGCGTTCCCGCGAGCTCGTCTACATCCTCGTCGCGCAGCGCGCCGCCCGGGCGCTCGGCGAGCTCTTCATGGTCGCGAACATGATGAACATCGAGCAGGCCGCCGCCTTCGCCTGCGCCAACACGTCCGCGGGGCTGGCTCGACATGAAGGGCAATCTCGTCCGCGGCGAGCAGCACCTCTACCTCCAGCAGCCCGGCTACGGAACGAGCTATCTGACCGGGAAATGGCAGATCGACGAGCTGATCGCCGAGCGCCGGCGGGAGCAGGGCGACGCCTTCCGGATGAAGGCGTTCATGGACGACTTCAACTCGCGCGGCCTGATCCCGCATGTCGCTGATCCAGTGGGAGATGACGGGGAAGAAGAGTCCCGAAGTCGAGAGGATGCTGAAGCGACGGGCTACGGCGCCTCCGCGCCGTGTGCCCGCATCTCGAGGCGCGAGCGCCGAGGGTCCGACTCGTCCGGGATCCTTCGGCTGCGCTGCCGGATGAGCCGGCGGACCGCGGCCGCTAGTCGGAGTCGCGCGCGCGCCCGCGGCCGGCCTTCAGCGGCTGCGGCGTGACTTGGCTCGAGCCTCCTCTCCTTGCCGCGCGCTTCGGCGCGCGCGTCTTACGGCGGCGCTTCGGCCGGACGGCGGCCTGCCGTACGAGCTCCGCGAGCCTCTCGCGGGCCTCGGCGCGGTTCTGCGCCTGCGTGCGGTGCGCGCGGCTGTCGATGAGGAGGACGCCCTCGGTGGACAGCCTCCGGCCCGCGAGCCGGACGAGCCGCGCCTTCACGTCCTCCGGGAGCGACGAGAGCCGCGACGTCGAAGCGCAGCTCCACGGCCGTCGCGACCTTGTTGACGTTCTGACCCCCGGGGCCCGAGGCGCGGACGAAGCGCTCGCCGAGCTCTTCCTCGCGGATCGCGATCGTCGGCGACACCTGGAGCACGCTACGGGCGGCCCCTTCCGCCCTCGTAGACGACGCCGTCCTTGACGACCACCTCGACGTTCGCGAGGGCCGTGACGTCGAAGAGCGGGTCGCCGCGCACGACGATGAGGTCGGCGAGCTTGCCGGGCTCGATCGTGCCGAGATCCTTGCCCCGCCCCAGGATCACCGCGTTGACCCGCGTGGCCGCGCCGATCGCCCGCTGCGGCGTCATGCCCGTGTCGACGTGGGCCTTGATCTCGCGCCAGAGGGCCTCGGTGTGGAAGTTCATCGGCGTGCCGGAGTCGGTGCCCATGCCCAGCGTGACGTTGGCCTCGATCCACTGGCCGAGCGAGGCCTTCGCCCATCGCGCTTCCTGATCGGCCGTCGAGAAGTACGAGAGCGCCTGGAAGTTCTTGAAGGAGCTCTGCACCTCGCTCCAGATCTGCGGGCCGAAGTCCTCCTGCAGGCGCGGATCCTGGAGCCTCTCGGGGAAGGCCACCGTCGCGGGGAAGAGAAAGGCCCGGTGCGCCGCCGTCACGACGACGGGCGTCCCCTGGACCGCGATCGCGTTGACCAGAGCGGCGTCGTACGGAGGCATGCCGGCGGAGCCCACGTGCTGGAGGACGTCGATGCCGGCCTCGAGCGCGTTGCGCACGTCGGCCGGATCGTAGACGTGGGCATGGACGCGCAGCTTCCGCCGGTGCGCGGCGTCGGCGATGGCCTTGTAGTGCTCGGGCTTGAGCTCGACGTAGGCCTTGATGACGTCGACTCCCGCGGCCGCGAGATCGTCGACCGCCTTCGCCGCCTGCGCCGGCGTGTCGACCAGGAGCTGGTTGGGCAGCCCGGTGTAGTAGTCGCCGAGGTTGCGGGTGATCCACGGTCCGGCCATCCACATGCGCGGCCCGGGGATCGCGCCCGCTTTGATCCGGTCGCGGATCGCGAGGCTTTCCTTCAGCGTGCCGCCGAGGTCCACCGCCGACGTGACGCCGGCCATCAGGAGCTGCTTCGCCGAGATCTCGGAGACCTTCTCGAGGAGCTTGTTCTTCTCGACCCACGGGTCCCAGCGGTCGTAGTCGCCGTGGCCCAGGATCTGGAGGTGCGCGTGCAGGTCGATCAGGCCCGGCAGCATCGTGCGGCCGCGCGTGTCCACGACCTCGGGCGTCCGGCGGGATCGTCATTTCGCCCGCCCGGCCCACGGCGACGATGCGGTTGCCCTCGATCAGGATCGCCGCATGGTGGATCGGAGGGACGTCGTAGCCGTCGAGGAGCATTCCTCCGACGAGCGCGAGCTTGCGCGGCGCGGAGCCTGCGCTCGCGCGATCGCCGCGAAGGCGAGCGCGGCGGCCGCGAGGAGAAGCCGCGGCGCGGAGCCTCACTTCGATACCTCCTTCAGGCCGCTGCCGAGCTCGATGAGCCAGCCGCCGGTCGCGGCCGCCGGATAGGTCGAGACGCCGATGACGATGTCGGCGCCGAATCCGGGGGCGCCGTCAGCGTCTCGACCGTGTCGCCCCAGACATCGATCATCCTGCCGAGCGGGCTGCCCGCGCGCACGCGGTCGCCCGGCTTCACGGCCGCCTCGAAAAACCCCCCGCGGGCGTTCGTGACGATTCGGTAGCCCGTGAAGATCGCCCGCGTGGCGTCCGGCGGAGGTCCGCCCGGGCAGCACGCCGGCGGCCCGGAGATAGCTCCGCACGGCGTCCGCCTGCATCTTGATGTCCGCCGGATCGAGCGGCTGCCCGCCGCCGACCTCGAGAAGAAACGCCGGGATGCCCGCGTCGCTGAACGCCGTCGTCGCGTCGTCGGCGAAGATCCGGTCCGCGTCGCGCCACAGCGTCGGGATGCCGAAGCCGCGGGCGAGCGCGTCGTAGCGTTCGGGCGGCACCTTCCCCGTGACCGTGTAGAAGACGAAGGGCAGCTGGCGGAAGCGGTCGCCGCCCGTGTGCATGTCGATGAAGTGCTGCGCGACCCGGCGGATCTCGGCCGAGAGCGCCGCCGCGATCCGCTCCGTCGCAAACCGCTCGCGTCCGGGGAAGACGCTTCCGAAATCCGCCAGGTCGTCGAGGTTCGGGTTGACGCGCTGGAGGCCCTGGAGCGCCGGAACGTTCGTGACCATGACGGCCACGAGCGTCCCCGACATCTGCGAGGGATCGAGGTTCTTGACCACGTCCTGCAGCGCGCGCGGCCCGCCGTACTCGTCGCCGTGCGCCGCCGCCTGCACCCAGACGACGGGGCCGGGCTTCGTCTCCGGTGACGATCGCGATCGGCAGGGCGACGGGGGAGCCGTCGGCGGCCTCGGCGACCTTGAGCGACCCGCGGACGGTCTGTCCGCGAACGCCTTGCGCGGTGCCGATCGTCGACGGGCTCGTCCTGAGGCTGCGCGCGCAGCCGCCGAGGCGAGCAGGAGCCCGGCGAGCAGGATCCGAAGTCGCAAGCAGGCGAAGTCTGTCACGAACGCGAAGAGGCGTACCATCCCGTCCCAACTCGAGGAGGTCACGCATGCGCTCGGACACGAGCCTCGCCGGCTACGCACGTCTCGCGGCGCTCGCGGCGATCATCTGGATGGCGGCTCGGCCCGATTCTCGGGAGCGAGATCGCGCAGACCTTCGCCCGGGAGATCGCGAAGTCTCCCGGCAGGCTCGAGACCACGCTCTCACGGCCGAAGGCGTACGGAACGGAGGACTACACCGTCACCGTGGTCCCCGCCATCGCCTTTTACCCCGAGGCCGAGGAGCTCAGGCCTACTACACGTCCGGAAGCCTGGGACGATACGGCCCGAACAACACGCTCCAGAACTTCTACGCGCCAATCGATCTCCCCGCGGGCGTCTGGATCGACTACATCGGCCTCAACTCACGACCGATGCGCCGTTCGCTCTCGGAGTCGAGTTGTACAGACGCGTACCGAACGGGAGAGTTCGAGCTGGTCGGCGAATTTTCGAGCACCGTCCATGCCTGGGCACGGACTACAACGCGGAGCCGATCGGAGTCTCGTCTTGGATGCGCCGCTGCCCGACGATCCTCCACGTTCAGCAGGGCAGTCCACCCGACCCCCCAGTTCTTCGGACACGTCGAAGTATGGTGGAGGCGCCAACCGTGCGCGACTCTCGAAACGGTCACGTTCAACGACGTGCCGCCCGAACACCCTTTCTATCCCGTTCGTCGAAGCCCTGGCGGCCTCCGGCATCACCGCCGGCTGCGGCGGCGGAAATTTCTGCCCGGAGCAACCCGCTCACCCGCGGGCAGATGGCCGCGTTTCTGGCCAAGGCGCTCGGCCTCCACTGGGGGCGACCCGGCCGCCCTGATCCGGCGCGAGGCGGGCGCGCCTACTCCGAGACGACGATCTGGCCCTTCATCTTCCCGTGCCCCATCCCGCAGAACTTGGCGCACTTGAACTCGTAGGTTCCGGGCTTCTCGGCGGTGAAGGTCACCGTCTCGGGCTTGTCCTTCTCGAAGACGATCTTCTCGATGCCGAGCTCCTTGCACTCGAAGCCGTGCTTGGTGTCCTCGCTCTGGAACGTGATCTCGACGGGCTGGCCGGCCTTGACTTCGATCGTCGAGGGCGTGAATTCGTACTTCTTCGCCGTCACCGTGATCTTCTGGGGCTCCTGGCGCCTGGAGCAGCAGGGCGCCGGACATGACGGCGATGAGGACGGCGGCAGGCTCCGGATCTGGCGCATGGCGGTTCTCCTTCGTTGGCGGTATCTGCAAGATGCTTGCAAGATGCGCTCCCGATCCTAGAACACCGAGCGCCCGGCGGGGGCGTCCATTAAGATCCCACCGCCGAAACCGAAAGGAATCGACCGGATGACGAACCGCTTCGCCGCCCTGCTCCTGCTCTGCGCCGCAGCGCTGTCCGCCCAGGACCAGCCCAAGCCGCCCGTCGACAAGCCGCCGGCGGCTCCGCCGACGTCCGACGCGTCCGCCGAGAAGGAAAAGGAGAAGCCCAAGTGGGACGTGGCCAAACCCGCCGTACGCCTACGACGTCACGGTGGACCTCGACGTCGACACGGGCACCTGGATGTCCGTCGACGTCTCGCCGGACGGCAAGGAGATCGTCTTCGACCTCCTCGGCGACCTCTACACGATGCCCGATCGGGCGGCGGACGAGGCGCAGCCGCTGACCTCCGGGATTCCCTGGGACATGCAGCCCCGCTACTCGCCCGACGGCAAGTGGATCGCGTTCACCTGCGACCGCTCCGGCGGCGACAACATCTGGATCATGGACCGCGACGGCAAGAACCCGCAGCAGGTCACCAAGGAGACCTTCCGCCTGCTCAACAGCCCGGCCTGGACGCCCGACTCGCAGTTCATCGCCGCCCGCAAGCACTTCACCGGAACGCGCTCGGCCGGCGCGGGCGAGATCTGGCTCTACCACCGCACCGGCGGCGAAGGCCTGCAGATGACCAAGCGGGCGACCGAGCAGAAGGACGACGGGCGAGCCGGCGTTCTCGCCCGACGGCCGCTACCTCTACTGGTCCGAGGACACCACGCCCGGAAAGCTCTTCGAGTACAACAAGGACCCCAACGACCCAGATCTACGTCATCAAGCGGCTCGACCGCGCAGACGGGCAAGATCATCAGCTTCGTCACCGGCCCGGGCGGCTCGATCCGTCCCACGCCGTCGCCCGACGGCAAGTCGCTCGCCTTCATCCGCCGCGTCCGCTACAAGTCGACGCTCTTCGTCAAGGACCTCGAGTCGGGCGTCGAGCGGCCGATCTGGGACGGCCTCGAGCGCGACATGCAGGAGACCTGGGCGATCCACGGCGTCTACCCGGGCATGGCGTGGACGCCGGACTCGAAGTCGGTCGTGTTCTGGGCCGGCGGCAAGATCCAGCCGGGTCGACGTCGCGGCGGTCGAGCGAGGCTGCCGCGACGCACGTCATCCCGTTCCGCGTCAAGGACACGCGCAAGGCCGCGACCGGCCGTGCGCTTCGGCGTCGACGTGCTGACCGGGTCTGATGCAGGCCTCGGCCTCGCCCGCCGTGAAGGGAACCTTCCCGGTCCGGATGCTGCGCTGGGTCGCGGTCTCGCCCGACGGGAAGCGCGTCGCCTACCAGGCGCTCGGCTACATCTACGTCCGCGACCTGCCCAACGGCACGCCGCAGCGCCTGACGACGCAGACCGACCACTTCGAGTACTACCCGTCCTGGTCGCGCGACTCGAAGTCGATCGTCTACACGACCTGGAACGACGAGAAGCTCGGGCACGGTCCGCGTCGCGTCCGTTCCCGGCGGCGCCCGCGCGTCGTGACCGACAAGCCCGGCCACTACCTCGAGCCGGTCTTCTCGCCCGACGGAACCCGGATCGTCTACCGAAGGCGACCGGCGGCTTCCTGCGCTCGCCGAGCTGGTCCACCGAGCCCGGCATCTACGTCGTCGCCGGCCGCGGGCGGCAAGCCCACGCTCGTCATCGAGGACGGCTTCGCGCCGCACTTCGGCAAGGCCTCCGACCGCGTCTTCTTCGTCAAGACCGAAGGCGGCGGCGACCAGATCGCTCCCGAGAAGCGCGTCTTCGCCTCGATCGAGCTCGACGGCTCGGACGCCCACGAGTACTACCTCTCCGAGCTCGCGCAGGAGTTCGCGATCTCGCCCGACGGCAAGTGGCTCGCCTTCCGCGAGGGCTTCAACGCCTACGTCACGCCGTTCGTCGCGACCGGGCGCCGGTCGACATCGGCCCCAAGAGCAAGGCCGTCCCCGTGACGCGGGTCTCGCAGGACGCCGGCGAGTACCTCGCACTTGTCGGGCGACTCGACGCGGCTCTACTGGTCCTTCGGGCCCCAGCTCTTCGAGCGCGACCTGAAGGACGCCTTCACGTTCCTCCCGGGCGCGCCGGAGAAGCTGCCCGAGCCGCCGGCGCGCGGGCGTGAACATCGGCTTCGACGCGCCGATCGACGCGCCGGCCGGCACCGTCGCCTTCACCGGCGGCCGCGTCGTCACCATGAACGGCGACGAGGTCATCGAGGACGGCGTCGTCGTCGTCGAGGGCAACCGCATCAAGGCGGTCGGGCCGGCGGGGAGCGTCGCCGTTCCCGCCGGGCGCGAAGACGATCGACGTCGCGGGCAAGACCGTGCTGCCCGGGCCTGATCGACGCCCACTGGCACGGCGGCTTCGGCTCCGACGGCATCACGCCGCAGCAGAACTGGAAGTCCGACGCCTCGCTCGCGTTCGGCGTCACCACCGTCCACGACCCGTCGAACGACACCGGCCGACGTCTTCGCCGCCGCCGAGCTCGCGCGCGCCGGCCTCGATCCGCGCGCCGCGCATCTTCTCGACCGGCACGATCCTCTACGGCGCCGCCGGCGACTTCAAGGCCGACGATCGACTCGCTCGAGGACGCGCGTCGCGCACCTGCGCCGCATGAAGGCGGTCGGCGCCATCTCGCGTCAAGAGCTACAACCAGCCGCGCCGCGACCAGCGCCAGCAGATCCTCGCCGGCGCGCGCGAGGTCGGCATGATGGTCGTGCCCGAGGGCGGCTCGCTCTTCCAGCACAACATGACGATGGTCGTCGACGGCCACACCACCATCGAGCACACGATCCCGCGTCGCCAACATCTACGAGGACGTCGCCGCGCTCTGGCCGCCCGACGCAAGGTCGGCTACACGCCGACGCTGGTCGTCGGCCTACGGCGGCATCTGGGGCGAGAACTACTGGTACCAGAAGACGAACGTCTGGGAGGACCCGCGCCTCTCGAAGTTCGTGCCGGCGTTCATCCTCGACCCGCGCTCCCGCCGCCGCACGATGGCGCCCGAGGACGAGTTCAACCACTTCAGACATCGCGCGGGTCGCGGCCGTCGCTCGAGAAGGCCGGCGTTCGCGTGCAACACGGCGCCCACGGCCAGCGCGAGGGCCTCGGCCTCCACTGGGAGATCTGGATGCTCGTCCAGGGCGGCATGACGCCGCACGAGGCGCTGCGCTGCGCCACGGCCAATCGGCGGCGAAGACCCTCGGCATGGACCGCGACATCGGCTCGCTCGAGCCGGGCAAGCTCGCCGACCTGATCGTCATCGACGGCAACCCGCTCGCAGGACATCCGCCAGTCGGAGAAGGTCGCCTGGACCATGGTCAACGGCCGCCTCTACGACGCGGCGACGCTGAACGAGACGGTGTCGCGCGAGCGCAAGCGGGCGAAGTACTGGTGGGAGTGAAGCGCCCTTGCGAGGAATGACGCGTCGTCCCGCTCGGTTGGAATCGAGGCTCTCAGAGGAGGTCTCCATGCGGTTTCCGGAAGGGCTCACCCGCCGCAGCTTCCTGACTTCGCTCGCCGCCGCCGGCGCCGCCGCGGCCTTCCGTCCGGCCGGAGCGGGATGCCTACCCCGGCCCCGGGCCGATCCTCACGCGCGCGATCCCCTCGAGCGGGGAGGCATTGCCGCTCGTGGGCCTGGGGACCTCGAGGACGTTCAACGTCGGCGAGGACGCCGCGGCGCGGAACCAGTGCGCCGAAGTGATGAAGGTGTTCTTCGCGGAGGGCGGAAGGCTGATCGACTCCTCGCCGATGTACGGATCCTCTCCGGACGTCATCGGATACGGCCTCGCGAAGCTCGGGCACCCGAAGGCGCTCTTCTCGGCGGACAAGGTCTGGGTCAACTCGGGCGCGAAGGGCCCGGAGCAGATCGCGGAATCCGAGCGGCGATGGGGCGTCCAGCAGTTCGACCTCCTGCAGGTGCACAACCTGATGTCCTGGGAGGAGCATCTGCCGACGCTGTTCGCGATGAAGGCGGCCGGAAAGCTCCGCTACGTCGGAATCACGACGTCCCACGGACGCCGGCACGACGAGCTCGAAAAGATCATGGCGAGCCAGAAAATCGACTTCGTCCAGCTGAGCTACAACGCGGTCGACCGCGAGGTGGAGCAGCGGCTCCTTCCGCTCGCGCAGGAACGGAAGATCGCCGTCATCTGCAACCGGCCGTTCCAGCAGGGGGATCTGATACAGGCCATCCAACGCGCGCCCTTGCCCTCCTGGGCGGCCGAGATCGACTGCACGAACTGGGCGCAGGTGCTGCTCAAATTCGTGGTCTCGCACCCCGCGGTGACCTGCGCGATCCCGGCGACGTCGAACCCGACGCACATGCGCGAGGACATGGGGGCTTCCTACGGACGGCTGCCCGATCCGGCGATGCGGACCCGGATCGCCACACACGTCCGGAATTTCTGATGTCGGAGTGGTGGACCTACACCCTCCGAGACGTCATCCTCTTTTCCGCCCGCGCCTACCACCGGCTCTTCGAGCTCTATAACGCCGCGATCTGGCCGGCGCAGGTCTTCGCGCTCGGGCTGGGCGCGGCGATCCTCGGGCTTGCGCGAGGAAGCCGGCCGGGCTCCGGCCGGTGGATCGCGGGCATTCTCGCGGCGGGCTGGCTCTGGGTCGCCATCGCCTTTCACGCGGCGAGGTACGCCACGCTCAACACGGTGGCTCCCGTCTTCGCCTGGATCTTCGGGATCGAGGCGGCCCTGCTTCTCTGGACCGGCGTGCGTCCGGGGCCGGATCACGTTTGGACAGCCGGCGTCCGCGGCAGAACGGATCGGCCTGGGCCTGGCCCTGTTCGCGATCGCCGTCATGCCGTTCGCGGCGCCTCTCTTCGGGCGGGGATTCCGGGCCGCCGAGATCTTCGGCCTCGCGCCCGACCCCACGGCGATCGGAACGCTGGGGCTGCTCCTGGCGGCGCGCGTCCCGCGGCGCTGGGTGCTGATGGTTCTGCCGGTGGCCTGGTGCGTCGTGACGGGCGCGGTCCTCTGGACTCTGAGGACCTCGGACTTCTGGATCCCGCCGCTCGCGGCGGCGGTCGCCGTCGTCGCCGCCAGCCGATCAAGCGCGCGCGGCTGACTTCGGGCGCCGTCCCGCGACCCCGACCCGCCCGCACAGGGCGGCCGCCGCGGCGAGGCCCGCGCAGATCAGGCCAACCCGGCGGAAGGAGAAGTCCAGAGCGTTCGCGACCGAGGCCTCGATCGCGCGCTTCTCGGCAGGGCTCGCTCCGGCCGGCGGCTGCATGGCGCCGAGCTTCGAGCGCTCCGGCTCGAGGAGACGCCGGGTTTCGGCGTGGACCCCGGCCGCGTCGAGCCTCCGATCGAGCTCCCGCTGGAACGCCGCCGTCGCGGCGATCCCGAAAACGGCGATGGCGAGAAGCCCGGCGACGCGGGCGACCGCGTTGTTGATTCCGGAGGCCATTCCCTGCTCCTTGCGGTCGACGGCGTTCAGGACCGCTGCCGTCAGCGGCGCGACCGTGACCGCCATGCCGATCCCCAGGACCACGAGAGCAGGCAGAAGCGACGCCGCGTACCCGCCTTCGGCGGGCAGGACGGCGAAGAGGGCGAAGCCGGCGCCGGCGAGGAGGGGGCCGATCGTCAGCGGAAGGCGCGGCCCGACGCGGTCCGCCAGAGCGCCGGCGGCGGGCGAACCGGCCGAGACCAGGACGACGAGGGGCAGGAGGGCGGCGCCGGACGCCGCCGGCGTGTAGCCGCGTGCCTGGATGAGAACGAACGGCAGAAAGAAGAAGACGGCGGCGAGCGCGGCGTAGAGAAAGAGCGTCAGCAGATTCGTGGCGGCGAAGGTCCGGTTGCGGAAGAGACCCAGGGGGACCATCGGGTGGGCCGTCCGGCGCTCCCGGACGACGAATGCGGCGAGCGCGCCGACGCCGACCGTGATCGGTCCCCACGCCCGCGGATCCCCCCATCCGGCGGTCGGCGCTTCGATGAGGCCGAAGACGAGGGCGCCGAGGCCGAGGGTGGCCAGAAGCGCCCCCGACACGTCGAGCCGGCCGGCCTCCGGATTGCGGGTCTCGCGGACCCGGCGCACGGTGATCCACAGGAGCGCCGCTGCGATCGGGAGGTTGATCAGGAAAACCGCTCTCCAGGAGACGGCCTGAACGAGCCAGCCTCCGAGGGCCGGGCCGATGGCGCTGGCGATCGAAGTGAGCGCGGACCAGGTCCCGACGGCCTGGCCGCGCTCGTTCGGCGAAAAGGCCGCGCCGAGCAGGGCGAGGCTCGAGGGCACGAGGAGGGCCGCGCCGATCCCCTGGACGCCGCGCGCGACGATCAGAGACGGAGCTCCCGGGGCGATGCCGCAGGCGAGAGACGCCCCGGCGAAGACGAGCACGCCGAGGATGAAGATCCTCCGGCGCCCGAAGCGGTCGGCGAGCGAGCCGCCGACGAGCACGAGCGAGGACAGAAAGAGCGCGTAGGACTCGACGATCCACTGGGCCGTCGAAACGGAGGCTCCGAGCTCTCTCTGAAGAACGGGCAGCGAGACGCTGACGACCGACATGTCGATGAAGGCCATCCCCGAGCCGAGGATCGACGCGGCGAGCGCCCAGCGGCCGGACGAGCGGGAGTCGGTCGACACGTCCGCCAGTATCGCAGTCCGCGATGTCCTCGGGAGGCCACGATGCGAACCATTGGAAGGCCTCTTGCATGCGGCAGGGCAGGAGGTTTTTCATGGTGACCCAGACGGCATCGGGCGTGAAGACCGGCGGCGCGACGCTTCCCTCGAGCGAGGCGGTCGCGACGATCGGCGTCCAGGACCTGAAATCGGCGCGGAGCTTTTATGAGGAAAAGCTCGGGTTCGAGCCCGTCGAGGTTCGGGAGGACGACGTCGTGACCTACACCAGCGGCGGCTCGAAGGTCTTCGTCTACAAGTCGAGCTTCGGCGGCACGAACAAGGCGACCGCGGCGACGTGGCTCGTGGGCGACGTGGACGCGATCGTCGCGAGCCTGAAGAAGAAGGGCGTGTCCTTCGAGCACTACGACCTTCCGGGCATGAAGCTCGAGGGCGACGTGCACGTGGCCGGCGAGATGCGCGCGGCCTGGCTGAAGGATCCGGACGGCAACATCCTCGCTCTCGTCAGCGAGTGAGAGATTCGAGGATCGTGAAGCCCGCGCGAAGAGTTCCTTCAAGTCTTCGCGCGGGCACTTTGCGATTCAGAAGACCCAACCGCGCGCGATCCGCGGTCGATTCCCGCGAGAAAAACTTTCTGTAACTGATCGCTCTGGAGCTCCGTACTTCCGGTAGGGGGAGACGATGCTCATTCCAAGCGAAGCGATCGGCGAACGTCTGCGGAGCGCCGGCACAACCGGGCCAGGCCACGCATGTCCTGATTCTCGCGGGAGGCGACGGCACGCGGCTGCGTGGCGTGACGCGGGCACTCGTTGGCGACGAGCGGCCGAAGCAGTTCTGCGCTCTCGTGGGCCCGGATTCGATGCTCGCGCAGACGGAGCGCCGCGCGGCGATGGTCGCGCCCCGGGACCGGATTCTCCTGAGCCTCACGCGCCGGCACGAGGCCTGGTTCCGTGACGTCGCGGGAGTGCGCGACCCGTTCACGCTGGTCGTCCAGCCGGAGAACCGCGGGACCGCGACCGCCGTTCTTTACGGACTGCTGCGGATTGCGACCCGCACCTCGCACGTGCCGGTCGTGATCCTCCCGTCGGACCACTGGGTCTCGAGCGACTCGGCCTTCATGCTCCATGCGCAGGCCGCCGTCGGCGTGGTCGAGGCGCACCCCGAAGACGTCGTGCTGCTCGGCGTCGAACCGACCCGGCCGGAGACCGAGTTCGGGTGGATCGAGAGGGGCGAGCCGTCGTTCGGCCCGCCCTCGAGCCTCGCGCGCGTGGCGCGCTTCGTGGAGAAACCGCGAGCCGAGGACGCGTCCCGGCTTCTCGCGGAGGGGCGGAGCCTCTGGAGCACGGCCGTCGTCGTCGGGCAGCTCGAACAGCTCCTCTTTCTCTTCGCGATGGCGAAGCCGGACCTCGTCGACGAGTTCCTCTCGGCCTGGAGCGCGCTCGGTACGCCGTCGGAGGCCGCGGCGATGGAGCGGATCTACACGGCGCTCCCGGCGATGGACCTCTCGAGAGACATCCTGGCGAAGCAGCCGGAAGCGCTCGCCGTCCTGACGGTCGGCGGGGTGACGTGGGAGGACCTCGGGCATCCCCGGGGGATCCTCGAGGCCCGGCGGCTCGCCGCCGCGGCGACGCCCCCCGCCGGCCGGGGGCGGGAAAACGAAAGCAATGCCCGCGCCGGACGATCGACACCGTCCGGCGCGTGGCCTTCGTCATGAAGGCGGGGAAGGCTTTCCGTCACGACCGAGACGGTCCCTCCTTCCGCGCGGAAAGAGCAGTCGGGTTGGCGCGATTCTTGAAGCCTCCTCGGGCGGAGGTGATTGTCATGAGGCTCAGAGTGTTACTGCCCGCGGCCGCGCTGCTCGCGTTGCTCGTCCTCTCGGGCGCTCCGGCCTACGCGGACGACCGACCGGACGAGGGACGGATCACCCGCATCGTCCCCGAGGCGAAGATGCTGGTCGTGCAGGACGAAGACGGTGATCAGTTCGATCTCATGTGGAACGAGACGACGAAGATGGAGGGGGACGCGACCCTCGCCCAGCTCAAGCCCGGCGACTACGTCCACTTCGACTACGTCGAGCGGGAAGGCGTCAAGTTCCTGACCGAGATCAAACGGACGTCGCGCGCCAAGGACTGAACGCACCGAGGCGCCCGCCGAGCCCGTCCCGGCGGCGGGCGCCTATTCTTGGGAGATTCTGAGAGCCCGCCGGGGCGCAACACGGCGAGGGCGCGTTCGTACTCACTCCTGTCACCGGAGCCGTGCGGCTCCGGCATCGCAGGAGGAGAAGATGCGCCAGCTCCGATTTCCAGGACTCGTTTTCAGCACTCGGCCTCGCGGCCGTCGTTGCCGTCTCCGGTTGCGCGAAGAAAGAGGCAGCGGCCCCTCCGCCGCCGCCGATGCGGGCAGCCCGGCGCCGTCGGGCGACGGAAAGATCCCCATCTCGACCACCTCGCCTGAGGCCAAGGCCGAGTTCGTCCAGGCGAGGGACATGACCGAGAAGCTGCGGATCACCGAATCCCTCGCGCACTTTCGAAAGGCGATCGAGCTCGACCCGAGCTTCGCCTGGGCCGAGCTCGCGCTGGCCCAGGCCTCGCCCACCGGAACCGAGTTCTTCGAGCACCTGAACAAGGCGGTGGCTCTGGCGCCGAAGGCCTCGGACGGCGAGCGGCTCCTGATCCTGGCGGCGCAGGCCGGCACGAACAACGACGCGCTCCAGCAGAAGGAATACCTCGAACAGCTCGTCGCGGCCTATCCCGAGGACGAACGCGCCAACTTCGCCATCGCCAACTGGTACTTCGGCCAGCAGGACCTGCCGAAGGCGATCGAGCGCTACAAGAAGGCCACGGAGATCAACCCGACCTTCTCGACCGCCTACAACCTGATGGGCTACGCCTACCGCCAGAACGGTCAGTTCGCCGATGCCGAGAAATCCTTCCAGCGCTACATCGAGCTCATCCCGAACGATCCCAATCCCTACGACTCCTACGCGGAGCTGCTCCTGAAGATGGGGCGGTTCGACGAGGCGATCGCCCAGTACCGCAAGGCGCTCGCGATCGACCCGAACTTCCTCAACGCCTACCAGGGGGTCGCGATGGCTTTGCTCTACCAGGGCAAATCCGGCGAGGCGGCGGCGGAGCTCGAGAACATCGCGTCGAAGGCCCGCACCGACGGCGAGCGCCGCACGGGGTTGTTCGCCGAGACGGTCGTGCTCGTCGACAGCGGGAAGGCCTCGCAGGCCCTGGCGAGCCTGGACGAACAGTACGCGCTGGGCCAGAAGACCAACGACGTGGCGGCCATGGCCTTCGACAACGTCCTCAAGGGGAACGTGCTCCTCGACATGGGCCAGCCCGACCGGGCGAAGAAGGAGTACGAGGCGGGCGTCGCGCTCATCCAGGGCTCGAGCCTGTCGCAGGAGATCAAGGACAACAACCGCCTCGTCTCGCACTTCAACCTGGCCCGCGTGGCCCTCGCCAAAAAGGACCTGGCGGCGGCGAAGTCCGAGGCGAGCGCGTTCCGCCAGGGAGCGACGGCGTCGAAGAATCCCTTCCAGACGAAGCAGGCGCACGAGCTCGACGGGACGATCGCGCTCGCGGAAAAGGACTGGAACAAGGCCATCGCCGAGCTCGAGCAGTCGAACCTGCAGAACCCGCAGAACCTCTACCGGATCTGCCAGGCCTACAAGGGCAAGGGCGATGCCGCGAAGGCGGCGGACTACTGCAAGCAGGCGGCCTCCTTCAACTCCCTGCCGAACCTCAACTACGCGTTCATCCGGGCGAAGGCGGGGAAGGCGGCGTAGCGGGGAGCTCCGCCGCCGCAGGGGAGGGCCCTGCGCCCTCCCCGCCAGGCCAATTCGCCTCCCCGGATTGGCCCGATTCTTGAAGCGACCTCCCTCTCGGGAGGTGGCCAATGACGAAGAAGGCGATCCTGGCGGCGGTGGGTCTGGCCCTGGTTCTATCGGCCGCTTCCTTCGCTCAGGAAGAACGACCGAACGAGGGGCAGATCACGAAGATCGATGCCGATGCCCGAGTCATCACCGTCAAGGACGAGCTCGGCGACCAGTGGGACCTCTACTGGTCCGACGCGACGAAGGCCGACGGGACCGCCGGCCTGCTGGAGCTGAAGCCCGGGGATTTCGTGCGCTTCGACTACGAGGTGAAGGAAGGTCGGAAGGTCCTCACCGAGATCCGGCGCAGCTCGAAGGCCCGGTGGCTCAAGCTCGTCGGCGACGTGAGCCGGCTCGTCTGATCAGCTCGTCGCGCCTCGTCGCGCGGCCCAGGCTTTCTCCTTCAGGTCCTTTTCAAGTACTTTTCGAACCAGCGCGTCACGGCGACCGCCGACCGAACGCGGTTGGGCGTCTTTCTCCATCCGTGGCCCTCATCCGGGAAGAGCACGTACTCCACGGCGATCCCGCGCTTCTTGAGGCTGTCGACGACCTGCTCCGCCTCGACCACGGGGACGTTGGTGTCGTTGGCGCCGTGGAGGACGATCGTCGGCGCCGTCACGCGTTCGACTTTGTGGAGGGGGGAGAGGCGGCGGAGGAGCTCGACCTCCCGATCCGGATCCCCGTACTCGATCTTGGAGATCGCCGCCATCCAGGGTTCGGTGTTCTTGAAGAACGTCTCGAAGTTGACGATGCCGAAGAGGTTCGCGCCCGCGGCGAAGAGCTGGGGATACTCGGTCAGTCCGGCCATCACCATGTAGCCGCCGTAGGAGCCGCCCATGATGCCGATCCGCCCGGGCGCGGCCACGCCCGCGCGGACGACGGCGTCGACGCACGCCTGGATGTCCTTGACGCCGTCGACGCGCAGCGCGCCGTTGTCGAGGTTCACGAAGCGCTTGCCGAAGCCGGAGGATCCGCGGACGTTCGGGGCGAAGACGGCGATGCCCTGCGAGAGCAGCGCCTGGTAGAGGCTGTTGAACACCGGCCGCTCCTGACCCTCGGGGCCGCCGTGAAACGCCAGCACGGTCGGGTACGGCGGCTGGCCCGACTTCGGGCGGTAGAGCCAGCCCGAAAGCGCGAGGCCGTCGTGCGCCTGGAACGCGAGGAGCTCGGGACGTACGAGGCTCGCGAGGTCGACTCCGGCGTGCGGGCTCTTCGTCACCTGACGGAACGCGCCGGTCGGAACGTCGAGGATCCAGATGTCGACGGGAGTCGCGGCTCCCGAGACGATCATCGCCAGCGACTTTCCGTCCTTCGAGAACTCGAGCCCACCCGCGATCTCGGCGGGCAGCTTCGGGCGCGACGTCGTCCGGCCCGTCTTCAGGTCCATGAGCTCGAGCTCGCTCCGTCCCGCCACGTTCCAGAGGATCGCGGCGGTCGTGCCGGAGTCGTCGAGCGCGAAGCTTCCGATCTCCGCGTCCGGGCGCTGCGCCAGCAGCGTGACCTTTCCGGGCTTGCCGCTCCCGTCGGCCGAGAGCTCCATCCGCCCGAAGGCGATCTGGTCGCGGCCGTCGTTGGTCTCGAGGTACACCGCGCGGCCGTCGGGGGCGAACTCGCCCGAGAAGGAGCCGGGGCCCTGGTGCGGCGTCAGGAGCGTCTCCTTCCCGGTCGCGAGCTCGACCAGATAGAGATTGTTGTCGCCGCGATTGACCAGCCGATTCAGGAGCCCCCACTTCCCGTCGCGCGAGAGATCCTCGAAGCCTCCGATCCCGCGGTTCTCGGCCGCCAGCCGAGCGGTCCCGGCGGCGACGTCGTAGACGTACGCGTCGATCGCGGCTCCGTCCCTCTTGTTGGATCCGAGGGCGAGCGTCGCGCCGTCGTCGGCCCAGGGCCCGAGGCGATTCGTCTCCTTGCCCCCGTCGGTCAGCCGCTTCAGCCCGGTCCCGTCGGGCCGGACGAGATAGACCTGCTCGTTCATCCCGCCGCCCGGGGCCAGAGTGAACGCGAGCCAGTCGGCCGCCGGCGACCACTGCACGAATCCCACCGGATCGTCGAAGGCCGTGACGAGCTGCGGGTAGCCGCCGGCGGCGTCGACGGTCCAGACCTGGGGCAGGCCGCCGAGGTTCGAGACGAACGCGAGCGTCTTGCCGTCCGGCGAGAAGGACGGCGAGGTCGCGCTGCCGATTCTCGCCATGAGCGCGACGGAGCGCTCGAGCTCGTCCGCGGCGACGACCGCCGCGGGCAGAGAGCGCGCCGCGGCGATCACAAGAAGCGTGAGAGCCGGGGCGAGAATTTTTCGGAATCCGTGGCTCATGGAGCTCCTCCCGTAACGCGTAGCTTAGTTCCGTTAAAGACGCCTAAGCGGCTTCTAAGCGTCGCATGAATGAAGGCTCGATGAATGCACCCGCCTTTTTCTCCTCCGTGGCACCTCGCTTGCGTCCTTCGAACGAGCATGAGTGTGGCTCTTCCCAACCATGGAGGTGTTTCATGATGAGAAAGTTTCTGATCCTGTCCGTCGTTGCGATCGCGCTCTTCGCGAGCGGCGCATGCAGCGACAACGACACCATCACCGGCCCGCAGCCGACGCTGACGCCGACTCCGCCCGGAGCCCCGACGGCAACGCCGACTCCGCCCGGTCCGAACCCGACCGCGACTCCGCCCGGTCCGGCCCCGACCCCGACCCCGACGCCGCCCGCCGGCGCGACTCGCATCGTCGACATGGGCCCCGCGGGCTCCGACATGTCGTTCGTCGACCGCGTAAGCGGCTCGAGCACGTCGACGATCGCCGTCGGCGACACGATCCAGTGGGTGGGGGGCCCGTCCCTCCCTCACTCCACGACGTCGGGGACCTGCTCCGGCACATGCACGCCCGACGGTACCTGGGATTCCGGCTCGGGAACCGGCATCACGTTCAGCCATACGTTTACGCAGGCCGGGTCCTTCCCGTACTTCTGCATCGTGCACGGGGCGATGATGACGGGCACCGTCGTCGTCCAGTAGGTCTCGCTCGGGGTTCCTCCCTCCCGCCCCCTCTCCGTCCGCGGAGAGGGGGTGGTTTCCCCGGACCCTTGGAAGCGGTTCTAATCTAGTACTGGCGGCGCGACGCGCGGCGCGTCAGAGTATCTCAGCGTGAAGACGTACGGCCAGTACTGCCCGGTGGCCCGGGCGCTCGAGGTCGTGGGGGACCGCTGGTCGCTCCTGATCGTCCGGGATCTGCTTCTCGGGCGGCGCGGCTTCAACGATCTCGAGCGGGGACTCCCCGGCATCTCCCGCTCACTTCTGGTGCAGCGGCTGCGCCTGCTCGAGCGAGGAGGCGTCGTCGTTCGGGAGCTCGGCGCCGGACGGCCGGGCGCGCGCTTACTCCTTGACCCCGGGGGGCCGCGAGCTGGCGCCCCTCATCGACGCGGCCCGCGTGTGGGGCGGACGGTGGGCGTTCGAGGATCCGCGGCCCGGCGAGATCGACCCGGCGTGGCTGCTGACCTCGATGCTGCGCCGCCGCAGGCCGGAAGAGCTCCCGCCGCGGCGCGTCGTTCTCGAGTTCCGCGTGCGCGGCGGGCGCCGGCCGACGGTCTGGCTGGTTCTCGACCGGCGCGCGGGAAGCGAGGTTTGCCTCAAGGACCCCGGCTTCCCCGTGGACCTCGTGATCGACGCGGAGGTCCGGGCCCTCTTCCGCGTCTGGCTGGGACGTCTGCCGCGCGGAGAGGCGGAGAGGCGCGGCCTGCTGAAGATCGAGGGGCCGCGCGAGCTCGTCCGCAAGTTTCCGGTCTGGTTCGACTGGCCGTCGGTCCCGCCGCCGGCCGTTCTTCCAAAGGGCAACGACGCCCGCATCGCAAGGAGGTCGTCGTGAAACGCTTTCCGCTTCTCTCGAGTTTCGGTCTCGCCGCCGCGCTCGCCGTTTCGCCGGCTCGCGCGCAGGAGGAGCATCACCACTCCCACGGCGATACGGAGCAGTTCGGCGTCGTGAACTTCCCGGCCTCCTGCCAGGCCGACGCGCTGCCGCCGTTTACCCGCGCCGTCGCCCAGCTCCACTCGTTCGGCTACGAGGAATCCCGCCTGTCTTTCCAGGAGGTCGTGCGCGCCGATCCGGACTGTGCCATGGCGTACTGGGGAATCGCCATGACCTACTACCACCCGTTTGGGCGCCGCCCAATCCCGAGGAGCTCGCGGCCGGCCGTGCCGCGGCCGCCGAGAAGGCCGCCGCCCTCGGCGGCAAGACCGAGCGTGAGAGCGCATTCATCGCGGCGATCGGCGCTTTCTACCGGGATTCCGAAAAGACTGCCTCACGGCCCGCGCGCTCAGGCCTACAGCCGCGCGATGGAGGACGTTGCCCGCCGGTTCCCCGAGGATCACGAGGCCGCGATCTTCTACGCGCTCTCTCTCCTGGCCACGGCGCCGCCGCTCGATACCACCTATGCGAACCAGAAGAAGGCGGCGGCGATCCTCAACGCCATCCTGCCGCTCGAGCCGCAGCATCCCGGTATCGCCCACTACATGATCCACTCGTTCGACTATCCCGAGCTCGCGGCCGAAGCGCTCCCGGCGGCGCGCGCGTACTCGAAGATCGCTCCCTCCTCGCCGCACGCGCTCCACATGCCCTCCCACATCTTCACGCGGCTGGGCCTCTGGCCGGAGTCGATCGACTCGAACCTGGCCTCGGCGGAGTCGGGACGGCGCCTCGTCGCCCTGCGGCATCCGGGGTCGACTTCGTACGACACGCTCCACGCGCTCGACTACCTCGAGTACGCGTACCTGCAGATCGGCGACGAATCGAGCGCGCGGCGGGTCCTCGAGGAGACGGGGAAGGCCCGCCGGTTCGACGAGCCGAACTTCGCGGCGGGCTACGCGATCGCCGCGGTCCCGGCGCGCTGGACGCTCGAGCGGAGGGACTGGAAGGGGGCGGCGGAGCTTCGGCCGTCCGACGTCGCGCTGCCCTGGGAGCGCTTCATCTATGCGCCGGCGACCACCGAGTTCGCGAGGGCGCTCGGCGCCGCGAGGTCCGGCCGCCCGGACGCCGCGCGCGCGCCGATCGCGAAGTTGACCGAGATTCAGGCGAGTCTCGCGAAGACCCCGGTCCCGGGCCCGTACGACTGGGCGGCCCACGTGGAGGCCACGCGCCTCGCCGCGGCGTCCTGGCTCGCCTACGCGGAGGGTCGCAAGGACGAAGCGCTCGCGCTGGCGCGCTCGGCCGCCGAGCTCGACGAGAAGGCCGGCAAACATCCCGTGAAACCGGGGTCGATCCTGCCGCCGCGCGAGCTGCTGGGCGACATGCTGCTCGAGATGGGCCGGCCCGAGGAGGCGCTCGCCGAGTACGAGGCCTCGCTCCGGGAGGCGCCCGGCCGCTTCAACAGCTTGTATGGCGCGGGCCGCGCGGCCGAGGCCGCAGGCCGGCGGAACGTGGCGGCGAAGATGTACGGACTTCTTCTCGCGCAGTGCGTCGCCGGCTCTCCCCGTGTGGAGCTCGCGCAGGCGAGGAAGTTCGTGGAAGGCGCGAAGGTCGCGCTCGAGTAGGGCGGGCCCCGATCCGCCCGCGCGTCGCCGTAGAATCCGCCCGGTGCCGGACCTTCTGACCTTCCTCGGGCTCGCCGCCTTCGTGCTCCTCATCGCGGGGCTGTCGGAAGGTTTCGTGTCGCGTGCGCCGCTGTCCTTCCCGATGCTCTTCCTCGGGCTCGGGTTCCTCCTCGGAAGCCGCGGCGTGATCGAGACCTCTCCGTCGTCGCCGACGCTCGAGGCCGTCGGGACCGTGACGCTCGCGCTGGTCCTGTTTCTCGACGCGGTGCGGATGAAGTTCGATCGCTCTCCGAGCGAGTGGCTCGTGCCCTCGCTCGTTCTCGGGCCCGGCACCCTCCTGACGCTTCTCCTGGTCGCTGGCGCGGCGCACCTGCTCCTCGGGCTTCCTCTAGCCTCGGCGATCCTCGTCGGGGCGATCCTGTCTTCCACGGACCCGGTGGTCGTGCGCGACATCGTCCGCGACAAGCGGATTCCCGGAGCGGTGCGGCAGTCGCTGACGACCGAGGCCGCCACCAACGACGTCGTGGTCCTGCCGGTGGTCCTCGTCACGATCGCGGTCCTGAAATCCGAGGCCTCGACGCTCGGAGGGTGGGCCTTGATCTTCGGCAAGCTGCTCGTGGTCGGGCCCGCTGTGGGTTTTGCCATCGGCGCCCTCGGCTCGTGGCTCATGGCCCGGATGGACCGGAAGTTCGGCATCCGGCGGGAGTACCAGTCCCTCTACGGGATGGGTCTCGTGTTCGCCTCCTACACGGGCGCGGTCGCCCTCGGCGGGGACGGTTTCCTCGCCGCCTTCGCGGCGGGAGCGGCGATCGCGGCCCTCGACATCGAGCTCTGCGACTGCTTCCTCGAGTTCGGCGACGCGACCTCCGAGATGATCATGCTCTTCGCGTTCATCCTCTTCGGCGCCGTACTCTCGACGCTCGTCGGCACCGTGCCCCTCGCGGCGAGCCTGGCTCTCGCCGCGGTCACGCTCTTCGTGGCCCGGCCGGCGGCGGTCGCGATCGTCCTCCGCCACGCCGCGGTTTCCCCCAGCGCGCGGGCCTTCATCGCCTGGTTCGGGCCGCGGGGCCTCGCGTCGCTTCTGCTCGCGCTCCTGGTCGTCCAGGCGAAGCTGCCCGGCGCCGTGGCGATCCTCGGAATCACCGGGGTCGTCGTCACGATCTCGGTGATCCTCCACGGCATCTCGGCCACGCCGCTGACGGGCGCCTACGCGCGGAAGGTCGCGCGGGAGACCCTCGCCGAGGAGCGGGCGAGCAGCGCGCGCGACCTGCTGCTCTCGGGCGCGATCCGAACGGACGAGCCGCCGAGGATGGAGGTCCAGGATCTGGTCGCCCGGCTGCGGAGCGAGCGGCCCCCGCTCATCCTGGACGTGCGCTCGCGCTCGAGCTACGAGAAGGACCCGGTGGGGATTCCCGGCGACGTGCGTGTACCGCCGGACGAAGTCGAAAACTGGGCGGCGCGGCAGGCGCGCGATCGGGCGATCGTCGCCTACTGCACCTGACCCGCCGACGCCACGAGCGCCCGTGCGGCGCAAACGCTGCGGAAGATGGGATTCGAAGCCTGGGCCTTGAAAGGCGGGCTCGAGGCGTGGCGAGCGGCGACCCGGAGCGCCGAGGTTCCCGTCGGAGAGCCGGCATGACGGCGTCCCCGTCGGCGCGCGTCGCGCTCGTGACCGGAGGAACCCGGGGCATCGGCGAGGCGATCGCGCGCCGTCTCGCCCGAGATGGCTTCTCGGTCTTCGTCTCGGGCCGGACGGAAGCGTCCGTGCGGTCGGCCGCGGAGAAGTTCGCCGCCGACGGGCTTTCCATCCGAGGGTTCCCGGCGGACGCGCGCCGCGAAGACGACCAGAAGCGCCTCGTGGAGTCCGTCGACCGCGAAGCCGGACGCCTCGACGTTCTCGTGAACAACGCGGGGATCGGCCACTTCGGGCCCGTGGACGAGATTTCGCCGGAGCGCTTCCGCGACGTCCTCGAGACCAACCTCTTCGGGCCCTTCTACGCGATCCGTCATGCCGCGCCTCTGATGAAGAAGGGCGGCGGCGGCTTCGTCGTGAACGTGGCCTCGCTCGCGGGCGTCAACGCCTTCGCGGGCGGCGCCGCCTACAACGCGTCGAAGTTCGGCCTGCTCGGGTTCTCGGACGCGGCGATGCTGGATCTGCGCCACCAGGGGATCCGCGTTGCCGCCGTGCTGCCGGGTTCCGTCGCCACCGACTGGGCGCACTCCCACGGGAACCAGGACGCGACCTGGATGCTGCGTCCCGAGGACGTCGCCGAGGCGGTGGCGGATCTCGTGCGCTTTCCGGACCGCGCCATCGCCTCGCGGATCGACCTGCGGCCCTCGCGGCCGCCGAGGAAGTAGGCGCTACTCTTTTTCCACGTCTTCGCGCGTGCGCTCGGAGACGACGTTCTTGTCCAACGGATTGCCCGACCGGCTCACCGAGCCGGCCCCGCCGAAGCCGCTGCCGGTGTGGACATCGCTTCCGGTACCGGGCTGATTCGGGTAGCCGCGGTAACCGTGTTTACGCCGCTTTCGCGGTGTCTCCTCCGGAGGTCGGTCGGTCGGATCGGGGTTTCGAGGCGTCTGCGGATCGGCCATGAGGGGCTCCTTTCCCGAGTTTCTTCCCTCGGGGCAGAACCTCGCGCCGGCCCGATCTATTCGCGCGGCGGAGTCAGTATCTCCAGCTTTTCAGGTCGGCTCCCGAAGGCGCGCTCTTCTCGATGCGCTCGACGATCTTCGGAGCGAACATCTGGTGGTACCGCAGCCGCGAGATCGCGTTGGGGCGCGTGTGGTCGCCGTTCCAGCAGTGCTCGGCGCGCGGGCCGTAGTCGACCTGGCCCGCGTAGTCGGGATCGGTCGTCTTCAGGAAGTCCTCGGCGAGATACACGGCGTTGTTGAGGTAATAGTTGTCGGCCTCGCCGACGTAGATGTGGATCTTGCCCTCGAGTTTCTTGCCGAGGCCCTTGTTCCAGTCCCGCCGGAGAATGTCGACGAGGTCGTAGTTCTGCTTCCAGAACGCGGCGACCGACTTGTCGATGACGCCGGTGCGCTTGTCCCAGATGGGCTTCGGGTAGCCGTCGGCGCCGACCGGGGAGTAAACCGCCTGCCAGATGTCCCATTGGCCGCCCGAACGTCCCTTTGTGCCGAGCACGAGCTCGAGCCGGTTGGTCTGCTCGATGGTCGCCTGAAGGTGGCCGAGGTAGTCGCGGTGCGCGGGCGTATCGACTCGCGCGAAGGGGCCCTTCCAGAAGTAGGCGTTCTCGTCCTCGTAGATGTTGACAACGGTGTACTGGCGGAAGTCGATCGGGTCGGGGCAGGCCGCCCAGCAGCCGTTGTATTCGTCGGGGTAGAGGACCTGCGCGGCCATCGCCTCCCAGCCGCCGGTCGAGCCGCCGTACATGAAGCGCGCCCAGCCGGCGCCGAGCGCGCGGTACTTCTTTTCGAGGTAGGGGATCAGCTCGTAGGTGATGGCGTCGCCGTACGGGCCGACGTTCTGCGAGTTCACCGCGTAGGAGTCGTCGTAGTACGGATTCGCGTGCTGGATCTCGACGAGGAGATAGCGCGGATAACCCGGGGCGGTCCAGTCCTTGTAGAGCTGGTACGCGAGCTCCTGCTCGGTGCGGTTGTAGCCCTCGAGCTTGAAGCGCTCGGAGTACTTCGGAGGGAGGTTCGGGTCCGGGGGCTCCTCGCGCCATCCTCCGATCGTGTCGGGGAAGTGGCCGTGGGCGATGACCAGCGGATAGCGCGCGTTCGGGTGCGCGTCGTAGCCCTCGGGCAGAAGGATGTGGGCGCCGAGGTACATCGGCCGGCCCCAGAACTTCGAGAGCCGCTCCGAGAGGACCTTCTCGTGCTTGACGTACTTCGTCGTCGGCGGGTCGGGGATCGGCGGAATGACCTGGTCGAGGGCGATCGCGATCGTCTCGCCTTTCGCCGGGTCGAGCGAGACCTCCTTCGGCGTCGAGTAGAGGTTGCCGGGGGCCCGGTTCCACTGCTGGCCCTCGCCGCGATCCATCGGGAGCTTGACGACGTGGCCGTCGGCGCGGCGGAACGTCTCGTAGCGGTGCAGGAGCGCCTGGACGCGGTACTGGCCAGCGGGGAGATCGGCGAGGCTCCGCGCGGGAAAGCCGAGCACGTCGCCCTCGAAGACGGCGGGGGAGCCGGCCTTCCAGCCGTCGACGTCGACGCCGAAGACCTGCTGGCTTCGCAACACGTTGTCCGTGATCTGCAGTCGCGGTTCTTCGGCCGGGTCCCTGGAAATGAGGAGGAGGAGCCGTCCGTCGAGCGGCGCGGCAACGCTCGCGGACGCGCCGTAGGTCACGGAGAACCGCACCTTCGGCGCCTCAGCTCGCGGAGCGAGGGCCGAGAAGCTCGTGATCGCGATCGCACCGCCCGCGATCGCGCTCGAAGCGCGCAGAAATCTCATGAGCGACTGCCTCCATCGGTGGGCGAAGCATATCCGTTCGAGGACGATCGAGAATTTTGCGGCCGATCGGGAATATTCGGAGATCGCGCCTTACCTGCGCCTTCCAGATCTGGCCCTCGGATTGCAATTCTTTCCCGGCGGAGGCGATGAAAATGAAACGAACACTTGCGCTCGCGGCGATTCTCGCGGGCCTCATCACCGTCGCTCTCCCGGCGCCGGCCGCGAAAGCCGACGTCGCGGTGAGCTTTTCTTTCTTTCACGACAACCTCGCGCCCCACGGGCGCTGGGTCACCGTAGGCTCTTATGGCCGGTGCTGGTATCCGGTAGGCGTCTCCGCTGGATGGCAACCGTACACTGTCGGCCACTGGGGCTGGGGCGATTACGGCTGGACGTGGGTCTCCGCCGACCCGTGGGGAGACTGGACATACCGTTACGGCACGTGGACGTTCCAGCCGCCGTGGGGCTGGGTATGGGTGCCGGGCTACGTCTGGGCGCCCGCCTGGGTGACCTGGTCGTACTCGAACGACTACATCGGCTGGGCGCCGATTCCGCCGACGTTCTCTTTCGCGGTGACCGGGTATTTCGGTGCGCCCGTCGTCGTGAACCGGAGCTGGTACTGCTTCGTGCCGACGCCGCGCTTTACGGCCACGAACGTCTATGACGTACGCGTGCCCGTGAATCAGAACCAGGTGATCCTCGCGCGCAGCCAGAAGGTGACGCGATTCCCGGTTTCGGGCGGCGTCGTCCGGAACGAGGGGATCGACCTCCGCAACGTGGAGCGTTCCTCGCCCGCGCGCGTCCAGCGAGTGAGCGCGCGCCAGATGCGGGCCGCGCCGACGCGGATCGAGACGGCGCAGACGAGCGGGCGCCGCATCGCGGTCGCGGCTCCGGCCTCGGCCAGGTCCGCGGAGAGAAGCGCTCCGGCCGAGAAGGCCACCCGGGTCGAGAAGGAACGCGCTTCGCGAGCGCCCAGCGCGCAGAAGAGAAAGGCTCCGGCTTCACCGTCGAGCTCGCGCGAGCGCGTGTCTCGTTCTTCTCAGGCACAGCCAGAGCGCGACGTGTCGCAGCCGCAGCCCAGAGCGGGAAGTGTCACGGCCCTCCGAGTCGCAGCCGAAAAAGGCGCGCCCGTCGACTTCGACGGCGAGCTCGCCCTCCGAGATCCTCGAAGCAATCGGCGGATACCCGCGTCCGCTCGTCGTCGAGCGGCCGCGAAAAGTCCGGGGCGGTGGCGGCGTCCGCTCCTCGCCCCCCGGCCTCCCGGGAGGTGAAGTCGTCGAAGAGCTCGAGCGAGCGGCCGAAGGCGACGAAGCCCAAGCCGCGGCCGTCTTCGAAGGAGAAGGAGCGCGAGAAACCGTAGGAGCGGCGGGGCTCAGGGACCGTAGAGGATCAGGCCGAGCCGGCCACCGACCCGACCAGCGAAGGCAAACCCACGCCAGAAGGGAACGCTGCGCGGAGCGCAGCGGTAACCAGGCCCCCGGCGCTAGGCAACGCCGAGCTTGAGGCTGGCCGTAGGCCAGACTCTGACTCGGCGGTAACTCAACTGTCGCCAGCGGGCCGCTAGGGTCCGTACAGTTCGAGACCGAACGTCTTCACCAGGAACGGGGCCATCTGCCCGCGCGTCGTCGGGTCGGCCGGGCAGTAGTTCGGGCCTCCGCAACCCGCCGCGATCCCGCGATCCGTGAGCTCCTCGATCCAGTCCGCAAACTGGCTCGGACACTCCACGTCGGCGAACATTCCCGAGCAATCCGGCGGGACATAGGCGGATCCCTCGAGCGTCTTCAGAAGAAAGACGGGCATCTGCCGCCGCAGGACCGGCTCGTCGGGGCAGTAGTTCGGCCCGCCCGCCGTGCCGCACCCGGCCACCACGCCGCGCCGGAAGAGCTCCTCGATCCAGGGAGCGAAGGGATCGGACGCCGGCACGTCGTTGAACACGCCGACCGCCGGAGGCGGCGTGAAGAAGGGGCCTTCCTTCGCTTTCAGCACGAAGACCGCCATCTGTTTGCGCAGGGTCGCGTCCTCGGGGCAATAGCCGCCGCAGGAGCCGCCCGCCGTGATGCCACCGTGGAAGATCGTCTCGACGAATTCGTAGAACTGGTCCGCGAGCGGAACATCGAGGAAGCTCTCGCCGACGTGGAGCGTCCAGGTCTTCTGCATCGATCTGACTCGGGAGGTCCTCGACGAAGGTCGCGTCCCAGTGGGGAGCCGGCCGCGCGCCGGTGACGCGCAGCTCGTAGCAGTTGCCCGTGGCCGTGAAGCAATCGCCCGTGCCGCCCGGCGGGGATCGTGCCGTAACTGGCGTTGCCGTCGATGATCGTGTAGACGGGACCGGCCGGCCCGTCGAAGTCCAGCAGCCCGCCTTGCAGGAGGAGGTTGCCCGTCGAAGGGTTGCGCCAGGCGGGCTCGACGGCCACGGTCTCCTCCGTCTCGAGCACGCCGTTGACGTTGGACGTCCCGGAGCCCGCGGCCCGCTCGTCGACCGCGACCGACCCGGCGCCGGGGAAGCCTCCCGCGCCGCGCGAAGATGCCGAAATCGTCGCCGTCCTGCACGAGACTCTGCCAGGCGACGGCGAAGCCGCCGCGCGGATCGGAGGCCACCGCCGGGTTCGTCTGATTGTTCGATGAGTCGAAAACGTTGACGCGGAAGGCGTCGTCCCGCGCCGTCGAGTCCGCTGCGAATCGGCGGGCCCAGGTCTGGTTGGAGCCTCCGGCCCCGGCCCCCTCCCAGGCGGCGAGAAAGCCCCCGTCGGACATCGCTGCGACGCGGGGACGTCCTCTGGTCCGCCGTCGTGTACGCGCTCAACGCGAGCTCTCCCGTCGTCGGCACGCCGAGCGCGTCGAAACGCCGCGCGAAGACTCCCGACCCGTCGCCGTCCTGGCCTTCGCTCTGCCAGGCGACGACGAATCCGCCCGACGTCTCGATGGCGACGCTCGCGTTGATCTGCCGGTCCGTCGTGTACGTGTTGATCGGGATCTCGCTCGAGAGGGGTTGCCCGAGGCGTCGTAGCGCCGCGCGAAGATGCCGTCCAGGCCGCCGTCCTGACCGGGGCTCTGCCAGGCGACGACGAACTCGCCTCCGAGCCCCATCGCCACGCTCGGGTACATCTGGTTGCCGGCCGTCGTCGTGTTGACGACGAATTCGCCGCCGAGCGGAGTTCCGTCGGCGGCGAATCGGCGGCCGGAGATTCCGAAACCCGATCCGTCGCCCGCGAAGCTCTGCCACACGATCACGAAGTTGCCGGAGGAGTCCATGCCCGCCGACGGAGCCTCCTGCGCGCTGACGGTGAATGTGTTGACCGGCGAACTCGCCTCCGAGAGGGTCGCCGTCTTCGCTGAACCGCTGCCCGAAGATGCCGTCCGAGGCGCCGTCACTGCTCTGCCAGGCGACGACGAAGTCGCAGTCGGGGTGACAGGCGATGGCCGGGAACCGCTGCTGTCCGGTCGTGGAGGTGTTGACCTGGAGCTCGTCTGTCTTGGGCTCGCCGACGGGGTCGTAGACTCGCGCGACGATACCGAGCTGCGACCCGTCCTGGCCGACGCTGTCCCACGCGACGACGATGCAGCCGTCCGCGGCCATCGCCGCCGAGGGATGGGACTGGTCTCCGGTTGTGTAGGTGTTGACCTGAAGCTCGGGTCCGAGAGCCGGCGTCTGTGCGGTGAACACCGCCGGCAACGACACGAGAACCAACGCCTGCAGCCGCAAGAGCTCGAATCCGCACGGCCTCGGAGTCTATGTCACGTGTGCAGCGCCGCCAATGGCAGGTTTCTTGCTCCATTAAGGTTTCATGGAACCTGTTGTTGGTGTGTTTCGATCGCGCCAGGACGCGACCTCGGCGGCCATGGCGCTGCGCCTGCGCGGCCTGCCGGAGTCGCGCATCCAGCTTCTGCTTCCGGGGGACCCGAAGGGTCTCGAGGAGCTGGTCCCGACCGACGACGCCGAGCAGAGCGGCGTCGCGAAAGCCATCGGCGGCGTCACGGGGGGTGCGATGGGCGCCTCGGCGGGCCTCGGGCTCGCGGCGGCCGTCGCGAGCGTCACGCTTCCGGGGATCGGCGCGGTGACGGCCATCGGACTGGCGGCCGCGGCCCTCTTCGGAGCCGGCGGCGCGGTGGCCGGAGCGGCCGTGGGAGACGCGCTCGAAGACAAGACCTACCGCGGGCTTCCGCGGGACGAGGTCTATCTGTATGAGGACGCGCTGGCGCACGGGCGCGCCATCCTCTTCGCGACGCCCGAGTCCGACGGCGAGGCGGAAGCCATTCGCGCGGTGCTCGCGGAAGGGGGCGCCGAGACTCTCGACGCGGCGCGCGAGTCGTTCTGGGTCGGCATCCGCGACGCGGAGAAACAGCACTACGAATCCGCCGGTCCGGGCTCGCAATTCCACACCGTGGAAGGCGCCTATCGACGCGGCTACGTGGCCGGGATTTCCGGCGCCGACTCGACCGAGGACACGCTGCGGGACGGCTCCGAACAGGACGCCTACCGCCGCGGGTTCGAGCGCGGCCGCGCGCGCGTGAGGCCGCCGGCCGTCACCGCCGGCCGTTGACGCGGCTAACGGATACCTGAGCGTCCGCGGAGCCTGAAAGGGCCTTCGATATAGTGCCCGGGATGCCGTCGGGGCGTTCCGGGAAGGTGGCCGGCGTGGTGCTCGCGGCGGGCTCATCGACCCGCATGGGGGAGAACAAGCTCTTCCTGCGGCTCGAGGGCGAGACGCTCCTGCGCCGGGCCGTCACCCGGGCCGCGGCGGCTGGTCTCGATCCTGTGATCGTCGTGGTCGGATTCGAGCGGGAGCGCGCCGAGCGCGAGCTCGCCGGGCTTCCGTGCCGGACCGTTTTCAATCCCAACTACGCGAAAGGCCAACACACGTCCTTCCGGGTCGGGATCGGAGCGGTGCCGCAAACTGCGGACGCCGCCGTCGTTCTTCTGGTGGACATGCCGCGCGTCACGACCGACATGCTTTCGACGCTCGTCACCCGCTATGCCAAGACGAAGGCTCCTCTCGTGGTGTCGGAGTACGGAGGAGTGAACGCGCCGCCGGGGCTCTTCGACCGGTCGCTGTTCGCCGAGATCCACTCGATGCGGGGACGCGGCTGCGGACGCCGGATCACGAGACTTCACCGCGACGAGGCTGTGATCGTCGACTGGCCGGTCGAGAGCCTGGCCGATGTCGACACTCCGGCGGATGTGGCCTATGCGCTCTGAGCTCTTCGTCCTCGCCTCGAGCCTCGTCGCGAAGCAGGAGCCGTTCGCCCTGGCGACCGTCGTGCGCCGGCAGGCCGCCTCGAGCGCGCAGGCGGGAGACGGAGCGCTGATCACGGCCGACGGAACGTTTCACGGCTGGCTCGGCGGCAGCTGCACCCAGCCGACCGTCGTCCGCGAGGCGCTCAAGGCGATCGCCGACGGGGCGCCGAGACTGATCGCCCTCGCGCCCGACCCCCGGACCGAGCAGCGGCCGGGGATCCTGGTCTTTCCGATGACCTGCCACAGTGGAGGCAGCGTGGACATCTACATCGAACCGGTTCTTCCGCCGGCCCGCCTGCTCGTCTTCGGAGTCTCGCCCGCCGCGCAGGCTCTCGCCCGGCTCGGCCGGGCGATGGGCTTCGCGGTCGACGTGGCCGACCCGGCCGCCGACCACGCGGCGTTCCCGCCGGAGGTCGTCGAGCGGGTCTGGACCGATCCCGAGGGTCCGAAGCCTTCCGCGTTCCCGGGCAGCCGGCCCTTCGCCGTCGTCGCGACGATGGGCGAGCGCGACGAGGCGGCCGTGCGCGCGGCGCTGTCGGTCGACCCCGCGTATCTCGGCGTCGTCGCGAGCCGCAAGCGCTTCGCCGAGATCGAGGCCGCCCTCGTCGCGGGAGGCGTCGCGCGGGAATCGCTCGCCGCGATCCGCAGCCCGGCCGGCCTCGACATCGGAGCGCGCGCGCCCGAGGAGATCGCCGTCTCGATCCTCGCCGAGATCGTGCGCGTGCGCCGCACGGCCGTGGAGCCGGCGATCGCGCCGGCGCGGCCCGCCGGGCTTCCGGTCGCGGCGGCCGCTGCGGAGGGCGAGGAGCGGGACCCCGTCTGCGGGATGATGGTCGGCGTCGAGGGCGCGCGACACACGGCGGAGCTCGCGGGCCGCACCTGGTACTTCTGCTGCGGAGGCTGCCGCGAGAAGTTCCTGGCTTCGCCCGGCGGGTTCACGCAGACGGCGGGAGCGGGCGCATGAGGCCCGAGATCCGGGCGATCGGCGAGGCGATGGAGCGCCAGGGCTACATCGCGGAGCCCGCGATCGCCACCGCGCTCTACCTTTCGACCGAGATGGGAAAGCCCCTGCTGATCGAAGGCGACGCCGGCGTGGGGAAGACCGAGATCGCGAAGGTCCTCGCGCGCCTGCTCGGCCGGCCGCTCATCCGGCTCCAGTGCTACGAGGGGCTCGACGTCCACACCGCTCTCTACGAATGGGACTACCCGCGCCAGATGCTCCGCCTGCGGATGGCGGGGGAGCAGGGACTCGACTCCGAGTCGGCGGAGCACGTCATCTTCTCCCGCAAGTACCTGCTCGAGCGGCCCCTGCTCCAGGCCATCACGCAGAAGGACGGGCCGGCCGTTCTCCTCATCGACGAGATCGACCGCGCCGACGACGGCTTCGAGGCGTTTCTCCTCGAAGTGCTCTCGGACTTCCAGGTCTCGATCCCCGAGCTCGGGACGATCCAGGCGGAGCACCGCCCGCACGTCCTCCTGACGTCCAACCGGACGCGCGAGATCGGCGACGCGCTGCGCCGCCGCTGCCTCTACCTCTTCATCGAGCACCCGAGCTTCGAGAAGGAGGTCCGGATCATCCGGGCGCGCGTGCCGGGAGCGAGCGAGCGCCTGTCCGCCGAGATCGCCCGCTTCCTCGAGTCGCTGCGCCGGCGCCGCCTGCTCAAGGCCCCGGGCGTGGCGGAGACGATCGACTGGGCCCAGGCGCTCGTGCGCCTCCACCGGACGCCCTGGACGCCGAGACGGTGGAGCAGACGCTCGGCTGCCTGCTCAAGGACCGCAACGACATGGTCGACCTGCCGGCCGCGGAGCTCGCGGCGCTGGTCGACGCCGCGCGCGCGGAGAGGGCCGCTTCGATAGGATGAGCGGCGATGGACCTCGTCGCGCACGTGGCCGTTTTTGCCCGCGCCCTGCGCGAGCGCGGAGTCCGCGCGAGCCTCTCGGACGAAGCCGACGCCGTCGCCGCACTGCGTTCTGTCCGACGTGTCGGATCGAGATGAAGTCCGGGCCGCCTTGAAGATCGCGCTCAAGATCCGGCGCGCGCGACGCCGAAGCCTTCGAGGAGCTCTTCGCGCTGCTCTGGGCGAGCGGCGACGCGGCGCGCCGAGCGCGCGGCGGCGCGAGCCGCCGCGCGGGACGGGCCGCTGAAGAACTTCGGCGGCCTGCCCGGGGCCGCCGCCGCGCGAGACCGGAGCGGCAGTCGCGCGAAGGGCCCTCGGACGTCGCTCGGCTACAGCCCGGAGGCGATGCTCCGCAAGAAGCCCTTCGACGAGTGCACCGAACGGGATCTGGCGGAGATGGAGCGGCTGCTCGCGCGGCTGGCGCTCGCGCTCGCCACGCGGAGGAGCCGGCGCCTCGTTCCGACGCGCGGGCCGCGGCCGCGTCGATCCGCGGCGAAGCCTCCGCCGGGCGCATCGCCACCGACGGGGAGATCCTGCGGCTCGCGCGGCGGACCCGCGCCATCGAGGAGCCGCGTCTCGTCGTCCTCTGCGACACGAGCGGCTCGATGGACCGGCACGTCCGCTTCCTGCTGGCGTTTCTGCTCTCGCTCAAGAAGGCCGCCCGGCGGACCGAGCTCTTCGCCTTCAACACTTCGCTGGTTCGCCTGACGCCCTGGGTCACGCCCTCGAAGATCGCCGCGACGCTCGATCGCATGGCCGCGGGCGTCCCGGGCTGGTCCGGCGGCACGCAGATCGGCGAGTGCCTCGCCGCGTTCGTCGAGCGGTACCTCGACGAGATGGTCGGCGCGAGCACGGTCGTCGTGATCGTCAGCGACGGGCTCGACCGCGGGGACACGGGCCGCTCGCCGCCGCGATGCGGGCGATCCACTCCCGGGCCCGCCGGGTCGTCTGGCTCAATCCGCTGCTCGGCGACTCGCGCTACGAGCCCACGGCCCGGGGGATGGCGGCGGCGCTGCCGTACGTCGACGTGTTCGCGCCCGGCGCACAACCTGGAGTCGCTCGAGAAGCTCGTTCCGCGGCTGTCGGCCGCCTGAAGAGTACGTCGAAGGAGACCACGACCCGACGATTCACAGCGAGTCACAGCGAAAGGAGAGGGCATGATCCCGGCTGCGTTCGACTACCACGCTCCCGGCTCGCTCGCCGAGGCGATCGAGCTCCTCGGCCGATACGGCGACGCCAAGGTGCTCTCGGGAGGCCAGAGCCTCCTGCCGCTCCTCAAGCTCCGCATGGGCTCGGCCGGCCACCTCATCGACATCAACCGGGTGCCGGGGCTCGAGTACATCAAGGAGGAGGGCGGGTTTCTCAAGATCGGCGGGCGGACGCGCGAGTCCGCTCTGGAAGAGTCGGAGCTGATCCACAAGAAGTACCCGATCCTCGCGGACACGGCCGCGGTCATCGCCGACCCGATCGTGCGGAATCTGGCGACGATCGGCGGCAACCTGGCGCACGGGGACCCGGCGAACGATCACCCCGCGACCATGCTCGCCCTCGGCGCCGTCGTCGTGGCGACTGGCAAGAAGGGCGAGCGGACGATCCCGATCGACAGCGTTCTTCACGGGCCTCTTCGAGACGGCCCTCGGCAAGGACGAGATCCTGACGGAGATCCGCATTCCGGCGCCGCAGGCGCGGAGTCCGGGGGCGCCTACGTCAAGCTCGAGCGCAAGGTCGGCGACTTCGCGACGGCGGGCGCGGCGGCGCAGGTCGCGCTCGGGGCCGGCGGCGAGATCGCCAGGGCCGGGATCGCGCTGACGAACGCCGGCCTGACGCCCGTGAAGGCGACGGACGCGGAGAAGTTCCTCGTCGGCAAGAAGCCCGACGCGGCGACGATCGCCGAGGCCGCGAAGCTCGCGGCGGAGGCGACCGACCCGCAGCCGACCGCCGCGGGGCGGTCGAGTACAAGAAGGAGATGGCGCGCGTGCTGACCGCGCGGGCGCTGAAGAAGGCCGTCGAACGGGCGCAGGGAGCATGACCATGGCGAAGCACCAGATCAAGGTCACGGTCAACGGCGAGGCCCGCGAGGGCGAGGTCGAGTCCCGCACTGCTGCTCGTGCACTTCATGCGCGAGATGCTGCGGCTGACGGGCACGCACATCGGCTGCGACACCTCGCACTGCGGCGCCTGCACCGTGCTTCTCGACGGGACGCCCGTGAAGTCCTGCACCGTCCTCGCGGTCCAGGCCGACGGCCGGAACGTCATGACCGTCGAAGGCCTCGAGCAGGACGGCAAGCTCCACCCGATCCAGGAGGGGTTCTTCCAGGAGCACGGGTTGCAGTGCGGCTTCTGCACGCCCGGGATGATGATGACGGGCTACGCGCTGCTTCAGGCGAACGCGAAGCCGACCGAGCTCGAGATCCGCCAGGCCATCTCCGGCAATCTCTGCCGGTGCACCGGCTACGTGAACATCGTCAAGTCCGTCCAGCACGCGGCCGCCGCTTGATGCGCCGTCGCCGCGCAGGCGAAGTAGGGGGAGCCATGGCGAGACACACCCAAGACGAGCGCCGAAGTCGGAGGGATGGGCCATTCGGTCAAGCGGAAGGAAGACCCGCGCTTCCTCCGCGGCACAGGGCAACTACGTCGACGACATCCAGCTGCCGGGCATGCTCCACATGGACATCGTCCGCAGCCCGTACGCCCACGCGAAGATCATGAAGATCGACTCCTCGAAGGCGCCTGAAGGTCCCGGGCGTGCTCGCCGTGATCACGGGCGAGACGCTCGCCCAGTACAAGCTCCACTGGATGCCGACGCTCATGTCGGACACGCAGATGGTGCTGCCGACCGACCGCGTCATGTACCAGTCGCAGGAGGTCGCGGCCGTCATCGCCACCGACCGCTACACGGCGGCCGACGGCGTCGCGGCCGTCGAGGTCGACTACGAGCCGCTGCCGGTCGTCGTGGATCCCTTCGAGGCCCTCAAGCCCGGCGCGCCGGTGCTCCGGACCGACAAGGAAGGCAAGAAGGACAACCACATCTGGCATTGGGAGGTCGGCGACCGCGCAGGGCACCGACGCCGCGGTCAAAGGCTCCGACGTCGTCGTGAAGCAGCGCATCTACATCCCGCGCATCCACGTCGCCTCGATCGAGACCTGCGGCTGCGTCGCGGACTTCGACCGGGTCACCGGCAAGCTCACCGTCTACATGACGACCCAGGCGCCGCACGCGATCCGCACGGTCTTCGCGCTGGTCGCGGGGCACGTCGGCCTCTCCGAGGAGAAGATCCGCATCGTCTCCCCCGACATCGGCGGCGGCTTCGGCGGCAAGGTGCCCGTCTATCCCGGCTACGTCATCGCGGTCGCGGCCTCGGTCGTCATCGGCAAGCCCGTGAAGTGGGTCGAGGACCGCATGGAGAACCTGCAGGCCGACTCCTTCGCGCGCGACTACCACATGGACGTCGAGCTCGCGGCGAAGAAGGACGGCACGATGACGGCGCTGAAGATCAAGACGTGGCCGACCACGGCTACGCCGACGCCGCGGCGAACCCGTCCAAGTTCCCGGCGGGGCTCTTCTCGATCTGCACCGGCTCCTACGACATGAAGGACGCCTTCTGCGAGGTCGACGGCGTCTACACGAACAAGCCGCCGGGCGGAATCGCGTACCGCTGCTCCTTCCGGGTGACCGAGGCCGTGCACGCCATCGAGCGCATGGTCGACGTCCTCGCGCAGGAGCTGAAGATGGACCCGGCGGCGCTGCGGATGAAGAACTTCATCCCGCCCGACAAGTTCCCGTACAAGTCAGCGCTCGGCTGGGAGTACGACAGCGGCGACTACCCGAGGGCCCTGAAGCTGGCCATGGACATGATCGACTACGCGGCGCTGCGCAAGGAGCAGGCCGAGAAGCGCAAGAAGGGCGAGCTCATGGGCATCGGCATCTCGAGCTTCACCGAGATCGTCGGCGCCGGGCCGTCGAAGCACTTCGACATCCTCGGCATCAAGATGTTCGACTCCTGCGAGCTCCGCATCCACCCGACGGGCAAGGCTATCGCGCGCTTCGGCACGAAGTCGCAGGGGCAGGGCCACGAGACGACGTACGCCCAGATCATCGCCGAGGAGCTCGGGATCCCGTCCGCCCACGTCGCAGGTCGAGGAGGGCGACACGGACACCGCGCCTTACGGCCTGGGCACCTACGCCAGCCGCTCCACGCCGACGGCCGGCGCGGCGGGCGCGATCGCCGCGCGCAAGGTCCGGGAGAAGGCGAAGAAGATCGCGGCCTACCTCCTCGAGGTGTCGGAGGACGACCTCGAGTGGGAGCCCGGGCAAGTTCTCGGTCAAGGGCGCGCCCCAGAAGTCGAAGACCATCCAGGAGATCGCGTTCGCGGCGTACACGAACCATCCGCCCGGCATGGAGGCGGGGCTCGAGGCGGTCAACTACTACGATCCGCCCAACCTGACGTTTCCCTTCGGCAGCTACATCTGCGTCGTGGACATCGACCGCGGCACCGGCGAGGTCAAGGTCCGCCGGTTCGTCGCGGTCGACGACTGCGGCAACATCATCAACCCCATGATCGTCGACGGCCAGATCCACGGCGGGCTCGTCGATGGGCCTCGCGCCGGCTCTCTTCGAGGAGATCAGCTACGACGAGAACGGCAACGTGCAGGGCGGCAGCTTCATGGACTATCTCGTGCCGACGGCGATGGAGACGCCGAAGTGGGAGACCGGCAAGACCGTCACGCCTTCGCCCCACCATCCCTTCGGCGCCAAGGGCGTCGGTGAATCGGCCACGGTCGGCGCGCCTCCGGCGATCGCGAACGCCGTCGTGGACGCGCTCGCGCATCTCGGCGTCAAGCACATCGACATCCCGATCACCCCCGAGAAGGTGTGGAACATCCTGAAGGAGAAGGGGGTCGCGGAGTAGTCAGGCGGCCGGGTTCGCCAGGCCCTCGCGGAGGCGGCTCCGCGAGGAGGCCTGGAGCTCCCGGACGAACGCCTCGACGAAGGGGAGCGGCCGCCGGCGCTTGAGCGTCGCGGCGCTCCAGCGGCGCGTCAGCCCGCTCGGCGTGATGCGCCGGCCGGCGAGCGTGCCCGGCCCGAAGCTGGGGCGCCACGGCCCAGCGCGCGAGCACGGCGATGCCGAGCCCCGCCCGCGCCATCTCGAGCATCGCCTCGGTCAGCTCCATCGGCGACCAGCGGCGCGGCTCGACGCCCGCCGGCCGCAGGACGTAGCGGAAGACGTCGAGCTCCTCGCGGGGGACGGAGAGCGTGAAGAGCGTTTCGCCGGCGAAGTCGCCCGCCTCGAGATACCGGCGGCGCGCGAGAGGATGGCGGGGGCTCACGACCGCCACGAGCTCGTCGTCGAAGAGGGGGTGGACGGCGATGCGGCGGTTCTTGACGGGGTCGCTCACGATTCCGACGTCGAGATCTCCCGAGAGCAGCGCCGGAACCGGCCGGCGCGTCGCCTCGAGCACGATCCGCACCTCGACCCCCGGATGCCCGGCCTGGAACTTCCGCAGCGGCTCCGGCAGCCAGTGGTAGCAGGTGTAGCACTCGGTCGAGAGCCGCAGGAGCCCGGCCGGCTCCGCAGACCGCGCGGCGACATCTCGCGCCGCCGCGCTCATCTCCTCGGAGGCGCGGCGCGAGGCCTCGATCCAGCGCTCGCCGGCGGGGGTGGGCGTCATGCGTTTGTGCCCGCGCTGGAAGAGCGAGACCGAGAGCGCCCGCTCGGCGTCGGCGAGCTGGTGGGAGAGCGCGGATTGCGAGAGGTGGAGCCGCCGGGCCGCGGCGGTCAGCGTGCCTTCGTCCGCCACCGCCAGCAGGAGCCGGAGGTGCCGCAGCTCGAGGCCCTGCGGGAGCTCGTCCACACCATGAATATAGTGCATGAGACTCATGAGAACAATTCGCTTTTTAAATGCCTCGCCCGCCGCTAGCCTTGCTCCGGGGGGTGGAGCATGGGTGTGCGCGCGGAGACGATCGATTCGGACGCGGTCCTCTTCCACGGAGACAAGTACGACTCGGGCGCCCTGGCGCTCTTCGACGGGGACCGGGCGCTCCTCGTCGAGGGCCTGGGCTCGGCGGAAGACGCGGAGGCCCTTCGGGCAGCGCTCGCGGGAGCGGGCAAGCGCGTCGCGTTTCTGATCAGCACGCACTACTTCAGCGACCACCTCGCGGCCTGGAACCTCTTCCCGCAGGCGGAGGTGATCGCTCACGAGAACGCGCTCGCGACGTTCTGGACCGAGGAGTTCCGTTCGGCCGAGGAGATCCGCCACTTCCGGGAGCCGACCCTGCTCCTCTCGGGCCGGCTCGGCCTCGCCTGGGGGCGCTTCGCCCTCGAGATCTTCGAGAACCCCGGTCACACCGCCGGCACGCTCAACGTCGACATCCCCGAGCTCGACCTCCTGCACGTCGGCGACACGGCCGTCGGCCGCATGGCGTACATCCAGTACTCGGCGCCCGAGGCGATCGATCGCGCCCTGTCGCGGGCCCTGGCCCGGGGCCGATCGCGCGTGCTGCGTTCCCACGGCTCGCTGACGCACGCCGACACACTGCGCTCGGCGCGCGGCTATCTCGCGAACCTGCGCCTCCGCGTCCTCGAAGCGCGGGAGAAGGGTCTGCCGGTCTCGGGGATCCGGATCGAGGACTGCCTTCCGGCGGGACCACCGCCGCAGGACTTCGAGGCGTTCTTTCACCTGCGCAACCTGGCCTCGATCCAGGCGCGGGGGCTCTATACGGAGGCCGCATGATCGTCGTGCTGTTCTTTTCGCGGCTGACACCCGAGGCCGGAGAGGAGTACGTGGCCACCGACCAGCGACTGATGGAAAAGGCGCGGAGCGCGCCCGGGTTCGTCGACGTGAAGAGTTTCACCGCGGCCGACGGCGAGCGGCTCACGATCGTCTGGTGGAAGGACGTCGAGACGCTCCGGGCCTGGAGGGAGGATCCCGAGCACCGCGCGGCGCAGGCGAAGGGACGGGCCCTGTGGTATCGGTACTACGACACGGAGGTCGCCGAGATGGTCCGCGAGAGTCATTTCTCCCGGGAGGCGTCCGAGCCTCGGGCGGGGCGCCATGGCTGAGACGTTTCCGCAGTACGTGGCCAGGATCCTGTCGTATGTGGAGGAGGCGGGACGTCCGCCGCGCAAGATGATGGAAAGAACTCCGGCCGCGCTCGCCCGGCGAGTCGCCGGGGTTCCGCGCGCGCGGCTGATGCGCCGCCCGCGCCCCGGAAAGTGGTCCGTGCGCGACATCCTCGCGCATCTTTCGGAGGTCGAGATGCTCTGGGGCTGCCGGATGCGCCTCGTGCTGGGACAGAACGGCGTGCCGCTCGTCGGCATGGACCAGGCCGTCTGGGCGAAGCGCTACGGCCGCATCGATCCCCGGCGGGCGCTCGAGACTTTCTCCGCGCTCCGCCGCGCGAATCTCGATCTCCTCGCCGGCCTCCGCCGTGCGGACTATCGCCGCTGGGGACGTCACTCGCAGTTCGGAAGACTGACGGTCGCGCGCATGCTCGCGCTCCTCGCCGGGCACGACATCAACCACTCGCGACAGATCGAGGCGATCCTGTCGAACGGGAAGGCCCGCCGGAGACGCTGAGATCCAGGCCGGGGGCGAGCCGGATTACACTCTGCGCCGGCAGTCTCGGGAGATCGGCGAGGCAATCGAAGTTTGAGGAGCAAATTCGTGAGATTCGCACCGGCCCGGTGGGGCCTGGCGTGTTGGGAGTCTGTCTGGCCGCGCCCGTCGCCGCCCAGACCATGTCCATCGAGGACTACGACCCGAAGTCCACGCTCGTCGTCCCGGAGCATCACCCCGCGAAGGCGAAGTACCCGTTCATCGACGTCCACAACCACCAGGACCGTGACATCTCGGCCGACGACGCGGCCAAGCTCGTCGCCGAGATGGACCGAATCGGCATGCGCGTCATGGTCAATCTCTCGGGCGGCGCGGGGAGAGGAATTCCTGAAGGGGCAGCGGAACCTCGCCGGACGATATCCCGGGCGCTTCGTCCTCTTCGCCAACGTCGACTTCGCCGGGATCGAGCAGCCGGGCTGGGGCGCGAGGGCCGCCGAGCAGCTGACGAAGGACGTCGCCGCCGGCGCCCGGGGCCTGAAGATCTACAAGAACCTCGGGATGACGCTCATCGACGCCTCGGGCAAGCGCGTTCCCGTCGACGATCCCCGGATCGACCCGGTCTGGGCGAAGTGCGGCGAGCTCGGCATCCCGGTCCTGATCCACACGGCCGAGCCGAGAGTCCTTCTTCGATCCCCAGGACGTGCACAACGAGCGCTGGCTCGAGCTCAAGCAGTTCCCCCAGCGCGCGCGCCCGCCCGACAAGTTCCCGCCCTTCGAGCAGCTCCTCACCGAGCAGCACCACATCTTCGAGAAGCATCCGAAGACGAAGTTCATCGACGCCCACCTCGGCTGGCTCGGCGGCGACCTCGCGCGTCTCGGAAAGCTCTTCGACCGGCTGCCGAACGTCTACACCGAGATCGGCGCCGTGCTCGCCGAGCTCGGCCGCCAGCCGCGCGCGGCGCGGGCCTGGTTCGAGAAGTACCAGGACCGGGTGATGTTCGGGAAGGACTCCTGGGCCGCCGACGAGTACCTCGTCTACTTCCGCGTGCTCGAGACCGAGGACGAGTACTTCGATTACTACCGCAAGCGTCACGCGTTCTGGAAGATGTACGGCCTCGGCCTGCCGGACGAGGTCCTCAAGAAGCTCTACTACAAGAACGCGCTCAAGGTGATCCCGGGCATCGACCCGAAGGGATTCCCGCCCTAGCCGGCGAAGCGCCAGTAGACGGCATAGCGCTCGTCGTAGATGGCGTTCAGCGGCACGAGCTCGACGTTGCCGCCGGCTTTCGTCGCGGCCTCGAAGCGGATCGGGTGCTCCGTCCGCGCGCCGGATCGACGCTTCCGGATGGCCACGCGTCGCCGCGAGATCCGGCGCCGGAACCGGCAGCGCCTTGAGCTCCGGGCACCGTGCGCGGCTTCGTGGGCTCGGCCCGGAGCGTCGCCGGCGTGAGGCCCTCCTTGCCGAGGCGTCCCGCGAGGACGATCGGGCCCCAGGCGACGGCTGCGAGCGTCGCGATCGTCCGGCATCGGCACGGCGCGCAGCGACATCGGAACCGTCCACTCCACCCGGTCGCCGTCGTTCCAGAGCCGTTCGAGCACGGCATAGCCCGAGACCATCGGCGCGGCCGTGGACCGCCCGTTGACGCGGGCCTCGCCCGCTGCCGGCCCAGCCCGGAACGCGCAGGCGCAGAGCGAATCGGCGCGGCTCGCGCAGGCGCAGCCTCAGGCGCGTCGCGCGCTCCTCGGGAAAGCGCGTGTCCTGCGTGAGGACGAGACCCTGCGCCGGCCAGGTGAGCTGCGAGGCGACGAAGAGGTTGACCCAGATTCCGCCGTCGTCGCGGAAGTACGCCAGCTCGCCGAGCTTCGCGAAGGACTCGGCTCCCGTCCCCGTGCAGCACCAGAAGTCCGCGAGCGGCGTTCCGAAGTACTTCCACCAGCCCGAGCCGAGCGGCACGTAGTAGAGCTTGGCGCCGTCGGAGGGATGCTGCGTCCCGAGGATGCCGTTGAAGAGCGCGCGCTCCGCGTACTCCGCGCAGGCGGGATCGGCCGTCCAGCCGAAGACGTGTCCCGTGAGCTTGAGCATGTTGTAGGTGCAGCAGCACTCCTGCGTGTAGACGCCGAGCTCCGAGGCGAGCCGGCCCGGATCGGTCCGCCACTCCTCCTCGTTGCTCGTCCCGCCGGTCGCGTACGAGCGTTTCGAGACGACCTCCGTCCAGAAGTACGACGCGGCCGCCCGCGCGCGCGGATCCCCGGTCGTCTCCCACCGGCGCGCCGCGCCGATGATCTTCGGGATCTGGGTGTTCACGTGGAGGCCGCGCAGCTCGTCGCGACCCTCGGCGAGCGGGACGAAGATCCGGTCGTGGTCGAAACGCCAGGCGAGCGCGCGATAGCTCGGCTCGCCGGTCACGGCCGCGAGCTCGTAGAGGAAATCGTTCATGCCGCCGTATTCGACGTCGAGGACCCGGGCCATCTGTGCGTCGTCGAGCTTCGAGGCCCAGCGGCAGGTCCAGTCGGCCATCCCGCGAGCCATCTCGAGCGCCTGGCGGTTGCCGCACAGCGTGTACTGGTCGAGCAGTCCCGCCATGATCTTGTGGAGCGTGTAGAAGGGCGCCCAGACCCGCTCGCCCGCGAGGAGCCGGTCGAAGAAGCTCTCGGGGAACGCGGACAGGTAACCTGTGCCGAGCGCCGCCTGGCATGCGGCGAGCCCTTCGACCGTTCGCTGGCCGCTCGCCGTCAGCGCGGCATCGCCGGTCCCCGCCGAGACGAGAGCGCAGGCCGTGAGGTAGTGCCCGGTGAAGTGCCCCCGCAGCTCGTTCTCCGGCGCCTCCCAGCCTCCCAGAGGTTCGGCGCCCGTGGGCAGGCCGGCGTTGATGCGGAACGTATGGAGGAGACGGTCGGTGTCGAGACTTGCGAGGTAGCGGCGGTTGACCTCGGCCGCGTCGAGAAAAGGTCCCGGCCTCAGGCGGACGGCGCCCGCCGGGAAGGGGCGCGCGAGGATCCGGTCGACACTCGGCGATCCTGCGGCGAAGCGGGGGGCGAAAGCCGCCGCCGCGCCCGACGCGAGGAACCGTCGACGGGTCCAGGGCGACATGCGTCCTGGATCATATTTCTCAGATGACGGCGAGGGATTCGGGGCGACGCTCGGGGAGGCCTACCCCCGGACCACTCGAGCCCGAAAGAACTAGGGCGGCCCGGCGGCCGCCCCGAATGTCACTCGCTCGACGGGCCTTTACTCGCCGTTCTCGCCGTCGTCGTGCCGTTCGTTCGCCCGGGCGGTCGAGAGCGCCTTGCGATAGCGGGGGTCTCCGCGGAGGTTGTCGAGGTCGTCGTCGCTGCGGATCGTGTGCGTCTGGTCGAATCCGGCGTCGATCGCCTTGTTGAGCCACTCGAACGCGGGGTCCTTCTGATCCAGGCGGGAATACGCGCAGGCGAGGTTGTACATCGTCGTCGGCTTCCGATAGCCGAGGTCGAGCGCCTTCTTGAATGCGTCGATCGAATCCTCGGGCCGGTCGCCCGCGAGCGATGCGAAGCCGACGTTGTACCAGCCGCGGCCGCTCTGCGGGTTCTTCTCGACGTACTCGCGTGCGCGGTCGGCGGCCTCGCGCCACTTGGCGCGGTCGCTGCGCGAACCGGCGTTGAACCAGTGCTGGTGGTAGCCCGGCAGCGAGAGGGCGCGGGCGTCCTTCTTGAGCGCGGTCCAGCGAGGATCGCCGTGGAGGCTGTCGAGGTCGTCGTCCTTGGCCAGGTGGTCCGGCGAGTCGAAGCCATTGTCGATGGACTTGCGGAGCGCGGCGAAGGCCTGATCCTTGTCGCCGGCGAGAGCGTAGGCGCAGGCCTGGTTGTAGGAGGCCGTGCCCACGCGATAGCCGCGGTCGATGGCCGCCTGGTAGGCCTGGGCGGAGAGGTCGTACTGCTCGCTCCGCAGAAGCTCGAGGCCGACGTCGAAGAAGGCCTCGCCGTTCTGGGGATTGCGGGCGACGATGCGCTGGTAGCGCGTGGCCGCGGACTTGGCCTCGCGGGCGAATTCGCCGTCGCCGTTCTCGCGCGCCTCCTTCTTCAGCTGCGGCCAGCGGGGGTCCGAGTGGAGGCTGTCGAGGTCGTCGTCGTGGAGGTAATCCCCGACGTCGAAGCCCTCGTCCATCGCCTTCTTCAGGTATTCGAACGCGCGGTCGGAGTTGCCCAGCAGGGCGTAGCCGCAGGCGATGTTGTAGGTCGCGGCTTCCTCCTTGTACCCGGCCTCGATGGATTTCTGGAAGGCCTCGATCGCGGCCTCGTAGTCGCCGTCGTGGTGGAGATGCATGCCGCGGGCGTACCAGTCGTCGCCGTCCTGCGGGTCACCGGAGCGCTTGTACTTGGACTTGTGCTGGGAGGCTTTGACGAAACCCTCGACCGGACCGGACGGGGCCGCGGAGGGCGTCCAGATCGCGGGAACGGCTTCGGCTTCCGGCTCGGCTTGCGCACTCGGCGCCGGCGTCTCCTCGGGGGCGGCCTCCTCCTCCGGCTCCGCCGGATTTTCCGCGCGCACGACGACGGGCAGGAGGCCCGCGGGCTCCGAAGCCTTCGGGGCGTCTTTCTTGGACTTGCACTGCCGGCTCTCGGAAGCGCTCGCCGAAACGCTCGGCGAGGCGGACACGGGCTCGGCGAGTGTGGAGGCGATCTCCGTCTCCGCCGAAAACGCGGCGGGAGCCTCGTCGGACGGCGGCACCCACGGACAAACGAAGCCCACGACCGCCGCCGCGCCCGCGAGCGCGATCACCGCCAGGCGGGCCTGGCCCCGCGACTCGCCGCCGTGGGTCGAGCGCGGATCGAGGATCGTGCGGAGCCGCTCTTCGAAGCTGTGCGGGCGGGTTCCTCCCATGCCGAGCGCCAGGGCCGGCGTCGGGTGGGCGGGGGAGCCGAGCGAGCGGAAGATGCCGAGCAGGTGTCCGGCGTACACGGAGGGCTTCGTGCCCGAAGCGATGACCAGATCGTCGCAGGCCGTCTCGGCGTCGCGGCGCACGCGCCGCGTCAGCCACCAGGCGACGGGGTGGAACCAGTAGACCGCCGCCGCGAGCTCGGCGAGGAGGAGCGCCGGCCAGTCGGCGCGCTTCACATGGGCGAGCTCGTGGAGGAGGACGACGCGGCGGCGCTCGACGGCCCACTGCCGCGCGGCGAGGCCGAACATCAAGAAGCGGCCGCAGGATGCCCGAAGGTCATCGCGACCGGCACCGCTTCGCTCTCGACGAGGTCGACGCGGCGGGAGAGCTCGAGCCGGCGAGCCGCGGCGTCGCGCTCGAGGAGCCACTCCACGTCGCGGATCGGCCGCGCTTCGCGTCCGATCCGGCGCACGCGGGACCAGCCGACGAAGAGCCGGAGGCCGACGGCGGCGGAGCCGACGATCCAGGCAAAGAGCAGGAGGCCCGGGGCCGCCGGGAGGCCGCGCCGCGCCGGAAGAGGCGCGGGGGCATCCTCGGACGCCATGGAGATCGCGAGGGCTCGGCGGGGATGAGCGTGTTCTCGGGCTGCGCGTCGACGGCTTTCTCGGGAACGGCCAGGGCCAGCTGCCGCCAGGAGATCTCGGGCTCGGCGAAGGCTTCGGCCGCGGCGGGGAGCGCACGCGACGGAGCGGCCGGCCGGATGTCCGGAAGGATCGGCACGTTGACCTGAGGCAGCGCGGCCGAAAGGATCGGAAGCAGCAGGGCCGTAGCGAGGCCGAACGTGCCGACGCGGTGCCGCGTGGCGGCGGTCGAGCGGCGCAGGAGGAGGAGCGCGACGGCCGTGACCGCGAAGACGAACGTGGCCTTCACGGCGAGGTCGAAGTCCGAAGCGGATGGCCGAGTCGAGCACGTACGTCATGTCAGCGTCCCTCCATGCGGGCCTGATCGATGAGTTGCGAGAGCCGGTCGAGCTGCTCCCCCGAGAGCTCGGTCTTGGAGATGTCGAGAAGCGCCGCGACCGCCTTTTCGGTCGAGCCGTCGAAGAAGGTCTCGATCACGCTCGCGAGCGCCGGGCGGCCGGCCCGATCGCGGTGCAGGGTCGGCTGGTAGACGTAGCGGGTGCCTTCCGCGACGTGCCGGACGTGGCCCTTGTTCTCGAGGATGCGGAGCAGGGCCCGGACCGCCGAGTAGCTCGGGGGGTCGGGCAGGGCGGCGAGAACCTCGCCGGCCGTGGCCTGGCCGTCCCGGTACAGGACCTCCATGATCTGCCGCTCCCGCCGGGAGTGGTTGGAAAGCGCCTTCTTTGCTCGCATGCCGGGTGGCCTCCTCGGGCTGGATTGTAGTGCTAAAAATTTAGCAAGTGCTGTTTTTTTAGCTGCCCTCGCAAACCAGTACGTCCGCCCTGGAGGAAGGTTTCGAGGTTTCGGGGCGGAATCGGGAAGTCGTTGGGGGTTCGGCGCGGAGGCCGAAATTCAGGCGAGGCGCGCCCCGGTCTCCCCGTCGAAGAGGTGGAGTCTCTCGAGCTCGATGGCCACCTCCACGCGGCGGCCGACCTCGGGCATCCGGCGGGGAGGGACGCGATAGGTCAGGGGGTGGCCCCCCGCCCGTGCGTGAACGACGGCCTCGTCGCCGAGCGGTTCCACGAGCTCGACCTCCGCCGGCAGGGTCGCGGTGGGGCCGTGCGCCGGAACGCCGGGATCGGCGACGTGCTCGGGGCGGATGCCGACGTGGACGGCCCGACCGTCGCGGGAGCGGGCGGCGGCCCGAAGAGCGTCCACGAGGGGAAGGACCAGGCCGTCGGCCTCGACGCGGGCGCCGCCGTCGCGGACCGTCGCCCGGAAGACGTTCATGGGCGGCGACCCGATGAAGTTCGCCACGAAGAGATTGGCCGGCCGGTCGTAGACCTCGAGGGGCGTGCCGACCTGCTGGAGGCGGCCGTCCTTCATGACGGCGATCCGCGTGCCCATCGTCATGGCCTCGACCTGGTCGTGGGTCACATAGACGGTGGTCGTCCTGAGTCTCCGCTGCAGGCTCTTGATCTCCGCCCGCATCTGGAGGCGGAGCTTGGCGTCGAGGTTGGAGAGCGGCTCGTCGAAGAGGTAGACCGCGGGCTCGCGGACGATCGCGCGCCCCAGGGCGACGCGCTGGCGCTGGCCGCCGGAGAGCTGGCGCGGGCGGCGGTCGAGCAGCGGCTCGAGCTCGAGGGTCGCCGCCGCCTGGCCGACGAGGCGGTCGATCTCGGCGCGCGGCACGCGGCGCATCTTGAGACCGAACTCGAGGTTCTCGCGGATCGTCATGTGGGGGTAGAGGGCGTAGTTCTGGAACACCATGGCGACGTCGCGGTCTTTCGGCGGCAGATCGTCGACGCGGCGGCCGCCGATCGCGATGGTTCCCCCGAGAGGTCCTCGAGGCCGGCGATCATGCGCAGGGCGGTCGACTTGCCGCACCCCGAGGGGCCGACGAGGACCATGAACTCCTCGTCGCGGATCTCGAGGCTCAGGTCCTCGATCACGGAGGCGCCGTCGTAGCTCTTCGCGACGTGCTCGAGCCGGACCTCCGCCATGGAGCGGTTCTACACGGCGCCGACCCCGAGGTCAACGCGGCCGGAGCGTGCCCGGCCGTTTTCATCCGGACGTGGCAGAATCGGCGCCGACCGCCTCCATGAGCTCCGGACCGGCTTTCCCCGAAGGCTTCCTGTGGGGAGCCGCGACCTCGGCCTACCAGGTCGAGGGCTCGCCGCTCGCCGACGGCGCCGGCGCGTCCATCTGGCATCGCTTCTCGCATACGCCGGGCCTCGTCCACGGCGGAGAGACGGGCGACGTCGCGTGCGACCACTACCGGCGTTTCCCGGAAGACGTGGCCCTGATGAAGAAGCTCGGCCTGACGGCCTACCGCTTCTCGATCGCATGGGGCCGCGTCCTGCCGGAGGGGACCGGACGGGTCAACGAGAAAGGCCTCGATTTCTACCGGCGGCTCGTGGATGCGCTCCTCGAGGCGGGGATCGCGCCGGCGGCGACGCTCTATCACTGGGACCTGCCCGCGGCGCTCGACGACCGGGGCGGCTGGCTCAATCGCGACGCCGCGGCGTGGTTCGCCGAGTACGCCCGCGTGGTGTTCCGGGCGCTCGACGGGCGCGTGCGGTTGTGGGCGACGTTGAACGAGCCGTGGGTCGTGACCGACGGGGGCTACCTGCACGGCGGTCTTGCGCCCGGCCACCGCAACCTCTTCGAGGCCCCGATCGTGACGCACAACCTGATGCGCGCCCACGGCGCGGCGGTCGACGCGTACCGCGCCGAGGGAAAGCACGCGATCGGCCTGGTCGTCAACCTCGAGCCGAAGTATCCGGCTTCGGGCTCCGAGGCCGACCTCGCGGCGACCCGCCGCGCCGACGCCTACATGAACCGGCAGTTCCTCGACACGGCCCTGCTCGGCCGATACCCGGAGGAGCTCCCGGCCATCTTCGGCGAGGCCTGGCCGCGGTTTCCGGAGGCGGACCTCGACGCGATCCGGCGGCCGATCGACTTCGTGGGGATCAACTACTACACGCGCGGCGTCATGCGGCACGACCCGAAGGCCTGGCCCCTCTCGGCGAGCCGCGTCCGCCAGCCGGGCGCGCACACCGAGATGGATTGGGAGGTCTATCCCGACGGCCTCACGGACGTCCTCGTCGGCGTGCGCGAGCGCTACGGCGCGATGCCCCTCTACGTCACCGAGAACGGCGCGGCCTTCGCGGATCCGTCGCCCTCGAACGGCGTCGTCTCGGACCCGGAGCGCGTGGACTACCTCCGGCGGCATCTTCGGGCCGCCCACCGGGCGCTCGAGGCCGGCGTCGACCTGCGCGGCTATTTCGCATGGTCGCTTCTCGACAACTTCGAGTGGTCCCACGGGACCTCCAGGCGTTTCGGTCTCGTGCACGTCGACTACGACACGCAGCGACGCACGCCCAAGGAGAGCGCGCGCTTCTACGCCGACGTCATCCGGACACGCGGGGGCGCGCTCGGCGCCGACTGAGCCTCAGACGACGACGCGGATGCGCCGGCGACTCGCCCGGGACGCGGCGGACACGGGCAGGAGGCGGCCGTCGAGCGCGGCGCCGTCGACCTCGAGGCGCGGCGAGTCGCCCCGCTCGATCGCGATCTCCCAGGTCGCGCCGCGCCAGGGCCGCACCATCGACGCGCGGTCCCAGCCGGGAGGCAGGCAGGGGTCGATGCGCAGGCCGTCCCACTCCGGCCGCACGCCGAGGATCCACTCGGCGACCACGCGGTGCAGCCACGCCGCCGAGCCGGTGTACCAGGTCCAGGCCCCGCGGCCGTGGTGCGGGCGAGTCGGGCCCGTCGACGTTGCCGGGAAGGACATAGGGCTCGGCGAAGTAGCGGTCGGGATCCTTGGTCGCCGGGTTCATCGCGGCGAGCAGCGGCCGGCGAGCTCGGCGTCCTTCATCTTCGCCGCCGCGGCGATCGCCCAGGTGGCGGCGTGCGTGTAGACGCCGCCGTTCTCGCGCAGGCCCGGACCGTAGCGGGTGATGTAGCCGATCTCCGCGACGGGGACGTCGAAAGCGGGCGCGAGAAGGAGCGCCCCCGCCTCGGTCACGAGGTGGCGCCGCACCGCGTCGAGGCAGGCCGCGGCCCGCTCCGGCGGCGCGACGTCGTGGAGGATCGCCCAGGTCTGCGCGTTCAGGAAGATCCGGGCGACCCGATCCGTCGAGGAGCCGATGAAACGTCCGTCGTCGAGTGTGCCGCGCCGATACCACGCTCCATCCCAGCCGTGGCGATTGATCGCGGCCACGAGCTCGCCGCGGCGGTCGGCGAACTCGCGCGAGAGGCCCTCGCGGCCGGCGCGCGTCCAGACCGCCGACCACTCCGCGAGGAGGCCCGCGAGGAACTGCCCCAGCCAGAACGATTCGCCGCGCTCCTCCAGGCCCATCGCCGAGAGGCCGTCGTTCCAGTCCCCCGCCCCGATGTAGGGGATCCCGCGCGGGCTCGTGCGCTGGAAGACGCGCCGGAACGCGCGCAGGACGTGGTCGGCGAGCGGCGCGGGGGCGGCGTCGAGAAAGGGAGCCTCGTCGTCGAGGATCGAGAGGTCGCCCGTCTCGCGCATGTAGGCCGCCGCGACGAAGCCGAGCCAGAGCAGGTCGTCGGTCATCTTCGTGACGTGGCCCTGCTCGGTCAGCGGATGCCACCAGTGATACACGGACCCGTCGGCGAACTGGCGGCCCGCGTGGAGGCGGACCTGCGCCCGGCACCTCGCCGGATCGATGGTCAGCCAGACCTGCGAATCCTGGAGCTGGTCGCGGAACCCGAAGGCGCCGCTCTGCTGGTAGTAGCCGCAGCGGGCCCAGAGTCTCGCGGCGATGGCCTGGTAGCGGGCCCAGTCGTTCGCGATCACATCGAGGGCGGCGTCCGGCGTCTCCATGCGGTGCGCGGCGAGGCGGTCCCGCCAGCCCGCGCGCACCGCCGAGAGGGACGCGTCCATGGCCTCGACGGTCGCGAAGCGGTCCAGGAGCCGCGCGGCCTCCTCGGCGGACCCGCCCGTCGCCAGGACGAAGCCGAGCGTTCGCGTGCCGCCCGCCGGCAGCTCGATCCGGCAGCGCAGCGCCGCGATCGGATCCTCGTGGCGGCCGAAGAGCGGCGTCCAGTCGTCCTGCCGCAGAGCGGCCGGGTCGTCGTAGTCGCCGAAGCGACCCAGGAACTCGGCCTTGTCGCCCTGGGCTCCGGTCAGAAGCTCGGTGCACGCGAAGGCGCTGACGTACGGGAAGCTCGTGTTCCAGTGGCCCCAGCGCGCCGAGGGCACATCCCACATGTGGTTGCGAGCGAAGACGGCGCGCCGCGGCTCGTCGCGCCAGGTCTCGAGGAAGAGGCGGGCGAACTCGCGGCGCGGCGAGGGCGAGACGCCCATGCACCATTCGAGGAAGCCGACGAGATCGATGCGCCGCGGCCGGCCCGATACGTCGGTCAGCTCCACCCTCCAGAGCTCGACGGTCGCCTCGGCGATCGCAGAAGAGCGTCCAGCGGGCCTCGATGCCGTGAAACGCGGTCTCGAAGACGGTGTAGCCGAAGCCGTGACGGCAGGCGTAGCGGTCGAGCGGAGCCCAGACGGGAGAGGGCGAGAGCGACCAGACGGCCCCATCCTCGGCGTCCCGCGCGTAGAGGAACTTGCCCGAGCGGTCGATCGCGAGCTCCTGCTGCCAGCGCGTGATCGCCGCGAGCTGCGAGTTGTCGATCCACGAGAAGCCGCTGCCCGTGTGGCTGACAGCCAGGCCGACGCGCTCGTTCGCGATGACGTTCGTCCAGGGCCGCGGCGGCCGCGGATCCGTCACGACGAACTCCCGTCCGTCCTCGGAGAAGTGGCCGTAGCGGTTCGCGGGGAGGCTTCGGGCGGCGGTCACGAACGCGGCCCCTTCATGACGACCTCCGCTGGAAGGGACGGGACGATCACCCGGCCGGGGACCGCCCGCGCCACCGGGTGGCCGTCGATGAGAACGTCGTCCGGGCGACCGTCCAGGGGCCACTCGACCACCAATCCGCCCGGCGGCTTCGCGGTTCCGGCGATGCGAAAGCGCACGTCCGCGCCCTCCTGCGCGACGGCGAGGTCGAGGGTTCCGTACGGCGTGCGGAGGCCGCGGACGGCGGCGCCCCCCGCGGCGCGAAGCCAGGACGACGGAAGGCCGGCCCCCAGCACGAGCGATCCTCCTTCGCCTTCGTAGGCGAAGAGGTCGAGGAAGGAACGCAGGAAGTCCGATCCGACCCAGCCGTGCGGCATGTCGCCGATGAACTTCGGCAGGCGCGGCTCGTTCCAGACGACCTCGGCCCAGTGGTTCCAGCCTTCCGGGCGGCGGTCGGCCATGAAGAAGTCGAAGAGCGCCTGCGCGCGGTCGCGCCGGGAAAGCCGCAGGAACGAGCCGGCGACGCGCCACTCGTAGGGCGTGTACTCGTTGCCGGCAGCGCGCCGATTCGCCGCGCGCTTCTGGAACCGCTCCCAGTAGATCTCGAAGGTCTTCGCGAGCTCCGCGGCGGGAAGGGTTGCGAGCTCTCCGCCGGGGTCCAGCGCGATCGTCGTCGAGGTTGCGTCGAAGTCGCCGAGGTCCGCTGAGCCCGGGATGAAGTCGAGCTTCTTCGCGGCGATCACTCGCCGGATCGACGCGAGCACGTCGGCGCGCATCTGCGCTTCCGATGCGGCGAAACGCCGGGCCTCGTCGGCCTTGCCGAGGGCGCGCGCGAGCCACGCGGCGTCGGCGAGGCCCCGGATCCCGAAGAAGTCGTCCCAGTAGGAGTGGACGGGACGGGAGGAATAGCCCTCGTGGCTGATCGACTCCGGGAGGAGGCCGAAGTAGAGCGCCTTCTCGCCGGTGCGGTACTCGTCGGTGCGGCGCTGCGCCCGGAGCGTATCGATGTAGGCGGCGGCTTTCTCGACGTGGGGCCACACCGCCTCCGCCGTGGCGCGATCGCCCGAGTAACGGAGGTGCGAGGCCGCCAGGTAGATGAGCTCGCCGTGGCTGTCGTTTTCGGGTACGGGATCCGCTCCGCGCGCGTCGACGCAGCAGGGGACCAGGCCGCTCTCGAACTGGTACGGCGCGAACCAGCGGAGGAAGGCCCCGGCCTCCTCGACATGGCCGAGGCGCATGAGCGCCACCGAGGTGAGCGAGCCGTCGCGGATCCAGGATCGCGCGTACGAGCGCGAGCCCGGCCGGATCTGCGGGCCGGCGCGGTTGATCAGGATCCAGGCCAGGTTCGAGCGGGCCGCCCGCGCGATCGGCTCGGCCTCGGGAGGCACGGAGAAGACGACGCGCGAGAGCTTCGCTCGCCAGTCGCGCGCGGCTGCGGCGAGTCCCTCGTCGAAGGAGACGGCGGCGGATGAGGCCGATTCGGAGAGCGGGACCGAGACGACGACGTCCCGGAAACCGCCGGAGGGCACGTCCAGGTCGAACGACAGCGCGGCGGACGCGAACCCGTCGGGGTCGGAGGCATCGGCCGACTTCGGCATGTCCCCGACCGCCAGCCGCGCGACGATCTCGCCCTCCGCGAAGCTCGAGGCGCCGAAGGCGCTCGGGCGCGTGGACGCCACGAGCGAGGGAGCGTTCTCGACGGCGGCGGTCCTTCTCTCGCCGTCCCAGCGAACCCGGCGGATCGGCGCCGAGCCGCCCTGCGTCGAGAGGAACTGCCACGGCGGGTTGACCTGAACCGGCCGCAGAGCGAGATACAGGGTCACGGCCGCGGACGCCGGGCCCGCGTTCTCGACGCGGTAGCGGGCGTGCATGGTCGAGGACTCGGCCGGGCCCCCGGCGTACGCCGTGACGGCAAGCGCGAGGGCGTCCGCGTGGATCCTTCGGACCGACGGGATCGGCAGGTCGCCCTCTTCGAGCGAGTGCTCGATCCGCGATGCGTCCGCCCATCCGAGGAGCCGTCCGCCGGCGCGCAGGAAGGGCTCGACCGAATAGTCTCCCCGCCCGGTCTCGAGAGCGCCGTCCTCGGAGAGGAGGCCCTTCTCGCTTCCGCCGTCGACGCCGACGAGCGTCCAGTAGATCTGTTCGCCGACGAGCGAGCGCGGCCACCGGCCGCGCGGGGAGTCGCGGGCCGACGGCCTCGAGAAACTTCGTGGGCGAGTCCGCGATCTCGGGCGGCTCGGCGCGCAGGTCGCGGAGCGCGTAGCCCCGGCCGCGAGCGCTCTCGTGGAGCCGCAGCCGGACGAACGCCGCGTCCGATCTCCGGAAGGTAGATCCAGGCGCGTCCGCCGCGTCCGCCCGCGATCGACCGCGCGAGGCGCCACCGCGTGCCGTCGTCGGAGACCTCGACGTCGTAGCGGCGGGCGTAGTCCGCGGCGTCCCAGAAGAGCGAGAGGCCTCCGATCTCGCGCCGGCCGCCGAGGTCCAGGCGAACGGTCTGTGCCTCGCCGCTTCCCGGCGGGCTCCGCCATTCGGCGAGCGGGCGACGGGGGCGCGCCCGGGGCAGGCAGCTCGTCGAGGGTCAGCTCGTCGATCCAGACGCGTCCCCGGCCGCCGCTCGCGGCGGTCACGGTGATCTCGATCGCGCCGAGGTCGGTGAGGACGCCGCCGCCGGCGGGCCCCCACGCGAACGTCACCTGGCGCTTGCGGATCGTGAGCGTCGTCCAGTCGCGGGGGAAGGCGAAGTCGCGGCGGACCGACCACCAGACGTTCTTCCCGGACGGGTCGAGCAGCTTGAACTCGAGCGTCTGCGGCGGGCCCTCGCCGCGCAGGCGCAGGCGGATCGCCCAGTTCTCGGGAAGCGCGCGGGGGAAGTCCTTGCGGGCCGCGGCCCAGCCGCCGTGGCCGCGGAAGTCGTAGTCCATGCGCAGGGCCCCGCCGTCCGTCCTCGCCGGCGTCGGGGGAGAGCGTCAGGGAGACGCCCTCCGACGGCGCGGCGATCCAGCCGGATATGCCGTCGAAGGAGTCGAGCGTCACGCGCGGGGCTCCGGAACGACCATAGGCAGAAGCAGAGGCGCCCAGGGCCGCGGGAAGCGCGGCGAGCCTCCTCACTCCTTGACCCCGCCGATCGTGATGCCCTCGACGTACTGCCGCTGCAGGAGCAGGAAGAGCACGAGCACCGGCAGGACCGTCAGCACCGCGCCGGCCATCATCAGCTCGATGTCGCGGAGTGCTCCCCGACGAGGTTCGCGAGCGCCACCGGCAGCGTGTAGCGCGACTCGTCGGTGAGGACGACGAGCGGCCAGATGAAGTCGTTCCAGGTCGCGAGGAACGTGAAGATCCCGAGCGTCACGAGGACCGGCGCCGAGCAGGGGCAGCACGATCGTCCGGTAGATCCGGAACTCCGACGCGCCGTCGAGGCGCGCGGCGTCGAGGAGGTCGTCGGGGATGGCGCGGGCGAACTGGCGGACGAGGAAGATGCCGATGATGCCGGCGAGGGTCGGGCGCGGCGGCGCCGACGTAGGTGTTGACGAGCCCGACGGAGCGCAGCATCAGGAAGAGCGGCAGCATCGCCACCGGGCGCCGGGATGACGAGCGCGGCGAGCAGCGCGCGGAAGAGGCGGTCGCGGCCCGGAAACCGGAGCTTCGCGAAGGCGTAGCCGGCCATCGAGTTCAGCAGCAGCACCCCGGCCGTCCCGAGCATCGCCACGACGAGGCTGTTGAAGGCCGCGCGCCCGAGCGAGAGGCGCGAGAAGAGCTCCCCGTAGTGCACGAACGTGGGCCTCGACGGGAAGAAGCGGCGGCGGGAACTCGCTGGCTTCGCCCGCCGGCATCAGCGAGGCCGAGACCATCCAGACGAGCGGCGTGAGCGAGACGGCACGGCGATCAGGCCGAGCGCGGCGTGGAGCAGGATCTTCTTCATGCGTCCTGCCGTCCCTGGAGCTTGAGCTGGATCGACGTCAGCGCGCCAGGACCACGAGGAAGAGCACGAACGCGACCGCCGCGCCGTAGCCCATGTTCCACCAGCGGAAGCCGCTCTTGTACATGAGGAGGCCGACCGAGAGCGTCGCGTTCAGGGGCTTGCCGCCGTCGGTCATGACGTAGGGCTCGGCGAAGAACTGGAAGTAGCCGATGGTCGTGATCACGCCCAGAAAGAGGAGCGTGGGCGAGAGCAGCGGCAGCGTGATGTTGCGGAAGAGCTGCCAGCCGCCGGCGCCGTCGATGCGCGCCGCCTCGTAGAGAGACTCCGGGAATGCTCTGGAGGCCGGCGACGAGGAGCAGCATGGTGTAGCCGAAGTTCTTCCAGACGGCGAGCAGGATGATCGCCGGCATCGCCCAGCGGGGATCGCCCAGCCAGTCGATCGGCGGAATGCCGAGGAGCGCGAGGCCGCGGTCGATGCAGGCCGAACCGCGGGTGGTAGAGGTAGCGGAACACGACGGCGACCGCGACGAGCGTCGTCACGAAGGGCGCGAAGAAGATCGTGCGGAAGAGCGCCCTTGGCCCGCGCGAGCTTCGAGTTCACGAGGAGCGCCGCGGCGAGGCCGACGCCCATCGTCAGCGGGCCGCCGACGAAGACGAAGAGGGCCGTGTTCCGCATCGCCTTCCAGAAGAGCGGGTCGCGCAGGAGGTTCGCGTAGTTCCTCAGGCCGACGAAGCGCGCGTTGTCCGGATCGCCGAGCGCGTAGATGTCGAAGTCGGTCAGCGAGAGCAGAAACGCGGCGGCGATCGGAACGAGAAAGAGGACGAGGATCGCGGCGAGGCCCGGGGCGAGGAGAAAGACCGCCGCGCGGGCCTCGTGCGGCAGGGCGCGGGCGGGCCGCGCGCGATTCTCAGCGGCCATCGCGCTTCCGCTCATCGCCCCGTCGCCCGGGCGAGGATCCACCGCCGCTTCTCGAGCATGCGGTCGACGTTGGCGTCGAGCGCGGCGAGGGCCTCGGGCACGGATCGCCGCCCGCGGATCGCCGGCTCCAGATCCTCGGCGACCTTCTGCGCGATCTGCTCCCACTCGGGCACGCGGGGCATGGGCTCGACGCGCGAGAGCTGGACGCGAAAAGCCCGCGCCTTCGCGTCCCCGGCGAGCGCCGCGTCGTCCCAGGCCTCGCGCCGGGCGGGCAGATCGCCCGAGAGCGCGTAGAAACGGGACTGGACGGCGGGCGTCGAGAGGTACTCGGCGAACGCCCAGGCCGCGTCCTTCTCTTTCGAGGCCTTGAAGATGGCGAGGGACTCGACCGCCCGCGAGCGACGGCCCCGGCCATGCCACGCCGTCGGGAGCGGGCAGCGGCGCCGTCATCCAGAGTCTCTGCTCCTCGGGCTTCAGGCGGCGGCGGAACTCGCCGAGGTTCCACGGCCCCGTGATCCACATCGCGAAGTAGCAGCGGGCGAACTCCTGGTAGGGATTGCCGAGCTGCGTGTAGCTGACGACAGGCGCGAGGCCGTCGCGGAAGAGCCCGACGTAGCACTCCGCGGCCTCGCGGAAGGCCGGGCCGGCGAAGGCGCCGCGCGTGTCGCCGTCGTCGAGCAGGCTCGAGCCCTTCTGGATGCCGAGGATCGTGAGCTGCTCCCACTCGTTGGTCGGCAGGAGGATCGCGTAGGCGCTCCCGCCCGACGCCGCGCGGATCTTCTCCATCGCGTCGCGCCAGGCGCTCCACGTGCGCGGCGCTTCGGCGTAACCCGCCGCCGCGAGGATGTCGGGCCGGTAGAAGAGCACGCGCGTGTCGACGTACCAGGGAATCCCGTAGAGCGCGCCCTCGTACTGGTTGGTCTCCCAGATGCCCTCGAAGTACGACTTCTCGGAGAGGCCGGCCGACGCGGCGACGCGTCCGGCGAGAGGCTCGAGGGCGCCGATGGCCGCGAACTCCGGGATCCAGGTGTTGCCGAGCTGCGCCAGATCCGGCGGCGAGCCTCCGACGAAGCCGGTGAGGAGCTTCTCGTGCGCGGCCGTCCACGGGATCTGCTGGACGATGACGCGGATGCCCGGATGCGCCCGCTCGAAGTCGGGGACGAGCTCCCGAACGACCTCGCCTTCCCGGCCGAGCCCCCAGAACTTCACGGTGTGCGCGCGGTCCGCGCCGGCTCCTCCGCGGCAGGCCGACGCCCACGCCGCGGCCGACGGCCGCGAGCGCGACCGCGGTCAGCGCCCGGCGGAATCGAGCCATCCGCCGGTGAAGCCCGCGCGGCGCAGGCCCGCGACGATGTACGGGTTCTTGCGCATGGTCTTCCAGACGAGCTCCGAGCGGTAATTCTCGATCATCGCGACGATCGGCCCCTGGTCGATGCCGAGCTAGTCGCGGTCGAACCAGCCGACCCCGTCGACGATCGTTCCCTGGGGCGAGGCGACCGCGGGATCGTCGAGCGTCGGATTGAACGCGTCGAGGAAGCCGTAGCGGTTGCGCAGGTGCGGCGCCCCAGCGGTCCGTCATCGTCCGAGCGCCGGGAGGACGATCTCCGGCGCGAAGGGGATCGAGGAGGCCGCCGCCGTCGGCGCGAGCGTGCCGTCGTCGATGACGTGGAGCAGAGACGCTCCCCGCGCGGCGTATCCCTGAAACTTCCGTTTTCGCCCCCGGACGATCCGCTCGCCGTCGAGGGGCCCGTCGCAGGCCGTCAGTCCCCAGACGTCCGCGCCGTAGCCCGCGAAGCCTCCCGGATTGGCGGTCGCGTACGCGCGCTGGGAGTAGGTCGCGCGCCGCGAGTTCTCGAAGTAGTCGATCCCCTTCTTCCGCATGTAGGCGTCCCGGATCCCGCGGAAGTCGATCCAGACGTGCGAGTACTGGTGGCCGAAGAGGGGCGCGAAGTTGACGTGCTCCTGCCCGTAGTACGTGCCCCACTTGTACGTCTTCGTCCATTCGGGCCAGGCCGCCGGGTCGATGGGATGCGTCGGCGAGCCGAGCGCCAGGACGTAGAGGATCATGGCCTCGTCGTAGCCCATCCAGTTGTAGGAGTGGAAGCCCTCCTCCGGCGTCCAGCCCATCGAGACGCCGGGCGGCCGCGGCGAGGCCCAGTTCCATTCGATGCGCCGGTAGAGCGTGTCGGCGTCGGCGCGGATCTGCGCCTCGACGGGATCCTCCCGGTCGAAGTAGGTCTGGCAGGAGAGGGCCCCCGCGGCGAGAAGCGTCGTGTCGATCGTCGAGAGCTCGACGTTCTTGAAGCGCTCGCCCGTCTCCATGACGAGGAAGTGGTAGAAGAAGCCGCGGTAGCGCGTCATGCCGCGCGCGGCGTCGCCGTCGGGAGCGTTCGACGAGGAAGCGCAGCGTCTTCGCGACGCGGTCGGCGCGCCTCCGCGCGCGTCACCCAGCCGCGCTCGGCGCCGATCGTGTACGCGGTCAGCCCGAAGCCGACGGCCGCCACGCTCGAGAAGGACTTCGTCGGGGCCCGGTCCGGGATGAGGCTGCGTTCGAGGGTCGGCGAGATCCCAGAACCACTGAAACGTTTGTCGCTCGATCGTGTCGAGGAACGCGACCGACTCGGAATCCGCCGCGACCGCCCGGAGGGCCGCGGTGCTCGGGGCCGGCTCCGCCGGCCGGCAGAATGCCAGAAGGAAGGGAAGGGCGGCGGCCAGAATCGCGACGGCGATTCGCGGGATACCGAGGGCGGACGGCCATCCGTCCGCCCTCGGCCGAGTCACGCCTTCACGGCTGCGGCTTGCCGCCATCGGTCACCCGAAGATAAGCCGACTCAGAAAGCGAGCAGCAATCCGAACTGGAACCGCCGCGGCTGCGTGATGAGGCAGTCCGGCGTGCCGAAGTTCGGGTTCGGCGGATCGTTCGCCGGCGGGATGAACCCGTCGAAGCAGCCGTAGTTGTTGTGGTTCGTCAGGTTGAAGGCGGACGCCTGGACGCCGACGCGTCGCGCCGACCGACGTGAAAGTCCTTGCGCAGCGCCAGGTCCCACTGGACGAACGGAAACGTCTCGCCCAGCGCCTCGTCCGTGAATCCTCCGTAGAGAAGGATCCGCTGCTCGCCGAAGCCGAACCCGTGCGTCGCGTCTTCGATCGTGAACCCCGTGCCGGTCCCGAGCTGAAGAAGCGTCGACGCCATCATGTCCCAGGGCAGGCCGACGATGCCCGAGACGACGATCGTGTGCCGCTGGTCCTGCTGGGCGCGGTGCCGCGGCGAGTCCGCGACGTCGATGTAGTCGAGCGTGAAGAAGTCGCCGCCGTTCGCGGTGCCGTGGCCGTAGGTGTAGGCGAGAGTCGCGCCCCACTTCGAGGACGCGCTGTACTGCTTGTTCACCTGGAGAAGCAGCGAGTCGTACCAGGCCTGCTTCGTGGGGTCGGAGAGCAGAACGTTTCCGAAGTCGGGCGAAAGCGGCATGCAGCAGCTGCCGTTCGGATTCCGATTGCCGAAGATCCAGGTGTAGCCGTTGTACGCACGCACGCCGCCGTAGGCGAGCGACACGCCGACGAGGCCGAACTGGTGGCGGATGCCTCCGCTGAACTGGTCCGAGTAGGGCGGGTCGGTGTTGTTGTCGATGAGGAAGACCTCGGGCTTGGGTGCCGCGACGGTGCCGAGGATCGACTCGAGGCCAGCCTGCGTCAGGTAGATGGGATCCCAGACGATCGTGGGCTGGCCGTCGCGGGGCTGGCCGTCGGCCGAGAACCGGAAGGTCAGGATCGAGTACTGCAGGCGGAACTGCTCGTCGAGAATCGCGTTGTACTCGACGCGATCGTAGTAGCGGCCCCAGCCGCCGAAGAACACGGTCTCGCCCTTTCCCGTCAGGTCGTACGCGAATCCGACGCGCGGCTGGACGGCGCCGGTGAAGCGCGGCCGGTCGTTGCCGTCGGTGAAGAACTCGGGTCCGAAGTAGGGAGAGAGCTGCTCGACGACCAGGGGCGGCGTGACGTAGTCGTTGTTGAGCATGTCGCTCTCGTAATCCCAGCGCAGGCCGATGTTGGCGGTCAGGCGCGGAGTGATCGTCCAGTCGTCCTGGGCGTAGATGCCGAACTGGTTGTTCTTGAGGGAGAGGTCCGGGTCGCCGAATCCGAGCTGGGCCTCGAAGGGGAACGCGTAGGGTTCGCCGGCCGGGATGTCCGAGCGGAAGCGGTAGACCGGGATGCCGAAGCCGGTCTTCTGGACGTCGTAGTCGTTGGCCGCGAAGACCGCCCCGAGCTTGACGACGTGGTCGCCCCATCCGTGAAGGTCGAGCCAGGTGAAGTCGTCGCGGACGTAGAAGCGCTTCTGGTTGAAGTTCTGGAGATTGTCGCCGGAGCCGACACGCAAGGCCTGCTGGTAGTCCTGGCCGACGATGTTCGGCACGACCGAGCTCGGATTCCACTTGTAGTCCTGGTACCCGACGGTCGTCTCGTTCAGAAACTTGCTCGACAGCCATGTGTTCTTGGCCTGCACGTTCCAGACGCTGTTGATGATGTCGGTGCCGGACTCGAACGCCCGCTGGTTGCCGACATCCTTGACCTCGTCGTCGTGCCGGTAGAAGCCGGTCGTATCGATCACGTCGCTCGGGGTGACCTGCCAGGAGATCTTGCCGAACGCCAGGTTTTCCAGGAACGGGGTCCCGACGACGCCCGTCTGTTCGTCGAGACGCGCGAAGACGTCCGGGGGCAGAAGGTCGGCCTGCGGGCCGAGGGACACGATGGCGTTGCGCTGCTGGTCGTTGTACTCCCACGACCCGAAGAAGTGAACGCGGTCCTGAACGATCGGACCGCCGATCGAGGCGCCCGCCTGCCAGCGCGAGTAGTCGGGCTTGGTGAAGGTCTCGCTCCGCGGGGCGCCGGTGCAGCGGACGAACTCGGCGCACGGATCCGTGGCCACGAGGCTCTTGTCCTGGTACTCGGCGAACGCCGATCCGTGGAAGACGTTGCCGCCCGACTTGGTCACCGCCGTGATCAGGGCGCTCGAGGACTTTTCGTACTCCGCCTTGAAATTCTGCGTGATGACGCGGAACTCCTGGACGGCGTTCTGCGGAAACGGATTGCCGCGGCTCGAGTCCTGGCCGACCACGCCGCCGTTGAGGACGTCGTTCTTGTAGCTCGTCCCGTCGATGAAGACGTTGACGTTGAAGCCCGGCAGGGCGCCGCCCAGGACCTCCTGGTTGTTCTCGTTGTTCGAGGTCGTGACGCCGGGCGCGAGGCTTCGCGAAGTTGAGGAAGTTGCGGTTGTCCTGGGGGAGAACCTCGAGCTGCTGCTCGGTCACGTTGGTCGAGATCTCGCTCTGCTTGGTCTCGATGACGGGAGCCGTCGCGGTGACGACGATGTCCTGCTGCGGCGCGCAGGGAGAGCACGAAGTCGATCCCCTGCGTCTGGCCGACCTGGACGATGACGTTCCGCGTGTTCGCGCCGTAGCCCTCCAGGCTGGCCTTGATCGTGAAGGTGCCGGGGTTGAGGATCAGGTTGTAGAACCCGTCGGGTCCCGAGACGATCGAGCGGGTCGTTCCGGTCTCGGCGTTGATCGCTTCGATGACCACGCCGGGCAGGGCCGCGCCGCTCTCGTCGGCGACCACGCCGCGGACAGTGCCGGTCGTGCTCTGGGCGAAAGCCGGCAGGCTCCCCAGCGCGACGGCAATCGCCAGGAGCCACGGAAGACCTCGATTCGCTTGCGATACGGAATGCCGGGGAAGCCGCGTACGTCGATTCATGCGTCCTTCCTCCTTCCTCGAGTTCCCTTCGATCGGACCTTGCGGGCGCGGATACGGCTCGTCGGCGCGGATCCGGTGGATTCGCGCACGACGAGGGTCGTCGGAAGCGTGAGGTGGAGCCGTTTGTGCGCGTTGCCATGGCGCACGCCGTGAAGAACGCGCTCGGCGGCGGCGGCGCCGAGCTCGGCGATCGACACCCGGACGGAGGTCAGCGGCGGGGCGGTGAAGCTCGCGATCGGGATGTCGTCGAATCCCGCGAGAGAGAAGTCCCCCGGCACGGAACGCCCCCGGGCCCGCAGCGCCGCGAGGCAGCCGATCGCCATCGCGTCGTTGGCCGCGAAGACCGCCGTCGGAGGCCGGGCCATACCTGCAATGCGCTGGCCAGCCCGGAAGCCCCCGTCCTCGCGAAAATTGCCCGGAAGCTCGAGCTCCTCGGAGACCGGCATCCCGAGCCCGCGGACGGCCTCGCGGAATCCCCTCAGCCGGTCGGCCGCGTCGGCATTGGGCGCGGGCCCCCGGATGAAGGCGATGCGGCGGTGGCCGAGGGAGTGGAGGTGGCGGACCATCTGGGAGGCGCCGCGGGCGTTGTCGATGTGGATGAGGTCGAAGGGGCCCGCCTCTTCGGAGGGCGAGTCCAGCAGCACGACGGGGAGGGAATCCGGGATCGAGGCCCGGACGGCGGGTACGGACATGTCCGGTGAGAGGACGACGAGGCCGTCGACGCGGCCGCGCATCGCGCGGAACACCGCTCCGGTCTCGCCGCGGTCGCCATGGGTGCTCGTGACCAGGAGGTGATAGCCGGCCTTGCGGACCGCGCCGTCGATGCCTCGGATCAGCTCGGAGAAGAATTCTCCGTAGATGTCGGGCAGGAGGACGCCGAGCGTGTTCGTCCGGCGGGTGATGAGGCTGCGGGCGGTGCCGTGGGGGGCATAACCGAGCGTTTCGATCGTGGACTGGATGCGGGCGCGGGTCTCCTCGAGGACCGGGCCATTGGCGTTCAGGACGCGGGAGACGGTCGCGACCGACACGCGAGCGCGCCGCGCGACGTCTTTGATCGTCACGCTCATCTCAAAATCGGCATCGCTCGTGGTTCTTTCGTGTAATCGTTTACAGTAATCGTTTACATAAGGCCGCCCGGGCGGCGTGTCAAGGGGGTATTGAGCGCAGGCGAAGAAATCGAGGAGACCGGGCGGCTACCCGCGACGGGTCAGGCGCGCGACGGCTTGCCGGCGCGTGCGGGAGAGGCGGAGCTCGCCGCCCCCCTCGAGAAAGACGAGGTAGTCCCCGTTTTCGCGAGAACGCAGCTCGCGGACCCTCTCCACGTTCACGATCGCCGAGCGGTGGATGCGCAGGAACCGGGGATCGAGACGCCGCTCGAGGGAGGTCATGGTCTCCCGGACGAGAAAGTCGCGGGGCCCCGCATGGAGGCAGGCGTAGTCGCCCTGGGCCTCGATCCAGTCGACCTCGCCCTGAGGCACCAGGGCGACCCGTCCCCGCGACGGCACGCGGAAGGGCTCGACGGGGGCGGCCGCGGAGGCGTCGGCGGCCTCGACCGCCCGCTCGAGGGCCTGGGCGAACCGCTCGTCGTCGATCGGCTTGACGAGGTAGTCGAGCGCGCGGACGCGGAACGCCTCGACCGCATGGCGGTCGTGGGCCGTCACGAACACGACGTGGGGACGGGCCTTCTCCGGGAGCGCCTCGACGACGCCGAACCCGTCGAGGTCGGGCATCCGGACGTCGAGAAAGAGAATGTCCGGGGCGAGGCGCGTCACGGCGTCCACGGCCGTGCGGCCGTCGCCGCACTCGGCGACGACGCGGACGCGTTCCGAACGGGCCAGGCGCGCGACGATGCCCCGCCGGCCCAGGGGCTCGTCGTCGGCGACGACGACGGAGAGGGTGGGCTTCACGCCGGCTCCTCGGCGCCCTCGCGGAAGGGCAGCCGGAGGGAGACGGCGAGCCCCCCGCGGACACTTTCGCCGAGCGTGAGCTCGGCCCGCGAGCCGTAGAGCTCCTCGAGGCGCTGGCGCGTGTTGGCGAGGCCGAGCCCGGGTCGCGCCGGGTCTTCTCGGCCGCCATCTCCGAGACCCGAGGGGCCCGGGCCGTCGTCGTGCACGCCGATCCGGAGGATCCCGTTCTCGCGGGCGGCGACGATCCCGATCGCTCCGCCGGCGGCGCGCGGAACGATGGCGTGCCGGACGGCGTTTTCCACGAGCGGCTGAAGGATCATCGCGGGCACCAGGGCGGTCCGCGTTTCCGGATCGACGTCGACCTCGACCCGCAGGCGTTCCCCGAAGCGAACCTCCTCGATCTCGAGGTACTGCCGCGTGAACGCGATCTCCTCGGAGAGGGGCACCTCGGCCGTGTCCCTGCGGTCGAGCGTGGCGCGCAAAAAATCGGCGAGGCGGGCGAGCATCCGGTTCGCTTCCGCGGGGCGGCCGTCGGCGACGAGGGTTGAAATGGCGTTGAGCGCGTTGAAGAGAAAGTGGGGCTGGAGCTGGAGGCGGAGGGCCGCCAGGCGCGCCTCGTGGGCCCGGGCCTCGGCGCGCAGCAGACGCTCGCGCTCGAGCCCGAGGTCGCGGTACGCCGGGATGCCGAAATAGAGCGCGCTCCAGCAGAGGAGCACGAAGAAGAAGTAGATGGTATTGGCGAAATCCGGGAAGCGCGCGAGGGCGAGCTCGGGGACGAGGGCGAGCCCGGGGACGAGGGCGCCGGCCCGGGAGGACGCCGCGACGTAGGAGTCGACGACGAGATTGTGCGGCGCCATCCAGAGGCCCGCGGCGCCGTAGGAGAGCGGGATCGCGGCGGCGACGATCAGGGGCAGGGCGACGCGGCGGCGCGCGAGCTGCCGGTAGACCGCGCGCAGGGCCAGGCTGGCGGCGAATCCGAAGAGCGTCAGGCTCGTCTTGGCGACCGCGGCGTAGGCGAGGGGCCAGTGAGAGACGCCCGCCACGAACATGCCGGCCCCGAACACGCCCCAGCCGGCGAGCTGGAGCGGCCAGAAGAGAGAGCCTCTCTTGGAGTCCGGTTGGAGCGTTTTCACCCGCTCGCAGTGATACGGGAGCGCGTTTCCGGAGTTCTCGGGCGCCGATTGAGTTACCCTAGAGCCAAGAAAACTTCATGTCCGGGCAGCCTCCGAACGCCGAGCTCCAGGAAGCGATCCTCGAGCTTCAGCAGTACCTCTCCGACAGTGTGCCGCCGCTCGTCGTGGCGGACTCGATCCAGCTGCTTCTGAAATACCCGCCGGAGGCGGTCATTCCCACGATCCGGGACTGGACCGCCGCGCAATACCGGGGGGCTGCGGCGGGGCGCCTCCCGGTTTCGGACTATCTCTTTCACGCCCTCAAGAAGATCCACATGATGAGCGAGTTCAAGCTCGTCCCCCACGAGCCGATGAACGCCTATCTGGGACAGCTCAAGCCGATCGTCATGACCCTCTGCCCGGCCGAGGATCGGGAGATCCTGGCCCAGAACCTGAGCCGCCTCGGGGAAGCGACGACGACCTCGGCTTCGGTGTCGCCCGTCCAGCAGGTCCACCGCCAGATGGAGTCCACGACCGTGGCCGGCGGGCGGCGCGCCTCGCCCTCGGACCCGGACGCCGAAACGGCGGCGGGCGCGAGCGCGGCGGGGACCGTCTCGGGCGACGCGCTCCGGGGCCTCAAACGCGTCTCTCTCTTTCTCGAGAGACTCGAAGCCGCCGGTGGACTCGGAGGAGCCGCGGCGGCCGCGGGCGGCTCCTCGCTGCCGGCGCCCGCCTCGGAGGCGCTCGCCTTCGCCGCGCGCAGCTCGCAGTCGAAGGAAGAGCTCGAGCAGACGCTGGGGCGTCTGAAGGCCCTGGGCCTGGAGACGGGAACCGACAGTCTCTTTCGGGCCCTCGCGCTCTCGGTACCCGGCTGGGTGGCGCCGCCCGCGGCCGCGAGCGCCGCGGGGCCGGTCTACGAAGCCGGAGCGATCGGCGCGATGCGCCGCATCATCTCGGACGCGGAGGACCCGGCGGAGGCCAGCAAGCGCTTCCACGAGATGGTGAAGGCGGGCGTCGAGCGATTCAACGAGGGCTCGCTGCCCCAGGCCGTCCAGATGCTGGAGCTCGCCGAGCGTCTCGTGTCCGAAAAGAAAGTGGACGCGGGCAGCGCCGAGATCGCCCGCCGGAAGCTGGGCGAAACGCTCGACCCGGAGAAGCTCAAGAAGTTCGCCGAGCAGGCGGGGGACCAGCCGCAGCTGCGGAGGGTCATGCAGTTTTTCACGGCGTTTCAGCCCGCGGGCCTGCTCGAGGCCCTGCCGGGCGAGCAGAAGCGCGACCGCCGGCGGCTCATGCTGCTCCTGCTCGAGATCCACGGCGCGCCGTCGCGGGATGCCGCCTTCGAGCGTCTCACGCACTCGCTCGGCCCGGCGGTCGGCGAGGAAGAGTGGTACTTCCGCCGCAACCTTTTGTATCTGCTCCGACGCATTCCTCGGGGCGCCGACTCCCCGCCGGTCGACTCCGAGATCGACGTCATCCTGCAGCACGCCCGGCTGGGAGTTCCGATGGTCGTCCTCAAGGAGGCGGTCGCGGCCCTGGGCCAGTTCAAGGACGAGAAGGCCGAAGTCGGGCTCGCCCAGCTCATGACCGACATCGAGGCGGCCCTCCTGAAGCCCGAGGTCGCGACCTACGATGCCAAGGAGCTTCGCGCGCTGCTCGACCGCGTCGCCGCGACGCTCGCGCGGCTCCCGTCCCGGCCGGCGCGCCGCGCGCTCATCGAGCATGCGGGCCGCAAACAGGTCCTCCTCGGCGACACGATGTCGAGGCTGGCGGAGCTCGGGACGCAGAATCTCTCGGACGACGCGGCGACGGTGGATCAGCTCCTCGAGCTGGTGAGGGCCAACCTCCCGTTCAAGGTCCTCGGCCTGACCCTGCGGCAGAACGATCAGAGCCTCGTTCACCTCGTCGACGCGCTCTCGGGCACTCCGACGCCGGCCGTCCGAAAGGTGTTCGAGGAGATCCGGGCCAAGTTCCCGGAAAAGGATGCCGCCCGCGCCGCGATGCGCGCGATCGGCGCGTGGGACAAGCCGCCGGCGGCGGGAGCGGCCGCGTCCTCGTCGACGTCGGGCTCGTTTCCGTCCGTCGCTAGCGAGCCCCGGCCGCGAGCCTCCAGGGGGATCTCGACGTCTTCGGCCTTCCCGCCCTGCTGCAGAGCCTCGCCGAATCCTCGGCCTCCGGACGCTGACGCTGCGCGAGGCCAGGGGCGGGGCCGTCTTCGCCAGCATGACGCTGCGCGAAGGCAAGCTCGAAGAGATCAAGCGCGGCCGCCTGAGCGGCGAGGACGCCTTCTACCAGCTCTTCGAGAAACCCACGCCCGGGCAGTTCGCCTTCGTGAAGGGTGCGCCGCCGGCGGCGCCCGGCGCCACGGCTCGCGCCATTCTCCCGCTGACGCTCGAGGCCATGCGTCGGTACGACGAGCTCCAGGAAACGGCCGCCCTCGTGCCCGACGCCGTGTTCCTCGTCCCGACGGCGCAGAAACCGACGCCGCACCCGGCGGAGAAGGACGGGAGTTTTCTCCAGGCTCTCTGGGAGCGCGTCCGCCAGGGCGGCACGCCGCTGGATTTCGAGGACAGCCGTGGCCTCGGACTCCTACCGCATCCGCCGGATGCTGGCGCACTGGGTCGAGCAGGGAGCGCTCAAGCCCCGCGAGAAGACGTAGTCGCCCGGTCAGCGCCGGATCGACAGGTTCTCGTAGTCGACGATCGGGTTGCCCTGGCTGACGGAGGTCAGCCCCTCCACTTCCGGGCCCGCGAAGCAGTAGGTCTGGTCGTGGAAGAGGGGCAGCAGCAGGGCCTCGCGCACGATCAGCTCCTCGACGCGCCGGTAGATCGAGTGCCTCACGCGCGGATCCGTTTCGGCCCGCCCCCGTTCGGCCAGTTGATCGAGCTCGGCATTGCCGACGAATCGGCCGAGGTAGCCCGAGTCCGAATGCAGCAGGGTGTGCACGAAGTTATCGGCGTCGGGATAGTCGGCGTTCCAGCGGCCGATGTTCAGGTCTCCCTCTCCCGTGTTCTGCAGCTCGGCGTACTCGTCCATCGTCCGGTTCATCGGCTTGATCCGGAACCCGATCTCGCGAAAGGCCTCGGTGAGCTCCCGGAAGTAGGCCGAGAACTCGCCGAAGAAGACGGGGTGGACGCCGGCCGTCAGCTCGATCGTCTCCCGGGAAACCGTCGCCTCGACCGAACTGTCCGTCGGGCCGGAGGCCCCCGAAACGGGGCCGGATGCCGGGCTCGCCGGCGAGTAGCCAAGGAGGCCCGGCGGGATGATGCCGTGGGCGGGGATGGCGAGCCTTCCGATGGCGCGGCGGGCGAACCCGCCGACGTCGACGGCGCGCACCAGAATGCGGCGCAGTTCCACGTCGCGGAGGGGGCCCCGTCGGCAGTTGAAGGTCACATAATAGGTCGTGAGACGCGGGTTTTCGCTTGTATCGGGAAGCGAAGCGGGGATCGTGCCGGAACGCTTCGGCGTCGCCGGGGAGCAGGTCGAAGGCGAGCGAGAACCTCCCGGCGAGGAACTCGCTGCGGACCTCCTGGGGAGAAACGCCGAAGCGGAAGACGATGCCGTCGGAGCGCGGATACGCCTCCCGGAAGTAGGTCGGGTTGCGCTCGAGCTCGAGCCGCCGGCCGGGGTCGAATGCGACGATCCGGAAGGGGCCGGTGCCGACGACCCCCTCCTCCGCGGTCCCACCCACGGTACCGGTCCCCTCCGGCAGGATCGCGGTCGGCGCGTAGGAGATGACGGCCGGGAAGAAAGCGACGGGCTTCTCGAGGTCGATGTAGAACTCGCTCGGCGAGACGATGTGGAAGCCCTCGAGGTCGGTGGTCTCGCCGGCGATGAGCCGCCGTGCGCCCCGGATGGGCGAGAGCAGCCACCGGTTCACGGTCGTCGTCATGAGGAGCCGCTCCCAGGAGGAGCGCACGTCGCGCGCCGTCAGCCGCCGTCCGTCGTGGAAATCGCACGCCCGGGCGGAGCCGGAATCCGGTACCGTCTGCCGTCGCTCTCCGTCGAGACCTCCGAGGCGACCCAGGGCACGATCCGCGTGCCCTCGAGCGCGCGCGTGAGCGTGTCGAAGAGGTTGGGCGACACCTCGCTGTGCTCGAGGGTCTCGCAGCAGGCGGGATCGAGGCTCCGGACGACGCCTGCGATGGGCACGTGGAGGATCCCCCCGCCCGTCCGGCCGGCGGGCGCGCGATCCGTTTCCCTCTCGGCTTTCCCGAGCTCGGCATAGTTGACGTAGGGGGCGGTGCTGCGGAGCTGAAGACCGCGTACGCGCGGGCCCGCGATCCGGTAGTCCACGTCGTGGAAGAGCGGAATGAGGATCGCCGGGTCGATAAGGGCGTGTTCGAATTTCCGGTAGAGCGCCTCGCGGGCGGCCGGCCGCGCTTCGGCGCGGGCTTCCTCGAGGATGCGGTCGGTCTCGGGCGACGAGAAGTAGGCGCGCGCCGCTCCGTTTCCCGAGTGGAAGAGGGTGAACGTGAAATTGTCCGGATCGTCGTAATCGGCGATCCAGCGGCCGAGCATGACGTCGACGCCTTCGTTCTTGTGCCACGACTCGATGAACTCGGGCATCGTCTTCGTGGCGATCTCGACCTCGACGCCGAGGTCCTGCCCAGATGCGGAAGAGAGCTTCGGTGAGCGCCGCGTACTGGTTCACGAGCATCGGGTGAATGCCGACCGGCGGAGCCGGACGGGCGCGGGCGGCCCCGCCGAACGGATCCGCTCGACGGCCTCCTCGCGCGGGAAGTGCGTTCGCGGCGTCCCGCGTCGTGCCCGAGGATGCCGGGCGGGATCACGCCCGTGGCGGGCAAGGCGAAGCGGCCGAGCGTCCCCCAGACGAGGTCCTGGGTCCGAACGGCGTTCGCGAGGGCCGTCCGAAGGGACTCGTTCGATCCCGCGGCGCTGGAGGTGTGGAAGACGGCGAAGTACGTGTTCTTCCTGGGCGTCTCGACAAGGCCCGCCCGAAAGCGCGGCTCGCGGAGGATCGAACTCGAGGTCCTGGGGAGCAGGTCCCGCGCGATGTCGAGCGAGCCGTCGCGAGCCCTCGGCGATCGCCGAGGCCGTCAGCGAAGTCCGGAATCGATCCGGTCGACGCGCGCCGCCTCCCTGGCGTAGCGCGCGTTGCGCTCGAGAAGAACCCGCTCGGACGTTTGAGCGGCGATCCGAAGGGCCTGCCTTCCAGCACCTGGTTCAGTTGCGTCTTGCTCAAAATACGGGCCGCGTTGAACAGCCTGATGCGTCAACACGGTCTCGACGACCGACCCCTCAACGCGACTGCGCACCAACTCGAGCGTGCTGGGCCGCGCCACATAAATCCACTCCTCCTCGGCATCATACTCAACGTCAGCGAGTGACGTGCCATCGGGAAAGGTCGTGACTATCTTCGGCTCGCCGCCGGCAGTCACCCCCATCCTGCGCAGCGAGACCTCCGTCCTGGCCAGAGTGATCGGGTCCTGCCGGGCATGCGCAAAAAAGAGCTGGCGCGGGACTGGACGGCGATCCCGCGCAAGTCCGTCACCCCCGGTGCCGTCGTCGGCGGCGGCGTTGTTACCGGTGCCGTAGGATTCACGGCATGAATGTGTCCGGGCAGGTTTTCCGGCTGGTTGACGTAATAGACTTTGGCAGCGTGCCCGAGCGACAGGGGGACACTTGCGGCTGCCAGCAGGGGGATGCGCCGGACGGTCACAACACCATCTTACGCGACAAGGCGGGACCTCGGCAAGAGCAGATGAGGCAGACCCAAGCGCGCGGCGCTTGGATAAACCGCTGGCGCGCCGTCATTCCGCGCCTAACCGGTGCGAATGCCAGTTCGATTGGTATCACGCATTGAGGCCGGCGTTTTTGGGGATTGACGCCGAGGACATACCATCACCTCGCCGTGACCGGACTTCGCTGGGCGGAAAAAATCGGCGCGGCATGCTGGCTGGCTCCGCGGAACGAGGCGCAGCCGGTCGAGGTCATGGGGCTCACTTTCCCAAACGTGCTCGGTCTGGCGGCCGGTCTCGACAAGGCGGGGAGGTGTGTGGATGGTTTTGGCGCGCTCGGGTTCGGCCACATCGAGGTCGGCACGATCACGCCGCGGCCGCAGAGCCGGAAACCCAAAACCGCGGCTGTTCCGGCTCGTCGAGCACGAGGCCATCATCAATCGCATGGGATTGAACAATCCCGGGATCGAACAGGCGTTGCGGAACATCTCCGGCCGGCGCTGGCGCGGGATGCTCGGCTGTAATATCGGGAAAAACTTCGACACCCCGATGGATCGCGCGGTCGATGACTATCTTCTCTGCCTGCGGGGCGCGTATCCGGCTTTCGATTACATCACGGTTAACATCTCGTCGCCGAACACCGGCAGCTCTCGCGATTTGCAGGAGGAGGACGCCATCCGCAAACTCTTGCGCGCGCTGAAGGCCGAACAGGCGCGCCTCGCCGCGCAATACGGCCGATACAATTGCGAGCCTCGCCCGTGAAAATCGCACCGGACCTCGAGGACGATCACGTCCGGGCGCTGGCGGAAATATTTCTCGATGAAAAAATAACGACGCCGTCGTCGCCACCAACACGACAATATCGCGGGAGTCGATCGTCTGATCACCCGATCAGCCACGAGGCCGGCGGCCTCAGCGGCGCGCCGGTTCGTGAGCGTTCCACCGCGGTCATTCGCCTGCTGCGGCACGCCCTCGGCGACGACATCCCGATCATCGGAGTCGGCGGCATCATGACCGGCGCCGACGGAATCGGAGAGCAGCTTGGATGCGGAGCGCGACTCGTTCAAATCTACACCGGATTGATCTATCGAGGTCCCGCGCTGATCAGCGAAATTCTTCGCGCCTGCAATCGAACCAGAACGTAGGGCGAGCTTCCAGCTTGCCTCGCCGCGCACCGTCCATTCATCGTGCGGCGCGTAGGGCGAGCTTCCAGCTTGCCTTCGCTCCACACCGTCGATTCAGGCGCGCGGCAACCAGGATGGTTGCCCTACTGGTGCCGTCGAACCGGAACGTAGGACAAGCTTCCAGCTTGTCGCGCTACGCACCGGTCAATTCATCGCGCGGCAACCAGGATGGTTGCCCTACTAACTACGCGACCAGCACACTCGCTGATTCATTATCAAATCACATCCCGAACATCCCGCGTAGTGGCGATACCATCGCTCTGGAATGCTCGTCCGGATCATGCTTTCTTTTGAGCCGGAGAAACTCGGCGAATTGCGGGTAACAGGACTCAACCTGTTGGCGGGTCGCCCAGCGATGATAAGTCAGGAAGTATCTCCCCTTGAACTCGATCGTTCGGGACAATATCCGTCTGAAATCTTCGATCGCTTTCTGCTTTCCTTCGGGCGTGTGCCTGACGTGCAGGTTGCAAACGATGCACGCCGACGGCGCGGTGGCCCAGCGCAGGAAGGTATCAGCGTCCTTTTCGATGAAGCGGATCGTGCCGTAAGTCATGTCAGCGCCGTGCTCGAGAAAGTCCTTCCGCACGGCGGCGAGCAGCGGACGAAAGCGTCGCGCGAAACATAGACTTCCGTGATCATCTCGGTCCCTTCGGCTGGTTCGACCGCGGCCCGGTGCCCTCGAACTCTCCGGCGAGCTGGTGCGTGTCCGACCAGTAGACCTGGCCCGAGCGTGCTGCGGTAGAATCCCGAGTAACGTTCGAATGCCCTCCGTTTGTCCGTGCGGCAAGAGAATAAAGTTCAGCCCAGTCGCGCTCGGACAGTCTACAGGCCTTCAGGGACCGGCGTCTGTGGGTCCACCGGTTTGTAACACGAGAAAACGCCCGGATGTTCGGCGGCGCTCGACGTGAGGTCGGTCGAATACTGGCAGTCGCCGAAAACGAAACCCTCACCAATGCGCCGATCGAACCAGGGATAGGTCGTGGACCGGAATCACTTCGACGATGCGCTGCACCTTGGTCCGGCGCGCCAGACGAAGGGTCACCCGGGAGACAATGCCGAACAGCCCGTAGCCGCCGATGGCCAGTGAAAACAGTTCCGCGTTCTCGCGGCGGCTGCAGCGGTGCGGCTCGCCGTCCGCGCCACCGGACAAATGACTCGATGTCGCCGACAAACGGCGGAAATCGCAGGCCTCGTCCGTGGATGTTGGCCGAGAGGGAACCGCCGAGGCTGACACGATCCACTCCGGTCTGTTTTCCCGGATGGCCCAGGTTCCTTCTCGCCGCGCTGCTCGCGCTCGAGCCACGCGATCAATTCAGGCCACTCGATTCCCGCTTCGGCCTCGATCAGTCCGTTTGCCCGGTCCAAGTTCCACGATGCGGTCGAATCCCTTCATGTCGAAATGGACCGCGTCCGACGCGAATTGCTGTCCCGCCCATCGCGTGCCTTCCGCCGCTGACGCTGATCACCCGCCGGTCGCGCCCGCCTGCCGGACGGAGCGGCGATGTCGTCGATCGAGTTCGGAACGACGACGCGTCCAACGCGCGTCGCGTTCAACGGCGCTGGACGTCGTCTGAGAACGACGCGTCCTCGCGCGCGGCAGCGACCTTCGCCGTCACCGTCCAGAGGCCACCCAGCGAGAGGCTTTCGGCGAACAACCGGCGTCGGGTCATCGGCAGCATGGGAACGGCCACCGAGACTCGGCGGATTCGCGCCGGCCTCAACCGGAAACACCAATCTTGCCGGATCAAAATGGAGACAGGCCTCTGATCGAATATCGGCCCGACAGATTCGCCCCGGCGCGGCGCCTTATCCTCGATGGTTGAAATGGCACTTCTCCCGCGAATATTGAGAGTTCCTCGATGTTTTTGATGACGACTGCGATTCGACGGTTGTTCCTCCCTCGGGCTGGCGGGGGCGGGGCCCTGCGGGCCGGTCGGTCTGCGCGGAGCCGAGCCAAAGCCGGAAGGCGGGAATATCTCGATTGTTTTGACGAGCCTGTGATCAAGACCGGGCTGCTCGAGATCAACCGTCGCGGGCAGGCCGAGTCGCTGGCGGCGCCCGTTGTCATTGCCATTCAAAATCGTTCCGGCCAACCGGCCACGACGTCCGCCGAAATGACCGGAGAAACGTGAATTTGCGGAAGTGGAACTCGACAAGACCGAGAGCACGTCCGACGGACAGCGTTTCACTTCAAAGTGCGCGGAAGCAAGCCGTCGACCGACCTGAGCGGGACCTGACGATCGAGGTCAAACAGGACGGCAAGGTCAAAGCGAAGAAATCGGTGCCTGTGCGCGTGGTCATCCCCGCCGCCATCAAGCTCGCGCAGCCGGTTTTGTTCGAGGGGCCCGCCAAACCCGGGCTGGTCAATCGCGCCTTGAACATGCGGACCTACCCGAAGGCCTCGGTCCAGGCACCGGAAGCGAAACTCGCGGGCATGTGTGTGCATGACGTGACGATGACGGCGCTCGACCAGTTCGGCGAACCGCTGCCCGCGATCTACGAGGGGGCTCCGGTTCTGGCTGCCCTCGGTGAGAGCCATTACGAATCGACCAATCGATTCCTGACGCGAAACAGCACGTGGATCGATATTGCCGGCTTGTGGCAGTTTGTCGGCGAAGTCAAAAACATGGACGCCGAGCCGGAGCGATCGGAAGTGGCGAGGTTCGTTGCTTCCCCCGCCGCTCCATGTCACAAGTCGCAATACAAGGCCTACGAACCGCTGACCTTGCAATGGCAGGTTGGCGGACATCCGGTCGGAACCTACAAGCGGCAGATCACGCTCATCGACAGCGGCGACGATCACAAACCGAGCATGCGGATCACACTCGAAAGGGTTGCCGATCCCGAGCCGGGAGTGCCCGCCCAATAGCCAAACATCCTTCAACCAACCATCCGCGCCATGGAAGCTCCCGTCATCGCCGCACGCAAACCCGACGTGCGCAAACTGCCGCCCGGCGACTATTGGTGGTGCCGGTGCGGACGTTCGCAGACCCAGCCGTTCTGCGATGGCAGTCACAAGGGAACCGGGTTCGCGCCGGTCAAGTTCACGCTTGCCGAGGAGAAGACGGTCGTCCTCTGCCAATGCAAACACACGGCGGGACAGCCGTTCTGCGACGGGACACATTCCAGCCTGCCAGCCTGAGCATGCGCGGCGCCCGGAACAGTCTCCTCGTCGCAGCGCTCACGGGCGCGGGAGTGTTCGCCGCGATGATGTGCCGCGGACAGGACGCACCCGGCGTTGCAGGCGGATTTGATTCGCTGAATACACGCAAAGTCGCCGTCTCGCTCGTCCCGGAGTCGAAGCCCGTCAGTCCCGCGCGTCCATTCACCGTGGCGCTCATGCTCAATCACGCGCCAGGCGTTCACACTTATTGGATCAATCCCGGAGTCGGAAAGGCGACCGAGCTATCGTGGCAGTTGCCTGACGGGTGGAAGGCCTCGCCGCTCGTGTGGCCAATCCCCCACGCCAAGCCCGGCCCGCTAGGGCACGATCACGTTTACGAAGGAATCGCATATTTGCTGACGACGCTGACTCCGCCGGAAAGTTTCGCGGACGGTTCCGAGGCCGTGCTGAAAGCGCGGGCGACGTGGCTCGAGTGCGACGCGAAGGGATGCGTCGACAAACAGGCGGACCTCGAAGTCAAGGTCGCCGCCGGAACGCCCGGTGCGCCGGATGCGACGCTGAAAACCGCATTCGATCGCGTGCGGGCCGAGCAGCCGAAGAGCACACCAGCGTGGGAAGTGGCGGCCGTCGATTCCCCTCAGCAATACGTCATCACCCTCAAGCCCGGACCCGATGCAAACCCCGATCCGGGTGCGATTTACTTTTTCGACCGCAACGGCGCGCTGGCGAACGAGTCGCCGAAGATCGACAAGCCTGCGGATGGCTCGTGGCGCCTCACCATCGAAAAAAGCGACGAGGAAAAATCTCCCGATGGATTCCTCCACGCGGCCAACGGCTGGCACGCCGACAAGTCGGTTCCGGCCCTGCTCGTGCCAGCAGCGGGATCGAGCGTGCCATCGGTTCCCCCGGCGACCGGGCCGATTGCCGCCCAGATCCACCGCGCCCGATTCCCCGCCGCAGAAGGGCTCCATCCCACCCGAGACACTTCGCGCGATGGACGAGATCATTCCGTCCTCCGGGCCAAAGCACGTTTCCGTCGATGGCACGGCCAACAAGCCGCTGACTTACTGGTGGGCATTGCTCTTTGCGTTTGTCGGGGGATTCATCCTCAACGCCATGCCGTGCGTGTTTCCGGTTCTCGGCATCAAGATTCTCGGTTTTGTCAATCAGGCGGGCGAGAATCCCGGCAAGGTCCGCAAGCACGGCGTCATTTTTGCGGCGGGGCTGCTGGTTTCCCTGTGGGCTCTCGCGGGTGTGTTGATCGGACTGAATCTCGCCGGCCAGCGGCTCGGCTGGGGATTTCAACAACAGTCACCCGGCTTCAGCATTTTCATCATCGCGGTGCTCTTCCTGCTCGGGCTCAATCTCGCAGGCGTGTTTGAAATCGGGACGACGATGACCACGGTCGGCGGCGAATTGATGAGCCGCGAAGGCTACGCAGGATCATTCTTCACCGGCGTGCTCACCACGCTCGTCGCCACGCCATGCAGCGGGCCGTTTCTTGGCGCCGCGATGGGCTACACGCTCCAGCAGCCGCCGCTTCCGGCGCTCGTCCTCTTTACGGCGTTCGGTCTCGGAATTGCCGTCCCATATGTCGTCCTCTCCCTCTTTCCCAGGCTGATCAACCGCCTGCCACGGCCCGGACCGTGGATGGAAACATTCAAAGTCATCCTGGCGTTTCCGATGTTCGCCACGGTCATTTATTTTCTCAATGCCTTCGCGGCGCAAACCGGATCAGGCGGCGTGACCAGCGCGTTGCTCGTTCTCCTTTTTCTTGCCGCAGCGGTCTGGACTTACGGAAAGTGGTGCACTCCGATCCGCCCCCGCCCGACCCGCCTCAAGGCCGCCCTCGCCACCGCCGGGATGGCCGCACTCGCCGTGTGGCAGGCCGTGATCGCCGCCGGCCAACAGTCCGATGCCGCGGGTTACGAGAAGGAGATCGCCGCGCTCAACGCCGAATTGGATGCCGTGATCCTGAGCGGCGGAAAACTTTCCGACAAACCGCCCGGAACGTCCACCGCCGGGCTGAAATGGCAATCGTGGTCGCCGGAACGAGTCCGCGATCTGCGGCGGGAGGGACGGATTTTGTTCGCCGACTTCACGGCCAAGTGGTGACTGACCTGCCAATTCAATGAAAGGCGCGTCTTCCACGCCCCTGGTTCAGATGCGGTGGAAGCCAGATTCAAGGAACTCGATGCCGTCGCCCTGCGAGCGGACAAATCCGATCCCGATCCTGTCATCGACGAATTTCTCCATCGCAATGGGCTCGCGGCGATTCCAGCTTACCTTGTCTACCCCGCCGATCGATCCCGTCCGCCGATCCTTCTGCCGGACGGCCTGATCAGCCAGCGCGACGTCCTCAAGGCGCTCGACCGGGCGGCGAAGTAACGCGCTGAACTGCGCCAACGCCAGCGGGTTCAAGCACCTCACACTTTCGACACTTCGCAAAGTGTGGAATGCCGTTTGCTTGCATTCGTGCGCAATCCGTGCCGCGAAAATCGCGTCAATTATTGGATTGCCCTAACTCGACGCTCCGCCGCACACTGGCGGTCCCTCCCTAAACCTCCACCTCAATAAATCATGAATGCGAAGTTGATAATTTTCTTTCAGGGACGGGTGCAAATTGGCGTGGATCGACGCATCGGAATTTGATCTGTGGGCTGGCGCTTTTGGCTGGCGCCTGCCGGCCACACGCCGGCCGCCACGACTTCGAGCCCGATCGCCATTTCGGTGAATGACCGGCTGATCTGGGTGGTCAATCCGGGCGACGACAGCGTCAGCGTCATCCGGCCGGACACCAATACGCGCCTGGCCAAGATCGCGGTCGGCGACGAGCCGCAAAGCGTCGCGCTCACTCCGGACAACCAGTACGCCTACGTCGCCAACGCGCGCGGGAAATTCCGTGACGGTCATCCAAATCAACGATCCAGCCTGGGGCACGTTCCAGGCGGACGTCGACACTTCGGCCGGAGTCAACGGCCACATCACGACGGGCGCTGAGCCGTGGAACATCGTTTGTTCGCCCGACGGCAAGCGCATGTTCGTGGCCAACAGCGCGCAGGACACCATCACGGTCATCGACACCGCAACGCGCGCGGTCATCGGCCATGTGGACTTGCGGAACAGCCTGGCCAACGATCCCGACCGCAACCGACATTTCCAGCCGCGCGGCGTTGGCGGTCACGCAGGACAACACCAAGCTCTACGTCACCCGCTTCCTTTCATTCACCAAACCCGGAGGGCGGCAAGGCGACGATTTCGGGCGGGAAGGACTCGTGGCGGTGCTCGATATCAACACCGCATCGACGAACATCGCCGATTACAAAGTCGCGCGCGCGATCTCGCTCGCGCCGCAGATCACCGGCTTCAGATTTCCCGGCCTGACCAATCGATACCTGCGCGCTTCCCCAACCAACTGCAGAGCATCGTCATTCGCGGCGACACGGCCTACTTGCCGAACATTGCGGCTTCGCCCACCGGCCCGCTGCGCTTCAATCTCGACACGCACGCCTTCGTCAACCTGATCGGCGGCGTCAACGGCGACGCGCCGGCGGACCGGGCGGCGGTTCTCAACCTCCATCTCGGCGCGCGCGAACCGGAAGCCGGGCAAACGCAAGATCTTCTTCGCCAATCCGTGGGCCATCGCATTCACCACCCAAAGCGGCGCCGGCAACGCTTATGTCGTCTACGGCCGCCAGCGATGTGCTGGTCAAGGTCAACGTCGAGCGCCGACGGGCAACTCGGCTTCACTGTCGATGAGCAACACGACGCGTTACATTGACCTGAATGATCCGGACAATCCCGCCGACCAGCGGCGCAAACGCCGGCAAGAATCCGCAAGGCATCGCCATCAACAGCACGCGGCACGCGCGCTTATGTCGCGAATTTCGTCTCGCGCAATGTCTCGGTCGTGGACCTGACCAACGACACCGTGATCGCGGTCGTGCCGACGTCCGACCTGCCGCCGCCTGGCTCGCAGGGCGAAACCAACCTCGTCGGCGCGGAGATGTTTTTTTCCTCGCGCGGGAACTTCGATCCGATCCCCGGGCACCAATTCGTTGCGCGACCGGCTCTCCAGCGAAGGCTGGCAAGCGTGCGCGAGCTGCCATTTCAAAGGGCTGACGGACGGCGTGATCTGGCAGTTCGCCGCCGGCCCGCGCAAGAGCGTGCCGCTCAACTGCGAGCGTTCAATCCGCACAACCGGAACCAGCAGCGGCTGCTGAATTACTCGGCGATCTTCGATGAGGTCGAAGACTTCGAGATCAACATCCGCAACGTCTCCGGCCCGGGTGCCGCTGGCCGGCGGCGCGCTCGATCCGAACCACGGCCTGCTGATCGGCGACAACGGCGATCTCAATGTCGCGCCGAGCGCGGTCAATGCGTTCGCGCTGCCCAACGCCAATCGCCCGCAAGTGACGGTGACCTTGCCCGGCAGCACCAACAAAGTGCCGGCGCTGACCGCGATGCGCGAATGGGTGCGCTTCGCCGTGCGCACGCCCAACGCGCCGCTGGCCGGGCTTGCCCAACGCGGCCGATCGCCGCCGACATCGCCGCAGGCCGCACACTGTTCTCTCAGGCCGGTTGCGCGCAGATGCCACGGCGGGCAGAACTGGACCATCAGCCTGAAGGATTTCACTTCGCCGCCCGCCGCCGCGGAGATTTTCACCGAGCGCAACCCGACGCACGTTCATCGGCAATCCGGTCGGCGCGCAATACTTGAACCGGTTCTTGCGCGACATCGGTTCGTTCAACCTCGGCGTGCCCGGTCAGGGCAATCCGTTCGGCAACAACATCGGCGCCGACGAGAAGGCCGCGCCGGCGGTGGCCAGCGGCGTCCTGCAAGCCGGCGCAGGACGCGCTCGGGCATGATTACAACAGCGACGGCAAAGGCATTGGCTTCAATGTGCCGTCGTTGCTGGGCATTCGACGCTGTCCCGCCTTACATGCACAACGGCGCGGCCGAATCGCTCGCGGCCGTCGTGGCCGACGTGAAGCATCGCACCGACAATGGCCGGTTGCCCGACCGCTTGAGCTAACCCGGCTGATCAGGCCAAGGTCGTCGCGTTCCTGCGAGTCGATTGATGCCGCCACCGCTCCGGTGTTCGACGTCGGCAGACCGGCCGACCTATTCCAGCCCCATCGCCATCTAACGCGAACGACCGGCTGATCTGGGTGGTGAATCCGAGCGACGACAGCGTCAGCGTCATTCGCCCGGACAACAAACGCGCCTGGCCAAAATCGCCGGTCGGCGACGAACCGCGAGAGCATCGCGCTCACGCCGGACAACCAATACGCCTACGTGGCCAATGCCGCCGGCAATTCGGTCACGCGTCATCCAGATCAACGACCCGGCGTGGGGCACGTTTCAGCGCGGCAGTGGATACGACTGCCGGGTGCAACGGCAACATCACCACCGGCGCCGAGCCGTGGAACATCGTTTGTTCGCCGGACGGCAAGCGGGTTTTCGTCGCCAACAGCGGCGCAGGACACGATCACCGTCATCGACACCGCCACGCGCAGCGTCATCGGCCACGTGGATTTGCGCAACAGCATCGCCAACGATCCCGACCGCACGCCGCCATTTCCAGCCGCGCGGCCTGGCGGTCACCGCGGACAACACCAAACTTTACGTCACGCGATTTCTTCTCGTTCACCAAAGCCGGGCGGGCGGCAGGGCGATGATTTCGGCACGGGAAGGGCTGGTCGCCGTGCTCGACATCAACACCGACTCCGCCAACATCGCCGACTACAAGGTGGCGCGCGTCATTCCGCTGGCGCCGCAGATCACCGGCTTCAAGTTTCCCGGCGTTGACCAATCGACACCGCCGGCGCTTTCCGAACCAGCTCCAGAGCATCGTCATCCGCGGCGAGACCGGCCTATCTGCCCAACATCGCCGCTTCGCCGAGCGGCCCGCTGCGCTTCAACCTCGACACCCACGCTTTCGTCAACGTCATCGCCGGCGTCAACAGCACCTCGCCGCTCGATCGCGGCGCGCTCAACCTGCATCTGGGCGCGCGCGATCCCGAGCCGGGCAAACGCAGACTGTTCTTCGCCAATCCCTGGGCCATCGCCTTCACCACCCAGAGCGGCGACGGGCACGGCCTACGTCGTTTCGGCCGCCAGCGACCTGCTGGTCAAAGTGAACGTCGCCGCCGACGGCCGGCTCGGCTTCACCGTGGATGGCGACACCACGCGCTACATCGATCTGAACGATCCCGACAACCCCGCCACCAGCGGCGCCAACGCCGGCAAGAACCCGCAAGGCATCGCCATCAACAGCGACTGGCACGCGCGCCTACGTCGCCAACTTCGTTTCGCGCAACGTCTCGGTCGTGGACCTGACCACCGACACGCGTCATCGCGGTGGTGCCAACCTCCGACCTGCCGGCGCCGGGCTCGCAGGGCGAAACCAACCTGGTCGGCGCGGAGATGTTTTTCTCCTCGCGCGGCAACTTCGATGCGATTCCCGGGCACCAATTCGCTGCGCGACCGGCTCTCGAGCGAAGGCTGGCAAAGCTGCGCCAGTTGTCATTTCAAGGGATTGACCGACGGCGTGATCTGGCAGTTCGCCGCCGGCCCGCGCAAGAGCGTGCCGCTCAATGCCACGTTCAATCCGCACAACCGCAGCGCAGCAGCGGCTGCTGAATTACTCGGCGATCTTCGATGAGGTCGAGGACTTCGAGATCAACATCCGCAACGTCTCCGGCCCGGGCCCGCTGGCCGGCGGGCGCGCTCGATCCCAACCACGGCCTGCTCATCGGCGACAATGGCGACCTCGAACGTCGCGCCGAGCGCGGTCAACGCCTTCGCCCTGCCCAACGCCAATCGCCCGCAGGTCACCGTGACCTTGCCGGGCAGCACCAACAAAGTGCCGGCGCTGACCGCGATGCGCGAATGGGTGCGCTTCGCCGTGCGCACCCCCAACGCGCCGCTCGCTCGCGTCGCTGCCCGGACGCGCCGACTGCCGCCGACCTCGACGACGGGCCGCCGACTTTTCCTGCACGCCGGCTGCGCCAGTTGCCACGGCGGACAGCAACTGGACCGTCAGCGTGAAGGATTTCACTTCGCCGCCCGCCGGCGCGAAATCTTCACCGAACGCGAACCCGACGCCACTTCACCGGCAATCCGGTCGGCGCGCAATATCTGAACCGGTTCCTGCGCGACATCGGCTCGTTCAACCTCGGCGTGCCCGGCCAGGGCAATCCGCTCGGCAACAACATCGGCGCGGATGAAAAGGCCGCGCCCGGCCGTGGCCAGCGGCGTCGCTGCAAGCCGCGCAGGACGGCTCTGGGCATCGACTACAACAGCGACGGCAAGGGCATCGGCTTCAACGTGCCGTCGTTGCTCGGGTCTGCACTCCGTGCCGCCCTTCTTGCACAACGGCGCCGCCGAATCGCTCGCCGCCGTCGTCGCCGACGTGAAGCACCGCACCGGCAATGGCCGGATGCCCGACGCGCTGAGCGATCCCGCCGACCAGGCGAAAGTCGTCGCGTTCCTCGAATCGATCGACGTCGACACAGTTCCGTTCGTGCCGCTGGACATCCGCCGCGGTACAGCCCCACGCAAGTCGCGATCTCGCTCCAGTCCATCGTCGGCGGGAAATATGCGATCGAGGCCGCCGATGTGCTCGGACCGGTGGGTTGGGCGCCGGCGCAGAACTCCACCGGAACCGGCCAGACAATCGAGTTTCCTGTTTCCGATCGACCCCGCCCGTCGCGGTTCTTCCGGCTGAGCGAAGGCCCGTAACCCCAATCAACTCTCAATCCACGAACATGAACTCGTTCGCGTTGACGAGCACACGCGCGAGTTCGTCAAGGTTGCGTTCACGCAGCACTTCGAGACACGTCGATTCCTCGGCCGGCAACGGCACCCGGCCGAAGAACCGTCTCGAAGGCCTGCCGCACCTGGGCGGATGGATCGTGGCCAGCACTTCGGCGCACGCGACCGGCGATCTCCCGGGCGCATTCGACGGCGAAGCGATTGTTGAGCAGTGCGAATGCCTGCGGTGCCACGGTCGAAACATTGCGCCGCGAACACGTGAGGAAGTTTTCAGGCAGATCGAACGTCTCCATGAACGGGATGCGCACCGAGCGTTTCTGCACGAGATAGATGCTGCGCACGCGCAGTCGTTCCGGCGGACTCGGATACCAGCCTTTCGTTTTCTCCGCGTTGTCATCGTAGAAGGCCGGATTCGCCTGCAGAACCTCCGGCGGCAGTTCGGGCCAGGCCGGCGGTCCGCCGGACACGGGGATTAACTGCCCGCTCACCACGAGCATCGCGTCGCACAATTGTTCAGAAGTCAGTCGCCGCGGGTTCATCCGCCAGAACAACGTGTTGCCGCATCGAGCGACTCAGCACGCGTGCGCGCGGCCTCGTCGGTCACGTATGCCGACTGGCGATACGTGGCCGAGGTGACCAGCGTTCGAATCAGCCGCTTCGTGCTCCAGCCGCCGCCGACGAGTCTCCGGCCAGCCAGTCGAGCAATTCGGGATGCGACGGTCTTGATCCGCTGAAACCAAAATCTCCTGGCGTGGCGACGACGCCCTGTCCAAACACCTGCTGCCAGACCCGATTGGCGAGCACGCGCGAGGTCAGCGGATTGTCGGATGCCGTCAGCCACTTCGCGAGCGTCGATCGGCGGCCCGAACTTTTCGGCGCCGACGGCTTTTCAATCCTCGCCGACCCCGGATGAAATACAGTCAGGAACCCCGGCTCGACCGTCTCCTTCGGCTGATCGGGATCGCCCGCGGAAAGAATGTGCGTCGGCTTCGGGGATCCGCCTCCTTCATGCAAAGCCCGGTAGTGAACGAACGCAGCTGTTGCTTCGCCGCGGCGATTCGCTTGTCCGCCGCCTCGGCGGATTTCTTTTCGTCCTCGGTCAATCCTTGCGCACGTCATCGTCGGGAATCTCGGAGTCCTTCCTGACCGCGCGTGAAGCGCGCAATCGGTCCTGCGCCGGACGGCGCGATCACGTGTTCGTCTTCCGCCGCGTCGACCGAAGTCTGGGCCGATTCGTTGTGCCGGCGGATCTCATCCTGCTCCGGAGCGAGGTCGAGCGGCAGGTCGTCGGCGAACTTCACCGCCTCGAAGAACGCCCGGAGGCGGTAGTGGTCGGCCTGGGAGAGCGGGTCCGTCTTGTGATCGTGGCAGCGGCAGCAGGACATCGTCAGCCCGAGGAATGCGCGGCCGGTCGTTTCGGTCAGGTCGGCCATCAGCTCGCGCGCGGCTGTGTGCTCCTCGTTGAAGAGCTTGGACGGAGTTGTCCTGCGGGCCGAGCCGCAGGTAGCCGGTGGCGATCAGGCAGTCCTGCTCGCGCGGCGTGCGCGGCGGGCCGTCGAGCAGCTCATCGCCGGCGAGTTGCTCGCGGATGAACCGGTCGAACGGCTTGTCGGCGTTGAAGCGAGCGGATGACGTAATCGCGGAACCGCCAGGCCTGCGGGCGGAACTCGTCCCAGTCGAAGCCGTTGCTGTCGCAGTAGCGGACGACGTCGAGCCACAGCCGCGCCCAGTGCTCGCCGAAGCGCCGGCGAGGCCAGCAGGCGGTCCACCAGCCGCTCGTACGCGTCGGGCGAATCATCGTCGACGAATGCGCGCACTTCTTCGGCGTCGGCGGCAGGCCGATGAGATCGAAATAAGCCGCCGCACCAGCGCGCGCCGGTCCGCCTCGGGAGCGGGCGACAGCTCGTGCGCGTCAAGTTTCGCCGCAATGAAGCGATCCACTGGTCCGCGCGTCCGGTCGGAACTTTCGACCGGCGGTAGCTGGGATTCGAGACCGCCTGCAGCGACCACAGGTCGAGCCGTTGTCCTTTGAAAATCTGACGAATCGGATTGAGCGGGTCCGACCAGGCATCGCCGGACGCCCCGAGCGACAGCCGCCCCGGCAGCCACAATCGAATCAGCCAAGCCGGCAAACACTGACACGCCGCGCATGCGCCAAAACTACCGCAATCGTCAACCGCCGCCACTGGAACATGAACCGCCCGGTAGGGCATGCCTGCGGCTTGCCTCGCGGTGAAATGGTGCGTCGGATGACGAGCTGGAAGCTTGTCCTACGCTGACGATGAAAACGGCGGCGTTGTTCTCACGCAGGTACACGAAGAAATGGCGCAAGGCCTGATCATCGAGGCCGTCGAGCAGACCGGCAGCATGAGTGATGTGCCGAGCGGGTCTCCGACGCGATTCGTTGCCGCGCGACTGTCCGGACCTGGCTGGCCACATCGCGAAGGACGTCACTTTCGCGTCCTGATCTGAGACGAAGCCGGTGAACAGCTGCCTTCGAGCGTCTGAATGACCGTGGTCTCGAACCCTTCGCGACCTCGGCACCCCGTACGATCACCGCCAGCGGGGGCTGTCGAGGTCGCCGCGCTGATAGCTGGTCAGGTCGGGCCCGACTCGAGCCCCTCGCAAACATCCTGTGGCACGTCACGCATCGCAGAGAAACATCGCCTGCCCGCGCTTCAGGACGCCCTCCGCCGCCGCTAGGGTCCGCTTCAGCCGCGCCAGTTCCCCCTCGACGCCGGAACCGCCTTTCGAACTCGACTGCCGGAGCCGCGGCGCGATCTCGGCGTCAAGGCCGGCGTCTGAAGACCGCCATCCGATCGAGGACCGGCGCCAGCACCTGAGCTCCCGAGCGCACCAACGCCAGCGCCCACGACTCGCGGCTCGATCGCAACTCAAGCGCGGCGTCGCGGTCGGAGGCAGGCCATGGCCCATCGCGCCTGACGCTTTGCCAGGAATGTCCGCATCACTGAAGCCAGCGAGCGTGGCGAGGACGAGCGGGCGGACCGACGCGTCATCGAGCGACCCGCAGAGCGCCGAGAGGGCCTGCGGTGTCCCGAGTTCACCGGGCGTGATGATGAGTGATTCACGCCGGGCGCTGGCTTGGGGCAGTACGATCAGCGATGATCTTCGGCGCTTCGGCCACCGCGCCCGGGATCGCCCTCTTTGATTTCAAAATCGACGCGAGTCGCCGCAGGCCTTGCTGAGTTTGTGGC
>CAVRRE010000010.1:0-45115 GCA_963723535.1 uncultured Acidobacteriota bacterium
CCGGAACGTTCTACAGCTTCACCAGGCACCACTCCTTGATCCACGGCAGCCGCGACACCGAAGCAGACTTCCGCCCTAAGAACACGATCGACGATCGGCCGCTTCAGCGCGGACGGGCCTGGACCGACAACGAGAGCTTCGCGCTCCTCAAGCACGCGCTGTTGCTCAGGGCGTTCTAACCGCTTTCGCCGCCGAATCTCACGTACATCTCACGTTCGCCTCCGGACGCCGGGAGTCCCTCCGCGCGACATTGCGCCCTGGAGGAGGCGTCATGAGCAAGCTTCTGAAGCCAGGGCGACTGAGCGCGGTTCGCATCCTTTCACTCGTCGTGTTCGTCCACGCGATCCCAGTGTTCGCTCAGCCGGCGCCCATCGTCGTGACGGTCGACGAGTGTCTGCCGCCCCTTACGGCGGCCTTCGCGACGGCGTCGGGACCGCGTCCGGACGGAGCCTGCTCGTATTTCTGGACGCTGGGCGGCGGAGTCATCACGGGAGGCCAGAATTCCGACACTCTGCAATTCGAATCCGGTCCTCCTGGCACCCCGATCACGATTTCGGCCGAAGCGGTGGGGCCCGCCGGCTGCTTCGGGTTCGGGCACGCGACCTCGCGGACGGGCCCGGTCGCCTCGGCCTCGGGCGAAGCCACGATCTGTCGCGGATACTCGACTCCGCTTGCCGGTTCCGGCGGAACCTCCTGTGAGTGGTTTCCGGCCCAGGGCCTGAGCGATCCGCAGTCCTGCACTCCGCTCGCGAGTCCGACGCGCACGACCTTCTACAGCCTGACCGTCACCGACACGTACGGATGCTCGTCGTCGGACGATGCGGGGGTTCGCATCACCGTCCCCTTCGAGCCGCCCGACAGCCTTTCTGTGGATCCGTCGCTACCTCCCGACACTCCAGGACTGACGGCGTCCGCCCGCGGAGACTGCAGCGGATTCACCTGGACCCTCCAGGGCGGAACGATTACGGCGGGCCAGGGGACGCGCGTCGTCACGTTCACGTCAGGACTGCCTGGCACCCGATTGGCTTTCAAGGCGGTGCCTCGGGGCCAGAGTTTTTTCCTCCTTTCCCCGTCTGGGGCCGCTCCCAGGTGGATTTCACTGACGTTCCCCCGGAGAGCCTCTTTCACGAAGACGTCGCCGCGGTCGGTCGACGCAGCATCACGGCGGGCTGCGGGGGTGGGCAGTTCTGTCCGGATGCTCCCGTCCGACGCGACCAGACAGCCGTGCTTCTCATGAAGGCCGCGCACGGCGCGGCCTGTGCTCCTCCGCCCTGCGAGGGCCTCTTCGCCGACGTGCCCTGCTCGAGCCCCTTCGCGAACTGGGTGGAAATGCTCAAGACCGACGGAATCACGGCGGGCTGCGGAAGCGGCCTGTTCTGCCCGGATCGTCACGTCACCCGCGCTCAGATGTCGGTCTTCCTGCTGAAGTCGCAGCACGGTGCCGATCACGTTCCGACGCCGTGCACAAGCGTCTTCGCGGACGTCGAGTGCCCCGGGCCGTTCGCCGACTGGATCGAGGCGGCCTATCTCGACGGGATCGTGCCCGGCTGTCACGCCGAACCACTCTCGTTCTGCCCGGACGTTCCGGTCACGCGCGCCTGGATGGCCCGGCTCCTGGTCCTAACCTTCGCGCTCAACTGACAGAAGATCGTCCGGTCCCTCGGCGGCTACAGCTTCACCAGGCACCACTCTTCGCTCCAGGGCAGCCGCGACATCTGGAGCGAGGGCTTGCCGCCCGCCTGCACGACGAAGCCGTCGGAGAAGTTGACGCCGAAGCCGTTCGCCGGATCGTAGAGTCCCGGCTCGACCGAGAAGATCATCCCGGGCTCGAGCATCGTGTAGTCGCCGAGCGCGAGGTACGGAGGCTGGTGGCCTTCCATGCCCATGCCGTGCGCCGGGCGGTGGTAGATGTAGTCCTTCATCCCTTCCTTCACCTGGTGCTGGTGGATCTGGTAGGCGACGGTCGAACAGGCCACGCCGGCGCGCGAAAGATCCTTCTGCATGAGGCAGCAGTCGCGCGCCACCGTCCAGACCTTCTTCTGGTGGTCGGTCCAGGGCGCGAGCAGGTACGCGCGGTAGAGCTCGCCGCCGCAGCCCGCGATCGCGACGCCGCCGGCGATCTGGAGCGCCTGGCCCTTCTGGATCTTGTTGTAGTGCATCTGGTTGGGATGCGGATACGCCGTGCCGACGCCGCAGCGCACGCCGATGCCGAGCTCGATCCCGACGGCCGTGTGCGGGCGGCCGTCGCGTTTGATGCCCGCCATGAGGCGGCCCATGCCGAACTCCTGGGCGGCCATCGCGAGCTGGTAGTCGGTCAGGTCGGTCCCCTTCGCGAGGAGGAGGTCCCGCGCGAAGGCATGCGTCTCGTCGAACACGCGGTAGGCGCGGCGCCACAGGGCGAGCTCTTCGGGCGACTTGACCATCCGGAGCTTTTCGCAGTGCTCGGCGATCGAGTCGAACTTCGTCTCCTTCAGGAAGACCGTGCCGGCTTTCGACAGCTGTTTCGCGGACAGGTCCTTGTCGGTGGCGATCCGCTTGCCGTCGTAGCCCCGCTTCTTCAACCCCTTGAGGACCCATTCGAAGAGATCGACCTTCGCGCCCTGCTGGACCTTGCCCTCGTTGGGAAAGGCGCCGTCGGCGTGCTGGAAGTCGAAGTAGTAGTCCGACTCCGTCGCCCACCAGGTCTTCACGAGGTCGCGGTCCAGGCCCGGGTTGAACCAGATCGTCGCGAGCCGGTCGGCGGGCAGGAAGACCGAGAAGGGCCGCTCCGTCGTCGTGAAGTAGAGGCCCGTGAAATAGATCATGTTCATCGGATCCGAGAGCCACGCGCCCGCGAAGCCGTTCTCGACGAGATGGGCCTGGAGCGCTTTCGCGCGGGCCTGGTGAAATTCGAGAGGAAGTCGGTCGAAGCTCGCCGGGGCGAGGCCGTCGTCGTCTTTCAGAAAGAGCGCCGCCGACTTCGAGCCGTCGATCCCGGCAGGCGCCGTCTGCGCGGCCGGCGGGAGCCAGAGCGGCCCCGCTCGAGCGCCGCGCCGTCCCGTGACGAGAAGCGACCGTCGATTCAGTGTCATCATTCCTCCTGAAAAAGCGGAGCGATGCTATCTCTCCGTTCAGCCCGACCTTTCCGTGATCCAGGGATCGCTCGAGCCGGAAGGAGGCTCGCTGTGAGGCGGCGGCGATGCGGACGAGCGGGATGAAAAGGGCGGTCCTCCGCCGAACTCGCCTATTTGATTGCCGCGCCAGGGTGTCGTGGTGCAGGGCGATGAAGGTCCGTAGGTACGGGCCGATTCCCTTCACGCCGTCGAAGCCGGCGGCCCTGGCGGCCTCCTCCTGCCTGGTTTCGGGCACGTCGGCGCTCGCGGCGTAGTGCTTCAGGTCGCGATACGCCCCGATCGTGAAGAGGTCCCAGGCGGCGCCCGCGTCCCGGACGAAGATCGAGTTCTGCGGCAGATCCAGGGCTTTCAGGTAGGCGTTTTCCATCTCCCGCTGCCGGTAGAGGCCGGACGTCCTGCCGGGCAGGGCCTGGAACATCTCGACGTGGAAGAACCCGGCGCCCCCGAGCTGCCCGCGAAGCGCTTCGAGCGGCGGGCCGTAGACGAAGACGTCCTCCGTCCAGGCCACGTCCTCCTGGAGACGCGAAAGCTCCGTCTTCGCCGCCGCCCGCGCCCGCTCCCGCCGAGCGACCCGTTCCGGCGCGTAGTACTCGCTCCAGCCGCCCATCGGGAAGAGGAGCATCAGGTCCCAGCGGTCACCCTGGCTGTGCCGCATCGCGATCGGAGGCTCGTCGCCGCTCTGCGTCGTGCCCGGCCAGCCCGCCTTCCAGAGCTCGACGACCTCGAGTAGCTTGCCCGGGGCCGCCTGGAGGAGCGTCGTCCGGTAGAGGTAGGAACCGCTCGGCGCCCCGGCGGGCGCCGCGGCCGCGAGGCCCGAGGCGAGCAGCAGGCAGGCGATCATGGGTCCTCCAAAAACGGCGGAAACGACTGTACCCCACGGGTCGCGCCGACCCGGCGGAATGCGAAAAAACCCGCGCCTGTGCTAACATTTTCGGCAATTACACCCATGAAATTCAGCACTGTCGTGGCCCGGAGCTTTTCCACGGCCGAGACCGCCCGGCTGACCGGCCTCACGGCCAGGCAGCTCGACCATTGGGATCGGCAGGGGTTCGTCCGGCCGTCGGCGGAAAGAGCCTCCGGCTACGGCTCCACGCGGCGCTATTCCTTCGCCGACGTCGTGCGCCTGCGGGTCGCCGCGAGGCTGCGGGCGGAGGGCGTCGGGCTCGCGCGGATTCGACGCTGCGCCGACGCTCTTTCGAAGCTCGACCCCTCGGCCGATCTCGGAAAGGCGCGCCTGCTCGTGGTCGGATCGAGCGTCCTCTGGGCGCGGTCGGATCGCGAGGTCGTGGACCTGCTGAAGGAAGGCCAGCTCGTCCTGGTCTGTTCGCTCGGCGATGCGGTGGCCGAAGCGGCCGGCGCCGTCGCCGGCTGACGCGCGAAGAGCCGGTGCGGAGACGAAACGATCCCTCGATTTCGATGGCGGCATCCCGCGCACGACGCCTGGGAAAGTCGGGCGAGCGGCGATGAGTTTCACACCGGGAGCGGCGGGAGACGGATGCGGCTTGCTTCGCACGACTTGAGCCAACACATCGGCGGACTCGCGCGGCTGGGCCGCCAGCGCGATTTTTCGCTTCCGCGGTTCACAAAGGCCCTCTCTTCGATCGCGCGCAACGGGGATCGGGGCGATGTCCTCCGTCAGCTGCTCGCGGAGTGGACGGGCATCCCCTTCGAGGCGGCCGACGCTTTGGAGCGATGGAGCGAGATCGAGCGGCTGCTCCCGTCGCTGCGCCAGAAGCTCGGGGCGCCGCTCGGGCTGCAGACCGTTCTGCTCCATCACCTCCACAGCCGGAAGGGCCTGTTGAAGGAACCGCGCCTCGTCTCCGAGGCCGACCTCGCGGTTCTTCGGGTCAACGCGATCACGGATCCGCTCACGGGCCTCTACAACCGGCGCTTCCTCGTCGACCACCTGACCCGCGAGATCTCGCGGGCCGAGCGTTCGGGCGGCATCGTCGCGGTCGGAATGATGGACCTGAAGGGCTTCAAGTCGATCAACGACCGGATGGGCCATCCCGTCGGCGACAGCGTCCTCGTGCGGACGGCCCGCGTCGTGCGCGAAGCGCTGCGCGCGGTGGACGCCGGCTGCCGCTGGGGAGGCGACGAGTTCGTGCTCGTCCTTCCGAACACCGACATGATCGCGGCGCTGGCCGTTCTCGAACGCGTGCGTGAGCTGGTCGGGGCGATCCCTCTCGCGGGCCGCGCCGGCGCCGCCGCGCTCGACTTCCACTACGGCGTGGCGTCCTACCCCAACGACGGAAAGAGCACCGACTTCCTGCTCAAGGTCGCGGACCTGAGGCTCTATCAGAGCCGTTCGCAGTCCACGTTCGAAGGCAGCGAGCGCCGCCTCCACCCCCGGTTCGCGCCCGAGGAGATGAGCCTGCGGATGGAGTGGAACGGCCGCGGCCGCGTCGTCACGGCGTCCGTCGTGGACGTGAGCTACCGGGGCCTCGCGTTTCGCGCGAGGAAGAACGAGAAGTGGCCGACGCGGTGGAAGGCGGAGATTCTGCAGAAGAACGATCCCGAAAGGCACCCGATCCGCCTCCGCGCCCTGAACACCGCGCCCATGCCCGGAGGGGGAGTGCGCGTCGGCTGCGCCTATGTCTGATCGGCGCCGGGCTTTCGCCGCTCATCGCGCCGCCGCGTCCGGTCTCTTCACCCTCTTCACCCTGATCGCGATCGTTCTGCGCCTGGGAGACGCCCGGCCGCTCGCGCTCGCGATGGGCGGGGCGCTCGGCTCGCTCTTCCTGCTGACGCGCGTCGGCGCCCGGGAGGCGCTCGGAGAGTTCGCCGCGCCGCTCGGGATGATCGTGGACCTCGGCCTTCTCTTCTGCGCGATGTCGCTGACCGGCGGGGCGCTCTCGCCCTACGCCCTGCTCTCTGCCCGCGGGCGTCGCGCTGTCCTGGCACTCCGAGGGAAAGCCCGCCGCGCGCTTCTTCGCCGTCGCGTCGCTGATGGGGGTGGCGGCGCTCGCGACCCTCGGGCAGGTGCCGACCGGCTCCGCCGCCTCGCTCTTCGCGCTCGCCGGCGTCGCCCTCGCCGCGCCGGCGCTTCTCGTGGCGCTCGAGATCGGGGCCGGAGCGTCGGCTTCGCCCGCTCCCGTTTCCGTTGCCCCGGCCGAGGCGCGGGCGCGCGTCGCGCCGGCGACGATCGCGCAAGGCGCTCCCCCTCCCGCTCCGGAGCGCGACCGCGAGGCCGAGGTTCTCCACGACCTCCGCTCTCCCCTGTCCGTCATCCGCGTCTACACGGACCTGATCCAGGAGGCGGCACGCCGCGGCGAGCTTCCCAACCGCGAGTACCTCGACAACCTGGCGCGGGAGATCGATCTCGCGGAGCGGCTCGTCGGAACACCGGCACCGGCCATCGAGCCCGCCGATCTCCCGGCGCCCCAGAACGCCGATCTCGTCGAGATCCTGGGCTCCCTCGCGACGGCCTACCGGCTCGCCCACGGCGGCCGCATCCGCATCGAGTTCATCGCCGAGCGTCCGCAGCTTCCCGTCGCCGCCGACCCGGTCGCGCTCCAGCGGGCGTTCCGCAACGTCCTCGACAACGCCATCAAGTACACGCCCGACGCCGGCGAGGTGCGCATCCGCGCCGGCGCGGCGGGCACGCAGGCCTTCGTGGTCGTCAAGGACACGGGCATGGGCATGAGCCCCGAGGAGAGCGCCCGGGCGTTCGACTACGCCTTCCGCGGGCAGGGCGCCATGGCCTCGGGCCGGCGAGGCAAGGGGCTCGGCCTCGCCGTGACCAAGGAGATCCTGGAGGCCAACGGCGGCAAGATCAGTCTCTCGAGCGAAGCCGGCTACGGCTCCGAGGTGACGATTCTGCTTCCGTTCCAGAAGGGAGCGCGATGAAGCGCATCGTCGTCGTCGACGACGACCGCGAGATCGCCACGGCGGTCCGCGATCTCCTCGTCCCCGCGGGGTTCGCCGTCGACACGCCGGCCGAGCCGCGCTCGGCGCTCGTCGAGACCATCCGGGAAGTCCCCGACCTCGTGATCCTCGACGTGAACATGCCCGGCATGACGGGCTGGGAATTCTGCGCGATCCTCCGCCGCCAGTCGACGACACGCGAGGTTCCCGTGCTCTTTCTGACCGGCCGCTCCGAGGTCAAGGACCGCATCACGGCCATGCAGCTCGGCGGCTCGGACTTTCTCGCGAAGCCCTTCGGCGCCGAAGAGCTCCGCCGGAAGGTGCGGTCGCTGCTCGATGAATCCCACACCATGGAGGAACCATGAGGGCCAAGCGCCGCACCGATGCCGTCGTCGTCGAGATTCCGTTTCCCTCCGCGGAGGTGCCGCCCGCGGCTCCTCCGCCGGAGCTGGACGATTTGAACCGGAACCTCCGCCACGAGCGCATCGTCTACGACGGCATCACGAATCTTCCGATCCATCCCTTCGAGACGCCCGAGCGCGTCGACGAGCGGATCGAGAACCTCGGCGTCATCTACCTGCAGGTCGGCAAGTTCTTCGGGTTCGAGGAGCTCTTCGGCTGGGAGCCCTACGACCGGGTCCTCGCGACCGTCTCGGACGGCCTCCAGGACGACGTCCGCTCGTCGCGGCTCGCGCCGTACGTCCACGCGATCCGCTTCTCCGGCGCGGACGGATTCTTCATTCTCTACGACCTTCCGCCCGCGGGCCGCGGCCGAGCCGTCGACCTGCAGGAGGAGGCCATGCGACTGCGCACCGGGGTCGTCCGCCGGCTCCGTCAGACGCTCGACGGCCCCACGGCCGACCTCGTGAGCATCCTCGCGTCGAGCCTGTCCGCTCTCGACAACCCCCGCGTTCGGCCGTCGCGCCACGTCGTGCGGACGCTGCAGGAAGCCGTCAAGATCGTCGCGCAGCGGCAGACGCACGAGAGGCTCGAGCTCTTCAACGGGCTCAAGTCGGTCATCGGCCGCAAGCAGCTCCGCCCGGCCTTCCAGCCCGTCCGGCGCCTCTCGGACGGCGGGATCATGGGCTACGAGGCCCTGATCCGCGGCCCGCAGGGCTCGACACTCGAGCCCCCGACGGTTCTCTTCGCCGTCGCCCACGAGAACGAGATGGACGTCGAGCTCGAGACCCTCTGCCTCGAGACGATCTTCGCGGGTCTGCCCCGGGCCGTCGGCGAGAAGCGCCTCTTCGTCAACGCCTCGGCGATGCTCTTGCGTCACCCGATTTTCCTGGATCAGCGCAACCTGGCCTCGATCAATCGCAGCCACGGCGACGTCGTCGTCGAGATCTCCGAGAAGGAGATGGTGCGCGACTACGCGTCCTTCCAGGACGTCCTCGAGCAGCTCCGCAAGGCCAAGATGCGCATCGCCATCGACGACGCCGGTTCGGGCTACTCGGGCCTCGAGACGATCCTCCACCTCAAGCCCGACTACATCAAGGTCGCCGACTCGCTCGTGCGGAAGATCCACGTCGACCCGATCAAGCGCGAGATCCTCGCGTCGCTCGACGCCATCGGAAAACGCATCGGCGCGACGCTCGTGGCCGAGGGGATCGAGGTCGAGGCGGAGCGGAAGGCTCTGGTCGAGCTGGGCATCGAGTTCGGGCAGGGGTTCCTGCTCGGCCGTCCGGCGTTCCAGGTCAGCGCGAGGTCAACCCGGTCCTAGCGAGTCCGTGAATCTCCAGGGAGAGAGTCCCCAAGCGACGTTCCCTCTCCCGTCGGTTGGCCCGCGAGTCCGGCCACCAAAGGCTGACCCTCGGCAGTAGGAGACGCCGTCCGCAGGACGGCGACAACCCAGCGGGCCGCCCAGAGTCCGAGCTAGTCGACGATCAGCTCGCCGATCTCCCGCAGGATCAGCCGCGAGCCAGGTGAGGCCGTAGGCCGCGCAGAGACTCTCGTCCCGGAGCATCTCCTCCAGATTCCACCAGTCCTCGGAGAGCTGGCCGACGGTCGGGTTGGTGGGCTCGGCGTCGAGGTTGTGGCGCTGCGTCCGGTCGATGTCCCAGTAGTAATCGTGAGGCAGGCGGACCAAGGAATGGCCGCTGGCCTCCAGCCGATCGAAGAGGGCGGAGGTGACACGGCGAAGAGATTCGACGGTGATGTGCATCGCGACTCGGCCACAACGGGCCGGGGCGGATGCCGATTCCCGGGCGGGGATGGGACCTTGGTCCCAGTCCTCAGATGTCCCGGAGGCGGAAGGCGGCCGTCGCGGGAACGGGCTCTTCCCGCTCGATCTCCGGCGGCGGGGCAACGGTCTCGCCTCGCCGCGGCCCACGGCCCCGCTGCAGCCGCTGCTGCAGCCGATCCATGTAGACGTAGAAGACCGGCGTGACGTAGAGCGTCAAGAGCTGCGAGAACAGCAGGCCGCCGACGACGGCCAGGCCGAGGGGCCGCCGCGACTCCGCGCCCGCGCCGAAGCCGAGGGCGATCGGGCAGCGTGCCCATGAGCGCCGCCATCGTCGTCATCATGATCGGGCGGAAGCGCACGAGGCAGGCCTCGTAGATCGCTTCCTCGGGCGTTCATGCCCTCGTTGCGCTGCGCCTCGATCGCGAAGTCGACCATCATGATCCCGTTCTTCTTGACGAGGCCGACGAGCAGGATGATGCCGACGAACGCGTAGATCGAGATCTCGACCCCGAAGATCGAGAAGCGTCACGAGCGCGCCGAATCCGGCGAAGGGCAGCGCCGAGAGGATCGTCAGCGGGTGGATGAAGCTCTCGTAGAGGATGCCGAGCACCATGTAGATGACGAGGATCGCGACGATGAAGCAGGATGCCCAGCCCGCGGGTCGAGTCCTGGAAGGCCTGCGCCGTGCCCTGGAAGCTGGTCGCGATCGTCGCCGGAAGCGTCTCGCGCGCGAGCTGCTCGACCCGCGGCGACGGCCTCGCAGAGCGAGACGCCCGGGCGGAGGTTGAAGGAGAGCGTCACCGACGGCAGCTGGCCCAGGTGGGCGACCGAGAGCGGGCCGACGTCCTGCGAAAAGGTCGCCAACGCCGACAGCGGGACGAGAGCGCCCGACTCGGAGCGGACGTAGAGCGAGGACAGCGCCGCGGGATCGAGCTGGTGCTCGGGCGCCACCTCCATGATGACCTGGTACTGGTTGTTGGGCGCGTAGATCGTCGAGACCTGCCGCGAGCCGTAAGCCGTGTAGAGGGCGTCCTCGATCCGCGCGGGCGTGACGCCGAGCGCCGCCGCGCGGTCCCGGTCGATCCCGACCTTGACCTGCGGGTTCTTCAGCTGCAGATCCGAGGTCACGTCCTGAAAGCCGGGGAGCTTCCGGATCTTGTCCTCGAGGATCGGGGCCATCCGGTACAGCTCCTCGGTGTCCGCGCCCTGAAGCGTGAACTGGTACTGGCTCTTCGAGAGGCTTCCCCCGATCCGGATGGGCGGCGGATTCTGGAGGAACACGCGGATGCCCAGGATCTTCGCGAACTCCGGGCGCAGCTCCTGGATGATCTCGTCGGGCCCCTGTTTCCGCTCGTGGCGGGGCTTGAGCGTCGCGAAGACGATGCCCTGGTTCGAGTTGTCGCGGCCGCCGACGTTGGACATGACGGCCTCGACGTTGGGGTTCTTCGCCATGATCTCGGCGATCCGGGCCTGCTTCTCGGCCATCGCGGGGAACGAGATGCCCTGCGCGCCCTCGGTGAAGCCGAAGACCTGGCCGATGTCCTCGCTCGGCAGGAAGCCCTTGGGCATCTTGACGAAGAGCCAGGCCGTCAGCGCCAGGATGACGGCGGAGAAGACCATGGTCGCCCGCTTCGGCGCGCGAGCGTCCAGCGGAGCGTGCGCCCGTACAGCCCGAGCGACCGCGTCGAAGCACGCTTCGTCGAGCGCGTTGTAGACCCGTCCGTGCTTCTCCCGTGGCGCGTCGGCTTCAGGAAGCGGCTGCAGAGCATCGGGGTCAGCGACAGCGACACGAAGCCCGAGATCAGGATCGCGACGCCGATCGTGACGGCGAACTCGTGGAAGAGGCGGCCGACGATGCCGCCCATGAAGAGGACCGGGATGAAGACCGCCGCCAGGGAGATCGTCATCGAGATGATCGTGAAGCCGATCTCCTTCGAGCCCCGGAAGGCGGCCTCGAGCGGCGTCTCCCCCTTCTCCATGTGGCGCACGATGTTCTCGAGCATGACGATGGCGTCGTCCACGACGAAGCCGACGGACAGCGTGAGCGCCATCAGCGACAGGTTGTCGAGGCTGAAGTCCGAGCAGGTACATGACGGCGAAGGTGCCGACGATCGAGAGCGGCAGCGCGAGGCTCGGGATGACCGTCGCCGAGAAGTTCCGCAGGAAGAGGAAGATGACCATGACGACGAGCGCCAGCGTCAGAACGCAGCGTGAAGCGGACGTCGTCGACCGACTCGCGGATCGCGATCGAGCGGTCGAAGCGGACGCGCAGGGTCGCGGCCGCGGGGAGCTGCCTCTGGAAGGACGGGAGGAGCTCGCGAATGCGGTCGACGATCTGGACCGTGTTCGTGCCGGGCTGCTTCTGGATGGCCAGCGTGACCGTGCGCGCCGCGCCCTCGGCGGTGACGTTCCAGGCCGCCTGCTTGTCGCTCTCGACGCTGTCGATCGAGCGGCCGAGCGTCCCGGATGCGCACGGGCGCGCCGTTGCGATACGCCACGATCAGCGGGCCGTAGGCCTCGGCGCGCGTGAGCTGGCCGTCGGCCTCGACCGTGAAGGACTGGTGGCGGCCGTAGAGCGTCCCGGTCGGCAGGTTGACGTTGCCGCTGCGCACGGCATCGGCGACCTCGTCGATCCCGATGTTGCGCGCGGCGAGCTCCCGCGGATCGAGCTGGATCCGCACGGCGTACTTCTGCGAGCCGTAGACCTGGACCTGCGCGACGCCGGGCACGGTCGAGATGCGCTGCGCCATCATCGTCTGGCCGAACTCGTCGAGGGTCGAGAGCGGCAGCGTGGTCGACGCGAGAGAGAGATACAGGATCGGCGAGTCGGCCGGGTTGACCTTGCGGTACGTCGGCGGCGTCGGCATGTTCGGCGGCAGCTGGCGGCCGGCGGCCGCGATGGCGGCCTGGACGTCCTGCGCGGCCGCGTCGAGGTCGCGTGAGAGGTTGAACTGGAGCGTGATCGAGGTCGAGCCGAGGGCCGAGCTCGAGGTCATCGAGTCGAGCCCCGCGATCGTCGAGAACTGCCGCTCGAGCGGCGTCGCGACCGAGGCGGCCATCGTCTCCGGAGAGGCGCCCGGCAGCCCCGCGTCGACCCGGATGGTCGGGAAGTCCACGTTCGGGAGGTCCGAGATCGGCAGGCTGCGGTAGGCGACGACGCCGAAGAGAAGGATCGCGAGCATGATGAGCGTCGTCGCGACGGGACGGCGGATGAAGACGTCGGAGAAGTTCACGAGCGGACCTCCGCTGACGGTTTGACCTCGACCTTCACTCCCGGCGCGAGGCGCAGCTGGCCATCCGTCACGACCCGCTCGTCGGCCGAGAGGCCTTTCGCAATCACGACATTACTCCCCTGCGTCCGCCCCACGGTCACCTGCCGCGACTCGACGGTGGAGTCGTCCTTGACGACGAACACGTAGGACCCCTGCTGGCCGGTCTGGATGGCCTGGGCCGGGACGACGAGGGCGTCGGGATCGTGCGCGAGCGTGAGGACGACGTCGACGAAGCGTCCCGGCCAGAGGGCCCCGAAGGAATTGGCGAAGGTGGCCTTGAGGCGGACGGTGCCGGTCGCCCGGTCGACCGTATTGTCGACGAACGAGAGCTCTCCGGTCTCTTGCTTCTCGGGCGGGCCGTCCGTTCCGGGCACCCCCGGTGCCGCGGGATCCGCCTTGCCGCGGGAGGGACGCGCCACGACCGAGAGCTTGGATTCGGCCTGGGCCCGCCGGATGGCATCGAAGGCGGACTCCGGAATCGTGAAGGTCACGGCGATCGGGCGGATCTGGTTGATCGTGACGAGCGTCCGCTCGTCGTTGGGCCGCAGCATGTTGCCCGCGTGCACCTGGATGCTGCCGGTGCGCCCGGCGATCGGCGCGACGATCCGCGTGTAGGCGAGCTGCAGGCGCGCGTTTTCGACCGCCGCCTCATCCGCCCGCGCGGTGGCCCGCGCCGCCTCCGCGGCGGCGCGCATCTGCTCGAACTGTTCCGCCGTCACGTAGTCCTTCTTGACGAGGTCGGCGTATCGCGCCGCCGTCTCCTCGGCGTTCTTGGCCAGGGCCTGGTCCCGCTCGACCCGCGCCTGCGCCTCGGCGACCGCGGCCTCGTAGGGCCGCGGATCGATCGTGAACAGAAGATCGCCCGGCTGGACGTCCTGGCCTTCGCGGAAGACGACGCGATCGATCTCTCCCGCGACGCGCGCCTGCACGGCCACGGTCTGGAGCGCTTCGACGTTGCCGATCGCCGAGAGCTCGATCGGGATGGCCCGCCTCTCGACTTTGGCGGCGACGACGGGCACGACCTCCTCGACAGCCGTCTCGACCTTGCGCTGGCAGGCCGCGAGGGAGAGCCCGGCGACGGCCGCCATCGCCGCGAAGAGCGCCCGACACCGATTCCGGGTCATGGCGCTCCTCCCGTTTCGGGCCCGCCGAGGTGTGGAACCAGCGGCCCGCCCGGGGCGAGCGCTCCGGTCGCGTGGGCGAGCTGGGCCATCGCGAGGAACCAGAGCGAGCGCGCCTGAGCCTCCTGAGAGCGCGCATCGGCCAGCGCCGACTGCGCCGTCAGGAGGTCGAGAATCGAGCCGACCCCCGCCCGGTAGCGCCCGTCGGCGACTTCGGCCGACTGCGACGCGCTCGCGAGCAGGTCCCGGGTCGTGCGCACGCTCTGCGCGGCGGTCTGCATTCCGTAGTAGCTCGACCAGACGTCGAGGATCACGTCGTTCTCTGTCCGGTCGGCGGTCGCCTTGAGCGACTCGGCTTCCTCCTTGGCCCGCTGCACCTGGTAGACCGTATCGAAGCCCCGGAAGATCGGAATCCGCAGGGTGATCGCCCCGGCCCAGTTGGTGGCGAAGGGGTCACGCGCGTTCGGCGTGTGATACCAGGTGCGGTCGCCCAGGGCGTCGAGCGTGAGCGCCGGAAGGCCGTCGACGGCGGCGGCGTGGATCCGGCTCTCGGCCGCGAGCACGCGGAAGCGCTGCGCCGCGAGGTCGGGCCGTTCCTCGACCGCGCGCGCGATGAGCTGGTCCACTCCCTGCTGCACGGCGTCGAGCGGCAATTCCTCGGGAAGCTCGCCCACGTCGACGGGAATCGTGGCGGGCACGCCGATCGTCGTGGCGAGCGCTCCGCGGACGATCTGGACCTGGCCCTCGACGATTTGCAGCGCCAGCTCGGCCTGCGAAGCGGCCGTCTTCGCCTGCAGGACGTCGGCGATCGTCGCGACCCCGGCCCGGTGCCGCTCGTCGGCCGCGGCGAGGTTCCGCCGCGCCTCCTCGAGATTGGCCTGCCGCGCGACGACCTGCGCCTTGGCGTTCAGGTACTGGTAGTACCCCTGCGCCGTCGCGAGCACGACGTCCTGGATCGTCGCGTTGTGGGACCAGTCGGCGGCGTACAGGATCCGGGTGGCCTCCTGGACGTCGGCTTCGCGGGCCCCGAAGTTGAAGAGTAGCCAGGAGACCGCGATCGACGGGCCGTAGGTCGTCTGGATGAAGTTGAACTGGTTGTTGACCTCGGACCTCTTCTCACGCTCGATGATTCCGATGGCCTCGGCATGAGGGAAAGTACTGCGACCGCCGCGAGCCGACTTCCGCGGCGGCCGCGCGCGCGGCGAACCAGGACTCCCGGGTCGTCGGATTGTTGCGGAGGGCGATGTCGATGAGCTGGCCGAGCGAGAAGGTCGTGCCGGGCTTCGTGTACTCCTCGGGCAGCTGCGGCGGCTCGCGCTTCCGGCGAGGCCGGCATGCGCGCCGCCGCCGGGGGCGTCCAGGGCTCGTGGGGCGCGGGCGCCACGGCGTTCTGGACGTTCTGCTTCGGCAGGACCGAGCAGGCTCCCGCGGTCACCGCGAGCGGGACGGCCAGCCAGAGGCGCGCGCGGCTCACGCTTCCCTCCGCGTCACACCCTGGAGGAAGACGGACATGATCTGCGCGACCATCTCCTCGAGCGTGTCCTCGGGCCGATGGAAGAGGTTCGCCGAACGCACGAGGCCGAGGAAGAGCTCGGCGCCGATGCGGGCGTCGATGCCGCGCAGCTCGCGGCGCTCGATGCCCGCGAGGATCGACTCCTGCGCGAAGCGAAGGATGAGCTCGCGGCGGCGGAGCAGATCCTCGCGCCGCTCGGGGCTGCCGTCGGTCTCGAGGAAGGGAAACAGGAACCGGCGGCCCCAGTAGAGTCGCAGGCACTCGCGGGCGATCTGCTCGAGGCGCCGGGTCGCCGACTGCTCGTGGGCCAGCGCCTCGGACACGCTTTCGGCGAGCCGGTCGAGGACGTGAAGCGTCGTCGCCCGGTAGAGGTCCTCTTTCGTCTCGAAGTAGCGGTAGATCGTGCCCTTGCCGATTCCGGCGTCGGCGGCGATGTCGTCGATCAGCACGCTGTGGAAAGGCTTGGTGGCGAAGACTTTCGCCGCCGAATCCAGGATCGCGCGCTCTTTGGCCTCGGTCTTTGACTCTCGGCATAACCTCGCCTAACGCTCGTCCTGCAACGCGCTATTCCGGAACTGACCAGTCAGTTCCGTTCTGTACCACCTACGCGAGATGGCCATGTGAAGTTATCTCGAAGAACTCTTCTCTTGACATGGCCGGAAACCTTGGTCTATTACTTAACGTAGTTAAGTCAGGGAGGCATGTTTTGGGAACTGTAGAAAGGCGCGAGCGGGAACGACAGGAGCTGCGGACCCGGATCCTCGACGCCGCCCGGGAGCTCTTCGCCGAGGAGGGTTACGACGCGGTCACGATGCGCAAGATCGCCGACCGGATCGAGTACTCGCCCACGGCCATCTATTTCCACTTCCGGGACAAGCACGCGCTGATGCGCGAGCTCGTCGACGCTCGATTTCGGCTCGCTCGCGCACGAGTTCCGGAAGATCGCGAGGATCGCCGACCCCGTCGACCGGCTCCGCAAGATCGGCCGGGCCTACGTCGGCTTCGGGATGAGCCACCCGAACCACTACCGGCTGATGTTCATGACGCCGCACCCGGAGGCGCTGAAGCCGGAAGACAGCCGGCTCGAAGCACGGCAACCCCGAGGAGGACGCCTACGCCTTCGTCAAGGCGACGGTCGCCGAGGCGATCGCCGCCGGGCGCTTCCGCCCCGAGTTCGCGGACGCCGACTTCGTCTCGCAGCTCGTCTGGGCCGGGATCCACGGCGTCGTTTCGCTGCACATCGCCAAGTGCAAGGACGCCTGGGTGGACTGGCGGGACCCGACCGAGATCGGCGCACGCCCAGATCGACGTCATGATCCGCGGGCTCACCGCGCCGGCCGGAGGAGTCCTGACATGGCCGTCGACCTCGCGACGAAGAGCCTCCTCCACGACAAGCTGCGCTTCCTGATCACCGTCTCGGGCGTCGCCTTCGCGGTCACGCTCGTGTTCGTCCAGGTCGGCCTCTTCCTGGGCCTGCTCGACAACGCCTCGGTCACGATCGAGCACATCGACGCCGACCTCTGGGTGACCTCGCGCAACACGCCCAACGTCGACTTCGCGCACACCTTCCCCGAGACCGCGGTCAAGCGCGTCCGCTCCGTGCCGGGCGTGGAGCGCGCCGACAACCTGATCGTCTGGTTCGTGACCGTCAACCTGCCCTCCGGCGCCCAGGAGGGCACGCTGGTCTACGCGCTCGAGGACTTCTCGCGCTGGAACATCCCCTGGAACGTGGCGGCAGGGCGACCTCGCCGACCTGCGGCGCGGCCAGTACTTCTTCCTCGACGACTCGGCGGTCAAGCGCTACGGGCCGTTCGCAGGTCGGCGAGTACCGCGAGATCCTCGGCCAGCGGATGAAGATCATCGGCCGCACGAAGGACGCCCGCTCCTTCACGACGACGCCGATCTCCTTCATCGACTTCGAGCGCGCGCAGACGCTCAACCCGCAGTCGCTGCAGGGCAAGACGACCTACGTCCTGGTCAAGCTCGCGCCCGGCGCCGACGCCGCGGCCGTGCGGGCCGAGATCGCGCGCCGCCTTCCCTACAACGACGTCTACACGAAGAAGGAGTGGGCCGCGCGCTCGCGCAGCTACTGGGTCCAGTCCACCGGCATCGGCCTCAACATGTACATCACCGTCTTCCTCGGCTGCCTCGTCGGCATCGTCGTCGTCGCGCAGACGCTCTACACCTCGACCATGGAGCACCTCAAGGAGTTCGGCACCGTCAAGGCGATCGGCGGCGGCAACCTCGACATCTACCGGATCCTCGCCAAGCAGGCCTCGATCGCGGCCGTCGGCGGCTTCGTGCTGGGGGCGCTCATGGCGTACGCGATGCGGCCCGCGATCACGAAGATCGACCTGAAGCTCATCATCCCGCCCGCCTTCGTGGCCATCGTGTTCGCCGGCGCCGTCGTGATGTGCCTGGCCGCCGCGATGATCTCGTTCCGCAAGGTCGCATCCATCGACCCGGCCCTGGTGTTCCGAGGCTGAAGGAGCCCGCATGATCGTCGTCGTCATCCTCCTCGTCTCGACGCTTCTCTTCCGGGGACTGGGCGCCCTGGGTGTCGAGGCCCTCGCGAGCTGGCAGGACGCCGCGCGCTGGGGACTCTCCGTGATGCTCCTCGTCACCGCCTCGGCGCATTTCAACAAGATGCGCACGGACCTGGTGGCGATGGTGCCGCCCTCGTTCCCGAGGCCGGACCTCCTCGTGACGGCGACCGGGATTCTCGAGCTCCTCGCGGCCGTCGGGATTCAGGTTCCCGAAACGCGGAGGTTCGCGGGCGCCGGGCTCATCCTGCTTCTGATCGGCATGTTCGCAGCGAACGTCAGCGCGGCCCGGCGGAAACTGACGCTGAACGGCAAGCCCGTCACCTCGCTCTCGCTGCGAGCTCCCATGCAGCTCCTGTTCATCGGCGATCGCCTGGTGGACGACGCTGGCGCCAGCGGGTGGCGTCATGAACGCCCGTCCTCGAGGCGATCCAGACGTCGCCAAGGACTTCCGCGAGGGGCGTGGCGACATCGTCCCCGTCCTCAAGGGCGTCTCGCTGTCGCTCGCGCGCGGCGAGATCGTGTCCCTCGAGGGGCCTTCGGGCTCCGGCAAGACGACGCTGCTCTCGATCCTGGGCTGCATCCTGACGCCCTCCTCCGGACGCGTCATCGTCGACGGAGAGGAAGTCGCGGCCGATCGGCCCGCGCGTCTTCCGGAGATCCGCAAACAATCGATCGGGTTCGTCTTCCAGCAGTTCAATCTCTTTCCGTCGCTGACGGCCCTCGAGAACGTCGAGTACGCGCTGAACGTGAAGGGCGAGAAGGGCATCGCGGCGCACCGCGAGGCCGAGCGCGTCATCGACGCCGTGGGGCTCTCGGACCGGCGGGACTTCCTGCCGCGGGATCTCTCCGGCGGCCAGAAGCAGCGCATCGCGATCGCGCGCGCGCTCGCGGGCAAGTCGCCGATCCTGCTGGCCGACGAGCCGACGGCGAACCTCGACTCGCAGATCGGGGGCCAGGTCCTCGAAATGTTCCGCGCGCTCGCCAAGAAAGAGGACCGGGCGCTCCTGATCGTCACGCACGACCCGAAAGTCCGCACGGTGGCGGATCGCGTGCTGCGAATCCACGACGGCCTGCTGGCCGCCGACGGGCTCGCGGCCTGACCGCCCGGAGGAAGCGCATGAAGAAGAATTTCTGGAACCGGGCCCTCTGGCCGCTGCTCGGCCTGGGGCTTCTGGCCGTCGTCGGATTGCAGGCCCGGGCGGCTGTGACAACCGGCCACGGGCGCACCGGGAAACCCGCGCCGGCGGCTCCCGTGGGGCCGGCCGCCGGGGGATCGGGGGTCGCCGCCGAGGGGCGGGTGGTTTCCTACCCGGGCGCCGAGGTCGTCGTCGGAACCGACCTGGCCGGCACGGTCGTAGTACTGAAGGTGCAGGAGAAGGAGAAGGTCCGCCGCGGGCAGGTCCTCGCCGAGCTGCGCTCCGACGACCACCGGGCGGCGCTCGAGGAGGCTCGGGCCCGCGTTCTCGAAGCGGACGCGGACATCCGCCTCGCCGAGTCCGAAGTCGAGCGCGCGCGGGCTCTCTGGGAGAAGGCCGTCGGATCGCGTCAGGCGGTCGACAAGGCGGAGCGCGACGTCGACGCCGCCCGGGCCCGCCGCGCCACCGCGAAGGCCACCGCCGACCGGCTGGCCGCCGTCCTCGCCAAGACGAGGATCCTTTCGCCGATCGACGGCGTCGTCATCGCGCGGCACGCCGACTCCGGCGAAACCCTCGAGGCCGGGCAGCGCCTCCTGACGATCGCCGATCTCTCGAAGAGCCGGGTCGAGGCCGAGCTCGACGAGTTCGACGCGGGGCGCGTCGCTCTCCACGACTCGGTCCGCATCACCGCCGAGGGCTACGATGGGCGCTTCTGGAGGGGCGAGGTCGAGGAGATTCCCGACGCCGTCGTCGGGCGCCGCCTGAAGCCCCAGGACCCGGGCAAGCCCGAGGACACGCGTGTCCTTCTGGTCAAGATCGCGTTTCAGGAAACGACGCCCTTGAAGCTGGGCCAGCGGGTGGAGATCCGCATCGAGAATCCGTGAGGGGATGAGAGGTAGGCATGAGCAGCGAACCGCATCGCAAGATCTTTCAGTGCCGCGGGGCCGAGTCCGGCATGGCGCCGGTCCCGCTCGATTCGTCGGGAGAACGTGACTTCCTGAGGGAGCGCATCGGGTTCTACGCCCTCGCGACTTTCGTGGCGTCGGTCGCGTTCTTCGCCGCGGGCTTCGTGATCGAAGGGTTCTGGCCGCCGCAGGTCGGAGGGCCGGCCAGGCTGACCCGCCCCGACATCCTCTTCCACCTCGCGGCCGGCGCGGTGCTCTTCTTGATGTGGGTCGCGACGCGCCAGCCCGGCCTCACGGCCTCGACGCTCCATTTCGTGGACGGCGCCGGGACCATCGCGGCCTTTGCTCTCTACGCGTGCATGGCCGGCAGCATGCCCGCGGCGTGGAAGCCGGAGCAGCTGTTCATGTTGATCGTGATGGCCGTCTTGCTCTACCGGGCGGCGATCGTGCCGAGCGTTCCGCTGCGGACGGCGTGGATCTCGGCCCTGTCCGCCGCGCCGGCGCCGATCATGGCGGCCGTGATGTACTCCAAGACGAGCCCGCCGGAAGTGTCGCGCGGGCAGTCGGTGGCCTACGCGATTCTGTGGGCGCTGCTCGCCATTTCTCTCTCGATCCTGCTGTCGTTCGTCACATTCCGGCTGCGCAAGACCGTCGCCCGCGCCCGCAAGCTCGGCCAGTACACGCTCGGCGAGAAGCTCGGCGAAGGCGGGATGGGCATCGTCTACCGGGCCGAGCACGAGATGCTCCGCCGCCCGACGGCGATCAAGCTGCTGCCTCCGGGACGGGCCGGCGAGGACAGCCTCAAGCGGTTCGAGCGCGAGGTGCAGCAGACCGCCCGGCTGACCAATCCGCACACGGTGTCGATCTACGACTACGGGCGGACTCCGGACGGCCTCTTCTACTACGTCATGGAGTACCTCGACGGGATCGACCTCGAGGACCTCGTTCGCGGAGAGCGGGCCCATGCCGCCCGGCCGCGCGGTGCGCATCCTGCGGCAGGTCTGCGCGGCGCTCGCCGAGGCCCACGGCATCGGCCTCATCCACCGGGACATCAAGCCGGCCAACATCATTCTCTGCGAGCGCGGAGGCATCCCCGACATCGCCAAGGTCCTGGATTTCGGCCTCGTGCGGGAGATCACCGGGTCCGCCGATCCGCGCCTGACCGCGGAAAACGTCGTGCACGGCACGCCGCAGTACCTGGCTCCCGAGGCGATTCGCAACGCCGACTCGATCGACGCCCGAAGCGATCTCTACGCTCTCGGCGCGGTCGGGTACTTCCTGCTGACCGGCACGCCCGTCTTTTCGGGGCGCGGCTCGCTCGAGGTGATCCATCACCATCTGCAGACGCGCGCCCGAGCCGCCTTCGAAACGGCTCGGCAAGCCGATCCCGCCCAAGCTCGAGGCGGTGATCCTGTCGTGCCTGGCGAAGAACCCCGACGACCGGCCCGAAAGCGCGCGGGCCCTCGCCGAGGCGCTCCGGGCCTGCGACGACGTGGCGCCCTGGGACGAGCTCGACGCCCGGCGGTACTGGCAGGAGCGGGCGAACCGCCTGAAGGCGGCCCGTACGGCCTGAGCGGAAAAATTCGACGGGCCTCCGCTTCGACCGTCCTCGCGAGATAGCATCGCCGGGTGACCGTCCTCTCCCGCGTGGCGGCCGCCGTGGCGACGTCGATCATCCTGGTGGCCTCCTCGAATGGGCAGGAGGACGCGGGTGCGCTCGCCATCGAGCGGGGGAAGGCGTCGTACCGGGCCGGCCGTTACCTCGAGGCGGTCAACGACTTCCGCATCGCCCGCTTTTCCTCGCTCGCCGACCCGGTGCTCTACCTCGAAGTGCTCGCTCGTCTGGCCCTCGCCGAGGACGCGGCCGCACAGGGCGCCGCCCGCGACACGACGCTCGACCGATTCCGCGATACCGAGCGGCAGTACAAGGCCTTCCGACTGGAGTCCCTCGACCCGGAGCTCCGGGACAAGTTCGTGGCGCTCTTCGTCAAGCGTTTCGGTCGAGAGCAGGCCATGGCGATTCCCACGCTCGCCGCGGCCCTCGCAGCGCCCGGCGTCCCGGCCGCGGGCCGGGGAACCCCGACCGCCGCCGCTGCCCGGCCGAGAGCGGCGCCCCCGGCGCCCACGGCGACCGCCACCATTGCCGTCATCGTGCCGTCGACGCTGACGCCGACGCCGCGCCCGTCCCCCTCACCGCCGCCGACGCCCCGACGGCGCCTCCCCCGACGTTGACGGCCACACTGGGGCCCAGCCCGACGATCACGCTGACACCGAGGCCGACGCATACGCTGCCGCCCTCGCGGACGCCCACGAGCCCGCCCTCGCCGACGGCGACGCGCTCGCCCTCGCGCACGCCGACCGGCACTCCGCCTCCGCCGGCGACCCGAACGCCTTCCCGGACGGCGACCGAACCGCCGACGCGTACCGCGACACGGACGGCGACCGAGACACCGGAGCCCAGCGCGACCGCCTCGCGGACATCGACCGGCACGGCCACCTCTACCGCGACCGATACGGCGACGCGCACGGCGACCCGCACCCGCACCGAAACGCCCGAGCCCACTGCGACCTGGACGTGGACGCCGACCCGGACGGCCACCTCCACCGCGACCGATACGGCGACGCGCACGGCGACCCGCACCCGCACCGAAACGCCCGAGCCCAGCGCCACGAGAACCTGGACGTCGACCAGCACGCCTTCGTACACGCGGACGTACACGGCGACGCACACGTCGACTCCCTCGCGAACCCCGACGCCGACCGCCACGCCCGTCCCGCCCAGCTCGACGCCGTCTCGGACGTCGACGCCGGTTCCGCCGAGCCGGACTCCGACGGAGACGGCGACGCGCGTGCCCACGTGGACGCCGCTGGACACCCGGACGCCGAGCGCCGGTCCCGTCGAGCCCGACGCGCACCTACACGTCCACCCGCGTCCCGACATGGACGCCGCTCGACACCCGGACGCCGAGCGCGACCCGGAGCGCGCGACCGGCGCCTCCGACCCGCACGCCGAGGGGCGGCGCCCGCATTTCTCCGACGCCTGCGACGCCCGCGCCGGGCGCCGTCCTCCTCCCCGCGCAGGTGGACTCGGAGCCGCGCGCGATCGAGATGACGATGCCGATCTATCCCGAGAAGGCCCTGAAGGCTCGCGTGCGCGGCGTCGTCGTGCTGCGCGTGCTCGTTTCCCAGAACGGCGAGCCCGTGGAGGTCAAGGTCGAACGCGCCGCCCGGCAGGACCTGACCGATGCGGCGATCGCCGCCGTCAAGCAGTGGCGCTTCGAGCCGGCGCGCAAGGGCGGCTATCGCGTGCGGGCGTACACGAGGGTGAGATTCCCGTTCGAGGGCGTCCAGTTCGCGCGGACGCCCCTTCCCGGGTTCGCCGCGACGCCCGCGCCGTAGTGTCGCCCTAGTGTCCTCCGCCGCACGCCGGGCGCCGTACATGGCGCTCGCCCACCGCGACTACCGGCGCCTGATCGCCTCGCAGCTTCTTTCCCTGACCGGCTCCCAGATGCAGGTCGTCGCGATCAACTGGCACGTGTACCTGCTGACCAAGTCGCCGCTCGCGCTCGGCTTCGTGGGCCTGACGCGCGTGCTTCCGATCATCGGGTTCTCGCTCTGGGGCGGACTGATCGCCGACCGGAGCGACCGCCGGCGCGTCATGGTCGCGACACAGACGGCCATGACCGCGGTGGCGCTCGCGCTCGCCGGCATGACGTACTTCGGGCGCGAGTCGCTCTGGCTGCTCTATGTCCTGAACGCGCTGGGGGCCGCGGCCGTCGCGTTCGACGGCCCCTCGCGGCAGGCCCTGATTCCGCGCCTCGTGCCGGCGGAGGACCTTCCGGGCGCTCTTTCGCTCAACCTCTCGGTCTTCCAGGCGGCGCTCATCGGAGGTCCCGCGCTCTCGGGGCTTCTGATCGCGCAGGCCGGTTCCGGGACGCGGGGCCTGTACCTGATCTACCTGCTCAACGCCGTCTCGTTTCTGGCCGTCATCTTCGCCCTCGTGACGATGCGCACCTCCGGCGCGCCGGAGCCCACGGCAGGCAAGGTCGAGATGTCGGCGGCCCTCGCCGAAGGCCTGCGGTTCGTCTTCACGACGCCGATCATGGTCTGGACGATGGGCCTCGATTTCCTGGCAACGTTTTTCTCGGGCGCGACCTCGCTCCTGCCGATCTTCGCCGACCAGGTCCTCCACGTCGGCGCCCGCGGCTACGGCATCCTCGCCGCCGCGCCGGCCGTCGGGGCGCTGGCCGGCGCCCTCTACCTCTCGATCCGGCCGCTGCCCGACCGTCAGGGCCGCATCTTCCTCTGGGCGGTCGTCGTCTACGGGGCCTCCACGGTCGTCTTCGGTCTCTCGCGCAGTTTCTGGCTGACGCTCGTGGCGCTGGCCGGCACCGGGCTCGCCGACGCGATCTCGACGGTGATCCGGCAGACGATCCGCCAGTTCGTCACGCCCGACCGGCTGCGCGGACGGATGACCTCGATCAACATGATCTTCTTCATGGGCGGGCCGCAGCTCGGCGAGCTCGAGGCCGGGCTCGTCGCCTCCCTCTTCGCGTCCACGGTCGTCGGCGTGACGGTCTCCGTCGTCTCCGGCGGCATCGCGACGATCGTCATCACCGCCGCCATCGCCGCCGCCGCGCCGATGCTTCGCCGCTACGACTACCGGACGGCCGTAATCCCGTCGTGAGCGCGGAGCCCGGAGCCGGCGACGTCGTCCGCGTCGAGCGCCTGACAGTCCGATTTGCAGACGTCGTCGCCTGCGCCGGCGTCTCGTTTTCCGTGCCGCAGGGCGCCGTCTACGCGCTGCTCGGCAAGGCCGGCGCCGGCAAGACCACGCTCGTGCGCTGCCTGCTCGGCCAGCAGGAGCCCGATCCGGCCGTGTTCTGCTCTTCGGCGAGGACGCTCGAAAGAAGCGGCGGCGCCTGGCGCGGCGCATCGCGACGTCCGCCGGCGGGGAGCGGGAGCTCGTCCTTCTGGACGATCCCGCCGAAACGCCGTCTCTTCCGGCAGACGCGACCGCGCTGGTCGCCACGAGCTCCCCCGCATTGGTCGAACGGGTCGCGACCCACGTCGGGATTCTCAAGAAGGGCCGCCTGGTGCTCGACGCGCCGATCGGGAGGCTCTCCGGCCTTCGCCGCATCCGCTACGCGAATCGCATGACCGAGACGCGCACCGCCTTCGGCACCGAGCTCGACGAGTTCCACGCCCTCGGCGTGCGGGTGCGGGGATGGGGCGTCGAAGCGATCGTCTCGGATTTCGACGCCGCCGCCTTCGCGCGTTTTCGCCAGATCGACGGAGTCGAGGACGCGCTCGCCGAGTCGTTGACGCTGGAAGAGGCGTTCGAGGCTCTGGGCTAGCGCCCTCCGGGAATCGTGTATCGTCCCGGCCCGTGAGCACGGGCTTCGATCGATGAAACGGCGAGCTGCGGTGCGACGGCCTGTCGCTCGTGGATCTCGCGCGGGAGTTCGGAACGCCGCTCTACGTGTACAGCTGGCCGAAGATCGAAGAGGGCTATCGCCGTTTCGACGCAGCCTTCGCGAGCGTTCCGCACCTGGTCTGTTACGCGGCCAAGGCGAACTCGAGCCTCGCGATCCTGAAACGCCTCGCCGCGCTCGGCGCGGGGGCGGACGTCGTCTCGGGCGGCGAGCTGCGCGCCTGCCTCGAGAGCGGATTCCCGGCCGAGCGGATCGTCTTCTCCGGAGTCGGCAAGACCGACGAGGAGCTCCACGCCGGGGTCGCCGCCGGCATCCTCGCGTTCAACGCCGAATCCGAGCGGGAGATCGAGCGGATCGGCGGAGGCGGCGCGCGCCGCAGGGCGCCGGGCCCGCGTCGCCCTGCGCGTCAACCCCGACATCGACGCGCGCTCCCACCCCTACATCTCCACGGGCCTGATGCAGAACAAGTTCGGCGTCGACATCGCCCGGGCCCGCGCGATCTTCGAGTCGGCGAGGGCCATCCCGGGCGTTTCGATGACCGGCGTTCAGGCGCACATCGGGAGCCAGATTCTCGAAATCGACCCGCTGATCCAGACGGCGCGCGCGCTGTCGGGGCTGGCCCGCGAGCTTTCGAGCGCGGGTTTTCCGATCGAGACCGTCGACATCGGCGGGGGCATCGGCATCGGCGAGGGCGCGATGACACCCGAGTCCTACGCCGAAAACGTCCTGCCCGCGCTCGACGGCATGCCCGGACGCCTTCTCGTCGAGCCCGGACGGGCGATCGTCGGTCCGGCCGGAGCTCTTCTCACCCGGGTTCTCGGCGTCAAGCGCGAGCGCGCGAAGAGCTTCGTCATCGTGGATGCGGCGATGAACGATCTCCTCCGACCCGCGCTCTACGAAGCGCTCCACCCGATCGAGCCGGTGACCGCCGGTCGAGGGAAGACGATCGTCGCGGACATCGTGGGCCCGGTGTGCGAGACGGCGGACTGCTTCGTGCACGACGCCGAGCTCGCGGAGCCCGACGAAGGGGATCTCCTGGCGATCCTCGACGCCGGCGCTTACGGCCTCGCGATGTCCTCCAACTACAACTTCCGGTATCGCGCCGCGGAGGTCCTCGTCGAGGACGGCGCGCCCCGGCTCATCCGACGCCGCGAAAATTTCGAGGACCTCATCCGGCTCGAACGGTCGTAGAATCCGTTCAGATTCACTTCAACGATTCGTGTCTCGATTTTTTTTGGGAGGAGAGTGTGTCGATGAGACTACGGTTTCCCCTACTCGCGTTCCTCGTGTCGCTGCTCCTGGCCTCGAATTCCCTCGCTCAGACCACCGGTTCAGTCCAGGGGGTCGTCAAGGACGAAGCCGGCGCCCCGGTGCCCGGCGCGACCGTGTCGATCTCCGGCCCCCAGATGCCGCTCGCGCGCACAATGACCTCGCGCCAGGACGGCGTCTTCCAGTTCCTGAACCTCATCCCGGGCACCTACCAGATGCGGGTCGAGCTGCCGGGAATGGGCGCGTTCCAGCAGGAGGTCGTGGTCAGCCTCTCCAAGGTGACGGAGGTCTGGCCCGTGCTTCGCGCGACGGTTTCCGAGGAGGTCACCGTCACGGCGGCCACACCGCTCGTCGACACGAAGTCCTCGGATGTCTCGCAGGTCACCAAGCGGGAAACGCTCGAGAAGCTGCCCCTGAATCGGACGTTCAGCGGCACCTTCGTTCTCGCGCCGGGCATCATCGACAGCGGCGTGGAGATCTCGAACACGAACATCGGCATCAACGCGGGCGGCGGGCGCCAGGACAACACGTTCCTCTACGACGGCGTCAACGTCACGAATCCGTTCTTCGGCGACCTGTACCAGGACTTCGCCGAGCTCGACATCCAGGAGGTCAACATCACGCGCGGCGGCGTCCCACCCGAGTACGGACGGACGGGTGGCTTCATCGTCAACGGCGTGACGAAGTCGGGTTCGAACGTCCTCCACGGCGAGGTCCGTCTCGACTACTCGCCCTCGGGCCTCGAGGCCGACAGCAAGGAGGAAATCCAGACCAAGTTCGACCGCTTCCGACCCGGCGTCGGGATCGGCGGGCCGATCTGGAAGGACCACCTCTTCGCCTACGGCTCGGTCAACCTCTTCTACCAGGACGAGGTGGACCGGACGAACCTCACGGGGCCGCTGCCCGACTCGAACTTCGACATCCAGGAGTACTTCCTGAAGGTCTCGGCGACTCCGGTGGCGAACCAGCTCATCGACGCGTCCTTCCGGTACCGGGGCATCGACCAGGACAATACGCTGATCGACTTCGACTCCACGGCCACGACCGGCTCGACGACCAAGGAGATCAACCGCGTCGGCGTGTTCAACTGGTACTGGACGGCGACGCCGAACTTCAACGTCGACTTCAAGTTCAACTACAACGACAACCCGCAGAGCTCGAGCCCGACCGTCCCGATCGCGTTCCAGCCCCCGTTCGACCCCGTCCACCCCGGACCGTCGGGTATTTCTGCGACGGCGGGTTGCTGCGAGGGCGTCGCGAGCCTGCGCAATGACATCAACGACATCAAGCGCCTCGAGTACCGCCTGACGACGTCATACCTGACGAACTTCCTCGGCGGAAGCCACCTTCTCAAGCTGGGCGCCTACTACAGCGACAACGAGGAGACGAAGGTCGCGCTCGCCAACGGCTGGGGCTCGATCACGATCAACAACAGCGACTCGAACTGCCTCGACGCGGCCCCGTGCTACCGGGCGCGCTTCAACCCGAACCAGCCGGCCCAGATCTCGCGAGGCCGGACGGTCGGCATCTATCTCCAGGACCAGGCGACCTGGGACCGTCTGACCGTCAACCTCGGCGTTCTCGTGAACCAGGACACGTTCATTCCCAACGACGACGGCACGTTCGTCTTCGTCCAGGGCGACTACACCGTCCCGAACTCGGATCTCCTCCCCTGCACCGATCCCGCCCGCGATCCGAGGGCGTGCACCTACCGCGACACCTATACGTTCCCCTTCTCCAAGCAGTGGCAGCCACGCGTCGGCGTCGCCTACGAGCTCACGCCGTCGGTGCACGACAAGCTCTACGCCAACTACGCGCGCTACGACAACATGGACAACCAGTCCTTCGCGCGGTCGGCCGCGCCGCTCCGCCTCTACCGCACGGACGCGTTCTTCGACCTCGAGACCGGCGCCTTCCTCCAGGAGATCACGCGTTCCAACAACGTCGACAAAGTCGTCATCCCGAACATCGATCCGACGTTCACCGACGAGGTCGTCGCGGGTTACGCGCGGCCGTTCGCCAACGGGTGGGTCGCGGAGATCTACGGCATGTACCGGAAGACCAAGGACATCTTCGAGGACTTCCCGGTCACCGGCGTCCTCGACGATCCGGGCGACTTCCGGTACGGGAACATCGCGGCCGAGCGCGAATACAAGGGCGGCACGATCCAGGTCCGCAAGGCCTACGGCGGCAACTGGTCCCTCGACGTCTCGTACACGCTGTCGAGCCTGACGGGCAACTGGGACCTCGACTACGCGACGGAGCTTTTCTACACGTCCTCCTACATCAACGACGGCCCCGGCCTCTACGTGACCGACCCCAACCGCACGGGCACGCTCATCGGCAACCGCACACACGTCGGCAAGATCTTCGGCAATTACACGTTTCCCACGCGCACGATCGTCGGCGGCTTTTTCCGTGTCCAGAGCGGCCGGCCGTGGGAAGCGCGCGAGTTCGACCCGATCTACGGTACCGATTATCAGTATGCCGAGCCGGCGGGGTCGCGCACGACGGCGGCCTGGGCCAATTTCGACTTCCTCCTCGCACAGGACATCCCGATCGGGGGGGACAGCACGCTCCGCGTGGAGGGGCGCATCTTCAATCTCTTCAATTCGCAGCCCGCGCTCGAGGTCAATCAGGATCTGTGGCTCTCCGACGACAATACGGATCCGAATCCCGACTTCGGGGCGGGCACCTCGTTCGCTCCGTCGCGAAGATTCGCCTTCTCGGCGACGTTCAGCTTCTGATGGACGCACGCCGCTCCAAAACCGCCTTCGCATCGCTCGCGGGCGCCGCTCTTCTTTGGGCGGCGCTCGCGGCCGCGGCGCCCGCGCCACCGAGCCTGAAGGTTCCGGGACGGGCGGACCAGGCGGTGGCCCCGGAGTCCCTGCTCGGCCGGGACGAGCGGGACGTCCGCCTCGAGGACTCGCAGGGCGACGTCACGATCTACCACGGCCGGACACTCCTCGAGGTCCTGGAGAAGGGGGGCCTCGACGTCAGGACGATGGCGGGCGAGCGCGAGGCGGGCGCCGCCGTCGTGCTGGCCAGCGGCCGGGATGGCTACACCGTGGCCTTCTCCGTCGGCGAGCTCCTCGCCGCACGGAGCAACCCGAAGGTCTACCTGGTCGCCGACAGGAACGGCGAGCCCCTCCCGGAGAACGAGGGGCCCGTCCGTCTTGTCGTCTACGGCGACGTCGTCCGTTCGGCCTACGGGCTGGCGACGATCGAGCTCCGGTACCTGGCGAAGAACAAGAAGTAGGCCTATGGCGGCGGCGTCGCCGCGCGCTTGACCAGCTGGAGGGCGCGCGCGACAACCGGCTGGTTCGGATCCAGCGCGAGCGACCGCGTCAGCAGTCTTTCGACGGCCTCCCGGTTCTGGAGGCAGGTCTCGTAGAGGGCGAGGTCGTTCAACGTCTGCGGCTCCGTCGTCGCGCTTTCGAATCGCGCGAGCGCATCCGCCGCTCCCGCGCAGTCTTTGTTCTCGTGGAGGAATCTGGCCCGCTCGCGCGCGATACCCTGGTTGTCGGGAAACGCGCCCGATGCGCGCGCGAGCAGCGACGCCGCCGCGGCGGGCTTGCGCGCCTTCGCATATTCCCGCGCCCAGGACACGACGGCGATCGAGGGGTCGCTCCGGACCTTCTCGAGGGCCTTCAGCAGCCAGTCCTCGGCCGAGCGCGTGTCGCCCCGCTCTCGATACAGCACTGCGAGGTTGAACATCGGCGAGTAGTAGTCCGGGTTGAGGCGCAGGGACTCCTCGAACGCGGATTGCGCCGCCCCGAGATTCTTCCGCGTCTTCAGCTCCCAGGCCCCGAGGTTGTTCCAGGCGCCCTCGGTCAGGCCGGGGTCGGCGCGCCCCGGTCGGAGCGAGCGCCGAGGTCTCGCCCGGGGACAGGTAGCCCAGCGCCAGGAGCTTCTTCGCGTACTCCGAGGACTCCGCTTCGGACATCGGGGCATCGGCGGCGCGGCGCACCGGCGCGGAGGGCGTGCCGGTCCGAGTGAATCGCGGAGCGTGCTCGAACGCGGCCGCGACCGGCCGGCCCGTCATGCGCGCGTCCCCGGGAACATCGAGAAGCGCGAGCACCGTGGGGGCCACGTCGACCAGGCGCGCGTTTCCCCGCGGCTGGCCGCTTCGCACGCCGCGCCCCCAGACGGCGAGGACGCCTTCCGGACGGTGCCAGAACGCCGCCGTCGACCAGTCCTTCGAGGCGAGACCGCAGGGCCGGTCGCTTCCCCACTTGAAACCGTGGTCCGAATGGACGAGGAGGACCGCGCCATCCTCCGATGCGCGGCGCATCCACTGGCCGAGGATCCGATCGACGGTCCCGTAGTAGCCGTCGACGACGCGTCCGTACTTTGCGACGTCGGAGTCCCCGACGCTCGCGCAGTCGAGCCGCGGCGGCGTGAAGGAGGCGAAGAGGTGGCCGACTTCATCCGTGCCCTCGAAGTAAACGACCGCCAGGTCGGGCCGCGTCCGGTCGTAGAGATCGCGGGCAATGCGCTGAGTGGCCCGCGTCGCACCCAGCACGCGGCCGAGTCCGACGATGGGATTCTCCATCCCGGCGCCGCTGCCGAGGGCCGCGGCGATCTCCGATTCGGGCACGCCGAGAAAGGGCGCCAGGTCCGCAGCGGAAATCCGCCCGTCGCGCTCCACGATCTGCGTGACGCCCGCCTGAAGCGCCGCCGGGAGGGCCACGCCGCCGCGCGGAAGATCCGAGAAGAGGATCGGGGTCGCGCGGTCCGAGACGAAGTACCCATCGACTTCTTCCGCGGGATGCGTCGCCCACCAGCCCACGACGCCGACTTTCCGCCCGGCCGCCGACGCGAGATTCCACGCGGCCGGCACGCGGCGCGAGCGGCCGGAGATCGGCACCTTCCGCCCCGACTCCGGATCGACCTCCTGGAAGTCGAGCACACGATGGACGTCGGGCGAAACTCCCGTCGCCGCGGTCGTCCAGAGCATCGGTGAAATCAGGGGGTAGTCGCTCGAGAGGCGCGCCGTGTATCCCTCGCCCGCGAGCCGCTGCCAGTTCGGCATCGCGCCTTCGATGGCGAGCCGATCGAGCAGCTCGAAGTCGAGGCCGTCGAGACCGAGCCAGATCACCGGAGGGCGCGAAGCTGGCGAGCTCGGCTCACGTGAGGCGACATCGGTGGCCTCGACCGGCGGGACAGAAGCGGCGGGAATTCCCGGGGTCGCTGCCCTCGAGGCGGGAGCGGCGGGCGATTCCGCCTCAGGCCGGCAACCCCCGAGAGTTGCGAGAAGGAGCAGAAAGAGCGCTCTGGAGCGCGAAAATCGCATCCGCGGCACCATAGCAGAGGGTTTGACCCCACCCCCCCGGGGCGTTACACTTCGCGCCCCACGGTGGGTGTAGCTCAGCTGGTTAGAGCGCCAGACTGTGGATCTGGATGTCGAGGGTTCAAATCCCTCCACTCACCCCAAGTTTTCTTGCGTCGTTCTTTGCGCCCGTAGCTCAGTCCGGATAGAGCGTTAGCCTCCGGAGCTAAAGGTCGCGCGTTCGAATCGCGGCGGGCGCACCACTTCTCTCAACGACTCAATCCGTCGCGAGAGCGCGGCTCCTGCCAGGGTCCGTTCCAAGCGATCTCCTGGTAGGCCGTGCCCATCAGAAGAACCACGGGCAGAAGTTGAGTACTCCGGTGGTGGGCGGGCAGCTCCTCTGGACCCCCGCGAACCGCATGTAGAACTCCATGTAGGTGTCGGCGTTGTCGAGCCTCTTCCATCGCGGATAAGACCAGCCGTTCTGCCACGCGAAGTCCGGGTTGTAATAGAAGTAATCCTCCGTGCCGGCGTACGAGTGGGTCATCTCGTGCAGCAGGAGGACAGCGCGCCGCTCGATGGTTGGCAAGTTCCAGAAGCCGGGGTCGCACAGGGTGATGTCGCCCTCCCAGTCGGTGTAGGCGGTCCAATCAGCGCAGGAGGAGTCGTTCTCCGAGGCGTAGGAGCAGTAGATCTCGAGGTCGTCGTCCTGGAAGCCCTCGTCGTTGTAGGCGTCGCCCAGAGTCTCGTTGATCTGCATCGCCTCGTTCCACGTGAAGACCATGGTGAACGAGACCTTGTTGTCGAACCACAGGTTCATGCTGAGCGTCGTCAGGGGCACCGGCCAGCCATAACCGGCGCCGTTGAAGAAGTTGTCGCGAGCGTGCTTCACCTCGTAGTACGCGTCGCTCGCCGCCTTCGCCCCGGTGCACACCACGCTGCCGATCATGCATTTGGTCACGCTCGTGTCGGTCCCTGCGCCGACCAGCAGAGGGCAGTCGCTGCTTGCCCAGCCGCAGTCGGTCTCGTAAGAAACCCACTGGCCGGTGGGGCAGATGAAAGTGTCGGTACGGTCCTGGCCGGTCGGGTCGACGAAGGAGTGCGGGTTGTTGCTGACGTAGGTCGCGCCGTTGCCGAGGTTGGCGCCGTCGCCCCAGATGCCGATGGTGTCCCGGCTGTTGAAGCGGCCCGCCACCGGGTCGAGGTAGCGGGTGCGGAACGCGTAGAAGCCCGTCTCGGGATCGAATCGCTGGCCGGTGAAGGTTACGGGATTCCCGACCACCGATCGGCCGATGCTCGCGCCGGCGCGGCTGAAGAAGCTGGGGCGGCCGAAGTCGTCGTAACCGTAGCGCTCGACCACCTCGCCGCTGCCGTCAGTGAGGGCCATGACGCTGCCGAGATCGTCGGCGAAGTGATAGAAGTCGGCTGATCCGCGACGCGCCGTCACCACGTCATCGACGCGGAGGCCGTAGACGTATGACGCGGTCGCCGCTCCGACCGCATCCTGCTCCTCGACCACCTGCCAGCCGTCGTAGACGTAGCGCGTAACCGCGCCGTCGACGGTGCGCGCGATGCGCCGCCCCGTGGCGTCGTAGGCATAGGTGGAGGAGTCCCCCGAGGGGGCCCTGACGTGGCGGGCGAGCCGGTTGCGGTAGTCGTAGGACAGCGTGCGGTGGCCGTCGGCAGTCCGCATCTCCGTCAGGTTCCCGTTGCGGTCATAGAGCCGCGTCTCGCGGCACGGCACGGTCGTGTACTGGTTCATCTGACGGTCTGCGGGCTCCGGGCCGGTCGGGTCCATTCTGTAGTCGAGGCCGCAGGGGTCGCCCGGGACCGCTCTGCGGTTGCCGGCTTCGTCGAGGTCGTACTCGAACTCCGACCCCCTCGAATCCCGGCTTCGCCGCAGGCGATCGGCGGAGTCATAGGTATAAGCGTGCCGCAGGCCGCCAGGGCGATTGTCGACTTGCTCGGTCTTGTTGTCGGCGGGGTCCCAGGCGTAAGTGCGGTCATCGATGGCACCGGCGCGAGCCGTGTGTGAAGTGTGCGTGAGGCGCCGGTCGCCGTCGTACGAGTACTGGCTCACCGCGTCCGGCACTGGCAGCCGCCGGCTCTCGACGCGCGCCGGTCCAACGTAGTCATACTCGACGATCGTCCCCGACCCGTCTGCGACGGACTTCAGCCGCTCGATCTCGTCGTATCTCATGCTCAAAATTCGGCCGCCGGGATACACGCGGCGCAACGCGTTGCCGACGGCGTCGTGGACGGTCTCCGTCGTCTGTCCGTTCAGGACCTCGCGCGACACGTTCCAGAGCGAGTCGTAGATGCGGGAGACGCGCGAGTCGTCGTCCTCGGCAAGGATCATGCGCGAGCGGCCGTCGTACTCGAAGCGCTCGAAGGTGGTGTCCTCAGAGACGCCTGGGCCGGGCGCGATCTTCCGACGCACCGGGCGATCGAAGAGATCGAAGGCGCTGTTGACGATGCTGCCGTTTGCGTCTGTGAACCGAATGAGATCGCCGTGCACGTTGTAGACGGAAGATTCGACCGTGGTGTCGGCGTAGGTCGTCGCGACCAGGCGGTTGAGACCATCGTAGCGATAGCGGGTGGCGTTCCCGTTCGGGTCGACCTGCCCGACCAGGCGGCTCGAGTCGTCCCAGTCCATGCGGGTGACGATGGTCCTGACGGGCAAGGCGCCGCCGATACCGTCGGAGGTGAGAAACCGGGCGACCGCAGTCACACGGTCGAGGCCGTCGTGCTCGAACCGGGTACGGTTGCCGCGCTGATCGACCACAAGCACGCGGTTGTGACGCGAGTCGTAGCCCAGCTCGACGCGGTGTCCGAGGTTGTCAATGCTCGCGGTCTGCCGATTGAGCGAGTCGTACTCGTGCGCGGTGCGAAAGGTCTCATCGGCCGCGCCACTATCGGACTTCTCGACCTCGTCGAACGCCACCAGGTTGGCGTTGGCGTCGTAGCCATAGACGGCGCGGTTGCCCTTCGCATCCACGAACTCGAGCGGTCGCCGGGCGCTGTCGTACCGCATCCGAGCGACGTGCCCGTGGTCGTCCGTGACACTCAGAAGCTGCGACGCATCGCTGTATGCGAAGCCGGTCGTGCCCTTGCCGTCGCCGAGCGCTGCCTGGGTCTCGGGATTGAAATGAGCGACCTCGGCATGGACGAGACGGTTCATCTCGTCGTATGCCAGGACGGTTTCCGCGAGGCGGACGTTGCGCTCGGAACCCGGCACGTCGCGGAGTTCGCCGAGGACCCGCTCGAGGACGACGCGCCCGTTGGGGTCGTGGCGCTGCTCGGTCCGGCTACCCATCGGATCGGTCGCGCGCACCAGCCGGCCGTAGCCGTCGTAGCCGTACTCCCAGACGCGAGGCGCGTTCTCTAGACCGGTCGTCCTGCGGACCACCCTACCCAGACGGTCATAGTCGTACTGCGTGGTGGACTGGTCCGGGCCGCCCGCACCGAGCACGCGGCGGAACAGCAGGTTCCGCTCGTCGGGTATCTCGCGGATGACGTTGTCCCTCTGGCGGCCCGCGGTGGCCTCGCCGTTGCGGGTGAGGATTCGGCGGCGGTTCGCGTCGTAAGCGTACTCGATGACCACGTCCTGTCCCGGGGCGACCTCCTTGGTCGTGCGCACACGCTCATTGAGAAGCCCGTACTCGTGGCTGGTGGTGAGGAAGGCGTTCGAGCGGACGACGCCCTGCTCGTCGACGTTGAGCGTGTCCCGACGCACCAGGTTGTCGTTCGCATCGTAGAAGAGGTCAACCTGGTAGGGGACCGCCGCCGCGGTCACCCGGGGTGAGAGGTGACGGACGAGCTGGTCGAGCTGGTTCCAGTAGTACTGGTGGTCGTTGCCGCGCGGGTCGACGAGCCGAACGACGTTGCCGACCGCGTCGTACTCGTAGCGCGTCGCGAAGGCGAGATTCTCCGAGTCCTCAACCATAAGCTTGAGATACCCGTTCTGCGCGCCGTCGCCAGGGCCGTAATACTGGAAGCGGTCGACGCGCCTCACGCCACTGCCGTTGTCGGGATTCACGTGCCGGACGATTCGTCCGAATTCGTCGTACTCGTACTCATCGACCACAGTGGCCACACGGTCCTGCCGGCGCACGAGGTTGCCGCGGGCGTCGTAGGTCTGGACGGTGGTATTTCCGCGGGCGTCGGTCGCCCGGGTCACGAAGTTGAACCCGCAGCAGCCGCCAAACTCCGGGGTGTACTCGAAACGCTCGACGAGCTGCTGCTGCTCTGCGCCGAGAGGTCCGGGGAGACGGCGGCGAAGCCGCAGGTTGCCGCGCGATCGGCGGGCGGCGCGGCGGTCGAGGTCGGATTCGTAGGTATTCTCGACGACCAGTCCGTTGGAGTGGACGACACGGCTCACGAGCGAGTCGTCGTTCCAGTCATAGCGGGTCTCGAAGTAGGGGGGGTCGGTCTCGCGCAATCGCCCCGCGGGCCGGTTGAGCCCTTCGGTCGTGGGCTCGCCACGGTTGGCGCGGCCGGTGTAGACGCGATTCAAGACCAACCGGTTCCTCACGTCGAAGAAGTGCTCACTGACGTTGCCCATGCGGTCGTTCACGATGGCCTTGATCCGGGCATGATTCGTGGCCTCGCTGGCCGGGACAAGCGCATAAACGATGTCGATAACGTCATCGGGTCCGCCCCACACGAGACGCTTGACGCGATCGAAGCCGCGCGAGCGCGCGTCGCCCTCGGTTGCGTAGACGAACTTCATCGTAGTTTGGCCCTTGGAATCGGTGACGGTCAGGAGGTTATGGTTGAGGCGCTCGTCCGCAAATCCGGTGGAGTAGGTGTAGATCGTGGTCTTCCCGGCGGGGAAGTCGTTGCCGTTGGGCATGCCTACGACCGCCGGCGTCGTGACGGAGCGGAGGTCGCCCGAGGCGCCGTTGAGATCGCCGTCCCGGTAGTAGCTGTAACGCACCTGCCGGCCGATGAAGTCCGTAACGGACACGATGAAGCCATCGCGGTCGTAACCCACATGCACGTCCCGTCCCAACGCGTCCGTGACCGTGACCAGCCGTCCGTCGCCGTCGTAGGCGAAGCCGAGGCTGTTGGCGTTGCGGTCCTTGATGTGCTTGATTCGTCCTTCGACGGGACTACCGTCGAGGGGATGAAAGTGCCAAGCCGAGGTGTCCGGAAAGACCAGCGCGAAGCTGCCGTCAGGGTTGGGGACCAGCTCACGGAAGAACTCGTCGCGCGCGTAGCTGCCATCCGGCTGACGGATGTAGACGTCACGCCTCGTGTTGCCGTCGTGGACCTCGAGCTCGTTGCGCTTGTTGGGGATGGACATGATGCGGATGTCGTAGGAGTAATCCCAACCGTTGCCCTGGACCGTCTTCGGCCCGATGCGGGAGCGGTACTTGCGTGCCCACACAAAGTCGACACCTCTCCCCTGGATGCGTAGATCGACAGCTTCTTGGTAGACCTCACCTGAGAAGAGGTATACCGGCACGCCGGACCTTGCCCGTGCGCACGGGCTCGAGTCGTACGGCTCGGCCGGAGCGGGTTCCGGCGGCTCAGCGAGCGAAATCAGCGGCTCGGCCACTTGATCGTGAGAGGCGTCTCCTGAAAGCGACGACAACGGAATGGCAACGGCGAGCGCAGCCAGGGCCACCACAGCAGCCATCGACACCGTTCTTCCGTTTTGAGCCTTCATGCTCTCCTCCCGCTGGCGAGCTTTTCAGCGCAAGATCCCCGCCTCGTGCCCTGGCCCAACTCTCCGCGATCTGATTCGCGATCGGTAGCAGCTTCTTGATCGGAATCGCGCACCGCCGACGAGCAGCTTGCGAAGCCCCTTCGCCTCACGAGCTCCATCACGATGTACGAGCCCCGTTCTCGGACTCGAAGGCGTAGGCGGTGACGAGGGTCGGATCGTCCACGGCCGAGGCAGACCGCGATTCTTTCTCGAAAGGCTTGCCTCGACGGATCCGGCGCACCTCCGCAGGCAGCACCTTGATCGCTATCTCGCGCGCCGTATAGCTTTCCCATTCCACCTGCGCCGAGAGGTGACGGGATCTCGAATGAGCCGAGGCGAGTGCCGGCCGCTGGCGTCATCCCAAGTCAACCGATCATACGTCGCTTGACACATCGCCCCGGATCGCGAGACGAACCCGTAGGAACGCTTGGCTGTCCGCGTTTTTCCGTAAAGTGCGCCCGGGAAAGATCCACTCGGCCCCTAGGGGTCCGGTCGCGAAAGGCTGTTGTGGATGGACTCGGTACACTTCGGCTGGCGTCCGCTCTTTTTTCCCCTCCGGTTTAAGGTTGCGCATTCAAATCGACGCCGGGCGCACCACTTCTACACCTTTCGAGCCATCTCGCGCGTCGCGGCATCGATCCGATGTGCGTCGCTGCGCAAGATGCTCCTGCCGGGCGTAGGACCAGGGCGCGCGGGGTGATGCAGACGGATCGTGCGCTGGTGCGGCCTACGGTTTCCAGGTCGCTCCTCGAACGGCCGGGGGCGTGCTCCGGCTCTATTTCCGCATGGGCTTAGGCCGCGCCGGATCCAGAACGAGTCGGGACGATTCTCCGTGTTTTCTCCGTGTCTTGCCGTCAGCCGTTCGCAGTCCAGAGCAGACGCCAAGAGACATCTCGTTGGGCGGTCTACTCTAAGCTGTCGTCAGCTCCCGTGGGCCCACCGTCGTCCTGCCCTCCGGAGCTAAAGGTCGCGCGTTCGAATCGCGCCGGGCGCACCATATTTTCCAACGACTTGGCTGAACCCTCCCGCCCGCTTGAAACAAGCCGTAGACGTTCTACGTACAGGGTAGTAGACGGTCTACGACAATGACCAGGACCCCCGACGATCCGCGCCTCGAGCTCCTCCAGGGCACCCTCGACATGCTCGTCCTGCGGACCCTCCGGTGGGGACCTCAGCACGGCCACGGGATCGGCCAGGCCATCCGCCGGCAGTCGGAGGAGCTGCTCAGGGTCGAGACCGGCTCGCTCTACCCTGCCCTGCACCGGCTCGTGAAGCGGGGATGGCTGAAGTCCGAATGGGGATTGAGCGAGGCGAATCAGCGGGCAAAGTTCTACCGTCTCACACCCTCCGGCAGGGCCCAACTGATCCGCGAGCAGGACCGCTGGTCACAGCTCGTCCGCGCGATCGGCCGGATCATGAACCCCGCACCGGCGGCCGAGGAATAGCCGAGCAGCCATGCGACCCGACGACCGCGACCTCGAGGACGAAATCCGCAGCGCCCTGGAGCTGAGCATTCGGGAACGGATCGAGCGTGGCGAGGATCCACAATCCGCCCGGCAAGCCGCCCTCGAGGAGTTCGGGTCCATGGCGGCCGTCCGCGATTCGATGCATCGGGTCTGGTACAGCCGCTGGTCCGACGCCATGCTGTTGCTCTTCCAGGAAGTGCGAATCGGCCTGCGTTCTCTTCTGCGCACCCGGGGACTGGCCATCACCGTGGTCGTGACGCTCGCGCTCGGCATCGGGGCCAATGCGGCGATCTTCAGCGTCGTTCGGAGCGTGCTTCTGCGTCCGCTCGTCAATCGGGATGCGGATCGGCTGCTCTACATCCGCCAGTCGGCGCCGGGCATCGGGACCGAGAACATGAACTTCTCCATGCCGGAGATCGGCGACCTCGAGTCGGGCGTGAAGTCGATCTCGGCGTTCGGCGATTTCTCCACCGTCGACTTCACGCTGATCTGGTTCGGCGGGGAGCCTCGCGTCGTGACGGCAGGCGTGGTCAACGGATCGTTCTTCGACGTCATGGGGCTCCGGCCGGCGCTCGGGCGGCTGATCAATTCCGGCGACGACGGGCCCAAGGCGGCGCCGGTCGCGGTCCTGACTCACCGGTTCTGGACGACGGTGCTCCACGCCGATCCGTCCGTCGTCGGCAAGGTCATTCGTCTGGGTCCCGGCAACGCGACGGTTGTCGGCGTCCTCGAGCCGTCGGTGCCCTACCCGGCCGAGACGCAGATCATCGCGAACGTCGTGACGAGCCCGCACCATCTCGGGGCGACGATGCAGAACGAACGCTGGCACCGCATGACCGAGCTCTTCGGTCGGCTCGCGCCGGGCGCGACGCTGGAGGGGGCCCGAGCCGAGCTGGAGGCCGTCCACGCGTCGATGATGCACGCCCACCCGGAGTCCTACTCCGCGGGCGCCCGGGTCGGGCTCGAGGTCAAGACGCTCCGCGACCAGCTCGCGTCGCCCGCACGGACGATCCTCCTGCTGCTCCTGGCGGCGGCGGCGGTCGTTTTCGTGATCGCGTGCTCGAACGTCGCCAACCTGATTCTGAGCCGGTCGGTCCGCCGCGAATCCGAGCTCGCACTTCGCGCCGCGCTCGGCGCCAGCCGGGGCGCGCTCCGGCGCACCCTGCTCGCGGAGAGCCTCGTCCTCTGCGTCGCGGGTGCCGCGCTCGGCCTGCTGCTCGCGAGGCCGCTCGTGGCCGTGGCGGCCCGCTATGCGGCGCGCTTCTCCGTCCGCGCGCTGGAGGCCACGGTGGATACCAGCGTGCTCTGCCTCGGGGCGGGACTCGCGCTGGTGGCGGCGGTGCTCCTCGCTTACGTGCCACGGCTCCCCTCCTTCGACCGGTCGAGCGCTCTGAGTCCCGCTGTCGGCGGGATTCGGATCACGCCGGGCACGAACCGCCGTCTCAAGATCTTCGCGACGACGCAGATCGCGTGCTCCTTCGTGCTGCTCGTGGGCGCCGGCATGCTGGTCGCGACGTTGAATGCGATGTCGACGGCGAACACCGGCTATGACATGCGGCAGGTCCTGGCGGTCGACGTCCCGCCGCCCGCGCCCGGCGCCGGCGGCGAAGCAACCGAGAACTTCTTCCAGGAAGCCACGCGGCGGATCGGCGCGCTGCCGGGTGTGGAGGGGGTCGCGTCCGGGATGGTCGTGCCCTGGCGCGACGCGTGGAGCTCCATGAAGCTCCAGTTCGGGTTCGAGGGGTACCAGCCCGCCAGCGGCGAGGACAACCCGACATGCATGGTCCGGCCCGTCTCGCCTCGATTCTTCGCTGTGCTCGGTGTCCCGATCGTCGCGGGCCGCGACTTCACGGACGGGGACCGTTCAGACACCGAGTCCGTCGCCATCGTCAGCCAGAGCGTGGCGCAGCGGCTCTTCCGGAACGGCGAAGCGGTCAACCGGCACCTGTGGCTCGACAGCCGCACCGGCATGGAGTCCCGGCCGAGCCGCATCGTCGGCGTAGTCGCCGACGTGGACGACGAAAACGTCGTGCAGGTGCCGACGATGACGGTGTACCTCCCGTGGCGGCAGCTCGGGGAGCCGAGCCGCCTGTTCGTCCGCGCCGCAGCCGATCCCTACGCGCTCGTCCCGGCCGTGACGCGTACCCTCCACGACATCTCCGGCGACCAGGCGGTCGAGCGGCCGGCGACGCTCGAGGACGTTCGCACCCAGGTGCTGACGCCGCAGCGGTTGAACGCGTTCGTGTTCTCGGCCTTCGGCGGCATCGCGCTGCTCATCGCGGTCGTCGGCGTCGCGGGCGTGCTGGCGTTCTCGGTGGGCGCTCGGACCCGTGAGTTCGGCATCCGGCTCGCGGTCGGATGCGAGCCGCGCCAGCTCAGGGCCGGTGTCCTCCGCGAGGGCGCTGCGATCGCCGCCGCGGGAATCCTGGTCGGCGGCCTCGGCGGGATCGCGCTGGCCTGGGTCGCGAGCCGGCTGTTCGGCGTGGCTCAGATGCCGGGCGTGCTGCCGATCGCCGGAGCGGCTGCGCTTCTAGCGGCCGCGGCGATCCTCGCGTCGCTCTTGCCCGCGGTCCGTGCGTCGCGCGTGGACGTCATCCAAGCGCTGCGATCGGAGTGAGGACGGAGCCCCGCGTTCGTCCCGCGGCGGATGGAACGAGAGAGGCGATCGAAGCGACCTACGGATCGAACGGGCCAGGCTCATCGCGGGCCTGGCCCGCATCGTGGTGCGACCTTGCTCGAAACAGTCGGGTGGCCTTGCTTGATCTCGCGGAGGAGCCAGGCCTTCGCGGTCTTCCAGTCACGCATGACGGTCTCCGGTGAGACTTTCAAAACATCCGCTGTCTCTTCGACAGTCAGGCCGCCAAAGAATCTCAACTCGACAACCTGGCCCATGCGAGCATCGAACGTCGCCAGTCCGCTGAGTGCATCGTTGAGCGCAACGACGTCGTGCTCCTTCAAGTCTGGCAGCTCTTGCAGATCGGCGAGATTCACGTGAACCACACCGCCACCACGTTTCTGTCGCTGTCGGCTGCGCGCAGACTCCACCAGGATCCGCCGCATCATCTGCGCCGCCACAGCGAAGAAGTGCGCGCGATTCCGCCATTCGACGCGATTGACGTCGATTAGCCGCAGGTACGCCTCGTTCACCAGCGACGTCGCCTGCAGCGTGTGATCCGGCCGCTCCCGGCGCATATAGCGCCGTGCGAGACGGTGGAGCTCCTCATAGACCAGCGGGATCAGTCGGTCGAGGGCGGATCCGTCGCCCTGGCTCCACGCTCGGAGCAGCTCGGTAGGTCCGCTGTCGGAATTCGGCGACATGACAGTTTTACCGGTCGGATGGCGCCTTCTATAGATAGAGGACGGTATGGTACACCGCGGCGACGCGGTTCCAACCCCGCCTCCAGGAGTCCGACATGAACCAGGCCGTGATGGACCATTGGACGACGGTCAAGCGCATCCATCAGTCCGCTCTCGATGTCGACCCAGCGGAACGTGGCGCATTCCTCGACAAATCGTGCAGCGGTGACGAAGCGTTGCGACGCGAGGTGGAGTCCCTTCTCGCGTACGCGACCGATGCCGAGACATTCCTCGAGCGGCCGGCGGTGGACATCGCGGCCCTGCCTCGAGGGAGTCGACGGAGGGGACGCTCATCGGCAGAACCATCAGTCACTATCAGGTCCTGTCGTTGCTCGGTGCCGGCGGAATGGGAGAGGTCTACCTCGCGCGCGATCCGCGACTGGACCGGGCCGTCGCACTGAAGATCCTGCCCGAAGAGTTCGCTGCGGACGCGGACCGCATGCAACGCTTCACGCGCGAAGCGAAGGCTGCATCCGCGCTGAACCATCCGAATGTGGCCACCATCTACGACGTCGGCGAGAGCGATGGCGTCTCCTTCATCGTCATGGAGCACGTCGAAGGAGAGACCCTTCTGACGAGGATCAGCCGTCGAATGACGCCGCCCGAGGTTGTCGATATCGCCGTGCAGGCCGCGGACGCGTTGGATCTCGCGCACGCAAAGGGCATCACGCACCGTGATATCAAGCCAGCCAACCTGATGCTGACGCACCGCGGTAACGTGAAGGTGCTCGACTTCGGCGTGGCAAAGCTGGCCCGCCACGACGAAGGCAGTCTGAATGGCGAGTGGACCGTCGATCCTGTGACTGCCGTCGGCAGCGTTGTCGGGTCGGCGCCGTACATGAGCCCCGAGCAGATTGTGGGCGGCGACGCTGATTCGCGCAGTGACGTGTTCAGCCTGGGAGTCGTCATCTACGAGATGGCCACAGGGCAGCTTCCGTTCTCCGGGTCGACGCGGGCGGAAATGATGCACCGCATCCTGCACGCGGCTCCGGAAACGATGATGCGGCTCAACCCGGACATCCCGCTCGAGCTGGAACGGATCACGCTCAAGTGTCTCGACAAACGCAGAGACGACCGCTACCAGTCGGGGCGCGAGCTGTTGACCGACCTGTGGCCCCTGAAGCGTCAGCTCGACGCGACCGTAGCTCGAGCGATGCCAGATGCAGTGCGGCTCGAGCTCCTGAGGCGGTCTGGCTCGCATCCAGGCGCCGCCGCCGTCACACCCACAGGCGTCGGCGATGCCTCGCCCACCGATGCGGCGCGTGCATCGGAAGCCTCGGAGCTCGTGGCCCGCGGTTGGGCGCATCTGCGCTCGGGGTCTTACTTCGAGGTATCCGACGCTGTGTAGGCGTTTCAGGCCGCGACGGTGATCGATCCAACTTACGCCGGCGCATACGCCGGCGTGGCGCTCGCGAAGGTGGCGGAGGGGACTAATCGCGCCGTGCTCGTCGAAGCGTTCGGGGAGGCGAAAACCGCCGCGCTTCGCGCGGTGGCGTTGGACGATCAAAGCGCCGACGGACAGGCGGCGCTGGGACTGGTGATGTTCTTTGCGGAGTGGGATTGGATCGCCGCCGAGCGCAGCTTCCAGCGCGCCCTGGCCATCGACCCGAATAACGCGGAGGCGTACCTCTACTACGGCTTATTGATGGAAGCGCTCGGCAACCTGGAGCGCGGGCTTCACCTGAAACTGCAGGGTTTGGAATGCGACTCGACGTCGGCGCTCGCTCACGTCCAGATCGCGATCTCGTGCTGGAATCAGCGTCGGTACGACGACATGATCGTGTGGGCCAACAAGGCGCTCGATCGCGATCCCCATCATCCGGCCGCTCGTGAATTGCTGGCGGGCGCCTATTGGAAGCTGGGCGATCTCGAGCGCTCTGCCGAGATTATGCAGCGCGCGCGTGACCATGCGTCAGATGTGCTACGCGACTTCAGCAATGACGATTTTCCACTCGCGATGCACGCCGTCCAAATTGGAGACCTCGACGCAGCTTTCGAGTACCTTCAACGAATGCTCGACGCGCGCGACCCTGCGTTGATTCATCTCGCTGTGGCCCCTCAGTGGGACAGCTTGCGCGCGGATCCGCGGTTCAACCAGTGCCTTGCACGGATGAAATTGCGGCCGGTCATGTGACCGCCTTGGCATTTACAGGACGCGTCGATTTCCGACAAGCTCGTTCGCCGTCCCAATGGGACACCAAAGGGGTCGGCTCAAGAAAAGAGACAGACGATGAGCGAGTAATGGTGTTCGCGAAAACCACTGAGGACAGCGAAAAGGGCGTGCCCCCCACGGCCGAGGCGTTCAAAGCGATGGACCAGTTCATCGAGGAGCTGGTCAAGGCCGGCGTCTTCGTGGCCGGCGCCGGGCTCCAGAACAGCGCCCGGGCCAAGCGCATCGTTTGCGATGGTCCCTCCCGAACTTCTCGGTCATCGACGGGCCGTTCACCGAGACCCGCGAGCTGGTGGCCGGGTTCTCGATCTGGGAGGTCAAGGACATGGACGAGGCGTTGGCCTGGGCGAAGCGCTCCCAATCCCCATGCCGGGCAAGAACGAGCAATACGAAATCCGGCCGTTCTACGAGGCGGCGGATCTGGCCGAGTTCATGACGCCCGAGGGACTCGCGGCGCCCCGCGACGGGGAGCGCGGGAAGCTCGGTGTCGCCTGATACCGAGAATGGCCGCGTTTCTCCGTGTTTTCTCCGTGTCTTGACGGGAACCGACGACAGTCGAGGGAGGCGCCGCGAGCCAACTGGTTGATTCTCCCTACCCTGAGCTGTCGTAGGGTGTCGTCGGCTCCCCCCGGTCCTGCCCTCCGGAGCTAAAGGTCGCGCGTTCGAATCGCGCCGGGCGCACCATGTTTTCCAACCGGGCGAAGGACCTCGCGCGCGTGACGCCTTCCCCACGCCGGGGCCGGCCCTGGTCTCGGAAACCGAGATGCACTTCCTG